>JBLWYI010000064.1:0-6387 GCA_048267005.1 Verrucomicrobiales bacterium | reverse complement strand
TTCGCAGACCGAATGCCTGACAACAATTAATCACCTCTTCAGCGAATCCCGATTTACACAAAATTCCTGACAGGCTCATCCCTGCGCTCAAGATAAATCCCGTGTTCAAAAAGGAGGCTCCGAAGGCCAGAAGGCAGCCGCCTAAAACGATTTGTGCCGGAGAGAACTGACGCATTATCTTTGATTGTTCATGTCTTGCAGCTTCCGTTGGAAGCCAAGGATAAGCTGTGGCACGAATACTGCACTTAAAGTTCTGATTCCGAAAGGAAACGGCAAGATTTGTATACAAATTTGCAACTTGAAAACCTGAATACATTCATTTAACGGTCCCGCAATATGCCAGTAGCAACACCAAAACAATTCGCAGACATGTTGGACGCCGCCCAAAAGGGTGGATATGCCTATCCGGCAATCAATTGTTCCAGCATTCCTACCATCAATGCAGCGCTTAAGGCGTTTGCTGACAACAAGTCAGATGGTATCATCCAGTTCTCAACCGGTGCGGGTGAATTCGCTTCTGGTTTGAACGTTAAGAACGCTGTTCACGGGACGATTGTTCTCGCGGAAGCGACCCATCTCCTTGCTGAGAAATACGACATTCTTGTCGCACTCAACACGGATCACTGCCGTCCCCATGTTGCTCCGGATTTCCTCGATCCATTGATCGAAGCGACTGCAAAGCGCCGTGCAAATGGCCAGAACAATCTGTTCCAGAACCACATGCTCGACGCTTCTGAGCTGGATCTCGACGCGAACATGAAGATTTCTCAGGAATATCTCAAGAAGTGTGTCGAAAACGAAATCATCCTCGAAGTTGAAGCCGGTTGTGTCGGTGGTGAGGAAGATGGAGCTGCAGGTACTGAAGATATGCCTGAGGACAAGCTCTACACGACTCCGGAAGATATGGTTGCAGTGCATGAGGCGCTTGCTTCAATCGGTCGCTTCACCTTTGCGGCGACTTTCGGTAACGTCCACGGCCACTACAAGCCCGGTGCAGTGAAGCTTCGCCCTGAGATCCTCAAGGAAGGTCAGGATGCAGTGACAGCCAAATACGGCGCGGACAGCGAGTTCGATCTCGTGTTTCACGGTGGTTCCGGTTCAACACTCGAAGAGATTCGTGAAACGCTCGAATACGGTGTCGTGAAGATGAATGTCGACACTGACACTCAGTATGCATTCACTCGTCCGATCGTGGATCACATGATGAAAAACTACGACGGTGTTTTGAAGTGTGACGGAGAGATCGGTAATAAGAAAGCTTACGATCCACGTGCCTATCTCAAGGCTGGTGAAACTGCGATGGCTGAGCGGATCGGCATCGCCTGTGATGATTTGCTCTCAAGTGGCAAGTCGATCGCGTAATCTTTCTACTCGAAAGTATTTCAAAAGCCCGGGCGACGAGAGTTGTCCGGGCTTTTTTGTGCCGATTCGGTTTCGGCGAAGAGCTGGGTTGGGCTGGACGTGTCTTTTCCATTCCGGACATTCCTGAGACGCAGTTTCAGCTGAGTGAGCGGATTGAAAATAGCGATCTTTGTGGTGAAAACCCGATCGTCGCTTAACCGGCGAAACTGAACAATGTCCTTGTCGTGGTCGATGGAGATCAGTTCGACTTCGATTGATTTCCCCGCCAGACTGGTGAGTCTGAATGGTTCACCAGCCTGTAGGTGCGGGGAAATCTGCAGCAAAAGAGAAAGGCAGATGACACAGGCAGAGAGTGGAGAGCGAAGGAGTAGAGGAGCGGCAGAGTTCATTTTCATGACGCTCTTAATCTATGGCGATCGGCGGGAAACTAAATTTCCCTTAAAGGTCAATTTCCGCTGGCCCCATCGGGCCACGGGCTCTTTTGCTTGAGTTGGAAGTGATGGTTCAACATCTGGTTTTCCAAATGCATCCGTAGGAACGAAAGGCTCCCGAGCAGGCATAGAATACCGAAGGTGATGGCTGTCGGTGCAAGCAGGAACAGGCCTGACATTGCCAAAAGGAAGCCGACCTCAGCGGGGTGCTTTAGAAAACGATAGGGACCGGACTTCACATGTATGTGATCGAATGCAAGATCGATCGAGTCGCGGAAGAGCGGGCCTAACGTGCGAATCGCAGCGATGCGCAGGATGACCCCGGTCAGTCCCAAGACGATCGCCGGAAGAAAGTGTGGCGTGGACTTTCCACCCACCGCAGAGATTGAGATGATGATTGCCAGGAGTGCGGCAGTGATTGCTGTGACAAGGGGGATCACGCCGGGCTGTGATGGTGCAGTGGCGTGCAAGTGTCGGTATTTGGAGACCGCAGCACTTTCCGCAAGACACCAGACAAGCTGGTAGACGATGATGATCAGCAGTGGAATGGGATCAGGCCTCCAGCTGGGGCTGTTGCTGTTGTTGGGCGGCGACTTCCTGCATCAAACCATTGATGTGAGCGTTGGAGAGGGCCATGGTTTGCCCCAGTTTGCCAATCAACTGGAGTTCACTGTCGTCAACGTGGCCATCCGCTGCCGCAATTTGATACGCAGCACGGATCACCATCTCTTTGCCCGGATTATTCAGTGTCGGGGAAAGCTCCTGGATCAGCTGGATTGCTGAACTGCCTGAGCCGTTGATCACCGCGATCTCTTCGCGTAACTCATCTTCCGGAATCTGAGCGCCGGTGAGTTCCTGATAGATTGATTGCAGCGCCAGAACTTCGCTGTCATCAATTTCACCGTCAGCAAGAAGCATGGCGATCATCACTTGCTTCACGGCGATAAAGAAGAAGGCTTCGATCTGTGCCACATCCTGGCCCGGGTCATAGCTCAGGATCTCGACGTCATAGGTGCCCTGGCAGCTTGGGCATTCGACATACTCACCGAGCTTATCAAGTGGGATCACCGGGATAAAATACAAGGTGAAGAATCTCCGCACCCTCTTGAAGTTGTAGTTCTGAGAGGACTGACAGCGTGGGCAGTTGAATGTGCCGCGTTCAGGAGTGGTTGTGATTCCGCGAGTGCCGAATATGATCATGATATTGTAGGTGGTAGGGTTTGGATTCTAAGACTCGAAGGGTGAATTCGGCCGATGACGCTGCCCGGAATGAATCAGGCCAACGACAGGCGCGAGTCCGTTCCAGAGTAGCGAAGCAAGTCGATTAGAAGCCCGCGAAATCATGACGGCCACAGCGGGACCGGACGGTTGCGTGCCTTCTGGAGTGACACCGGGAACGGGTGCCTGCACTCGCAGAGAGATAATGTTGTTGCTCATCGGTTCAAAGACGAGCCAAGTGACTAACGAATTTCCAGATTTGGAGCAAGTTAATTCACAACTTTGTCTACTGGAACTGTAGTGGGCGAGTCTTAGCCCGGCTGGTTGGATCGCATCAATCCAATCTTACGAAAGAACAGCGGAGCTAGGAAAGTGATAAGCAGGCCAATCAACAAACCGCCGATGTATTGGGCTGGAGGTTCAGGAAAACGGATTGCGGTAAAGAACAGTGTGAGAATCTTTAACAGCCCGGCCACGCCAACCAGGCCCAGACCAACCGAGATGATTTTCTGCCATATTCTTCCTCGCTCGAAGTTGAGATAACGGTTCTCAAGTAGCATGCCTGACAACCAACCGGTGATAAAGCCGCCGAGCGCAATCACCTTTCCTGAAACGGTTCCGTGCTGCCACAGCAGGAGCACCAGTCCTAACAGGGTTATAATGATGCTGCATTGAAACACAGGCGGTTTGGTGAACAGCCACCGCAACAGCAGTAGGCCGACCGTTCCCAGGACAATTCCCCCGATAACATCCTCGACATCATGAACGCCAAGGTAAAGGCGACTGAACGCGATGCCGCAGGCGAAGAATAGGGCAATACCCCAGAACCAGCGTTTGCCGATTTCAAGCGCCAGTGAAAACCAGAACACGATGCTGAGCTGGGTGTGGCCACTGGGAAGGCCGAAGGAATCGGGTTCATGCCCCTCCATAAAGTAAGGCGTTGGCCGGGGATCCTGGAACAGGTTTTTGAAGTAGTAAGTAAGGAGGGCCGAACTCAACAGTGCCAGTGTGACCCGGTTGGCTGATTCTTTCTTCCACACCCAATAGAGGATCGGCAGGGAAAAGAAGAAGAAATCAGGGTAGCCCAGGTAGGTGAAAAATTCGAACACAGGGGTCAGAAACCCGTTCCGTAAGGGGAGAACCCAATCAAGGTTGTGTAAAAAATCTTCCATCAGTGTGGAATCCTAGCACGGGACTGATTTGGTAACCAACGCTATTGGATGAGGGTATCAGCGCGGCGGTTTGTGTTGAAGCAGCTTCCGGAAGTTACCACCGAGGATCTGTCTCTTCGCATCGTCCGGGATGTCAGTGCTGATGACTTTTGCCAGCTCTGTGCCGAGCGAACGCGAAGGGAGATGGCTGCCAAAAACGATGCGCTCCGGGCCAAGCTCACGAACCGCCATTTCGATAAAGCCGGCCGTGGCGTCGAAGCCTGACGTTTCCACAAGGATGTTGGGGGAATCCCTCACGGCGCGGATCCCTTTCTCCCATTCTCCGCCGGCATGTGCGCAGATGAATTTCTGATCAGGAAAGTGCGAGGCAAGCTCAGCCAACTCCGAAGGCAGCGAATGTCCCGGGCTCGTCTTCCCTCCCGTCACATGCCAGGTGTGTTGCATGATGACCGCCTTTAGTTCCGCAATGCGTTCAATCAACGGAAGGTAGTTCCTGTGCGTGCAAGGCAGGGCTCCCGGTCCTCCACCGGCAAAGTAGACGCCCAGCATTTGGCCGTCGCGAATCCAGCGGTTCAACGCATCGAGAGATGCAGGAACGTCATTAACGTTCAGGTGAATCATTCCAAGAAGGAGATGAGGCCAACGGTTCAGTGGTTCCGTGACCAGAGCCGGCGTTTGCTGAACGGACTTCTCAAAGGTCGCGTCAGTCGTGGTGCCGATTCCGACGTGGGCGAAATAGCAGAGCTTCTCGATTCTTCCCAGTTCAATGGCCCGCTCTGACCGCTTCATGTCATTCTCAAACTTCCGGTAGGAAGGCAGGAAATAGGAATCCCAGATCCGATAGTTCTTCAACTCGTCCGCAGAGGGCAGGCCGAAGACTGTTCCGTTGTGATCACTCATCCAGCGAGGAACTTGACGGCATTGGTTTTCAGAATGACGGGCAGTATCTCCTCTGCCAGGTCAGACTCATGAATTCGAATCAGTGATGCTTCGGGGATCAGGAAAGGAGCATGAGTCCCAAACATGACCCGGCTTTCCGGAAGCGACTTCAGCAATGTCGCGACACCATCTGTTTGATCAATTCGCGAAACATCGAAGTGAATATTCGGGACACCGGCGAGTTTCTCAAGCAGCTCCCGCTGCGGTCGCCAGTTCAGCACCTGAATGCGACCTGTGTGTTCGGTCACCAGTGGGGAAAGATCGACATCGGGAACCCGAAGTTTGTCCGGCTGCGTTCTTACGTCTTCAAACACGGCGGAAATTTGGACGAACAGCTTTGCGCGGGCAGCCTGATTCAGCAGCTTCAGGAATTGCGGGTCGCTGAGTTCATAGTCGTGGTAGTTCGGATGCAGCCGAATGCCACGCATACCGTGATCATCTACACAGCGTTTCAAGTCATCCTCCCAGCCGGGCAGGTTTGGATTGATCGATCCAACTGGAATCAGTTCAGCGAATTCTCTGCATTCGTCGGCCAATCGCCTGTTTACTGCGGAAATGTCGCGTTGCAGGATGCCCTCGAAGCTGCCCGCGAACGCCGTCGTAATTCCCAGCTTTCGTAGCTTGGCGACGAGGGATTTAGAATCGTCCAGCGGCAGTCGACGGAAAGGCCAGCGATACAGACTGACATTTGTATCAATAATATCGAACTTGGCTTCGTCCGCCCAGACAGGCGAGGCCAGAGCTGCGACTGAGCTGCTTGCAATGGCTGACTGGATAAGTTGACGGCGCTTCATTGTAGTCAGTTGATTGAAGATTCAGCCATGCTGTGAATAGAAAAAGACACCATAAACTGTGAATCGTTTGTCCAGCCAGACAAGAGGATAAAATAATCGATTGCCCCATGTCGCCCGTGTCGGGGAAGCAAAGGTGTTTACATTGTATCCGCCCTCATCTTTCACCGATTTTGGCGAAATTTTGAAAAGGTCGCTGATTGAGTGAGGCTGATTGTAGTCGGATGCGGTCCCGCCTGTGAAACGAAACCCAAGATAGCTTCCAATCCAGGCGACGCAGGTCACAAACAGAATAATTGAAGCCCGGTTCAGGGGTTTCCACTTTCTCGCCATTTGGGGAATCATAGAATTTCCATCAACGAAGACAAGAGAATTAGACTCCGGTGGTGCGGACAACGAGCCTGTCAGGAATTTTGTGTAAATCGGGATTCGCTGAAGAGGTGATTAATTGTTGTCAGGCATTCGGTCTGCGAA
>JBLWYI010000063.1:0-7988 GCA_048267005.1 Verrucomicrobiales bacterium | reverse complement strand
TAGGGATTGTGTTCATCAGCAGTGAGTCTATCAGCCCGCTCCCGCAGGCTCACTGCCTTCTCATCTAATCTTGTTCGTAGGAAGCTTTACCCGTTGGATGATTAAAGGGGCGCACCGAACTCTTTTTCTGGCACAATAGAATATGCCAGTGGTCTTCCAATAATGTCGGCAGAAGAGGGGACTTCCAGGAGATCATGTCGACTCGATCTGGGCGTCTTTCACCACATAAACTGAACTGGTCGATTCGGTCAGAATGCGATCTGCGATGCGGCCGAGAATCATTGATTCGATACGGCTGGCTCCGCGGGCACCTATCACTGCCACATCAGCTCCGGTTTCTTTGAGGTGCTTTAAGATGCCACCCGAGTGCGTTTTGCTTTCAATGACCGTGGTGGTGGTTTCAAAGGATTCGATACCGTGGATGTTTTTGGGCACCAACTGATCAAGCCGACCTCTCAGGACCGCTTCGTATTCCTGTTCAAAATCCGCCCCTAAGTCCTCCAGTTTCTCATGGGCGAGATCCTTCAACTTCCATGGAGGAAAGAAAACATGGAGTATTTCCAGGTTGGCTTTATCGGCCAGGCAAATTTGATCGGCGGCACGGATGACGGGAGCGTCGTAGGTCGAAAAATCAATACAGGCTACCACCTTCGAGAACTTTTCATTGGGGCGGGAACGTATCAGCAGGACATCGGACTGAATTTCCTGGATGATCTGTTTTACCGTGGTACCGGTCGACTGGTTGGCATGGGGATCACTTCCCCACGCTCCGAGAACTACCAGGTCTGGTGAGTATTCGTCGCACAAGTTTCCGAATTCTTTGACGGTGTGACCGACTCTTACCTCGGTCTTGACTGAGGTTGATTTGGCTCCGCCTGTTTCGCAAAAACTTACCAAACGGGATTGAACACTGGCGATGACTTCCGCGCGGGAGAGGTGGGTGTGATCGATGAGCGAGTTGAGCATTTCGCTATCGATCACATGAACGGCAAAGACCTCAGCGAGTTGTTGGCTCGCGAGACGAACAGCTTCGTTGTAGGCATCCTGCGACGGGTCAGAGAAATCGATGCCGACCAGCACTTTTTTGATGTTCTTTTCCTTGGTTTTCATAAAGCAGCGAAGTGATTTGTTGTTTGGGAAGGGGCACTCGAGAGTGATCCTTCATCATTTTTGGACGAAGAAAGAGGCCTGAATATCACCGTAGCCTCGCAAAGAAGCGGGGTTCCATCTATGCGGCCTTTGATATTAATTCCGCCTATCTTGGTGGTGTTTGATTGTTCTCTGCACTGGGGGACGGGGAGAAACACCGGCACATCACAATAGGAGCGGAAGCTATAACAACTGCAGATGAGTCTTTCGCTGGATTGATGCGATGATTTATTCGCAACGGCGGTAGGAATACCTCGCCGGAGTTTCCCCGGGTTCTGCAAGGACCTCAATATCCCGGCTGGCTTTTCGACCGTCGTTTGCCTTGCCAACCTTTCGGCCTTTTACTTGACCATGCATACCTCCGCAACCGGCAGCGATCTGAAACGAGTGTTGGGATTTACAGCGGTGTACCTTGTTGCGGCTGCGTTGATGTCCTGGCAGCGGGGCAACTCAGAGTTTGTGTTTTACATCGGAGTTATGGTTGTCCTGATCGTAGCCCTGATTCCGTTGCATCGACGAGTCGGCTTGAGCGCCGGGGTATTGTGGGGGCTGACACTTTGGGGATTGTTGCATATGGCTGGAGGACTGGTTCCAATTCCTGATGCCTGGAAGGACGAAACCGCGTCCAAAGTTCTTTACAATTTGCGGTTCATTCCCGGCGGTTTGAAATATGATCAGGTGATTCATTTCTTCGGGTTTGGGATCACCACATGGGTGTGTTGGCAGGCCTTCAGTGCAAAGGTGAAAAACGCAGAAGGCGGGGAACTGCGACCAACCCCCGGGTTGATGATCCTTTGTGCTGCCGCCGGAATGGGCTTTGGTTCACTGAACGAAGTAATCGAGTTTTTTGCGACCCTGACGCTTCCTGAAACCAATGTCGGAGGCTACAAAAACACCTCCTGGGACATGGTCTCCAACCTGGTCGGCTGTGTGACTGCTGCGGTCGCGATTTATATCAGCGGGAAATCAAAAAACTGATGGGCGGCGATCCATTTCCCCGGATGGAAGTGAAATGGACGACAACTCATGCCGTCAAAATCACAACCGGCGGAAAGCGGAATCACATTCCGGAGGAATACTGAGTGTATGAAAGATATCATCAGGCGCATTCTCGTTCCTTTGGACCCTTCTGTGTTTGCCCAGGCGGCGACGGAAACTGCCTGTAGAATTGCTGAGAAACATGAGGCAACGCTATCCGGTGTTGCCGTGTTGGATTCAGAAGGTATTCGGCGCAGTCTGGTCCCGGCGGTCGGCCCTTATTACCCGATGATGATCGATGCTGTTCAGTCCAAAGTGGACCACGCGGATCGAATACTGAATGACTGTCTGGAACGTTTTGCGACGTCCTGTGAAAAGGCGGGTGTGGAACATGTTGAGACGGAATACGAAGGGATCCCGGCGCAAAAACTTCTGGAGTCGTCCATCTTTTACGACCTGGTTGTAGTTGGGCTTGAGACCGCCTTTCACTTTGAAACCCACAAAGACAAAGGCAACAGCCTCGCCGAGATTCTGGATCGAACCATCACACCGATTATTGCGGTGCCGCCCAAAGGCCTTGATGAGCCGAAGAAGGTTTTGATCGCATTTGATGGAAGTTTCGGCGCAGCCAGAGCGCTGCATGATTTTGCCGCCTATGCCACTCCCTATGAGCCCGAGATTACTCTTGTGGCAGCTGAAGCGACTGATGAGAACGCGTCTTTCTTACTGCGAAACGCGAGCGAGTTTCTTTTCGCTCATGGCTTTGATTTCGTCGAAACGATGCAGAGCGAAGAATCCATCTCGGACGTGGTAAACGATGAGCTTCTGGAGGACGTTGACCTGGTGGTGGCTGGGATTCATTCGCGAAAAGCGGTGAAAGATTTCTTTGTCGGAAGCTTTACCAAAGAGCTGATCAAGCGAGGTGATACCGCACTGTTCCTGTCCCACTGAATGAAACCTTGTTCGTTATGGAAAACTTGAAGCCTGACTTTCCCGTCACTGTCACGGCACGCCATATGGGGCCAACGGATTCCATTCGCCATTACATAGAAACCAAGCTGGCCCGGATACATCTGAAATATCCAAGAGTGATGGATGCCAAGGTTATCGTGGATCATAGCGGGCACGGAGAGCGGGTCGAATTCCTCCTTCACTGCACAAATCAAATTGTGATCAAGGCAGAGACCGAGACGTCTGACCTATATGAAGCAATCGATCTGACTCTTGAAAAAGCAGAGCGACAGATGCGGAAGGAAAAGACCAAACGCCTGAAGAACCTCGGGCATTAGCGGAAGTAAATGGGTCCCTCCCGGTAGCCATGAGCGACGAAAAGAGCAAGATGAAGTGGTCATTCCAGGTCGCCGTGATTGGCGGCACCCGTGTCAAATTGCACCTGACATTCCTCCTTCTGCTTGCCTGGGTGGGAATGGTGTTGGGCGCTCAGGGAGGTGTGACCGCTGCGATCCAGGGCGTCGTGTTTCTCGTGCTCGTATTTTTCTGCGTCTTGTTGCATGAGTTCGGACACGTCTTCGCCGCGCTTAGGTACGGGATCACCACGCCCAAAATAACGCTGCTTCCGTTTGGCGGGATAGCGAGCATGAAGCGAATTCCCAGGGAGCCGATTCAGGAACTGGTGGTCTCCATCGCAGGCCCCCTCGTGAATGTCGGCATCGCGATTGTTCTTCTTATCATCAAAAGAGGTGTCTTTGATTGGAATGCAGCAACCCACAACTTTGAGGCAGGCTCAATGATCGACCGTTTGCTATGGGTCAATATTGTCCTGGTTCTTTTCAATATGATCCCGGCATTCCCGATGGACGGGGGGCGGGTCTTCAGGGCTTTGTTGAGCTTCTTCATGCCACGGGAGAAGGCAACACTGATTGCGGCAAGGGTGGGGCAAGTCTTTGCTGTTGCCGGGGGAATTCTCGCAGTGTTTGCCCACCAGCCTATCCTGTTCGTGATTGCTTTGTTTATCTATTTCACTGCCAAATCCGAGGCGGCATTTGTTGAGACGGAGCACACGCTTGAAGGACTGGATGCAGCCGATGCTTCAATGGGGGAGTTCGTGTCTTTGAAGATGGATGACACCGTCCATCATGCCGTTGACATGATCCTGAACACTTCTCAGGCTGATTTCCCGGTGGTGAATGACTCCGGGCAGTGCGTCGCCATTGCCACGAGAAACGACATCATCCACACGTTGAGAGCAGAGGGGGCAAATGTGCCCATCAGTGAAGTGGTGCAAACCATTCCGGCACAAATTGAACTGAATGAGCCGGCCGTGGTTGCCTGGCAAAAATTAACGGAATCCAAGCTGCCGGGGGCAGCCGTTGTTGACAGCCACGGTCGTCTCGTGAGGTGGTTGACCGCTGAAAATATTTCAGAGCTGATCCTTACCCGCTCAGCCGCCCATGACTTTCTGGAGCACTAAATCCGGGCCTGCCTGTGCTACGGACTGTATCTATAGCCCGGACACTGCCAGCGCATTTGCCAAACGCCCGATCGCCAATGCCACAGTCGGGTGATCTGCCATGGTTTCGTCCAGATAGGTCTGCAGAGATGACAGTTTCCCTGAGGCAGACGCGGTGTCTTTCCCATTGTTCAGATCATCGACCGCTCCAGCCAGTTTTATGCGAACTTCTCCGCCAATCGGATGTTGTTCAATGACGTCAATAGCTTCGTTGAGGTCACCGAGGGCTTCCCGGGTTTCCTCGTCGAGACTGTTGATTGAAACCAGTGCTTTTTCTATTTCTTCGATTGTCTTTTTCATATCCAGGAGGGGGTAACAGTTGGTCTAACAGTAAGGACTGAGCATGGAGAGGTTTCAACGACTCTCTCTGTCGTTGAGCCCGGTAGTTCCAGCCGGTGAGGGGAGCGCCCGACCGTGCCGAGAACAATAAGGTCGGCCGAATTTTCGAGGGCATACTCGACAATACCATGGGTGGCGCTGAGGCTTTCCTGGATCTCAAAAGTCACTTCAAGATCTTCCACTTCGTCCAGCTCTTCATAGGTGAAGTCTGAAAACTTTTCGTGAAGGCTGGTCAGGTAAGTGTCGACGTCTTCCCGTGATTCGTTTCGCTCTCCGTAGTGCTGCCAATTCGGGGCAAAGATATGAACGACATTCAGGGACGACTTGTCAGCCCGGGCAAATTGGGTTGCTTCCGATACGGCACGTTTCGAATTCTCCGAGAAATCGGTCGCCACAACAATTGACTTAAAAGGTTCTGTATGAGTTTTTCGAACCAGAAGTATGTCGCAGGGGCTGTGTCGAAGGCATGACCTGGCAACTGCGCCCACAGAATTCTCGTGTTGACTGAGGTTTTCTCCCTGAGCACCCATCATCAGTAAATCTGCTTTTTCGTTCTCAATGGTTTTCATCAGCTCGGCGAATGGGTGGCCGACTTCAACTTTGATGCCGGCAATGAGATTAGACGCTTCAACGTCATCGATCCAACGTTGCAGGTGAGCCTTTCGTCCGGCGACTAAATCCGACTCCTTCAATCCCTTCCAGCGAATGAGATGCGCCATCTCTTCGTCGTAGATAAAATGGGCGACGACGAGTCGGGCGTGATTCGTGCGAGCCAACCTGACGGCTTCTTCAAAGGCGTGATGACTGGGAACGGAAAAGTCGACCGCGACGACGATCGATTGCAGGTCTGGTTTGGTGTAGGTCATCTCATTGCATGGTTGAGTTCTTCGACTGGTTCTACAGAACTGGAACTCGAAACGTTGAGGGGCGCTTCGCCAGATTTGGCATTAACTAAGCTCCCTTTGTTTGAAGACGGCGGTCCCGCCGGTAGCAATGGATGCGGATTTGTTTCCAATTTCCGCTGAGCAGAACCGGTTCTGCGGTGGCAGGTTAAACCATGAAGCCTGCGATCACTCGCCTCTTGTTACCGGTAACTCTTGATTCAGGTTTTTGGCAGGCAGCCGGGAGAGCGACTCAGATGGCGAAGGATACGGGAGCCAGTGTTACCCTGGCATTAATTGATGACGACAGTCCGTTTCACGAGATCGTTCCGCTTCCTTTCCATGGAAAAGAATTCGTCCACCGGATTGGGCATTCCGCGGAGGTTTCTGCCAATGCGTTGAATGACCGGGCGGCCCGCTTTCTGACGGAGGCTGTGGCAGACGGGATTCAGGCGGGCGAAATTCTGGCAAAAGGGCACACGGCCACCCAGATTCTTCTCCTGTCCCGATTTTACGACACGATCATCATGTCGTCCGCTCCACAGTTTCCGATGCAAAACGGAGCTGGCGCGCGCCGGGCTGCGCCTTTGCTGGAAATTCTGGATCAAGCGGTGACTCCAGTTTTGCTGGCCGGCGAGTCCGGAAAGGCAGGCATCGAATCAGCTTCGATCTTTTTTGATGGCGGTCCGTGCGCCACTCTTGCCCTTCAGGGATTTTGCAGCGTGCTTGCAAGTCAACCGGAGACACATATCTACATCCGGGTGTGTTTGATTGATGAGCCGGTCGCACGGCGACTGGCCGGAGAGGCAGCCAGTTACCTAAGGTCGAAAGGCTTCGAAAACGTATCGATCGAGTATTCTGAGAAGGATCCAATTGAGGCCACGACCTCCAAGGAATTTACCTCCACGGATCTTGTTGCCATGGGGATTCGTTCACGAAACATGTTTCATGACCTCAGGATCGGTATTCTGGCAAAACATTTCCTCGAAAACGAAACAACCGTCCACCGGCTGTTTGGTTAATGCCGAATAGCCCATCGGGGGGGCTTTCGAAGCATTCTTCCGATTGGAAGATAGGCATCCGGACGTCCGGAAGGCGTTCTTCCGTTTGGAAGATGGGCATCTGCACATGTCGGAAGGACTCTCCAGTTTTAGAGATGGGTATCTGCACATGTCGGAAGGACTCTCCAGTTTTAGAGATGGGTATCTGCACGTGTCGGAAGGACTCTCCAGTTTTAGAGATGGGCATCTGCACGTGTCGGAAGGACTCTCCAGTTTTAGAGATGGGTATCTGCACGTGTCGGAAGGACTCTCCAGTTTTAGAAGAGGGCATCTGCACGTGTCGGAAGGACCCTCCAGTTTTAGAAGAGGGCATCTGCACGTGTCGGAAGGACTCTCCAGTTTTAGAGATGGGTTTCTGCACGTGTCGGAAGGACTCTCCAGTTTTAGAGATGGGCATCTGCACGTCCGGAAGGTGGTCTTCCGATTGGAAGATGGGCATCGGGACAGCCGGAAATAGGCGTCGTTGGGTCTCAATTGCTCGTCATCCCTACGAAGGAGGGACGACCTGACTCGAAGGGTGTGCTGGTAATCAGGACCTGACGCCTGAAGGGATGGCGGTTCGAACAGTGTCACAGCGTCATGACGCTGTGTCGCGTGGCGCAGCAGATCCTGGCCGTGGATATTACCCCCGGGGCTTTAGGTGGACGAATGGATCCCGTGGAGGTTACTCAATTAAGGAGTGTGACTTGAATCCCGCGTCGGATCGGATGTCGCGTAGCGACCGCTCATTCATAGCCGTGGGTTTTTAACCCACGGAAAGCATTCGTCGTAACGTTTTTCGTCGCGTAGCGACCGCTCAACCGGTGGAGACTTCGCCGCCGGGGCTTACGCATAAACTCCGTGGGTTGAACCCGCGGCTATGAATGAGCAGTCGCTACGCGACAGACATGATGCGCGCGGACGTCGCCCGCCCATGCCGTGTGAAGGGCAGGGGACACCTCAAACGATCAGACCCTGTTGGATCGATGAACCAACAGGGTTGGATCGTTTAAAGATGTTTGGCGGTCAGAACCGTCGATTTACTTGATGAGATCGAGGATGGCTTCGTCGAGTTCTTCGGGTTTGAAGATGGCGCCGATGATCTGTCCCGGGGTCAGGGTTTGGTGGATA
>JBLWYI010000062.1:0-8557 GCA_048267005.1 Verrucomicrobiales bacterium | reverse complement strand
GACGGCGCGAATGGCTCTGCAGACGGCGCGAATGGCTCTGCAGACGGCGCGAATGGCTCTGCAGGCGGCGCGAATGGCTCTGCAGACGATGCGAATGGCTCTGCAGTCGGCACAAATCGCTCTGCAAACGACACGCACGGGTCCGCAGAAGACACGAATGGCTCTGCAAAGCACTAATGCAAAGCGGGTTAGGTTGGTCGAGCCTATCAGGGGCCTTTTGGTCGTCAGGAAACCCGCTTTGGTTGTATCAGGAAAAAGCCATCCTTAGTTTCTTTTTTGAGCTAGGGGCCAAAAGTCATATGTTAACGCTTCGTTTCTTTAGGCATTTTAGCTCGGAAATGCAGCATCTTAGCGACACGTCCATTCACGGTCGCTCTAACTAATCGCAAAAAAAATCAAAGATTTTTCTTGTCAAATTACTTTGAGTTCTATTCTCTGGCTCCAAATATCTGAAAACTCTATTCCGCCAATTGGAACCAATGGAATTAAATGAAGCGAAGAAACTCATAAAGAACGAAGAAATTCGACGTTTTAACTCATTTAGAGCAAAAGAGGGGCGATGTCGGATAACGATCAGTAATTTAAATGTAGAATCAATAAATCTATCTGGTATCGATTTTCAAAATGTTGATTTCGATCGTTGCGTATTTTCAAACTGTGATCTTAAAAATGCAAATTTTGGAAATACGACGTTTCAGGAAACAAATTTGACAAAATCAGACCTATCAGGAGCCAATTTTCATTTAGCGAAAAACTATCGTCTCGATGAAAACCGAATTCAAAGTGCTAAATTTAGCTACAATACGCGAGAACCCTATTTCTCGCTATGTCGCGAATATACTGGGAATCGATTTATAGTGATACTGATTTTTACTTTTTTTGCATTTTTACCGTTTATTCTTTCTGCATCATTCTGGAACGCGGTTAGCCAATTTGAATCTATGGACATGCTTGCAGAAAGGATCGACCGGACGCAAGTTAAAGAATCGATCGTCTTCTATCAGTTGACAGGACTGGATCGTGGTGTTCTTCCTTTTTTGCTTACGCTAATATTGTTACTTTACAATGTAGCTAGGTGGACTGTTACAATGGCCGTAAACAGGCTTCGCTTTGACGAACGGCAATCCCATACTTCACCCTCATTGGAGGGGACTTCGATCTTATGGCGAACCCATAAAATATTGGTAGTTTTTGCCCTTTTGGCACTGCTTGCAGCGCTATTCAAAGCGTGGGTTTTTCTCTCAGCACCAATTTTAATACCAATACCTAAATGAGTTCACGATTTCCAGCTATTGATCCTCAAGATTTTGATGCATACCAGCATGTCGGGAGTGATTTTTATAACCAGAATCAGAAAATTATTAATTCTGCGTTTAGAGAAAATATTCTTCCCGCAGAAGACCGTCGCAAACCATTTCCGGAAGCGGATGCTCCACTATACGTGCCTGACAGAGAATATGTGGAGCATCCAAAGTCTCAGAAAGAAAAAATCTCTTATGAAGAATTCCTAAATACAGAGTTTTGGGACCCGGAGGGGCCTGAATTTGTCTGTGTGTTAGGTCCTCCTGGATCAGGGAAATCTACATTGATTGATTATTATCTGCGATGTTATTGCCCCAAAAATTGTGAGGGGGAGGGACGGAAGGAAGATTTTGAGAGAAAATTAATCATTAACATGAACCTTCGATCAATTACTGATGTTATGGTTTTGAGGGAGGAATTTTTTCGATGCTGCAAGCGAGAAATTATCGCAGGGTTTGAGTCTAGGGGCATCGATATTGAAGTGATCAATGATTACGAAATGTGGGATAAGGAATTTCGTTGGGACCGAGAGCAGCATGACAGAGCGCAGTTAGCTTCAGGTTTGGAGCAAGAGATATATCGACACAACCTTGTGAATCAAAAGAAGTTGGAAAATCAAGATTGGGTTGAATGTGCATTTGATTTTCTTTCGAAGTATATGGCAGTTCCATTGGATCAGCAGGACTTGAGTGCCTGTCCATTCCGTTATATTGTGGTAATTTTGGATAATCTCGATCAGAGTGATTTAAATGTTCAAATAGAAGCTGTTCGATTAATTAAAACCTATTTCGATGAAGATCCTAAATTGAATTTTTGGCAGATTTATGTACCGCTTTGGGAAGAGTCTTACCATCGGTTCAAATCATACAGTAGGCCCCTTCCAAATGATCGGATTGTAAAACTAAAGCCGCCGCGCGCAAGAGATGTCATTCAAAGGCGTACAACAGACTTACTTGAAAAAATTGAGGCCCCTTATGTAAAGGCAAAAGAAATGGGGTTGGAGCTTAAAAATGGATCGAATATTGAGGATGCGATACAGTTTATAATTAGCGCTAAAGAAGAATCTGACAAAAAGTTTTTGAGTTTGATTGATGGCCTCTCAGCATACTCGTGCAGAATGAATTTGGAGCTTTGGAAAGGTCTTCTCGCAAACGAACGGCTTTTTATTAGGTATGTAGGAACTCATGCAAGAAATTCGGGAGACCCATCATTTGGGGAGCTTAGCCAGTATGTGTTAGTTGATGCATTGATGTGTGGTATGAATAACTTTCATAACCCGGCGAGGATATCAAGCCCTGTGGCAAATGTATTTAACGTTGTGGAAGATCACGAGGGGCCAAGGGATATGCTTATAGGTCTTCACATTTTGTTTTTTTTACAAAAGAGTAACAGGGCTGTAATTCCTTTCCGTAGCATTGAGCGGAACCTTGGAATCCTCCTGTATGAGCCGGACGATCTTCTTGAGGCATTGGAGCGGCTTAATGACCACGAGGTCGTTCGCATTGAGCGAGATTCAGATGGAGGGCCGGTAAAAATCCATATTCCAAAACTGACAATAAAGTGGTATTTAGCATTACTGCGGGACCGCGCCTACATCGATAATATTTCCATGGTGACTCCTCTGGAAGAAGAATTCTTGGATGATGTAGATCCGGTTATGGCGCTGAATGTAGAAACTTTTGAAAAGCGAGTGAGAAATAGCATTGCTTTTCTTGAGCAATTATTGGCAGACGAAAGAAGGTTTATTGACCCTGAACTTAGTCAAAACTCAGTAGGTGGAAATGAGCGAGATACATTCTACGCAAAGTTACGTAGCTCAAGAATTCCCAGCTTCTTCCATCTTATTGGCGCTGCTTATCTAGAGAATTTGAGGAATTTTGAAAGAAATCATCCATTTCCGGATCACGTTTTCTCAGCTGAGGATTGGGCTGATCTTTTTAATCATCCTATTTTAATGCAGGCATCGAAGCATCCTCGAATTCTTAGGGAAAGTTAGACGCGCTGAAGAATACGTAATTGTTGTAATTTTGGGTTATACAGAATTAAATTTCAGAAGAGAGTATTTCAAGCGTTTCAACTTTAAGAGATTCCCTTACATCAATTTGTTTATCGTTTATCCGGATCGGGTGCGTGTTCAGGTTGTCGGGCTCAACAAGAGACGGGAGACTTTTGGGAAAAAGCTTTCCAGATAGTGGATCTGGGCTGCGTAATGAAAGGACTTTTTACAATCAGCTTTTGCATCGGATCGCTTCTTCTAGCTGTCTTCACGAGCATCGCGCAATCCCCGGTTCACGCTCAAACGTCTGGCGAAAAAACAAACAGGAGGAGTTCTCTGATCCGAAGGTCCGAATCACCAGCTTGCTGTCAGAGCGGTTCGGATTTGGGGCGGAAACGATTGGGGGTGCTGAGGGTGTGTTAACCGAAATTACGGACCTGAATGACGGATCGCTGTTGAAAGCGATCACTGACGACATTCCTCGATGGATCTATTTTCACCCGTCTCTCGATGGGCAAACCTGGTCGGTGCCACATGGTTCTACAAGTTTCGGAAAATATAAAACGGTGGATGGAAGAGGGGTCAACATCACCTGGCAATATGGTATCCCCGACAACGCGCGGGGGATCAATGTTCCTCCGGTTCAAACACCGGTCAAAACAGGGCAGTTGAATGCTCAACAGGGACAGTTGATTCTTGTGGGCATTACCCATGTGGGGGATTTGGGGTGGCCCTATGCCTACGAGGCTCCTTACTTCAGCAATGGAGCAACAGATGGTCTGGAGATTTGGGGCGGCTCACATTACTGGATTCATGACAATGTATGGAAACGCATGTCGGACGAATCTCTGGGTGTTTATCACCTGAACGGCGGCACGCCGGACCTGATTACATTTTCAAAGAATAATTTTCTTGAAACCAAAACCGGTTCTCTCATCGGAAACGCTGTGGCTCCCGGGCGCGGACGAATCACGATTGCCTACAATCGCTACAACACCATGGTGAATGGCCGTTCCCCCGGCGAGTTTCGCAACATGGATGCTCACTTCTTCAATAATGTGGTGGGTTACGTCAACGACGAAGGCATCCGCGTGGGAACCAATGGCAGGGTCATTTCGGAAGCCAACGTTTTCGACATGGGCTGCAACAGCGCAGTGTCCGGACCGCGGGTGATTCGCTATGTGCTCCCCGGAGAAACTCCGAAAGGGGTTCTCTTTTCCGGGGGCGATCTGGTCAGCGCGAAGGCGGCGAGCTGCCCTTATACGCTTGATGAAGGCTTTATCACCACGCCTTCACCCAAACCGTTTTCGGTTCCCTACAAATACGATCTCCTGATGACGCGACAAGCCATCCTCGATGTTGTCGGTGCTCCGGAATAATTGATTGGGTGGCCCGGCGAGATTGTGAAGACTTTTGCAGGGAAACCGGTCTACCTTGCTTCTGTCTAAAGTAAGGGGATCAACCTCTGCTTTTCCGCCACCATTTTATGAACGAATCTGAGCCAAGCTGGCTGAAAGTCGCCCCCACCGCCTGTGAAATTTTCAGCGTTTGGGAAGGGGATGCCGAACTCGATTGGGCTCGCGAAGCCTGGGACTATCTTTTTAAAGCCAACCTTGTCGGCATTGACAGTCCGTTGGGCAAGGCGGCCTCGAATCTCCGCATTCTCACCCTGGGGTTCATCTATCATGATTTCTGCCGGATCGCCTGGGATGAAGATCCAGATAATTCTCTCGATCACATGATCGAACAGCTCGATATCGATCCTCTGGCATTGGGAGTCTTTGCCGGTTCTCCGGACGATGAAATTTTCGAGTTTGTTGAAGACGAAGATGAGCTTTTTGAAGCCTCTATTGAGAATGCGACTCTCATTCTTCGACAAGGAATTCATGAGTGCCTTGTCGCTGCCTATGGCGGTGATGATCAGCTCCATTCGCGGATGCTTTCCACGTGCGACGATGATGAAGCTGAATCCGGACTCGAATCGTCCGGGGCAAACGCCGAATCTCTTGCGTTCGTTAGAAGCGGCTTTCGCCTGGATTGATTCGGCTGTTGTCGAAGACAGTGGATTGAAGGAAGATCTGATCCTTTGTGGGAGGGTGCGTATCAGCGGACGCCTCACTTTGAACGGCTGGAGCTGTGAAATGAGGTCGCACAGAGCCACAGATAGCGCAGAGGAGGAGTTGATTTGCCCGAGTCAGGGGCGCGGAGCCGTTTTGCTAATTGCTAACCGCTCCGGGCTAATGACTGCAAACGATGGAGCGCAGCTGATAGGCTCTGAACACGGATTGCAAATCCGTGCCACGGTCGGGGAAGAAGGTTTCTGAGCACCCTCTCAAAGCGACCTGCCTTCGATGTTCAAATTTCATCACCTTCCCCTCTGTGTTCTCTGTGGCTCTGTGCGACCTCCTTCATAGGTCCTGGAAACGCAGAGAAGGGTGAAAACGATTCAGAGACTGGCCCCTGAAACCCGAAACCCGGCACCTTCTTCATCCCTCTTTTTCAGATCAGCCCAAAAGGCGTCGACGGTATCTTTCTTGATTTTCCGTGCGGGAATATTCATGAACCGGTTTTCAGACTTTCGCCCGACGGAGTTTCCCCGTAAATTTCTACGATGTCCGAGAATCCTTTCGCGAAAATTCCTGCTGTTGAAAAAGTGCTGCATGCACTGGAATCGGGTGAGGCGCTTCCTCCGATTCCCCGGCCACTGATTGCTGAGGCGGTTCGGGAGGAGGTCGATGCGCTGCGGGAACAGGTTAAAAATGACCGGGACACTGAGATTGGTGATTTTGAATCAATCGTGTCAGACATTCGAACGTCGTTGCTTTCGCTGCATCGTTCGCGGATCCATACGGTCATCAATGGAACCGGTGTGATCATTCATACCAATCTGGGGCGGTCGCCGATGAGTGCGGAGACAATCGAGCGGATTGCGGCTTCGGGGCGATATTATAACAATATCGAACTGGATCTTGATACCGGGGAACGCGGGCCGCGCGGCGGCTTTCTGGAGCGCAGCCTCCGGTTGTTGTGTGAGTCAGAGGCGGCCACGGTGGTGAACAATTGCGCAGCGGCGCTGATTCTAATCCTCCGCTACCTCGCCAACGGGGAGAAGAATGAGGTCATTATTTCGCGGGGTGAACTGGTGGAAATCGGTGGCGGATTCCGGGTTCCGGAGATCATGGAAACAAGCGGGGCCAAGCTGGTCGAGGTCGGGGCGACGAACAAGACGTCACTGGAGGACTATGAAAAGGCGATCACTCCGCAGACTGGAATGTTATTGAAGGTGCACCGGTCGAATTTCTGGATGGACGGTTTCGTCGATGAACCGACCACGGAGGAGTTGGTTGAGCTGGGCAAAAAATACGGGTTGCCGGTGGTCGAAGATCTCGGGAGCGGGGCAATGATACAAACGGAGGAGCTGGCACCGATTCCACACGAACCGACGGCGAAAGAGGTTCTCAAACGGGGAGTGGATTTGGTTTGCGTGAGTGGTGACAAGTTATTCGGCGGGCCGCAGGCGGGAATTATTGCGGGTCGAGCGGATCTCGTGGCGGGGTTGAAAAAGGAGCCGTTCTTCCGGGCATTGAGGTGTGACAAGCTGGTCTTAACCGGGCTGCAGACTGTAGTGTCTGAGTATCTCAGTAGTGAGTCCCCGAATTTGCCGTTGCCGAATCTGTTGTCGCTGAAGCCGGATGATTTGCGTCCCCGGGCGGAGAGTATCATCGCAGCGATCGGAGAGTGTGAGGCTGACATTTCAATCGGCGAGGGGATTTCCCGCTGTGGCGGGGGAACCATGCCGAAGGCGGAGATTCCATCGGTGACTCTTGAGTTCCGACCCCGAAACAAGGGACTGGAAAAGTTTGCGCGGCTGCTCCGTGAGGGGGGCACGCCGGTCATGGGATATGTGGCGGACGCCAGTTTCCGGATTGATCTGCGAACAGTTTTTCCTGAGCAGGATGAAGTGCTGGTGACGAATCTGGTCGCGGCGCTTTCGTAGCGGCCATGACAGAGTGAGTTTGTTCGCGGTCTTGTCAATGGGGGCAAAGTCTGGAGAATGGAACTCGTTCATGAAACTTTCCCCCATTGTTTTCGGGATCTCGATCCTCCTCTTTGCTTGTGTCAATTGGGCACAGGATATCCCACTCGAAGCGCCTGCCGGAGTGGGGCAACTGAATCACGCTCCCAAAGTCATCCCGGGAGGTGTGGATGAAACGGGACGCTCGTTTTCCTACAACGGGCAATTGGCCCGGGGCGGCAAGCTGGTCCTGACCGCCAGTAACGGATTCTTTACGAAGGGAACCTGCCGTGCGTCTGGAGAATCGGATCTTCCGAAGGTGGGGGATGAGAAACTGATTGTGCCGAATTTTGAGCGGTTGGAGAAGTGGACTTCGACGGTGGGGACGCTTCGTTGGCATTTCCACATCGCCAGGCCGGGCAAGGTTCGCTTCCAGACGTTTCTGGAAGTGCCGGGTGGTTCGTCGGGATCCACGGTGGAATTTCAATTCGCCGGGCAGTCCCGACAGGTCGCCGCCGGTGCGAGTGACGGCAAAAGTCCGCAGGTCTGGGATGTTGTCTTCGATGTTGCTGAGTCGGGTGAGTATTGTCTCGCCCTGCAGGCCGTGAAAATTTCTGACGAGTCATTCGGTGTAGGGAATTTGCATCGCATCGAGGCTTTTGGCCCGGCAATAGAGGAAGCGCATTTACTGCGGGTGCGGTGGAGGCCGGCGGCGGCTCATGGCGGGTATGAGTCGGCCGGGGCGGGTGGTTCGAAACTGTTGGTGATGACCACGAGAAGTACCGTCCCGATCTCCAGCTACTCACCGGTCACAACTCCGTTCGGTTATTTTGGGACTTCCTTTACGGCTGAGAGGCGGAGCAACGGTGAATTTAATTTCTCGATGTGGGGCAAAGAGGGAGCGGCATCGGATTTGAAACAAATGCCGCATCTGTTGGGAATCGGGTCGCCGGAAGGTGAGTTCAGTGGTTTCGGTCACGAGGGGTCGGGGGTGAAAGCCCGGGGGTGGACTCCGATGCCGGATCAACCGGAGCTGTGTGTGCAGGCGCTGCGGGTGGAGTCGGGTGAGTGGTATGACAGCTACTTCGGATACTATTTTGATCATCCGACGAACGCCTGGAAGTTTTATTGTGCGGGCAACAAGTGGCACGGAGGAAAACCGAAGGCTGAGCTGAAGGTGGGTTCGTTCTGTGAAGTGCCCGGTCCGCCACAGGTCGAGCGTACGGGGGATGTGTATCGGGAAG
>JBLWYI010000061.1:0-13171 GCA_048267005.1 Verrucomicrobiales bacterium | reverse complement strand
GAAAACGGCACGTCCGGTGGTGTGGGAGGGGTGAGCGGCGCAATCCGCTCACCTCCACCCGATACCTTGGCTCTTTGAGGTGAAGACACCCCATTGCGCGGACCGAATCCATCGGCTCGCGCCCTGCCGGAAGGCGTGTGATCCGTGGCGGCCTGTGAAAGGACACCAGTCTTAGGGCCTCGACGCAGGTCCCTCCTGCGTCGGGATGACAGCGAGCGGCGGGAGCGGTTGGTTATCCGCTCCCTTTCCTGCAAATCATGGGAAATCGTGAAAAATCCTGTCTCACTCACCCTGTCCTGTCTCACTCGCCCTCTCCTGTCTCACTCACCCTCTCCTGTTGGATTCAATCTCCAATCAGTGCTCGCCGAGCCACTTCCGCACGCGCGGATTGAAGTCGTCCATCACTTCCCAGTGGAATGCGTGGCCTGCGCCGTCGTAAAAGTGTGTGTCGCAGTTCGGAATCCCTGCCGCAACCTGCTCACCCATCCAGAGCGGGGTGAAAATGTCGTTCTTCCCGCCGATCACGAGACAGGGGGCCTTGATATTCCCGAGCTGATCCACCACGTCATGATTCTTACACGCCGCTGACTGTCCCTTCAGACCGTGGTTCGGCTGAGGAGTCGGGTTGGTGTCGTAGTCGGCCCGTCCCTCGATCATCCCGGCGTGATTCTCTTCGTTATCCCAATGCGGCTTGGTGAAAATCAGCAACTGAATCCACTCCATGAACTGCTTGTTATCGAGATACTCTTTGCAGTGCTCCATGTGGTTAAACGTGGAAATCGCATAGTTGTCGCACTTCGCCCAGGGGCACATCAGCACGGCGCTTTGCACTTTCTCAGGGTGACGCAGGCAGAGTTGCTGGGCGATGATGGATCCCATGGAAACTCCCACAATGCGGGCTTTCTCAATACCGAGCGCATCCATCAGGCCTGCGTAGTCATCCGCCATCATCTCCGATGAGTAATCACCCGCCGGCTTATCACTGAGACCGACGCCGCGGTTGTCCGGCATGATGCAGCGGTACTCTTCGCTCCAGTCAGAAGCATGAGCGTCCCACACGGCTCCGTTCGCGGTGATACCCATGATCATGATCAGCGGTTCACCTTCTCCGCGCTCTTCGTAATACATCTGGATTCCGTTGGTTTCGACGTGTGGCATAGCTATATCTGGGGTGTTCTATTAGAAAAATTGAGTGGAAAGTGTTGTCACGAATTGCAACCCTGTCGAGGCAAAACATGTGCGATGCCGCGACAAATTCGGGTGGCAGATCGCTCCCCGACTCTCCTGATTCACCGGCGATCCGACCGGCTGTTCTCGTGTAACTGAGCGATCTCTTTGGCGTCGAGCGCCTCACTGAAGATCGCCAGTTCGTCCATGCGGCCGTTCAGGTTCCGGATGGCAAACCACGGATCTTCCCGGAACGGCAGCCCCCAGTTGCCGATTTCACCGTTCCCGATCCTGAGGGTATCGATAAAGAACTTATCGACGATTTCCTGGGTCGATATCTGCTTTCCATTCACATAATGAGAAACCACTCTGGTGGCCGGGTCATAGACCGATGCCAGGTGCGTCCATTGACCGCTCATCGACATGTCCCAGACAGGCGGGGAGTAGTAAACGCGGTGCAATCCCGCATCATGCGGCGCTTTGGGATTAGGTTTCGTGTCATCCACCATCACCGAGAGCATCAACGCCCCGTCCTCTCGGATCTGCCAGTGCGGCTCGCCCGTTTCGTAGCTGTCTCCCATGAACAACGCATTGTATTTTCGATCAAGACTGTCGATCCGCACCCAGGCCATGAAAGTAAATGCCGGGAATTCACCGGGAATATTCACCCGCACCCGCGAACCGGGCTTACGAAACTCAAGTGCTGAGCTCATCCCGGGCCAGCGGCCGTCTACCGGCTCGGCAAGAACGACGGCTCCATCCAGCTCTGTATTTCGCGGAAGCGTCAGATTGGGAATCAATGATTCGCCGGGCACACGGTCAAAGGTGTAGTAGGCGATGAGCCGCTCATCCTGCGCCAGATTATCCCGATGAGCCTTCCAGCGCTCGAAATCGGTCACTTGCTGCTGTTGTGCCTGCGAGCCAAAGTGCCGCGCGTCTGGAAAGTTCACCTGTCCGATCGCGGCCGAAGTCGCGGGGCCGTCAGGTGACAAGCCCAGCGCATTCCCCTTGGTCACCAGTTGCTGTTCGGTGGCGCCCTGATGGCGGATTGCGATCTCGCCATCGAAGACTTCGACATGACCTTTCCCGTCGCGCACCTCCAGCCCGAATTCGGTTCCCAGATCAATGATTTCTGTCGTGGGGGCCTGCAATTTGAATCCGCGCGCTGCCGGCGGGACTTGCATGCGGACGGCCCCTTCAACACACGCTGCTTCCCAGGCCGACTTCAGTGAAATCTCGGCCGGGCCCTCCACCGTCATCGTTGCACCGGAGAAAAACTGAATCTCCGCCGTGCCGGAAGCGAGTTTGAAAACCTCTGCACCCAGCGTGTCGCCTATATGAAAAGCGGACTCCGGCGCTGCCCATTCCGCATCGAACAATTGCTCGATCACGGCAAAGCCTTCTGCCGAAGCGAGGGAATTTTCGCCGTCGGTGTCCGGGGCCGGGCGAAAATACATCAGGGCTGAGCCCAACAGAAACGCGAGCACAGCCGCTGCCGCAACCGGCATGAGTTTCGGGAACGGAATAATCTTTTCAGGCGGGGGAGGGGAATCCTCCAGCTTCAGCCACGGTGTCGTCGCACCGTCCGCTGCCGTTTCCGCGAGCCCCTGTTGCAGCGACGAGTCGAGCGCGAGATAGCGCCGCATGATCCTGCGCAGTTCAGCGCTTTCCATCAACCGGTCCTGAAGGGCGGCAAAATCCCCGGGCGAAATCGTTCCATCCAGATAGGCATCGAGCCAGTCCTGTTCTTTTGATGGGAGATCCTTGAAAGTCATGGAATTACTCATGCGCCCTCCGCCGTTTGGGTTTTTCCTTCCACACATTCCATCAACTGCCGGCGCAGTCGCTTGAGCCTCATATAAAATGCCGCCGAAGTGGAACCGGCCTCTTTGGCGAGTTCTTTCACCTTTACCCCGGGGGTGTAGGCAAGGGTGACAAATTTCCGTTGTTTTTCCGGCATCGACTGGAGGCAGGTTTCCAGAGCTTCGTGCTCCACGCGACGGGAATCGATCTCCTCCGCACCCTCATCTGCCATCAGATCGAAGACATCCTCACGAAAGACCAGCCGGTCCCGCGCCATCTTGCGCCGATAGGCGAGCGACTCGAAACGGGCAATGACGCAGGCCCATTTCATGAAATTGGTTTCCGGGTCGTATTGGTCGAACTTTCGCCAAATGACCAGCGCCGTTTGTTGCAAAACATCATCCGCATCCGTCGCTGAAGGCAGCAGCGAGCGAATAAACCGGCGGAGATCCGGTTCATAATGGGCAAACTTCCGCACAAACACCTCGTAGCGGGCGTCTTCAGTTGCGTCATTTGTCATATCTTCGGGAGGCTGCATGAGGGATCCACCATAACACTGCTTCTCGTTTGGGAATCTAACTCACTTTTTACAAAACCGGGATGGCATCCGAAAGATGGTTCATTTGCCCGCTTACCATTCGTAAACGGGCAAAAGTGCGTTCCCGCGGTCGTTTACCATTCGTAAACGGGCAAAAGTGCGTTCCCGCGGTCGTTTACCATTCGTAAACGAGCAAAAGTGCGTTCCCGCGGTCGTTTACCGTTCGTAAACGGGCAAAAGAACATTCCCGCGGTCGTTTACCATTCGTAAACGGGCAAAAGAACATTCCCGCAGTCGTTTACGGTTCGTAAACGGGCAAAAGAATGTTCCCGCGCTCGTCATTAAAATCGATGACGGGCAAAAGTGCGTTCTCCCGGTCGTCATTAAAATCGATGACGGGCAAAAGTGCGTTCTCCCGGTCGTCATTAAAATCGATGATGGGCAAAAGAACGTTCTCTCGGTCGTCATTAAAATCGATGATGGGCAAAAGAATGTTCCCGCGGTCGTCATTAAAATCGATGATGGGCAAAAGAACGTTCTCGCGGTCGTCATTAAAATCGATGATGAGCAAAAGAACGTTCCCACGGTCGTCATTAAAATCGATGATGGGCAAAAGAACGTTCTCTCAGTCGTCATTAAAATCGATGATGAGCAAAAGAACGTTCTCCCGGTCGTCATCAAAATCGATGATGAGCAAAAGAACGTTCCCGCGGTCCGGGATATTGGATTCAGAAAACGAGCAAATCTTACAGGCTTGACCTCCCAAGTTCAGTTTTGTTAAGATTTCCATATCGCACCGAACCGCGAGAAACGCGGTCGGTGGACAAGACTGTTATGCGATAAGGAGATCAGGCGATGTCCGATGACTACATATCCATCGTTCCGATAGATCCTGAGATCGTCCCTTCCCAAGAGCGCCAGGGGCAGGCAGAACGGTTCTTTCGAGAAATCGCCCCTGAGGTTGATGAGATTACGGTCGAAGAAGCTGACTTGCCCCAATTCTTCGACTGCGGGAGCAACCTCGATTCGATAGCGTGCCCGCATTGCAGATCCCAGATCGACCGGGATTGGTGGGAGGATACGATGGGTGAAGACTACGCAGGATCACACTTCAAGCTTGCCCCATATGAAACGGCGTGCTGCGGCACTCCAGTTAGAATGAACGAATTGCTCTATGACTTTCCACAGGCGTTCGCTCGATTTGGGCTTAGTGGCATGAATCCCAATATCGGTGAATTGAAGGACGACCAGATCCGAAGATTTGAGGAGCTGCTGGGCACTAAAGTTCAGGTCGTCTATCAACACATCTAGCCACGCCAAAAACGCGCATAACAAGTGCATGCCGACCACTCACCTGCGCTTTGATTCCAATGCGGGAATGTGATTAGATTGTCGAATCCAGAATCGGCGTGGCGCTTTCGGTGAGCGGCGGCTGATGCTGGACGTGAACACAATCAACGGAATGACCTTGGATTGCTCTTGAATCAGGATCCCGATGCCGGATTGCTTTTGAAGTGGGCACAAACGTAGATGAGTCGGTTTTATGAATCGATGACGGGCAAAAGAACGTTCTGACGGACCGGGATATTCGATTCAGAAAACGAGCAAATCTTACAGGCTTGACCTCCCAAGTTCAGTTTTGTTAAGATTTCCATATCGCACCGAACCGCGAGAAACGCGGTCGGTGGACAAGACTGTTCTGCTAAAATCTCTATGAAGGAAGTCGTTATGAAATCCTACCAAAAGTTCGAGGGGACCCATCCGTCTTTTCGAAGTTTCAGAGTAAAAAAGTACACGAAATCAAAAAAGTTACATCCTGACGTGATCAATTACTTTAGAGATGCTGTTCCGGTTGAAACAGAGGAATTGGAGGGGCTCTACATTCACGATGCGGACGGCATCGGCACAGTGAACGAAGGAACTGATCTTGGTATTTCCATAACCCCGTTTGGTCTTATAACATTTGGAAGTACAGGGTGCGGCGATTTGATCACGGTAGATGTGGAAACGGGTCTTGTTTACCAGTTTTCCCCAAGCACGGTTGCGGAAAACATCGTCAACATCGGTTGGAACGACGACTGTACGAAGTGGATCGAGCTACCATTCAACAAAGAGAATGTATTGAAGGCAGCCCGCAATACTTGGGATTGTCTCGCTGAATTTTTCAAAAAACCAAGTCGTCACTACAACTAGCAGAACAAACACCTGAGGACAAACGCCTGCCCCGCCGTCAGCCGAAAGCCTTGTGAACATTCAACCATCAACCCCAAAGTCGGAGCGCGCTGTCGGCAGGCAGTGACATCGCTTGGATGTTCGGTAAAGATAAATGAGTATTGCAACCCCAGAATTCATTAGTGACGAGAAGGGTGAGTTTGTCCTGGTCTCCAATCATTTCATCGGAAGGGAAGATAATTTGGAAATGAGTATCGCGTTCAACAAGGCGCGTCTTGTTTTCATGAAAGCCCATCTCCCAGCCCACCTGGAAAAAAGTGTTATCTTTTATGATATCCGCGGTCAGGCCGTTTCAAACTCAAGGCTAACCAAGATTCGAGAATCCCTCTCTGATACGGAGATTCGAGTCCTCAGCTAATATTTCATGGCACTTCAAATCGTCATTAAAAAAGAAAGAAGCGAATCTGCAGCACTCGTTCTGCAGGAGGTTTGGCACGATATCGAAGTCTTTGAAATCAATCAGAAGCATATAGGCATATCCATACCAACAAAGATTCTTGATGAATTTGGTGAGGAAAGATTCAAGAAGAACCTTTCCAGCTTGCACCATTACGATCTGTGTGAGGGAAAATGGAACAATTCCGAACAAGGCGAGGTTGCTAGCTCGGATTCCGCGCCGGTCGTTTCTCCCTCTGCTCCATCCGAGTAGTAACTCTAGTCGTTCGCTCAAAAAATGGAATTACCCATAGTCTACGACAAGGCCAAGTATCATTCCGAGTCAGTCGAGACGGAGGGGCTGCCGGAAGGCCAGGAGTTCGTGCATACCGGATTCTACCTCGGCTGGTTAATAGAGAATGGCCTACTGGATGACGAATTCGTCGACGATTTTCTCGTTGATGAAGTAGCGGCCTTCAAGGACAGGAAGCTTACCGGACCTGCGATTTACTCCCGATGCGATGGCGCACTCGTGGATGACATGCTGAACGACGACGGCAACGCGTTTTCGCAGCACTACTTTGACTTCCAGTCAGGGCAGTTTGTCGATGACTATCAGCGCGCCTTTTCGGTGGGCGGCGGTAATGACTTTTTCGGTGTCGAGGACACGTGGGAGAACTACGACAAGATCAAGGAGTTCTTTGATCGAGGTTTCTCCAAGTGGAACCGATCCAGAAACAAAAAGCCATGGCAGTTCTGGAAATAACCGGCGCTGGGTTGAATTAATTATGGCAGTTCGAACTTTAACCATGAAATCAACGCTCGCTCTACGGTCAGGTCTGGGTCAGCTTTGACGTACGATCTAAATGGAAAACACCATGAAACTATCAATTATCCCAGTAGCAGTTGGAATCCTTTTGAGCGGATCTTCAATGGCTGAAATCAATCCAGGAGAGAAGAGGGAACATCTGATCGACAGGATTGTGAGTCTTCGTTCGATGGCAACGGGAATAGGAGAAAAGGCGATTCGGGCTCCATTTGGCCGATATCTATTGATTCGAAAAGGAGAGCGAATGCTCGCCCTGAAGTTGGAAAAACACATCCCTTCGGAAAGCGAATATGGAACGTCAAGATTCTCGTGGGTGAGTTTTTCCAGTGGAGAACAAAAGGACAGCGGAGTCATCGACATTGAAGAAGGAGCGAGCGGCTCAAGTCTAATCCGTGCTGACGGCTTTGAAGTCGAGTGGTCGGCCGGGGACTGGATCTACCTCGATCAGGAATCCGAAATTGCGACGACAGAGGCGACAGAACCTGCGGAAATTTTTTCCAATGGAATTGTTTCCCCGGCCAATTCCAAAGGGCAACGAGGAAAAATTGCGTGGTATTCAATCGATGAATTGAAGCGTTGGCACGAAAAAGCCAGAAGCGACGCCGGAGAGAAACTTCGAATCGAACAGCTCGCGGCTAAGCGGCCTGCTACCGCTGGTGACTCGAAATAACATTCTTACCCGAACCCTTAGCCCTGTTGTAACGCGGTGCTCCCCGTAGCGGGGCCAGCGATGGACAGAGACAAAGTCGGTTTGGCAAGAGAACATCAAATCAAAAGAGAACATTATGAACCTTGGGACATTTTCCGTAAGTTTAGCCGTGAAGGACATCGAGGAATCCCGAACCTTTTATGAGAAGCTCGGTTTTGAGGTCTTTGCAGGTGATGCTGCACAAAACTGGCTAATCATGAAGAATCAGGATCACGCTATAGGACTGTTCCAGGGCATGTTCGAGAAGAACATCCTAACGTTTAATCCGGGGTGGGATAACAACGCAAACAAACTTGATGCTTTCACGGACGTGCGTGAGCTGCAACGGCAACTTAAGGAACAAGGTTTGTCTTTGCAAACAGAAGTAGACGAATCTTCAACGGGAGCTGGCAGCTTTACGATCAACGATCCAGATGGAAATACTATTTTGATCGATCAGCACGTATAATATTCCAGTGAGAGGTTGGACAATTCAGGGCTTTTTAGCAAAGCGGTCAGAATGGGGCGTCATGTTTGCTGGATGAAGAATAAGGGGGGAATTGCAAACAAGGCAGAGCCCCTTAGCCCAAGTTGACTGGTTCCTCTGATTGTAAGCCTTTACCCCTATCAAGATCACGTTCTCAGATCGGGCTGTGATTCCTCAGTTGTTCGCTCTGGAATACCGTTCATCGCGAGAATGGTCGCGTGACCGGGAGACTCCGGGACTCCGGGACTCCGGGACTCCGGGACTCCGGGACTCCGGGACTCCGGGACTCCGAGACTCCGAGACTCCGAGACTCCGAGACTCCGAGACTCCAAGACTCCAAGACTCCAAGACTCCAAGACTCCAAGACTCCAAGACTCCAAGACTCCAAGACTCCAAGACTCCGGAATCACTAATCACTAATCACTAATCACTAATCACTAATCACTCATCCACCGTCCCCACCCCGCCTCCCACCATCAGGCCAACCCGGGGATTCGTTCGAAACCAAACGGGTTGCGCAGAGTTTCTATTTTGTGCCAAACTGTCGGCCCGGATTTGTAGAATTCTTTCTTTGTCATGACTCTTGTACCCCTCGTTACCGATATCGCCATGAAGGCGGGCTGCACCGATCGCGCTAAATGCGAAGCGGTTTTGGCTGATGCTGTTGCCAAGCGTGTCTCGCTGGTCGAGGCCCTGCTTGATGCTGATCTGGTGGACGAGACCCGTTTTGCTGAGATCCTGGCGGCAACCACAGGCCTGAAGTTTCAGGCGGAATCGGAACTCGATCTGACGAGCCCGCTTCACAATCGTTTCCCGGCGAAGATCGCCTTGCGCCACAAGCTGTTGCCGGCTTCGATCGACGGCAAGGACATGTGTCTGATGACGTATGATCCTTTTGATCTGGAAGCCAAACAATCGGTCGGGCGGGACATGCAGAAGAACGTAACGTGGGTGATTTCGACCCGCTACCAGATCATGGAAGGTCTCCGGATCGGCTACGGGGTCGGTGCCGAGCATTTTGATGAGCTGATCGAAGGGCGTGAGCAGTCGGCGGATGACGATGATCTGAGCCAGGAAGTGACGATGCTGGGCGAGGAGGACGAGGAGGCCTCGGTCATGAATTTCGTGAACCAGATCTTTCGCGAGGCTTTGAAAGAGCGGGCCACAGATATTCACCTCGAGCCTTTGGAGAAGAATCTGCGGATTCGTTATCGGGTGGATGGTGCGTTGCAATCTGTCACCGTTCCGCCGGAGATCCGCGCTTTGCAGAACTCGCTGGTTTCCCGTTTGAAGATTATGGCTCAGCTCGATATTGCGGAGCGCCGCCTGCCGCAGGATGGCCGGATCAATCTGGATCTCGATGGCGAACCTATCGATGTGCGTGTTGCGACGATTCCATCAGTGAACGGGGAGAGTGTCGCGCTGCGACTGCTGACCCGCCAACAGTTCGACATGTCGATGCTCGGTCTGGATGCGGAAAGCGAAGGCAAGATCAAGAAGCTGTTGGCTCAGCCCAACGGGATTATTCTGGTGACAGGGCCGACCGGTTCCGGTAAATCGACGACGCTCTATACCTTCCTCAAGCAACTCAACACGGTCGATACGCGCATCGTATCGATCGAAGATCCGGTGGAGAACAAGCTGGACGGCGTGGTGCAGATTGCGGTGAAGCCGGAGATCGGGCTGACTTTCGCCAGTGGTCTGCGGAGTATTCTCCGGGGAGACCCGAATATCATCATGGTGGGGGAGATGCGTGACCTTGAGACGACCGAGATCGCCATTCGCGGTGCATTGACGGGTCACCTGGTGTTTTCAACCCTCCACACCAACGATGCCGTCGCCGGGATTTCCCGGTTGCTGGATATGGGGGTTGAGCCATTCCTCATTGCGTCATCAGTGCGGGCCTTTATTGCCCAGCGTCTCGTGAGAAAGCTGTGCGAAAACTGTCGTCGGACCGTGGATCCCGGTACGCTGGATGATTCGTACCTTCAACAGATTGGATTTCCCATCGAGCGGAAGCATCTCATTCACGAAGCGGTCGGGTGTCGTTCCTGCCGGGACACCGGTTACCGCGGCCGACTCGCGGTGGTGGAGATTTGTTTGATGAACGGCGCTTTGCAGGAGCTGGTCACAGCCAATGCGAACTATGCCCAGCTGCGTGACCAGGCTTTCGCCAACGGCATGATCACCCTGCGGAACTACGGTTGGCAGAAAGTGACCGAGGGGCTGACAACCATCGAGGAAGTGTTGACCAATACGGCATCGACGACGGACTGATGTATTGTGGCCAATGAGCAGGGCGGGCGTTTTGACACTGGCGATTGTTTTTCTGGTCGCGGTCGCCTTCATTGTCATTCGTGGAGTGATCGACTTTCCCTCTTCGGCCAGTCCATTGGTCAGGATGGAGAGGATGTCGGATGAAGAGCTGCGGGTGTCGATTGGCAATGATCCCGCAGCGGTCGGCTACAGCGGCTATGACATTCTTCAAAAGAGAGGAAGCGATGTGGCGGTTGGCGAGGCGCTGGAGGATCTGGAATCTGATGATGCCTACGTCTGGGTGAACGCGGCCACTTACCTGGGAAGTCTGGGGTATTCCGAGTCGGTTCCCTATCTAATCAAATCGCTGCGACATACAGCCTGGCGATCCGATGGGGAAAAGGTGGGGCTTCTTCAGGCAATGACAGGTCAGGAGTTCGGAGCGGACTTTTCTTTGTGGCAGAAGTGGTATCTTAATCAGAAAGATCCCATCGAGATCGACTGGGAATCTTCGCTGGGACGCTCGCCGAGATTACCGGCGAATAAGCACCCATGATAATCGACGCCATCATCTCATTCTTCGTCTCTCTATTCTCTGTGGTGGTGGAGGGCTTCTGGCTGTTGTTTGTCCCGCTCCTCAATTTGATTGCCGGATTTATTGAGCTGATTGTCGGGATCTTCGTTTCCGGCTTCACGATGGGGCGGATCGAACGTAAAAAGGGGAAACCTAAGTCGAGTGCTTCGACGGTCAGCGGGATGGTGGTGTCAGTGTTTCTTGTGGGTGCCATCGGCTGGCTTGTGGTTTCACCAAGGATAATGAACCGGACGGTGACGTTGGTGGCTGAAGACGGCCACAGTTTACCGTATGCTGCGATGGTGATTCACACGGAAGACGGAGATTTGCACCGTCGGACAGATAAAGCGGGGAATATCAAGATTCCCCGGTTTGATACCACGGCGGTGACGGTGAAAGACCCGCGATATGTGGAGAAAAGGTGGGAAAAGGCCGTGATCGAGCCTGAGCTGGTCGTCGACAGGACCGTATTGGGTTCCAGTCTGGATGTTTTTGCTGATAAGCTGCTGAAACCGGCGAAAGAATGACAGCCCGCATGATCGGGTATGACAGGATTCTGACATTTTCACGCAATCGTGTCGCTTTGACATTTGAAACACGGTGCGTCAGTGTTTCTTAAGAAAGAATTTACCAATCTAACAAATAGTAAGAACCCAATAATTATGAGTGACTCTCCTAAAACTCCTACGGATTCAACCCGGCGGGAATTTGTCAAGAAAACCGGAGCGACAGCGGCTGCCGGGGCAACGATTGCTTTCCCCAGTGTGACGTTTGGTCAGGAAGACAAGAAGAAGCTGAAGATCGGTTTGATCGGTTGTGGTGGTCGCGGCACTGGAGCGGTTGCCCAGGCGCTGATGGCAGATGACAACACGGAGCTTTGGGCGCTCGGCGATCTTTACGAAGAGCAAGCAGTTCTCCAACTGCGCCAGCTCGCTCGCGGAAACCGGGCGGCTGCGGCGAAAGCGGCTCCCGATCTCGATTCGCGGATCTTTGGCGGGCTTGATGCCTACCAGAAGGTGATGGATTCAGGGATCGATGTGGCGCTTTTGACCACGCCTCCGGGATTTCGTCCTCAGCACTTCCGTGCGGCGGTCGAGCGTGATCTCCACACCTTTGTGGAAAAACCATGCGCCACTGATGTCGCAGGGATTAATCATTTCCTCGAGACCGGGAAGATGGCCAAGGAAAAGGATCTCTCAGTGCTTTGCGGATTCTGTTATCGTTACAGCGATTCTGCCCGGGCGCTCTTCGAGCGAATCCATGGTGGTGACCTCGGTGAAATTGTGTCCGTTCACTCAACGTATTTTGCCGGTCCGGTGAAGGCGATGCCGGACCCAAGCACACGTCCTGCTGATATGAGCGACACCGAGTGGCAGTTGAAGAACTGGTATAACTTTGCGTGGCTCAGCGGGGATGGACTTGTTGAGCAGGGTTGTCACAACGTTGACCGGACTGCCTGGTTGTTCAACGATGCTGATCCGATCTCTGCATCGGGAAGCGGAGGGCGTCAGCGTCCTAACTTTGAGGGAAATATCTACGATCACTTCAGCGTTACTTATGAATACCCCAATGAGGTGAAGGCTCACATTGAGTGGCGTCAATTTGCTGACAGCTACAACTTCACAGGCGACACGATCGTCGGGACCAAAGGGATTGCGAAGTACGGCACGAACTCCGCCAGCATCATTGGTGAGAACGCATGGAACTATCGCAAGCCGCGCACACCCACCAACATGTATCAGATTGAGCATGATGAGTTTTTCGCTGCGATCCGCAAGGGCGAGCGCAAAGCTGACGAGGAATGGGTGGCGCACTCGACGATGATGTCATTGTTGGGCCGCGAAGTTTGCTACACAGGTAAGCAGATCAAGTGGGACGACTTTGCGGCAAGCGATCACAAGTTGGTTCCGGACGATCTCAAATGGGACGGCGAGCTTCCAATCCGCCCAATGCCGATTCCGGGTGTGGCAGAAACGCAGAACGTCTAACTGGTTTCCTCCGGGAAGACACATTTCACGATCCAACAGGGTTCGCTTACCGAATCAACCCTGTTGGATCGGGGGGGGGGAGGAAGGATTCAGGATTCAGGATTCAGGATTCAGGATTCAGGATTCAGGATTCAGGTGTCAGGTGTCAGGTGTCAGCGGCGCGGTCAGAACATGGGTAACACCTTTGGTTCAGAACATAGGTAACACTTTTTTAGTTGGGGGTTACAAGTTCAG
>JBLWYI010000060.1:0-13622 GCA_048267005.1 Verrucomicrobiales bacterium | reverse complement strand
TTTTTGCAGTATTCCCAGCTATTAAAAATGCCCTCTGTGTGCTCTCTGCATCTCTGCGAAACCTCCCGCAACCAGCCCAGCCACAGCGCCCGAACGACAGCGTTCCCCCAACTTCCCCAATCCATTTGCCAACCTCTCTGTGTTCTCTGTGTCTCTGTGCGACACCTCTCAACTAGCCCCGCCAGAAGCCCCGAACGACAGCGTTCCCTCAACTTCTCCAATCCATTCACCCTCCTCTCCCGGTAAACTGCGAACACGGATTACAAATCCGTGCCACGAACAGAGGAGGGCACGTCCCGATGGTCGTTTCCCATTCGTAAACGACCAAAAGAACGTTCCCGCGGTCCTTTCCCATTCGTAAACGACCAAAAGAGCGTTCCCGCGGTCGTTTCCCGTTCGTAAACGACCAAAAGAACGTTCCCGCGGTCGTTTCCCGTTCGTAAACGACCAAAAGAACATTCCCGCGGTCGTTTCCCGTTCGTAAACGACCAAAAGAATGATTTAGAAAAATGTCTACCACAGTCGGCAGAATCGCCGAGTGGAAGCGAGTGGTTGAGCAGGTCGTTCGTGCTTCGGCCGAAAGAGTATTTTACAACCGGACTTCAAGAGAGGTGGCCGGGAAAGTAATAAAGGGGTCTCCGCACCCCGCCGCGAATCCCCGGCCGCCGGACATGGAGGCTCTGCGGCGGGACGGTGGCGGATTCTTCGCGGCGGATACGGAGATCCTTAATTACTTATTGCTGCGCTCGCATCTCACGACCCAATAGGGTCTGATCGATGAACCTACCCTGTTGGATCGGGAGAACCCCCATAAATCGATACTAGTCCTGAATCCTTCCGTTCCTCCCAGTTGACTCTCCCCGTCATTTCCCGAAGGTGCGCTATTTAACAAATGGGAAAGCCAAAGACTAAATTTCGACCATGCATTGACCTTCACGAGGGCAAGGTGAAGCAGATTGTTGGCGGGACGCTGAACGCGAAGGGGGAATCGCTACGCGAGAATTTCGTGGCGGATGAATCACCGGCCTACTTCGCCGAACTTTATGGACGGGATGAATTGCGGGGCGGACATGTCATCAAACTCGGGCCGGGAAATGATCAGGCTGCCCGGTCGGCTCTCGAATCTTATTACGACGGGATGCAGATCGGTGGCGGGATTGTTCCTGAGAATGCGGCGGAATGGCTCAATGCGGGAGCGACTCATGTGATTGCTACATCATGCCTCTTTGATAAAGAGGGACACTTTCTGGAAGATAAGCTGGCTGAGTTGGTTGCTGAGACGGGCTGGATGCAGCTGGTGATTGATTTGTCATGTCGCCGTTCTGCGGAATCGGGCGAATGGATCGTGGCGATGAACAAATGGCAGACGCCGACGGATTTAAAGGTGACTCATGAGACCCTGGATGAGCTGGCTGGATCCTGTGCGGAATTTTTGATCCATGCGGCTGATGTGGAGGGCAAATGCGAAGGGATCGATGAGGAGTTGGTCTCGATGCTCGGTGCCTGGGGAAAGAAACCGGTGACGTATGCCGGAGGAGCCCGGTCGCTGGCGGATTTGGAGCGGGTGCATGAATTGAGCGGAGGGTTGGTGGATCTTACGATCGGAAGCGCGCTCGATATCTTCGGTGGAACCATGGTAACCTATGCGGAGTGCGTGGAATGGAATGCCCGTGAGGTGTAACGTCATTTGTCGTAGACAACTCGCAGACGGTGTTTTGCCCCGGAGAGTGGCAGAAATGTGAGATTGTTCTTGATGAAAAATCGGCGGGATGATATTTCATATATCTAGCGATTTATATTTCCTTGGAGGGACTATCTAAATCGGCAATCAGTTGGTCCATCGATTTATGTTGGTGGGTCATTGTTAGCTTGGAGGACCGATGTGTGAAGAATATCACAAAACAGCTGTCATGGAGGAGCGTGCGTTTCGTTTGATGAAGCCTCTCTACTCTGTTGAGGGCGCTTGCCTGGATTGCTGTTCAAGGCGCGTTTGTTCGGTTGCTTCAGGATCTTTCCCCGTTCACACCGCACTATTATGAAGACTGAATTGAAGCATTTATTTTGTATTGCACTTGGAATTCTCTCTATATCGATTTTATCCCAATGGGCTGGAGCACAGGAGGTGGTGAATCCGCCGGCTGATGCCCGTACGGTTCGGGTGAATCTTGTCGTTCTAGAACAGGCTTTTATGCACAACCGCCTTGGGGCTTCACTGCCCAATGGTCAGATGTATGCCTTGAGGAATGACATCATTGCGAACAATCATCCATATGACGATTTCGGAAATGATGACCTGAGTAAAAAGATTGATCCGTCAGGGTTCGAACCGGGTGAAGTCAGATTGAGAAGCTACAAGCGGCCTCGTCCGGTGGTGTTACGGGCGAACCAGGGGGATATTCTGGAGATCAATTTTCAAAACCTGTTGCCAAAGGATCTGCCTGCTACGCAGAAGAGTGCAACGGTTCAGATTCTGGGGCTGCAATGGCTGAGTGCAGACAATGGTGCGGCAATCGAACCGGGTGAGAGCCATACCTATCGGTTTTATGCGGCTGAAGAAGGGGTGTTCATGCTGATGAGCCCGAATGGTAATGTGATCGGACCTCCGTTCGCTACCAGCCACAATGACTTCGGGCTTTTTGGCGCTGTCAATGTGCAGCCGAGGGAGGCTGAGTATTACCGGAGCCAGGTGACGCAAGTGGATTTGAAGTTTGCGACCTTGCGAGTGAACGAGAAGTTCAGGAGTCCGGAAATGAAGGCTTTTCAGTCGGATGAGCAGCGTTCTTTTATGGAGGGGGTTCAGTTCGGGCTTCCGAAAGGATTGGAGATTCGCGAGAAAAAGGATGCTGACGCAGAGGGGGAACCTGAAGCCCTTGCTGAAGAGGATGAGGGGCAGCTTTACAAACTCCGGATCACATCTGAGCAAAAGGAGATCGAGCCCAAGATCGCGGAAGTAAAGGTGCAGGCGGATCGCTACGTGCATGCAAAGACGGGCCAACCGCTGATTGATTACACGGCTGTCTATCCACAGAATCACCCAAGGGCCGGTCTACCTGTCCTGAATATGTTGCGGAAGCTGGACGGGGATGACAATGCTTTTGAGTTGGTTCATTCCGATCTGACGGCGTTGATCACGGGACCGAATGCAGGGCGTTTTCCTTTCTATCTGAACAGCCCGAGTTTTCGGGAGAATCCGGTGACTCCTGACCGGCGTCAGCCTTATCGGGAGTTTACGATCATGTATCACATTGCGCCGAATACACAGCAGGCGTTTACCCCGTTTGGGGACAGCAGTGATCCGCTTTACAATACGTTGCAGGCCGGGATTGACGGGTTTGCGATTAATTACGGAATCGCCGGAATCGGGCCGGAGATTTATGCAAACCGTATCAACCGCGGGCCGCAGGGGTTTCACAAAGACGGGGCAGACCTCAAGTTCGAAGAATTCTTCCTCAGTGCCTGGGCGGTGGGTGACCCTGCGATCCTGGTGGATGTCCCGGCGAACACACCGATCACCGATCCGGAGAATCCCCCACGGGCGACGAAAGCACTTTATCCTGATGATCCTTCGAATGTCTATCACAGCTACATGCGTGACCACTTGAAGTTTCGAGTTCTCAACACGGGCTCGGTTGCGCCGCATGTTCATCACCAGCATGCTCACCAGTGGGTGCATTCGCCGAACAGTGATGACAGTCATTATCTCGACAGCCAGATGATCAATCCGGGGGCGACTTACACCATGGAGATGACTTACAACGGTAGTGGTAACCGCAACCAGACTGTGGGTGACTCGATCTTTCACTGTCACTTCTACCCGCACTTCGCGCAGGGGATGTGGTCAATGTGGCGGGTGCACGATGTGTTCGAGGCAGGGACCGAGCTTGATAAATTTGGCAAACCTAAGAAGGGGGCACGTGCTTTACCGGATGGTGAAATCGCGGCCGGAACTCCAATCCCTGCTATCGTTCCCGTGCCCACGATCGGGATGGCGCCGATGCCGGCAAAGGTGGTCCTGTCTGATAACGGACGTCAGGCTGATGTGATTCCGGAAGGAAAAGATAAGGAAGGGAAGCCCGTTTATAAGAACCCCGGGTTTCCGTTCTTCATTCCGGGTGTGGCAGGTCACCGCGCTCCGCATCCGCCGTTGGATTTTGCATGGAAGGAAGATGACAATTCAAATCCACTTCTGGTTACTGAAGAGACAAAGGATCCGTTTAACAAAGTCGGCGAGATCGACTACCTGGATGGCGGGCTGCCAAGGCACCTGGTACTCGATGGGGAGATCGTCCGTGAGTTCCATACGCGGTGGGATTTTACTAAAGACTTTGTGGCGTATGATGAACACGAGAAGTATCTGAAGGGCAGCCTCACGGCGATTGAAATTCCGAACAAGGGAACGCCGGTGGAGCAGGCCGCCATGGAGGCTCATGCCACAAGAACGCATGTCAGCTATCAGCCGAATGGACTGCCGGGAAGTTTCTATCTCAATGGACTTCCCCCGGCGCCCGGCGCTCCATATGCTTCGCCCGATGTTGATGATAATGGCAATTCAAACTTCGACGCCCGTCGCTACAAGGCTGCCGTGGTGCAAACCGATGTCGTCTTTAATAAGCAGGGATGGCATTATCCCCAGCAGCGATTCATCACACTGCTTGATGATGTCGCGGCCACGATATCAGGGGATCGCCCGCCGGAACCGTTCTTCTTCCGTGCCAATACCGGAGAGACGATTGAGTTCTGGCACACCAACCTGGTGCCGGCTTATTACGAGCTGGATGACTTTCAGGTGCGGACCCCGACTGATATCATTGGTCAGCATATTCACCTGGTGAAGTTTGATGTGACGGCATCCGATGGAGCCGCAAATGGATTCAACTATGAAGATGGAACATTCAGTCCGGATGAAGTGCGTGACCGAATCACTGCCATCAATGCCAATGGAGGGCTTTACCACTTCAACGAACGGCTGGCAGCTAAGGGGAAGCAGTCGAAGCTGAAGATTTCCAAATACAAGGATGACTACGGCGACACCCTCGGGGACCCACCGGCGGGGCAGGACTGGAACGGGGCGCAGACAACGGTCCAGCGGTTTGATACCGATTCGCTGCTCAACAACGAAGGGGAAGACCGGACGCTTCGCACTGTGTTTACCCATGACCACTTTGGACCTTCCACTCACCAACAGGTGGGGCTTTATGGCGCGCTTCTGGTTGAACCATCAGGATCGAAATGGATCGATGCCATTACCGGGAAAGAGTTTCCCTCAGATGATGACGGTCGTGATGATGGAGGACCTACGAGCTGGCAGGCCATGATCGAAACCAACGATTCTGTTCAGAGTTATCGGGAGTTTGCCATTGCGGTGGGTGATCTTCAGTTGGCCTACAAGCCGCAGAGCGAATCGAGTCCTTCACGCCCCAACGAATCGGGGACTGCCACCGTCTGGTTCCGCTATCCATACTACGCATTGCCTCAAAGCACTGCGGCGAATGGAGTGAAAGCGCTTCCTCAAGAGGGCGTGTCCTTGGTCGCGATCGCTCTGACGACAGACAAGAAAGTTCACGTCCGGATCTTTGATGCGACAGGGAAAATGGTCATCGATAAATCTGAGGATGAGCTGACGCAAGGCCCTGCGCTGGATGATTTAAAATGGGCAGTGGGTCAGCCGGCTTTCCAGAAAGCGAAGGTCATCGAAGATGCCTTGCTGGCCTCGGGCCAGGCTCAGGCAGATTCCAAATTCATCAGCGAACAGAGCAAAATCCTCAATGCAGGAAAGATGCCTGATGCCTTTCGCGCGGCATTCACGAGACAGGGCGCAATCCTGTCTGAATCAGAACTGAAGGTTGAAGGAAAGGATGCCTGGAAGGTGGTCGATAGCGGAATCGATATATTCGACGTCAAATCAGCTGAATCTCATTTCGAGATCCGGACTGATACGATTGCCAAAGGTTGGTCTAACCCCAACTACGCCATTTGGGCACCGATCGATACCAGTGTTGCCCTTCCTACGCCGACTATTATTTCAGATCCGGCAGGCAACGGAAATATTGGTGGCTGGGTGGTTAACTACCGGAACGAACCACTTGATCAGCGACTGCAAGGTCCCATTGATCAATCCCCGGCAACAGATCCTTCTTTTGCCTTCGCATCGATTGAGCGGAATCTGGAGGCTTTCAATTCCCAGCCGATCTCAGGAGCTCCGATTGCAGAAGGAAGCTCCTTCAGCTTTCCGAAGTCTCCGCTCCTCCCCGAGGGTGATCCCGCGACTGGCGGTGTCGGTCCGCTTGATCCTTATACTCCACTTCTGCGGGCGTATGCCAATGACAAGGTAGAGGTTCGCACGGTGGTCGGTGCCGTTGATTCGGTGCACTCCTTCCGGATCCAGGGGAATCGCTGGTTCGCCGAGCCATCTTATACGAATTCAGGCTTCCGGGATGTTCAGGGCTTCGCAATCTCGGAGCATTTCGAGATGGTGTTTCAGCTTCCGCCCGCTGACCGGGAGTGTGATCTGCCTTTTGCGGATTATCTCTACGCGCCGAGCACATCCACTCAGGGGTTGGTGAAGGGCAGCTGGGGAGTCTTGCGGTCGTATCGCGATCCGCAGAAAGATCTTGCTCAGTTGCCGGACAACCCCGCAGGTAAAGGCAACAGCACGACCGGGTTCTATAAACCTCCTGCAAATGCTGTGATTCGTAAATTCGAGATTACGGCCGCGCTCAATGGAACGAAATTGCAGTATGTGGTCAACGGTGGGAAGCCAGCTGATACACTGGTGTTGAGAGTCAATGCCGGGGATTGGGTTGAAGTGACTCTGTTTAACAAAATCCCGACGCCGCTGGGTGAAGGCTTCTTAAGCAGCACGGCATCACCATCCAGATACAACTCAGCTGACAATGCCGAGCCATATCTGACGTCATCGCAAGCGGGACTGCATCCGTTGCTGGTCTCCTATGACACGACCACCTCCAGTGGCATCAACGTGGGCGGAAACATCGCCAAGGGATCGCAAACCGCGGAAAGCGGTGCCTCCAAAACATCCCTCTGGTATGCAGGTGCGATTGACTTCAAAGATGGTAAGAGGACTCTCACCCCCATCGAATTTGGCGGGGTTAACCTGGTGCCTTCCGATCCATTGCTGCAACAATCATTCGGACTCTTTGGAGTTCTCGTGGTTGAGCCGGTTGGTTCCACCTGGAACGATGCCGACGCCAACAGTGTGGTGGCGAAAATAAACAACGCAGACGGGGATCTCCTGTTCACAGAAGTTGTGGTTGCCGGTAATGCGACAGGTAATCCGCTGATCGAAGCAGCTGTGACGGCCGGGACTGAAGTGCGGTTGCGCGTGCTCAACTCAGGCAATGCGGCTCCCGGCACGATGACAGACTCGACCAACGTGATCACAGTGGAAGGCCATGACTGGAAGGAGGAACCTTTCCAGAAAGACTCAACGGTGATCGGGAACGATCCACTTTCTCAGGCGATGGGAACACAGCAAGTTACTTCACTTGAAAGTTACAACCTGGTCCTGCCAAGTGCAGGGGGCGCTCATAAGCAGCCGGGCAGTTACAAATTCTTTTATTACCCCAGTGGCAATGCGCTTGGAGTATTGAATGTTAAAGCTCCATGAGCTGCCTCAAACTAAGCGTCCTTACTCCGGTTGTGTTGTTTGTGCTCAGCCTGTCCGCCAAGGCGGACGGGTTGCAGCGAAAAGTCATCGGGACGCACGTCCAGGAGGGAATTGAGGTCGAGCTGGCATTGGAGCCTGTCGTCCATGGCAGCGAACTCAACCTCAGTGTGGGGGAAACCGTTCGGTTCCTTTTCTCCATACGTGACACCGTTTCCGGAAAACCCGTCACCGGGCTTTTTCCTGCGGCATGGGTTCACAACCGTCCTGCGAACGTCGACCACAAACCGAACAGCCAGAAGATGGTCGAAACATTTATCGGCGGAGGGCTCTTCGCTCAACCGGACATCGATCTCAATGTCTATCACGTTCTCACGCTGAACGATGATCAAACGATCTCGGTAGTCGACCCGCTCTTCGGGTTCGGGGGATCAAAGCTTCTGACTAAAATTGCGCTGCCGGGAAATGGAAAGGACTGGGCAAAGATGAGCCGGGCTTCCAAACTCTTCGTTTCCCTGCCGGATACCAATCAGATTGCTCTCATCGATACTTCGTCATGGAAAGTGACCTCGCTCATGCCACAAGTGAACCATCCGACCCGGTTGTTCCTTCAGCCCGATGAACACTTTCTATGGGCAAGTATCCCCGAAGGCCTTGCGGTTTTTAAAACCTCACCGTTTTCCTTTCAATATCTGATCCCGACCGGAAAAGGGGAACACGACATCGCATTCAGCCCCGATAACCGCTTTGCCTATGTAACCAATGCGGATGACGGCACGCTTGCCGTTGTAGATCTGGCAGACTTTAAAGTATCGAAAACGCTCGAGACCGGAAAACGACCCGTCTCCGTAGCTTACGACACTCTTTCAGAAGCTGCCTACGTGACCCACGCTGGCTCAGGAACCATCGCTTGTATCTCAGGCGATAATCAGGAGCTCTACCGGACGATCACTTCCGAGCCCGGGCTGGGAGAAATACGGTTCGCTCCGAAAGGGCGGTGGGGATTCGTCGTCAACCCTGAAACCAACCGGCTTTCGCTGATAGATTCATCACTGGATCGCATCGTCCAGTCCGGACTCGTTGAAAGTGCTCCTTCAAAAATAAACTTCACTGATAACTTCGCCTACATACGTCATCTCGACAGTGCAAACGTCTTCCTGGTGGCACTCGATGGTGCCGAGCTCGGCAAAGAAGGCACCCCGATCCCGATAGTCGATGTCCCCGGCGGTGATGCGCCTTATGGACGTCCCGCGCTGTCGACTCCGGCAAACACCATCGTTCAGGCCCCGGGAGCCAACGCAGTTCTCATCGCCAACCCGAAGGACAAGGCTGTCTACTTTTACAAAGAAGGAATGGCGGCACCGATGGGACAGTTCAACAACTACGGCAGCCAACCGCTGGCGGTGGAAGTGGTCGACCGAAGCCTCAGAGAGAAGTCCCGCCCCGGTGTATACGAAACCGTGGGGAAGCTGGAGAAAGCGGGAGTCTCAGATATCGCTTTCTTCGCCGACACACCCCGGATGACTCTCGGGTTTGAAATCACCGTTGCCGAGGCATCCGGAGATCAAAACGAGTCAACAGGGTACACTCTCCGGGTAGACAGGGTTGAATCGAAGAAGGCCCTGCCAGTGATCGCGCGGAAACCTCTTGAATTGAAGTTCAAGGTCACGACCACTGCCGGATCAGTTCCCGCTCAACTACAAGCCTACACATTTGTCACAGGAGGAAGCTGGCGGGATCGACAAACTGTCGACGTTGCTGCGGATGGAACCGTGGTGGCGACCATTACCCCGCCTCTTCCCGGAGTGTATCAAGTCTCGTTGAAATCGAATGCCTCCGGAGTTGATGTTCAGCATAGCGCCCCGTGTATCTTCGAAGTTGTCCCTAAAAAATGAAATCTATGATCAAATCTTCTCATCTCTACTTTGTCATGGCGCTGTCGCTTTTCAGTGGTGTTTTTGCGGCTGAGCAAGCTCAAACCGTAAAGGTGACAACCGCTCCGAAATTCCCAAACAGCAAGATCCTGAATCAGGACGGGAAATCCGTGAAGTTCTACGACGACCTCATCAAAGGGAAGCTGGTCGCTATCAACTTCGTTTTCTCCTCCTGCCCCACCATCTGCCCGGTCATGCAGGTTAAATTTGCTCAGCTTCAGAAAGAGATGAAAAAGGCAGGGGTTCCTGTGCAACTCATCTCAGTCACGGTGGATCCGGTTACGGACACACCCGTTCGCCTCAAAAAATGGGGGAAGCAATTTGGTGCCGGAGATAACTGGACCTACGTCACGGGAAAAAAGCAGACCATTGATAAGATCCTCAAGAAACTGGAAGTCTTTACTGCGGATATCAGCGATCACGCTTCATTCATTATTATGGGGAGCGACACAGGAGGCGACTGGAAGCGGGTCAACAGCCTCGCCGGTGTTGAGGTTCTTGCCAAAGAACTCACCGCACTTTCCGCAGCAGCAGAATCCAAGTCGAAGGCCCCGTAAATCCCTTGAGAAACTGGATCCCGCTTCTTCTCCTGTCGGCTTTGACCTCGGCCGGCATCGGGAAGAGTCATGCGCAGGAACTCACCCCGGAGGAGAAGCGCGGACAACATATCTACCGGACCGGCACGACTCCGGCAGGCGATCAAATCCCTGTCTTTCTGGGGGAATCGAAGACGCCCATCCCTTCGCATCTCTTTGCCTGCTCCAATTGTCATGGCCCCGATGGCAAAGGGGTTCCGGAGGGGGGAGTTGAGCCATCAGATATCACCTGGCACAGCCTGACGAAACCCTACGGCGCCATCGCAGGCACTCATCGCAACCGGCCGCCCTACAATGCCAAGCAAGTCCTCAACGCAGTCAGAAAGGGAATGGATCCACTGGGCAGCAAGCTGGAGGCTACCATGCCGCGTTATCAACTCTCGGAAGAAAATGGCAAGGCGATTATCGCATATCTCAAAGTCATTCACCGCGTAGATGATCCCGGCATATCGGGCGATAGGCTTCGGGTTGGTGTTGTCGTTCCATCCGGGAAACCGTTTCAAACCATACAGACTTCCCTGAAGGCCTACTTCGAGCCAGTCAATAAAGAGGGCGGGGTTTACCGACGGTCCATTGAACTCGCTACGCTTCAGCTGTCGGCCGATCCCTCCCAATGGGCCGCTGAGTGGACAGAGTTTACGCAAAAGGAAACACCCTTTGTGCTGCTCGCCCCGGTGATGGAAGGGGCGGACGAAGAAGCCCTTATTGAAGTCATCGATCGACATCAGATTCCGGTCATCTCACCATTCACGGTCGATCCTCCAGAGCTTGATATTCCCAGCCCGAATATCTTCTATTTCCACCCCGGTTTGAAAATGCGCAGACAGATCCTGCTGCAATACGCGAGTGAGCAACTTACTGCTGGCTCTCCTCCCGGAGTGTTACAGACGGGAGATCAGGAGAAAGTTCATCAACTCAAACGCGACAACGTGAAAGCGATCTTGATTTCCGGAGCTGAGCTTCCCGCTGTCCTGAAGCTTCTTGAGAGGGTAAAGTGGAGCCCTGCCTTATTGATCGATCACACCTCGGTAGTGCCGCTGCTTGATAGGTATCCCGGTGATGTTTTCGTTTCATCCCCGAATCAGGGCCCCCTCTTTCAGAAACAAGCGACTCACTACCAAAACTCATCACTCGTTGCTGCCGATGTCTTTCGCAGCGTCCTCCTGAAAGCCGGGCGCAAAGTGACCCGGAAGAAAGTGATCGAATTGTTTGAGCAATTGCACCATCAGGAAACCGGGTGGACCGGCCCGCTCACGTTTTCTGTCAACCATCGGATCGGAGCCGAGGGAGCCTTCATCAGCAAGTATGGCTCCGCCCCGCCCGATTCTGATAAGGCCTCACCCCGCCAATGGATTCCCCTCAAGAAAGAGCCCTAAGATTTATCTGCGCGGGAAGCGATCACAGCAGCCGGTAAAACATCGGCGTATACAGGTCAATTCCCCAGACATTGAACCAGGCCGCGTAGAGATAGATCACGCTCACTGGAATAAAGGTGATCCGGGCGAACGGCCGGTAAGTGATCGTAAACCAGAGCAGACAGGCAACCTGCCCCAGTTTACCGATCAGAGGACCGAAGAACGGGCCAAAGACATAGGAAATGCTGCGGATCACCGGGTGAAGTTCATCTCCGATATTTCCCGGAGCCATAAAATGCCAGGTCGACAGGAAATCTAAGAACACCGCAATACTGGCGAAGAGAATGTAGGGCCAGAACTCGCGGAAGAAGCCCGGGACATTAGCCCGAAAACGGCGGTCGAAGTAAACATAGGTGCCTGCGACTGCGGTTCTCATACGATTTACCAAAGATATCGAAATGCGCGATTCATGTCAATCCAACCAACGGGATACACCGGGTTCGGTTCAGCAGAATAGATGCCTGCTTGTCTGCCCGCTGGACAGGAAGCGAGATCGATGATGACAAAAACGAAAACGCCCGCGAGCCAGATGATGGCACGCGGGCGCTTTGGAGTTTTGCTCGATCGGTTACGCTGGCAACTTGGGCCGCCTTATGAACCTGACGAGATGGGGGAACCCACACTCGAAGACGACGGCGTCACCGAAGTGGACGACGAAGTCGAAGCGGTGGAACTTGAGGTTGAAGGCGCCATTGAGGTGGAACCACTGCCGCTGCCCACACTTCCGCCATTGCTTCCGGTATCTCCATTGCCACCACCAGACGGTGGCGGTGTATCAGTGGCAGATCCACCGAGGAGATACTGTTGCATGTAGAGCGCATAGCGTTCCTCATCTTCAGGGAAGAGAGAAATCAGGATGCCCACAGTGCGATGCAGCTCCACAGCCAGGTTGTAGCGCGCCTCACGGCGTTCTGCCTCAGTTGCGGTTTTTACACCGGTTGCTTCTTCGCTGGCTTCGTGGATCTCCAGCCATTCATCGCGCAGCGCAGTCGCTTCAGCCACCACGCCGGCACCCAGCTCTGCTTGGTGCAGAGTCAGACCGGACACCATACCGTCAAGCGGTTCGATGAGGCGGTCATCGCGGCTTTCGTTGAAGATGCTGCGACCTTTGGGGAAGATGTTTTTCATTTCTTCAGAAGGATCGCCGAACTCAGCGAGAGCAATGGAGTAGATTCGACGAATTGCGTTAGGTAGCGCACCGCGGAATGCATTTTTCTTCAGTTTCGCCCCCTTCCGAATCCCCAGCATCGCAAAGTCAGCAGAAGACTGCTGATTCAGGATAGCCAGGGCCTCAGTGAGTGCCGCGATTTGCCCGTCCAGTTGATGGTCGGGGTTGTTTGCTGACAAACGTTCGATCAGATCGGTTGTGAAAGCGATCATGCTTGCCAGGCTGTATTTGGAGTTCAGAAACACATTTCTGAACACGTATCTCATACGTTTCATATTACTATACTTATCGTTTTTTGTTTTACTTGGTGAACGCGGTTATACTTTCAACCGGGTTCGGTTCACCTGGATTCACGCATCGATTTGGGGTGATTAAAAAGGTCACTGGGTCGTTTGTGCACCTTTTGGGCAACTTTTTTCACTTTTTTTCATCGAAAATCGCGATCTTAAAGGGGAACTTGAGGATGCATCCCCGGATGCTCAGGCAAAAAGTAAAGTCGTCGAACTACGAAGATAATAATTGAAAGAATAGTACAATGAAATTTTCGATCTACATCAAACCAATGGCAGCCGATCATAAATGCAAAGTCTGCGGAGCATGGCATAGCGGTGTTTACCACCCCCGTATTTGCCAGGATTGCTGGGCAAAAGGGGAACGCCGGGCTTTCTCCGTATTTCGTTGGCGTCGTTGGTGATGCCGCTTTTCTTGTCAGTCAATCGAAGCAAGGTTTCAGCAGGAACTCCTGCTATAATACGGGAAACGCTGTGCATGAATTTAGGTCCGACAGAAAATCCGGATTTTGGGTCGTGTCCATTTTTTGACATTGCCTTCAATCCAGATTTTTGGTCGTGTCCGTTTTTTGACACGGCCTTCAATCCAGATTTT
>JBLWYI010000059.1:0-14365 GCA_048267005.1 Verrucomicrobiales bacterium | reverse complement strand
TCCTGTTGGAAGGCGCAAATGCTAACCAACTCTAAAAAAGCAAAACACCGTTTACACAATTTTGCTGACATAGCCTTTTCAAGAATCGCGGCCCCCTGAAAAAAATTTTGCCGTTCGTCCAGAGGACTCTTGACGACCATTGTAATGACTCGACGGCAGCCCAGAGGACTCTTGACGACCATTGTAACGACTCGACGGCAGTCCAGAGGACTCTTGACGACCATTGTAACGACTCGACGGCAGCCCAGAGGACTCTTGACGACCATTGTAACGACTCGACGGCAGCCCAGAGGACTCTTGACGACCATTGTAATGACTCGACGGCAGCCCAGAGGACTCTTGACGACCATTGTAATGACTCGACGGCAGTCCAGAGGACTCTCGACGACCATTGTAATGACTCGACGGTCGTCCAGAGAAGTCTCGATGCCTCCCGGCGCAGCCCTCACTTACCCACCTGAAAAGCCAAAATCCGTTTTATTCGATGAAGACCGGTCAGGATTTGGCATTCAGCTCGTCACTGACCACCTTCAAGACCTCTTCGCGAATCGGAGTCATCTCGTTGAGGATTTGGTGTTTAGCCCCTTCGATGACCACCGTTTTTTGACCGGGAAAGACCCTCCCCAACCATTGTCGCGCAAAGTCGTTGTCGACGGTCGCATCGTCTCCCGCATAGATGATCAAAGGGGTTTCCTCCCGGGGCCGGGAGTCATCAAATTTCTTACGCCAACGGTTGAATGCAACAGCCCAGCGGGTTGACACGCAATGGAACTGCAATGGATCCGTTTCAGCAAAAATCCTGTAATCCTTGTCGGATGAGTTTTCCTCCAGGGGGCGAATCAAATATTCGTTGAATGTCGAAACTACCGCCCCCAGAACATGCAGCCCTCTCGGTTTGGTGTCTTTGATCAAAGGAGCCAGAAACACAAGCCGGCGTATTGGTTCTCCTCCCGTTTTGTCGAGATGATCGATCACCACAGTGGATCCCATACTGTGCGCCACCACATCGTAGGGAGGCGGCAACTCTTCAGAAACCAGATCCAGGAAATCGGAAAACCCTACCTGATAGCTTTCAAAATCACGGATCGAGGCTCGTTTACCGTCTGATAATCCGTGACCGGGGTGATCATACACCGCGACATGGTAGCCATCAGCGACGAGATGATTCGTCAAATTCACAGTACAGCAGGCGTGATCGAAATAACCGTGCACGACGATAACTGTGCCCTTTTTGGCGGCGGCATCAGAAGGATAAAGAAACTGGCCGGCAAGCATCAGATCTCCGGATCTGAACGTACCAAGCCGGTGTTTGCCCGGTGATTCAATCCCATAATAATCGAGATAGCTCCGTTCGTCCGTGGAGAGTTTGGTTGAAACTGCGGAATTAAGCGGCTTCAAACCGGCCTTCACCCGAACCATCAGCACTTGATCTGCGGCATCCGCCTCCCGGTTGATGCAACTGCAGGAAGTCTGCCCCCCGACTAAAATAACCGCGCCAAGCATGGCAAGGGTCGGAGCGATTTTTCTCATCAATGTTCAGGTTCTCAGTTCAAAAATTATATTTTGCGATGCGTCTCCCCCGTAAGGTCGCCGTTTTGAGTATCCCCTGAGTCGTTGGACATCAGTCCAGTCCTATCACGGCAGCCATCGGAAACGAAGGAGAATCCCTCCCTGTTCGGTTGCAATTGTGTTACATAAGGCAATCCAGACCGGGCCGTTTCACGCGACAAAACGGGAACACAGGCTAACGGGGCACAGGAAATCATCGGTGGCCCTTAGACGATCCAACAGGGTTGATCTGCCATTCAGACACTGTTGGATCGAAAATGTGATCCCGAATGCGACTGTGGAAAAGGAAGCCCGGCATTCTTCATCGATCGGGATGTTTTCGGATTTGATTTGAATCGATCGCGATTGAAAGTTCCGGCCCTGTGACAGATCCCCAAACACCAGAAACTTCGAAGCCGCTTGTCATCTCGCTGTGCGGCACCTATCTCAAGCGAGAGATGCAATCTCTCTATCGGCAGATCGCAAATCTGAAGGAACACCGGACCACTGTTTATGCGGAGCGGTTGGAGAATGTAGAGGACTTCCCGTTATCGGAAGCGGAGATCATCCACATGGAAAAGCGGGAGCGTCCCCGCCACCGGGGAAATTTCCTGCTCCGGTTTTGGTACAAACATGTCATCAAACAGTGGCCACCTCCGATCAATATCGGGATGGAAGGACGGGAAAACGAATATTACGCGCCCTACAATCTGGTTGAATTGCTGGAGGAACATCAACCCGATCTGGTCCACGTCTATTACGGGCATAAAGCGGTGAAATACCGCAAGATGCTGAAGGATTCGGGAGTGCCCTGGCTCGTTTCGTTTCACGGCGTGGATGTGGTGAAGTTCCTCGACCGGAAAGGTTACCGCGAAGGTTTGACGAAAGTTTTTAAAGAAGCCCAACTGGTATTGGCCCGTTCGGAATCACTGCTGGATCGCCTGCGGGATCTCGGTTGCCCGGAAGAGAAACTGCGCCTCAACCGCACGCCGGTGCCGCTGGATTCGATCGAATTCAAGCTTCGCAAACCACCGGCCGACGGACACTGGCGGCTTTTTCAAGCCTGTCGGCTGATCCCCAAGAAGGGGCTTTTCACCACCCTGAAAGCGTTGCCCAAAGTGGTTGAACGCTGGCCTGATCTCAAATTTGTCCTGGCAGGCACGGGACCGGATGAAGAGCGCTTCGCTGCCGCGGTGAAAGATGCCGGGCTTGAAAACAACGTCGAGCTGGTTGGCTGGGTGAATCAGGATCAGCTCCGCGAGGAATTTGCGAAGGCTCATGCCTTTATCCATCCCAGCGAACTGACCGAAACACAGGATCAGGAAGGTGTTCCCAATGCCATGGTCGAAGCAATGGCCGCAGGACTACCGATTCTCGCAACCACTCACGGCGGAATCCCCGAAGCAGCTGACAACGGAAAAGACGGCTATCTGGTCCCCGAAAAAGATCACGAAGCGTTGGCGGACGCTATCTTAAAGCTGCTCGACTCGCCCGAGACTCTCGAGAGGTTTTCCCAACAGGCCCACGACACCGTCACTTCAAAATTCGGGTTTGAGAAACAGATTGGTGCGCTGGAAGCCTGTTACACAGAAGCGCGCGCCGGTTTGTGATCCCCGGAGTCCGTGCCCGCCAATTGAGTTGAATCTTGTTTTTACCGTTTCTATCTGAATACTGAACGCCCATGCCTTCTCGTCCGAATATCATCTGGTTTTGCACAGACCAACAACGCTTTGACACCATCAACGCCCTGGGCAATCCCCACGTTTCAACTCCTACCATCGATTCACTGGTTCAGGGCGGGACTGCGTTTACGCATACCTATTGCCAAAGCCCGATTTGCACACCAAGCCGGGCTTCGTTTATGTCGGGAATGTATCCCGGCAAGGTCCGGAATACCCGGAACGGGAACGCCACATTCCCCGAAGACATTCCTGTCATTTCAAAGCTGATTGCAGACGCCGGATATGACTGCGCCCAAATCGGCAAGTTTCATCTGTCCAGCTCAGGCAAGCGTTCAGAACCCCGCTTGCCTCAGGGCGACGGTTATCGGGTCTGGAAGTTCAGCCATGCCCCGCGTGATGACTGGCCCGAAGGCGAACACGACTATGCGGATTGGGTCCGGGAAAAAGGTGTCGACTTGAATGCCATGCGCGAAACTCCGGAACGAGTTCCGGCCGAGTATCATCAAACCACCTGGGCAGTGGACCGGTCCATCGAATTCATCGACGATGCTGAAGGGGCCAGAACCGATGACCAGCCCTGGATGCTGAACGTGAACATTTACGATCCGCATCCCCCGTTCATTCCTCCAAAAGCGTACGCCGATCAGTTTAACCCTGACGATATGCCGGGGCCCAGTTTCGTCGAAAGCGACCTTGAAACACAGGCCTCTCTGGAGGGTGCGGATTTTCAAACTCAAAGCAAAAGGCCGCACGAGATCGAGGCCCGGGATGCTCAGGCGAAGTACTACGCCATGATCAAGCTGATTGATGATCAGTTGGCGCGCTTGCTTGAGCATTTAAAAAGCACCGGCCAGGCGGAGAACACCGTAATCATATTCACAAGTGATCACGGCGAGACCCTGGGTGATCATGGACTCTTATATAAAGGGTGCCGGTTTTATGAAGGCCTCGTTCGTGTGCCGCTGATCTTTCACTGGCCCGGACACATCGCTGAGAACGTGCAATCCCCTGCCCTTGTCGAACTGCTGGATATGTCAGCCACACTTCTCGACCTCGCCGGGGTTGAAATACCTGAACAACACCAGGGCAAGAGCCTGCTCCCGATTTTGAAAGGTGACAGCGACCCCGCCCACCACCGGGATTTCGCACGCTGCGAATACTTCGACGCCCTCGCCCCCTTCTTTCTGAAAGGCGCAACCGGCACCTTCGCCACGATGCACCGTACCCCCACCCATAAGCTGGTGATGTATCACAGCCTGGGCAAAGGAGAGCTTTATGACCTAGAGAAAGACCCGGAGGAGCACACCAACCTCTGGAGCGATCCTGATTCAGCCGAATTGAAGGCCCGGTTAATGGAAGAGAGCTTTAACGCTCACGTCTGCCTGACAACTGATGTGGGGTCGGAGCGTATCGCACCGATGTAACTCTCCTGTTGCCATTCGATCCGGAGATTCCTCCCGGGCTTAGCCGTCGCTTGATCGCCACTGGAAGAAAGCAAATCCAAAGACCAGAACAAAGACTCCGGCCACCACCGCTATCATGAGCATGCGATCAGCGTTCTTCCGCTTATCTTTGGCTTCAGAGTCCTGACTGTAATATTTGCGGAAAACGGAAATCATATCGTTTGCGGAGCGCACGGCATACTCGGTGCGCTCCGTCAATTCAGGCCTCGAACCCGGGGGCTTTTCGACCGTGGCAAAAACGTATTCAGGAATCTCGTTACTTCCTTCAGTCACTGAAACCCCGATTGAATCATCAGCCCTGACATAGACCATCACAGCTCCCGGCTTGGAGGGATCCAGCTTTTCAGCGACAGCTTTCCTGGCGATTTCTTTGGCCGTGGTTCCCGTGGCGATCGACTCCGTTCGAAAAACAAGCTGTGCACCGGTATCAATCGCCAAAGTAGCGAGATTTTTCTCCAGCTCCTGCAATTTGCGTTCGCCCGAATTCTCCGCAAAAACCCGGGCATCATCAAAGACATGCTGCTTGGTGGCCCCCGTCTGAGCAATACCGGAAAAGCTGAGGAGAAGACACAGAGTCAAAAGTGATAAAGACGATCCAGTCGACATGGCTTTTTGAAACATTTCCGGCGCAGTTCGCCTCTTATTCACCATTTTGATCCCGGTTCATTTTCATCGACATTTCCAAGGGATCCAAATCGCCTCAATATTGAGACAGCTAACCTATCTTAATTGAATGATTTAATTCAAGTCGAAAACCGCAGTTTCTCGATTCTCAAAAATCAGTAAGAATAGTCGTTTGCGCCATAGCGAGGCCACTTTACAAGCTGGCATAAGTATCTTAGAAAATGCGGATACAAAGAAATGGTGAATCGGCAATAACGAGCAATACCGACGGTAAATCTTCCCAGGGTCTCAAATGACTTAAATTTTTGGAAGTATTAAGCACACCGAAGCCAATACTCTCAGGAGAGATTGTCAGATTTGAAAAAAATTCTCACTTTTCTCTTGTCATATTGTAAATATTGGATTGTAGTAGCACTCAGCGGCTTTGTTTTTATCAAAATTATAGAAACAGCCCAAGTAAAGGAGCTTCCCCTGTCCAAATCCCCCCTTTTGCCAGAATTGCGCCCCTGACTACTTTCGACTCCTAAAGAATCTAACTACTATAACAAACACGAAACATGGCAAACGACGAAGATCCCCCGGAATTGATGACCGTTAAAGAGACTGCGGAATATCTCCGGATTCCTCTGCCTACGGTTTATTATCTCGTGCAACGCGGCCAGCTTCCTGCGATCCAGATTGGTGGGCGCTGGAGAATCAAGCGCAGCCTTCTCGACAAAGACATTCTCAAAACAGACGAAGGCGGTCAGCCAACTGTCCTGGTTGTTGATGACGACCCTGCTCTGCAGACTCTGTTTAAGCAGTTCCTCAAGAAAGCCGGCTTCGGTCGCATTGTTGTTGGAACTGGCGGTGAAGCTCTTTCATATATCGAGCGTCAGCGCTTCGACCTGGTCTTCCTGGATTTGAAACTTCCAGACATCCCGGGTGATGAACTCTACGCAAAGATGAAGGCCCAGTATCCTGACCTTCCAATCGTGATTATCACCGGTTACCCGGACAGCGAGATCCTCACTAAGATTCTTGCAAGCGGACCTGTAACAGTGATCAAAAAGCCGATCGAATTCGATCAGCTCAATCGCACAGTCAAGATTCTCGGTCACAAAGGTGCAGACGCTGCGTAATCAGTCGCAAACACCGAACGTTTTCTAACGAAAATCAAAAACCGGCCTCGTCATGAGTGCCGGTTTTTTTGTGTCTATGCTAAACCATCTCCGGTTCAGCATCAGTGACCGGTGGTTCCCCGGCTTGCTCTTTTCTGGCGCGCCGCTTTTCCGCCAGATCCTGAGCCGCTTTCTTTCCGGCATCCGCGCCTTCAGCGAACCCGTTCGTCATCGCTTCCGGCGTAATCTCCTTCAGCAGTGTTGCCCCGAAACTCACAGCATAAGCAAGCCCGTAAGCCAAATCGTGGATTCCTTTGCGGGTTTCGGTCTTGGCATCAGGAATTAGGTTCTTAACAGCTTCGCGTGCATCGGAAGCTCCGGCTTTGAAGGCGTCTTTGGCTGCTTCAGCCAGATCCTTATACGCTTCGCGAGACTGACTTTGAGCCTCTTCAGTTACCGGGTCGTTGTCCTCTGGATTGTTTTCGTCTTTCATAATGTTGATTCAGCAAGGTTAGGTGAAACGAACTGATACTATGAGAACGTCTTTCCAATCACCATTACAATCGAAAACGCCATTTGTAACCGCTTGCCTTCCATCCGCTTTGCCCGCTATGATTGGAATCTAGCTCCTATTCCTGAGACCCCCGAATGACCGAAGGCCAGTATCACCTACTGAAAGTCCTGCGCTGGCTCGCAAGCCAGATCATTGACGGCGGCGAGAATCCCTGGGTTGAAAACTCCCCGGTGAATCTGGAAAGGGTGGAGAACGTCACCGACGGGATTCTCAAATACAGTCGGAAGTGGTCCGAACCGGAAACCGACCCGGGCGAAGCTTCGACTCTTTTTGAAGCAATCTGTCTCGCCGGCCGGGGACGATTGGTTTCAGGCGAGGTGAAGGAAGCCGAGCCGCTATTCCGGGAAGCGCTCGCATTTCTGGATGAAACCAAGTTTACCCAGGATCCATTTTCAATCGCGGAATTGAAACAGAACCTGGGACTTGCCCTGGATATGCAGGGCCGCGAAACCGAAGCTCTCGAGTATCTGCTGGATGCCCTCGATATCATGGAGCGGACTGAACCCGTCCCTCTCGAATCGGTCGCTAATCTTTCGAACAATCTCGGTTTAATCTTGAGGAATCAAGGCGACTACGAAGCCGCCGAGAGGCATTACCTCAGAGCAAAAGAACTGTTCGAAACGCTTGATGCTCACATGCTTGAGCTCGCACTGGTCTGCAACAACCTGGGCACTCTTTACTGGGCAGCTGATGAGTTGGAAGGAGCAAAGGCACTTCACTTGCAGGCGCTGACCCTTCGCCGCGAAAACCTCCCGAAAGGAAACCTGGATATCGCGCAGTCCGCTTCCAATCTCGCTGTCGTCTACCATCAAACAGAACAGTTCGAGGACGCTGCAGAACTGTATTTGGAAGCGGCAAAGATCCTCAAGAAATCAATCCAGGACGATCCGGGGCTCTACGATGTCGTCACCCAAAACTACGCCGCTCTGCTTGAACAAACCGACGAGCCCCGCAAGGCCGCCCGCGTATTGAGTAAAGCGCAGAAGGTGCTTCAGAAGATCGGATATCAGCCGGAAAGCGGCTGACACACTCATCCGCGAAAGTGCCATTGTCACGATCTGTGGTCCATTCCAAACTCCCGCATGATCGTTACTTTGAGACATTGTTTTTTAGCCACCGCTTTGGCGCTTGCTGTCAACGGAACCGCACAGCAAAAGGCAAAGAAAGTGGACCCGCGCATCGAGGATGGCACCCGAACGATGGCCATGGTCGACGCTGCGGAAGGCTGGACTGATTTGTTCAATGGCAAAGACCTGACCGGCTGGAAAGGTGACACGGAAATGTACATCGTGAAAGACGGCACGCTGATCTGTCAGGCTGGAGCCAAGAATCTCATCACAGAAAAGGAATACGGCGATTTCGTGCTGAAGTTCCAGTTCAAACTCACGGAGAGCGGCAACAACGGGATAGGGATTCGCGTTCCGGAAGGCGGACGCCCCTCTGTTGATGGAATGGAGATCCAAATCCTTGATCACCGCGGCGAGAAATACAGCGAGAAAAGCGCTGATGGAAAACGCACCCTCACCTGGCTCAAGCCCTGGCAGGTTCATGGCTCCATCTATGGGATCATGCCGGCAGCGACCGGTTACCTCCGGCCCCTCGACCAGTGGAACGAGCAAACCATCATAGCGATCGATAACCACATCAAAGTCATCCTCAACGGTGCCGTGATTGTTGATGCGTTTCTGGATGAAATGACCCCGGTCGACGGCCACGATCACCCGGGAATGAAAAACAAGAAAGGCCACATCTTGCTGGCCGGTCACAGCGATCACATTGAATTTCGCGAGCTGAAGATTGCTGATTTCACAACCAGCGCTCCCCTCCCCGCTACCGAAAAGGACAACACTCCTCCTGCCGGATTCAAAGCTGCCTTCAACGGCAAAGACCTTACTGGATGGAAAGGACTGGCTCACAAGAATGCCAACGAGCGGCGCAAGCTCGAAGGCGAAGCCCTGGCCACAGCACAGAAGACGGCGGATGAAACGATGAACGCCCACTGGAGCGTGAAAGACGGAGTTCTGACCTACGACGGCAGCGGACAAAGCCTCTGCACCGACAAAGACTACGGTGATTTCGAAATGTACATCGATTGGAAGATCCCACCGGGAGCAGACAGCGGCATCTATCTTCGGGGCACTCCACAGATACAAATCTGGGATCCCTGGGATGCAGGACAAAAGAAGAACGAAAAGCTGCCAACGACTCCCGAAGAAATGATCGCCGCCTACCGGCACGGTCAAAACCTGGGATCGGGAGCACTCTGGAACAACCGCAGAGCCCGCCGCACTCCCCTCGCCCTCGCAGACAACAAACCCGGCGAATGGAATACCTTTTTCATCCGCATGGTCGGCAACAAGGTTTCCATCTGGCTCAATGAGAAACTCATCGTCGATCAGACTGAGCTCGAGAATTTCTGGGACAAAACCGGGCTCGTGCCTCTTGTCCGCGCCGACCAGATCGAATTGCAACACCATGGCAGCGAACTGTTCTTCAAGAACATTTACATCCGCGAACTCCCATACTGATTCACCTTGAGCGCTACAAACACCACCATCATCGCCACCGTTGTCGGAGCTGACCGCCCCGGTCTGGTCGAACTGCTTTCAGAAACGATCGCCCGCCACGACGGGAACTGGACCGAAAGCCGTCTCGCGCATCTGGCCGGACAGTTCGCCGGCATGGTCCAGATCGAAGTCAACGAAGCCTCCGTATCCAGCCTCACAGGCGATCTGGAATCTCTTGCTGGAAAAGGGCTCAGCGTTTCCGTGGTATCGGGCGGAGAAGCAGCCGCGGCCTCACCCGATTCACAGCGCTGGACCTTAAACCTCGTCGGTCAGGACCGGTCCGGGATTGTCTCCCAGGTCTCCCGGGCCATCGCCGGGCACGGTCTGAACGTCGAAGAGCTTGATACCGAACGCGAAAGCGCACCGATGTCCGGCGAAATGCTGTTCCGGGCCATCATCACCTTGTCCGGTCCCGAAGACGTTGATTTGGATGCCCTTCGCAGCTCGCTGGAAGCCATCGCCCATGATTTGATGGTCGAAATCGATCTGAATTGAGTCGTCAGCCGGATTCACGATCGAACCCTGTTCGATCACTGATCAAACAGGGTTCGATCGCATCAAGCCTGAAACTTGACAACCGGCCCCGTCCCTAGCAGGGTCCGGCCAAAGTTAAGCATTCATACATGAAAATCGCATTCCTCACCGCCGGCGGGATCGCTCCCTGCCTCTCTTCTTCGATCGGAGCACTGATCCACAATTACAACACGCTGGCGCCAGATGCCGAGCTGGTTGCTTACTTGAACGGCTACCAGGGACTTCTTCTGGGGAAATCGATCACATTCCCTCAGGAAGTTCGTGACCGCTGCGATGTCTTCTACAAGTTTGGTGGAAGCGCCATCGGCAACAGCCGGGTGAAGCTCACCAATGTGAAAGACTGCGTCGAGCGCGGTCTGGTGAAAGAAGGCGAAACTCCACTGGAAGTGGCCGCCGAACGCCTCAAAGCCGACGGAGTCGATATCCTCCACACCATCGGTGGTGATGACACCAACACCACCGCTGCGGACCTCGCGGCCTACCTGGAAGAAAACGGTTACGGGCTCACCGTGGTTGGATTGCCCAAGACAATCGACAACGATGTCTTCCCCATCAAACAAACCCTCGGTGCCTGGACAGCTTCTCAGGAAAGCGCCCGCTTCTTCAGCAATGTGGTCAACGAGAACACCACATCCGCCCGTCAGATTATTATTCACGAAGTGATGGGCCGTAACTGCGGATGGCTCACAGCACACGCTGCCCGCGATTACCGTGCGACACTGAACGATTACGAATGGCTTCCTGAAGCGCTTTTGGAAAAAGGTCGTTGGGACATCGATGCGGTCTGGGTTCCCGAGATGGCGATGGACCTTGATGCTGAGTGTGAGCGATTGCTTGCAAACATGGACAAAAACGACAGCGTTAACATCTTCCTCTCTGAAGGAGCCGGAGTGGACGCCATCGTTAAGCAGATTGAAGCGGAAACCGGCAAGCCGATGCCGCGCGATGCCTTTGGTCACGTGCGCCTCGACGAGGTGAACCCCGGTCAGTGGTTTGGCAAAGAACTCAAGACCCGACTCAAAGCGGAAAAAGTTCTTGTCCAGAAAAGCGGATACTTCGCCCGGAGCGCCGCCCCGAACGATCAGGACCTCGAGCTGATCAAAGCCAGCGCCGCCCATGCCGCAAAGTCCGCCCTTGAAGGCGTCAGCGGTGTTGCCGGTCTCGACGAAGATAACGGAGGCGAGATGTCCACCATCGCTTTCCCGAGAATCGCAGGCCACAAGCCGTTCGACATCGACACCGATTGGTTCGTTGAGATGCTCGACGAAATCGGGCAGGCCAAAGGTGCAAAAATCGAGCACTGATCCTCCCCTATCGATCAGATTTCAGGACGAAAGTCCTCAAGGCCGCCCCTTAGGTGCCTCGGGGATTTTACGCCCTGTCCGACAGGTTTACGCCGGGGCAGCCGTGTGCCGTTGCGACTTTCTGACAAGTGGCTTCGAAATCGCCGCTGCAGATGCCCCCTCGCGGCCACGACCTTAATCAATTGACACTCCAGCCATGTCATCCGTCACTCGACGGTTTGCACAATGCGTTCCGTTGCCCACTTCTGCCTCCTTGCATCCATTCTTCTGTTGGGGGCAAACTGCGCGCAGATTATCCCTACCCAGTTTGATCACGAACAGGCCGAGTTCGGTTCCAAGTCGCTGAAGAACCTGCCCGACGAGTTCGCCTACGGTAAAATCGAGGGCACGGAATTCTCGATGCAGACTCCGAAACCTTTAGCCAAAGGTCGCCGCACCTATGTGCTGCTGGAGATCGACGGCGGCGGTATCATGGGCATCGTTCCTTCAAACCTCGTCGCCCGCCTTGAGACCGCCATTCAACAACGCGAAGGCATGGGTGATGGCCGCCTTGCCGATGTGGTCTCAGTTTGCAGCGGAACCAGCACCGGGGCGATCATCTCAGGCGGGATTGCTGCCGGCGTTCCGGCGACAGAGATCGCTAACTTCTACGCCACCGACGGATACGATCTGTTCGGAAAAAGAGGTCGTCTTCCGCTCGGCCCCATCTTTCAGGAAAAGCTGAACAGGGAAGTCTTTCAGTCAGAGATCATAGCCATGCTGGACAAACACTGCGAGCACGGTTCCAACGTCCGCCTCGGCCAGTTGAACCGGGTGCCAAAGCTCTTTCTTGCGACCTACGATATGGTCAGCAAGCGCACCGTGTTTCTCAGAAATCACGACGCACTCGATTCCCCGAAAAACACGCGAGACATCAAACTGCTCGACGGGATCAGTGCCTCGGCGCTCTCCGCGACCTACTACTTCGGAGAGCTCGCCGCCCCCGGCGTGGAGATTCGGCAGATCGATGCCGATGGGACCGCCTATGTTTCCCAGGGAGCAGTCTTTGTCGATGGAGGACAAGGCACCCAGAACAGTACCGTGGTTCTCGCCGCGATCGAAGCCCTCAAGATTATCAAAGCCGATCCCAACGCACAAATCGTCCTCATCTCACTCGGCTGCGGAAACGAATACGCCGGTCGCGACTTTACCGAAGTGAGCGAATTCAACGTTCTTGATCAGCTGTCCGATTTCCTGTTCCGGAATCAGGCCCGAAGCGAATCCATCCTCATGCAATGGCTTGCCGCCTTGAAAATAGAAGAGATCAATGAAGATCAATTGAAACTCTACCGCTTTGACTGGGAACATGACCCCGAGAAGGCCAGCCCCTTCTCAATCAATAAGAAACAACACAAGTTTCTCCTCAGTCAGGCCGACGAAATCGCCCGCCGTCCTGATTTTCAGAAGCTGCTCGCCGATCTCTCCAGTGATGCGATTCCTTTGCTCCAGTATCGAGAGTGAATGGCTGGTTTGGAATGGGAGCCCAAAAGTCCGATCGCCCCTGCCATCAACGAACGACTCTCCAATGGGCAAAAAACGTGAATAACTTTCCCTACTTTACTTGACCTTTGGCCTCAGGTGTTTGTTCGCCGGTTCCGGGCCGGCGCGTGGAGAAGCACAATTGAAAACCTTCATCAAAATCGTGGTCTGGGCAACAGCGCCTCACGTGACGCTTGATCACCCGAATCTCATTTAGGACCGTGTTGCCGCATCTTTTGCAAATCCGTTGCTTTTCCGTCTCCTTGGCGGGCAACCGCCGAACTTCACTTTCTTCGGCTAAACATGGGTGAGATTTATCCTGATGAATCCTTAATTGTCCGCGACTATCTGATTGCAACCCACAAAGAGAGCATCTGAATCTAGTAATTTTCCCTTTACCCTTCTTTGAACGCTTTTTGGAAGACGCGTAACCTCCGACAACCCGCCTGGCAAGGCTGTCAATTGGCCGATATAGCACCGGCCCAAATATACCGAACTTTTTGCCTTTCTTTTTTCTGCCCATGTTTTCAGGTGAGACAATATGGCTGCGCCTCAGATCCGGCGAGCCCTTTCAGTTGAATTAAGCGGCGTGTTCTGAGGTTCCAATCGTGGGCTATCTCGCTTTTGAGGGCGGGACCTATCCAAAATGTTGAAGCGATTCGAAACACTCAACAAATGAACCCTAAAATCAGAACACGCAATGAATCCAATTAAACTCTACCTCGGACTCGACGTCCATAAAAACTCCATTGTTGTCGCCTCGGCCCTGGCTGACGGATCGAATCCCGAATCTTACGGCAAATGGGGCGGCTCCAACCTCGCAGCCGAACGCGGCCTTCTCCGTGTCCGTAAGAAATTCGGTGTCGAGAAACATGAAATCTCCATTGTTTACGAAGCCGGGCCGAGCGGGTTTGTTCTCGCCCGGAGACTTCAGCAAATTGGTTACCATTGCATCATCGTCGGCCCGTCGGAAGTGCCGTCCAAAGCTGGTGATCGCGTCAAGACTGACAAGCGTGATGCCCGCAAACTTGCGCGACTCCATCGAGCTGGCGCCTCGCGGCACGAGGGTTACATCCCAACAAAGTCATCGTGACCGTGGCCCGCGAGTTGTGTGAGTTCCTATGGGAGCTCTACCCCCAGGTCACCCGCGAAATCGAGCAAAGACAAAAAGCCTTGAACGCCTGAGTCTCAGGACTGTTTGAAAACAAAACGAACCATCACCCCACACAACAGAAAGGAAGTTGAAGCGGATGTAGAGAGAGGTAGAGGCCGGCCCTCGTAGACGTTATGAGTTAGTTCCGCTCTTGCGGAATGAGCACTCGACCCGAGAGACAGAGGAGAAGGCCGCGGTGAATTATTGAAGTGTCGGTAACCCGGTCATCGCGCCGTAAGTCCACGAATATTTGATTCGCTTTGCTCACCCTTCGGGCACACATACGTGTGTCATCTCC
>JBLWYI010000058.1:0-15019 GCA_048267005.1 Verrucomicrobiales bacterium | reverse complement strand
GTTCTCTTCGACATATCGTTCTCTCGTTAGTTAACTTTATTTGATATGCCGTTTACACAAAATTCCTGACAGGCTCAATTCGAACGACCGGAAATGCTCTGAAATGAACACAGAATTCCCCGCACACCTACTGAGGCGAACTCAGAGGGACAGGATAATTGATCCCGAAAACGATCAAAACAGATTCAACCCCGGTTCCCGGGGAGTGTGTCATTTTCTCCGATCGATGTTGAACGGGATGTGCCGACGTGAGATTCTACCCACCATGTCAGACGCCGCTGAAAATCAAATTTCCCCACTCGATGATCGCCACCGCGCCCTGGGAGCCCGCATGCTTCCGTTTGCCGGTTGGGAAATGCCGATTCAATACGAAGGAATCGTCGCCGAACACAACGCGGTGCGGAATTCGCTGGGGATCTTTGACATTTCCCACATGGGACAGCTCTGGATTTCAGGCGAAAACGCGGCCACCTGGTTAAACAACCTGCTGACCAATGACATCACCGACCTTGAGGTTGGCGAAGGTCAATACACCCTGATGCTGAACGAAGCGGGCGGAGTGATCGATGATCTCATTGTCTATCGTGAGGGCGACTCGCGCTTTTTCCTCGTCGTCAATGCCGCAAAACGTGATGAGGACCTGGCCTGGCTGACGCTGCACGCAGTCGATGGCATTTCCCTGGAAGATGTGAGTGATGATTTCGGGGCCGTCGCCGTTCAGGGACCGGAATCAGCCGCCGTCTGGGAAACCGTAGCCGGCGAACTGGGAAAGCTCCCCCCCCGCAACGGGATCGCTCAGTATGGCGACATCATCGTCTGCCGCACCGGTTACACCGGGGAAGACGGGTTCGAATTTTTTGCACCGACCGCAAGCATTGGCAACTGGTGGGATCAATTCATCGCCTCAGGAGCAACCCCCGCCGGCCTCGGAGCGCGGGACACCCTGCGGCTCGAGAAATGTTACCCCCTGAACGGATCGGACCTCGACCCCGGGCACACTCCGCTGGAAGCAGGCCTCGGATTTTTTGTGAAACTCGACAAAGGATGCGCCTTCACCGGGAGCGACGTCCTCGCGGGACAAAAGGAAACCGGTTTGAACCAACGTCTCGCCGCCATCGAGATCGTCGGCAAAGCCCCTCCCCCGCGACACGGTTATGCCGTGATTAATCCAGCAACCGATGAAACCGTCGGCGAGCTCTCCAGCGGCGGCCTTTCCCCCACCCTCGGGAAAGGGATTGCCATGGCCTATTTGCCAATCGCCCTGGCCAAGGTCGGAACAGAATTAAACCTGGACGTGCGAGGCCGTAGATTTCCGACCGTGGTCGTGAAAAAGCCGTTTGTTTCGTAACGTCCGACCCACAGGGACAGAAAGAGGGCGCACAGAGAAAACAGAGTCAGACCGGCGTCTCTTTTCTCATTCGAATCCCACCCACTCTGTGTTCTCTGTGGCTCTGTGCGACCAATCCGGGGGAACTTCAAACGGCCCTCAGCGCCTGCATATCTCGAGGATGCGGCTGGCTTACGCTTTCGATCGGGTAGTTACTGAAGTCTGGGCGAAGCGACATCGGCTGTGCGATTTGGCATCACACCAGCGGGTGTCGAATCATGAATACCGGAGCGTCAGATCCGACGGTTCAGTCAATTGAAGGCCCGCGAGTTACCGAAATCGATTCGAGTATGGTTGAAAGAATTGAAAAATGTTGACTGACCCCTATTTCCCTGTGGCTCGAAGCACAGCTCGAGAATTCCGAAGAGATCACGATCCAGACCATCAAAGACAAAACCGGCAGTTTCGACCGATACCTCGCGGTGCTGTTCTGCGATGGTCGCAACCTGAACGAGCAGATGCTTCAGGAAGCAATCGCAGTTCCCTATGATCGGTAAAGGGGAGCGTCTGCATGGTGCCGCGAAGTTAAAGCCTTTAAAATTACTGGGTTAAACCGGCTGAATGAAAGGCGCTCTAACAAAATACTAATAGGCAAATGATAGGATGTTAAGACTTTTCAACTAGATTTTCTGATCAAAAAACACTTAGAGAAAAAATCACGAAAATAGCGCAAAAATAATCTTGACCCCTTTTGTGTCATATCATTCCCTTATCTGTCTTAAATCGACAAAAGGAACTATGAGCAAAAGCAATAAATTCACGCGGAGATCTTTCCTCCGTAAGAGTAATGCAGTGACATCTGCATCGATCCTAGCATCAACGGGGGCACTAACACTTGTCCCTACAGCTAGCGCAGCAGAAGGGGATGCGACATACACCAACGATTCATCACATCAGAAAACGATTACGTTTATCTTGAGATGGTACAAAGGAAGTTATGTTGTATCTTCGAAGCAGGAAACACATACCATACAGCCTGGTGACTCCAAGACTGTGAACCTCCCCAAACCAGAAGGTGAAGGACTGATCTTCGATTCATCGACAGAGTGGACCCCATAATCGTTTATTGCCTCAGCAAGAATGTATGAACGGTGATGGGAATGCTGTCTACACAGTAGCTGTTGATAGTCCAGGAAAGTCCACATACAGGAACGCCGCAAAATTGTTGGTTTCATCAATTATACGGTCAGGGTTCTTGGGGGAAATAATAGTTTTCCATAACGCCCAAGAACCCATGTTCCCTGTGGGACGCAAGAATGTTCACGAGGTGTGTATCGATATTGATCCGGTTACGCAGGAAGATGTCACCAGCGATTCAGGTTACCTTTCCCTCTTCGAACCACGATGGGCGCTCAAACATCAAGTTGCGGATATCCTTCACGACGAGTTTGAATGGAGCAAATTGATGTTTATCGATGCTGATTGCACCGTCACCAGGGAGCTAGAGCCTTTTTTTGAAGGGGTTGAAGACCTTTGCGTGTGTAGGGAGAGAGGGCAAGTCATCACAAAATCTCAATTCAATTGCTTCCTCACCGATGAGGAAATGAATTCCCTGGAGATTGAAGGGATTAACTCCGGTGTTTTTGTGATCACCAGAGATGTCTCGAGGGACTTTTTCAAAAAATGGGCGCAGGCAGAGGATACTGTGGAAAAACGGCGTCGGTGCTGCACAGATCAAGCGGCCTTCAATCGAGTGATACTTGATTCAGATTACAAGATTCGGGATATAGGCGAATCAGTATCAATGCCTTTCCACACAGATCACTCAAAGATCTCCGATTTACGGTCCTCAATCACTCACTGGGTCGGGCTGAGTGGCCCGGAAAAAACAAGGCACTCCTTCGGCTTGCTTATGCAAACCTACTATTTTGATCACAACCTGACTCTTTTCAACCTCCTGGAAAATTGAATTCGATACCTAAAATAGTTCATCAAACGTGGAAAAACAGATCACCCCACCCAGCTCTGAGAGCTTGCGTAGAGTCATTCAACTTCCTGAACCCTGAGTGGGATGTGCGGTATTACACCGATTCGGACTGCGAGATGTGGATTGATAAATATTGCCCGGAACTTCGCCGGAGATATGACGCTTTCCCTACTGGAATACATCGTGCGGACCTTTTTCGAATCATGACCCTTTACTATGAAGGGGGAGTGTACGCGGATGTTGATATTGAATGCATAAGGCCTCTCGACGAACTGCTTTCACATCTTTCACCTGATAAATCAGTTTTTCTGACGAGGGATCATCCGGTTCATGAGCGGATCCATTTTCGAAACCGGGCGATGTACATGAATGACTTCATGATTGCGCGCCCTAAAGACCCTCTGATAGGTGCAATTTTGCAATGGATGCTTAATTCCCCCCCTCCCGTCAACAATGCTTCAGCAAGTGCTGTGATGGATACGGGGCCCGGTGTTGTAAGTTCAGTCATTGAGATGCTGAGAGGTTCTGAAATCCTTGACGGCCTCGAATGCATGCCCGTTGGTTGGATTCACCCTTTGCCTGACATGAATTGTCGGTTCGAAGAATTCACCTATTACGAGAAGATGATCAATTCTCGCCAATGGCTGAAACAGGATGTGTTTGTAGTTCATTATTGGTTCCACACCTGGGTTGGAGTTGAAGGAAACACGCTGACCCGTAGTTCGGATGTCCTGCTGAGCACTTTCGGAGAACAGGTCGAGCGACGCCTTCAATGGCTGCTCACTTCCGATGTGTCGGAGGTGGAGGCGATCATCGCGAGTGCGATCGTTGAAGCAGTTGAGAAACAGTGCGAGTTCGTTCTCCTCGGAGACGCACCCGGCAAGTTCATTGAAAAATTTCTGACCATCTTGAAATCTTCCGGGGTTAGACCTGTCTTGAAGGTTTGCTGCTCACATTCAGACTTTCAGAATTGGACCGCTCATCCCGACGCCTCTTCCTATGTCTTGAAACACCAACCCATTGCTTCCGGCGTTTCGGAAAAACGGTGTTTACTTGTGGCAGAGAATCAGGTGGACGTCGCAGAATTCGTGGCCCAAACCGAACTCATCCATGGATTTCTGCTGGGCCCCAAAGTACCTAATGGCGAGATAATTCTCGAACATGGTGAGCATGCCTTGTCTGAAATCACAAACGAAACTCGAAGACCTCCCAGGGTGATTCACTTCCTTCCCGGCCAACAGGTTGAGCCCGAACTGGGGGAAATTATTAAGGGGCCCTTTGAAACAAAATATTGGAATGTCGATGAAATCAATGAACTGATCTTAAATCAGTCATATGGCTTAATGGACACCTCTCTGATTGGAGATGAAGAATTTGAGATTCTTGCGGTACTCTCAATATTATCAAAAGAAGGTGGTGTAGTATTCCGCGGTGAGCTCGAAATTTTGCAGCATTTCCTTGAAGAAAAACAACCTCATAACAAGTATCTCTACGGAGAGGACAGTTGGTTATTGTCGATCTCAAGAGATTGCGAGGTTGTTGACAATGCTCTGGTCAGCTGGGAAAAAATGAGTCGAGGTAGTTTAGTAGTTGATCTAAAGGAGTTTATCAGGCTTCGAATAGAAACACTGAACAACGCGGGGTTGATAAAGGACTTGGATGTCGAAAAATTCGACCCTTTTGAATTCTCGATCTAGAATTGGTCGGAAGTCAGCTCCCTGCGGCGAGCTTTGATACCATTCGGAACAGTCTTAGACTTGGACCCACGTCTCCTCCAACCAGGAAACCTGCTCTTCTGTAAGCCATTCGTACCAATGCCCTGCAGTCATTCTTGACGCGAAGTGCTTGTTCATGACCTTTTTACTTGTGTACGGGGAGGCTCCCGCCAGTACGATGGCCAGTCTCTCTGGGGAGACTTCGATTTCCATCTCTTCGAAAAGAGTACAGAAAAAGTTCTCCGGGTCGAAAATGAAGTTCTCGTAGATCGCAACTGAAACGTTGGGATTGCCCAACAGGGCCAACCGCCAGAATCTTTTCGCTTCTTTCAATAACGCAACAATGGTGTCTTTCTCTTCGTCCAACATCATCGAAACAAACTCCGATGGTGTTGCATCGGGATGTTCAAGGATCCGATCTCTGATCTCCTTCCTGCCTTCGTTCTTGCCGGCAATTTGTTTGCAATAAAGGAGTCGGCTGATCAAGAGATCTTTCCATTGCCGAAGACATACGACAACCTTTGCATCAGGATGTTTTGCCTGAAAGCGCCCCAGATTCCCGTCATGTAAACAATGAGTTTTCAATATACCCTTAAAATCCTCGAGTAAATCTTCCTCCTTTGGTCCGGGAATATAGTCTGGCTGCTCCAGGGCTCTCTGAATCGAGTTTAAAACGACAGTTGACCCAGTTCGCATCGGGCTTGTTACGACAATTTTTTCACTCATTTGCTCTATCTTCACGTTAAAGTTGGCTCCTTGTTTTTGTCAAGACTCCCTGGCTCATTCCTTCTGTCTCAGAGAGCAAATCATACAGCGATTTGAATTGATAAAACTAGGATAATCCATTATCAATTGGGAGAACAAGATCTGAGTTCTCAGTTAGTCAAAATTTCACGTGGAGGTTGAAATGAATTCTCGAAAATCCCTAATAATTGTTCTCATAACGGCAGTGATTGTCTCTGTGCTTGTGTTGAGGTTTAATCGCGATTCGCCTCCCGTTCCTGAAGAACCTAAGAGTGCCACCATCTCTACCCCGGTGAGAAAACCAAGTGATAAAACCCTGGTCATTTCAGAAGATTATGATTGGGATGAAGTGACAGAAGAAGAAATCGACAAAATACTGGAGTATTACAAACCCACCTCCCCGGAAGAAGGCTTCAGTCAAACTGCTGTTGCTGCCATAGGAGATACCATCATTACAAATCCCTATGAAGGGCTACCCGGGGAGTTCGTTTACACAAAGATCACCCTCATGAAAGAGGAAAATGACCGGGGTAAATGGCTGAGGGCCAAGTTCGACACCTTCACCATCGATGTGTCTGGAAACGAAAGAACCATTTCCTTGAGTCCAAGTTCGATGGAGGCCCAAATTCCTGCGAACGGAGCTCCTTTTTCGATTGGGATAGGACGAAAGGAAGGCAAATACGAAATTAGAATGCGAGCGAACAAGGACATTCCTTCTGCATACACCTTGGAAATGGAAGGCGACCTCCAAAAGGAGTGATTCCTCACCCCGCTTGCCGGCAATGCCAATATCTTACAAACCAGTCGGGTCTCACGAAAGATCAAATTCGAACGCGACTTCATTTTGTCTCTACGAATCCGATCGATTAGATCACGGCAAGCACATCCAACCTTTCCTGGATTTCCTTTCTGCGGGAGAGTGGGAAGGTGACCTTCTGGTGTTCATTGAAAAAGGAATGCAGATCGAATTACCCGAAGTTCCCGGGTTGCGCCTTTTTGAGATAGAAGGCCTTAGTCAGTTTGGAAGGCATTTCTACCGCTATGTCGGATCCGACCCCGCACTAGGTTACGAATGGGTTCGATTTGAAGGAACTGATTCCCCCGGAAGGGCGGCTTTGTTGAATGCCAGATACATCGCAGAGACTGAGAATATCCCCTTAATCTCTTTTTTTCGGGGAGCTGCAAATTCATTCAATCCCATTTCCGGATCGTGTCTTGTGAACAGAACGGCTCTCGATTCACTCTGGCATTACATCAACAACATTCGGGATGACAGCAGGTTCGGCACTTGGAATGTTGATGAAATTCTCCTGAGCGATTGGTTTACGGCTGAGAGGCTGGGGATTGTTTTCGTCTGCCCGAACGCCGTGAAAAACCAATCGGCAAAAGAGTGGCTTCTTCGGCGATTAGGCCATGGTCCCAAGACAATTTTCCTGGGGCTCCGAAAAGACCTCGAAATAGCTGCAAAAAAATAGGAGACCTCAATTTGACTACTGCCGGTTTGACACAACGTCATGCCAGCTTCAGTCGCCAGCGCCGTCGCGCGCATCACCGCCGATGATTCCCGTCTCCAGCGCACGCTCGGACGGGCCAGTCGATCGCTGGACCGTTTTTCCCGGGGCGGGGCCGATGGCTTTGACCTGGTTGCGAGAGCGGGGCTCAATCTGACCGGCACGCTGGCGAAAGTGGGGACCGCCGCCGGTCTCGCCGCCACAGCGATTGCGGCTCTGACGGTGCGCAAAGCGGCCCAAGAAATCGGGAATTTTGGCGAGGCAATTTCGCGGGGATTGGAGTCAGTCATTTCTTGATTTTCGCACGACTGGTGTTGAACATTTGAATGCCTCGCTCAGCGAGGATCGAATTTGAAGGAACCAGTAGATCCGACGGTTCAGTCAATTGACGGCCCACGAGATAACAAAATCGATTCGAGTAAGGTTGAAAGAATTGAAAAATGTTGCCTGACCCCTATTTTTGAAAAATGCAAAAGAAAGCGGTAAGCCGAGGCTTTTAACATACTTGCATAAAACGATTGCGGATGAGTCTACCCGGAAATACCCTTCTAAAGGAGGTTTTGGAAAAGGGGAGGAAGGAGAATTTGAGGCTACTCAGGCTGCGAGAGATTTTCTTGAGAAGGAATATGCAAAATATTTGTCGTCGAAAAGTTGGAGTTTGTTCTAAAGTGATATGAAAGTGTATTGTTTGGTTTTTACGATTTTTGTTTTCGGTTGTTCAAAAAACCACGAAAATCCTGAGTTTGTTATAGAGCGGGCAGATTGTTTGGCCCTAAGTCGGGTTTTAGAAGGGGTTGCTGCAGATTTAGAGAATGGAGGGGATGCGAAAATTGCAATTGAAAAACTAAAGGCTTTATCCCGCGCAAAAGATGGAAATACTTTGAATGATGCTTTAGAGAAGTATATCACAACCAAAAGGGTTAAAGAGGGATCTAGAAACTGGTGACGATAGAGGAAATAGGGGGTTTAGGTTCAGATTTTGTATTTGGGATGACGCAAAAAGGGGTGGCCTTTAATGGGAAGTGTCATCATTTGGTTCTCCTCGGAATTTAGTGGGAAGTCTTGAATGTTGACAGCTCAAGACCGCCGCAGAATACTTTTACCCACCATTCAAACCGCAAATTTAAAACAATATTTGTGTATCGCTGTTTTGTTTCTGTCAGCTCTGGCAGTCATGATAAAGCTAGGTGTATTATACACTAACCAAGTTGAGTTGAACCTTTCTACCGGGCAAGTCAGAGAGGTGGAAATAAGGTTGGGAATCACTGTTCGAACAAAACTGAAAAATGGTCAATTCTTTCTATTTCTTAAAGAATTTTCGGAATCAAATGAAAGTGATTGGGTGATAGCACGAACCACAGTTCCCTGGACAAATTCTACAGTTGAGACCGAATTCTCAAAATTTGAATTCATTGCGGAGACCCTTAATAATTTCTTAGTTCACTACCAACGTCCTGAAAAAGATTTCAGACAATGCGCAAAATTGTATTTGGAATGCCTCGAAGAGAGGGATATTGACCATTTTGAGTCGTCGGCGACCGCATTGATTTTGGAGTGGCGAAAGTTAGAGAGAGAATAGTCGAAAGAAAAATAGGGGAAATAGGGGTCAGTCAAGAATGGCACGGTCTTAAGCGGATGTTTCGACAACGTTGAAATTGACTTCCAACGAGTTACGAAACTGTGAGGGGCTTAAAACCCAGTTGTGACGGCGATTCTGGAATCGTTGCGCAGTCTAGGGATTTCAGCGGAAATCATCGAAAAGTGACCTTAAGTCCGTGCCATTCTTGACTGCCCCCTATTTTCCCGATCTCTTAAGCTTAAGAAAGTGATATTCGGTACGGAACACGATCTCTTAAGTTTAAGAAGGCCATTTCCCGTTGAGGGGAGTGGGCTTTGCGTTTCCGGAGCGCTTATCACGGTGTCATCTCTGGGGGCGAGTGTGAGAGACTGTTTGAAAACTCCCATTCCAAGATGGTAGGGAGGCAACGCGTATTTCTCAACCTTATTGGGGTTTACATTCATTCATCGTCCACTAGCGTGGCGCCCAATCTGGATCGTTCGAAGCGAAGAATTCTCCATTTCGCTGTTACCACTCACGACGATGAACGCTCCTTATTTTTCTTCTCACCCCTTCCCATTTTTTCTCCGCCGGAAAACGCGCCTCGCGACGGCGCAATGCCTCATGATCGGGCTGATGACCTTCGTCGGGATGACGGCGGTGCCGTTTTCAGCGCGGGCGGATATCACAGTCACAGGAACGGAAACGGCGGGCGGCGATGTGATGTTCGAGTATTCCGGGTCGGTTGATCTGACGGGATTAACAAGTGCTCCAAATATAGGAATTCCGGCAAGTGCGGTTATCCCAAACAGTGGCGCCCTTAGTTTTTTTGGAGTCCCTGTCACTACTGATCGCTATTTGATCGGGGGGAACGTCCCAGCTTTGGGCAGGGGGGGGGCTGCTGACTCCTCGTAATTTGCCTGGTGATCGTAACCCTACTGGAATGAATGATCCGTTTAATATTAGTTCTTCCCATATTTTGGTTCCTGCAGGTTACATGGGGGGGGCGTTGTTTGGGTCATTTATTTTCACAGGGATGGATTTTGCTTCCCTTGGCATTGACGTGACGGGATCTCCCTACGTCTTGATGATTACACCGACGTTTTCGGTTACGTTGAATTTAGTCCCGTTCACTGCGGTTACCCCTGTCATACCAGGCCAGATGGCAAAACCGGGCCAGCCAACGCCTACCTTTCTTCTCACCAATGTCGGTGCCATTGCATCCGCCGAAACCACCGGCCTCAATTCAATCGCCACCACGCTCGGCACGGTGCAAAACGCCGCTCAGGATGCTGTGGGTGATTTGAACAACCGCATCTTCCGCGCTCGGTCTGGCGGAAACGGCAATGGCGGTGGAATGGCTTCGACGTTGGACAGTGGCACGAGCCGTTACCTGAATTTTGCGCAAAACCAGAACATCGATTACCGCGTCGCGCTTGGTCTGGCCGATGGCGAGAAAGTGGAAATCTTCGATACGCTATCCGCAGGCGCGGTACATCCACTGGCCATGGTCGGCGTTCCTGCTGTGACCGGCTCCGCCGTGATCGCCGTGGAAGGCGGCAGCGGGAAAAACTCCGTGACCGACAAAGTCGTGATCGAAGACGTGGTGGACACCCGTTTCACGGCGTTTACCCAGTTCGACTACGGTTTTTACGATCAGGACAACCTGACACGAACCTTTCGCGGCTTCGAGTCGGACAGCTACGCCGGTTCTGCCGGTTTGGAATACAGCGTGACGGATTGGCTCAACGTCGGCGGAGCGTTCACCTATTTGGAAAACGACACCCGCTCGACCGCGAATCTCGGCACGAACGATCTGGATGGGGAAGTTTACAGCGTTTACGCAACGGCTTTCCACGGCAACAGCTACCTCGACGTGCTCTACAGCTACGGCGATTTCGACAACGACATATCCCGCAACACCCTGCTCGGTCGCACCGCGTATGGCGATACGGAGAGCCATTCCCACAACATCGCGGCGAATGTCGGACACAGCATCCGCACCAGCGAAGCTTTCAGCTTCGGTCCCTCAGCAGGATTGAATTACACCACCGGCGAAGTGGACGGCTACACCGAGCGCAACGGCGGCCTCGCGAATTTGATCTACCCGGACCACGATTTTGAATCGATGATCGGGCGTCTCGGCGGCTATGCGACCTACAAAATGGATACCGGCCTCGGATTGCTCACCACACAGGTCAGCGCTGGCTGGGCGCATGAGTTCATGCCGGAGAACGGCAACGTGACCGCGAGCCTTGAGACGAGCCCGTTTGCATTGGTGACAGGGAATAACTTTCGCAGCATCGGTGATTACACCGCGAGCGAAGAACGCGCCCACGCCGGAACGGATTGGCTGGAGCTGGGTTTGACGTCACGGCTGGATATCCGCAACACCGATTTCCACGTGGAATTGGGTTATCAGGGCATGTTCGGCCGGAACAATGCCAGCGGGCATTTTGGAAGCGCGAAGATTGGCTACGAGTGGTGATTCGCTTGTTTTTTAAGGAAAGACTTAAATAACAAGAGGGGAACAGGAGGGCATCCGTATGGGGGAAGGTTGAGTTCCCTGAGGCAGAAGGATTCGGTGGTGAGGTGTAATCAGGCAAATCGTATGGTTCAAGCGTCGTTTTAAGAGCCAACCATTCACGAGTTGGAACCAGCGTTTCCTTTCTGTCACTCTCATCCTGGCGGTTTTGGTCTTTGCGCTGTGTCCGGGAAAGCGCTTCGGGGCGATAGGATTGAAGCTGAACACGGAATTCTCATCAATTTCGGGGTTTACACGTTGGGAAAGTTCGCTAGCGTCGCTTGCGTTGAGCCGGTTCCGGATCGGTGTCTGTCTCTTTGCATAATTTTGGGGCGATCACCCGATAAACTCTTACGACCGCGCTAAAATCTACCTCTCCATGATATTTCATTCGACCCCGCGCCTTGTTCGATTCCTGTGCCCACGCTTTTTGAGATGTGCGCCGCTAAAGAATCGATTCCGAAGCGTTGCAACCGCTGCGCTCGTTGTGGGCGTTTCCAGTTTGTCCACAACGGTGGATGCTGACGTTTATATCACCGCAGAAGAAACCGCTGGAGGTGTCGTGTTTCAATATTCGGGAGCGATCGACACCACTGGTTTTACCGACTATGAGGCTAGGGGGGGGACGGCTGGTTTTGCGTCCATTGACTCGAGAGATGGCACCTTTGGTCGAATTGACACGGGTGAACTGGACGCCTATATCGGAGTTATCCCGGATTTTTCTTTCGGAACGAATGGAATGGGAATTAGGCCGGATACATCTACCGGAGACGGATTTTTTCTGGTAGCAGTTCACGAAACTTTAAATCTCAACAGGGGCTACGTCAGTGGTTCTGCGTTCTCCGGCTCCCTTACCTACGTCGGCATGACTTTTGCCGGGTTGGGGATCGATACGACTCCGTTCTCGTTCGATACCCTTGAGGGCGACAACACAATTTTCTTTTTCACCGCTCCTCCTCAGATTGCGAGACTTGCCCCCACACAGGCAACGGTGGAACAGCGCAAGGTCCCAACGCTGTTTGCCGTCAATACCGGTGCGGTCATGTCAGCAGAAACTACCGGACTCAGCTCGATGGCTTCCACGCTCGGTGGAGTCCAAAACGCAGCTCAAAACGCGGTGGGTGATCTCAACAATCGCATTTTCAATGCCCGCTCCGGCGGAGGCGGCAATGGCGGCGGAGTTGCTTCGACTCTGGATCGTGGAACGAGCCGCTATCTGACTTTCGCGCAGAACCAAAACATCGATTATCGGGTGGCTCTCGGTTTGGCGGATGGCGAGGAAGTGGAAATCGTCGATACGCTTTCCGGTGCGGGACATCCGTTGGCCATGGTCGGCGTTCCTACCGTTTCGGGATCGGCCATCGTAGCTGTAGAGGGCGGTAGCGGGAAAAACGCCGTGACCGACAAAGTGGTCATCGAAGATGTCGTGGAGACAAAGTTCAAGGCGTTCACCGGATTTGATTACGGTTACTACGATCAGGATAACTTGACGCGAAACACCCGCGGATTTGAGACCGACAGCTACGCGGGTTCCGCCGGCCTGGAATATCGCGTGACCGATTGGCTGGTTGCAGGTGCCGCATTTACCTACCTGAACAGCGACACAAACTCGTCCGCAAATCTCGGTAGCAGCGATCTGGAGGGAAATCTACTTTCCGGTTATGCGACGGCATTCCATGGCAACACCTACGTGGATTTTCTCTACAGCTACGGCGATTTTAATAACGACATTTCGCGGAACACCCTGCTGGGGCGCACGGCCTACGGCGAAACGGAAAGTCAGACCCACAATTACCGGATGAGTGCCGGCCACACCATCGACGTGACTGAACGCTTCAGCTTTGGTCCATCCGCTGGATTGAATTACACGACCGGCGAAGTCGATGGCTACACAGAGCGGAACGGCGGCCTGGCGAATTTAATCTACCCTGACCACGAATTTGAATCGATGATCGGACGTCTCGGCGGTTACGCGACCTACAAAATGGATACAGCACTTGGACTGCTCACCACACAATTCAGTGCCGGTTGGGCGCATGAATTCATGCCTGAGAACGGTAACGTGACCGCGAGTCTTGAGACGAGCCCGTTTGCATTGGTCACCGGCAACAATGTCCAAAGCCTCGGCGACTACACCGCGAGCGAAGAACGCGCTCATGCGGGAACCGACTGGTTGGAGCTGGGTGTCACGTCACGACTGGATATTCTGAGCACGGATTTTCACGTGGAATTGGGCTATCAGGGGATGCTTGGCCGGAACAATGCCAGCGGGCATTTCGGAAGCGCGAAGATTGGTTACGAGTGGTGAGTTGATTGGGAGAAGGATTCGGGATTCAGGGCTGATTGAAAACGCCGGGGGTTGATCAGGAGGTCGCGCAGAGACGCAGAGCCTTGAGCTTCTGATTCCTTCTTCTGTTTCAAAAATTCTTCCTCTGTGTGACCCATTCTCCATCATGCGTGAATAGGTGAATAGGGGGCAGTCAACATTTCTTGATTTTCGCGCGGCTGGTGTTGAGCATTTGAATGCCACGCTCAGCGAGGATCGAATTTGAAGGAGCCTGCAGATCCGACGGTTCAGTCAATGTAAGGACCGCGAGATAACGAAATCGATTCGAGTATGGTTGAACGAATTGAAAAACGCTGTCCGACTTCAATTTTCCTGTTTCCAGCCCTGGTGGTGAAAAAGCCGTTTGTGTCGTGACGTCGCCCCAAGCCGGGGTTGAGGAATAGGTCGCACAGAGCCGCAGAGAACACAGAGCGGGTCTATTCAGTCAGAAAAAATGGCATCGGTCCGACTCTGTGTCCTCTGTGGCTCTGTGCGGGATTCTCCAAAGAAAATTCGCCAGAAGCCCAGTGAGCCATTCCCCGTTCAATGCCGCGTGCGCCACGAATTGAGCTTGAAGGAACCAGCGGGGTGTCGCATCAATGGATATCGGATCCACCGAAGTCTAAATCGGTAGCCAACTCAAGCCAGCAGATCCGACGGTTCAGTCAATTGACGGCCCGCGAGATACCGAAACCGATTCGAGTATGGTTGAACGAATTAAAAAATGTTGACTCCTATTTTCTTGGAATTTAATCAATCTGGATTTGAAAAAAATCATTTATTTTGTCTACATTTTCGCTGCAATTTTGTTAGCGGGATCTCTGTTTTTATACTTTTACCCGCCATTCAAACCACAAATCCTTACCCATACGGGTAAGTTCATTGCGCCTGAAATTTCTAATTTAGGTGAATTCAACAGGGTAATAGCAATTGAACTTAAGAAAGAGCATAAGGATTGTTTTGCATTCGGTGAATTCCTTTTCTGTCAACGCTCCGTGACAACATCCCGAGAAATAACATCAAAATACACCCAAAAGGCATTATACCGAATCAGGTCAACCAAGGCGCTTCGCTAAGTCGTAATGTCAAAAAACAGAAATTTTCCTGTTTCCAGCCCTGGTGGTGAAAAAGCCGTTTGTGTCGTGACGTCGCCCCAAGCCGGGGTTGAGGGAAAAGGTCGCACAGAGCCGCAGAGAACACAGAGCGGGTCTATTCAGTCAGAAAAAATGGCATCGGTCCGACTCTGTGTTCTCTGTGCGAGATTCTCCAAAGAAAATTCGCCAGAACCCCAGTGAGCCATTCCCCGTTCGAGCCGAAGATATCAGCG
>JBLWYI010000057.1:0-15085 GCA_048267005.1 Verrucomicrobiales bacterium | reverse complement strand
TCTCTCCCCCAACGACTCCTGTTAACACTTCAAACAGGTGCTTAACCTGACGCCTATGGGACGCTTCGCCCCACCATCGTTCCGTGCTCAAGTCCTACAGGTGGTGCAATCACTAATCACTAATCACTAATCACCCATCTCCCATTCCGAACCCTGCGTCATTTTGTAATCGCAAATCACACCCTGATCTCCGTTAATAAGCACATGGATTATTACTCTTGGCAGGCGCATACACACCCGGCCACTCATGGATTGGCCCGTCAGAATGATGGAACGAATAAGGAAAAGGACGCTGAAATCCGTGCCCTGAGAGGGCAGGTGAACCGTCTCACTCTGGCGTGCCAGTCAATGTGGGAACTGATCCGGGATGCCGGGAATTTCACGGAGGAAGAACTGAAATCAAAGATCGCTGAAGTCGACCTTCGCGATGGATCTCCGGACGGTAAGCTCGGCTCTACGGTGATCGAATGCAGCTCCTGTAACCGTAAAACCAACTCCCGTCGCGATACCTGTGTCTGGTGCGGTGCCGAGGTCGAACGTGCCCATGCTTTTGAGGGGTGAGGTCATTGAGTTGCTCCGATTGCAGGGCCAACGTTTTTGTCGTGACTGCAATCCCCGACGGTTTAGCGTAGGCTCTGAGAATACGCTTTGAAATTTCGCCCCCACAGAGCCCGCTGGACAGGATGGTTGTTACTCATCCCTGTTCTGGTGTTGGCGATCGCCGGGGTGCTCTATGTGCAGGGCCAAAAGCGACTGGTTGAGCAAAACGCGCGCGAACAGGCTGCGGACTCGGTTGAGAATATCTATGAATCGCTCAGCGAAGTGATTCGCTCCGGACGACCGGATTCCCGACACCCGAGGGTCACGCAGGAGATGCTGGACACACAGAGGGGCGGGCTTTTTGAAAGCGATACTCCGGTGCCTCCGCAGGAGCTTTCCGTGGCTGCCCGGCAATGCGAGGCTCTGCTGAGTGAGGAGAATTTCTCTGAAGCTGCGGCGGTGGTGATGGCGGAAGACCCGGACACAAAGCTGGCTTCGGGTATTCCTGCGCTGGCCATGATCTATTTTCAGGAAGCGAAAGCGACGGGTGACTCTTTCCCATGGAAAAACTGGCAGGCCAATCACTGGCCCCATCCTCTAACCGATCTCATGGCTGATGACCTCGGGATCGATGATGCCGGGTTTGCGACTCGGGTCCATTTTCTGCGTGAGCTGCAATCCGCTGCCATGGAAGATTTCCCGGGCTGGTTGAAGTCGCTCGACCCGGAAAGCGGGGAGATCCGTTTGGTCTCTCTGGCGACGATTGCCCCGGTTGTGGAGACCGGAGCGAAGAAGACTCCTTTCTGCGAAGTCGAAGTGAGGCAGAAGGATCGCCCCGTTTATCTGCAATCCGATATCACCGGGGCGGGTGCCGTTTTCGCCCGCTTCGGCGATGAGAATCTGGAGGTGATTGCCCGCCTCACGAATCCGGACCTGCTCTTTGAGTCCGTCAATTCGCAGACGATCTGGACGGCGGCATTGATCCTTGCGGCGGTGCTGGCCTCTGTCTTCGGGGTGCTGGCGCTGAATCGTGCGCTGCGGCGTCAGCAGGAATTGAACGCGTTGCAGTCTGATTTCGTGGCTTCTGTTTCCCATGAATTGAGAACGCCGCTGGCTTCCATGTTGCTTGTGTCGGGTCGACTCGCCGGGGGGAAGGTCAAAGAGGAGCCCAAGCAGATGGAGTATTTCGACCTGATCCAACGGGAATGCCGCCGGCTCGGAACTCTGGTCGAGAATCTGCTGGACCACGCCCGTATCGAACAGGGACAGAAGGTCTATTCGTTTGAGGAAACCGATTTGGAAGCTCTTGTTTCAGCAACCGTTTCTGCGATGGCTCCGATCGCCGACGAAAAGGGTGTCACGCTGACGGCGAATATCACACCGTTAAAAACGCATCCTGTGCTCGACGGGATGGAGGTCCGGCAGGCACTTTTCAATCTGATCGATAACGCCATCAAATATTCCGGCGGGAGGGAAAACGCCGCCGTGGAGATCGGTGTCCGTGAATGCACCGGGAAGGAAGGTGGACTGATCGAGATTGTGGTTCTGGATGAAAATGAAATCATTCCCCAACAGGATCGGGAGATCATCTTCGAAAGGTTTTATCGGCGGGGTGAGGAGCTGCACCGGAAAGCAACCGGCACAGGGCTCGGGCTGAGTATTGTGCGATACGTTTGCGAGGCGCATGGTGGGCATGTTAGGGTTCGGTCCCGGGCTGATGAGAAGACAGGGAACGAATTTGTGATGACGCTGCCTGTGATTGAACCTGAAAGAAGCGAGCCAACATGACCACATCGACTGCAACAACGCCAACCGCAGATGCCAGAATCCTGGTCATCGAAGATGAAGCTGACATGCGCATGGCACTGGCCGACTGCCTGGGGGATGAAGGTTACCGGGTGATGACGGCCGGTTCCGGCGAAGAGGGGTTTGAAGCGATCACCCGTGACAAGCCTGATGCTATCGTCCTGGATGTGATGATGCCTGACATTGATGGATTTGCCCTGTGTCGTCGCATTCGGGAATTGGAAATCGACACGCCGGTTCTGCTGCTTACGGCCCGCGGTCATGTGGACGACCGCGTGACCGGGCTTGATGCGGGTGCGGATGATTACCTGGTGAAACCGTGTGACGCGGCTGAGCTGTCGGCCCGGATTCGTGCCTTGTTGCGGCGCTTTTCCCGGGCGTCGGGCTCTAACCCCGCGGCAGTCAAAGTGGGGAACCTGGAGGTCAACTTCAGTGACCGCACTTCGTCGGAGCCTCTCACCCCGAAAGAATTCTCCATGCTCGAAATGCTGGTGCGTCACCTCGGGGAGGTGGTGTCGCGGGATCAGTTTCTGGATGTGGTGTGGGGCTACCATTCTTTCCCCACGACCCGAACAGTCGATAATCATGTGCGAATGTTAAGGTCCAAAATCGAAACCGATCCTCATTCCCCCGAACATCTCCTGACCGTTCACGGCATGGGTTACCGCCTCGTTGGCATTCACGAGTCAACAGGGTCTGATCGATGAACCAACCCTGTTGATTCGTGAGGTTGACGGCACGGGTGGTTTTTTGACATTTTGGTGACAAAAGCGGGTGGTCTTCTATGTCATCTTTGAAACCATGAAAACTTTAGCTCTTCTTTTGATCCTCGTGTCAGGCGCATTGGCGACAGCCGGGGACGGGGCGGAGAAGCCCATGGTGGAGCAGTTTCAAAAGTCGCTGTTCGAGGAGGAGGCGAATCGTGATCTGAAGAAGGCGGCGGAAGGATACGAAGCGGTCATCGAAGCCTTCGACCGGAACCGTGCTATCGCGGCCAGTGCCATCTTCCGGCTCGCGGAAGTGAAGCGGAAGCAGGGGGACGAGGAGAAGGCCGCGGAGCTTTACCTTCGCCTGGTGGAGGAGTTTCCCAAAGAGGAGACGTTGGTGAAACTCAGCGCCCAGAATTTACAGATCCTCGGGATCACTGTGGCGGCAGCCCCGGGAGGAAACCCGACTGAAAGCCTGACGGTTCCCACGATGCGGGAAGAGGAGACCAAAGCGCTCACTGCGGCCCGCTCCACATTTCTCGAAAGTCCCGATCTGCTGGAAGTGGTGAAACCCAATGGAGAAACTCTGCTTTCCGATGCAGCAGGCAACAGCCACCTGGAGGTGGCCCGGTTTCTTCTCGATAAGGGAGTGGACGTCAATCAGCGCATCGATTTCGATCTGACGGCTCTTCATCGTGCTGCACAGAACGGACATCTTGCGATGACAAAACTGCTGGTGGAGCGAGGAGCGGTGGTCGACATCAAAAGTTCGGAGAGTCGGACGCCGTTGCACTATGCCGTGAGTCGCGGCCATGTTTCCACGGTGAATTATTTGATGGATGCGGGAGCGGACATCACGGGGGAAGTCGAGTTGTTCTATCACTACGAAACGAAAGGGGAACATCAACACCGCAACTATCGCTACACCCCCGGCAGTCCGGATTCCGGTCGTGACAGGGTTTCCAGAGGGGAGGTCTTCTTTGAGTCGGGGACGTTGATGCACCTTGGGGCAATCAACGACACAGCAGGGATCCTGCCGGCCTTGATCGAGAGAGGACTGTCTCCCGATGCTGTCACCAGTGGTAACCGCCAGACCCCGCTGCACCTGGCGATGCGGGCATCCAATGAGGAGGCGGGGATCGCTCTCATTAAAGCCGGAGTCGATGTGAATGCACAGACGGCGGATGGTTTTACACCTCTGATGTTGGCAGTCGCCAGGTATGCTCCGAAGGCGGTGAGCGCCCTGATCGATGCCGGAGCTGATCCTAACATTCAGGCAAAGGACGGTCGCACTGCTTTGCATTTCGCCGCTGAGTTCGATGATGTGACCACCTTCATCACCCAACTGATCAGGGCTGGAGCTGATCCGAATCTGGTTGCTGCTGATAAAGTGACGCCGTTGTTGGTCGCGTCCGGTAAAGGGAGCCTTGAAGTTGTTGATTTGCTTCTGGATGAAGGAGCCCGGGCGAACGTCGCGCGTGAGTCGGATGGAGTGACTCCCCTGATGGCTTTGTTCGGGGCTTTTGAAAAGCGCATCAACGAAACGATGACCGGGGATTTGCTCGCGGTTGGGCAAAAGATGATTGATAAGGGAGGCGCCGACATCAACGCGCTCGACAAGAAGGGCTGGACGGGAATCTATCATGTCACCGGGGAAGTAGCGACTGAAGCTGCCCGGTTCTATTTGGAGAATGGTGTCGACTTGAGCCTGGTTGACGGGGAGGGGGTATCAGCGTTTGTCGCTTTGAAGGGGGCTCCGGGGATGAGAGGTTCAGCGGTATTGGAAGAAATCTGGCGCCGCACTTTGTATCCCAAGTTGAAGGAGCGGGACGCGGCCATTTGGGAAGCGTATTTGCAGATACATGAAGTGCGGCCGCACTTCCCCGTGGCACTTTCCGGTCCGGATCAATCCGTGAGGCTTGAGGATTTTCTCGCCTACGGGCGGGATCACAAATGGCCGGCCGATCCGGCTTTAATCCAGGTGAGCCGGGGGGCTGAGCTGATCAAAGGTCCGGACGCGGACTTCCTCCTTCAGCCCGGTGATGTGGTCGAGCGGATCGGGGATGGTGATGAAGCGCACGCTGTGGAACCGCGAAACATCACTGTAAAGACGCCTCATGGTGAGCGTAAGCTGCAGCTCCTGCGCCATTCGTCGAACGATCTGATCTATGAACCGGCGTCCGAAACATTCATCGGTTTGACGTTGAATCTGCTCCTGCAAAATTCGGGGATGGGAGGTGATCCGACGTTGGATACGAATGCGGTGCAGGTGACGCGATCGAACCGGACCTTCACCGTCGACGCCGGGGAACAGGACTTGCTTTTGCTCGACGGGGACGAGCTTGAGTTCAAAGCGGCGGAAGCGGAACGGGTAACCCGGAGGCGAAAGGGAGGGATCCACATCAGTCGTCCTGAGGATGGTTTTATCACTGAGGTGTTTCATCACGAACCGGAGATCGGTAATCGTTACCAGTTGGCTGAAGCCATTGTGGATTTCTACAGCACTTCGAATCAGGTGTTACCGAACCCGGACTTCCGAAAGGTGACGGTTCGGCGTCTGGCGGAAGACGGGAGCGAAACGCAGCTCACATTTGATTTGGTGGAAACATTGGGCAGTCCGCCGGTGACGGGTATCATGCTTGAGCTGGCACCGGGAGCGGAAGAGGCCAAGGCGAAGGATTTCGGGTTCCAGTTTCTGAAGGAACTTCTCTCATCGATCGAAGTGGTTGATGAGTCGACCATTCGTCAACCACATGCCGGGAGGATTGCCGAAGCTGACTTCAAAGACCTGGGTTTTGTTAATGTAGTGGCGGATGAGGTCCGTGAGAAATTGCTTTCCTCGAATCCACCGCTCGCGAGGTTCAACTTTAAAACCGGCCCGGCTGAGTTCCCCGCTCCGTTTAATCTGCAATGGGGGGATATTATCGAAATCCCGGCGACCGATGGAGAGGAGGACCTCCCGTGGATCGGTTTTGATTCCAGTCTGTGGTTCAAGCTCAAGCGATGGTCAACGCTCTATGTGGAAGCTGAAATATTGTCGACGGGGTACAACGAGAAGATTGAACTTGAGCCGCGTCAGCCACTCTTCAGGAAGATGGATTTCGCCTGGGAGCGGGACATCTCACAATATCAGAACTGGCGAAGCATTCAGGCCTTACTGAAGGCCGTGGAGAGCAGTGATAAGAAAATCGATGTGTCCCGATTGCTTTTGAAACGGGAATCCCCCCAAAAGACAGTGCTCATTGACTCCGCTGAAAAGAGAAGAGCGATCGACCTCCGGGTTTACGATAAAGTGGTCCTGACCCCCAGGGTGGAATGATCGCTCTGATCACTCCGCTGATTCAGCAACGGTTTCTTTGCGAACCCACCATGGGCGCACGGCTTCGATCCCGGTCCGTCCCACCATCAGTGGTTCCTCTTTCAGCTCGCCATCAATGCGGGGGCGCACCTGCACCAGGGCATTACGGCGAACGGCGAGTCGACGCCCGGTTTCACACAGGAAGAAAGCCGGCTGCAGCTCGGCAATCTCATCCTGCAGCTCACCCGTCAGCTTGATGGCATCCTCGAGATTGGTCGCCATCAGGATATCTTCGAGCAAGGCATCGACTTCCGAGTTGCGGAGCCCGCAGAAATTACTCCCGCCCGGTTCGGCAAACCGTGAGTGCCAGACCCGGCGTTGATCGCGCCCCACTTCCTGTTCCCACCCGAGAATGACGGCATCGAACTCCGCCTCCGGAAAAATCTGCAACAACTCATTCCAGGGCATCGCTTTGACGGTCACAGAGACGCCCACTTTATCCCAGGCGCGCTTTAATTCGATGGCCAGCTTTTCATTGAGAACGTTACCGGCGTCATAAGCCAGAGTGATCCGGGCGCGATCGCCGTTTGGCAGGGTGCGGATTCCGTCAGCAGCCATTTTCCATCCCGCCTCTTCAAAGCTCAGTTTGGATTTCACCGGATTAAACTTTGGCGTCTTATCTGAGTCCTTTGCATAGGGACTCCCCGGAAAATACAACCCGCGCGGCAAAGTGGCTTTGCCGCCAGAGCACTCCCGGATCACCGTCTCAAGATCAACAGCGTAAGCCAATGCCCGGCGCACTTTCGGGTCGGCAAATTTATCCCGCCGCAAATTCCACGCTACGAAGGTCTGATAACGGGCGACATCTTCGAGGAACCGGACTTCATCCTGTTCACGTTCCATCCATAGAATTTCGCGGGGATCCGGCTCGATCACATCGATGCGATCCAGCTTGATCCCGAGGATACGTTTTTCCCGATCCGGAATGATCTGATAGATCACCCGCTCCTGCCGCGGGGTGCCCCGGAAGTATTTGGGATGCGCCGCCAGCATCACACCGCCGTCCTCCCGGCGGTCAACCATGGCGTAGGGGCCGCTTCCCACCGGCTTTTCAAAGAACGCCGCCCACTCTTCGTCATTCATATTCCGGGAGAGCAAATGCGCCGGCAGGATGGGCAGTTTCTCCCAGCTCTCCAGCATCACGGCACTCGACTCCCGACAGGCGATACGGATTTCCAGATCCCCCACCTTTTCCACCTTATCAACAAACCAGAAATCCTGTTTCAATGGATAGATTGAGCCCGGCCGCGTCAGTTCTTCATAGGAAAAAAGCACGTCATCCGCCGTGATTGGAAGGCCATCCTGCCACGTCAGGTCATCCCGCAATCGCAGGGTCATCTCCATTTCCGTGTAGTAGTTCGAGTGTCCCAGTATCTCGATCTCCGGTTCCTGATCCCGGTTTGACTCGTAGTAGAGCCGAATCTCTTTCAGGAAAAGATCCGTGTCACCCTCCAGATACAGATCAGCCTCCTGGTCATTGCGGAAATGCTGTAACTGGACCTGGCCACGCTCGACTGCATTTTCCAGAAAGAGCCCGAGTGATTGATCGACCGAATCCCGAACCCGAAGCCGGATGTGCAACAGCTTGGCTTTCTTCTCCTCATCAAAGAGCGCGATGAATTCTGAGATCTTACTTTGATCGTGCCCCTTCAGCCAGGCGCGCAGGATATTGCCTTCGCGCTCTGCATCGAGAATGCCCACCGCTTTGACCTTTTCTTCGCCGGACACAATGTAGTCGGCGCCTTCCACGGCGGCTTCAACATCCTTCATCCGGAGCGTGACCCGCTGTCGATCGGTCCAGGATTCTGCCAGGTGAGCACGGAGTTTCAGGTCGTCATCTCTCCGGAAGAGATGCTCGAATATCATGTCTGTGATCTCACGTGTCACCCCGGTTGACGGGACAAACGGATTGAAATCACCCGGCGGAGACTGGATCACATAGATCATGTCCTCACTCCGCTCGAAGCGAAACTGGCGGGCATGGGCGGTCAACCACAGCCCGGCGGCAACGAGGGCAAATGGAGCCGTTAGCAGAACGACGCGGAACCAGAGAACTTTACTCACCCGACAAACGTAGCCGGTTTCGACATTTCCTCAAAAAAAACGATCCGGGTGCGGCCAGGGGTGAACGAGCGTTTTCAGATGTCTGAATCGCTGTATTTGCTTCAGGGAAACGAGACTTCTCCGGTCATCGTCCAAGCAACCCAAGGAGAAAGGTGAGTTCGTTTTCGATCTCACCGGAGTTGACGAAATCAGCAACGACTTGTCGAAGGCATTGCTGGAACTTCACGCGAAAAGTCCTCATCCTCTGCTTCACGGCTTCGACCGTGATATTCAGTTGAACTGAAATCTCTTTATAGTTGGCGGGATTCTCTTCTTCACCTCTGCCGCTGAGGTTCTGAAGCAGCAGGCGAAATTCCAGCTCGTTTCCATTCTCTGCATACAGCTGGGCCAGCTTGACAGTTGCCTGATTCACAATGGCCGCTGCCCATTCCCGATCAAAATTCTTCTCCGGGGATTCCCCGTCCAGACTGTTGTTTTCGAAATAGTTGTCTGCCCAGTCGAAGTCGATCGAGACATGAGTCTCAGACTTTTGCCCGCCGCGTTTCTCGGCCAGTTCATGACGCCATTGTTTCTTGCGATACCTGTCGAGACACATTTTTAGAAAGCCCCGCAGGCTGCCTTTGTCAGGATCCCAGTCTTTCAATTGATCCCGCTCCAGTATTTCTCTGGAAACAAACCCCTGCACAAAATCTGATGCGTCATCGTGACTTTCCCCCGAAGCTCTGAGGAAACTGTACAGCGGCAACCAGTAGCGGGAGAAAAATTCATTCAACGCGTCAGTTGAACTGGTTGGTGACTCCGCTTGAATTCGTTGGTACAGCGTCTTGCTGGTGAGAGGGAAGTCCTTGGGACCTAGATTGTGTTCTGTCGACATGTAAAAATATTCGGGTACTCCGGGTTGGTTAAAACTGACGCCCAATGGAGCGATTGATCAACAATGATGCGTTTTTTTATTCACCTTTCGTTGCGAACCGGTAATTACTCACGGAGGGCTCTGGTTCCTCGAGATATTTTGACCCGTCAAAACAAGTAAAATTATGAAATGTATCGTATGCGGAAATGAATTTCATTCTCCGGGTAGTGGCAACCTGGTATCCATCTGCAGTCGTTGTGTCCTGGGGAACACGACGCTGAAGAAGCCTCGCAAAGAGAAGCCGGAGAACTACGAGGATATAGAAACTCTACGGGTGCTGTTCCCCGAATTTGATATCGTGGAGAGAATCGGGGCTGGAGGAATGGGGGCCGTGTTTAAGGCAAACCAGAAGAGCCTGGATCGTTTTGTTGCCATCAAGGTTTTGAATCCGGAACTGGAAGGGGACCCTGAATTCGAGGAACGGTTTCAGCGCGAGGCGAAGGCCATGGCTCTTCTGAATCACCCGAATATCGTGGGGATTCACGACTTCGGTGTCCGGGGGGAGCTTCACTATCTGCTGATGGAATACGTTGACGGTCAGGATCTTCAGAAAGTGATTAAGGCAGGTGACATCGAGCCGGAATACGCCTTTTCAATTATCCGGCAGCTTTGTTCTGCACTGCATTTTGCCCACAAAAAAGGTGTGGTTCACCGTGATATCAAACCCGGTAATATTCTGATCAATAAAGAAGGCGTCGCCAAGATTGGAGATTTCGGGCTGGCCAGAATGACCCTGCTCAACCTGAGTGTGGGTCTTACGATGACGGAGTCGGGGATGGGTACTCCCGCCTATGTGGCCCCCGAGCAAATTGAAGATGCCGGGTCGATCGACTCGCGTGCTGATATCTACGCATTGGGAGTCGTGGTCTACGAAATGTTGACCGGGCAGACGCCCAGCGGGAATTTTCCCTTGCCGACGTCCCGGTTTCCGCGTCGAAACAAACGGATCGATGAAACGATTCTCAAGGCGATGGAACGGGATCCCGACGATCGGATTGCTGACGTTAGAAAGATTGCTGAATGTCTCGAAAACCTCCAATCGAAGACCAGCGAACCTTCTTCGAAGAGCAGCAAAGCGGGGCGATGGGTTCTCTCACTGTTGGCCGTGATCATGGCGGTCAGTGCAGCCTGGCTGGTGTGGCCGAAAACCAAGCCGGGTGGTGGTGAATCGGAGGCAGCTCTGCCCCCTTCGACCAATACAGATATCGAGCAGTTGCTCCCTCCGATGTTGGATTTTGCGACTCCGGAATTTAAATTGATCCGTCGCAAAGGGGGAATTCTCCGGAAATGGGAGGAGAATCCGGGATTGGCGGACGTCACTGCGGCGAACGGTATCAATGATCTCATTGCTGTTCGGGGGATGCGAACCACCGCGGCGTCCTGGAGTGCAGCGCGGTCAAACGGCGAAATGATCAGTGTGGTCCCCACCTGGAGTAAGCGGAATGACTACGTGATGGTTCAAACTTCATTTTGGATAGAAAGCCCGAACCGGCTGTTTTCGCTCGAGCAAAACGAACCGAAGTTTCTTCCTCTTCTCAAGCCTGTGAAGAGAGCTGTCGATATTGCGCAGACTGATAATGTGGCAGTGATTGTGACCCCTGACGGGCGAGCTGAACTTGCTGCGGATAACCGGTGGATAAAATCGCATCAGTTTGTGATTGATCGTATTTCACCCCTGAAGGACGTTATTTTGGCAGATTCTACCGGGCAATTGCTGGGGGTTCTCACAGCGAGCGGGAAGCCTCACGTTTGGCATGAAACCTTTGGCTTTCTGGATCCCCCGGAAACCGATAAACGCATGGTTCAGCTTGAGTTGGGCGGCAATCATGCGCTGGGTCTGTATGAGGACGGGACGTGGGTGACGTGGACTCATAAGCGGAATGAAAATTCCAATCACGAGAGACTCCGCCTTGCAATGGAGCAGCCCACAATTGATGAACCCATTATCTGCATTGAGGCGTTTGATTTCGTCAATGCTGTACAACGTCCGGATGGTTCATGGTTTTCCTGGGGGTGTGATCAGAAGCGCGGGTTGATCAATCAGATCAATTCTATGGGAGTTGCTCTGGACATGGAGCTGTTCTCGATGAACCTCGCCGGTGCCAAGATGGTTTGGATCGAACCTGTGAAGTGATCTACCTGCCGGAGAGCCTGAAAAAGATGAACGAGAATCAAATACCAGAATCAGGTGATGATGTCTTAAAAGAAGTTGTTTCCGGGGGACAAACCGGAGTGGATCGAGCGGCGCTGGATGCCGCGCTTGAAAGCGGCTTTCCCTGTGGTGGGTGGTGTCCTCAAGGCCGCGTTGACGAGGATGGAGTGATTCCGGATCACTATCCACTGAAAGAACTGAAGAAAGGCGGGTATCACCAGCGGACGTTGCAGAACATCATTGATAGCGACGGAACCTTGATCATTTACGATGGCGATCTCGAGGGTGGGACTGAGCAGACTCTGTTTCGATGCATCAAACAGCGGAAACCCTATAAGCTGATTGAAGCCCGGGGGACGTCACCGGAACGGGCGATTCAATTGGTGTGCGACTTCGTTCGTAATCGCGATATTGGAACTCTCAATGTCGCAGGCCCCCGAGCCAGCAAGTGGCCAGCGGGTTACGGTTACACACTTGAGGTCATCGCCGGGCTCATTGAAGGGGGAAGATAGAATTCCTGCATAGCAGCAGCCCCTCGTGTCGCAACATTCAGGGTCATGTTCTTTTTTGTTTTCGCCCCTTACCAGTGCAGAGCTGGCAGACCATTTCTAAAAATCTTTTCATAAATCAATTTTTTTGACCGTATGATCATTGCTCGCTGCGCTCGTTTGGTTTTTTAAACCGGTCCAAATTCCCCGTGCCTTCGTTCCTCCTCAGTCGTGGAGGAAACTCCACTTCCTCAAAGCGCCTTGTCGCAGCAAATTTTGGCTCGGCTGATTCACGAAAGGACTTTTGAGAAACAGTCTAAAAGCCGAAGGGACCAATGTACTGGATTGGTCCCTCCCGAGTGACGAAACTGGATTCAATACCTACGCCCCGACCCATTGCAGGACGAGCATTGAACACCTGCATATTTGATTCCGGATCCGTTGCAATATGAACATTTGCCTGGAGACGAACTGCTACCTCCCAGGGCGGATCCAAGAAACATTTCGGCGAACGCACCCGCCATCTTTGTTTCGTTTTGAGCAATCCGTTTTTTCTCAGCAGGAGTCTTGCTCGCCCACTCCGCTCTACGACGTGCCTCTGCTTCGCGTTTTTTCTTCTCCTGCGTGTCTTTGGCAGCCCCGGCCGCCGCGCCTGCTATGCCTCCGATGACGGCGTTTCGCCCTGCTTTTCCATTACGGGCTCCGGACAGTGCACCTATTCCGGCTCCAATGACCGTTCCGGTAACCATGTTTTTGTGTTCACCGGTCGTTTCACAGCTCGCCATCGACACGGCCATGACTGCTGCCACGGCGCTGATGATCCTGCCTTTCCATGCCTTTGAATTCACGGATGGTTCCTGTACTTTGTTGTTGGTTCTATTGGAGTTGTTCATATTAATTGATTAAGTGTTTTGCGAGCAAGCGGCTCGGTTCTCACCATCAATTACCCGTCCCCCAAAACCAGGTGAGGGCATTTCGGAAAAAAAACCGGAATTTGTCAGGCCCCTTCCAGAACCTCTGAATCGTACCAGTGATTGACCACCGTCATTTCATCCAACGTGGCAGTGCGGTTGCCTTCACCATGAACTTGCACAATCCCCCGTCCGGTGCCGGCAATCTCGATTGTCAGGAGGCGATACCCGGTTTTCCACAAGGAAACGATAATACTCTCTCCCCGGACACACCGGCCAAGGTAACTTCCGACACAATGCCCCATCTGCTGGCCTTCTTCGGAAAGTGTGGAGCTGTCAGTGATTTCTACAAAGGACCAAACCGGGGCCTTCTCAGCCACTTCCAACTCATCCGAATAATCGATACTCCACCCCCACTCCTTCCAGCTCGTCGGATTGTTGTTCCCGAAAGCCCGGCTCTGCTCCGCTTCATATTCCCTCGCGCGTTCGATCACTCGCGCCAATGATCGACCGCTCCAGAAGTTTGCCTTTCCCGTATTCTGATCACGGTTGGCTACCCTTTCCAGCTCGGTTTTTCGATGAATGGCCCATTCAAGTATCAGTTGGGCAACCGCATCGTCAATTTCCTCACGGTGTTTTACCATCCATTGAACGGTTGCTCGAAGGAAAGGGCCGTTTTCATCGCTGCAGTATTTATCGGTATAGTCGGTTTGAAAATACCGGTGTCGGCTGATTCTTCCATATTCCGTGGAGTTTCCACCACAGGAAAGCACCTCTGCAAACAAAGAAACACTCTCGCCGCTCCAGGCTTCAGGTGCCTCGAAGAGCGCTGCGATCATCGACTTGGGTATTGCCCAGTTATGGAAATGTTTGGCGGCCTTTTTTAAGCTGCCGCCATGACCCCGTATGATCAGCCAGCTGAACCATTTGCTGAAAGATATATCCCTGTCACCCCACTGTGCGTATTTCAACAAACACGGTGGTATTTCGTAAATGCCGAACAAATGCCGGGTCAATGAACCGGGCCCTTCTCCTGTCCACTCCTCCGGTCGTCGAACCCAAAACGGGGCGGCGATCAACACTCTTGCAGCAAATTCTTTTCCCTCGTCAGACCTGGTAAAGGGGCGCAATGCCTCCAATGAACCCAATTCCTCGAATGGTAGAGTAAAGCAGGGAAGATTCTGAACGATCCTGTATTTTCTTATGAATTCAATTTCACCGTATTTAGAAAGCTCTTTCCCGATGTCAGCAACTGTGCGTAGCGTGATCGCATCTGTGTCTTGATCTTCACAGACTCCTTTTTTGGGTGGCATCTCCTCCTTGTCGGGAGATGCCGTCACACATTCCATTCCGAATTCAGTAGGCAGCGTGGGATTTTCGAAAGTCGGAGCAATTCTCTCTACAATTCGTTCCACCTTGAATTTCCATTCGTCTTCCGTGTCCCCGTGAAAATAGTAGTCTTCGTAAACAACTACCTCCCATCCATAGGCATGCTCATAGCAATGATCGGACCTCCAGTTGTTCCTGTTTACAATTGTCGAATCCCTTTCGTCCAGATATTCATCAACCGGTGGACCTTCAAACTTATGCTCCTTATAAGTCCCTCGAAACTTGGGCTTCCACAGTTTTCGTCGTTTCGGGGTATACCCTTTCCGGTAGGCCATTGATTTATCAGCGTTAAGGTAAATGGATTTAAATCGAATCCATTACCTCAGATTCAGGTGCGTGTCAGTCGTCCCGCGACATCGCACTCCAAATTCTGTATTGCTGGGCGTCATCGCGGACCTGCCGTTGAATTCTTGCTTCTTCAGCCCGTTGCGCCCGCTCCTGTTCCTTCCGCTCGCGATAATGATTCGTACGACTGTCCCATGAGCAAAAGAAGCGGGAACACTTGAGGTATTCTTTGCCCAGAAACACTGTGCGTTTCACCTCCAGACTGGGCTTGCCGCAATCAGGGCAGCAGTTGGACTTGTCTTTGCCATTGTTGGAAAAGAGAGAGCTTATTAATACGATGATTCCTAAGACGACGATGATTTGGAACTCCCCCGATAAAGTGGACACGGATTTCCTGGTCCGTTAGGTTTTAATTTAGGGGGATAGTTTTCTGTTGAAAGTAGTTTGTCAGGATTTCGTTCGGCGCTCGATT
>JBLWYI010000056.1:0-24041 GCA_048267005.1 Verrucomicrobiales bacterium | reverse complement strand
ACCGCCGGATGCTGAAAACGGCACGTCCGGTGGTGTGGGAGGGGTGAGCGGCGCAATCCGCTCACCTCCACCCGATCATCGAAACCCTCAAACTGGTGTCGTTCCCAATGCGTTCGGGGTCACAGACCTCCCGGCAGGGCGCGAGCTGATGGCTTTGTCCAGTTCTTTCCGGCGGCGGAACGTCCTAAAGTAGCCTGATCTGTGAGTCGCTGAACGATACGGTTTCGGTCATAAGAAGTGGATTCCATTGTGTCGTGAACGGCGGCCCATACTCTGCTAAGTCACTCTTAATGCCGGACGCGGGAAACTCCCGCATGGCGTGGAAATCCTATCGGGAGGTAACACGAATCAGCTTCAAGTGGTTAAACCGGCGGAGTCAGCGCAAAAGTTATACCTGGGTTTGCTTTGGTGAGCTTCGGGGGAAACAGTGGGAGATCCCGCGATCACGAGTCTGCGAAAAACAGGCGAAGACGGAAACGGGAGAATTGGAGCTTGTGTGAAATGGCGACATGGATCTAAGCTCGAAATCGAAATCAATGAAACATCGGTTATATGCGCGTGAATCTGAGGAGCCCGGTGCGGTAATATCGCACGCCGGGATCTGCGAGGGGGACGCCGGGCAATCGGCGTTCCTACCTTAATAGTCGAAAAAAATGAGAGGAGAGTTCTTCAATATGGTCCGAGTTCGAGAGCCGGATTTCGACGAAACTAAGTTTGGGATTTCTGAGGATAGAACAGCAACAATTCTCTCGGGATTGGATCTATCTTCTGACTCCGATTTCGGGGGCTACCTCAGGGAATGCGTCCCCCACAAAGACACGGGTTGGGGCTACGTCGATTGGTTGGGCTATCAGGAACTCATTCGTTGGAACAAAGAAAGTTCTGATGCCATAATGTTTTTTAGAGAGCTCGGTTTTGTTACGTTTGCACACACGAGTGGCCCCGATTTTTATTGTTACGATACCATCTTCGGTCGGATTCTGAGCGTGGGACACCATTTGACGGATTTTTCAACTTTTCGATATTGGGAAAACGATGGATATATCGATCTTCCGCATAATCGTTGGACAGCTTATGCGTTGGCTTCTCAAGTGTGGCCAAACTTTGGCGACTTTCTTGAATGGTTAGAAGCCATGATATTTAGAGCAGACAGCATGGACAACGACTAACAAAACGCATCCGGGCAAGAGGCATTCCTTTCAGTCATTGCCCCTGCCTGTGCTTGAACATTCGATCTGAAAAAAATGCATGGGATCACAGCTGCCACCAGACCAGGCAAGGCTATACCGAAGGATTGACGAATTACTCCATTATATTTGGGATCCGATCGGAGTGGCTGGAACGCCAGAGGCTAGAGACGAATACCAAACATACTCACCGAGAGTCTTTAAGATGATCGTTGAAGAAATCCCAGCGGAGCACATTAAGAATTACTTGATCCGAGTTGAAACTGAACAGATGGGCCTTTCTCAGCGCGAGGGTAGGTCTGAGCAGTTGGACGTTCTTCTGAATTCCCTTTACGTCTCGCGGGAGCTTCTGCTGGACTCCACGTGATAGATAAAACGGATCGAACAAGATTAGATGAGAAGGATGAGGTGATGTGGGTTGTGATACCGCATTTCAAAACTGGACAGAGTTGTTGCCTCAATGGGATAAGGTGGGATGCAAAATCCCTTTTCCCCGAAATCGAGTGCATTAATCGTTACTTTGGTGGCTGCCGTTTTTGTGTATGGCTGTGCTGAAAAGTCGGAAGAACAGGGTGAACCGCCAGCTCCCAAGCTGGCTGCTGCGTGGCCTCCTGCGGCGGAGGACTGGCTGCCATTGCCGGAGGGAATGGACAAGATGGGCGGGGCGCACGGGGACGTGGCGGTTGCTGAAAACGGCGACATTTATGTGAGTCTGACGAATGGCTTGCGGGCGGGCGTTCAGGTCTACAGCAATGAAGGCAAATACCTTCGGAATATCGAGGGCGCTCCCAATGATTTTCACGGCTTTGTCATTCATAAGGACGCCGATGGTGTGGAATATATTTATGGTCCCCGTCTCGGTGGGATGAAGATTGTCAAGCTGACGCTCGATGGAGAGGTCGTGCTGGAAATCCCGGGGGAGGCGATCCCTAAAGAGCATTGGAAAGTGAATCCTAAGAATAACAAGGCGGCTTTGAGAATGACGGCCTGCGATGTGTCTCCGAACGGGGACATTTTTGTGACGGATGGTTACTCCACTGATCTGGTGCATCGTTTTAATGCAGCGGGAGAGTATTTGGCGACATTTGGTGGAAAGGGGGAGCCCTACAATTTTGCAACGCTGCATAAGATCGCCGTCGATACCCGATTTGATCCGGCGAGAATTGTCGGGGTGAGCCGGGCTGACGGGCGGGTGGTTCACATGTCGATGGAGGGGGAATTTCTGGGAAATGTTGCCACGGACTTATTGATGCCGGCTGCGCTGGTGGTGCACGGTGATCTTCTGTGTGTGGGAGAGATCAAGGGGCGGGTTACGATTCTTGATAAAGAGGGCAATATCGTGAAGCAGCTCGGGGCCAACGAAAATGCGGACGAGGTGGGGACTAATAAGACTGACCCTGCCAAGTGGCGCAACGGGATCGTGAATGCGCCTCATGGCGTTGATTTCAACGAAGCGGGAGATCTCTTCGTTGCGGAATACAGCGTGTTCGGGCGGGTGTTGCGGTATAACGCGGTGAAATGATGATTTCCGTTGAAGGGAGCTGTGGATGGAAAGTGATTACATGGATTTTCCGGCAGGCTCTGAAAGGTCGTAGGTCTGTTTGAGTCTCTTTTTGTATGTCAGAAGACGAACTTATCACCCGAACGGCTTACCATGAGAGTGGCCATGCCTTGATGGCTGTGCTTCATGGTGGCAAAATCGAGGCGCTTTCGCTGATCCCGGACGAAGATGAAGAGTTCCCGGAACACTACGGTGAGATACGTGTGGCGTGGCCGGAGGATCTCTACACCGACAGGGAGCTGGCGATCTTCGAGATCAAGGTGGCATTGGCGGGGCCGATTGCTGAGATGGTTTTTGCGGAGGAACAATTTGCCCCGGAGTTCATTGAGGAATGGCGGTATGACTGGCAGATGGCGGTTGATCGTGCGCAGGAATATCTGTCGCCATCCAAGACTATCGCCGAGCATCTGGGCCGCTACGCTTATGATCTATTGGCGTTTTTTGAACGGAAAGATGTCTGGGCAGCGGTTGCCGGATTGGCTGATCAGTTGGAAGCCCATGAGACGCTCGAGATGGAGGAAATTCAGGATGTACTCGATGCCTGGCCAATCGAGGGGATTTGATCGAAAGGGCTTTTTAGCTTTCCAGAAAATTGAGGGTTTGGTATTCTGGGCTTTGTGAAAACGGGGCTCTGGCTTAGCCGAAGACATGTTCGATGGACTATCGTGCTGCTGGCTCTCCTGCCGATTCTGCCCACGATCTTGATGGTGCAGATGATGCTCGAAAATGCTGAGCATGAACGGAAATTGGCGATCACTGAGCTGGCCGATGTTCACCGGAGTCAATTGATCGCAGCTGTCGGTCGGCTGGAGTCAGCTGATGATCCGGAGTCGATGCCGGAGGGTTTGCGTAAGATATTCGGGGCCGAAGAGGTGGGGCTGCGTGTGGAGAAACCGGATGGAACGGTAGTACTGAGTGTCGGCCCGGAGATTGGCGAGGAGGCCATTGTGGTGAGAGCGGGGCCGGGGGAATACGAGGGATGGAAGGTCATGCTGGATCCTTCGGGGACGATTCCGGATGTGATCTCGGAGTTGGAGCGGGCGACGCTTTGGCAGGCGTTCTGGATTTTTGCGGGGGTGATGGCGGCGGCTGGAGGGGTGTGGTTCGTGGTTCACCGTGGGCTGAGGGTCGATGAATTACGAAGTGACATGGTGACCACTGTTTCACATGAGATGAAAACGCCGGTGGCTTCGATGAAGATCTTGCTTGAGACCCTGACCGAATCTGACTTTCTGGATGATCAGGGGAGGGCGGAGTATCTTGATTTATTGGCGAAAGAGAACCGTCGGTTGGAGCGGTTGGCTGAGAATTTCCTGACCTTCTCGAGGCTGAAGAAGGGAGAGATGCAACTGACGCCCGGGTTGCTCGATGTAGAGGCGGTCGTTTCAGAAGTGTGTGCACTGATTCGTCCCCGGTTTGATGAAGTGGGCGGTAAACTTGAGCAGGATATTCAGCCGGGCCTTTATCTGAGGGCTGATCGTGAGGCTTTGTTGATGGTTTTGGGGAACCTTGTAGAAAACGGTCTGAAATACGGGGGGGACCAACCTGTCGTGAAGGTTTCCGCCAGGGCGGCCGGGAAGAGGTTGCTGGATGGGAGGATCGAGGTTTCTGACAACGGGCCGGGGATCGGGGTGAAGGATCGGCGGACTGTTTTTCGTCGTTTCTTTCAGGGGGATGATCCGCTCAATCAGAAAAGAAATGGAGTGGGACTGGGGTTGTCTATTTGTCGGCGTCTGGTGCGACTGATGCGTGGGAGGATTCAGGCGGAGGGCGGAAAAGACGGAACCGGCGCTTGTTTTGTGGTGGTATTAAGAAAGGCGGTTGTGGATGGACAAAGGAAGTCGGAGGAAACAGGCGAGGCTGTAGCCAAGCCGGTTGAGAAAGGAGAGCCAGCTCATGTTTGATAATGCACAGGTGTTGATCGTTGAGGATGATCCGACTTTGTCCCGTGGGATCGGGGATAATTTCTCGGCACGCGGATACCGGGTGATTTCGGCAATGGATGGCGAATCGGGGCTGGAGATGGCGGAGCGAATGCGACCGGACCTTATTGTGCTCGATGTGATGCTGCCGGGGATCAACGGGTATGAGATATGCCGGTATCTAAGACAGGAAGGGCTGACGATGCCGATCATTTTCCTCACGGCGAAAGGGGAGGAGTCCGATATATTGTTGGGCCTGGGGCTTGGAGCTGATGATTATTTGCCGAAGCCATTCAGTATACGGGTATTGATCGCCCGGGCCGAGGCGGTGCTTCGCCGGGCGAAAGTGGAACCGCAGGAGAATGATGCGCACACGACATTTGGAGACTTTGAACTGGATGTGGCTGCCCGTAAGTTGCGCTACCAGGCGACCGGTGAGTCTGTGAAGCTGTCACCGACGGAGTATGATTTGCTGGTGTTTTTGGTGACCCATGCGGGCATTGCGCTGAGTCGGGAGCGGATTATGAACGAAGTTTGGGGATATGATTCCCGGGTGACGGCCCGCAGCGTGGATCGATTTATCACCACACTTCGCCGGAAAATCGAGCCGAACAGGGGAACTCCGCGCCTGATCGAGACGATTCGCGAATTTGGATACCGTTTTCGACGGGAGCAGGGGAGTCAATAGGGGTGGATTTTTGCTTGCGACCGTGGAATTTGGCCTTTAGATAACCGCCCTCCGCCAAATAAGGGCGGTTGTTTCCAGTTCAGCCATGGGCCAACAAATCAATAAAGTCGAAAAACGCCGTCGTCGTGCGGATTATTTGAAGCGCAAAAATGAGCGCATCAAAGCGCAAATCGCGTTGAGTAAGAAGTCCAAATCTTCGAAGCCTAAGGCTGCGAAGAAAGAGGCCGCACCTAAGAAGGAGGAAGTAGAAGCTCCTAAGGACGAAGAGGTGAAAGACGATGTTGCGGCTGAGGCTGCTGAAGAAGCGCCCGCCAAGAAGGCTCCAGCCAAGAAAAAGGCGGCTGCCAAGAAGAAGGCTGCAACCAAGAAAAAAGCAGCTGCTAAGAAGAAAGCTCCTAAAAAGGAAGCTGCTGATGAGGGTGATTCTTCCGAAGAGGAAGAGTAATCCTGATCGATTTCAACTCGCTTACGAGTGATTTTGAGACAATTGTGAGGCATCATGGGAAACCTGGTGCCTTCTTTTTTGCTGGTCGACGGGAACAACATCATCCACGCGTGGCCTGATCTGCTCGATTTGCATCGGCAGCGACATGGTTTGGCGCATGACGCCTTGCGCAACCAGTTGTTAGCGTATCAGGATCAGACGGGAAAGCGCATCGTTCTCGTCTTTGATGGTCGGGGGCCCCGGACGACCAACGAGAGGGAGGCTGGAGGAAGCCTGCAGGTGATCTACACCAACGGTAAGGACACAGCCGACGACATCATCGAGCGTCTGGCGGCCAAGTATGCGGCCAAATATGACATCACCGTCGCAACCGACGACCGGTTGGAACAGGATTTGGTGATCGCAGCGGGTGGTTTTGCGATCAGCTCCACTCAATTACGGGATATGTTGGAGCGGGCAGAAGGGGAAATGCGCCAGTGGATCGAGCGTCGGCGCTGAAGCGCGTTTGTTTAGGATCCTTAAAGGTTAAGAAGTCCTTTGCAATGCAGAGGAAAGCAGTTATTTTATAAACTCACGTCAAAACTGAGTGCAATGATGACTTTTTTGAAAAACTTCAAGCTGTTCGCTACCGGCATCACCCTTTTTTGTTCGATGGGAATGACTGGATGCTTTTGGAATAGCGATCCTTCACCTTCCCCAAGAAACGGTTCATCGGGTGGTGGCGGCGGTGCCATGTATGGTGGTCAGGAGAGTTTCATCGCGGTTGATTGGAATAACGGGAAAATTTTGGCTGAGCAGAACTCAGAGAAGCGTCGGCCGGTTGGAGGGTTGGCTTCGGTTACCACGGCTCTGGTTGCCCTGGACTGGCTTCGTTCCAAGAACGGGGATCGTAACGCGTTGTTGATCATCCCCAATACAGCGTCTCAATTTGGTTCTGCAAATCCACTTGGCTTGCAGGGGGGGGACCGGATGTCGGTGAGAGATGCTATTTTTGCGGCCATGTTGGCGGATGACCCTGTCGCTGCCGAGGCACTGGGAGAGTATTTCGGGTGGCAGATGACCCAGCAGATCGGCGGTGGACGCGCCATGGATGTGTTTGTTGAGCAAATGAATGCGTTGGCGAAGTCCGTTGGAGCGGGGAAGACGCGATTTCAAAATGCCCACGGGTTGGCTTTAGGGGGAAATCCGGGCGAATCCACTGCTAAGGACATGGCGAGAATGGCTGTTTACGCGCTCAAGAATCCTCAGTTCAATTTTTATGTCGCTCAGTCGACACGTTCGGTAACGGTTTATCGTGCAGGCCAGTCGAGCAGCTACGATATCCAAAACACCAATCAACTTCTCGGGGCCAGTGGAGTGGATGGCGTAAAATATTCAGCCACGCCAACAGCAGGAGCTGCACTCATGGTCGGCGCGCGCAAAAAGGATCGGTTTGTGCCGATTGACGCGGATCGCAGTCGTCGGATTCCTTATCGGATGGTGGTGGTTTCACTCGGATCAAGTGACCCGTTCAACCAAACTGCCGGAATTATCAATCATTCCTGGGGAGTTTATGAGGCTTGGATACAGAGCGGAATGCGCATCACTGATCCCGGCAGTGAGATGCTGAATCCTCAGGTGAGGTAATTCAGCCGGGTACATTTGTTGTCCAGTTCTATACAGATTTTGACTCGCAGGTCATCAAAACTGGTTGAGCGTTAATGATGTTCAATCGAGTCTTTTTCTTTCTAATCGTCTTCGGAATAGCCGGTTCACTCGGTGCGGCTGAACCTAAGACGAACATTGTGTTCATATTCGCTGACGACTGGGGGTGGGGGGATCTGAGTTGCCATGGGCACCCGTATGTGAAAACTCCGAACATTGACCGGCTTGCCAAAGAGGGAACAGACTTTCATCGTTTCACAGTAGCCAGTGGAGTTTGTTCGCCGAGTCGTACGGCGGTAATGACGGGACATTTTCCGGCCCGATACAACATCGATGGGCATTTTGCCTGGGTACCGAGTAATGCCAGGCGTGGCATGCCTGACTGGCTTGATACCGAAGCCCCTACGCTGCCCCGTTTCCTGCAAAAGGCCGGGTATGCCACGGCCCACTTTGGGAAATGGCATCTTGCCAATAACATGATCCCTGATTCACCTCTGCCTTCTGCTTATGGATACGATGAATACGGCGCGTTCAATTGTGCTGGTGAACAAATGCCGGTTCACGAAGACGCAGATCATGCGAATGCTTTTATCGAAAAATCAGTGGAGGCAGGGAAGCCGTTTTTTGTAAATTTGTGGATACACGAGCCACACACTCCGTTTCATACCGTTCCCAAATATGAGTGGAGATTCCGTGAAATGGAAAGTCAACCTGACGCCATCTACGCGTCGGTGTTGTCGCATGCGGATGATCGAATCGGGGAAGTTCTGGACACTCTCGACCGTCTCGATATCGCAGACAACACTCTGGTGATTTTCAGCTCCGATAACGGACCTGCCCGCGGGGGCTCTGGCGAACTGACGTTGAATTATGATACTGCGACCGGGGCCGGTTGGGGGATCAACGCCGCTAAAGGTATAACGGGTGGACGAAAGGGGTACAAAGCAGCCCTTTTTGAAGGCGGTATTGGTGTTCCGTTCATTGCCCGTTGGCCGGGAAAAATCGCGGCAGGACAAGTTGATCGTGTTTCTCTGATTTCAGCGGTTGATCTGCTCCCGACCTTTTGTGAAATCGCTGGCGCGGAACTTCCCGCCGATTACCAGCCGGACGGTGTCAGTCAGGTCGATGTCCTGAAGGGGGCGACCGTTCCAAGTCGGGAGAAACCCCTGTTCTGGAAATCAAATTCTCCCTGGCCGGCACAGAAATCAAAACCGAACCACTGGGTGTCCTATGCAGTGGTTGAGGGACAGTGGAAACTGGTGACAAACGGGGCGGCAGACTACTTTGAGCTGTATGATATCTCGAAGGACGTTGCCGAAGCGAATGACCTCAAAGAAGAGCATCCTGAAGTTGTCCGCAAGCTTCTCGCACAAATCGAAGCATGGAAAGCAACTCTACCCGAAAAGCCAACGGGCAATGTGTTCTCCAGCGAGCGGGAAGGTATAAAGTAGAAGTCAGTTCAGTTCCGGGACACTCCTGAGCTGCTTAAACTCGGGGGTTGTCGAACGACTCGGTTCGGCAGGATGGATGGCCGATTTCGCGGTGATCGGTTCGCCCTCGCGCTGATGAGAGTGCAGGACGACAAAGGCAACGTCACCTCCGAACCGACGAACCATCTGTTTGGCGGTAGGACGGGGAACATCACCGATTGTGTACATCAGTTGGAAATCGTGGTCTAACGGGAGGACTCGATTGAGGATCTTCTCACCGATTGATGCGCAATTACCTTTAAGAGGGCGAAAAGGACCAGTCTTGATCCGATTCTTTCTGTGTAGGATCGTCTGTAGCAGTCGGACCTGCGCATCAGACACTCTCATAAACCAAATCTCACTTCGGCATCCCCGGAACTCACCCTGAGTATAAAGCCAGTCATACATGTTGTTGGGGATCAACTGATTGATCAACGAGTTGTCATGGTTCAGTGCCTGTTTGAATGACGCTGCACCATCTTCATACCAGGGAGCACGAATATCGATCACGAAATCGTCATCAGCGTCGCCTCCGATTTTACGCACCCCGATACAGAAGTGCCCGACTTCCGATCCGCCGTCGTCGTGATAAATATTGATCGCCGCAATATGGTAGGTTTTGCTGACTGGTAACGGAACGCCCATGCGAACATTCCACCAGTCATGAATAAGTTGTGGAGCATTCGATGGCTGACCCGTGATCATTGCGGTGCCATGTCTTAAAAATACTTCGCGATTGACCGGTGCAAATTCGGGGATGGTCTTGTCATTGAATTTGCCATCCCAAAAATCAGCAAGCAACACTTGTGCAATGTCGGCTTTAGTAGCTGATTTAGGTGCAACCAGGCGTGTGGTGCCGCTTCCCTTGCTCCGGCTTCCATGAAAACGAACCTTTTTCACCCACCCGCCACTGGAAGTGATAACTTTGCCATATTTCCGCTGCATCACTGGTGGCAGATCAAGATCCACTTCACCACTTAAGGCTGGAGTTGCGATGAGTATCGAAGCCAGGATCAAGCTAAGCCAAACATTTCGGGGAAGCTCCATTTCCTAAAGAATCAACAGAGTAATTCGGTGGACGGCAAGTAAAAAACCCGTCAAATAGTCGGACCATGAGCGAAATTGAAAGTGCCACCGACAATCCTGAGTTCCACACGGTGGGCTTGGCATCTGAAATTGCCGACGATCGTGGTCGGGGCTATGAGGTGAAGGGAATTCGCATTGCGGTGATTAGACACGAGGGAAGTCTCTACGCTCTGGATGAAATGTGCACCCATGCAGATGCTTCGCTCGCATTTGGTCCGGTGCGTGAAGGATGCGTGATGTGCCCCTGGCACTATGCTGAGTTCAGTCTAGAAACCGGCGAGGCACTGTCCGGACCGGCTTGTGAGAATGTTAAAACGTATCAAGTGCGGGAAGTGGATGGAGCCATCCAGGTCGCTGTGTAGTGCGTCACCCCAAATCGGCCGTTTGGCGCAGATTCATTTTCTCTCAGTCGTGCCGCCGGCCATTGGCCAGAAGTGCTTTGGGGGCTTTTCGGCGGGCCTCTTCCACGAGCACAGCCGGAAAGCTTACCTCCGGATTTTCAGCGTCAAATTCGACCTCCAGGGTGTCTCCCCTGTCAAGATTCCGGTCTGCCGTGCTGCCCTGAAACGTTTTGCCGTAGGCCTCGAATTCGTACACCACAATGGGGCGCCTTCCCTGACCCGAAACGTCAATGCTAGCGTTCACCACCGTTGCCGTGGCGCGTTTTCCATTCAGTACAACATCCCGCATTGCGAAGCCGCTCCGCTTAAAGCCCTTGTAAATTTTGACCGCGATCAAAACCGGCAAGCCGATTAGAACTACGAGAAAGACAACCAGGAAAAGGAGAATGCCCAAACTTTTCATGCCTTAACCAAATCGTTCCTGCATGTCTTTCAGTCGCCCTTTGATCGCCAGTTTCCTGACACTGGTCATCCGGTCGATGAAAAGTTTCCCGAAGAGATGATCCACTTCGTGCTGAATGGCACGGGAGAAAAGCCCATCCGTCTCCAGAGTGATTTCGGAACCATCAAGTAACGTAAACTCAGCTTTCACTTCACCGGGACGGGTGATGTCGCTTCGTAAGTCCTCAAATGACAGGCATCCTTCAATGTCGGTTTCCTTCTCGCCCAGTAATTCGATTTTGGGGTTCATGAATACGATCGGACAGATGTCTTCCAGTGTTGCATCTTCACCATTCACCCGGAGATACGAGATACATTCCTCATCAAAGGCGACATCGATTACAGCCAGTTGGAGGGATCTCCCGATCTGAGGTGCAGCCAGTCCCACTCCCTTCGCGTCGTACATGGTTTCGATCATGTCCTCCGCGAGCTTTTCGATCTCAGGAGTTATTTCCTCAACTCGTGCACCGACTTTACGGAGTACGGGGGCGGGGTAGTTTACGATATCAAGAACCATAGTTGGATGGATAAAACAGGGCAATAGGGTGGTCCGTATGAACCAACCCTGTTTGATCGATGAGTCAACCCTGTTGGATTGAGAATCAGATGCCCGAATCTCAGCGGGTCATTGCACAAACATGAATTGCTGTGTGTTCAGCAGGGCCCAGACGATACCTTCCAGGGCTTCTTCTTCCCCTTCGTTCTCAATGGCTTTCTGAACGAGTCCCAGCTCCTTCTCAGTGGGTTGGCGGGTCAGCATTGCCTGAAAGATCATGCGGGTTTTTTCATCGATGTTGCCGGCTTCATGAAGGCGTTTCCCGAAGGTGGAATATTTGTTGGTGAGTGCTTCCACCATCTTTCCGTTCAACAAGTTTAATGCCTGGGGCACTGAAGCGTGATCAGCTGCGTTCTCGATCACTTCCCGGTCGCTTTGGCCGAAATCACGCAGAAAATGGCCGCGAGGGGCGGGAGAGGGCAGCTCCGACGCGCGTGCCATACCGCTGATCAAACTCGTGTAGGTCCGATAATCACTCTTTTGATCTGCCGCCCACTGTTTTCTCTCGGTTCTGCTGAGGTCTGCCGGCATTTCAGTTTTCTTGAACTCCACTTTGGGTAAATCGGTCACTACGGAATTCTGCGCTCCATCGCTGGAATCCATCATGTTAGCAGCGATCTCATTCATCCCCATAGCGAGGAGAAGTTCCCCGCCGTCCACCTTCTTATTGAGGTGAATGTATCCGATTTCAGCAATCTTCTGCTTCAGGTTGTTTCCTGCTGACTTAAGTTCCCGACGCAGTTCCTGATAGCGTTCTTCATTGCCTTCGTTTTTGGCAATCACCATCTGGCTGCGGACTTTTTCTTCGGCTTCTGCCTTCCCTGAAATGACAGGGGCAATTTCTTCCAGCATCGCCATGAAGTCATCAAAAGGACGCTCCTCCAGACTGATGTAGATTTGGCGAACCCGTTCCACCGTAGCTAACTGCTTCTTGAGGGCGGGGCGGTAGTGATCAGCTTCAGGGAGAGCCAGAGCAACCAGCGAGTCCCAGATTTGCTCAGCACTCATCCGCCGGAGAATCGGGCCTTGAAAATGATAAGGCATCCCCAGAACAATTTCATTCCGGTCTGCCCCGCGCTGGTAGGTCTCCGTATTATAGAGCACGGCAAGGAACGCTTTCACATCATAGTCGAGACTGATCATCAGTTCCTGCAGGTAAGCCAGAAGTGCCGGGTTTGATGGTTCAACGTTATCGGTGAGATCATCAACGGGTTCAAAAACTCCCATGCCAAAGACCTCTTTCCAAAGCCTGTTCACAATCACTTTGGTAAAGGTGGGGTTCTCCGGTGAGGTCATCCAGTTCGCGTAGAGTTCGATCTTCTTGTCGTCCAGCTCTGCAGGATTAATGTCAGCGCCAAACATGGTTTTGGGCTGGATCTCCTGATGTGGGTCACCGTCGGAGTACTGATAATCGTGCGGCAGCTTCGGGGCGGTATTGGTCTTCTCCGAAACATTGGTGTACTGCAATGGATCGTAGAGTTCCTTCATGACCTGCTGATAGTCGCGATATTTGTCGCGCTCGAGACTGGCCACATCAAAACCTGCTTTGGCAATTTCCCGAAAACGTTCCTCTGACATTTTGTTGGCCTCGAGAAAGGCAGGTATCTTGCCGCGGCCAACCGCTTTACCTTCACGCTTTTTTTTCTTAGGGTTGCCAGCCAACGCTTGTTCGATCTGTTTCTCGTTCTTCATTTCGGGAAAATCTTTCAATCCTGAAAGCTGCTGTGTTTCCTTGGAGTATGCAGCAAGCGCCCGCTCATTAAGCGCATCTTTGACCAGGCCGCGATTGGCTGATTCGTAGCTTCTCGCATTCATCCCAAAACTGAACGCGGCCATCTCATAATAATCCATCTGGGTCCACTTATCGAAAGGGTGATTGTGGCATTGCGCACATTCGAGGCGGGTTCCCAGGAAAACCCGCACCGTGTTGGACATGTTATCCAGCGGCATCCCTCGGTCCCTGAAATAATAGCCAGTGGCACCATTGTCCCAGATTTTTCCGGTGGCGGTCACCAATTCACGAACCATTTCATCGTAAGGCTTGTTCTCAGCGATCGAATTTCGAATCCACAGTTGGTAGGCATCCTTGGCCGCACCATCGACTTCATTGTTCACCCGGAGGATATCCGCCCAGAAATGATAAAAGTTCGAGGTGAAAGCCTCAGAGTGGATCAGGTCGTCGATAAGACGCTCCCGCTTGTTTTCGTACGTGCTGGTATGAAAAGCTTCCGCTTCTTCAATCGTGGGGATACGACCGCCGATATTTAAATACACCCGGCGTAAAAATACGTCGTCCGTGATCGGTGCATTTGCTTCGATCCCCTGTTTCTTCAAGTTGTCAGCGATAAGGGAATCGATTTTCTGAGACGGAGTCTGCTCAGCAGCGGACAAAACGGATGCGGTTGCGATGAGAGTTAAAGTGACCCAAAGAGAAGGTGTGTTCATGAAATAGGGGATACAGACAAATGAGTATAACCCTATGACCCCAAATCTGTTTCAGAAAAGAATCTCGCAGATTCGCGGATGATTTGGGAGGGAAATCGAAGGCCGTATCCAGATTTTAAACGCGGGCGACTCAATCAAACAATGAGCGCAGGTTCGCCCGCACATGGTCGAAGGCTTTTTTCGTTTCGTCTGCCACCTCGTTTAAGGCATCTTCCGCACCTTCGATGGCTGGCTTCAGTTTAGACCGAGCTTCCTCAAGGTCAGATTTGAACAGATCCTTCTTCAGCTTCAGGTCTTCTTCAGCGACCACTTTTCGTATCCCGAGATCGAGAGCCAGGGCATCGAGTTTGGTTTTTAATGACTCGCCCGCTTCTTCAAGTGTCGCTTTCAGGTCGTCCTGGGCCGGGTCCCACGCTGACCGGGCTTCATCGAAAGCTGCTACGATCTTTTCGCGCTGCTCTTCCAGTGCTTCCCGTGACTCGAGCTTCCCAAGTGCCAGCTTGAGTTTGAGTTCGTCGAGTTTCTGACGTAGCGAACCCGACTTAGCTGAATCTTTTGCTTTATCAACCAGTGAGCTGAAATCACCTTTGTGTTTTTCGACAAAATCAATTGCGTCCGCTTTTCCCAGGTTCAGCTGCAGAATGAGGGAGTCGATCTCCCGATGGAGCGATTCAAGAAGCGTGGGTTTATCGTCATCTGAAGCCATACCTCATGATAACGAAAACCCACTTTTTTTGCAACCAGTCGGTTATTCCGCCTTTTTCTTCGGCTTGTTGAGAACATCGTCGTGGGTGGAGGCGGCAACGGCCATGATCTCTTTGATCAAGCCTTCGTCGACTTTCAATTCTTTCAGCGAAGCTTGCAGATGCTCTGCGATGGCTCCGAAATGTTCCTCGGTGATATCCAGACCTTTATGGGCTGACCGCATGTCTTTCCCTTCCCATGGAATTGGACCGCCAAAGGCTGCGCCGAGAAACTCTTTTTGTTTCCGGATCTGTGCCTTCATGTTGATGTCCTCAAAGAAGTGATTCACCCGATCATCAGCGAGTACTTTCTTGTAGAAAATATCAATCGCAGCGTCAATCGCTTCCTGTCCACCAAGACGGGCATAGATGCTTTTTGGGTCGACGGTCTTCTCCTGCGCGGTCGAGGTGCTTTGCAGGAATGTGGAGAATAAAATCAAAGCAAAAAACATCACTTTGAGAACAACAGTGGATTTGGGGGTGCGCTGAATAGCTTTCATGACCGAAAGATGTATTTGTTTTACATCTTTTGTCAAACACGTTGAAAACATTATTGCGGTACCGGTTAATCCTTAAAGCGGCTGCTCAATTCACGATCGTTTTTCACCAGGTCGGCCAAGGTAAGTTTGTCCAACTCCGACATAAAGGCGCGGGCGGCTCGACCAAGCGCCACCTGTAGTTCGCAGACTCCTTTGATGCAGCACTTGCCTGCTCCGTTTGGGAAACATTCGACAATGGCCATGGATTCTACATGGCGGACTACTTCACCGATCTTGATTTCTCCGGGCTCTCTCGCGAGTCGTATTCCACCACCGCGACCTCGAAAGGTCTCCAAATAGCCTAGAGTGGCGAGTCTGTGAACGACTTTGACCAGATGATTTTCCGAGATGGAAAATGCGTTCGCGATCGACTTGATTGAGGTCAGTTCACCATCCTGGAGCGCGACGTAGATCAGCGATCGAAGTGAATAGTCGGTGAATTGAGTCAATTCCATCGTAGCAGAATGAACGGATTCGCTGACAATTCCACTACTTAAAGCAGATAGGGGGCGTAAACGGAGTCGGACATGGTGGTCTCAGCGAAACACGGCAGGCTCCGGATCAATACAGCATTGTCGTGCGACTTTGGTGCTCCCATTCTGAGGGGGCTTTGTCGTTGATATATCAAAAGACGGCTTTTCAAATCCTTGGTTCTACAACAGCGCAGTTCATAGCCGTCGTATTCCAGTGTGAATCTATTGATGATTTCTATAATCTTTAAGATGCCCACGATTTACGCGAAAGGTGTCCAACTGATCTGCCTCGTTGATTCGCGCCGGCAAAGTGCGAGTCTCCTGCCGAATGCCGGAATCCCGAACAGAAATTGTCGATGTCATTTTGCCTTTGGAAAAATCCGAAGACGAAATGGCCAGGAAGCGCGCCGTATCGCGAAAGCTGAACGTTCCGCCAAAGGCGATCTATGATCTGCGACTGAGAAAACACTCGATCGATGCTCGGAAAAGGGACATCAAGATTCAAATGCGTTTTGAGGTTGGGATTGGGGAAACTCTCCCCGACGAACCTGAATACCGGCCCGATTACCCGCCGGTTCCCGATCATGCGAAGCGGGTTATCATTGTGGGCGCTGGACCTGCCGGGCTATTTGCGGCGCTTCGGGCGATTGAGCGGGGCTGGAAACCCATTGTGTTGGAACGCGGTAAAGATGCGTCAGCGCGTCGTTTTGATCTCCGGCCCATTCTTAAAGAGGGTACTGTGAATGAGGAGTCGAACTACTGCTTTGGAGAAGGCGGCGCAGGAACCTTTTCAGACGGCAAACTGTACACCCGCGCCACCAAACGGGGACCAGTGAAAACTGTATACGAAACCCTTGTTGCTCACGGGGCTCCCGAGAGAATCCTTGTGGATGCTCATCCGCATATTGGATCCAACCTGCTGCCGAACGTGGTTAAAGCGATGCGGGAAAGCATTCGTGCCGCTGGTGGCGAGGTGAGGTTTGAGACCAAAGTGACCGACTTTCTGATCGAAGATGGTCGGGCCTGCGGGGTTATCACCAATGACGGTGATGAGATTTCCGGGGATGCAATCATTTTGGCAACGGGTCATTCTGCGCGTGACATATACCGAATTCTCGCTGAGAAGCAGATCCGCACAGAGGCAAAGCCCTTCGCTGTCGGGGTTCGTATCGAACACCCGCAACCTCTGATCGATCGGATTCAGTATCATCTCGACGAGAATACGGGACGTCCCGAACTGCTGCCTGCGGCGAGTTACACCCTGGCGACCAAGATCAAAGGCCGCGGTGTGCATTCTTTCTGCATGTGCCCGGGTGGATTCATAGTGCCTGCGGCAACGGAGAATGACGAGGTCGTGGTGAACGGGATGAGTCTGGCAAAGCGCGACTCTCCGTTCGCCAACAGTGGTTTTGTTGTCACGGTTGAGCCCAAAGATGTAAAGGACGGAGACGGGATAGGTTTTCAGAAACGTCTCGAGCAGGCCGCAAAAATTGCGGGTGGGGGAGGGCAGGTTGCGCCGGGTCAGCGCGCGATCGATTTCATGAAAGGTCGCGATTCGACCGCGGCGAATCTGAACTCGACCAGTTACACTCCGGGAATCAATCCCGCGCGGCTCGACGAGATTCTCCCAGTTTGGATTGTGAACCGGATGCGTGAGGGATTGCAGCGATTCGGCAATCAGATGCGGGGATATATCGGGCCGGAGGTGAATCTCATCGGATTTGAAACCCGCACCAGTTCGCCCGTGCGGATTCCCCGCGATGAAGAAACACTGCAACATCCTGAGGTGAAGCAACTGTTCCCATGCGGAGAAGGCGCGGGATTTGCCGGTGGAATCGTCAGTGCAGCCCTGGATGGATTGCGCTGTGCAGATGCCCTGTGATTCAGCTGTGTGCTCACCGCGAATTTTAGTTGGCCGCCTCTGACTCTCTGAGTGCGGCCCGCACGGCGTCTTTCACTTTCGTGGAAGACAGCCGATGTTGAAAAACCATTTCAGCTGCCGCTTCAATTTCCTCACGTTTTGCATCCGGAATTTTCGAGACCGCTTCAAACAAGTCGTGTGACATGAGCGCCCCAAAAATGCCGACCGGCATGGTTGGTTCCAGTTGTGATCGCAAATGGGCCACGGCTTCACGCCGGGCTTGAACCGCCTCCTGGTTTTTATCAACCTGCAAAAGAAGGTCCGCGAGTTTGTTCAGCGTTGCGCCTCTTTGGATCGCTGAAGCGTTAGGCAACTGGCGATTCGTGAACTCAATGGCTCGTTTGACATCATCGTTTTCCGCGAAAAATTCTGCTGCCGCGCCAAAGGCATCGAACTGTCCCGGGCGGGATGGATAGGGAAATTGATCAAATCTTTCAATGGCCGCGAGAACCTCTTTTGTTGTTGAGTCAGGATTTCTTGCCGCGGTTACAACAAGATGCACGGTTGAGAGTAACTGTTGGCTTTTCGTCGCAGCCCCCATTCCGCTTGCCGTTCGAAAGTGGTTGGCAGCCTCTTCATAGTTTCTTTTACGAAGCGCGGATAACCCTGAGATGTTGGACTTCTCTGAGGCGTAGACGGTGCCGTTGTCTTTAGCCGCAGCCATGTCTGTCATCGCATTCGGATTCGATTTGTATCCGGCCATGAACTTCTTTCGAAATTCTTGAAACTCGGAGAACGAGTTACTTCGCTTCTCCTTTGGATTTGAAATATATTCAGTTCTCTCCCAGGCCCGCAAAAGAGAGCGACCATAGGACCTGGCCACGTCAGGTGTAAAATCGAAGCTTCGTTGGGAATAAGGGATTTCAAAAGTGGCCGCAAAATCGACGCCTTCGTGAAAGGCAAACCAGACCGAGAACTTCGTGTCTTTGATTACAGCGGGAACCTCTTCCGGAGGATCCCGAAGGAAGTTGTGCGGCCCGCGCGGAAATATCTGTGGACACTCCTCGCCGATCCAACCGATGAGTTCGTTTGTGTTGTCTTTGATGTGGGGCAGCGCCACACCTATAAAGTAAAAGACCTCATGAGTTTCCCCTCGCAATGACGGGCAATGAAAATCCAGGGCAAGGGCAGGCTTCACTTTTGCCCCCAGCTTCATCAGGGCCTGCACCTCCGGGTAGATGGCGCCTTCTCCGTAATCCCGATTGTGGTCATGTGGGAACCTCCACTTACCCTGGTCGCCTGCCTCCACCCCGTCACTGTCCATCATAGGAACTGCGTAAATCGTATAACGCTCACGAAACGCGTTTGCGGCGACTGACTCTGACATCGCCTCGGCAAGAAAGCCTTCCAACACATAGCTGGCCATACTTTCGCAGGCATGGTGTCGCGCGCTGACGATGATCGATTTTGTATTGTTGCCGCTTCCGATTTTCAAAAGGTCGACGGATTTTCCACCACGTGATTTAGTCAGTTCCTGTCTCAGGAAATGCGGATTCCCTTCACTTTGCGTGATGAACTGATCGAGGTCAGCTTTCTGATAGGGAATAGCAACCGCGAAGCGAACCGAATCATCTTTCGCAGTGAATGTGTATCGGAAAGATTCGCTGGCGGTCTTTGGATCATCTTTCTTTGCATCAAAATAGCGGACCGTTTCGTTGCCTAGCCAGTTCCAGGTTTTGCCTTCGTCTTTGCTGACAGCTGGACCACGCACTCCGATGCGGAGTTTCCCTTCAATCACAAATTCGATCTCGCCGGGAGCAGTCGCCGTTGCATCAAAATTCCAGTAGAACCAGTCCCGTCCGCCACGCAGATCAGGTTTCAGGGTGACAGAAGCCGCCTCTTCGTTGCTAACGACAGTGACATTCCCGCCGGGATGCTCTGTCGAGATGTCGATAGGTGCTGCATTCGCAGTAAAGGCAAAAACCAGCATCGCCGCGCCGGACAATTTCGACAGTCTCTGAATCATAAGTGCGATTCTACGGAAAACCGGACACAGAGGAAATGTCGCAAGTCGGCGTCATTGCGGGTTGTGGGAGCAATCACACCCCGGTGTCATTTACGAATCAACAGGGTTGATTCAGCGAACAAACCCTGTTGATTCGTTGGACACATGATCACCACCATTATCGTACTCTCCATTGTCGGCATCCTCGCCGTTCTGTTCGAAATGGTTCTTCCCGGTGGGATTCTCGGTGTCGCCGGTGCCCTGTGTCTTCTGGCTATGGTGATCCTTTGCTTCGTAGAATACGGTGCCACCTGGGGGCTCATCTCACTGGGTATTTTGGTCGCCTTCGGCTTTGTGATGACCTGGGTATGGATGAAATTTTTTCACCGACTGCCTTTCACGCGATCCCTGATATTGAAGAGCGAAGTGGGGGACGATGACGAGTTGGAAGCCCGACAGACCATTGTGGGCAAGACGGGTGAGGCACTGACTGACCTGCGGCCATCCGGCAGAGCCAGAATCGACGGAGAGAAGCTGGATGTGATGGCGGAGTCCGGCGTCATCGAAAAAGGAACAATGATCGAAGTCGTCGAAACCCGCGGGCCGAGTGTTATTGTTCGGAGGCGGTGATCATTCAGTGATTGAAGAGAAACGCCGGGCTGTTGATCAGCGCCCACGCCAAATCCTGAGCAGAAGTGAGGCGGCGGTTGGCGGCTTGTTGCACAGAGTATTCCATGTCCTGCCGCAGCTGAAGGACGCGTGCATCTTCCTTAATCGGGCGTTCGGCCAAAGCCAGTGCCGCATTGAGTTGAACCATCCTGGGATCAGCGGGCAGTGGCTTTTGCTGAGCCTCGTAGGCAAACCTCTTGGCCGCGAGATCAGCATCGTTTTCGGCGACATAAGCTTCGATCGCCTTTTTCTGCGCTTCATTGCGCGAAGCAGGAGCAACCTGAACCGCACCGGCAACTGCTGCGGGTAGACCGAAGTTCATCGGATCCGCATCGGTTGTGTAATAAATACGAAAGCGGCCCAGCGGATATTCACCGCCACTGTATCGGTTCAAAATTCCGACAACAAGCTGGGCGCCTTCAGGATCTCCTTTGAAAGGTTCCTTAAATTTAAACACCGCGCGGTGAGGGACTTTGTAGTCCGTGCCTGACAACGCCCAGCCTTTCTGTGCGCGATCAAGTTTGCCATTGATCGCATTCTTTACGTCGAATCCGTTTTGATTGAACGTGGCTTTGGCTTCCGCAAAAGCGAGAGGCATCTGTTTTTTCGTATCTGCGAGCGTGTTCCACCGGCTCTGAACCTCAGTGATGACAAAGTTCCCGTTTGCATTCAATCCCGGTCCGGCTCCAAATTTCACATCAGGGACTGCTTCAATCATGATACCGGTGATGTTCTGGACCTTGGTATTTGAAGTGACCAGGTAATCGAGATTGCCCTTCTTGAATCCGTCCATCGAACGAACAGACCCGTCAGGCTGAACTTCGACTTTCGACTTGTTCGATGTGGTCACTGTTGTGACGGGAAGCAGATTCCACTTCGTCCAGAATTGATCGGCCTTTACAGTCTTCACGAACTCATCAGTCAGCTTTGGCAATTCCGCCTGACGAGCGTCCATTGCTTTTTTGGCATCCGCAATGCGCTGCTTCTGCGCCGCTTCATCAGCTGCCTTCTTTTTTCGATGCTCAGGCAGGTAGGCATTGATATCAGCATTCGCTTTGTTGATCCGCTTGAATCTCGCGATGTCACGAGTGCTTTTTTCGCTAACCCAACCAGCTTCAGCTTTCGCCAAACTGTTGACGAGGTTATTGTGATCACCCTCAATCTCTGCCATGCTGGCCAGCGCCGCTTCCACTTCGGCAGGCTTCGGCGCACGATTGAGAACCCGGTAATAGATTTCCTCAATGAGCTTCTTGTCATCGGTCTGCGAGGCAACCAACTTAGCCAGATCACTTTCTTTGGCACCCACAGCATCGGCAATCGCCGGCCCGGATAGAAACGCCATCACAGCACTCATTTGCATGTCGTCGCTACGCTCGCACTCACAGGCGCTCTCACGTACGGGGCGCCCAAGATTGGCGAGAAAGCCGGATTTTAAATCGATCTTTGAATCGTAGAGCTGGCTCGCACGCACTCCTTTTCCTGCCCCCGGGATGTTGGGGGTAGCTCCAGTCACGTGATAGACCGCATCAAACAAAACCTCAGCTGGAAGACGCCGGGCTTGTCCGTGCGAGAAGTTAATCTCATCTGTTTCGTTCCACTTATTGGTTGAGATCGAAAGCTGATAGGTGCGCGACTTACAAATTTCACGCATCAGGTCACGCACATTGAAATCGCTTCCGACAAATTGGGCTGTCAGATAATTCAGCAATTCAGGATTGGACGGAGGGTTGCCGGCCCGAATGTCATCAAGCGGCTCAATCACTCCCGTTCCGAGGAGGTAACCCCAAATTCGGTTAGCATAACTGGTGGCGAAATATTGGTTATCCGGACTGGTGATCCACGCTGCAAGTTCCTCGCGGCGGGTAGGTTCCTCTGGCTTGGTAAAAGCGACCTGTGCCAGCTTCGATTCGTAGGGGAATTCCGGCTTCTGGATATCACCCGTGCGATCATGCTTGATGTCGCCCTCCATCTTATCTTTCACGATTTCATAGAGCGGCTTGGCCCCTTCCACAGCGCTGCCGCCGATGTTTGCCTTGGCGGCATTCTTCGTATCACGGGCCAGCTCGGTCTGTGCAAAGAAAGCGGCCGTCTCATAATACTGATCCTGTGTCCACCGCTCGAAGGGATGATCATGACACTTGTTGCAGTTAAACCGCGTCGCCAGGAAGAGGTGAGTCGTGTTTTCCATCAACTCCGCCGGATCACGCAGAATCTTATAATAAGAAGCAGCAGGGTTCTCTTTGTTGGATCCCGTCGATGTCAGAATCTTATACGCAAAGTCATCATACGGAGTGTTGGCCTCCACTTCTTTCTTGATCCATTCCCGAAACAGCTTGGCACCTTCGCCGCCGAGAAACTTCGAGTTCACCTGCAGCATGTCCGCCCATTTGTTGGTCCAGTGATCCACAAATTCAGTTGAGCCGATCAGTTTATCAATCAACTCATCTCGCTTCACTCGAATCGGGCGATCATCAGCGAGAAACGCACGAACCGTATCCGCCTGCGGAGGCAACCCGGTCAGATCGAGATGAACCCGACGGACAAAATCTTCATCACTGCAAACACCGCTGGGCTCAATCTTCATACGTTTCCACTTCGCAGCCACCAGTTCATCGATCTTGCTCCAGGTCTCAGGCTCCTTCCAGGTAAAGCCTTCCCGGTCACCCATCACCGTCAATGTCGTAGCGGCATAGGCACCTTCGTAGCGCGCCAGAATCGGAGCTTCACCCCGACGAATCGTAGCCATCAGGCCGAAATCATCGTGCTCAGCGACCTCTGTGTTTCCACTTTCAAGATAAGCTTCCTGCGTGACGTCACGGCTCTTGCCGTCAGCCCAATACGCGATGACCCGCAACTGCTGCTTCGCCCCGGTATTCTGAATCACCGGATCCTTCGGCAGAACCTCAATCCGCGTTACCTTCGGTGTGGTGGTATCCAGCTTGGCGCCATCGGCAATCCACTGACGAATGATATTGTAATAGTCAGAGCCAATGTCCGTCACGACACCTGCTTCGTGTGGCACCGCACCGGTCGCTTTCAAAAGCATCAGCGAATCATCCGGCGACGCGTAGTTCACCCGCCGGGCCGTGTGATCATCTCCAAAAGCCCGCACATCATAGAGCGGATCGTAGCCCCGAAGCGAAAGCTTGAAGCCGTTCTTACCATCCTTCGAACCGTGACATGTCCCCATGTTACACCCCAGGCGTGAGATCACCGGATTCACATCACGAATGAAATCCGGGTGGAACTCAGCATTCAAACCCGACACCGCAACGTCAGCCTGAGCCGTCAGTTTCTCATACGTCGCAGTCAGTTTTGCTGCCCCTTCACCCATTGGGCGGGCGATTCCGCGCTCAGACACATTGAGAACCTTCCCATCAACCGCATACTTCACCAGGCGAGTAAGATCCGCCTTCTCGCCCGTATCCAGCGTGCCCGTGACCAGAATCTGGTTATACGTGCCCGGAGCATTCAGATCAATTTTCGCAGGCGAGATCTCAATCGCCGTCACCTTTCGCCCCTCAGGCAGCTCCTCTTTTAAATCATGGCGCTTACCTTTAGCCAAATTGATCGGGTTCGCGGTACCCTTCCGCTTTTCCAACTCCCCATCGACCTTGATCAGCGCAAAAGCCACCTTCTGCCCGAGGTCAGCCGCATTCAAAAGCCGCACCTGGCCATCATCAGCACCGACAGCAATCGTTTTTCCGTCCGGAGAAAAGGCCACCGAAAACACAGCCGCATCAATATCCAGCTTCGCAAGCCGCTCAGCCCCCCGGGTTGTGAACTCCTCTAGTTTAGGATCCACCGCATCCTTCCCGTCCGGTGCACGACGCACCGTTTCGAGAAGCTTCTTCAACTCAGGTGTGATCGTCGCATCATATTCAGACTTGTAGAGACTGATCTCTC
>JBLWYI010000055.1:0-24268 GCA_048267005.1 Verrucomicrobiales bacterium | reverse complement strand
CCACTCCAAACCAAACGACAATACTGGACCCAAAATTGAAATTTTGATATTATCTCTTGAATGCCTTCTCATGGAAGGTGCGGTTGTGGCCCATCAGCCAGATGACGAGTTTTCCTTCGGGTTTCACCCGGGTATCGACCGCGGCGTATTGGAGGTCGGCGGGTTTACCCTTCTTATCGGCGAAGACATAACCAATTTCGGGATGTTCTTTGGCTTCAGGATTGATCTCGCTGGCGCGGACGCTCAGTTCAAAGCGTTCTCCTTGGGGATCCTGTGCTTTGGCGGAAACGGCGAATACGAAAAGGCAGGTGGAAAGAAAGGTAGGGGTAAAGATCTTCATAAAAAGCGTAGAGCAGTTTTGCGATCATACAGGGTCGGTTCATCGATTAGACCCTGTTGGACCGTTTTGCTCCTCGAGTGTACCTGAAAATGAGTCGACCTCCAAATGTGAATTGGGGGACGTCAAATACTGTGACAGACCATCGGAATGCTGCTTGAGCACGATGAGAGTGAATCGACCGTTCTTCCCATCATCGATGGTCCTTCACGGGCTGGAGAGACGCACTGGACGGGTAAGGGTGGCTCAATGAAGCGGAGTTGTAGAATCGCACCGTGGTGCGCTATCATCACGAGCATGACATTAAACACAAGCGCAAAACTTCCGTCCGATGCCGATCCCCTGGATAAGGAATGTTGGGAGGACCAGCGTCAAGAATTTGTCAGTGAAATTCTGTGATGGGTTTCTCAATTCTTGTTCAATCAGAACATTCACACAGGTTCCTCGCTCATTAAAATCCAAGGAAAGTCAAATAGTTGAAGTTTTGTTCGAAAAAAATTGACTTGTTTTTTGTATGTCAATAAAAAGCTAAAATGAGGAAATTGGAGCTTCTAAGTAATTCGTTAAAGTATTTTTGTTTCTTGGTGGGATTGACCATTCTTACCTTTCATGTGGACGGTCAAGATGAATTGAATGACAGCGATAATGATGGTTACTACGATCACGAAGATCCAGATCCATACGATCCCAATGTATACCCCGGTTCCGAAAGTGGGAGCGAATATCCGGACAGTGACGGTGATGGGTATTACGATTTCGATGATCCGGATCCGTATGATTCCAATGTATACCCTGGTTCTGAAAGTGGAAGTGAATACCCGGACAGTGACGGTGATGGGTATTACGATTTCGATGATCCAGATCCATATGATCCCAATATATATCCAGGTTCGACCAGTGAAGGTAATTCTAATGAATTAGATGGTGATGGATCCGTTGAATCCGATAATGAAACTCCTCTGGAGGATAACGGGATTTTTTATGATATTGGGGATTATTCTTCTGGAGAGGATCAGGACGGGGACTTGTTAAGTGATGAATTTGAACAAAATTACCAGGGCTACTCATACTGGGATAGTCAGCCAGTTGATTATGGCGATGGCTTTATAAGTTGGGAGCCAGTTGAAATTACACTCTATCTGGATTGTAAAAATCCAGATTCAGATTTTGATGGGCTCAATGATGGTGACGAATTGGTTATTATAACTCCTCTGTTTCAAGCGTTTGGAATTCCATATGAATTTGATCCACTGGAAAGCTCAGATGGTTTGTCGGATTGGGATGGTGACGGTCTCCACAATTCATTAGAAATTGTCGAAAATGGGTCAAACATCTTCCAGAAAGACACCGATGCAGATTCATATGACGACTTTGTCGAATGGATGCTCGGATCGGATCCAACAGATCCGAACGATCCCGTCGAGTTCGATTCTGAGGAGGGCACCGGTGATGTTGTTCCCAGCGGAGACGAGTCGGGAGAGCTTTATGCTCCTGGTGGTATAGGGTATTCTGGACTTTCTACAAACAGTGAAACAGCCTTTCAAACAATCGGTGAGTCAAGCGCATCAGAACAGTTTGGTAATTTTGACACTAGTCTGGACTTGTCCGCGCAACCCTATATTCGCTCTGAATCACAGGCATTTTTAAAGAACGGCTTTCACCGAAGATTTGGCACCCAATTCAGGGTGTTTCGAAGTCAAGTTGACTATTCCGAGTCTGAAATCAATGTTTCTATAGTTGATTCTATTCCAAGTGAAGGTGTTAAGACTGATTACGAAGTTGTTAAAAGTGAGGATCTTACGATTAAGGCTTGGTTTTCGTCGGAGGAAATCATTGAGACGCCGACGTTATTTCCTGATTACGATTCGGTGGTTGGAGAACTATCCGGAACGCTGAATTTGGAAAGAAAAGAGACGATCAAGCATGTTGATGGAGACGAAGCCCCCGAAACGTATGAATTCAAGTATCTCGGACGAAGGGGGGGCACTCTCACCGGTTGGCCATACACACTTCATGTCTTTGATCAGTCGACAAGTGACGTGGCGTCCGTTAGGCACTTTCTTGGGGAAGCAATTTTCGACAATAATGGCGTGACTGACCAGGTGGTTGATTATGTGATGTTTCCCGGGCTTGAGGCTCCAGCTGACTCCGTTACTGTAGAATCGCTCAACGAAACCAATTGGAATTGGAAATATTTTGCAAGTCAGGGGAGCCCAAGTCTTTTTGCCGCAACGACTGGAAGCTCATCATTGATTGCGGCGGGTATTGGTGAGAGAAGACTGACCTATCACGAGGCAATTGCCGATTCAGTTCTTCTTGAATACGCTTCTGCTAATGGACGCCTCGAAAGTACTTTTTTGAGTCCGAATGACTACCCCATGGGGTCGATGTGGGTGACCTATGACAATGTGGTGGCCTCTGATGTTGTACGTAACAAAGGAATGGCTGCAGTAGAAGCTATAGTAAATACTACGGAATTTCGATGGCGTGTCGCTAATCCTGAGGGGCAAGTCGTAAGGTGGTACGAAGTGTTTATTCCTCAAGATAACCCTTATACATCTCACATTGAGAGTTTGGATAAGCAAATTTTCAGGAAACAGTGGGTAGCTACTTCAACTGAGAGTCCTCCCGTTGTGCTTGGGCCACAGAGTCCCGATGTAGCCGGCCGGCCGGGGATTCACTACGTGGGTGCAAATATTCCACCCCTGGAATTCATTCCGTCTACGTTGACGTATGTTTCTGCAGATGAGGGGGCTCTTGAGGTCACGGTTCGGATTTTAAGTGCAGTTCGTGATCAAGAAGGGGGGTGGCCTCACGATGATGGTGTTGTTGAATGGGAAATATTTGATGGGAATGGGATGACTCTAGCGAGTGAGACTAGTGAGATTGAAGCCGGTATTGCCTCGAATACGCTGAATATGGGTAGTTTGGCTGGCAGCTCTTGTAGATTAAAAGCCAGAATTCACTCTGTGGCAGGACAGGAGATGGACGTTAGAACCAGCCGTTGGGTGGTGTCTCCTGAGTTCGTGGTGGTTCCGGGCAAGCCTTCACGAATTGATGTCACATCCACTAAGTCAAAATTTGTGGCAGATGGTAACGACTCGGCCGAATTGACTGCAACTGTCTTTGATGCCTACGATAACCTCGTTCATGATGAGACACCTGTTGCATGGTGGATCTATCAAAGTGCCACGGAATGTCTGGGGCAGAGAACAAATGAGACTCTTGATGGTGAAGCGGTTGCCGCAGTCTACGCTCCGATCTTGGCAAATGGACCGTTGAAGGTCATGATAACCTGTGCGGATGTGGAGGCTGAGCACTCGATTCCCGTTGAGAGGGTCTCTGCAAGTATCCCTACGGAAATTGATCTCAACCTTACGGAGCATGAAAACAAGCAGATCACCGTAGAGACGAATGCCTCTGTGGGGACTCCCGTTCACTGGGGAACTTCAAGCGGTACGCTCACCAACCCTGTTACCTATGTTGCTCTTGATGGAACAGCTACGACAACTCTGTTGAGCGCTAATGGTCAAGTGGGGAATGCATATGTTCGAGCTACAATAGGAGATCGAGCCATTTTTAAAGAAGGTGTGTTTTCGTCCGAACATGGCGATCTCCAGGTGAGTATCAGTGAAAGAGTTCTGGTTGCGGGGAAGCTTGCGAATTCGACTGAAACCGTCACGTTTGATCATGCCCTTTCCCGGGAGATTCCCCATAAGGCAGAGTCGGTAATTACCATCTATGGTCAATCGGGAACGGAATGCAGCCTCTTTTTTACCTACAATGGATGTTCTGAATCTGATTTTGTGATTGGGAGTGGAATTGCTCCGGACTCGGTTTTGTTCGATGCGTCGGGGAAATTTGAGATTCCGATTAGATCGATGGGGACGGCTGGAGGTGATTCATCCCTGTTCGTGACAGCGCTGCAGGATGGTGTTCAAAAGGATCGGTCAATACGGATCGTAGACCCGGGTTTGTGGAACAATGTTTGTGACGGGGTAATGGGGTTCTTCGGGGCAGATACCAGCACAACAACTGGAATGATTTCTTCTACGGCCGGAGGGATGTTGGTTGTCGCGGACCTTGGTGCAATCGTAAAAAACTTTTGGCGTGAGGTGGGGTTTTCCGACAAGGAGCCCAATGATTTGGAAATGTTGCTTGGTGGGGTAGGGCTTTTGACGACAGCGGCGGAGTTGGGAGGTGGGCCTCCCGGGATCGCAGCGGATGGAGTGCTGTCAGCATTGAGAACTTTGGCATCTCGGGCGGGAACGAATCCGGGGACACGCGATTTGGTGCAAATATATGTCGCTCGATTGAAGCGTGCGCTTGAAGGTGGGGTAGGGGGGCCAACGCCATCACCACGGCCTGTGATATCCGGTTTCGGGACTTCCTCGCTGATGTTCTTTGGGGGAGCGGGATTCTTGAGGTCGTTTGCAGATGAATTTACTGAGGCTGATCGAAATTTTGTCGAAGCTCTCGTTAGTAATCCAAGTTTTGGTGATGCGCTTACAAGCTTCCGCTGGTCAGACGATCTTGTTCGAGTGGCTACAAAAGCCCATGATCAACTGGGTGATCAGTTCATCCACGCAATCACCCGATTGCATATCACACAGGGACCCGACGGAGCGCTTCAGATGCTCAAGGTCTTTGATGGGATGAAAGACAATGTCTTTATCGGGCTGAAAAGTTCATCAGCTAGATTCAATAGTATCGTTGATGAACTTGGCGAGTTGCTGGTTAATGACATAAATCCAAAAACACTGACCAAAGTTCTGAACAATCCGAAGCCATTTGTGCCCGGTAAATATGAACCAATTGATTTTATGGAAGATTTGGTTCTTCTATCCAACGTCAAGGGGTTGGAAGCTAGTATGCACCTGTTGACTTCAGTTCGAAGATTTCAAAATAATACACTTGGTTTCCGCTACGAAATTGAGGGTGCGGCGGAGCTTGTGAGAAGGGGAAAAGTTGTTGATGAACTTGGAATGAAAGTGAATGTAACTTGGGGAGATGCTTTGAAAAGTATGTTCAGGAAGGCAACCGGTCGCACTGATATTGATGTAATTGTGCTTGAGGAAGTTGGGGGTGAAACGCTTCCTGTGTACTACCAATTTAAGCGTTCTCAAAAGGCACTTCGTTCAAGCTTGGATTAGAAAATCTCAGATAAAATTAGAGTTGGATCCGAAAGACTATCATGATATTCATAATCAAATTAGATACGCGTTGCCTAACGGGAGAGGGGATTTAACTAATGTGATGAGAGAATGGTGTCTTCAAGTTGGGATTGACATTAACAAATTTGTGCAAAGCATTCCGCATAAGTCATGAAAGTCTACCCCGACGATCACCCAATCTTCGACGCTGTAGAGAGCAATAATTATTCTGCGGTAGAAAAATTCCTGTCGGAAGGTGTGAAGCCTAATGCTCGGGGGGAAGGCAGAATATCTCTCAGCTACACTGTAGCGAATGAAGGGCTCGGTGATGTGTTAAGGTTGTTGCTGGAATATGGTTTAGATCCAAATGAAGTTCAGCCAGCTACTGGTGAAACACTGATTTTTCGATTAATCAACAAACGGAGGTTCGAAATGGTTAGGCTGTTGGTTGATCAGGGGGCTAATGTAAACCATTCTGACAGAGGGGGGCGAACCCCATTGATGTTTGCCAGTTCGATCGGAGACCTGGGATTCTTCAATTACTTGAGGAACTGTGGGGCTGATCTCAATGCGACGACCGATTGGGGTGAAAATCTTCTCTTTTTTTGTCGCTCAGCTGACATCGCAAAGATTTTACTGGATTTTGGAGTGGACCCTACTGCTGTGATTCGAAGAGGTCGACGGACTGCGCTCGTTAATGCGGCAATGGCCGGGGAAACCAATGCGCCTGGAGTATGCCGAATCCTGTTAGAGCATGGGGCGGATCCAAATCACCTGGATATTCGAAAAATGTCGGTCTTGGATTGTGCAGCAGATCAAGAAACCCGCGCTGTCATCAAAGAATTTGGCGGAAAGTCAGCCAGTGAACTTTTACAACCATGAGCAACTCTGTATCTCACCAAGTCTACCTCGAATCTGAAGCTGCGGTGCCTCTCCATGACACGGGCGGGCATTTAATCTTTGCTGAGCGCAAATTCATCGATATCACCTATTCCTGCGGAATCGTTGAAGTGGGAGAAGAGATCGATACGCTGGAAATTTCCGTTCAAGTCGCCGATTCAAACGGGGATGTTTATGAGGGGAAAAACCGGATCCCTCCGGCTGCGTTGCTGGAGCAGGCTGGATCTCTCCGGGGGGATCAGATCGTCTCCGGTGTCGATAAGGAAACATTGGAATCGCTCCCTGCTCCGCTGTTTCTCAAGGCGAAAGAGTTGAACGATTCCGGAGATGTGAGGCGACTGGTGATTGATGATGAGGTGTGGAGTCTGCCGATGAACTATCAGGCTCCGAAGCTGTCTGCCGTCGCCGGGGAATTCGGGGAGTTGATCGGAATTGCAGAGGGGTTTTACGGTTCGAAAGGCAATGAGTTCCCTACAGATCTGGAGGTCGACGACGATGTGCCGGCCTTTTCATTTGGGATCAACATGGACCGGTTCCTCTTTGTGCAGTGGTATTATCAGGACGCGGAGGAGATCTTCGAGCCGTTATTGATCCCGAAGCCGGTAGAGTTTCGGAAGTTGGATAAGAAAGGTGAACCGAACCCGGATGTGACGGTCGCAATGCGTTAAAAAACCAGCCGCCGGCCCGCGAGCGGCCCGCTCGCTTCAAAGCATCCGAGAACTAATCACTAATCACCAACCACTAATCACTCCCTTTCCCTTCCCCTCTCCTTCACCCCGTCACTTCAGCAACAAGCTTCTCCAGCCGTTTGGCAAACTCCACCCACACAGCACGGCCTTCGCCGGTATCGTCGACATCCTGGCCGGCGTGGATCGCGGCTTTCAGGTGGGGCTCGATGGATAACCAGCCGTCGTAGCCGGTCGCTTCGAGGTCTTCCAGAATCCGTCGTTGGACAGGATCTTCGTCGACATGACAGGTGACATAGCCGTCCTCACCGGGCTTGGCGCATTTGATGTGCACGTGATCGATCTGATCGCGGCATTTCTGATAATAATCCCACGTGACCTCGCAGTCGTTGGCGTGCAGCGAGTTGTTTCCGGTGTCAAAGATGAGCCGCAGGGCGGGGCTGTTGACAGCTTCAGCCAGCTCAAGGTAGCCTTCAGCTGTTTCGCCGTATCCGCTACAGTTCTCGTGAGCGAGGATCACGCCTTCTCCTTCGGCGATGGTGGCCAGCTCGCTCAACCGGCGCACGGTCTCGGCTTTCCAGTCAGCCCGTGACAGCGCTCCCTCCTCGGGATTGGGATAAGACATGATGCGCAGGAACTTGGTGTTGGCTTCGCGCATTCTGGGGGCGACGCGTTTCAGTTCATCGATGTCGACCTGGAAATCGGAAGTGATGGGGCGTGCCCAGTTACCGATCTGGCCACCAAACCCGGCAACAGAAATGCCCTCGGCTTGAAGTTTTTCCCAGGTGGAAGCCCATTCGTCGTCGCTCAGGTCGACGACATTTTTTCCGTCCAGCAGTCGGAGTTCGATCGAGCTCCAGCCCACTTCCTTGAGAGTTGAGATCTGGGCGTCGAGTGATTTTTCTGCTTCGTCAGCGAATCCTGTGAATTGAAATGGCATGACGGGATGTTGTCAGCCCGCCGGATGATTTCAATACCGCGATCAGCTTTTTTGCGTGATGCCGTGAGAGAGAATCAGCGGACGCAGCGGTAAACGAACGCCGGGGGGAAGTTTTTCCACGCTGTAGGGCTGAAGTGCACCTCACTGAAATGTTCCTTCAATTTGCGCCGAAACCGTTGTCCGGCCGGTAAAAGCAGCCCCTGCCAATAGGCGAAAGTTGCGAACTTCCCACCCGGAGGCAGCACTTCGAACATGGCATCAAAGCACTCATCCTGAAGGGATTCGGGGAAGGCTGCCCAGGGCAGGCCACAAAGGATGGCATCAACACTGGGCATGTTGGCATCGGCACAGAGGGCCGGGGCGTTAGTCACACTGTCGTTGCAGATATTCACGCCGGGGCAGCGCCTGCGGGTGATGTCGGCCAGCTCCGGATCCATTTCGATGGCGAAAAAGTTGGCGTCAGGATGGCGGCAGGCCTCGATTTTCTCGGTGAATACTCCCGTGCCGGGACCATATTCGACCACGTTCCGGATTATATCCCAATCAAACCAGTCGACCATCATTTGCGCGAGCTGCGGCGAGCTGGGAACCACCGCGCCGACCTGACCACAGTTGCGGAAGAATGCTTTCAGGAATTCACGGTTGTTCGACATGGGCGGGAAAATGACGAATCAACAGGGTTTGGTCAATGAATCAACCCTATTTGATCGAAACAGTGGGACAGGCTGACGGCAGCTCGGATCGATCTCTGTAGCGTCGGCTTTAGAGACTGTCGGACTTTTTGAACACGATTGAAGTCGAGATTACTTCCACTTCAGTGAGGAGCCGACATTCGATCCAATAATTACGAAGAGCTATGTCGCGTAGCGACTTCTAATTCATAGCTTCAACCCACGGAACCTGTTCATCGTATCGCCTTCGTCGCGTAGCGACCGATCAACCGGTGGAGACTATGACATCGGCCTTTTTGAGCGGTCGCGATGCGACGTCCAGACTTCCGTATTGTCTCCGTGGGTTGAAAACCCACGGCTATGAATGAGAAGTCGCTACGCGACAGGCATCGTTAACCTGTTTGGGAATTGAAAGCCCCGTCGCGGCACGCAAGTCGGCCGATTTTGTCTTAAATCGGCGAATCCATAGCAACTGAATTTCGTCGGCTTTAGTCGACAGAGTTCAAGCCCACAGCACGTTCGATTCGTCGACTAAAGCCGACGCTACAACATGTCCAGACGTATGCGGTTGGCTAACTATTTGGATGCCTTGTGCTTCAGGGGAGACCGCACATGTTCCTGACGTGCGCCGAGGCCGATGGCAAATCCTATAAGTCGCTGGAGAAACTTGAAGCGATTGATGATGCCGAAGATACGGGGACGGGAGAACCCGGTTTTATCAGAGATGATGGGATCGAGGATGCGGTTCTGGGCCTGAACCTGAAACCACTGGGTTAGCTTGATCGGGAGAAGCCGTCGACGTCTCACTGCGGCAAGATCCGGGGAGGTGAGGGCTCCCTGCTCCAGTTTCCAGGCGAGGAGATTGGCGGCCGCGACGGCATCCTGTATGGCGAGATTAATCCCCACTCCTCCAATGGGGGACATGGCGTGCGCAGCGTCGCCGATCATCAGCAGGCCGGGGCGTGACCATTGACCGAGCCGGTCGATTGCCACATTCAGTAACCGCACGTCATCAAAGTTCTCAAGGGCATCAACCGATGAGGTAAGAATCGGGGCGGTGGTTGTGATGGCGGTTTTAAAGGCACCGAGGCTGCTCTTCTTCACTTCATCCGCGCCGCCTTTGGGGATAACGAAGGCGCATTGCCAGTAGGAACCGCGGTCAATCGTGATGACAATGTGTCCCGGGCCTGCATGCAGAAGTGTCTCGCACTTTTCTTTCTGATGACGGGGCAGCCGGAACCAAAGCACGTCGATTGGTGCCCCGACGTTGTGAACTTTGAAACCGGCGCAGTCCCGCATCTTCGACGAACGCCCGTCAGCCGCGATGACCAGCCCGGCTTCGATCTCGAGATCCCCGGCTTCGGTTTCCGCTTTCACGCCGCGGACGATCCCATCGGATTCGATCAGATCCACCGCCTTCGTGTTCATCCGCAGGGAAAAGGTCGGATACTTTGCGGCTTCTTCGGTCAGGAAATCGAGGAAATCCCACTGGGGAATAAAGGCGATGTATTTGCAGCGGGTCGGTAACGCGGAGAAATCCGCCACGTTGAACTTCTCCCCGCTGAATTCCGCGTTGAGCCGCTCATAATGATCGGGATTCATCTCGAGAAAGCGCTCCAGCATTCCCAGTTCGGCGAGAATCTGAGTGGTGGAGGGATGAATGGTATCGCCCCGGAAATCCCGCAGGAAATCACCGTGTTTCTCGATGACCACCGTTTCCACTCCGGCCCGGGCCATCAAAAGCCCCGTCATCATCCCGGCAGGCCCGCCTCCGACAACGCAACAGGTAGTTTTAATCATAGTGGGAATAAGAGGGCAGGCAGGGAAAGGCAGTTATTGCTTCCCGCCCGGAAGCGGGATTTTTACGGCGGCAAAGGCAGCCAGGGGGACCAGCACCACTGCCGAGATCGCGAACCAGACGGGGTGGGGAATCATGACCAGATTGAAGACTGAAGCCATCAGGACGAAGGCTCCGACGACAACGGCAACAAAAACGCGAAACGGGCGGGCCATGAGGCCGCCGACCGTGCTGCCCACAAAAGCCCCGATCACCCATGCCGCGAGGACGTAGAGCAGGGCTCCTGTTGGCAGGGTTTTCACAAATGCGCCAACCGCTTCTTTATCGGTCCAATCGAGGTCGGTGGGCGGCGGGTATTTGCGGTGGCCGATGCTTTCAATGATGCTGACGAGCACGATCGCCGTGATAATTCCGGTGATACAGGAGAGGGCAAAGCGGAGGCGTGGGTTCATGCGGTATAAAATTCTTAACTGGCGGCGAAAATAACTCAAGGCTGAACCCCCAAATGCGCACTTGCCCTTTTATGGCGAGACGCTTCACTCTCCTTTCATGAAAAAACTGCTCTCAATTCTTCTTCTGACGGCGCTCTCGGGTGGCCCGCTCTTCGCGCACGACACCGCGGCTGATATGGCGAAAGCCGCAGCCGGATTTCTCCAAAACCTCGATGATGACCAGCGTGCCAAGGCGACTTACGAGCTGAAAACTGACGAGCGTGAGGATTGGCATTTCATTCCCAAGCCTTTCGAAGGTGAAGGCAAGCGCGGCGGTTTGCCGATCAAAGAGATGAGCCACGATCAGCGGTTGCTGGCGCTCGCGTTGCTCAGCACCGGGCTCAGCCACGATGCCTATGTGAAAGCGCTCAACATCATGACACTTGAGCAGGTTCTCTTCGAAATCGAGAAGGCCGACAAACGGGACCCTGAGATGTATTATGTATCGGTCTTTGGCACACCGGGAGCCAAAGCCTGGGGCTGGCGTGTCGAGGGGCATCACATCTCCATGAACTTCACCATTGCGGACGGCAAAGTGGTTGCCGGAACACCGGTGTTCTTCGCTTCCAATCCTGCTGAAGTCCTCGAAGGACCCCGCAAAGGTCTCCGTGTCCTCGCTGAGGAGGAAGACGTGGCCCGCGAGCTGGTTCAATCACTCACCGACGACCAGAAGAAAACAGCGATCATCGAAGCGGAAGCGCCGCGTGATATCCTGACCGCAGCAGAGCGCACCGTTGCTTCACTTGGGGATGCCGGGCTTCCTTATGGAAAACTCACCGACGATCAGAAGAAAAAGCTTCACGGGCTCATCGATGTGTATGTGAATCGTCTTCGCCCCGATGTGGCTGCGGATGATTTGAAAGCGATCGAAGCTACCGGGCACGACAAGATCGTCTTTGCCTGGGCTGGTGGTGTTAAGAAAAACGAACCGCACTACTACCGCGTGCAGGGACCGACATTCATTCTCGAATACGCAAACACCCAGAACGGAGCCAACCACGTGCATGCCGTTTGGCGCGACTTTAACGGCGACTTCGGTCGTGACGTTCTCGGCGAGCACTTTGCTCAGCATCATAAGGCTGAGTGATTGGGAAATCTCCGAATCAATTTAGTTTTCCGGGCAGAGATGGACGGAAGACCACTTACCTCTTCCTAAACGCGGGAGCAGTTGAAAAGCTGCTCCCGTTTTTTTGTTCTTTTGCCCGTTTACGAACGGGAAACGACCGCGGGAACGTTCTTTTGCCCGTTTACGAATGGGAAACGACCGCGGGAACGTTCTTTTGCCCGTTTACGAATGGGAAACGACTGCGGGAACGTTCTTTTGCCCGTTTACGAACGGGGAACGACCGCGGGAACGTTCTTTTGCCCGTTTACGAACGGGAAACGACTGCGGGAACGTTCTTTTGCCTGTTTACGAAACGGAAATGACCCGGGGAATCGATTTGAGGCCTGTTGGGTGGCATTGATGGAATTTGCACAATTACGATTACATAAACCGGACTCCACAGATCCGTGCGTGATCGATGCCATTGGTCTCTGTGATCATGATGCGGACTGCCTGAAGTGGTAACGGCCCTCCAAACGAATGCCAGCGAAGCCGTTGGTAATTCTCTGCTTCTTCCTCCAGAGTGACCCATTCATTGTCGAGCTTGCCTTCAATCCGATAGGCCTTGACCGTCTCCGGTTGTGGTCCGCCCCACTTCATTTTTGATGTGTAGCCGTCGTGATGACTGAGTGTGAGATGACGATGCAATCCGGTATCAAATATGATCTGCACGCCTTCAATTTCCACGGCTTCATCCCAATCGAATTGAATCCAGGCAGGGAGTTCGGTCGACATCCAACGATGAATTCCGGGATTGGCCCGCTGTGGCGGAGCGCCTCTCTCACCGTGAACGGCACGCGTCTGGCCGCTCACGACCAGTTCCGCTTCCGCATCGGACCGATCTCCGCTGGAGCTGATGGTCGCCCGGGTGGCGATGGGGCACTGCCCGGCTGATGCCCGCCCGATCAAAAAGCAGTCATCCTCTATCAGGCGACTCTGTAGTTTCTGTAAAAACTCCGGGTGGGTGGCTATTTCTGAAACCGGCAGACGATCCCGAATGGCGAGTGCGGCGGCCGTTCCGACACCCTGTCCGACGACGGCGCAGGTCGCCATAACACGGGTGGATGCAAAGGCCACATGCGTGGCCGAAATGTTGCGTCCGGCGAACATCAGGTTCGGTACATCGCGCGAGATACAGGCACTGAGCGGAATATCAAAAAGCCAGGGCACGGGATGTTGCTCGCAGGGTTCGATGTCGGGCGCGTCAACTCCCTCAGGGGGATGCAGGTCGATCGACCATCCACCGTAGGCGATGGCGTCGGGGAACTCGCGCGAGGTCATCAGGTCTGATTCCGTCAGGATATGCTGGCCGATGAAGCGTCGGCTTTCCCGTTTTCCGGGAAGGAAACCGATCCAGTCCAGCGCCCAGTTGTCTGCATCGAAGTCGCCCTGTTTCACATGATTCCAGATGCCGAGAGCAACGGCCATCAACTCATCGCGAATCGTTTCGTTATCGCGAATGGTGTCGAGCGTACCGCCCCACTCCGCCCACCAGTAGCCGTATTCGTGAGTGGGTTCCTCTTCACCGGGAGTGGCGTAGAGCCGGAGTTTGAGATCTTCTTTGGAAAAGTCGCGGGCCCAGTTCGGTGCTTTGAAAGGCATCGGCTTCTCGTGCTTTCGCGCCATTAAGAGGATCGTTGAGCCGAGCCGATGATTGTCTTCCTCCGGCTGAGCTAACTTTTCACCAAACTGCGACCGGCTCTCCCGGCCTTCCATAAAGGGGGCGCCGGCTTCGAAACCAAGCCGTCCATCCCCGGTGCAATCAATGAAGGTTTTGGCCCAAATCAGAAAGTGTTCCTCGGTGCTTTGCCGGTCGGCATTGGCGGCGATGATGGAGCCGTTGGCCGCACGCTCGACTCCGGTCACGGTGGTGTTGAGCATCAGCGTGAGATTGGGTTCCCTCCGGCAGAGATCGTAGAGGATCAGATCAAATACAGAAGCGGACCGCTGTGGATTGTGGACGGAGTTCTCGAGCCGGACTTCTTCAATAATGCCGCCTTCACGGGCTTCCGTGATGAGCTCTTCACCGCGATCAAACCGTCCCGTTCCATTTGCGCCAACGATGTGCATGCGCACTTCGCTCGATGCGTTTCCGCCCAGAACCGGCCGGTCTTGAACGAGGATGACCTTTACGGCGGACCGGGCGGCCGCGAGGGCGCAGGCAAAGCCGGCCGGACCACCCCCGGCCACAAGGATGTCACAGGAGAGTTCGCAGGTGGATTCGTCGGGGAAATTCACGATCAGACAGGGTTCGATCGATAACCTAACCCTGTTGACTCGTGAAGGTCGACTCCCTTTGTTGCGGTTGAGTTTTCGGGATGATCTGCGCTATAAATTCCCTCTCATGCGCCTGCTTCTCAGTCTTCTCATTGTCGTCTTCGGTATCGTTCATGCCGATGCCAAACCGAACGTCGTGATCTTTCTGACAGATGATCAGGGCTGGGGCGATCTCAGCGTGACGGGGAATACGAATCTGGCGACCCCGCATATTGATTCACTCGCGAGAGACGGGGCGACGCTGGATAACTTTTATGTGTGTCAGGTGTGTTCGCCGACGCGGGCGGAGTTTCTCACGGGACGGTATCATCCGAGGACGGGGGTGAGCGGGGTCAGCAACGGGGACGAGCGACTGAACCCTGACGAAACCACCATCGCAGATCTCTTCAAAGCCAACGGCTATGCGACGGGGGCTTTCGGGAAATGGCACAACGGAACGCAGTCTCCCTATCATCCGAATGATCGCGGGTTCGACGAATACTACGGGTTTACCTCGGGGCACTGGGGGCATTATTTCAGTCCGCCGCTGGACCACAATGGGAAAAAGGTGCGGGGCAAAGGTTACGTGGTGGATGACTTCACTGATCACGCGCTGGCATTTATCGAGGAGAATCGCGACGCGCCGTTCTTTTGCTACCTTCCCTACAATACGCCGCACTCCCCAATGATGGTGGACGACGATTTTTACGCGAAGTTCAAAGACCTGGATCCCGAAATGCGGAACCGGGATCCGGAGAAAGAAGACCTCCCGACGACCCGTGCCGCGTTGGCCATGTGTGAGAACATCGACTGGAATGTGGGGCGGGTTTTGAAGAAGCTGGATGAGTTGAAGTTGAGCGAAGACACCATCGTTATCTACTTCTCCGATAACGGTCCGAACTCCTATCGCTGGAACGGCGGGATGAAAGGTAAGAAGGGGGCCATCGATGAAGGAGGATTGCGGTCGCCGTTTTTCATCCGCTGGCCGGGCAAGGTGAAGGCGGGCGCGAAGTATTCGGAGGTGACTTCCGGAATTGATCTGCTGCCGACGCTTGCCGCTATGGCGGGGTTTGAACCAAAGACAGCCAAGCCGGTCGACGGGGTGAGCTTGCAGTCACTTTTGCTGGGGAGGGAGAGTCGTCTGCCGGAGAGGCTCATCTATTCGATCCGGAGAAATCAGGTCAGTGTGCGCAGTGATCGTTTCCGGCTCGATGCGGGTGGTAAACTCTTTGATATCGTTGCTGATCGTGGGCAGTTGAAAGACGTGGCCGGAAAACATCCCGAAGTGGCCGCCCGGTTGAAAGGCGCGGCGGCGGCTCACAATGCCGAGATGCAGAAGCTCTTCGCCGCGAATAAAGAGCGACCGTTCACGGTGGGGTATTCGCTGTCGACTACCTTGCCGGCTCGTGATGGCATTCCGCACGGGACGGTGCAGCGAAGTTCGAAAGCGCCTAACAATTCGTTCTTTGAGAACTGGACGAGCCCGGATGATTCGATCACCTGGGATATCGAAGTCGGCCATGCGGGCAAATACGATGCAGTCGTTCATTACACCTGCGCCAAAGGCGATGTCGGGGCCACGATGAAGCTGGCAGTTGACGGCGGAAGCTCTACCGAAGCTGAAGTCACTGAAGCATTCGATCCGCCGCTCTATGACAAGTCGAAGGAACGCGTCGAGAAGTCTCATTATTTCGTAAAGGACTTTAAGCCCCTGCCGCTGGGGGAAATGGAGCTCAGGAAAGGGCGGGCTACACTTCGCCTGAGTGCCGCGATGATTGACGGTCAGGAAGCGATTGATGTTCATTCAATCGAGCTGAACAAGGTTTCCGATTGATCGCTGTTGCGGGAATTCGAGCGAACAAGGTTGACTTGAGAGTCGGGTTCTGTTGACTTGTTAGAGTTGAATTTCTTTTACTTTGCCTACTCGCTCATCTGAATTGCCAGTTTCCATCGTGATGCCTGCGCGGAACGCCGAGGCCACGATTGGTATGGCGATCCAAAGCTGCCTGTCACAGACCTTCCCGGATTTTGAGATGGTGTTGGTCGATCACGGATCGACAGATGGAACGTATTCCCTGATGAAAAAGTTCGCGCGACAGGATGCGCGGATTCAAGTGCTGAAGGCCCGGGCGGGAGCGAGTTTTATAGCGGCCGCGAATTTGGCCTGGCACGAGGCGCGGGGAAAGTTGATTGCGCGGATGGATGCGGATGATTTTGCCTACTCAGCGAAGTTGCAGCATCAAGTTCGCCTCATGGCAGAGCACCCCGAGCTCGGTGCCTGCGCCACGCAGGTGCGGATTCGAAAGCGGGCCGGAGGCGGGCCGCCCGATCAGGGCTACGCAGAATATGAAACCTGGATCAACTCTGTCATCTCGCCGGAGGAGATCGCGAGCCAGCGCTTTATCGACAGCCCCGTGCCGAACCCGACCGCTTTGATTCGGCGAACCGTTCTGGAGCAACTGGATGGGTATGCGGATCGAACATGGGCCGAGGACTATGATTTCTGGCTGCGGATGATGGAGAAGGGGATTCCTATCGGTAAAGTCGATAAGGTCCTGCTCGATTGGTATGACAGCGACTCGCGGGCGACCCGTCGGCAGTCGCGTTATTCGCTGGAGAACTTTCAGTTGGCCAAAGCGCACTATCTTTCGCGAATGGATTCGGTGTTGGAGAAAGGCGTGGCCATCTGCGGAGCGGGGCCGATTGGCAAGAAGGTGGCTCGCATGCTCAAAGACGAAGGTGTTTTTGTGGAAGCGTTTTTCGAAGTGAGCGAGAACCGGATCGGAAATCAGATCGGCGGGGTGCCCGTGTTCGCCAGCGATCAGATTGCCGAATGGAAAGGTCGGGCGGTCTTGATTGGCGCAGTCGGGGTGCCGGGTGGTCGCGATGCCGTTCGTGAGCTGGTGAACCCTCTCGGCTTCGTTGAGGGAACCGATTTCTTCTGTGTCGCCTAGGCGGGGTGAAGTTCTACTCCTTCAGCTCCAGCGCGACTGAGTCACCCACGCAGATTTCTCCGCCTTCGATGACTTTCGCATTCAAACCGCCGTGGCCGCGCGTGGCGCTGTAACCTCCGTGGCCCAGAGTCTCTTCCATTCTCGAGCAGGGGTGACACAGCCCTGTCCCTTCGAAGAGCGCGTCGCCGATACGAAACTGAAATCCCTTCAGCGATTGCAGATTGATTCCGCTGACGACGATGTTGCGGCGCAGCAGCGCGGGATCGATCAAGGCTCGGTTCAGGATCGAAGCGATGACCGGCAGATGTTCGGCTTGTATGAGCGTGACGTGCCGCCCGTTTTCGGGATCCGGCTTCCGCTTTGACCGGTGGTCACCCTCGAGGCCGACTGCTTCAATGGACAACGCCCGGTCGACGGAGATCACGTCACCTCTCTGCTCCGTGCGCAGGCCGATCCACTCCACTTTTCCAAGATGCGGGATCGATGCCTGAAGTTCAGAGATGGATTTCATCAGTGGAATCAACGCCGCCGAAACAGCTCGGACGTCACGAGTTCCTCGACGATTTGAGCCAGCTCGTAATCGGCCGCTTTCCCTTTGGCAGCGATGGCTTCCAGCGAGCTGCGGTCATCGACGGTCATGGCACGTCGCAGGGCGAAGGTCGCCAGCTTTTCGATAAAGGTTTTCTGGAACTGATCGAGGTCATCCATGAGAAGGTCTTGAAATTCCGCGGCACCACTGAATTTCCGGCCATCGGGGAGCTCCCCGCTTGCATCGACTTTCGGGTCAGCCCCTTTGCCTTCGTTCATGACTTCCACTGTTCGCCAGCGACCGATCGCGTCGTAGTTATCGAAGGCCAATCCCAGTGGATCAATCTTCCGGTGACAGCTGGCACAGCTTTCGTTCGAGGTATGTGCCTCCAACTTCATTCGCACCGTGACCTTTTCGCCTTCAGGCGGCGTGGGTTCGATCGGATCGACATTTGCCGGTGGTGGCGGGGGAGTTTTGCCGAAGATCGATTCCAGAATCCAGGCACCCCGGTGGACCGGACGGTGCCGGGTGCCATCCGAAGTGAGCGACAACACCGAAGCGTGGCGAAGCAGGCCGCCCCGCTGGTCATCCGGCTGAAAAAGCACGCGTTGGAATCCGTCATTGGCCGGTTGCTCAATCCCGTAGTGAATCGCAAGGCGGGGATTCAGCATCGACCACTCGGAGTTGATGAACTCACGAAGCGAGAGGCGGTTCTCCAGGACATGGCGAAAGAACTCGGTCGTCTCCGCGACCATGCTTGCCTCAAGCCACTTATCGTAATCCGGGTAGAGTTTTTTATCCGGCGGAAACATTCCCACCTTCCCGAGCTGGAGCCACTGGTGAGGAAACGTCTCCGAAAAACGTTTGGCGCGGGGATCCGCCAACATGCGCACGACCTGCTTCTTCAACTCATCGGGAGTCTTTAACTTCCCTTCACGGGCGGCGGCGAGGAGGGGAGCATCCGGCATCGTGCTCCAGAGAAAGTAGGAGAGGCGCGAGGCAATCTCCCAGTCAGTTAAATCCGGCGACTTCCGTCCTTTCTCACCTTCCACGAGATAGTAGAAGTCCTTCGAGCAGAGGATCGCCAACATGCCGGTCTTGGCAGCTGCCCGGATGGTTTCGCCGGCAGCGACTTCACTTTCAGCCAGAGTCACATATTGATCGACCTCGCCTTTGCGCAGCGGTCGACGGAATGCCCGCTCCGCGAAAGTCTCCAGACAGCGGCGCACGTCCGACAGATTTCCGTCTTCCTCCGGCAGCAAACCCGATCGGCGTTGTCGCGCTTCTTCAGTGATGATTGGACCTTCCCACTCGACCCAGTCGACAATCAGAAACGGCTCGAGAGCATTGCCTTCCTCGTCCGTCATCTTTCGCTGCCATGGAATCCGGCCCTCGGCAGTTGAGAAAAAGTGTTTGTTCCCCGAGCGACCCGAACGCGGCAGATTCGATGGCCCCGGCACATCGTTGGTCATCACAAAACTGTGGCTGCCTGCCGGAAGGTGCGTTTGGAATTCCACAATCGTCGGCTCATCCTCCGGAGCCACGACATCGGTTTCGAAAAGCATGCGGTCGAGTCCCTTGGCGTAAAAAGAAAGGTGAGGGGAGCGGCCGCCCGGAGGTTTCAAACCACTCAGTTTGATCCTCACTTTATACTCGCCGGCGATGGGAAACTTCACTCCCGGGCCGGGCCGGCCACCCTGGATCTCATGACCGGGCCACACATCCACCCTGATTTTCTCAGCCGTGCCGTCTTTAATCATCGCGTCGAGCTCCGGTGACTTTCCACCCCGCAACTCGTAGGCTTTCTTGCGCACCAGGAAGCCCTGAGGCGTTTCGTCAGGAAAAGCCTCGTTCAAAATTGAATCAGCCGCAGCGAGGTATTTCTCCACGTGTGATGCCGACAGCGACAAGACCGATCCGATTCGCTCGAAGCCATGCCATTCATCATCCTCGGAAAGACCGGTGGGATCCGCCACGTCAAAGTTCACCCCCAGCAAATCATAGACCGTGTTGCCATACTCAGCCCGCGAGAGACGATGAAACGTCACGGGTTCCCGCTTCGCCAGCCGCGCCACTTCACCTGCGGCAATTTTGTCCGTGATCCACTCAGATGCCTTCGAGATTTCCTCCGCAGTGGGCAGAATGTCCTCGTCATCCGGCGGCATTTCCCCGCTGCCGATACGGTCGACTACTTCCGCCCAGTAAGAGACTGAATCTCCGCCCCCGATATCACGGGACAAAGTATCGAGCCGGAAATCCCCCTTCTGCTTCTTGTCATCATGGCAGCGAACGCAGTGTTTCTGCAAAAACGGGGCGAGTTCCTTTTCAAACTCAGCCACCAGCTTCGGATCGTCAGCTGCGCGGGCACCGCTCGTTGCCGATACCAGGGCAGCCCAGATGAAGAAGGATTTCGTCGATAATTTCACGGGACAAATTGCTCTGATCAGGGCGCTATACCACTGGCGTGAAAACGTTGACCGCCAGCCCCCTGTGCGAGGGGATTTCCGCCGGTTTAATCAGGCGTGAAAGTTGCTTTCTTTTACAAACGTAATGGTGGAATTCCACATGATTAAGAATACTTTACAAAAACTATGAACATTCAAGCCGACAACGAAGACCTCCTTGAGGAATACGTCAAAGGGACGCACAAGAAGAAAGGCGCGACCATTGCCATCGTTCTGCTTACGCTTTTGATGCTCGCAGCTGCGGGTGCCGCCGGATTTTTCGGCTGGAAGTGGAGCGAGAGCGAAAAAGTGGTGCTCCGCAATGAGCGCGACCTTCAGACTCTCAATTCGCAGGTGGTGAAGCTGGAGACAGCAAAATCAGATCTCTCATCTCAACTTGCTGACAAGCAGACTGAGCTCGACCGGGTCAAAGACGAGTGGAAAACTCAAGTGGCCTCTCTGGAGCTTGAGCATCGTGAGCACATTCAGCGCACCTACGCGCAGATGGATGAAATCGTGTATGACAGCCGCAAGACACTGGAATACATCGGGTCCGTCGAAGATAAGCTGAAGACAGGCAAGGCCCTCGACGCAAAAGAAGCCCAACAGCTCCAGAGTGTCGTCACCGGACTCACTTTCCTTCATCAGCAGTATGAAAAACCCATTCACGAGTTTCGCGAGCTGGAGCGCTTTCTTGCAGATCAACTTGCGGTTCCTGCCTCAGTTCCTCCCAAGGAGCGATACGGCTTGATGAAGCGCATGTTCAAGAACAAGGAATTCAAAGCCGAGCAGGCATCCTTCTATCGGGAGGAAGGACAGCGTGAAGCCTTCGCCCGCGCACGTAACAAAGTTTCCGATGCGTATGCCCGCGCCCAATCGCAGATGAAGGCACTGCAAATGGATTCACACAAGTTCCTCAACGAACTGGACACGATTGTGGCCAGCAACAACGCCAGTGTTGAAGAAGTGAACGACTTCTTTGCCAAATCCAAGGAGATCCTCAAGATTCATGACAGAATCATGAACCTGGAGCCGGAAAGCGGCCTGCAGCCTATTAAGCCGTAGCCCGGAGGGGGAATGTTGCCGTCACCTTCCATCCGGAAGTTTCTACGTGAAACCTTTTCCGGCCTCGAACCTGTTCGCATTGAGAAAACTCCGGACCAGATCGAGTGGCTTAAACCGGTCCAGAAACAACTCGACGCTTTGATTCGTGTGGAATGCAAATTCCACGTGATTCACCGGTTAAAATTGAGCGAGCAAACGAGTCAGCTCGACATCACCGTTTCGCCCAACGAATCCGGGCGGCGCTGGGGCGACAGCGAACGGTTCAAGCTCTACTTCTCGGATGAAACCGGGCGGGAAGGCTTGCTCCTCATGAGCGACGACGGCTGGCGGCGGCGCGATGTGGGTGAAGGAATCGTCAGCAACGTCGAAGAAGTCGAGAAGCTCGTCGGCCTGGTCAAAGGGCGTCAGGACCGGAACGCGTTGCGGGAACGGAAAAGCGAGAAGCTTTCGACACTGAAAGAGAGTGGGATGAAAGCGCGGCTTCGTGAGCTGGGCAACGAGATGGACTTTTCCTTCGCGATTGGGCAGAACGCCAGGAATGTGAACCTCAGCCTGCGCGTGGCGGGGAAAAAGACCGGTTACCACTTTTCGTTCCCGAAAGGAAAGTTTGATTCCATGCTGGAACAACTTCCGGAGCTGATCTCCAACTTCGAGAATATGGCGAATCTCGGTATCGCCTTCCGCACGAACAATCGCAAGTGGCAGCAGAGCGAGTGGATCTTTCCCGATGACGATGACGACTACGAGGACTGATCATTGCGCGAGCAACTGATCCCGCGCGCCGACTTCCTTTTCAGTCAGGGCACGATCGTAGAAGGCGATGGCAAAGATCATTCCCTCCCAGAAGCGACTGCCTCCGGCCCATTCATCCCCGAGGATGAGGCCCTGTTCCACCTCGTCCCAGTTTGAGAAATCCCCGTCCACCTTGTCGGTTGTCATCACCGGTTTGCCGTTGTGGTAAAAAACGATCGAACCCTGTTCGTACGTCAAACAGACCCTGTTGACTCGTGATTGCGGAATTTCCCAGAGGGTGACTTCGGGACTGGAGCCGTTTTTGCCGGTCTTCGGGGTGCGGAGACGGAGGGTCAAATTTTTGCCTTCCTGCCCCAGGGTGAAATTGCGTTCGTAGGGATCTTTGGAAAACGACACGATTCGGGCGGGGCCTTTTTGCGCGACGTTGTCGGTGGTGAAAACCAGTTCGATGGAAAAAGCGCCCGACTTTTTGCAGGCCTCCAGCAGGGGAGTGGAAACGCCGTTGAGAACGATTCCGCCCCCTGAGAAATGCAGCGCGCCGGTTGTGGTGATCACTGCATCGGTGCGGGGTACCAGCCCTGCGCGCCGGGCGGCGGATGATCGTTTTGATGCACCGTCTCCCTGTTTCCATGACCAGATCTGCCCTGTCGGGTGGCTTGCGTCCCATGCGGTGTAGTTCAGCTTTTCGGGCTCGACGGCAGTGGTCGTTGGCGGGGTGGCAGGTTTCTCGCCCATCAGAGAGAAACAGACCAGCTCGCCGTTGGTGGTTTTGCAATAGACGCGGCCATTGGCGAGAACGACATGCGGCCAGGCCATCTCATTCAGGATATTGGTTTTTACCGCGAGGATATTGATTTCATCCGGGGAACGTTTTGCGGTGTCGACAATGGACAGGTCGCCCCCGTTTCCCCAGACGATGAGGCGTTCGTCTGCCGTGACCAGGCAGGATCCGGCGTCGCCGATTTTTCCCCCCTCCCAGACGAGTTTCCCGGTTTCAAAATCGACGCAGTGGATTCCTTTGTTGGCGAAATAAAGATGATCCCCGTGGATCACCGGCGTGCAGACACCGGTTGAGTGTTGGTTGCGCCACACTTCGCGGGCTCCGTCTTTCAGCGAGATCGCGACCTTGGCCATGGCCTTCTGATTGTAGTGCGAGCTGATCAGGAGTTCATTCCCGCGCGCGGCGATGCCGGCGATGGTGTTGGAAAAATCGGTGGCCCAGGGGAATTCAGCCACGGTCTTGCCGGCGTTGCGTCCGTCGAGCCGGACGACCAGCGCATGATACGAGGTCGCCACGGCGACACAGGGGACGCCATCGATTGTCATGGGAGCGAGTCCTCCGGTGTGTCCGGCGACATCGCGGTTTTCCGAACCCCAGACATGTTTGCCGGTGATCTTGTCGAACGCCTGGAGATTGCCTGACTTCGGGTCGCCCACTTCGACGATGACCCAGTTTTCAAAAACCAGCGGCGCGGTGGTGTAGCCGTAGTCGCGCAGCGTGTTTTTTCGGGTCGTGATCTGCGGGCGCTTTGGCACCTCGAATTGCTTGTAGAGATTGAGGTTCCAAATGGGAGCGCCCCCTTTTCCGGTATTCCAGGCCCGCAGATCACCGTCGCAGGAGAGGGTGTAAAGCGCGCCGGTGGCAGGATCGTATTCAGGTGTGGCGGTCGCGCCGCGATACATTCGTTGGTCGCCCACGGCGTGGCGTCCGTATTTCGGGGCGGGGTAGGTTTGTTCCCAGATTGTTTTGCCGGTTGCGGGATCGATGGCGCGAACCGTGTCGGAGTTGTTGGCCCAGCCGATGGTGTAGACGACATCGCCGACGACGAGAGGACTTGCGGCGCCTTCGCCTGCATTCATTTTCCAAAGAGCCCCCGCAGGCGGCCATGGTTTCCCCGTTTGATAGCCGGAGGATTCCGTGGTGATATCGGTGCGACTGGAGCCACGCCAGTGAGGCCAGTCTTCGGCAAGCAGACCGGAAGTCGCGGTGATCAGGGCAAGGCAAAGGATCCGGGGCAAGAACATGGTTGAAGCCTGTCCTTTTTGTAGCGGATACGCAATTGGCCCTTCTGAGCTTGATGAGGTGGCGTGGTGATGATTCAGGGCTTGTGTGGAACGGAATGGTGTTCCGTTGGTTGGTGTGTGGAAGATGCTTGGGGTGGAATTGGGATGGCGTGTTGGATGGG
>JBLWYI010000054.1:10778-26748 GCA_048267005.1 Verrucomicrobiales bacterium | reverse complement strand
AGCGACCGATCAACCGGTGGAGACTACGACATCGGCCTTTTTGAGCGGTCGCGATGCGACGTCCGGACTTCCGTATTGTCTCCGTGGGTTGAAAACCCACGGCTATGAATGAGAAGTCGCTACGCGACAGGCATCGTTAAATCGGCGAATCCATAGCAACTGAATTTCGTCGCTTCAGTCGACGAATTCAATGCCCCCGCCTTCCGCCATCGACTGAAGCCGACGCTACACGGATTCTTCTGTGCTTAGCGATCGGACTGGGCTCTGCGATCCAACAAGGTCTGTTCATCGATCCAACCCTGTTGGATCGTGAAACGTCAGAATCAGGCCGCTTCCTTTTTGGCGGCGGCTTTTCCCTTGTTCTGGCCTTTTCCCTTCTGGTTGCCTTTGGGGTTTTTCTGCTTTTTCGGGCGGTTTTTGCGCCGCTCGGCGGACTCGGCCTCGACTTTTTCCATGTAGCGATCCATTACGTCTTGAATGCCGAGGCCACGGAAAGGCACGGCGGCATGATCGTTGGTCTCTTCTAGGAAATAAGTCATCACTTCACGGTGTGCCTTGAGAGCCTCCTGATGGTCAGGGGAATCGATCAAATTCACGAGGCAGTCAGGATCATTTTTCATGTCATAGAATTCCTCCAACTCGCGGTAGTCGAAGAGTTTGATACGGGCTGCCATCTTCGGATCCGTCGCCCCCAGCTTTTTCATCTGCTTGTAGGCAGCGGTCCCGAGGGTGGCTCCTGAAACTTTGCGGGTGCCATTCGACCAGGGGTTGAAGATGTAGAGATAATCCCGGGTTTCCACCGCGCGCATGGGGTGGCGGGCGCCACCGGAGTTCTCATTATAGACTTTAAAGACGGCGTCCCGGCCTTTCTGATCCTCGCCTTTCAGCAAACTGGCGAACGAGCGACCATCGAACTCGTAATCTTCGGTGATCCCGGCGATCTCACAAATCGTCGGCATAAAGTCGACGGCTGAGACCATGTGTTTGTCATCGATGGAGCCGGCTTTGGTGACTCCCGGCCAGCGCACTAAAAGCGGGGTGTGGGTGCTGTGATGATAAAGCTGGGTTTTGGCAAAGGGGAGGGGCATCCCATGGTCGGACAGGAAAATCACAACCGTGCTGTCTTTCTCGCCTGACTGATCGAGCGCATCAAGGATCGATGCGACAGCGTCATCAGCGCGCCGAACGGAGGTGTAGTATTCGGAAAGCTCTTTGCGGATGATGGGATCGTCGACCAGGAATCCGGGGATGGGAACTTCTTCGGGTGTGAACTCTTTCGACGCGGGATGTTTGTCACCGGGTTTCCAGAAAGGTTTGTGCGGATCGGAGATGTTCACGTTGATGCAAAATGGCTTGCCTGCCTCTTTGGCATTGGCGATGCCCTGGCTGGTGGATCGGCCGTAGCTTTCGACATCTTTGATGTGCTCCTGAGTGCCGTCCGCCCGCCTTGTGAGATCGATGTCCCAATGGTAGGGCTGATAGGGCGAGGAATGTGAAACTTTCCCGCGAATCCCGACAAAGTAGCCGGCGTTTTGCAGAATGTCGGGCAGCGTGGGGTGAGTGGCGTCTTTAAATTGGTAGAATCCCTCAACACCGGAGTTGTGGGGATAAAGACCTGACCACATCACGTTCCGCGAGGGATAACAGTTCCCGACTTGAACATGGGCGTATTCAAACTTCAAACTCTCCGCCGCGAGCTGATCCATCGACGGGGTGGTTCCTTCGAGTTTCGATCCGTAAACGCCGACTGAGTCCGCCGACATGTCATCGACGGTGATGATTAATATATTCGGCCGGGTAGCCGGGGCGGATTTGTCGGCGCTGTCCTGAGCGATCGAATTCAACAGCGATCCGAAGAGCAGGAAAACGAACAGGTAGACTCGAAAAGGATTGGGGAACATGATGGCGGACAGTGCCGGATTTAAACTCCAACAGCAAGCCGGAACAGGTCACCTTTCTGTAGTAGTGCCCCGTGCGGAGCACTTTCAGAAGAAGCTAGTTCTGCCGTGCTCCTTTCGGGCCTTTGCCCTTTGTTGGCTGACCGCCCCGGTTTCCTTTCGGCTTCGGGTCTTCAGGTGTCAGGCCGATGACAATGTCCCAGGTGGCCTTTTGGATCTTCTTGTTCTCCTTCGATACCTTGAAATCGGCGAGCACCGACATCTTTTGGTCCGCGTCTTTGATCCGGTTCAAGATCCCGTCTTTCTTATTACCCGGTTCATCGAGAAAATAGAGTTGGGTGGTCAGCATTCGCTTGTCGTTCTGAAGCACCGCGACGTGGAAATGCCGGGTCCGGCCGGTGTAGAGGCCGGGTTTGATGGTGCGGAAGCGATACTCGCCTTTTTCGTTGGTTTTGATCTTTCCGTATCCCTGAAAGCCCGGATCGCGCTCTTCCCCCTTCAGTTTTCCGCGGCTGTGAAGATAGCAGCCGTTGTTATCAGACTGCCAGAGTTCGACGACTCCATCCGTGATTGGTTTTCCGTTGAGATCGAGAAGTCGACCACCGAATTCAGTGATGTCGCCTTCTGCCGCCATCGACTCGCCGGCGATCTGGCTAAGATCATTGTCCTGATCCAGAGGCAGGTGATCGGGGTAATAAGGTCCCTCCGTCTGTCGTGGGGTGAGAGTGAGTGCTTCCGCATAAATATCGCTGGTGATGATTCCGCCGGAGGTGATGAGCAGGCTTTGCAGCAGGCGGCGGCGATCCAACGGGATGTGAAACGGACTGGGAGAGAGTGGAGTTTTCTTCATCATAGAGATTCAACAAGGGGAAACCGGAAGAGTTTCTGAAGTCCCGGGTAATTTGCCAGCAGAGGCTGCCAGGTAATCAGGGGTGAGTCGAGTTGTGTGTTTCAAAGCCGCTTCCTGTTCGGATTCGTCCATTTTGATGAAATCAGTAGACCTGAAGCGAAGTTTTCCCTTTGCTGCATTGAGGTGGCACCCTTCCCGGTTGTGAGGGGTTGAGTTATAAGTAGTTTACCATCAATTTATTGATCTTGTTCCGAGGGGGCTCATTCTGGAGGTCACCCTGAAAGTTCCGGGTGTATTTCTGATCGATTCGGAAGGCGTCCGGAAAAAAGGGGACGGGTAAAAAATCGATTCGGAAGGCGTCCGGAAAAAGGAGACGGGTAAAAAATCGATTCGGAAGGCGTCCGGAAAAAAGGGGACGGGTAAAAAATCGATTCGGAAGGCGTCCGGAAAAAAGGAGACGGGTAAAAAATCGATTCGGAAGGCGTCCGGAAAAAAGGGGACGGGTAAAAAATCGATTCGAAAGGCATCCCGAAAAAAGGGGACGGACTTCTGCTAGGGGAGTTTGTGCCCTGAAAGAGACGTGGCGCAGCCGAAGAAGTGGTTGGCGACCGTGGTATCCAGCCCGGCGGTGGTGAAATGATCCGAAACCCGCGCGCAGGATCCGAATTCAGAGGTGTAGATTCCCAGCATCCGGTAACATTCGAAGTCGTGAAGGAAGATCTTGCCGAAAAGCGGGATGATTTTCTGCAAATACCACTCGTAAGGCACTTTGAGGAAGGGGGATTGCGGGACTGAGATTTCGATGAGGGAAAATTTGCCCCCGGGTTTCAGGATTCGGCTGATTTCCCGGGCAAATTGATGCATGGCATCATCGGAAAGGGTTTTTAATCCGAAAGCGCAGACTACGGCATCAACCGAGTTGGATTCGATCGACGTGGCGAGCGCGCTTTCGCATTTGATCTCGATGGCTTCGTTGAATTTGTGGCTCCGCTCATGCTGTTTCTCGATCATAAAGGAGGAGAAATCGACTGAGAGAATTTTGGAGCCCCGGTTTCTGAGGTAACGCCAGCATTCTCCGGAGCCGGCCATCATGTCGCAAACGGTTTCCTCATCCTTGATTCCAGCGAGTTTCACGCAGGCGTGCCGCCACCATTCTGAGAAACCGAACGAGGTGATCACGTTCATGAGGCCATAGGTTGGTCCCATCTTGTCGAACAACTCGCGAACGTAGTCGTCATCGTGATGTGAGTTTTCGGTTGGACCGGTGGTTCCTGTCATCGGTAATTCAGTGGCTGAGCGACCATGCCGGAAGATACGAGCGATCTCAAGGGCGGTTCGCCCTTTCACCGTGAATAACTTCCGCCGGTCTTTGCCGGTGAGAAATCCTGCCCGAAGCCACCCAAATCCCCGGAAAGAGCTCAGCTGTCTTCATTATTAAATATTGTTCATACAAAAATATTTTCATATAAATCTGGATTTTCGGCTTAAATTTCGATACGAGTGGTCGTGAAATCGCCGTGGCGCTTCGTTTTATGAAAGTTTTTATCCCGTTTTTCTCCACCGTTGTGGCATTGGTCGCCGCTCTCACTTTTTCCGCCTGTGGTGATTCCACTCCTGATTCGGATGGCAGCGATTCGGCTGACGCTGCGGCAGGGGAGCCACTCAAGATCAATGGTTCGACCACGGTGAACCTGCCCGTTGCAGAAGCGGCGGAAGTTCTGCGCGCCCGTATGGGTATGGAAATTCAGGTGGATACTCAGGGGGGAAGTTCGGGTGGAATTTCATCACTGGGTGAGGGGCTGGTTCAGTTGGGGATGGCCTCGAAACCGGTGAGTGATTCAGATCGCGAGAAGTTTCCGCTCTGCCGCTTTCATCAAATCCATATCGGAGATGATGCGGTGGCCTTGATCGTTTCAAAAGATGTCTGGGATGGCGGGGTAAAGTCCATCTCCAAAGAGGAAATCAAAGGCATCTACAGCGGGGAAATCACCAACTGGAAGGATCTGGGAGGAGTGGACCAGCGGATTGCTTTCTTTAACAAGGAACCGGGCCGGGGCACCTGGGAGGTCTTTGCGAAATGGGCATACGGCGATTATCACGATGCGCCGCAGGTGAGTTTTCCGGAAGTGGGCGGCAACGAGGAAACCCGCAACAAGGTGGCAACCACTCGCGGGGCGCTGTCGCAACTTTCCTCATCCTGGGCAGACGGTGAGACTGTTTTTGCGCTCGGGCTTGAGACGGATGACGGCGTCATTGAACCCACCGGGCCGAACATTGCCACAGGGAGTTATCCGATGAGTCGTCCTCTTTTTATACTGAGCAATGGTGAGCCGGAAGGCAATGCCAAGGTGATGGTGGATTTCATTCTCAGTGAAGAAGGACAGGAGCTGGTCCGCAAGCATGGCTATCTGGCGCTGGCGGATCTGAAAGGGTGATTAAGAACCGATTGAAAAATTGACCGGACGTTTCCACTGCAACGAAATCTGAATGGCTGTTAACACTTCCGGATCAAACAATCGCCGCTTCAGTTATGTAAAGTTGGCGAGCTGGTTGTTCTCGGGGGTGGCCCTGCTGGGATTGCTCGGTGGCCTGGGGATGTTGCTTTGGGAAAGCCTCCCGATCTGGAAACACTCCGGCTTCGACTTCATCACGGGGGCGAAATGGTTTTACCGTGATGAAGAATTCGGCGCGTTGCCAATGGTTTATGGCAGCGTGGCGGTGGCGGTGGTCGCTCTCGTTCTGGCTGGGCCGGTTGGGATCGCCGCCGCGGTTTTCGGGGTTGAATTTTTGCCGGGAAGACTGCGAATGGGGTTGAAGATCACGGTGGAGCTGCTGGCCGGAATTCCTTCGGTCGTCTACGGTTTGCTGGGTATTCTGATCCTCCGGAACTGGGTCTATGACTCGATGGAAAGTTTCGATCTGCTCAGTGGTGATACGCTGCTGACTGCGGGAATTCTTTTGGCGGTGATGATCCTGCCAACCATCATGACACTGGCGGATGATGCGCTTCGCGGTGTTCCCCGCGCCCAGCGTATGGCGGCCCGCGGGTTGGGACTGACGTCAACGGAGACTGCGCTTCACGTGTCGATTCCGCAGGCCTTTCCCGGTTTGGTGGCAGCGGTGCTGCTCTCACTGGGGCGTGCCATGGGGGAAACAATTGCGGTTTTCCTTGTCGTGGGGCGTCAGGACAATCAATTGCCGAATTCTTTGTTCTCCCTGGAGCCACTAATCGGGGCGGGGCAAACTTTGACCAGCAAGCTAGGTGGATCTGAAACCAATATCGCCTACGGGCAGCCGCTTCACTGGGCTGCCATGCTGGGACTGGGGATCATCCTGATGGTTCTGGTCGTCGTCATCACCCTGGCAGGGGTATCGCTGCAACGTTTCGCAAGGAAGAGGTATGAAGCGTAAACTGATTCATCACCTATTCCGGATTTTCACCGGGTTGTGCGCCTTGTTTTCGTGCGCGGTGTTGTTGGGAATCGTGTTTTTCATCGCCTCCCGGGGATGGTCGGCAATTTCGTGGTCGTTTTTAACTGAGCAGATCGCGCTGGTGGGAGCCGCCGGCGGCATTTTTTATAACCTGGTGGGAACGGTAATCCTGCTCCTTACCGCTCTGGTTTTCTGCACGCCTCTGGCACTGGGGATTGCCATTGTGCACAGTGTTTACCTCCGCGAAAGCCGGCACCGGGGTAAAGTCACGGTGCTGTTGTATCTGGTCAACGGCGTGCCGAGTATTCTTTTCGGGATTGTCGGGATGATCATCTTTGTGCAGTGGCTCGGCTGGGGGAAAAGCTGGCTGGCCGGGGGGATTCTGCTGGGGGTGATGATTTTGCCGACGGTGGTTGTGACTTTGATCGAACGGATTGGAAGTTTGCCCCGGCGATATATCGAAGCAGCCTCAGGCCTGGGGTTGCGGCAATCGCAGATCATTCGTTCAGTGATCCTTCCGCAGAGCCTGAGCGGGCTGGTGACCGGGTTGATGCTGGGGCTGGCGCGGGCAGCTGGCGAAACTGCTCCGATTATGTTCACCGCAACGATCTTTGCCGGAGCGACTTTTCCCGATGCCATTAAGGAAAGTCCGGTGCTCAGTCTGCCTTATCACATCTTTATTCTCGCTCAGGATTCCTTTGATCCGGCGGTGAAGGCGAAGCTGTGGGGCGCGGCGTTTATTCTTATCGTCCTTGTATTCGGGTTGAGTCTTTTGGCTCTGCCCGCTCGACTCAAAATTCACGAAGAAGCCAACCATGGATAAACCGATTCTGAAAACCACGGACCTCACTGTATCCGCCGGTAAACAAAAGATCCTCAATCCGGTCTCTCTGGAGATACCGACGGGTGGCGTCTTTGGAATCATCGGGCCTTCGGGAGCGGGAAAGAGCACGTATTTGAAAAGTCTGAACCGGCTGATTGAGCTTTCGCCCGGGCTGAAAGTGGAGGGGCAGGTGTTCCACATGGGAGAGCCGGTTTATGATTCGGGAGTGGATCCTGATAAGCTGCGCAGCCGGATCGGGATGCTTTTTCAGCAACCGGTGGTGTTCCCATGCAGCATTCTGGCAAATGTGCTCTTCGGTGTCCGTCATCTGGGTGTCGTGCCGAAGAAAGAGTGGCCGGACGTAGCGGAGAAAGCATTGCGCGAGGCGGCTCTCTGGGATGAAGTAAAAGACCGGCTCAGAAAACCGGGGCAACAGCTCAGTGTGGGACAGCAACAACGGCTCTGCCTCGCCCGGACGCTGGCCACGGGAACTGAGGTTATCTTAATGGATGAGCCAACCAGTGCGCTGGATCCGAAGTCGACCGAAGCGATCGAAGAATTGATTCTCCGAATCAAGGAAACGCGCACCGTGGTTTTGGTGACTCATAACATGCAGCAGACGGAGAAAATCTGCGAAAACGTGGCCTTCATTGGAATCCGTGAAGGCGTCGGCACGATGCTGGCGACCGGAGATCTTTGCAATATCCAGGCGCGAAGCGATGTCCCGGAACTGGAAGACTATATGTGCTGCGAGTTGCCCGAAGGCAAAGCCCGTCTTATTGCAGGCTGATCAGGCTAGTTGGACGGATCGGGGCTGAAGGAAAGTTTGCAGCAGCCGAGATTGAGCGATTCACCCTCCCGCCGGGTTTCCACGGAGGGGCTCAGGGAATAGAGAACGGCTTTGCCGTCCCGCTTGGACTGAACAATGCCGGCATCCCTCAGAAGGCGGAGGTGATGCGAGAGCAAACTCTGGTCAATGCACAACGCTGTTTGAAGATCCTTCACGTGCGAGGGATTCTTCATGAGTAGTTTAACGACTTCGAAGCGTTTCTCATCTGCCAGTGCCTTGAGCACCGTCGGGCACGAGATTTCAGGGGCGTCTGCAGTCGGTTCGTCTGGCATCGGACCTCCTAATTAATGCGAAACGACAGGCACCACAACCTTTGATTGGCTGAAGGCAGTCGGGAGCGGTGAATAATACGAGGGGTGATTCAATTTTCCTCAGGCAGCTCGAGCTTCGCAATTTCCCGCATGATTCGCAGGCTGATTTCCTCGTAAAGAGCTTTCCCTTTAAGCTCGCCGCTGTTGAGCAGCTCTGTGAAATCCATGGAGTCGCCTACGACGAGTCTGATCTTTCCCCGCTTTGGCCATTTCTTTCCGCGAGGGAGAACTTTCTCAGCCCCGAAAATCCGAACCGGTAAGACCGGGACATTGGACTTGGAAACAATCATGCCAATGCCGGCTTCGGCTTTTTCTTTAATGATTCCATCCCAGGACCGCTCGCCCTCGGGGAAAAGAACGACCTTCTTACCGTCTTTCAAAAGGGCGATCACTTTCTTGAGGCTGGAGATTTCCGGTTTGTCCTGATTCACCGGGATGGCGCGCCACCGCGTAAAAATCCAGTTGGCAATCGGGTGATCGAAGAGAGTCTTACGCGCGAAGTAGTAGACAGCATCGTGATAGGCGATGCCGACGACCGGAGGATCGACAAAACTGACGTGATTCGATGCAATGAGAAGGCCGTCGAGGTCTTCACGCAGTTTTTCTCGACCGATGACTTTGTAATCGCCGTATAGCCAGGTCACGAACTTGAAGAAGGTATAACCGAGCCAGTATACGAAGTTCATGTCCCGCCCCTCGCGTCTGGCTGGAAGGGTTGGAGCGGCGACCGCTTTTGCCGGGATGTGCTTTACGATCTCATCAACGACTTGATCGGGAGTCAGGTCTGAGCTGTCGACGACGACGGCGCCATCGGCCACGGTGAGTGGAGCTGCCTTGCGGCTGGAGTCCTGTTTGTCCCGCTCTGCGATTTCGTCCTCGATTCCCTGGGCTCGGCGGCGCTGAGCACGGACTTCGGGCGAGGCATCGACGTAAAATTTGTGGGGTGTGTCATGGAAGACGACGGATCCGATGTCGCGTCCCTCCATCACAACGCCGGGAAGCTTTTCTCCATACTTGCGCTGCTCGGCAACGAGGCGCTCACGGACTTCAGGGATCTTTGCGATGGCTGAGACGTTTTCATTCACCGCAGTGGCTGAAAGTTGGGCCTCTGTTAGTTCTGTGCCGTTGACACCGATGGTGCTGGCGCCGTCCCGTTCGCCACAGTCGAATGTCGTATCGTTGAGACATTGCAAGACAGCTTCAGTATCGGCCGGATCGATATTTTTCTCGACTACGATAAGATGAGTGAACGCGCGGTACATCGCACCTGAGTTCACAAAAATCAGGCCCAACTGGCGGGCGAGTTTTTTTGCGACAGTGCTTTTCCCCGAGGCCGCAGGGCCGTCGATGGCGATGATGATGGGTAGTTCAGCTGGGTCCGACATGGCGCGGAATTGTGGACGCGGGTCTTGGGATTTTCAAATGCCTTTATGGAGGCTGCCTGATCGTTAAAAATGGAGGCATTTTCCCGCGATGATGTTTGTCGACACATTCGGGGAATCCATTAAAATTTTTGCTCACAAAAGTTTCTATGAAAAAAACCAAAATCACCCTGCTCACAGCCGCGCTTGTCGGTGCCATTGCTCTTCCACTTGTGGCGGATAACCATATCATTTCGCTCTTTGACGGAAAGACTCTGGACGGATGGAGCATCAAAAGCGGGTTCGCCACCTATAAAGTGGACGGCGACACCATTCACGGCACGACTGCGGAAGGCAGCCCGAACACGTTCCTCGTTTCTGACAAACAGTTCGGTGACTTCGAGCTGGAGTTTGACGTAAAAGTTCATGACAGCCTCAATTCCGGCTGCCAGATCCGTTCATTGCTCAAGGATGTTGACAAAGAGAAAAGCCACGGCGGTCGTCTTTACGGTCCCCAGGTTGAGATCGAATCAAGCCCCGGTCAGTCTGGATACATCTATGGCGAAGCAACCGGACTCGGTTGGCTGTCTCCTGAGCCACAGGATAAAGGGCATTCTCACAAGCACATGAAAAATGGCGAGTGGAATCACTTCAAAATCGTCGCTAAAGGTGCTCGTATCCAAACCTGGATCAATGGAAAAGCGGTTGCTGATCTGACACACGAGGAGATCTACAAGACGCATCCTAAAGGGCACATCGGCTTGCAGGTCCACGGAATCGGCAAGCAGTCCGGGCCTTTCGATGTAGCATGGAAGAACATCAAGATTCACGAACTGAAGTGATCTAGCGCATCTCAGTTGCAATTTGCACAAAACGCCTCTGCGATCTGCAAAGATTCAGAGGCTTTTTTGTGTCCTGATAACAGTCATGTGGCTGATTATCAGTGAGATAGTGTGCCCGGTATGTTTCATGCGCCTTTGGGATGCATGACAACGACAATTACACTGGATGCCCCTGTAAAAGAGGATCACTGCATTAAAGTATGCAACAGCCTCCTGCGGGGTGAGCTGTCCGCTATTGAGACCTATCGGCAGGCTATTGATAAGTTCGATGGTGAGCCGGGAATTGCTCAACTGCGTTCGATTGAAGCTGAGCACAAGCGCTCAGCATTTGAGCTGCGTGAGCACGTTTTGAAAATGGGAGGCGCTCCGGAAATCGACTCCGGTGCGTGGGGAACACTGACCCACGCGGTTCAATCAACGGCCAATTTTTTTGGCGAAGAATCGGCCGTCCGGTCTCTCTCGAAAGGGGAGATGATCGGGAAAGCAGCCTATGAGGCAGCGCTCAATGATGACGGGGTGATGCCGGATGCGCAGGGTATGATTCGCGATTGTCTCCTGCCTCGTACTATGAACCACATCGCTTCTCTGGACGCCATTTCGGCAAAGCTGTGAGCCATTCAGAGAATTACGAACCTGAACCAAAGAAAACCCATGAAGAAATCGATAAAAACAATCGGCAGTATCTTCGCAATCACTGTCGCGTCCCTTGCCATCGGGCAGGACGAAAAAAAAGAACACAAATCCACTGAACTGATTGCCATTTTAAACCCGACTGCAGAGAGCACTGCGAAAGGAGTGGTCACCTTCCGGCAGGTAGGGACCGGTGTGGAAATTCAGGCTGTTGTCTCCGGACTGAATCCGGGGCAGGAACATGGATTTCACATCCACGAATTCGGTGATGCCAGCGATGCTGCAGGGAAAAGTGCCGGAGGGCATTTCAATCCTGAAGGTCATGATCACGCATTGCCATCCGGAGAGAAAGAACCAGCCGAAGTGACTGACGGGAAAATGAAAAAAGGCCACGTGGGAGACCTGGGTAATTTGCTCGCCGATGATAAGGGCGTTGCCACCAAGACAATTATTGTCCCCGGAATTCACCTGACACATGGAGAGCACTCCATTCTTGGCCGGGGCATGATTGTCCACGCCAAACCCGATGACGGTGGACAACCCACCGGCAACGCCGGAGCGCGAATCGCTATCGGAGTGATTGGGTTCCGGAATCCGGAGTTTGAACCGTTCATCACGCTGAAAGATGTGATGCCCGATTATGAGAGCTACGTTCTCGTTTTGCGGGAGAAATCTGCTGCGGAGAAGGTAGGGGAGGCTCTTGAAAATGCAGGAGAGGAAGCTGCCGAAGGCGTGGAGAAAGTTCTCAGGGAGACGGGAAACGCATTGGAAAGACTCGGAAAAAAACTCACTGACTGATCAAACATTAGAAAAGACAATTTTTCTCCAATCAGGAGAAGGTCAAAAGAAGACAAGTGCACCCGCCCGGTCCGGTCCCACGGATCGGGCGGACTTGTGTACTGTATAAAAATCAAGGCGGGCATGGATAATGCTAAACAAAGGCTAACCGTACTAATTGACCAGACCGTGCCTATGATAGCTTCCTTTTCCTCTGACGCGAAGGACTCAAAAGTTGCTGATAATTCAGAGCATCTTCTTGAGAGACTCGAATCGCTTTTGTATCGATTGCGTACGAGTACCAGAGAATACGTGTCAGTCATCGAAGCCTTCCCTGACCGGGAAGGCAGGAACCTGGTGCGGCATTTGGTGAAAGAGCGTGAACCAGTGGCTCAGCAGCTGCGCCTGACGATTCGGAACCTCGGAGGAGATCCCACTGATCCCAACCTTGCCGTATTCAGTGGAACTTTGAAGAGTGAGATTTGCGCGCCGAATTCGGGCAACCGGGAAGATGATTTGCTGTATGCCTGCGAAAAAATGGACGCCCGTCTGATTGCCGATCTGGATTCATTTATTGCCGGAGGGGACGCTGCGGCGCTTCCTTTTGCCTATATTGAAATTTTAAAGCAGCATCGAAATATTCTCGCGACTGAGGTGGAGAATCTATCTGCCTACCGGCATGCCCTCAGCTCTGTCCAAATTGCGAGCTAGTTCCCGGGTTATTTGAATCAACAAATATACGGCTATCAGATCAATGCGGCGGCAATAGGGTCAGCCAGTGCCTTGCCGTCCCGGGTCAGGAAAATCCGTTCATCTCGAATTTCGATCAGACCCTGTTCGATCATCGAGTCAACACTGTCTGATCGAAAATCGTGATCAGTTTCTGAACCGGGGATCAGGGCATCCATTTTCAAGCCGGCGCTGGTTCTCAGCTGCATGGCGATGGTTTCGATGCGGCGGTCCTCTTCGGTGAGGGTTTCCGGTTCAACTTTTTGTAAAGGATCCTCAACAAACCGGGCGGTGTCGGGGAGATTTTTGCAACGTTCCCCGTGAATGGTAGAGACGGCCCCCGGCCCCAGACCGAGGTAATCTTTCCCTGACCAGTAAGCCTGATTGTGTTTGGATTGGTGACCGTCACGAGCGTAGTTGGATATTTCGTAGTGTTGAAAGCCGGCCGCCTCGAGTGAATCCATTGCCTGATAAAACAGAGTGGCGTCGCGGTCTTCACTGGTGTCGAGTTCGCCGGTTTGGTGACGGGTCAGGAATTCGGTGTCCTCTTCGTAGGTGAGGTTGTAGCAGGAGATGTGCTCGGGTGTCAGTTCATCCGTTGCAATGCTCAGATCGTTTTTCCACAGGGCGGAATCCTGACCGGGAATTGAGAACATCAGGTCAATGGAAATGTTTTTGAATCCTGCTTCCCGTAGAATGAAAAAGGCGGTTTTGGCATCTTCACCAGAGTGATCGCGACCGAGAGTTTTCAGAGTCTCAGATTGAAAAGATTGCACGCCGAGGCTGATACGATTGATGCCAAGCTCGCGCATGAGCTGAGCTTTCTTGAGATCGAATGTGGCGGGATTTGCCTCGAGGGTGACCTCGGTATTGGGGGAGATATGAGAACTGAGACCGAGGAAGAGTTTCTCCAGATGGGCTGAGCTGAGCAGGGAAGGGGTGCCGCCACCGAGGTAGAGAGTGTCCAGCTCACTGTTCAGTGAAGACTTTTCAGACTCGAACTGAGCCAGCAGGGCGTCGATAAAGGCCTCGTTCGCCAGCTTGCCCGGCTTGTGCTTGTAGAAGGCACAATAGGGACAGATGTGGTGGCAAAACGGGATGTGGACGTAGCAATGGAAAACGGGGCTCACTTGCTCAGGTAAGCCCCGTTCCCGGGATTATAAAGTCTGGGTTCAGAAATCGGTCAGCAGGTAAACTTGAACAATTCGGTATCCGTTTTGGGCTGATCAGTGATTAGAGAACAAGGTCGAGGAGATTGCTGACGAGGCCCTTGCCCTTGCCATTGCCATAAGCGTTGCCCGAATTGGGTTCCGATTCTGAATCTGCAACAGGTCCGGGTTTTGAGTCTTTAACTGAATTGAGCCAATCGAGAATTGCTTTCGGGTCGCCCCCGGATGAAGCGATATCCGATATTGATCTTCCATTGGCCTGTCCATCGCTGCCGACGGTGCCCTGCGATGTTGTTCGATCAATGATCGTTCCATAGAGAGCTGAAGTCGCGCCGCGCTGTTCCTTGACGTGAAATTCGTTGAAGTCAGCAAAGCCATCAGAGGTGGTGTCGCCAAACTCGAGGACGAGTTCGAAGGTGATGCCCTCGATTTCGAATTGGGTGGCGCTGTTTGACTGGTTGATACGGACGTAGTCTGCAGATGCCCAGCCGAGCAAATTGTTGCTGTCGTTTATCGTATTGATGAGCTCAAATTCGTAATCGAAAGAAGTGTTGTAGGTATTTCCTCCAAGGTTGAAAGTGAGCGCAAGGTCGAGGTCGACGGAGTCGGCGCCGGTGTCTGCAACGAATCTGCCGTTGTAATAATCGAGCGTTCCGAGTTGGAAGCGTTCACCTGAAGTGATATCGCCTGTCTGGAGGCCATCGAAATCCATCCAGCTTTTGTCGTATCCATAGTAGGTCTGGCCGTAGCTGTTTGTGACGCGTCCCCATTCAAAATAGTCATCCGAACGATTCCACCGGGAAAGGTTTGTAGACATGTTGCTGGATCCATCCGGATTGCTGAACAATCCCTCGGCTTCACCCAGCATTTGGACTGGATCAGCACCTACGATATCGATGGCGTTGTTGCTGGCCAGATAATAGGGATCCTCCGAAGTGGCACGTGAGGTGATCACTGCTCCGTCGGAGAAGTCGACCCGATCCAGAAGAAGGAATCCAGTATAGGTGATCCAGGGACCGTTTCCGATGCGATACTCGATGATGGTGTCATCGCCGGGATTGGTATCCTGGATAACCACGCCGATGAGCCGGTTTTCAAACACGCCAAACGTATCTGCCGAGGTCATGATTCGAGGGGCATTCAGCTGGACCGGGGTTGCGAGATAAGACTGATTCACCCGTGAGCTATCGCTGTATTCGTCGGTTGCCGCGATGGCCTGGGCATTGATCACATCGTCAGGTGCGACATCGAGCAATGTGCCGGTGGTGTATTTCAGCCATGGTCCATAGTTTGTCTGATAATAGATATTTGATGAACCATTGGGGTTCGGATTCTGCAGCGTTACACCCAGCGCATAGTCCCGGATGGAGTAAGAGCCGCCGGGTGTTGAGTAGGTTGGCGGACTGAGAGGAGTCGCCGTGGATTCGGGATCGGTAGGCGTCGGCACCGTTGGCGGTGGCGTGCCCGGAAGGATTGTGCCGGGGGTGGTGGTAACTGAAGTTGGGACTGGCGCTGTGCTGCCGGAATTATCCGAGTAATCCCACACCCAGGTATCTTCCTTGGCGTAGAGATATTCAAATTCGCGAGTTTCCTCGACTTTCCCGTTTTCAGCAGCATCCGTATCCAGAAGGAATGCGGTGATGCCGGAACCGGATGTAGCGGTCTCGAATTTCTTTTTCGCTTTATTCCAAACAACCCGCAGTTCGCCTTTGTCGGCTTCTGCGTCTGTTTTCACAACAGTCGTGATCCGGGGATCAATCATTGAAGATGAGAGTCCGGGAATACGTCGTGTTGTTTCTGAGTTGGCGGCCGATTTGAGTCGCTGAAAGACTTCATCGGCGCTTTGAGCGTCATCGAGTTTCCCCCCGAAGCCGAGGTAAGTGGAGACTGATGAGTTCAAGGTGGCCACTTCGGAGAGGAGTTTCTCCTGATGCACCGATTTGTTCACATTGGTAAAGATCACATAACCAGCGGACGCGAGAATTCCAATAACCGCTACGACGCTGAGTAATTCGATCAGTGAAAATCCGAGTACGGATTTGAGTTGAACTGAGGATACAGGTTTCATGAGCTTATCTTTCTTCAATTGAGATTTGATGTGGTTACAAGTGAGAAGGTCCCGGGTTTACCACCAGTTGCTACCACCGTCTCCACCACTGGCTGAATTGCCGTTGCCGTTGCCGTTGCCGTTGCCATTGCCATTGCCATTGCCATTGCCGCTGCCGTTGCCGTTGCCGTTGCCGTTGCCGTTGCCGTTGCCGTTGCCGTTGCCGTTGCCGTTGCCGTTGCCGTTGCCGT
>JBLWYI010000054.1:0-10678 GCA_048267005.1 Verrucomicrobiales bacterium | reverse complement strand
GCCGTTGCCGTTGCCGTTGCCGTTGCCGTTGCCGTTGCCGTTGCCGTTGCCGTTGCCGTTGCCGTTGCCGTTGCCGTCATCGCCACCAAGTCCTACACTGGCCAGCAAGCCATCGAGTATATCCTGAACAATATTTCCGTTGCTATCCACTGAGCCTGTTGAGTCAGTTCGATCATACAGAGTGGCGTAGACTTTGGAGCTTGCGGTGCGCTGCTCTTTCACGTGAAATTCGTCGAAGTTCGAGAAGCCGTTAGGGGTGGTTTCGCCAAACTCGAGAACCAATTCAAAAGACAGACCATTGATCTCGAAAGTGGTGGTGCTGTTAGAGCGGTCGATTTTGACATAGTCAGCTGACTCCCATTCATTGTTTGTGTTGACGGTATTGATCAGCTCAAACTCGTAGTCGAATGCTGTATTGTATGTGCTGCCTGAGATATCAAAAGCCAAGTCCAGAGCAAATTGGACGGAGTCTGCTCCGGTTCCGGAAACAACGGTTCCGTTGAAGTAATCGAGGTCGCCAACAAGAAAGCGGGTTCCTGTTTGGATGTTGTCATTCTCAAGGCCTGTGAATTCCATTGAGCTGGGATCGCTGCCGCTGGATCCAGTGCCCCATTCGAAGTAGTCATTCGTTGGATTCCTCCAACTGAGGTTGGTTTCCATGTTGTTGCTTCCCGATGGGTCGTGGAATTGACCACCAGCTGTGCCTGCGAGTTCCAAAGGTTCGATGGAAATGGCATTGAATTCGCTTTCGCTGTCGAGGTAATACGGGTCATCAGAGACAGCTTTGGCGCTCAATATGACTCCATTTTCAAAATCAACGCGGTCCAATAGGATGAACCCCTGATATTCCAGCCAGGGACCGTTTCCGACCTGATATTCAAGCGTTGAGGGATCATCACCATTGGTGTCTTCCAAAGTCACAGAGATCAGGCGGTTGGTGAAGACTCCAAACTGAGTGGCTGAAGGAATAATGTCAGGTGGGTTCAGCTGTACCGGAGTGGCACTATAGGATTGTTCCAGGCGGGAGCTATCGGTCCAATCAGCCCCGGAGGCAATGGCCTGCGCACTGATGGTATCATCTGGGGTAACGTCGATAATCGAACCGGTCGAATACCTTTCCCAGGTACCATAGTTCTTTTGATAGTATAACTGCGATGAGTTGGCTGGATTTGGATTAGACAGAGTCAAGCCAAGATCGTATTCACGAATTGAGTATCCTCCGCCCGGCATTGAAAAGACCGGTGGATCAAGCCCTTCAGGTTCATCTTCAGAATCGGTTGACCCTTGCGCTTTGGTTGTCGGGAGGTTGTTGACAATTGTAATGGGAGTATAGGTGGTTATCGCAGTCGGCCCGGAGGCTGAAGTCGAGGATGTCTCTGTGTAGTCCCAAACCCATGAGTCATTTTTCGAATACAAATAATCAAATTCACGATTGTCTTCTGATTTTTCGATTTCAGCATCTGAGTCATTGAAGAGAAAGGCCGTGATTCCGGTTCCAGTCTTTGAAGTTTCGAACTGCTTCTTGGTTTGATTCCAGACTACTCGAAGTTCGTCAGGGTCTGCCTGCTCTTCTGTTTCAATGACCGCAGAAATCCGCGGATCTACCATTGAAGACGATAATCCGGGAATTCGATCTGAAATATCTGACTTTGCGACCGATCTAAGTTGAGCGATCACGTCTTCAGGATTTTCAGCTGCATCGAGATTTCCTCCAAATCCCAGATACGTCGCGACTGCGGCATTCAGGGTCGCAACTTCATTTTGAAGCTTGTTTTCGCTGATCGATTTGTTGAGTTCGCCGAAGAGGAGATACCCAGCGCTCGCGAGGATACCGACAGCAGCGACAACACCAAGCAATTCGACGAGCGAGAATGCTTTGGCCTTTTTCACGAGTGGTGATTCGAGTTTCATTTTTATTGGTTGCTGTTCGAATATATGAGGTGAAACCATAATTACAATAAAAAATGATAAAAAACATAATTAAGTTTCGCAGTAATGAGAGGCCGTTTTAGGCCTCTCCCATGTCATTCTTGAGATTTTGAGGCTGGAATTGCCTCAATTCTGTGGAAAGCGCGGAATCTGGAGGTGCCGGATCTTTGAGCGCAATAGAATCACGCGAAGATTCCTGCCGATTGAATCAACAAATCAGGGCCTCGGCCATTCGAGGTGGCGATGCAGGAAATCGAACGATGCGTTCCCGTTGATCGAGTGCCCTCCCTGGAAGTATTCGATCTCTGTTTTGTCTACGAGTCCAAACTGAGCGTAAAGCCACCGGACCTTCGCGTACTCATGAGCAACCCATTCGTCACGGGCAACTCGGTCATGATGACCCCGCTCCACCATAAAAGGTCGGGGGAATATCAATCCTGCCATCTCGGCGTAGTCATAGGTGTTGCCTAGATTCCAATAAGGCATCTCCCATTCAATCGAACGCATGAAGCCGTTCGGAATTTCAGTCGAGGCAACTTTCCGTGTCCACTGATTGAAATCTCCTGAGCAAATCGAAAGGCAATAGTCTGGAAGTAGTGCCGGAAGGCGAACGGCTGATTCCCCACCATAACTGAGTCCGTAGAAGGCAATTTTTTGCGGATCCACATTCGGATGGGTTTTCAACCAGCTCAGAATCTGTTCGTGTGAATCGGTAATAAAAGAGAATAAAGTGGTGCCGATGCTGTTAGCCTTTCGATCGAGCCAACGGTAGCGGTCCTCTCCCCGGTAGAGATTGTGAGGGGCAAAGCTGATAAAGCCGCGTTCAGCCAGCTTTGCCGCATAGTCATTGTAGGCGGATTTTCCAGCATCAATGGTATCTCGGGGTAGACCGTTCCTGCCGTGTTGGCAAACCACAACAGGTCTCTTTTCTCCCGGTTTCAGGTCTTTAGGCAAAAGCAGCGTGCCCCAGGCGAAGAATTCCGGATACACCTCGAGCACAACATCCCACGCAGTCCATTTGTCTGTTTCGAGGATCTTTCGGGAGCGACGATTGAGCGGGGACTTCGGTTCGTCAAAGTCACCAATTAATTCACTGCGGAACTCCTCGCGAAAAGGCATCGCGTTCAGTGTGAAGTTAATCGCATCCAGGGTCGGATGAACCCGCTCCGTGCTCCAACCGCTCTCACCCAGCTTTGGTTCGATCTTATGAAAGAATCGATTTCGCCGGACCTCATCCGCTTTTCTCACAAGCGATTGAACATGGTTCTCCATTTGTTGGAAAATTCGCTGGTGACGGTCCGCCGGGTCAAAGGACTGCCTTTGATCAAAGAGGAATGTCATCGGTGGCAGTCGCGAGATTTCCGTCTGATATCCCACCTCCTGCGCGTAAACAGCTACGGCCGGGAAATCAGCCCGCGCTTTTCCGTTCGCCTTCGCGAGCAGGATCTGGGGAGGGGTTTCCTCTTTGCCCAGCAGCGGACCGATTCGATCCAGCTCCTCCTCGACTTCTTCCAGGGTCGGCTGAGTCAGCATTCCTTTCTGATCCGCAACCTCCGGACCAATAGAGTGCTCAACTACGAGCGTCCGTGGCCAGACAAGCGTCGCGATCTCCGCATCACCAAACTCCCGCAGCAGTCCGAACACATTTCGATAGATCGGTTCAGCTGAAACTTTCTGGCGGGGGCCGAAATACCCGCTCACGAGTGCACTGTCGATTGCCGGGTCAGCTGCTGCTGCATAGAAAGCCACCAATCCCCCTTCTCCGTATCCGGCCACGCCTACCGATGTCACCAGCCGGCTGTCGCGCAGCCAGTCAGCCGCGGCGAGCGCTGATTGCACTTCATACCCGATCACATGTCGGCCCATTTGAAATGCCTGCCGATAGATCCACTCGCGATGTGTTTGATTGCTACGCTTCAACTGCTCGTCCTTCCCGTCTGGCCCGAGGTAGATCTCACGATTGATGGTGGCAGGGATCAGAAGCCGGAAACCCGCTGCAGCAAATCGCAGTGCCATTTGTTTTTCCGGTAGAAGTTTCCCGCCAACCCCAAGTGTGTCTTCAGGAGTTTCGCCAGCGTCGGGGATAATCACAAGACCCGGTGAAGTTGCGGCATCTGTTGCATTTTTGGGAACAACATACAGACCTTCAGCAGTCAATCCCTCGAGCACCTGCCACCGAACCTGGTGCACTGTAAAGTCCGGGGTCTCTGAAACGATCTCCCCCGGCCGGGACGATACAAACTCGAGGTTCGGTTCTTTACGTTTGTCGACCACTCCGATGATCTCCCGAAACCGCTCCCGGTTTATAGCAACTGAGTCAGCATACCCTTTGCCCGGTTCCCGATTCCAATATTGAGCGCGGGAATCTATCGATTCAGCGATTTTTCTATCCACAAACTGATGGGCGCCATCCATCAGCCGTTCCGACAGATCAGCCTCCTTCCAGAGAATCGGCTTGGTGTTCGGTAGTAAATCCGCCGCCAACAGGGCTGGTGAAAACAGGACAACAATGAGACAAAGGCAACGCATCACAAAAAGGAAAGCGCATCCATACCGCAAATCATCCAATTAATCGCGGTGGTGAATCCAGTCACCGGGTGTGGGTCACCTTCAGCTCAACCCGCCTTGCCCCAAAACAGGACGGCACAGACAACCATCGCGATTCCATAGCCCAGGCCGGCACCGCAGGCGATCTGCCAGCGTTTCTTATTAGCCGTCACCCAGCCGATTTGATCCCGCATCAGATAGGGCTTACCAACCCAGAACATTCCCTTAACAATCATGGCATACGCCACCGCGACAAGTAGCAGGCGACTCACCGGAGGTTGAAGAAAAGCCGAAATCAGCAATGGCGCAGCAAGAAGGATCAGCAAGAACCCCACTGCCCGTACTGCGAGAAAGTCTTTCACATAGGTAGCCACAAGGATACACCCGATCACCAGAATGATTTGCACAGGTCGTTCAGCTCTCCAGAATTCGCCCAAATCCATCTCGCTCCATACTGCGAACGTCCAGATGAATGCGATCACCAAGAGGGGAACGCCTACATTGTAGTTTCGGGGGAATCTCTCCAGTGTTGGCTTCAGCTTTTCAAAGTTCAGCAGCGCAAAGCCATGTGAGAGAATCAGCCAGGCACCGATAACAATCCCGACAAGTTGCAGGTCGAGGCCGGGGCGGTAAAACAGTTCGTAAAATGCGCGCATGAGTGGGGGCTGAGGCGTGAACTGTGGGGCAAAAGCCGATCAATTCAAGACCGGATCAAAGCAGAATAGAAGGATGCCGTAAGACGCGGAACAGGCTCTGCGAAAAGGATGAACCGTCTCACCGACAGCGAGCGCATGCCTACTCCGCCCCTGAAAAGGAAGGAACGACCGGATCTGTCGAAGACAATGTCTTCTTGGGGAAACGCTTTTCGAGAAATTCCTCCAGAGTTTCCGGACTGAACTCCATATCAATGGTCGTCCGCTTCCCGGTCCCATGTTGGTACCCACGGTAGGGGCGATACCCCCACGGTCCCTGCGCACAGGCAAAGTTGACCCGGCCATCGGTATCCACCACATAGGCGCGAACCGGCCAGGCCGACCAGCGCGTGGCAACAGTGTCCATCATCGTATCAACGAGGAACAGAAACGGCAGGCGAAGCTGCTCGCGACAGCGGCGGGCGTGAGCCATTCGCTCATCGATCGTCTTGGCATCATTGACTCTACCCAGACTGCCTCCAAAACCATCCTTTGGATGAACCTCACGAATATAGACCATGACAAAGTGGGCTTTATCCGAATAGCGGGTGTGTAACTCCTGAAGCCCGCTGAGCGATTCACGGAAAATATCGCATCCCCAGCTCGACAGGATAAGCACCACCGGCTTGCTTTTGCTCAGTTCAGAAAGACTGACCAGCCGATCACCATCCGCAGTTTTTAACTTAAAATCCGGCGCAATCTGCCCGGGGCGGGGTGCGTTCTTTTGCCTCAGGGCCATGATGTCATAAGCCATGTCATGAGAGGTGACACTCTGCCCGCAGAACATATCCACCGCTCCTTCCGTGGTCGGCTCAGCGTGCAACGGGTTCATATTTACCGTAATCGACGAAGCGCTGCTGTTTCCTGATTGCGCTCGCAGGTCAGCCTTTCCCCAGTTCATCATCACGATGAGCAGGATCATCACTCCTTTGAATTGGTACGGTCTCATCAAGTGACCGTAGACCACCTGTATGAATAAAAGATGAATGCGCAGACGCTTTCTCTATAATTCAGGCCACACTAACTTCAGGGCCGATGGAGAAATTGAGAAGAGACGCCTCAGCCTCGTATTCGATACTCAACTCCCAGCCCAGCCGCGTCGCACAGGCTTCTACAATCGAAAGCCCCAGTCCACAGTGATGATTATCGCTCCGTGATTTGTCAGCCCGCCAAAACCGTTTGGTGAGATTTGATATCACCGCGGGATCAAAATCTTTGACCGTATTTGAGATCGTCAGCTTCGGCTGTTCTCCACCCGCTCCTTTCACCAAAACGGAGCCGTTCTCATCAGCATACTGAACCGCATTCGAGATCAAATTCGCTACAATCAGTCGGAACAGCGATGGATCCGCTTTGATCTCCCGATCCTCCGTGAATGAACAGGAATACGACAGGCCTTTTGCGTTCGCCAGCTCGCTCTCGTTCTCCCAACACCGTTTCACAACAGCGCAGATCGCGATCGTTTCCTCCCGGAAATTCGGCGACTCTCCTGACTCCCAGCTCGCCAGCAGCAATAGGCTTTCAATGATCCCCTCCATCTGAGTCGCCATCTCCAATATCTGCTCATGCCGCTCAGGCGAAGTTTCCTCCGGCCACTTCAACAACAATTCTGCCGCCGACTTAAGCCCCGAGATGGGCGTCCGCATCTCATGCGCCAGATCCGAGCTGAATCTCCGCTCTCGGCTGAATCCCGATTCAATCCGGTGCATCAGATCGTTGAGTCGCATGGAAATAGGTTGCAGCTCCACCGGCAGATCCTTCTCATCAAATCGAACATCGAGATTGGAAACATCAATCGATCCTGCCTTTTCACTCATCTGCATCAATGAGAAAAGCCCCTGGTTAACTGAATACTGAACCAGCTTTGCCGTCGCGAAAGACGCCGCGACCCCGGTGCCAAAAACCCCGACTGCCAGCCATAGCAGATTCTCATCGAGCTCCTGGCGGGAGCGGGTCACCAACACATCCTGTGCCTGCCCCGGTCGATTTCGTCCACCCCTGAACGACCGGGCAATCGTTGCCGATCCCCGGAGTGGCATTCGATCCCGCCCCTGGAAATTAAACATATTGTATTCAGCGTTTCCTTCCGTTCCTGACCAGCCCCTTTCGAAATCAGAATGCGGGAACTCCACCTCGCCAAGTCCAGCCGACTTTATCCGGATGTTCAGCTCCTCATCCCAGGCCTGGAAATGCCAGCCGTCCTCGCCGGTCAGAAACCGGGGCCACCGGTTCCTCACTTCGTTTTCCAGAGTCGAGTTCCGAATGTGAAACCGCAACGCTGCGGTGACAAACTTCAAGTCATTATCAAATTCTGAATACAGTCGGGACCGCTGCGAATACCACACCGCCACCGCTGCAATAGTCCATAGAATTCCCTGACCGATCAACAGCCGGCGGGTGATGTGGTTCTTGATCGATTTCATTCGTCAGGCTGCAGCACATATCCCAGACCGCGCCTCGTTCGAATCATCTCAGGTTTACTGCGATTCAGCGAGATCTTCTTACGAATCGAACAAACCACCACATCAATCACATTACTCATCGGGATCTCCGAGTTTTCGTAGAAATGTTGATCAATCGCGGCCCGTGATACCACCGTGCCGGCTTTCCTCATCAGAATTTCCAACACCTCAAGCTCGTGAGCGCTCAGATTCACCGGGTTACCGGCCCGCGTTACCGTTTTCGCAGCGGTATCGAGCTCCAGATCCCCCACCCGGAGTACGCTCGACGGGTTCTGGAATCCCCGGCGGCTCAGCGCCCGGATACGCGAAATCAGTTCATCCAGGGCAAAAGGTTTCACCACGTAATCATCCGCTCCGGCATCCAATCCGTCCACCCGATCCACCACCTCTCCCTTCGCAGTCAGCAACAGCACCGGCGTATAGCGGTCCGCCTGGCGGATCTTTTTCATGAGACTCAGACCATCGAGCTTCGGCAGCATAATATCCAACACCGCGACATCGTACTGGTAATTCTCAAACAGAAACAGCCCCTCGTTGCCATCTTCCGCGACATCCACCGCAAAACCGGACTTTCGCAGCGCCAGCGCCACCGTGTCACGGAGCGGAAACGCATCTTCAACATACAATACTCGCATTAAACCTAAGGTAAGGGTGCCAACATGAAGGAAACATGAATGACAGGTTGAAACCCCGGCATTAGATCAAAGTTAGGGAATTACTGAATAATTTCCGGTATTGTTAGAAAGTATGGGCCGATCTCCCATCAGGGTGTGGAGAAGCAGATCACGCGGTAGAAGCCGGGCCGGCTCGACAGGCCTCCCGTCGCCGTCGACTCAACCTAATTCTATCTCAACCCCGTGCCCCCCATTGTACAATCGGGACACAGGAATCATTGATCCGCCCGCACTCAGCTCAGCACCGGATCACCATAAAGCGTGTGCCCCGTCGATTCCTTGATCTTCACATCAAAGAGCTGGCCGGCCATGCGCTTGGCGTCACCATCGAAAATCACGATACGATTCGTGCCCGTGCGGCCGCACAGCGTCTCCGCGTTGTATCGGCTGGGGCCTTCGCAAAGCACTTCCACCGTCTTGCCGATGTGCTCGTCGTTCTTCCGCGCCACAATGGAATCCACTAGCTTCAGCAAATCCTGGTTCCGCTCCTCCTTCACCCGCTCGGGCAACTGCTCGTCCAGCTCCGCCGCCGGCGTGTCCTTGCGCGGTGAGTAGCGGAAGATAAATGCCTGATCAAACTGAATCCGCTCGACCACCTTCTTCGACTCGAGGTAATCCTCCTCAGTCTCCCCGGGGAAACCCACAATGATATCGGTCGAGATGGCGATGCCCGGGCGGGCCTCCTTCATCTTCTCGCAGATCTCGATGAACTTTTCCGCCTTATACGGACGGTGCATCCGCTTGAGAATCCGGTCAGAACCACTCTGGAGCGGGAAATGCACATGACTTGCCAGCTTGGGCAGCTCGACGAATGCATTGATCAAATCCTGCTTGTAACCAATCGGGTGAGGCGACGTGAACCGAATCCGCTCAATCCCGTCGATCTCGTGAACCTGCTCCAGCAACTGTACGAACGGTCCCTTGTCTCCCACCTTGTCAAATTCGTGACGACCATAGAGATTCACCGTTTGCCCCAGCAGCGTCACCTCACGCACGCCGTTATCAGCGAGGCGTTTACATTCATCCACGATCTCAGCAATCGGGCGACTCCGCTCCGCTCCGCGCGTGTAGGGAACAATGCAGAAGGTGCACTTCATATTGCAGCCCTGCATGATACTGACAAATTCCTTCACTCCGTAATCCTTATCCACATGGTCGCGGATTGTATTTTGTGAGTCCGTCTCCTCCTCGATATCCACGATCGGCACCCGGAGGTCATCCATCTTGGACTCCTCCTTTTGCCGCATGATCTCCACCACATTATCGACCACGCGATGGTATTTCTGCGTTCCCGCGACCAGGTCCAGGTGTGGCACCTGCTTCAAAAGATCCTCCCCGCGGCTCTGCGCCATGCAACCCATCAGACCATAGACAATATTCGGGCGCTTGCGCTGGTGCTTGCCCATTTGCCCCATGTTGCCGAGCGCCTTCTGTTCCGCCTGATCCCGCACCGAGCAGGTATTCATCAAAATCACATCCGCCTCATCCGCCTTCGGCGTCATCGTGAAGCCGCGTTCCACGAACATCTGCGCGACCTGTTCCGAGTCGCGTTCGTTCATCTGGCATCCGTATGTTCTGAGGTAAACCGTAGGCATGATATTTCGTTGAAATTGGGGGCGGATTCTAACGGCAGAACCCGCCTGCGGCAACTGATCAATCGCTCCCGCGAACCAACAGGGTGTGATCGACGAATCACCCCTGTCAGTTCAGGATACTTTGTTTTTCAAAAGGAGCTGAAAAGAGTGCAATGGCCTTTAATAGGAATTAGATGGCTTGCAACAGGAGTTTATTAGCGTTAAATAAGACTCAGTAATCGCCTCGAGGGAAATCTATCGAGTCTAGGGAGAATTCTAGAGCCTGTATCAGGAATTAAATCGCCTGTTAGGTAATTACAATTGCTCCAAAGGCGAAGGAAATAGAGCGTGGTATTCGTTCAGAAGCCCTTTCAAAGAATTCAAAAGAAGCTCGCGAGACTGCAATCGGCTCTCATTGCCCTGCAATCACCGTGCTGGAATCTGTGACGTTTGTAGGGCGGAGCAGGTTCCAAGCGGCTTATTTACATCCAGCGATTGAGATGTGCAATTCGCTTTTCGAGGTCGAATTTTCATTTTGGCCCGCTATGCTATCCGCAATGAGTTCAGACGTGGAGTCCATGAGTCCCGAAGCGCGCAATGTCTATGAGGAAGCGCGGCGAAAGATAGAAAAGTGCCGAGGTAATGGCGACACGACTCTGGAGCTTGGCGAAATGGGTATCACCTCCGTACCGCCGGAAATCGGCAGCCTCACCGCGCTGAAGGAGCTTTACCTCCAAAGCAACCAACTGAGCGCCCTGCCGCCGGAAATCGGCAGCCTCACTGGGCTGACGAATCTTTAC
>JBLWYI010000053.1:0-28916 GCA_048267005.1 Verrucomicrobiales bacterium | reverse complement strand
CGCCGGATGCTGAAAACGGCACGTCCGGTGGTGTGGGAGGGGTGAGCGGCGCAATCCGCTCACCTCCACCCGATACCCGAAGCCTTGAAGTGAAAATAGTGGCGTCATCGCAATTGAGCATCACCGGCTTCGCAGGGCGTGAGCGTGAGATGTCGATCAACCCCATTCGTCCTTGTATCTATTTAGAGCCGGGGGCAGGTCCTTCCTTCGTCAGGATGACAGGGGGCGGAAGGTTTAAGTTTCGCAGAACTGCCGCCTGTTCGAGCGTCACAGGCTCGGACTTTCAAGCCGTTAACGCACAAGAGGCAAAACGATCCAACAGGGTTGATTCAATGAACCAACCCTGTTGACTCGTGGTGAATTGATGACCGGCGATTATTCGTCACAGTCTGCGCCCTGTTGCCAAAACGCGAATGCAGCACCGGTTGGATCGGTCACGATCGCAAATATTCCCATGCCGATATCAGTCACGTCTTTGATCACGGTTGCCCCGAGGGCTTTTGCTTTTTCAACCGATTCCGCCGTGTTTTCGACCATGACATAGCTGAGCCAGTGCGGCGGACAATCACCCATCTCGGGCGAGATCTGCAGCATGCCTCCACAGGACTGATCTTCCGGAGCTCCCGCAGGCCGGAACATGGTGTAGATAAATCCACCTCCCATATCCATCTCTTTGGTTTCCCAGCCGAAAAGTTCACAATAGAATTTTTTCGACGCCTCAAGGTCGGGTGTCATCAGTTCGTTCCAGCAAAATTTGCCGGGCATCATATCACTCATATTATTGGTGTTTTTTTCAGGTTGGTTTGTTGTTTGGATTTCAGACCGGGAAATTTCATCGTGCAAGAGAAGCACGGATCGGTTTCTCGAACCTCCCGTTCCGGGAACGCATCGTGTTCGGAAATTGTAGCTAACCGATGGTTAACCATTCAAGGCGAAGCGAAAAGAAGTTTCGCCCCTTCCAGAGCCCTCATGTGGACCATTGTAACGCTACCGGGGTAGACCGGAGTCCTTATGTGGACCATTGTGAAGCTACCGGGGTGCGGGAGCAAATTTCATGATAGAAACCAAGCGATGAACAACAACGATGATTATCCTGGCAGATTCCTACGGAAGTTAAGAGCGCTGTTCACAAAGAGAAGGAACCGCAACGTGAAAGAAAATTTAATCGAAGTGTCTCCAACAGTGAGGGGACTTATACATTCAGAATTCAATGGTCCTGATGTTGACCATGTACTGGAAATTTTCTCAAAATCCGCATTTCCAATGATTCAGTCTGCTGGATTAGAGAGGGTTCATGTGGCAATTCTAATATTGGCAGAGGGAGATATAGGCTACTTCGAGAGTGCAGTTGATACTGCGATGAAGGATTGGAGAGATACCTTAACCGCAGCCGGCCTGGCGAATGAAAATTGGAGAGAGGTAATGGCCAAAGAAATTGCAAAGAGGCTTGAGTAAGCGGCAACTCCAACAAGGTGGATGGCTCCACATTTGTCGGCTCGCCCTTTTGTAAATAGGGCAATCATATTTACTCAAACCGGGACTTTGCTCTGCTGTCAGGCCTACTCAGGCATCCAGCTCAACCACGCACTCGATCTCCACACTGGCTCCGAGGGGTAGGGCGGCCACTTGAATGGTGGATCGGGCGGGTTTGTGGTCTCCGAAGGCTTCGGAATAAATGCCGTTCACGGTGGCGAAATCCCCGAGATCGGTGAGGAAAATGGTGGTCTTGGCAACGTTATCCAGGGTCGCGTCGACGGTGGCGAGCAGGGCTTTGATGTTGGCGATCACTTGCTCTGTCTGGGCTTCGATTCCACCTTCGACAATCTGCATGGACCCGGGATCGAGCGGGATTTGGCCGGAGCAGAACAATACGTTACCGACTTGGGCTGCATGTGAGTAGGGACCTACCGCAGCAGGGGCTTCTGGAGAGTTGATCAGTTTCATGGATGGAGATTTTCGGCAGGATTCCCGAAATTTACAGGATTACTTTGCAGATTTTTTCGGTAAACTCCGCTCCGCATGTCGCAACCAGGTATCCCCAAAAATTTCAGTCCCACTCCATTCGATTACCACGAGGAAATCGAAGTGCGTATCGATTCTCTGACCAATCTGGGGCAGGGCGTGGGGCGCTATGGGGATGACAACTGGGTGATCTTTGTCCCGTTTGCGATTCCCGGCGAGCTGGTGAAGGCAAGAATCTATCGCAACATGCCGACTTTCTCGGAATCGGACTTGGTTGAGGTTCTCGAACCTTCTCCGCACAGGTTGGAGCCGAAGTGTTCTCTTTTCGGGGATTGCGGGGGCTGTCAGTATCAGCACATCGACTACGAGCTGCAGTTGGAGTGGAAAACGAAACACGTCCAGGAGGTTCTCGAAAAGCTCGCGGGTGTTGAGGCGGAGATCTCGCCGGTAATTTCATCGCCGGTGCAATACGGGTATCGATCGAAGATCACGCCGCATTTCCAAAAGCCGAAGGATGGCAAGATGGGACCGGTCGGATTTCTTCGAATGGGACGGCGTCAGCAGATTCTGGATGTGCCGCAGTGCCCTATCGCATCGGATTCGATCAATGCCCGGTTGCCGGCGTTGCGTGCTGAGGTTCAAGCCAATGCACGTTCTTACCGGAAAGGAGCGACTTTGTTGCTGAGGGATTCGACGGAAAAACCGGGGCATGTGTGTGTGGATCCCAAGGATGTGGCTGAGGAAATGGTGGGGGATGTGAAGTTCGAATTCCACGCGGGTGAGTTTTTCCAAAACAACCCGCACATCCTGCCGTCGTTCGTTGATTATGTTTCCAGTGAGGCAGCCGGGCAGGGAATCACGCATCTGGTGGACGCGTATTGCGGGTCGGGTCTGTTTTCGCTGACGTCGGCGAAACGTTTTAACCGGGTCATTGGGATTGAGATCAGTGAACCGGCGATCGACTGGGCGCAGAGAAATGCTCGCCTCAACGACATTGAAAACGCGGAGTTTATCCAGGGCGATGCAGCTAACATTTTTGAGAACGTCAGCGAGTTTAATCCTTCGAAAACATCGGTGGTGATCGACCCGCCCCGCAAGGGCAGCACGCCCGAGTTTCTGAAGCAGCTTGTCGAGTTTGCCCCGAAACGGGTGGTGTATGTTTCGTGCAACCCGGCGACTCAGGCTCGTGATTTGGTAGAGCTGCGGGAGCGTTACAAAATTATAAGCGTTCAGCCGTTTGATCTGTTTCCGCAGACACGACACCTGGAATGTGTCATTACTCTGGAGCGCCGGTAAGGCAATGTCACACGAGGGTTCCTTCGACCACGCCGAGTTTTGATTCGGCTTTGAGGCGGTCCCACAGTTGTACGCCACCGGAGTTCCCTGCCAGAAGGTTTTGGTAAGCTTGAATGGTGTCAGTCGCTTCTTCGCCGGTCTCTTTCAACAGTTCGACGCGATAGTTGCGCAGCCCGGCATCCATGAGGTCATTGTAAAACCGGGCTCCGGTCTGGGCGCGGCCGTTGAAGAGGGTGTTTCGGCAGCCGACGTCTGCACTCAGGATATGTTTTTGGCCGACCCGGTCGCGAAGTTCCACTTCGTGTGTGTCGCAGGGACGACCGCAGTTGGTGACGTCAGTCCCTTCTGAGATGAAGGAGCAAAACACGCAGTGCTCCATGTGAAACATGGGCATGTGTTGATGCAGGGTGATCTCGAACCACTCCGGCGGGGCCACTCCTAACATGTCCAGAACCTGAGTGATGTTCAGATCGTAGGATATGGTGAGATTGGCAAAACCCTGCTCCATGAAAAAGGCGGCGCTGAGTGGATTGGCCACATTCAATGAGAAATCTCCTACCATGGCGAGCTCGTCGTGATTGCGGAAGTGTTTCACTCCGCCAAGGTTTCGAACGATGACGCCATCGGGCTTTGCCTTTTCGACAACGCGGAAGAGCCCGGTTTCCCCGGCTTTCTGAATGCGGGGTGTCGCCAGATAGATCTCTGCGGCGTCGCTTGAATCGCGCACCTGAGCGACCACATCGCGGTAGCGTTTCACATCTTCGAAGTCGGCATAGATCTTCTGAATACCTGCATCGAGTGCGGCAGTGATCTGTGCTTCGGACCGGCACAACACATGAAGCGACGGCTCTGTCGCCGGAGCTGAACCGGATCGGGAGGGGAGTAAATCAGTTACGGTGACTGCGGTGGATTCCCGCTGAGGTTTTCCTTCAGGGGCAGTCTGTTCGAGCTTCTCGACGAGTGACCGGCGCATGCGGTTCAGCTCGCTCACCGGCAGCATGACTTCCCCATGGATATCGACGGCGAGGTTCCCAAGTTCGAAAGGAGTGTTTCCCAGTCGGCCCAGCTGTTTGGTGAGGAATTCTTCGGTGAGCGGTCGGTGCTCGGCTTGTTGCAAGGGGATGGACGACTCGACGGTGATCCCGGTGGATTGATCCATGAGGAAAAGAGGCTCACCGGTTTTACCGCGGGCAGACCAGTCGAGGGCGCTGGATTTTGGTTTTAACCGTGACTCATGCCATGATTTCTGGAGATCGGCGTTGAGCGCCGGGTCATCTGTTTTCCACACGCGGTCACCGATTTTCAATCGATCAAACCGGATCTTGCCGCGTTGGAATTTCAGTTTGCGTCCCTGGATTTCGTAGATTCGTCCGCCTTGTTCGTTATCGGTGTTTCCCCCGGTATCAAAGGCAATGCCGTCGCCGTTTTTGACCGGAACTTCGGGTTCCACTTCGATCCAGTCTTCTCCCACACGGGAGATCCTGCCGACAAAAGCGCCCCGTTTCTTGCCGAAGCGGGCATGCACAAGCTCTTTGTTATTGATCCCGTTGAGCCACCCGGAGTGAAGGCCCCGGGAAAAAGTCATCTCCAATTCGTAACGGTCCGCTTCGTCGGGCGCGGTATCGATCACACCGGTTGCGGCATCGATGGCCTTTCGATAAACCCGGGTGACAGCGGCAACATACTCTGGTGTTTTGAGGCGGCCTTCGACTTTGAAGCTGGAAACACCGGCTTCGATTAAATCGGGGATCTCATTCACTCCGGCGAGATCCTGGGGTGAGAGGAGGTAACGTTTATCACCAAGATCCCGCAGTTCACCATCGACGATCAAGTCATACGTCATGCGGCAGGCTTGAGCGCACTCGCCGCGATTCGCGCTGCGTTGACCGAGCGATTCGCTGGTGAGGCACTGGCCTGAGTAGGCGACACAGAGCGCGCCGTGAACAAAAGTTTCCAACTTCACAGCTCCCGGATCATTGGCTTTGAACAATCGCATTTCCTTCAGAGAATTTTCCCGGGCAATGACCGCACAATCGAGTTGGAACGTTTCGTTCACAAAGTCCAAAGCCTCCGGCGAAGTGATGGTCATTTGGGTGGAAGCATGCAATTCCAGCTCCGGGGCGATAGCACGTGCCATGCGGGCAAGGCCGATATCCTGAACAATGATGGCATCAACATTGGCTTCGTTGATGATTCGCAATTGACGTTCCGCTGCCTCCAGCTCCGAAGTGAAGATGAGGGTATTGAAGGCGACGAACCCCCGCACACCATGAGCGTGAAGAAATTCCATCAGCTCAGGCAGATCCGTTTCCGTGAAATTGTCAGCTCTGATCCGGGCATTGAAAGCCGGCAGGCCGAAATAGATGGCATCGGCTCCGTTGGCGACGGCCGCGCGGGCGCATTCCCAGTTTCCCGCCGGGGAAAGGAGTTCGAGAGGGTGACCGTGATTCGGAGTGGAGACTGGCATTTTCTGCAAGGTAACACGTCATGAATTGTTGTGACCGATTTTCTGTAAACAGGGAAACAGGGGGGCGTCTGAGGCATTATGAAAATCAAGAGAACATTTTTTATCCTGCCTCTGCTGTCTATGGGGCTCGGTGCCATTGCTTTTGCACAGAATTCAGCAAAGAAGCAGACACTTCAGGAGCAGATTGAAGCGCGATCATCCAAGTCGAGTACCAAGGCTGATCCGGCAAAGAAGAAGGCCTATGCTGACGGGATAAAAGCCGTCATCGAATCGGGTGTGGTCGAGAAAGCGAAGAAAAAAGGGGATATCGCCCCTGAATTCACCTTGAAGAATGCGACAGGAAAACCAATCACGCTTTCCGAGGCACTGAAAGAGGGACCGGTGGTCCTGACCTGGTATCGCGGTGGATGGTGTCCATACTGCAACCTCCAGCTGGCGGCCTATCAGTCCATTCTCCCCGAGATTGAAGCGGCAGGAGCGACGTTGATTGCAGTGAGCCCGGAGTTGCCTGACCGGACTCTTTCGACCAAAGAGAAGAATGAACTGGAGTTTGAAGTGGTGTCAGATGTGAATCAGAAGGTCGCGAACGACTACGGGTTGATTTTCAAACTCACCCCTGAGGTGGCCGGGTACTATAAAGAGGCTTTTGATCTGAACGCTTATAATGGCAAGGAAGCCGCGGCGGATGAACTCCCGCTGGCCGCGACCTATGTGATCACTCCTGACGGCAAGATTGTTTATTCATTTCTCGATGGTAACTACAAGAAACGCGCTGAGCCTGACGCTATTCTCGAAGTGCTCTCCGGTTTGAAAAAGTAGACAGATCCGCTCTACGAGCGGACCAGAAACTCATCAAGGTTCAGGATGACCCGAACGGTCGCGATCCAGCTCGCGGTCTCTTCTGCTGTGCCACTTTCGGGAATGTAGGTTCCGGCAAGTGCGGTGGCGTCCTCCGGTTTCCCGCGATAGTATGCGCGGGACTCCGCAAGGAGGCTGGAGAGGCGTTCCAACTCAGATTTTTCAGGAGCGCGGCTGAGACAAATACGGAAGGCGCGGGTGATTTTCGCGGCATCATCACCTTCGGCCTGATCTGTCAGGATGCGCCGGGCAAGAGCCTGGGCGGCTTCGGAGAAGGTTTCATTGTTCAGAGTGATCAATGCCGCCAAAGGAGTATTGCTCCGGGTGCGTTCCACATTCGTGACGTTTGAATCAGGGCAGTCGAAAGTCAGGAGATTCGGATGCGGTGCGGTGCGTTTGAAATAGGTGTACATCCCGCGTCGGTAACGGTCCTCGCCGGGGCTCACGTTCCATTTGAAACTGGAGTTGTAGTTTTGATCTGTCACACCGGGAGGGATCGGCGGAAACACAGACGGGCCACCAATCTTATCTGAAAGCAAACCCGCCGCTGCGAGCGAAATATCGCGGATGGCTTCAGCTTCAACACGGAAACGATTTTGCCGGGCGAGAAGTCGGTTTTTGGGATCGATGTCAGCCAGCTCAGGCCGGTGGTCGGATGACTGCTGATAAGTTTCTGACATGACGATGGTTTTGATCAGCTTTTTCCGTGACCAGCCGTTGTTGATGAATTCAGCGGCAAGCCAGTCGAGCAGTCCCGGGTGACTGGGGCGCTCACCCCGCACACCAAAATCATTAATAGTCGTCACCAGGCCAGTGCCAAAGAGGTGGGCCCAGATGCGGTTCACGATTACCCGTGGCGGCAGTGGATTTTCCCCGGACACAAGCCAGCGTGCGAGATCAAGGCGGTCACCCTGTTCCCCGCGATTTTTCACGGGAGGGAGAGTGGAGAACGTTCCGGTCTGGACTTCGTCAGTGGGTTGTTTGAATTCGCCCCGCCGAAATATGTGAGTCTGTCGCCGGTCTTTGGTTCTCTCAGTCAGAACGCGAATCGACATCGATGGCTTTGGAGGAATCTTTGATTGGATCGCCGCGATCCGTTGAACCAGGCCGGTGGCTTTGGTATCCCATTTTGCGTAGAATCGAGTCAACAGGGTTGAATCGTCGAACAGACCCTCTTGCTTCGAAAAATGCTCTCGCAGTTCCGGGGGGACAGCGAGAGGAGTGGGGGAGGTGAGCGCCGAGATGCGGAACTTTCCGATCATGTGGTTGCTGCCGTAGTTTTGGATCAGCTGTAGGGTAAACTTTGCCGGGTTATCAATCGTAAGCGGGCGGACGAGACCGAAGACAGCTTGGTGGGGAGTTCCCATCTGCGGAGAGATCGCCCAGCCGGTGCCGTCTTTTCCAGTCTTGGCATTGGCATCGAGAGAGCCGGTGACGGGATAGTTCCCCTGCGAGAAGTCGGCTTCGGCATCGCCGAAATGTTGCGACTTCCCATCCACAGAAAATACAATCTGATTCAACACGAAGTTACCGTGAGGGCTGCGTCCCGGGCCGCTCCTGGAAAGGGATTTGTCAGTGAGGGCTTCCAGTTTCAGACCGGTGATGGTGGTTCCGGCCGGAAGCTCGCCTTCAATGGTGTAGGTGCCGGATGCAACATTGGTTCCCCCGACTAAAACGCTGTCGTCCGTTTTGTTGTGAGTGAACGTTACGCCTTTTGGCCCGGTGAACTTGCCCGGTTTCAATGATGTGAAGGTTTGTTCCGTCCCGGCCTTTGCAAGGATCGCTTTGGTCTGAGCAATGAGTTCCGGAAGATTTGGTTTCAGTTGCGCGGTGACGGTTTTGAGATCGGCTTTCGCTTTTTGGAGGTCGGTGTCGTGTTTTTTCTGTGCCGCTTCCCATTTTTTGATGGCTTCGGGAGTGGCCGACATCGTTTTGTTGGTCTCGTCTCCGTTATTAAAGTAAGCGAACAGCTGATAATATTCGGTCTGGGTGATTTCGTCGTATTTGTGGGTGTGACAGCGTGCGCAGCCGACCGTGAGTCCCATCCATACAGCACCCAGAGTCTCGACACGATCCATGACCGCAGCGACGCGCCATTGTTCCTGGTCAGTGCCGCCCTCGGTGTTGGTGAGCGTTTGGCGATTGAATGCCGTGGCGAGTAATTGTTCTTCGGTAGGAGCTTCCAGCAGGTCGCCGGCGAACTGCTCGATGGTGAATTGATCGAACGGCATGTCGGCATTGATCGCATTGATGACCCAGTCGCGATAACGCCATGCGTTGGGGCGGTCCCGGTCTTTTTCGTAGCCATCGGAATCCGCATAGCGGGCATGGTCCAGCCAGTGCCGTCCCCAGCGTTCACCAAAATGCGGACTGGCCAGCAGATCATCTACGAGACGCTCCACTGCGGAGTTCCGGTCTTTTTGAAAACGCGGAAGATGATCTTCGACCTGTTCAACCGTAGGAGGGCGGCCCATTAGATCGTAGAAGAGTCGCCGGATCAGAGTGATGTCATCGGCGGGCCGGACTTCGAGCCTGGCCTTTTCGATGTTCAACTTCGCACTGGTTTCGTCGATTTGTTGGCGGACAAAGTGATCGATGGGGTGAACGTCGTCCGATGGCAGTTTTGACGTTTGCAACTGATCGTAGGCCCAGTGTTTCGGCCAGTCGGCCCCCTCTGCAATCCACTGCTTCAGTTTGGCTTTTTCGCTGTCGGTAAGTGGTTCCGATCTATCCGGAGGCGGCATAACATCATCCGGGTCTGTGGAGTGGGTGCGTTGCACAAGACTGGAATTGTCGACGTCGCCGGGAATGATGGCGGTCTCTCCAGATTTGAGTTTCTGCGAGGCAAAATCAATACCGGTCAGGCGGAGTCCTCCCTTCTTGTCATCAGGGCCATGGCAGAGCGTGCATTTCTCAGCAATGATGGGGCGGATTTCCGTTTCGAAATCAATGGGCGCGGCGAATGCGTTGCTTCCTGCCAGAAAGCTTGAAAGTAGGATCCGAAAACGCAACGACATACGATGATGATTTACTAAAATTGATTTTTGGTCAATCCCGTCAAGACGTGGCCGGAAATGCATGACGAATTCGAATCTTGCGGTGATTATATTTTAACCACAGAATACACCCACAATGAGAGCCTGTTTATTTTCCACCTCCTCACGATTTGTCGTGGTAATTGCGATTCTGATGGTGTTTGAGGGCCACCTTTTTGCACGGGAGTTTACAAATTCCCAGGGTAAGAAGATCGAAGCCACTCTCAAAGGGGTCGAAGGAGAGAGCGCGGTTTTGGAAATGAACGGCAAAACGTTTAATGTTCCGATGAATTCCCTGTCTGAGGCAGACCAGCTCTACATCACAGAGTGGGAGGCCAATCAGGAGTCCGAAATGGAGGAGGATGCCAGTGAGGCAGCGAACACTGATAACTGGGACGCCGAATGGCCCAGGTTGGTGTCGACCGATGTAAGCCCGGAAATTGAGGTGATTCAGGAAAACGATGAGGGTTACATTTACGCAAGCCCCCATTATGAATTCCATTGCGACGTCCGGTTAAACGCATCGCTGGTGAAGAAGTTTGCGGTGTTGTTTGAAGCGACCAATCTGTTTATGCGCGAGATGCCTTTGTCGATGGGCAAAGCTTATCGCGAAAAGCGCCACAAGATTTTACTCTTTGAGACGAAACAAGCTTATATCCAGGCTGGAGGCCCGCCGTCATCGGCCGGAGTTTACATGGGAGGAAAGGATGTGATCATGGTTCCCCTTACCAGTCTTGGTGTGAAGAAGGTGGGGAGCGGATACATGTATGATTACGGCGGATCCAATAAAACCCTTCCGCATGAGATTACGCACCAACTGACTGACCGGGCCTACTATAAAGCCCGGGGCTGGTTCTCCGAGGGCCTGGCGGAATACGTCGGAACCACTCCCTATCGTTCCGGAAAATTTCAGGTCGATGATGTCGGCGCATTGAAAGACTATGTCACCGCCTACGGTGAAGACGGGAATGGTGGACGTGCCATCGGCGAAGATATCAACATGCCGGATGTGAAGGAATGGATGATGCAGTCCTATGACAGCTTTTTGAGCAATCCGCAGGTGAACTACGGAATGGGTGCGTTGGTGACGTACTATTTTTTCCACATGGATGGCGAGAGAGATGCCGCGCGAATAAAAAATTTCCTGAAGGCTTTAAAGGCGGGAAAGAAACAGGACGAAGCGTTTGATGTATTGCTCGACGGCCGAACCTGGGATGAATTGGAGGAAGACATCACAAAAGGGTGGCGCTCTAAAGGGGTTAAGATTAACTGGGGTTGATGCGTAAAGGTTTATTGATCTGTTTAATCCCGGGTTTGGTTTCACTGGCCGTATTGGCGCAGGACAAAACGGGTGGCTCACATTCCTCCGTTTCGATATCAAGAGATGGTGAAGCCGCTTCACTGAAAGTCGGCGGGAAGGATTTTGAAATCAAAGGTGCCGGTGGAGACGGTTCGAAGCCATTGCTGGCACGGTTGGGCGGGAATTCGTTTCGCACCTGGGGAATCGATGAAAACACGGGCGCATTGCTGGATGAGGCGGAGAAGCTTGGCCTGAAAGTGACGCTTGGGTTTTGGCTGGGGCACGAGCGACATGGGTTCTCGTATGAGAACTTTGATCAGGTCTCCAAGCAGATCGAAGACTTGCGTTCGGCCGTGCAAACCTACAAAGACCACCCTGCGCTTTTGATGTGGGGAATCGGGAATGAGATGGAAGGTTTCGAAGCGGGAGACAATCCCGCGATCTGGATGCATGTGGAACATGTGGCGCGGATGGTAAAGGAGATTGACCCGCATCATCCGGTCATGACGGTGACCGCTGAGATCGGTGGGCGGAAAGTGGAGGCAATGAATCGCTTTTGTCCGAGCGTGGATGTTCACGGGATCAATTGTTACGGGGGCATTACTTCACTCGCAAAGCGGTACCGCGAGGCCGGTGGGGTGAAACCCTATGTCGTGACGGAGTACGGGACTCCGGGAACCTGGGAGTCGAAACCCGGTAAGTGGGGAATGCCGAACGAGATGACAAGCACCGCCAAAGGTAAATTTTACGGCGATGCCTACGATGTGGCGCACAACGATCCGCTTTGCCTGGGGAGTTACGCGTTTACCTGGGGAGCCAAACAGGAGGCCTCGGCTACATGGTTTGGGATGCTTTTGCCGACCGGCGAACGTTTAGCTGCTGCAGATGTACTGAGTGAGAAATGGACCGGGCAGCCAGTGGAAAATCACAGTCCTGAAATTTCCAGTCTTGAGCTGGTGGGGGAGAATGTTGAGCTCGATCGCGGGGCTGAAGTTCAGTTCAAACTGGCGGTCTCTGATCCGGAGAAAGATGAACTCAATGTGCGCTGGATCTTAGCAGAAGATTGGGAAGAAGTTGCTGAAGGTGGAGATGCGAGACCGTCCCCGCCGACCTTCGCCAAAGCAATTGTCAGCTCCAGTGCGACCGGAGCTACTTTAAAAATGCCCGAAACCGGTGGCGGGACTTATCGGGTTTATGTGTATGTCAGTGACGAACACGGCGGTGCCGCCACGGCGAACTTTTCGCTGAAGATGAAGGGCGAACGGGAAGCCGGGATTGGATCGAAAATTACGTTGCCGCTGACCATCACAGGTGGCGATCCGAATGCGAAGCAACGCTACACTTCAAGCGGGTGGATGGGCGACACGGATAAGATGAAATTGACCCTGGACTCCCGGGAAAATCCAAAAATTGGCAGTACCTGCCTGAAACTCGAATTCACGGAGCCCGCCGGGTGGGGGGGGATTGTATGGCAAAGCCCGGCCGGTGATTGGGGCGACGCTCCGGGCGGGTTTGATCTGACGGGGGCAAAGAAACTTTCCTTCTGGGCACGCGGGGCGAAAGGCGGCGAGACCGCGAAGTTCGGGCTTGGGATAATCGAAGACAATAAGACCTATCACGACACGGCCCGGACAGAACTGGCACTGACACTGAAACCGGAATGGGAGAAATACGAGATCTCGCTTGAAGGAAAGGATCTCACTCGCATCAAGTCCGGTTTCTATTTGGTCACTGAATCCAGCGGACTGCCGTTCGAGTTCTTCGTCGATGAAGTGGTGGTGGAGTGAGTTGCCCGGTTGAAACGAACCAACAGGGTGCGTTTGTTGAATCAACAGGGTCTGAACGGAATGGGGGTGTAACGTTCGGATGCCCGGATTCCCGCTGCTCCCGGGCTGGATCATGTTTTGTGACGAGGGATTGTATAGTTGAATCCACCGGAGGGATATATTTATCCCTCCGTTCAGGAATGACCCAAAAATCGATTTCTGAACCGTTCCCCGTTCAGGAATAACCTAAATATCGATTTCCGGGCCGTTCCCCGTTCAGGAACGACCCAAATAACGATTTCCGGGCCGTTCCCCGTTTAGGAATGACCCAAAAATCGATTTCCGGGCCGTTCCCCGTTCAGGAATGACCCAAATAACGATTTCTGAGCCATTCCCCGTTCAGGAATGACCCGGGTAAAGATTTCTGAGGCGTTCCCCGTTCATGAGTCGGCGCGCTCCAATTTCAAAAATCGCATGGCAAACCGGTTTTCGTCGTCCGCAGGAAACGAATCGTCTCTCACCTTTTTCCAGCGTCCCATGGATTCATAATCAGGGAATTTTCGAGGGTTTCTCTCCTGAACCCCGGTTTCCACCTGAGTCAATATCAGTTCCCTGGCGAAGGGAAGAGTGGCCCGGTAGATGCTGGCTCCGCCGCAAACCACGAGTTCCTCTGCCCCTTGTGCTTTGGCGATGGCAATACCGTCAGTGATCGAGTCGGCTTTGTGTCCACCCGGCACGAGGAAGTTGGATTTTGAAGTGATGACGATGGGGATCTGATCTGTGAACCAGCCGTCCATTTCCTGAAAGGTGGTCCGGCCGAGCAGTAAATATTTCCCGGCCGTGTAGCTCCGAAAGTGAGCCGTGTCGCGTGGCAGGTGCCAGGGAATACCGCCGCCGGCCCGGCCAATTACCAGGTTTTTGTCCATCGCCGCAATCATCGAAACCTTCATACGCTATTGCATTGTCGTTTTGATCTGACCAAAATCCATGATTATGAATGAGCTACCCCCTTCGTCATCCCGACGTAAATTCATCGGAACAGTCGCCTCTACTGCTGCGGTGTTCAGCATCGCCGGATGTAAAAAAACGGCTCCGGCGCCTCAACGGACTTCGGGGCTTTTTGTTGGCGAGGGTGAACACATTTACGAGGTGATCAATGACTGGGTTACGCTTCCGGATCAGTTCAAGTGGCAGATCACTCACAATGTAGCGGTCGATAAGGATGAAAACCTGTATGTGATTCATGAAGGGCAGGAGGCGCTTTCCGATCACCCGGCAATCTTCGTTTTCGATGCGGCAGGGAAATTTGTGAAAGCATTCGGGTCGCAATTCCAGGGAGGAGGTCATGGGCTCGAGGTGCGAACTGAAGGCAGTGAGCAGTTTCTCTACGTAACTGGCTACCAAAAGTTAAAGACATTTGCGAAACTGACATTGGATGGTGAGGAAGTGTGGTCTCACAAAGCACCGCTGGATTCAGGGGCCTATCCGGCGGATGAAAATACCAGGACTGAATTTAAAGACCGGAAAGAGTTTTGGGGGCGGGATCATTTCCTCCCCACCAATTTCGCGTTTCTTCCTGATGGCAGCTTCTTTGTAGCCGATGGCTATGGGGCACACATGATCCATCGTTACGACAAAGACGCGAACTACGTTTCCTCGTTCGGCAGCAGCGGAAAAGAAGAAGGGCAGTTCAATACCCCGCACGGCTTGTGGATCGATTCCCGTGGTGGTGAATCACAGGTTGTGGTTGCTGACCGGGCAAACAGTCGACTTCAGTGGTTCTCGCTGGATGGGAAACATCAGAAGACTCTGGGAGGTTTTATTCTGCCGGCCAATATTGATCAGTTCGGAGACACCTTGTTGGTGCCCGATCTCAGTGCACGAATTACCCTTCTCGACAAAGACAACAATCTCATTCACCTGGGAGACAGTGATGAATGGCGAAAGGAAGTCATGAAAGACGGAAAGGCGATGCGCAGCGCGAATCCTGAAGCGTGGACCGACGGAAAATTCATCCACCCGCACGACGCGTGCTTCGCCGCCAACGGCGACATCTATGTGGCGGAATGGGTTTCCTCGGGCCGGATTTCGAAACTGCAGCGGGTTTCTTAAGCCAGGAGTTCTTTGACTACGTGAGCGTGCTCGACTCCTGTCAGTTTCATGTCGAGCCCCTGGAATTTATAGGCGAAACGGTTGTGATCGATCCCGAAAAGGTGAAGCATCGTGGCATGTAGATCCCGAACGTGAACAATATTGTCGACGGCGTTGTATCCGAAGTCATCGGTCGCGCCGTGGGTCACACCCCCTTTGATTCCGCCCCCTGCCATCCAGCATGAGAATCCTTTAATATGATGGTCACGGCCGGGGTTGGCTCCGCCTCCCTGAGACATCGGAGTGCGCCCGAACTCTCCGGACCAGATCACGAGGGTATCTTTCAGCATATCGCGTTGCTTCAAATCTTCGAGCAATGCGCCGGTTCCCTGATCAACCAGTTTGGCTGTGTTTTCGACACCTGATTTAACCCCGCCATGGTGATCCCATCCGCGATGGTAGAGATGAATAAACCGGACGCCACGTTCAGCAAGGCGTCGCGCCAGCAGGCAATTGCTGGCGAACGATCCGTCACCGGGTTTGGCCCCGTACATATCGAGAACGTGCTGAGGTTCGTCGGAGAGATCAACCAGCTCCGGCACGCTGGCCTGCATCTTAAAGGCCATTTCGTACTGCGTGATCTTTGTCGCGATTTCCGGATCAGCCACCACATCGTTGCGCAAACGGTTCAATGAGTTCACAGCGTCGACCACTTCCTTTTGATCTCCGCGAGTGACACCTTTTGGATTTCCCACGTAGAGAACGGGATCCCCCGTCGAGTGAAACTGAACGCCCTGGAAACGACTGGGCAAAAAGCCAGAGTGCCATTGACGTGCCGCGATGGGCTGGCTCTGGCCACCACCGACCGATGTCAGAACGACAAATCCGGGAAGGTCTTTGGACTCTGAACCGAGGCCGTAATTAATCCATGATCCCATGCAGGGACGTCCGGAAATCTGCGTCCCGGTATTCATAAAAGTGTGCGCCGGATCATGATTGATCTGTTCCGTCACGAGAGAGTTCACGATGGCCAGATCGTCTGCGTGTTTACCGATGTGAGGAAACACATCCGCCATCAACTGACCGGACTGTCCGTATTTCACGAATTCCCGCTGCGGTCCGAGACACTTCAATTCCTTTCCTTGAAGCTGAGCAATCGGCTGGCCTTCGGTGATGGATTTCGGCATTGGCTTGCCGTCCATTTTTTTGAGCTCCGGCTTGTAGTCCAGTGTCTCGAGGTGAGAGGGACCACCCGCCATGCAGAGAAAGATAACCCGCTTGGCTTTGGCCATGTGGTGGGGCTTAACGGCGCCGGCGTAGACCTGTTCCGCACCGCCTTCGGCTAAAAGCTGAGAGGTGAGTGCCAGGGAGCCGATACCGACGGCTGAGCGATTGAGGAAAGCGCGACGGTTGATGTGTTGGTCAAAGGAATTCATCATCAGATCAGAATCGTGAAGTGGTTTCGTAAGCGTTGAGGATGGCGCGGCCGACATTCGCCCAGGCCGCTGCTTCAGCGGGGGGAATATTCGATGGGGGAGGGGCTTCCCCGGTGCTGAGAAATTCTTTGGCGGCCGCTTCATCGTTTTCGAAGCGGGCTTTCTGGTTTTGATAGAGTTCCTCCAGTATCGATTTTTCATCCGGAGTTGGCTGTCTTCCGGTCGCCATTTTCCAGGCATGGGTAACGGCATCCCCTCCTTCGAATTTGGCTATTTGTTCCCCGAACTTCTTAGCGGCTTCCACAAAGACCGGGTCGTTGAGCAACACAAGTGCCTGTTGAGGAATGTTGGATCGTGAACGCTCTGCGGTGCATTCTTCGCGACTTGGTGCATCAAAAGCGACCATGGCCGGGTGGGGGAATGTGCGACACCAGTATGTGTAAATTCCGCGGCGGTAGAGCTCGTCTCCACTGCCTGCCTGCCATTTCCGTTTGGGGAAATTCAGGTGCTGCCAGTAGCCTGCCGGTTGGTAGGGCTTCACGCTTTTTCCGCCGAGTTTTTCTTCAACCAGCAAACCACTCAATTGCAGAGCGGTATCACGGACGAATTCAGCTTCGATCCGCCAGCGTCCCTGACGACTGAACAGCAAATTGGTGGGATCAGCTTTCCTGAGTTCGGGCGTGACGGTCGAGACCTGTTTGTAGGCATCCGACATGACGATCGTTTTGACAAAATTCTTCACGTCCCATCCACTCTCGCGAAATTCAACCGACAACCAGTCAAGCAGTTGTGGGTGGGTTGGAGGTTTTCCCTGTCCTCCCAGATCATTCAAGTCAGCAGAGATTCCCGTGCCGAAGAACAGCTTCCACATCCGGTTGGCAAAAGTCCGCGCGGTCAGAGGGTTGCTGTCGGCCATGATCCATTTGGCAAGGTCAAGCCGAGTCGCGCGTTCTCCGTCGGCAATAACATTGTCTTTATCTTTGGGGAGAAACGCCGGGAGCGCGGCCTGCACAACTTCACCATCCTTGTCCAGCCAGTTGCCTCGATCCAGAAGACGAGTCATTCGTGGTTCCGGGAGGGGTTCGGAAACAAGCATTGTCCGGAGATTTTTCTCAATGCCATCCAGTTCTGTCTTCCATTTAGCAAGATCCTTGCGGGCACCGTCCAATTCCGGCGCGATCGTTTGGTAGTGGCTCGCGATAACTTGCTTCTGTTTCGCGTTGCGTTCGGCTGCTGTGATCTGCAACGCATCCATTACCGCAGGTGGAAGGTCGACTCCTCCCTCAAGCGAAGGGTTGTCAGCGTTTGTCAGCGCAATCCGGAACCTTCCGATATTGTGTTTCACATGAGCCGATTTGTGCTGGAGTTCAATAGTCAGCGTTTCGTTTTCAGCGAGCTCGACAGCCTTTTCGAAGAGGAAAACGGCGACGTGATCGGCCGCCTTGTTGTGTCCGTCCACAGCCCAGCCAGTGTTGGCTTTACCGTCAATAGCATTCTCGACCGGCCAGCTGTCCTGGGAAAAGTCTGCCTTCACTGATTTGATCTTAACCGGCTGGTTGCCCTGCTTTGCGATCACATTGGTCAGCACAAAATTACCGTTCGCCCGTGACAGACTTTTTTTCGTGAGAGAATCATCCGTCAATGTTTCGAGGCGGAAACCGGTAACCTTACCCTTTTGTTTCAGGGTGATGATGTAGTTGTCTTGATTCGGGTTTTTCCCACTCGCGAGCACCGAGAGGTCTGGTTGCTTGGTCAGCGTTTGCCCTCCCGATGATTTCAGCGAGACCGAGTCCGCTACCGTCCAGTCTGAACTTTGAGTCTTCAGTTTGGCTAAAAGATCTGCCTCCCATTTCGCCTGACTCCCGGCTACCGTTTTGGCCAGATTCGCATCACTGGCGATCAACTTTTCGACAGTTTTTTCGGTCAGATTCTTTTTCAGCTCTGCAATGCGTTTCTCTTCATCCGGGGTCGGAAGCTTCAAGTTCGGCTGGCGTTTACCGATCGGCTTTTCCTTCACGTCTGCGAAGAATGCCGCCATTGAATAGAAATCCCGCGCCGAGAATGGATCGTATTTGTGATCGTGACATTGGGCACAGCCGATCGTCGACCCCAGCCACACACCCGAAACGTTCCGAACGCGGTCCGCAGCGTGGATCACCATGTATTCCGCCGCCTGAGCACCGCCTTCTTCGGTCGTTTGCAGCAGTCGGTTATAACCTGAGGCGACCTTCTGCTTCACGGTTGGATTCGGCAGGAGGTCACCGGCCAGTTGTTCGATCGTAAATTGATCATACCGCATGTTGTCGTTGAAGGCCTCAATCACATAATCCCGATAGGCCGAGACTTCCATGTAGGTATCAGAGTGATACCCGATCGTATCGGCATACCGCACCAGATCGAGCCAATAAACAGCCATCCGCTCACCGAACGCCGGGTTTGCCAGCAACTTGTCGACGAGTTTTTCGTAGGCGTCAGGAGATTTGTCATTGGAAAATGAATCGACCTCCTCAACCGTCGGTGGAAGCCCTAAGAGATCCAAATGCAGCCGTCTTGCCAAAGTCACACGATCTGTCGCAGGCGACATCTTCAGTTTCTTTTCAGCCAGCCGTTTATTGATGAATGAATCGATTCCCTTTCCCTCAGGTTTCTGAACCGGCTTGTAGGCCCAGTGCAAATCGTATTCCGCTCCTTCTTCGATCCACTCTTTGATCAGCGCTTTTTCTTCTTTCGAGAGAGGTTTGTGAAACTTCTCCGGTGGCATGACGTCTTCGTCATCGTCCGGCAAATCTATTCGCAGCCACGCTTCGCTTTCTTCCGGTTTCCCGGCGACTAACGCGAAGTAACCTCCCAGGTCGGTGAAGGCGCCTTCTTTTGTATCGAGGCGAAGGTCCGCTTTGCGTTCCGCTTCGTCGAAGCCGTGACAGGCAAAACACTTGTCCGACAATATAGGTCGGATGTCGCGATTGAAATCAGCTCCAAATGCGGCAGCAGAGAGAATCAGGTAAATCGAAAGAATCTTCGTCATAAGGGGGGCGACAAGGGAATGCCAGGTGGTAGTAGAATCTTACCACAATATTTAGGCACCCCCTTCATCACGCCCCGTCGGTACGATCCAACAGGGTCTGATCGCTGAACCGACCCTGTTGGTTCAATGATCGGCCTACCGCTTATTTCTTCTTCGACAACTTCTCGAGATAGTCGAGGAGGCTGGCGAATTCGTGGACTGAGAAATTCATCATCAATCCCGGTGGCATCATGCTCATCGGCAATTCTTCCCGCTTTTCAATGTCCGCTTTCTTGAAGCTGTGCTCCTTCGATGCAATGTCGCGCACAGTGACTTTGTCGGCCTGCTCGTCAGTGACAAACCCCATCATTTGAGTCTTTCCGTCTTTCAAAATGATCAGGTTTGTGGCAAATCCCTGCGCAATTGTCTTGTTGGGATCCAGGATAGCTTCAGCCAGTTCCGGACGCTTGTAGGTCTCGAAAATGTTTCCGAGGTAGGGGCCTTTTTGCGGCTGATCCTGACTGACTGTGTGACAGGCATTGCAAGTTGCCCGGGTGAAAATGGCTTCGCCCAGAGAGACATCTCCTTTGTGCTTGATGACGGCTGCGAGTGCTTTCGCGGGATCAAGAGTCGAGACCTTAGGTGTCTTGTCTTCCTCACGCGGCTTGATTTTCAATGCCTTTGCTGCGCTTTTGGCTGCGGCTTTGACATTAGCGTCCGGTGACGTCATCGCTACGAGAATGCGGTCATCAAGAGAACGGTTCTTAGTTGTGGCAGCCACTTTAATCAGCACTGCCTGCTGTACCGGGTTTAGCCAGGCTGTCTCCACAGCTTTTTGAGAAAGCTCGCGAGACTCAGGGCTTCCACCCTTTCGGGATGCGAGTTCCAACAGCGCGGCATTGGCCCAAAAGCCTTCCGGTGTTGCCGGGTTCTCATGAGCAATCGTTTCGATTGCCAAATGATGGTTCTCCAACTTAGGCGCTTTAAGAAAACCATTTGAAGCATTCTCAAGCCGCTTTTTGGCATCGGTGATGGCCTGTCGGGCATATTTGCCTTCTGATTTCTTTTTCACCTCATCTTCAATCTTCTGCGTTTCAGCCAGTTTCTGTTCTGCGACTGAGATACCCTCCTGAAGCTTGCCGAGTCCCGACAGGGAAACATCGACAACCTCTTTCGCATCTGTTTTGGCGAGGATGGTGATGGCGTCCGCGATCGAATCGTATCCAAACTCGGTGCCGTCGGATTTGGCAGCCTGCAGAAGGATTTCAATTCCCTCCGGGGGGATCGAATCCGTCGCTGCCAGTTGTTTCACCGCATCAGGCACCACTTTTGGATTTGTTTTCGCGAGCGAAAGGATGCTGTTCAGCGCTTCATTGGATTGAATCCGGTTGCGGCTCATCTCACGGACGATGAACGCAGCTTCGTCAGGTTTTGCTGCCTCAAGAGCCGCTTTCAGAGTGGCGAGGATCTTATCAGTTTCGGCCCAGGTCTCCGGTTGGTAATAGGGGCCGCGGGTGTCAGGGCGGGTTCCCCAGCTGTCTCCGGTCCATTCAGCTTCCCGCTGAGCCAGGCGGGCGAGGATCGAAATGATACGTTCGCGGGCGTTGGTGTTTTTCTCTGCGGGCAGTCGCGAAATCAGTGTGTCGATGAGATCCGGATTGTGCATCCGCATGAGTGCGAAGGCGGCATACTTTCCGTGGGGTTCCTTATCAAGAAGAGGGAGACACGATTCATAGTCGCCGATCTTTGCCAGTGCCCGGAAGGCAACGTGGCGGACGGTTTCATCTTCGTCACCCAACAGCGCAGTGATTTGCGGTCCGGATGCGGGAGCATTCCGGCGAGCTGCTGCGATTGCTGCCTCAGCCCGTGAGCGGGGATCTTCGATTGCCATTTCCGAACCCATGCCGTGGTTTAAAAGTCCGGTCGGGAAGTTATCAATCGCCATGTCGCCGAAAGCACGCATCGCAAAAGGCATCAGATCAGGATCCTTGTTAAAGCGGCTGAAGGCTTTGAGTGTTTTGTCAGCTGATTCTTTCTTAAGCCCACGTTGTGAGATTGCAAACAACGCCGCAACCCGTGCTTCAAGTGGCTTCGCAGAATCTCCGGCTAAATCCTGAAGCGCTTTTGTCATTTCTTCATTCTCTTCACGACGCAGCAAGGTGCGCTGTGCGGCCATGGTCCGAATCCGGCTCGGCGAATCGAGCGCGGCGACGAGTTCCGCATCGGTCATCTTATCGTAATCAGGAAGCGGTTCGGGTGTGTAGTCTTTGGGCGTGACGCGCACGATATAACCTGCTTCAGGACCCGCCCATTTGAAGGTGGCCGGTCCGCGCCAACTGGCTTGATAAACTGCGCTCATTCCGTCGACGTCAGCGTCGGTGGGACGCGTCATTTTAATGAAAGGCTGAGGGGGCGTGATCTCCTCGAAGGTCGCCCCTTTGCGCTGCACTGAGTGATGCCAGAGAGCGCCTGTTCCCCAGTCGCAGGTGAACGGTGCATTTGCCCATTCTGCAGGAAATCCAGGCTCGTGGATATAGACCGAACCACACCCTGATCCGCCGCCGTAATCGGCCAGCGGCTGCACGTGTTCCTCGGGGAAGTTTTTGTAGAGACGGGGATATCCGTGGTCTTCAAGGCCGGTGAAGTGATGAAAGCGAACGTCCCATCCACCTCCGTCGTTGGTGTTGTCGCGCGCGAAGATGTCGAGCAGCGGGCTGATGGGAGTTCCCAGAATATTGCGAGTGCCCGTCGCGAAGATTTCCAACCCGGAACCATCCGGGCGAAAACGAATCACTCCACCGCCGCGGTGTTGCAGCTCAGTCCCATCGGTTCCTTTGGCCTTCATGAATCCAAAGTCTCCTCCGGCGATGTAAATCCATCCATCGATCCCCATGTCGATTCCATTCGTGGTGTGATCCGCCGGGCGATCAGCAAAACCGAACGCGATGTTTTCGATTAGAATCTGCGAATCTTCAGCAACGCCGTCGCCGTCTTTATCGTGGAAAACGGAAATGTGTGGTGGATGAAGCAGGTAGAGGCGGTCGTGATCCCAGATCAATCCCCGCGGTGAATCGATGTCTTTCACAAACTCGGTGACTTCGTCAGCCGTGCCGTCGTTGTTCGTGTCGCGCAGTCGCAGCACCCGGCCGCGATGCGGTTCACGGCCGAGGGAGCCATTGCCGTCACTGGAAACATAAAGGTCGCCATTTGGAGCTGCCGCTACATAGACCGGGTAGTTTGCGCTGCGCCAATCCGAGAAAACTGACACCTTGAATCCATCAGGAACCTTCACGTTGTCGAGAATCGCTTTCTCCTCCTCCGGGGTGAGCTTCACGATCTTTGGCGGGATGTTGCCTTCTTTGGCATAAGGATCATTGCTCTTCTCGACTTCCTTTTTCATCGCCGCAGACTGCTTGTCGTTCAGCTTAGGGTAGATCGACTTGATACCTTTTCCCTTAACCTTCACTTCACGGATACTGGCCCACCCGCCGGAGTTGGTTCCGGTGACGGTGATCTTCAGGAACTTCACATCTTTCGCAGCGAACTCCGCAGAGCTGTCACCCTTCTTTTGGTTTGCCTTGGCATCGACCAGTGGAGTCCACGACTTTCCATCCATCGAGTAATCGATCATGTGTTGATAGATGGTGCCACCACTCTCCCAAACCACATCGATGGCGAACAACTTTTGTGCCTTCTCAAATTGAAGTTGAAGCCATTGTGGCTTGCTGGATCCGGAAGCACACCAGCGGGAATCTTTGTTCCCGTCAATCGCCTTCCACGCGAAGTTGTTCTTATTGGTCTCCTCGCTGCTGGCGGTAACGGTTACCAGCGTGGCGTCCTTGGGGGCCGCGCCCATCACAATTGGCTTTGGTTTGGGAGCGTCTTCTTTGGGGAGGAAAGTCACTTTGTTCTCTCCCTTGAACGCTTTCCCTAAATATTCGTCGTTCAGCTTGTCCATCGACCAGAGCAGACCACGTGTGACGAGGTCCAGGTAGCGACCATCCGCGACCGTTTCGGTGTTGTGTCCCAGAGTGGTCGAAAAGCTGCGAGCACCCTGCTTCTCATTAATCCATGCGACGATGGCCACTTCTTCTTTGGCTTCACCTTTCCGCGTGTATTTCTGCGTGCCCATTGCAATCGGCTGCGCGTCGAAAACATTTACGTTGTTATAAAGCTCCTCTTTGATTGTGGTCCAGTCTTCGAGCGTCTGGGTAATGGGGTGCTTTTTGTCGACATATTTCACGTCGATCGGCTCCTGGGGACCGTGGCTTGATGATTGCAGGCCGAGGTGCTTGAACCACTTGTCCGTGTTTCCCCGGAAGCTGTGCATCGCACAGTGAAGATGAACCGACGGAATCGTTTTGTGGGCGTCGAGAATGTTTTGCAAAACCTTCAGGTCTTTATTCCCTGCAGCACATTCATCGTGAATGATTACATCGTAGCCTTTGGCCCAGTCCGGGTTGTCATAGAGAGGGAGGGGCGGGTTGACTGATTTGTCATCCGTCCACCACACATCCACCTGCACATTGGCGCGCGCCTGGATTCCTTTGAAAAGTGCTTCGTGCTGGCCCTTGTAATCGTGGCAGCAACCGCCCGCGACAAGCAGTGCCTTGAGCGGCTTTGGAGCCTCAGAGTTCTGCGCTTTGATCAGAAACGCTGAACTCGCAACTGCGAGAAGGCTGAGAATTAATAGCCGGAATCCGGAAGAAGTAGGGAATTTCATAAATGTGGGCGGGGAATCAACCGCATCCCGCCAAAAAATCACCTACGTGTTCTAACTATTTTCTGCTGCGGTCAGATCAATTCCTTGATCACTCCGTCGGATTCGCCTCCCTGGAAATTTTCAGGGATCGGCACCTTCATCGCTTCAAACATGGTCCGCCAGAGATTGCCTAGATAATCGTCCTGCTTGATGAGATGGCCACGATGCTGGATCCCGATCTGCGAACCTCCGCAGAGGATGGCGGGCAGGTTGTGGTTGTTGTGGGCATTGATCGTTCCACCGGTTGAGCTGTAAACCGCCATGGTATTGTCGAGCAACGTCGTGCCTTCGCCTTCTTCCACACTGCGCAGTTTGTCGAGGAAGTATGCCCATTCTCCCATGTAGAGGGTGTCGGCCCGGGTGAACCACTTCAGTTTGTCCGGATCCTCCCCGTGGTGAGTCATGGTGTGATAACCGTAGGGATTGCCGTCTGAAGTTCTCCAGGCTCCCGTTCCATCACTGTTATCCATCCGCGGTTGATAGGAGACCACCCGGGTGCTGTCAGTCTGTAAAGAAAGCGTGATCACGTCGAACATGAACCGCTGGTAGCGACGGTAATCGAGTCCACTCTTTTCGGGATCCAATCCCTGTTCGTCTCCAAAGTCGATGCCTTCCACTTCCGGCTTGGGCTTGTAAAGCCATGACTTTTCCTCCTGCATGGACATTTCCAGATCGCGGATGCCGGTGAGGTATTCGTCCATCTTTTCCTGATCACGTTTGCCAAGACTGGAAGTGAGCGCATTGGCATCTTCCAGCACCGAATCGAGCACGCTGGCACGACGGGCAAACTCCGCTTCGCGCTGAGTAATCGCCTCGGGTGAATCCGGTCGGAACAGGCGGTCGAACAGAACATGTGGACGGTTTTCGGCAGGAATCGGCGTGCCGTTTCTCGACCACGATAAAGTGTGATCCTGCGGCTGACCAAAACCCGTGCCGCGACGGATGCCGAGCGTGAGAGAACGGTAGCGGGTATCCTGTCCGATGGCATCTGCCAGTTCCTGATCGCAGGAAATACGGAGCTTAGAACCGGATTTGTGAGTGTTGGTCCCCGTGAGAAACGTCCGGTCGCCACCGTGTCCACCGGAGTGAGTCAGCTTGAGGCCACTGATAACGGTGAAGTCTTTCCTGTGCGCGGCGAGCGGTTCAAGGATCGGTGTCAGCTTGTAGTCAGGTCCCACTTCCTTCGGAGTGTAGTCACGACCATTGATACCCAGACCCCACATGCAAAAGACCGCACGCTTGGGAGTCGCTGAGGAGGTGGTTGCTGCTTCCATGGCATTCAACCACGGGAGTGAAAGCGTGATGCCGGCCCCTTTAAGGAGTTTGCGACGGGGAAGTTTCCAGTTTCTGGTTAAGATGTTCATGAGGTGGTTCGTGTGGAGGAACTGACCGGGTTATTCTATCAAAGACCTACTTGATTTGAAAAGCATCGCTTGCGACGATCGCCTGGATGAGTGGCTGAATGCGGTAATCGTTGGATAGGAGAGTTTTCTCGAAATGACTGATGGTCTCCCGGTCAGAAAACCCGACGGGGCGCCCCAGGGCATAAGTCATCATCCGCTCACTGAAGGCGCGGGCAAACCGGTCCTTCTCTTCCAGTAGCGCAGACTTAAACTCCTCCAGTGATTGAAACGATCGTCCGCCCGGGAGCTTTCCGCTGATATCAAGATCCGGCACATTCTTCCCCCGGAATCCTTCGCCATTCTGTTGAGTGCGCCATTTGCCGATGGCGTCGTAGTTTTCCAATGCCAAACCATAGGGATCAAGCGTGGCGTGACATGAGGCACAGGTCGGTTCATCGCGGTGCAGTTCCAGACGCTCCCGTACAGTCAGTTTTGCCCCTTTCGTGTTGGGTTGCACTTCGCCGGCATTGGGCGGTGGCGGTGGCGAAGGATCGTTGAATAGATTCTCGACAATCCATGAAGCACGCCGCACCGGGAGCGTCCGCGTTCCATCAGCCAGCAACGTCATGAGACCGGCCATCCCGAAGATTCCTCCTCGGTGATGTTCCGGCTGAAGCGCGACTCGTCTGAAAGTTTCACCCTCGACGCCATCGATCTCGTAGTGGCGGGCGAGTCGTTCATTGATCATGACGAAATCGGAATCGAGGAAGTTGGTGATCGGCAGATCGTTTCGGAGGATTTCATCGAAGAATGCGAGGGCCTCCTGTTTTGAAGCTTCTTCCAGTTCCTTGTCATACTCCTTGTAGAGGTTTTCCGCAGGCATGACCGAGCCAAACTCACGGACGCTGAGCCATTGTCCCGCGAAGTTCTCGACGAACTCACCCGCTTTGGGATCGGACAACAGGCGTGAGACCTGGGATGACAACACGGCAGGGTCGGTAAGTTTGCCTGATGCCGCGAGAGAAAACAGTTCTTTGTCCGGCATTGTGCTCCACAGGAAATAGGACAACCGGCTGGCCAGCTCGTAGTTGTCCAGTCGACGGGATCCATCAGCGGAAGGCTCAGAGAGAAAGACAAAGCCGGGCGAGGTAAGTATCCTCGACAGCCCTACTCGAAGGGCATCCCGAAACTCCCTGCCGCCTTCCATTTCAGCTTCGATCAAAGCTACCGTGCGGCCTACTTCCTCCGGCTTTACCGGTCGACGGTAGGCCCGCGGTAGAAAGCGCTCGATGATCTCCCTGGCGTAAGTCAGGTCGTTCCGCGTGTCGCCATCGTAAAACAGTTCCCGGTGACTTTGCGGTGGCCAGTCCTCTTTCAGCGGGCCCTCCACTTCGACCCAATCGATGAATATTTGGGGAGGATCCTGCCCCTCATACTTGGGGTTTACATGCATCGCCGGCCCCTTCCATGCGACAGCCCGCTCGTATACCTTCTGGAGATCTTTCTGCAGCCGGTCAGCTTCAGCCCGGTCACCGGCTTTTTTGGCGTCACGGATCGCAGAGACCCCGGCCCTGACGTCACGATTCAAAGACTGCGCCTCAGGAGTCGAAACAATGTAATCGGGGATGTTATTGTAGGTGACCGAAAGACGCCGCTTCTGGTCGGGTGATCCCCGCCGCAAAAACGCCACCGTTTCTATCACTTCAGGTTGATCGAACGCAGCGGTAACAGGCAAGTCAATCTGGACCTCTTGTGGGGTATTACTGTTGTAAATCAGACCGAGGGTGATTGGCTCGCCCCGCGTGCCCGGACTGGCCCCGACGCGTAACCGGATCCTGTAGTAGCCGTTTTCCACCACCAACTGATCAAGGTCAACGTTCCCCATCCGTCCCATCGGACTGCTGTTCCCGAATCCCTGAACAAAGCGGACACCATCATTCTCGACAACGTGAGTCAGAGCACCGGTGCGAACCTCGTGCCTACCTTCATTGGCATAGCGATTGCGAGTTGTTTCGCTGGCGGGTCTCACTCCCATTCCTCCGCGCTGAAGCAGCAGCTCGGATTCGAAACGGCTCTTGGCAGGCTCAGGTCGATCAGCCGGATTAACGAGGGCCAAACCGGCGATCTTCTCTGCGGCAGCCAGAGTCTTTTCCAATTGGGTTTGGTCGAAAAACAGGGCAACGCCAAGTCGGTCAAAGCCTTCCGCTTTACCGTCCCCCGGCAGGTCTTCGAGGATTGGAGCGAGAACTTGCGCATCGAGGTGGAGTAAATCCCGCACCGTGTTGGCATATTCATCCCGATTGAGTCGCCGCATGGGAATCTGGCCGCCGGCAGCCCGGGCCGCTTTCTCTGAGTGGGTAAGCTGTGCCGCGATCCACTTCACCACCTCAAATGACTGCCCCGCGTCCGGTCGTGGCTCGTCCTCCGGCGGCATCTCCCCGAGATTGATCGCATCCATGATCTCGATCCACTCCTCGGACGGTTTGGTGATAAATGCCGTGCTGAGTTTTTCCATGTTCAACCCCGCTTTGGCCGTGGCTTCGTCATGGCATTCCATGCAGTGCCGATCTAAGAACGGCACCACTGATTTCTCATACGTCGCCTCCGTACCGGGCGCAAATTCTCCCGCAAAAGCGATCGGGACACAGAATAACGCAGTGAAGATCAGGATATAAGCGAGCCTCTCCATTGAGGAGAATAGCCCGAATGATGGAAAAGGTTACATTCCAACATCAACGCGCCCCCTTGGGCAGCGATTACTTTTCGACTTTGCAGTCAGGATCGATTGGCACCGCAGCACCGGTCTTGTCGACCGGATGGGTGAAAAGATACTTCCAGACCGCCTCATGGATGAATTTTCCGTCGGCGTCTTTTACCGAGGATCCACCGGGTGTAACCATGCTATGGGCCTTCTTATCGCTTCCGCCCACATCCGCATCGGTGATGAGTCGACGGGAATTCCCGAACGGAGCCGGGGTTTTGTCCACGTTTACAATGGGGCCGTGGGCGTTAAGCCCCAGCATCTGCCATGAGCGGCAGTAGTGATCGCCCGACCAACCTCCGTCGAGCACGTGGCTGAAGCCGAAAAACCGGTTGGAAGGCGTCGCTGAAGGAAATCCCTGCCATTTCTGGAACCGGTCGCGCGGTCCGCAAAACATCACCACCCGTCCCACTTTCTGATGCACCGCAAATCGCGCGGAGGTGGTCGATCCGTGAGAGCTTCCCGCCATGATGACGTTTTCCCAGATCAGATCGTCGCCCGCTTTGTTGATGAACTGCTCCCATTTCCCTTCCGGGTTTTCTTTTACGAGCCATTTTACGAAAGTGAGCGCTTTCGCCTTCATGCCATCGGGTTTGGGAATATCGACGAGCTTGCTGTGATCTTCACCAGTGGCAGCTTCCAGGCGAATTTCACCAAGGCTTGAGTCATCGCTCCGTGCAAAATCCGGGACAAGGCTGAACCATTTGTTGGCGTAATGAACCTGAATCCCGTGAAGCCCGTAGCCTGAGACCCGGTCGAACAAGATTAGATGAGAAGGCAGTGAGCCTGCGGGAGCGGGCTGATAGACTCACTGCTGATGAACACAATCCCTACT
>JBLWYI010000052.1:0-29525 GCA_048267005.1 Verrucomicrobiales bacterium | reverse complement strand
CCCGCCGTTATTCGTTGTCGTCGCCCCGATCGTTCCGCCTGTCACTGTCACCTCTGCCTGATTGTTGAGGATGTCCACTCCCTCTCCTCCCGAACCATCCACGGCCAGACTATCAAAGGTGATCGAGCCCGTATTGTTGTTGATAAATATCCCGCTCCCTCCAGAGCCTGATACCGTCGTTGTCGTCGCTGCTCCTGATGCAAATTCAAAGTCCGCTGATGAATTCGTAATCGAGATACCATCCCCTACAGAGTTCTGAATATTGACGGTATCCACACTCGCTATCGAGAACATACCTCCATCCACATTGTTAATTGAGATCCCGTTGGCTCCTCCCGTCGAGGCGATATCCGAAAACTCCATCCCCCCGGCTGCAATCGTTATCCCGTCCAGATTCAACGCTTGCCCTGCCGTTGCAGTCAGGTTCGCCTCATTTACACCCGCAGGATCCTCAACAAAGATCGTCCCGCCTCCGGTTGCATTGAACGCGGTCCCCGTCGTGGTATCCAGATCAAGACCGCCGTTGAAGTTGATCGCTGATGCCGTGTTGTTCACCAGGTTGATCCCTGTGCCGGCACCTGTGTTGGTCGTGACCAAGCCGTCGAACGTCACCGCTCCATCAGTTCGGTTCATAATCGATATTCCGCCGTTTGATGACGTACTGTTGATTGCCGCCCCGATATTCACATTGCCAATTCCACCATTGATTCTCACGGCACCATTGGATGAACCTGACGCAACAATGTTTCCTGCCAAAATATCAAAATTGGCGATTACGTTCGTCAGGCTCACTCCGCTTGATCCTGCCAGGCTGGAGCTGATATCTGCATTGTTCACCGTCAGCGTTCCCGCGCCTGAAATATTATTCAAAGTAATTCCGCTCACAACTGGTGCACCAGCGGACTCAACCCGGTCAAATCCAAGTCCAGCCGCGCCAATCGATAGGTTATCAAGGAAAAGGGCACTACCGGCTCCGGTCGCCGTTGCCGAGTTTCCTGATCCAGTGATGCCAAACCCGCCTGTAGTCGACGATATGAAAATGCCGGCAGCATCTCCCGATACATCCACGTCCTGTAAGATAAAATCACCGGTGAATGCTCCAACACCAGAGATCCCGGCCAGCCCTGTTGAAACGATCTGACTGTTGGCAATCCCACCGGCTCCACCAATTTCGATCGTGTTTCCAGTCGAGAAAAGAGTCGGGAGAACACTGTCGATTCCCATGGTCGGAGCGACAATCGTGGAACCGGAAATTCCATTGAACAGAAAATTGGCAGGCAGGCCACCAAATCCAAAGACGCCTCCGTTGAAGCTTTGGCCCGCGATCAAAGAAACAAGTCCCTGACCGTCATCCAGATTCAAAGTCCCGTCGCCCTGTGCATTGAAATCGATAGTGTCAGACATCGCATCCACGGTGCTGTCGATCGCGATCAAAATGTCAGCCATGGCTGCTTCCGCCTGTGCCAGCGTTCCGGGATCGGCAAAGGTGCCCGCTCCCATCGTTCCCAAATCATCAAAGACAAAAAAGGTCGGCCCCATCAAATTTGAAGTATCCCCGATCAGGTTGACGTCTTCGAAGTCATACGTCCCGTTCATCGGAAAGCCGCTTCCATCGTCATTGACAGGCGTCACCGCATCGATAGTCGAATCGACGTCAGTCATATTTTCACCATCGCCAAACGTGAAACTGGTGAGATTTGTGGTGCTGGAGAACAGCACACCGTCATTCACCCCGGAAATGTTGGCGTCGTTCATCCCGCCCACAATACCGTCCCCGATGGCCACCGGCCCCATACCCGCCGCATTGACCAGGTCGATCCCGATAGTTCCCACTGCCGTGGTGCTGGTCACTTCAAAGTCGTTCACCGTAAAACCACCACCGTTCAAAGTCGCGTCATTCAACGACAAGCCGGTCGTGTTGTCATTGGTCAGATTGATCGCCACAGAATTGAAAGCAAAACTTCCTGTGTTGACGCCTTCGATGCCAATCCCTGCACCACCGACTCCATTGATGGTCGTAGCTCCGTTTACTGTCACCGTGCCTTCATTGTCTGAACCGAAGAAGCCAAAGCTGTCAGTTTCATTGATATTCAGGCTGCCAAAAGTCACGCTGCCGCCGGTTTGCGATTCAACCGAAACTCCAATGTCACCGCCGGAAGAAGCAGTGCCCATTGTCCCAACGTTGACCGTTCCAAATTGAATCGTGCCGCCTGTGTCAAAGACATCGACTCCGAAATTAGTAGCGCCAGTCACGCTAACATCACCGAAAGTCACATTCCCGGTACCCAAGCCGAAGATCCCGCTGTCACTCACGACGATCCCTGTATCACTGCCACTGACCTGGGCTCCGCCGACAGTCTTGTCTCCCGAGCCCTCCAGTAAGATACCGATGTCATCGTTATCAGTCGAGGTAACAAGCCCCTGAAAATCAGCATCTGCATTGGAGACAATCACCCCGGCAAAATCTGCGTTCGACACCATTGTCGCCCCGGTCACCGTGAAGCTCCCCGTGTTATCCGCAACCAGCACTCCCAGCCCGTCATCACCAAACAGATCGGCAACTCCATCCACAGTCAAATCTCCAATCGTGACATCAGCGGATGAATTCAAAACGGCAAACCCTCCTCCCACAGCATTCTGAACATTCACAGTGCCTATGTTGAGCGATCCCGCATACTCATCAATGTAGACACCAAACGGATCAAAGAATCCCCCTCCATTGGTATTGGTAGCGTCGATTGAAGTAACGCTGGTCAGGTTGATATCGCCACTGAGTGGATCGAGAAACAGCGCCGACCCGTTGATCGTATCGATTGAACCGCCAGCTACATCGAGGTTGAAAGTGGTCCCGCCAAATTTTGTATCGACCACCAGTCCGGTACCCCCGTCGTTGAAGATATTCAGCATGTTAATGCCGAGATCGCCGGTTGGATCCAGCAACACCAACCCAAAGCCGTCCACCCGGTTCCCCATGGTCCCGATCGAAATATTCCCTGCGTTCACCTGCTCAATGGCCATCGTCGACGGATCCGCATCGAAGGTCACGGTGTCGACGAAAATAGCTCCCTCATCGAGGGCTGCGTCGGTGTTGGCATCGGTGATGGTGATACCATTGAAATCAGTCACCGTCAGCAAACCTCCGCTAAATCCATCAAGAGTGATACCGGATTCTCCTGCGTCCAGAATTGTGATGTTGCTCATCGCAATTTGGTGAGACCCGCCAAGTGTTTCCACCTGAATCCCCTCATCATCCGCATCGGTAATCGTAATATTTGAAAGCGAGGTCGACGTCATTCCGACATTCCCCTCGATGGCGATCCCGTCATTCCCAATAGCAGAGTTCGATCCAAGATTAAGGTTCGATGCGATCAAGTTTGAGTCGATGCTCTCAATTCCGTTATCCAGCGATCCATCAATCGTTCCGCCGAGAATTGAGGTGGTTCCAGTGTTGTCTTCGAGATCAACACCATCTTCCCAACCGTCGATATCAACTGAAGCAAAGGTGAAATTTCCGGAAGAATCCTGAATATCAATTCCATCAATTCCAACCGTAGCCGGCCCCATCAGAGTAGTGAGCCCCTCCACCGAGAAGTCACCCGGAACGGTATCGATTACAAGACCGTCGCTTGTCGAACCCGTCACCATCAAATCACCCGTTACCGAAAGGCTGCCCGACATCTGCGTCAGACTCACCCCGCTGCTGGCACTGTTCGTTGAAGTCAAGCTCATCACACTGCCGGAAACTGCGCTGTTACTAACCTCAAGCGCTGGTCCGCCCGTGGAATCGATACTGGTTCCACCCACAAAATGAAAAGCCTCTGTCGAAATCACTCCAGCCGGCGGCGGGATCACTGGACCATTCACATCCGAGATCTGTACCCCCGGCGCCATTCCATTCGTCACGATATCAAAGCCGCCAAACGCAAACTGATTCACCCCGTCCACCACCAGTGCTGATCCCATCGTCGGCATCCAGCTCGCTGCCGCAGTTCCGCCGCCAAAAGTTCCCCCGCCCTGCAACGGCAGCGGAATACTGCTGTCGACCAGGGCAAAACTCCCGCCGGCTTGATTAAACGTCACGCTGTCCACATAGGATCCGGCACGGGTCTGCACGTAAATTCCCTGAGTGCGTCCGAGACTCGCAAACCGCGAGTCAGCCAACATCTGCGCCTCCGTAATCGTTTGAAACGGCCGCTCCGCTGTTCCGTTTCCGCCCGCTGCCGCATTGATATCTACAAAGATAATGTCCAGCAACCCCGGTGCGCCGACGCCCGCCAGCAAAGCCGCCACCTGAACCCGTTCCCGCTCCGACACCGTCTCGATCTCTTTCTCAATCGTGATTTCCCGCTCCTTCTTATTCTCGATGAAATCACTCTCCACCAGGCGCACCCGATTGTTCCGAATAATGTTCTGCCCGATCTGAGACGGCAGCGGCGTCATAGGTCGAGGCCCTTTACCAGTCAGAGCACGACCAATCCCGTTCAAAATCCCGCGAGGGCGATCTTCATTGGAGTAATTCCCGCCCAGAGGAAAGCTCGCCCGCAATCCGAAAGTCCAGTTTCCTCCCGTCCCGGAAATACCCGGATCATCAAAGAAGGCCGCATCAAAAATCAGATGGTCAGTCAATTGCGCCTCAGCACGGGCCATCGGTCCCTCCACCGTCCCACCGAACGGATTGTCATATTGATAATAACCGCCGTAGATCCAGAGATCACCAAACTCGTCTATGAAAGGAGCCAGGACACCTGCTTCAAATTCATAGCCTTCCATTCCCTGCTCAAAACGCTCGAACAAATATGATTCCGTCCGGCGGATGTGTTCGAGTTGGTAATTCAGCGTCACATCACGGAAAATCCCGTATCCCGTCGCCATGGGATCTCCCACCACGGGGGATGTATTTCCAGTGACCCGGGTGGATTCGAACTGACGCTCAACCGTCTCCTCATCGATCTTTGTGCGTGCTCCTTCCGGCTTGTAATAATTACCCCGCGCGCGGAACCGTTGCATCAGCACTTCCGCCCCGACACCGAATTGCCCGACACTGTGCCCATAACCCGACTCTGTGATGTCATAGAAAGCGTTGGTCCCCAGAATCATCTTATCCCCGACGAGATGGCGAAATCCGAAACCAATGCTGAGATCTCTTTCCCCGCCTTCCCGAACCTGTAGATCGGGATACAAAAACATCAGGTTAGTGCCATCCCAAAAAACAGGAGCCAGAAACTCCGCTCCGGATTGGCCTTCACCATCCTGATCAATCCCCACGCCTACCGTCGCCGTGGCAATCTCTGACCATGACTGAGTCGTTGAAACAACCGGCGTTGAAGTCGCCTCATCGTCTGCCATCACAACCGAACAAACCCCTACCAAAAAGATAGATGGAAGAGTGAAAAAGTGAAGGCAGCGAAGAATCGTGAGCGGGTGATTACGTTTCCTCATAATAATAACGTTCACATAGGACTCCTGCCCCTCGTTTTCAACCCAAAAGAGGGCCGCAAATCCCAATTACTTAAGTTTTCCGAAGCAACAGGGTCTGTTCGTCAAACCAACCCTGTTTGATCGTTTTCGCTCGTCAGGAATAGTTCGGGTTCACTGATTATCTGTCAGTTGTAACAACATCTCCCGAAATCCAGCCCCCTCAACAAATTGCGGCCTATTCCACCCCGGATATCATCTTTGCTCCCGCGCAAATTTAACTTCCGGTTCAGATACCTCTATTGCTCCCGTGCAAAACGAATTTCCGGCTCGGATATGGTCTTTGTTCCAGTGCAAAACCAATTTCCGGTTCAGATATCGGCATTGCTTCACAGCAAAACCATCTTCCGGCCCGGATATCACCTTCTTCTCGATGCAAAACGAATTTCCGGGTCAGATATTAACTTTGTCCTCTGAATCAGAGATCCCCTGCCCTGATACATTCCTGAATTCAAGAATGTGATCACATCGCTCCGGAAAATCCGCGCACTTTTGAAAAAAAGCCCCGCAGCCTGCCCGGAATCCGCTTCAGATTTCATAAAAATCACCTTCCCCGGCCCTTATAGGTCTAAGACTGGGTCGTATGGGTCGCAATTATTTTTTGCACATCATGTATTTTCATTTTTTTATACACCATGCAAATTGTTTCAAACTTTTATATAAACACATTTGACGATCCAAAAATCAGCATAGCGAAACTGATCTCGTTCACCACTGACCACCTGGAGCGACTCACCGCCCGCAATTCCGATGGCCGGTTCACCGATCGCATCAACGCCACTTCGGCAGCGCTGTCGACTCTGGCTGCGACCTACACGGAAGACTTTACCATGTTGGGATTCCGCAAAGCGCAGAAGAAGATCAAACGCCGGTTTCGGAAGAATCTTCCCTCAGCAGTTGCCAAAATCGTCGCGTCCATCGTAGGCAGGTATGGCGAAGGAGCTCCGGAAGTCCAGGAAGCCATCCCACAGGGCCGAACCGTGTTCAGAAGGATCAAAGATTCAATCGTGGAAAGCCACCTCGAGACTTTGGTTGAAGCCATTGAAGTCCATCGTGATGAGTTGGGACCAGCACTGCTCGACGAGGCCACTCAATTGAAAGATCAATGGGCCGCGATCCACGCAGCGAGTGAAATGGCGGATGGTAAAAAATCAGCTACCGAAGAACAGAGGCGCATTGCCAGATACCAACTCCAATCTGAATTATTTATTACACTATTGGAACTCGCCAAACGTTACCAACGCCAACCGGAGAAAGCGGCGCTCTTTATGCAACCCCATCTTCTTGGCTTCCCATTTTTCAAAACATCTCATCGCGACAAAGAGGACAACCACGAAGAGTCTATAGTTCCCCCCGTCGAACCAACTGGCATGACCGGAGCAGGCACCACAGCTTTATCATCCAGCAGTTTATCAGTTTGAAATGTCTGAGCGGGGATTCCCTCATTAAAAGCTGAAAGCCACCTCAAAATCGAGGCAAAGTAAGCCCCTCATCCTCAGGCAACTGTCGCAATCGAAAAAGTTCACGTTTTTTCTTGCACCCTTCTCTCAAACCATAGTATATGGGAATCGTAAGGAGCATTATGACAGTGATATTGGAACCATCACGGGTCGTGGCAAAGTTGCCGGCAACCCGATTTTCTTCATCTCTCCCGAGCGGGATGCAGAGAAGCTTACCAGTTTTGGCACAGCAAACATCATGTGCAGTCAGTGTTTCCTTGAACCAGATTGCCTATGAACACATCAAACTCTGAGAACTGGAGAAAAATCTATGGTTTAGTGAGCTGGGTCGGCATCGCATATAGCGCCGTCCTGGCAATTGCGATGTTGTTTTTCGCTGAGCCATTTCTGACGTTCATCGGGGTGGGAAGCCTACCGGTCACCTGGACGCAACTTTGTGGCGAGTTACTCACGCTGATCACGGTGTTTTACATCGTCCCCGCCCGGAATGTGGATCGGTTCCGCCCACACGCCTGGATAGCGGCACTGGGTTCCCGATGTCTCATCGCATTGCTTTTAATTGTCTCAGTCGCCTTCATGGGAGCCGCAAAGGTTTTCCTCGTTGCGGCGCTGATTGAAATCGCCATTGCCCTGGTGCAGGTGATCTGCCTGAAAAGGCTGGATCCTGTGGCCCATGACCGGACGTGGCGGAAGGGACTCGACACCCCGCCAGCCAATCGACTGAAGACGATTTACCGGTGGGTGGCCTGGATCGGTATCGGAGCAAATATGCTTTTTGTTCTGCCACTGGTGTTTGTTCCCCACTGGATGCTGAATTTCCTCGGTGTAGGAGGTGAGCCTGTGATCTGGGCTCAACTTGGTGGCCTCCTGTTGGGGATCATCAGTATTTTCTACATCCCTGCGATTTCCAATCTGGATCGATACCGGACATTTGCCTGGCTGGCCATCTTCCCTTCCCGCGCATTCGGAGCACTCTTCACTTTTATTGCCGTCGTATTTCTGGGGGCGAATGAGGCGTTCCTTCTGGGCGTTCTCCTCGACCTCCCGTTCGCTTTGATTCAAACCTTCATTCTGGTACGACTCGAGAGACTGGAACGCGGCGGCGCAAAACCCAGATGGTATCAGCGCGACTGGCGGAGTGTGACGGCTGTGTTGGCTGCGCTGGGAATCTTTGCCACCGTGGGATGGCACAAGCTGATGCGGGAGTTTCCTCAGGAATTGGCAGATGAGTCCATGGGGGAGTATTTTAAATACGGATCGATTGGCACAGAGGACAGCGCCGGGGTGCCGTATTGGATTTGGAAAACACTGCCCAAGGTCTTCCCTGAATATCTGCCGGGGCCGGATGGCTACCGTGCTCTGGGCTTTATCCACGAAGCGGGTCGTGACCTTCCCGTCGGAATGTCGCAGAAGAAAATCGGTTTCGACCGGGTTGCCATCAATTGTGCGATCTGCCATGCAGGCTCGGTGCAAATCCCCGGGGAAAATCAACTCAGGGTGTATCCGGGGGCTCCGGCGACCACTGCCAACATTCTCGACTATCAGCGTTTTCTTTTCTCGAGCGCCAATGACCCGCGCTTTGACTCCGCCACCTTGCTGGCATCGATCGCGGAGGACACCCGGTTGTCCTGGCTGGATTATCTGCTCTATCGCTTCCTGCTGATCCCGGTCACGAAGAAAGAACTGCAGGAGCAGTCCACCCAGTGGACGTGGACGGAGGAACCGAACCGCCCTCACTGGGGAGCGGGTCGAATTGAACCATTCAACCCGGTGAAAGTGGCCATCTTACAGGAGGTCGATCAGGAAGTGAAGGTGGGCGACACCCTGGGCACGTCTGATATGATGTCGCTCTGGAATCTCGGGGGAGTTCCCGACAGAGCTCTGCACTGGGACGGTCTGAACACCAACATGACCGAGGTCTTTGACAGCTCAGCGCTGGGCGACGGGGCGACAACCAAGAGCATCCCCCGCGAGAAGTTGCAGGAAATGCAGGACTGGGCACGAACGATGGAGGCTCCCAAATGGCCTTTTACGAATGATTTGGATGCCGACCTGGCGAGTCAAGGAGCGGCCGTGTTTAAAACAAACTGCGCTTCCTGCCATGCCCCTGATGGAAAGGATACCGGCAAGGTAATTCCCGCAGCGGAAGTAGGGACTGACAAGAACCGCGCAGAGATGTGGACCAAAGAATCGGCTGCGGCCTACAACGCCTACCTCGGGGATTTGCCATGGAAATTCAGCAACTTCCGCTCAACCGGCGGTTACCTGAACGTTCCTCTCGACGGCCTGTGGCTTCGCGCCCCTTACCTTCATAACGGTTCAGTCCCCACCCTCGAAGACTTATTGAAACCACCCGCAGAACGGCCGGTGGCATTCACTCGCGGCATCACTGATTACGATCCCGGGAAGGTCGGGTTTGTTTCGCACCCGGTTTATTCAAAAGCTGAAGTGGAGGATTCAGCCAAAGCCGCTGCCGGCCGTGGAGGGACGCACTACGACACTTCAGGACGTGGCAACAGTAATGAAGGTCACATCTATGGCACATCACTTTCACCCGACGAGAAGGCCGCACTGATTGAATACCTGAAGACACTTTAAACATGAAGAGACAAAGAGCCGGGATGAGCGATTCACTTAAATCTCCGCGAAAAGTTGTCTCTTTCACTATCAACAATACGCATGTGTAAATGGAACCCATGATCAACTGAGAGCCTCTTGAAGTAATTTCACGCTCTCAGCTAAGACTCTCACAATGAGGACTGTAGGAAACTTAAATTCAGGAGTGGCCTTCACCCCGCTACGACTGCGCCCGTCTTGAACTATCTCAATGGATAACCACCCACCGTCTTCCCTGCATTTTTACCAGTAACGCTCAAAACATCTCACGCACTAAACTGATGGACACCCAAACTAGCGAAACTAAATCAGTGGATTCAGGTCACGACGATGATTTGAAAACCATTTTCAATCCTCTGACATTCGAGAAGAGCGGCCTGGTGGTCGGCAACCGGATCTTTCGTTCAAACATGTCGGGCATGTTTGATGACTACAATGGCCATGGAGGCAACGCGCGGCTCAACTGGGAACGGTCTTTTGCCGAAGGAGGCGTGGGGTGCATTATTTCATCCTACACGCCGATCACACCTGCCGGGCGAATCCTGACTCGATACGCCATGATCGATGACGATGATAAGATCGGGTTTTGGCGAAAGGTGGGAGAAGAGGTCCACAAATACACGGTCGATGACACGGGCGAGCCCTGTAAGTTCATCATGCAGCTGAGTCATTCGGGCAGGCAGCAGGATATTGGCGGGTTTGAAAACATTTATCGCACGCCGGGAAGCTCAACGAGCAAGAAGGATTTCTTCCATGGCATTCTCTGCCATGCGATGACCAAAGAGGAGATCAAGACAACTGTGAATCAGTTTGCCGAAGGCGCGCGCAGGGCTCAGGAGGCCGGACTGGACGGGGTGGAGCTGCACGGAGCCAATGGATATTTGATCACTCAGTTTTTGAGTTCAGCAATCAATGATCGCGATGATGAATACGGTGGCTCTGTGGAGAACCGGGCCAGGTTTGTGCTGGAGATTGTCCGGGCTATCCGGGAACGGACTAAAGGCAGGTTTCACCTGCAAATGAAAATCAACGCCGAGGATCTCAACAACTGGCTCTATCCCTGGATGAAGAAAGGGAACACGCTGGAAGACACCTACAAGATCTGCGAAATTCTGGAAGACAATGGTGATGGTGTTGATGGGTTTCATGTCTCATCAGGCAGCACTTTCCCCCACCCCAGAAATCCGCCGGGAGGATTCCCCGCAGATTCTGCCAACCGCTGGTATGACGGGCTGACCAGTCAGGGCGTGATCGCACCGATCAATCGTTTCATCTTCAGCAGCCGGATTCTGGGCGGCTTGTTCAGCACTTACTGGGAAAAACGTCGAGGCGATGCACCGATCGAGGGAATCAACGCCGAGTTTGCCCGGGAGATTAAGAAAAAGACCACGCTGCCGGTTCTGGTGACCGGGGGATTTCAGCATGCCGATGTCATCGCGGGGTTCATCCGTAGTGGAGCCTGTGACGGGGTATCCATCGGCCGTCCATTGATCGCCAACCGGGATTTGGCAAAGATTTTCAAGAAACAGAACGGACCGGATCCAGGTCAGGAGTGCACCTACTGCAACCGGTGCCTGTTGAACGACCTCGAGAACCCGCTGGGGTGTTATGAGATCTCCCGCTACCCCGGAGCCACCCACGATGAGAAGTGGGCCAACCTGGTTGAGAGCGTCAACTCCGTCTTCGACCCACCTACATTTCCCACCTAATCGCCCGCCCCCTCCCACTCGATAATCTCAAGATTTTAATCGTACTATGAGCATTTTATCTAAATACGAAACGTCTCCACCTACTCCGGTGGAAAAATACATTCGGCGAAGGAAGAAGATCGGTTGTTTGTCATTTCTTGGCCTGCTGGTCATCATCGTCCTGATCTTCATGAGTCGTTGCGGACCGGAAACCCACGCCAGTCTGGATGAGCACTTCAAATACGGATCAATCGGGAGCGACATCGAAAGCGGGTTACCAATCGAACTGCTCAGTGTCCTTCCAAAGATCTTTCCAGGCTATTTGCCGGAGAAAGAAAACTCTCCGCAACGTGATCTCACGGCCTTCGGGTTCATCCAGGAAAAAGGGGCTGATCTGCCCATCGGATTTTCGCGGAGAGACAGTGTTGTTCCGCTGGCAGGACTCAACTGCGCAGCCTGCCACACCGGCGTAGTCAGAAACGCACCGGATCAAAAAGGAGAAGCGATCCTCGGCATGCCGGCGAATCAACTCCGCCTGCAACAGTTCTTCTCATTCCTATTCGCCTGCGTGGAGGATCCCGACTTCACTCCGGAGAAAATTTATCAGGAGATGAAGAACCACGGCTTCCGTCCCGGCCCCGCTGATAAATTTCTCTACACCCGGCTGGTGATTCCGCAGTTCCAGGGCACCCTCCTGTCACGCAAAGGTCAGCTGTCCCAATTCTTTTCTGAAGAGCATCCGCAGTGGGGCGCAGGCCGGGTTGATACGTTCAATCCCTACAAACGCATCCAGTTCGCCAAGGCCTACTTCGGTAAGCCCATCCCCTATGAGGAGAGTATCGGTAATTCTGATTATCCCTCGCTGTGGAATCAGGGACCGCGGGCGGAAATGAATTTGCACTGGGACGGGAACAACAACTCGATTCATGAGCGGAATCTAAGCGCCTCGTTTGGTGCCGGGGCCACGCCGCAGAACCTCGATAAGAGATCGCTCAGACGGATCGAGAAATGGATGCGCAATTTCCCGCCGCCAAAGTTCGAGGACTATTTCCCCGGAAAGATTGACCAGTCCAAACTTGAGCAGGGGAAAGCCATTTACCAGGAGTATTGCCACGACTGCCACAGCTTCGACGGGAAGCTGATCGGTACCGTGACGAAGTTGGAAGACATCGGCACTTCTGAATGGCGCCTGAATTCCTATACCACCAAGTTGAATGAGCAGCAGAAGGCCTTCGCGGATTACTACAAGTTCAGCTGGGATCACTTCCACAAAACCGACGGCTATGCCAATGCCCCGCTCGATGGGGTCTGGGCACGGGCACCGTATCTTCACAACGGATCAGTGCCGACCATGTGGGATCTGCTGACGCCCGAATCGGACCGCCCCAAAGAGCCCTTCTATCGCGGACACGGGGTGATCGACACGGAGAATCTCGGTATCAAAACCGATGTGGAGCGAGCCAATGATTTACCCGCCTGGAAATTCGATATTTCCATCGATGGAAACTCCAACCGGGGACACTCAGGAAAAGCTTACGGCACCGAGCTGTCTGACGAAGAGAAGCGGGCACTCATCGAATACCTGAAGACTCTGTAAACCTATTTCGAAATCAAACTGACTGAACCGTGGAATCTCAAGTTCCCATCACCTCTCACCTTATGAAAACGCGAATCACCCCACTCCTGTTCTGCTGGCTGTTGATCAGTTCAATGAATGTTCAGGCTCAAGAGCCATCAGAAGATACGAAAGCGAGTTCACAGAAACCGCAGCAGAATGAGAAGGCTGCCACTTATCCCGCCAGAGATACGGATGCGCCGAAATCGAAATCAGGAGAGAAGCCGGACCGTTACTCCGGCAAAGGTCCATATCGGAATGCTGAGAAGAAAGACTTTCATGATCTGATCAGTGACCCGAAGTCAGCTTCCTACTATAAGCCCTACTACCCGAAGTCATATCCAACGCCTTCCGGATACATCAACCCCAACTATCATTACCCTTCCAGGGACGACATTGACCATGGAGAGAAGATCGATGAAGCCATGCATAAGCACATCGTGATCGGGGGAAAAACGATGGAGGAAGTCCTCACAAAATATTACCCGGAAAGCTCCGATGTTTTCTGGGAGATGGACAGAATTGCCGATCCAGAGACAGGAAAATTGAAGCCACTCAGCCTTGATCAACGGGGCGTGATGGGGAGAAACACCTGGGTTGCGTGGTGCGGTGGGAACGAGTGGTTCTGGGACTGGCTTGCCACAGAAGGCGTCGGGCTGCTCGATTTTGTCCACCTCCTCGATAGCCGACGGCGCAGCGAACGTTTTGCTGTGATGGGATTGTGGAACCAGCCGGGAATGGCAACCAATCTGGAACCCGGTCCCTGGGGCCTTTATCTGGATAAAGTAACCGAGCCACTCACAGGCAGAAACGGGGCTCCGCTTGCCAAGCGCGGCACCTACCAATCGCTGGGAGACGGAAAGCACGCCATTGAGAGCGATGGCCTCGACCCTGAAGTATACGGTTACCCGAGCGGTGTCATTGGTCTCCGGATTTTCCCCAACCCGAACTTCAAAGGCAAAGCAGCTGAAACATGGGATGCGGATACGTTCTATTCGGATCGTTCCTACCGGAGCGATCCCAAACTGGAGCGGCCCATCCGGGTTGGAATGAGCTGCGCGATTTGTCATGTCGCTGCGCATCCACTGGATCCGCCAGCGGATCCCGCTGAACCGGAATGGAAGAATCTCTCGGGTATGATCAGTAACCTGAACTTCCGCCCCGGAGCGGTATTCGGCGGCCAAACCCACTCAACCAACTTTTTAAACCAGTTCATCACTTCTCAACAACCCGGCACCGTCGACACTTCGATGACCAGTACGGACTGGGTTTCCAACTTCAACGCGGTCAATCCGGTCTTCGAGTTTCAGGCACGAATCCACCGCGCAACCCGCAACTCTCCCGAAGCACAACCCAAGCGGGCGGAAAGTCTTCCCCTTCTCTTTGATGAAGGCGTGAATCCCCGCAAGTTTCCCCGCGTGCTTATGGACGGGGCTGATTCGGTCGGCGCCTGGGCTGGTTTGGCGCGCGTTTATCTGAACATCGGGCTCTTTGGTGAACAATGGAACAATGTGCAAAATACCGTCCTTGGCTTCACCCCGAGACGTCCCTTTGACCTTGAGACACTGCACAACAATTCCGTGAACTGGAATGTGAATGAAGCTTACCGGATCCACTACAGCGCCCTGTTCTTCAAGCACCGACTGGTGGAGGACATGAATTCCGGAGAGGTCCGTCAGTCAGAACCGGAGGAGATTTACGATGATAACCTGAAGTTCCTGGAGAGTTCCACCCAGGCAATGCATCTCGAGAATGCTCTGGTCGATGGGAAACGGTTTGCTGACGGCGGTAAAGTGGCAGGCAAATCCTACTCAGCCATTACCGCCGGATCAGATGCCGGACAGAAGATCTTTGTAAAGCATTGTATGGTGTGTCACTCCAGCCGCCAACCTGACGGTTACGATCTCGCATTCATGGCCGATCCTCCCGGAAAAGACGGGAACGAAATCAAGGACGGGGATTGGTCGAAAACCGAACCCGATGAACCGTGGCCTCTCACCCTTCCCATGTCGTTTCGGGATTGGGAGAGCTTTAAAGAGAGCCCTGCTTACAAACGGTATGTGGATGAGGCGGAAGCTCTCTCCGGGGATGACGATGACTTCTTCCATCGCGATAATTATCTTTCCAATGACATCCGGATTCCAGTGTCGCTGGTCGCCACCAATGCAGCCAGACCCCTTGCCGAAAACGCACTCGAAGGCGAAGTCTGGCACGATTTTTCATCGGACGATTACAAGCGGCTGGATCCGGTGGGGGAGATCGAGTACTTCGATACCACCACTCAAACTTACAAAAAGTTCCAGCCTGAAGGAAACGGTCGTGGCTTTCACCGGACTCCCACTCTTGCATCGGTCTGGTCTTCCGCGCCGCTGTTACACACCAATGCGCTCGGCATGTATATCGAAGATCACAAAGCCGCGCACAGAGTTTCCGTCGAAGGGCGACTTGAGATGTTTGATGATGCAATCAACAAACTGCTGTGGAAGTCGAAACGGGGGTTGACGCAAAGCGGCGAAAACGGCCTGCGCAATCCCGGAGATGCAGCCTGGCGCGGCAGTGATCCGGGATGGATCTACCGGACGGATCAAGTCACGAACTTCAAGATCGAGCCCAAACAGATTCGCGGCGTATTGGAGCGGACCATTGACCACATGCACGGAGTGATCAAATTCCTCGGAAACGGTCTTATCTTTTCGCTCGATCACCCCTGGATCTTTCCACTGCTGTTCGCCCTGCTTGTAGGATTTCTCACATGGAAGTACCGACGCTGGACTGCTTATCTGTCGATCCTTGTCGGGGTCATTATCCTGTTCGTCCTTTATCTTCCCGGTCTGAACTTTCTTCTGCCTAAGGGGGCCGTTCTGCTCGGAATTATCCCCATTCTGGCAGGGATCGTCACCATCGCTGGATTCAAATACAAGACAGGGAAACGGAAGACCAAAGGATTCTTCCGGGGGGCTCTGGTCAGTCGATCGGCTTCGATTGTTCTGTGGTTGTTTTGTCTCGGGTTGTTTGGGCTACAGGTCATTGCCGGGCAGAAGATCGACGGGAAGTCAGGCAATCTTGTTATCGGCCCTTTCCCTAAAGGCACTCCCGTCAGCTCATTCATGAATCAAGACACGGATGCGTCACCCTTGAAGCTCGCGGCTGCTTTTCGAGGATTGTTTAAGGCGTTCGGGGAAATTAAAAGCAATCCGGACATCACTGATGAGGAAGCTCTGGCTGCGTACAACAATTATGCCATGCCGGGATTGATGGAGATTTCCAAGTGCCTCGACTGGGAACTCGATCGCGGTCATTACTTCGGAGAATATCTCTCTGCAGAAGAGAAAAAGGACCTCATCGCATTCCTCAAAACCCTCTGACCCTTCTGTCTCATGCCAGAGAATTCTGATCCCAGTGGCCTCGACGGAATTCCCGCAGAAGCATCCGCTCGTGATACCTCGACTTACGATTTTATCATCGTGGGCTCAGGTGCCGGCGGAGCCCCTCTGGCGGCACGACTCACTCAGGCGGGCCGACGTGTTCTCCTGCTGGAAGCCGGGGTGGATCCGGGGTCACCCTATCCAAAATACGGGGCACTCGATTCACTTTCGAAGAACCAGCGGAATGAAATCATTCTCAGGTCGGAGATCACAAAACAAAATCCGAATCTGGGAAGCGATGAGATCGAAAGGTTAATTCAAGAGCTCGATAAGAAAGAGAAAGAGAAAGAAGAGATTCTTGGTCGCCTCTCAGATGCTGAGAAAGAGTTATATCTGAAGACGGCAACCCGGGAAGATCAGGAGACAGGAACAAAAACTGAAAACGAACGAGCCATCTTTCATTGCCCCGGGTTTCAGGCAGCATCGTCTGAACCGGAATGCTACAAGACTACCCACGAAGATTGTAAGATGAGCTGGGGCTTCAACGCGAAGCGCCTTCCCGGTAATGAACAAAAGGAGGATCCAAAAGCGATCTACGGCGGCAAAGAAATCTGGTACCCACGCGCCTCTGCTATCGGTGGCTGCACCGCACACAACACCATGGTGACCATTTACGGCAATGCCCAGGACTGGGAGAAAATTGCTGATGATACGGGTGACCCTTCCTGGCGTGCTGACCGCATGCGATACTATTTCAATCGCCTGGAACGCGCCCGCTACACTGCCTATCGTTTTACGTGGGTGGGCAGATTGGTTCGACGTATCAAACTTTATATCAACCCGCGAAAGTTTTTCGACTCAGGTCACGGTATGCACGGCTGGCTTGATATCGCGGCAGCTGATCCCAAGATCGCAGTGGGAGACAAGCAACTGATCAAACAAATCGGGGCCGCCGTGGAGATCGAAGACATGACCGGACTCGGTAGGTTCTGGCGTCTCATCAAACGCGTCATTTCCGGACACGTTTATCAGGATCTCGACCCCAACGACGAGCGCACCGTCAAGGAAAGTCCCGAAGGCCTCGCCCTCGTTCCCCTCGCCTCCGGCCTTGGCCGACGAAGCGGCCCCCGTGACTTCCTCCTGCAAACACGCAGTCAGGCAAGGGAGAACAAGTTCGGCTCCGGTACATTGAAAATTGCGACAGGCGTATTGGTCCGCCGGGTTCTCTTTGAAAAAGGAAAGGCTGCTCCCCGTGCTATCGGCGTGGAATACAGCCTGGGGCGACGAATCTACAAGGCCAGCGCTCCAGTGGTGGAAACCGACGAAACCACTGACATTCCCGGGAAGTGTTTTGTGCGCGAGGGCGGCGAGGTCATTCTATGTGGTGGCGCATTCAACACTCCTCAATTGCTGATGCTGAGTGGTGTCGGAGACAAAGACCACCTCAAAGAAAATGGAATCTCCGGACTGGCCGGCAGCGATGGAAAGACATTCTCCAACTCCCCGGTCCATCTCCCCGGTGTCGGAAAAAACCTTCGGGACCGCTATGAAATCCCCGTGATCACCCGCTTGAAGGAGGACTTCAAAGTTCTGGAAGGCGTCACTTACAACCCAGACAATCCGGATGACACCGCACGCAAACTGTGGGAAATCGCAACCCGGGACAATGACCGGAAACGGGAAGGCATTTATGCCACCAGTGGCGCCTCGATCGCAGTCTTGAAAAAGTCGAAGGCCGTCCCCGATGAACTACCTCCCGATCTCTTTATCTTCGGAGTTCCCGCTGCCTTCCGCGGCTATTACCCCACCTGGTCCAAACAACTCTTCAGGGAAAATCCCGATTACACCGGGGCTACCGCCGATGACGACAAAGAGCATATCCACAAACTGTGGTCCTGGATCATTCTAAAATCCCACACGCGCAACAAAGGAACCGTCACCCTCAAGTCAGCCGATCCACTGGACAAACCCGAGATCGATTTCAACTATTTCAGCGATGATGATCCGGTGGGAACCAAAAAGGATCTCGACGCGCTGGTGGAAGCGGTGGAATACGCACGGCGACTCAACAAACCCATCGAGAAAAAGCGGATCGAAGCCGAGATCGAACCGCAGATCACCGATCCCGTCAAACTGCGACAGTGGATCAAAACTCACGCGTGGGGACACCATGCATGTGGCACCTGCCGGATCGGAAGTGACTCATGGCAGCCATCCACGGAGAAATTGATAGACAAAGAGGCAGTGGTCGACAGCAAATTCCGGGTTCATGGCGTCGAAGCCCTCAGGGTAGTCGATGCCTCGGTATTTCCCGATATTCCCGGCTATTTCCTGGTCACCCCGACCTACATGATCAGCGAGAAGGCCGCCGACACACTTCAGGAAGCAGAAGCACGGTTTCCCGTTCGTCTTGAATCCGAAGAGGCAAAAGCCGTCTATCTCAGAAGGCAAAACAAAAACCTCCGGCCTGAAAAAGAAGCCGCGGCAGCCGCACGCGCGTCTGTTCTTTCCGAAAAACTTCCCGAAAACACCATCGGCCTGGCCCTCTCAGGCGGAGGAATCCGCAGCGCCACCTTCTGCCTGGGGATACTTCAAGCTCTGGCTAAGAAAAACCGGCTCCGGGACATCGACTTTCTGTCCACCATCTCTGGAGGAGGTTACATCGGCAGCTTTCTCGGCCGCCTCTTCATGCGGAAAATAGTCACCAGGTCCGCCGACCCGGTAGGGACAGTTCAGGATATCCTCAGTGACAATCACTCGGCTCCCATCAACTGGTTGCGATCCACCGCTAACTACATCAAAGGCGCGGGTGGTCAGGACACCGGGAATATCTACGCCGTATTAATGCGGAACCTGTTCTCGATCTATTTCGTCCTCGCACTGGCCGGCCTGGCTGTCTTCGGGACCCTGCGATGGCTGGGAGATAAGATCACAACCAAGTTCGAGTTTCTGCTCCACCCGCCACTGATCCCTCCTGATTGGCCATTCGAATCTGTCATCAGCACGTGGTGGTGGCTGCCGCTGCTCATCGGAGGCGGATTGATCATTCCCACTGCGCTGGCCTATTGGCTGACTCCAAAACCGGGGACGACCGCTATCCTCAGTTTCTACCCCACCTTTGGCTGGGCAGTCCTGTTGGCGGGGCTGGCTTACATGTCCTCGCTTCCCGGAGGAACCATCCCGGCACTGGTCTTCGGTGCCATATTAATCATCACCCTGATCATCACCGAGTTCTCCCGACCGCGCGATATCAAAGGGAAAAAGCTGCCCGATTTCGGATTCGTGATGCGAAACGATCTCACCCTGAAACTCGGTGGATACCTTGCTGCCTTCGCCACCGCCATGCTCTGGGTCATTGTCGACAGCCTGTCCCGTGCAACAGCTAATGGCGTATTTGTCGCTATTCTGACTGGCGTCTGGGTGGCAATCATGCCCTTCCTCCCTGTCGTGCGACAAGTCGCGTCCAGACTCACTCCGGATTCCGATTCAGGCACCAGCTCACCCGGCGTTGGGAAAATAATTCTCCCTGTCATTGCCGTGCTTCTCGCCGGCTTCCTGATCCTCTTTCTCGACGCTGCCAGCCACAAGCTGTTCAACTACAGTCTCGCCTGGGGAGGATTCGTCACCCTGCTGGCAATCGTCATCAGCTCCATATTCGGAGCCGAGATCCCCTTTGTGAATTCATCAGCGCTTCAGGCAGCCTACGGTTCCAGACTGGCCCGCACCTTCCTCGGTGCTTCCAATCCGGAGAGAATCTACGGCGCTCCAGACGCCCGAACCAATGACGTCCGGCTCACTCACCCCAAAGACGACTGGCCATTCCACCTCTATCATCCCGAAAAGAACGGCGGCCCCCTCCATCTCATCGGTGTCTGCATCAACGAAACGGTCGATGCCGCCTCAGAGCGCGATATCCCCGACCGCAAAGGATTGCTGATGACGGTGGGCCCCTGCGGTCTTTCCGCAGGTCGCTACCACGGAGTCTGGACCGATCCCGAGAAGCAACTGCCCAGGAAAGTCAGATTTCACAACATGGTAGACGGTGTCGACCCGCGTGGAGACGAAAACACCGCCGTGGAAGGCATCCCCGTCCCCAACCGACAATTCCATGCCCTGCGCAGCCAGGATAACTTTCCTGTCTCAGTCGAATCCCTGTCACTTCGCACCTGGATCGCTATTTCCGGAGCCGCTTTCACCACAGGACTGGGGCGCCAAACCAGCAAACCACTCGCACTCCTTCTCGGCTTGGCGAATGTCCGGCTCGGCTACTGGTGGGATACCCGGCTTGAAGCAGGTGAGCGCCCCGGACGTTACAAAGAGGGACTTCTCCGTAAACTGAGGCGACTGCCGCTTCGAGTAGCCAGAGCCCAAAGCCTGCTCCTCTCAGAATTCCGCGCCCGCTTCCCCGGTCCCGGCCATCGCTATTGGTATCTATCCGATGGCGGTCACTTTGAATACACCGGCGTCTATGAACTGATTCGCCGCCGCCTTCCCCTTATTATTTCGGTGAGCGCGGCCGACAGTGGCCTCAATAAGATGGAAGAGCTGATCCGTCAGGTGCGAGTCGATTTCGGAGCCAACATCACGTTCCCTCCCTTAGCACCGAATAGCAATGTCCCCCCGGTCTTTCCCGATGACCTTCCGCAATCGATTGCTGATTGGTTTAGTGCCGATCAGTTCGGACGACTGGAGCAAACCGGATTCGCGGGCGAAAAGAGAGCCGCACTGGGACGCGTTGAATACGATGACGACCCCGGGAAAATCACCTGGGTTGTCTTCATCCGCCCCACAGTTCTTGGCACCGAACCACCCGATATCGTGAACTACGCCAAGACCAATTCCACCTTCCCCCAGCAAAGCACCTCCGATCAATTCTTCGATGAAGCGCAGTGGGAATCCTATCGCAAACTGGGCGAAATCTCCGGCACAGATGTTTTGAAGTGAGGTAAATCCGTTGTAATGCCCCTCAGGGACGTATCGTCCTGAACGATGAACCCAATCACACAGATTGCGATTCACGAAAATTCGGGCATATAACAACCTCCATGATTCAAGAAGAACAAATCCGCGAAGCCCTCGGCAAAGTGAACTACCCCGGTTTCAGCCGGGACATCATTTCATTTGGCCTCGTAAAAGGCATCGAGTTGACCGACTCCGGCGACGTGACATTGAAACTCAGCCTCGCCACCCGCGACCCTAAAGTCCCTCAGACGATTCACGAGCAGGCCACCGCCGCCCTCAATGCCATCGAGGGAATCGGCAAGGTTGAGATCGACTTCGACATCAAGGAACCCGCCCAGGCCGAAGGCGCAGGCGCAGCCTCCGCTCAATCAAGCATTCCCGGGGTTAAGAAAATCATCGCTGTCGCCTCAGGCAAAGGCGGCGTTGGTAAATCCACCGTTGCGACCAATCTCGCCGTGGCCCTTCAGAAATCCGGCGCAAAAGTCGGACTCTGCGACTGCGACCTCTACGGTCCCAGCGTGGCTCTGATGCTCGGCATTGAAAACGAAAACCCCATGGCCACCGATCAGAATGAAATCATTCCAATCGAAGCTCACGGACTGAAATCCATTTCCATGGGCAATCTGGTGGCCGATGACTCCGCCGTGATCGTTCGCGGTCCCCTCGCCACCCGTTACGTCCAGCAATTCCTCCGTCAATGCCGCTGGGCGGATGATGGCGAACTCGATTACCTTATTCTCGATCTCCCTCCCGGGACCGGCGATATCCAGCTGACCATCGTCCAGACCGTTGCCCTCGACGGCGCGGTGATCGTCACCACTCCTCAGGAAGTCGCCCTCATCGACGCCCGCAAAGCCGTCTCCATGTTCAAAAAAGTGAACGTCCCCATTCTCGGGTTCATCGAAAACATGGCCTGGTTCGAGTGCGATCACGGCACCAAATACCCGATCTTCGGCGAAGGAGGTGGCAAAACCGAAGCCGAGCGCCTTGGAGTTCCCTTGCTCGGCCAGATCCCGATCAATGCCGATACCCGTCACCGCGCGGACACCGGAAACCCCGTTGCCACGGTCGATCCGGCAGAAAATGCCATCAGCGCAGCCTTTGCGGATATTGCAAAGAAACTATAACCTGTTGACCGCCACAGCAGGGTTAAAGCGGTCAACAGATGAACAGAGTTGATCCACTACATGAAATATTTGGATTGGAAGGCATTTCCACTGTTTGACGTGCCCAGATTCCTGCCTACGGTCGCGGCAACATTTGAAAGATAAACTATGAGCGATAAAAAAAGCGATTTCGGTTTGATTGGCCTGGCTGTAATGGGTCAAAACTTGGTTCTCAACGTGGAGAGCCGCGGGTTCCGCGTTTCGGTTTACAACCGGACGACCTCAACCATGCAGGAATTCATCGATGCAAATCCGGGCCGGAATTTGCACGGTGCTGAGAGCCTCGAAGACTTTATCGAAAGCCTTGAGCGCCCCCGTAAAGTAATGATCATGGTCAAGTCCACCGCCGCAACCGATCCATCCGATCGCGATGCGGTTGACGCCGTGATTGACTCGCTCGTTCCCCTTCTCGACGAGGGCGACCTCATTATCGATGGTGGTAACACCTACTTCATCCACACCGAGCGCCGCTCCAAGGCCCTCGAGGAAAAAGGTCTCCTCTTCATCGGCTCCGGAGTTTCCGGTGGCGAAGAAGGTGCCCTCAAAGGCCCCGCCATCATGCCCGGCGGACCCGAAGCGAGCTGGGAAATCATCAAGCCAATCTTCGAAGCAATCTGCGCCAATGCAGGCCCGAACAACGACGAGCCCTGCGTGACACACATCGGCCCCGGCGGAGCCGGTCACTACGTCAAGATGGTGCACAACGGCATCGAGTACGGCGACATGCAGCTCATCTGCGAAGCCTATGCCATCTTCAAGGCAGCCGGATTCACCACCGATGAAATGGCGGAAGTTTTCACCGAGTGGAACGGCGGCGAGCTGGAAAGCTACCTCATCCAGATCACCAGCGAGATTTTCAAACAAACCGACCCCGAAACCGGGCAACCGGTTATCGACATCATTCTCGACCGCGCCGGCCAGAAAGGCACCGGTCGCTGGACGATCATGAACGCTGTCGACAACGCCATCGTCGCATCGACCATCAACGCCGCTGTTGAAGCGCGGATTCTGTCCGCCCTGAAAGACCAGCGACTCGAAGCTGCCGAGCACTTCCCGCGTCCCGAGGCCAACATCTCTCTCGATAAGAAAGAGCTCATCGCCAAAGTTCACGACGCACTCTACGCCTCAAAAGTAGTCAGCTACGCCCAGGGCATGGACCTCATCAAGAACGTCGGCAGAAAGCACGAGTGGAATCTCAAGCTTGGCGAGATCGCGAAAATCTGGCGTGGTGGTTGCATCATCCGCGCCCGTTTCCTCAATCGCATCACCGAAGCTTACGAGCGCAATCCGGAGCTCACCAACCTGATGCTCGACCCGTTCTTCAAAGACATCCTCACCCGTGGGCAGGACGCCTGGCGCGAGATCATCTCACTCTCCGTGACCAACGCCATCCCTGTTCCGGCGTTCTCCGCATCTCTCAGTTACTTCGACGGCTACCGTTCCGAGCGCCTGCCGGCCAACTTGTTGCAAGCCCAGCGTGACTTCTTCGGAGCCCACACCTACCAGCGTGTCGACAAGCCCGAAGACGAGGCTTTCCACACTGACTGGCCTGATTTGATCGAATAAGGTTTCATCCTTCGATCTCAAAACTCATTTAACGATCAAACAGGGTTGGTTCAACGAACTGACCCTGTCTGATCGTTTTTTTGTGATTGCCTTCATCTCGGGGCGCGCTCCCCGTCGCGGGCCGGGATCAACAAGTGAGCGGCGTGATACGAGATTGAAAATGTGGCACGGGTTTAGCAGGATTTTCATCCTCCTGACGAGCTTTGCCTGAATTACCGGCCAAAAAGGGGCGAGCGACTTCAGTTTCCGGACACGGGACTCCCTCCGGGGTCGGGGGGAAATTCTCATTTACCGTTTTTGGCGAATCGGTATGATCTTTAGAAATGGTCGACGACGATCTATACATCACCTACAGCTCGCCGCCGCATAAGCGCAAATTCGCCCGGATCATCGCGGTCGTATCAATATTGATTCTCGGGCTCTGTCTGTGGTCGGCGGCTGATTCTTACGTCAAACGGAAAGCCAAGGGCTATGACCCGCTTCCACCCTCGACTCTGGTGACCTTCGTGGCTCCAATGATGATGATCGGGATTGGACTCTGGATCGGCTGGGGGCAGACCCGCATCGACCTTCATCGTCGCGTCGTTGTTCGCCGCCCGCTCGGGATTCCCTGGCCGGCAAAAACCGTCCGCTTCAGCGACGCCCAGCGTCTCCACGTCAGCTTTTACCGCGCGCCAACCACCATGGTATTACCGTCTGCCGGAGTCATATACAAAACCGGCGATCGCGGCCGGCCCTTTTGGTTTGTCCGTCTCGAGGGAGAGAAAGCTCAAACCATGCTGATCTTGCAGCGCACCTACGACGAAGCCGTCGAATTCGCCAAACAGATCGGAAACCGCGTCAATCTCCCCGTCGAGATTGATGAGCAGCCGAGCGATTGAGCCATCAGTGACCAAAGAAGGTTGATCATGCTAATCGTAGGGTCGCCTAAACAGATTATCGGACTTTTTGAATGCGATTGAAGTCGAGATTACTTCCGGTGCAGTGAGGAGATCGCATTCGATCCAATGAGAACGAAGAGCCATGTCGCGTAGCGACTTTTCATTCATAGCCGTGGGGTTTCAACCCACGGAACCTGTTCATCGAATCGTATTCGTCGCGTAGCGACCGATCAGCCGGTGAAGACTTCGATATCGCTCTTTTATGAGCGGTCGCGATGCGACGTCCGGACTTGCGTAAAATTCCCGTAGGTTGAAACCCACGACTATGAATGAGAAGTCGCTACGCGACAGGTATCGACAGCCTGTTTGGGGAATCTGAAGAAAGCCCCGTCGCGGCATGCAAGTCGGCCGGATTCGACTTAAATCGGCGAATCCACAGCAACTGACAGCTGATTTCGTCGATTGAGGCCGACGCTACGATTAGCATAAGCAAACAGGCACGCGACAGCGTCACTCATTTCCTACTCAACGCCGTCAAACGTGTCGAACCGGTTTCCTTTACCTAGGTTGCATTCGTCGCAATAGATTTGGAGATTATCGAGAGTGGTGAGTCCACCAAGAGAAAACGGTGTGGCATGATCGACATGAAGCGTCACACCATCATTAACTCCACGCCCACATTTGCGACACAACCCTCCATCTCTCTCCAGCACCTGGAATCGTAATCCTAGCGGAATCGTCCTTTGCCCCCGTTGCCCTCTATTATTCGGAGTCATTGCCTTCCTCACTGCTCTAGTTGTATCCCACTGCCAAACAAATGAATTGTCGAAGCGGGGTAATGAAGCAAATTGATATCCCTTATTCCCTTGAATGTGGCCTTTTAACAACGCGACTCCTAGATATCTCGAAAGGAATCCTGCAGGGGTAATATCCAGAAATTTCTTCTCTCGCGACGAATACGTCCCGAGGTTGATCTCGAAGTTATCAGTGACTTCAATATGAGATCGCACCAAGATATCGGCCATCATTCGCGTTTTTGCCTTGCGGATTTCCCGAGCTTTTTCCTTATCAGGTCCTCTTCCTTCAGTGAAGATGATTCGCTGAGTCAACCCAATAATCCCCTTGGCATCTTTCTCAGTCGTGAAGTTCAAGCTGAACATCATTCCGCTCGCCTTTCCACAACGGCAATATGCAAAAAGTCGATAGTGATTGCTCACATTTAAATAAATTTGGAGGCTGATTTTCACCTCAGAATCTCCAATCTCAGCGATATAATCGTGGGAGTTTTTGAGAAGTTCGAATTTAGTATCGTTGTACTGTATACGACCAATTTCAGCTCTAATCATAGGCAGGACCAGCTCTCCGAGTCGAATTTCATTTCGAAGCAACCGTGTCTTCTGCAATGTAGCGGCAAGCGCTTTGATGTGTGTTGGAACGCGCATCTATCTCAGAAAATATGCTCTCGATGACAATCAAGCAACATGGCTCTGAAGATGTATAGAATTTTTGCCCCCCCCTCAAATACGGAGTTGAGTCCTCACTCCACCCTGCAGGCCCTCACTTCATAAGATTCAATTGCATTCTTCGGAGAAAGTGTAGAGCATCAATGAACCATGTTATTCGTTGTGATTGCTGTCTGGATCGTCGGTGTGGTCGTAAATTTTATTTACGGGAACCGGGTGCTACCAACTGTGATCCTCGCTATCGGGGGCATTTTGCTCTATCTCACTTTGACCAGCGAATGGGGATACTTTTTTCTGGGAGGAATCGCGTTTCTTGCAGCGATCATATGGATTTCGAACAAGTATGAGATGTCCTGACACTCCCCATTCCCCACAGCAAAACGGCCATCCTGACGTCGGTTTGGTCATTCCCCACAGCAAAATGGCCATCCGGTCGTCAGTTTGGTCATTCCCCACAGCAAAACGGCCATCCGGTCGTCAGTTTGGGCATTCCCGACTGCTAAATGGTCTTCCTGTCGTCAGTTTGCCCGTTCCGCACTGCTGAACGGCCTGATTTGATCGATGAGATCAAAATTCGATTCCTAAATTCATTCACGATCGCAAGAAGAGATTTTTGCGCTGATTATTCACGTTTTACCCCCTGCTGCTTTTCCTTTGTTTTCTTCGAAATCAGCTCCCTCAAAGCCTTCTGAACCTCATTCCACCCGTTCACTCGTGGATTAAAGCTAGTGAGGGGCCGAAATTCTCCGTTAACGACAGGAACTGACTGCATCTTCTTGAACCAAGCATTCGTTTTGCGAGCTGGCGTTTCCTCCAACAGTACTGGCAGAATCTCAACTTCCCCTTTTGAATGAAGCAGCCTGGCTTCTTTGATCTCCACGCCTTTAATGTATTTCGAGGCGAAGAATTCATTACTGAGAAAGAACACCACAATGTCAGCTTCCTTGAGTTCCTTGCGGATTGTTTCATCCCAGTCACTCCCGGCACGGATTTTTCCGTCGAACCACACCTCAACAAGATTTTCGTTCTCCAGAATGTCGCGATGAGCTTTAAACTTGTCCCACAATTGATAGTTCGCATGAGAATAGCTTACGAACACCTTCAACTGAGGAGCGTCCTCTGAACGAGCCTCTTTCGGTTGAAGTTGATCCAATTCCGGTGTCACCGGCACTTCACGTGGCCCCTCCGCTGTAACTATTTGCAACATTTCATTCGCCTTTTCCAACGTGATCAGCTTGGTCACCTCCTCATACTGATCCCCCTTCATCGAAAGGTCCAACCATTCAATACCGTGCAATCCGCCGGGTAAATCTCGATGGATCGCCTCCATGTTTGCCCGGATCACCCCGGCGAGCTCCTGTCTCTCTTCCGCTTTGCCCCCAGTGATAAATATATCCATGCGCGGGTTTCGACGTCGTTCCGCCATCACCAAGGCGCGTGCTCCTTTCCATTTCAAAATCACACCCCGCTGCCAGCGGAAGAGGTTCTCACTCAAAACATGAGTCCTTACAATGAAGCGGCTCATCACTCCGGCAGGTAACAACTCATAACGATATTGAAAACGCACCTGCGCAGAGTCCATGTGTTCCGAAATATCGTAGTCCTTCGACTCCGGCTCATCGATAGCGAAAAGGCCCGGCAGCAGATAAAGCGGCAGCCCTTTCACCGTCCCTGCCTGGAATCCCAACTCCCGATCCACCATCAGATCCAGCAGGAAGTCGTGCACCTTCACCCCGTCACGTTCCTCAGGATAATCATCCATTGCCGCGCCCCGCACTTTGTCCATGCCCGTCATCCCCGCATCCAAGACCTTGGCAAATTCACCGGCCCACAGCTGCCCTTGCTTTCCTTTGTAGGGAGCTTGGTTCACTCCCCGCACCAAACCGTAAAGTCCATTCGCAGCCCAGTTTGGATTCAAAACCCGCGTGTCCCGCAGTCGGGCGTCATCCCCATAGTAAAGCGCCACGCCGAGTGCATTCAGGTTCTCCGCCATGCTGTGTTGCCGACTTTGTTCCGTCACCCCGTATTTTTTACAAACCTCTCGGAAATCCTCCCATCTCAGAAAATGCCGCCGTTCCTCCGCTGTTTCCGGCGCAGAAAGATCCAGCAATTCCTGGCGCACATCGAAATAAGACGTCGGCCATTTTTCCCGAACCGAGGGCATTTTTTCCAGTGCTTTGCATAATGCTTCTTTCAGGTCGCTGATTCCATAATCCGTTCCGCAGTCTGTTTTGACAAAAGCGACGATATTCGGGTATTCCCGCTGTAGACGGCGCTGCTCCACATCATATGGCCCGGGGGTTTCCCATTTGTTGAGGACAACGATGACGGGGCTGCGCTCAACAAAAAGATCAGATTCTTTTCCGGTGAAATCGAAATGGCGCTGATAGAACCGGCGCGTCCCATACCTCTCCACATGACTCAGCCAATACTCCGCCTCCTCCATTTGCTGACCGCCACGCCCATCCAAAACCACGACGTAGAGACTCCGGTCGGTCAGGAAAAACCGATGCGTCTCATGGGTGATCTCCTGCCCTGCGAAATCCCACAGATGCACCTTCACATCATCCGCTTCCTTTCCACAATCCAATGTCCAGGGCTGAATTTCGATTCCCGGCGTTTCCGCGTGCCCTTTTTCGAAATCCAAGCCCCGCACCGCTCTCGATATTGAAGTTTTCCCCGCTTCACCACGTCCCAGTAGGAGCAGTTTCACTTCGTTGAGAGGGCGTTCTCCTTGTTCCTCACGGGCAAAGCAAAAATCGAGAATTTCCTGTGCGTTGGGTTCGCCCCATTCTTCTTTAAACCCACCAACAATACTGTGTGGGAGGGGTAGATGCTTATTGCCTGCCAATTCAAGGTGCGTCAGCTTGGGGAGTGTAAGGAACTCGAGAGGCAGAGACACCAGTAGATTTTGCTGCGCAGCCAACTTTTCGAGGTTTTTACAATCCCGAATCGAGTTAGGTATCGCTCGAATCTGATTTTCATCCAAGTCAAGAGTTTCAAGCGCGGTGAGACTGCCAATTTCGGGCGGTAGGGCGCTTAGTTGGTTGCTTTGGAGGTAAAGATTCGTCAGCCCAGTGAGGCTGCCGATTTCCGGCGGCAGGGCGCTCAGTTGGTTGCTGTGGAGGTAAAGATTCGTCAGCCCAGTGAGGCTGCCGATTTCCGGCGGCAGGGCGCTCAGTTGGTTGCTGTGGAGGTAAAGATTCGTCAGCCCAGTGAGGCTGCCGATTTCCGGCGGCAGGGCGCTCAGTTGGTTGCTGTGGAGGTA
>JBLWYI010000051.1:0-32746 GCA_048267005.1 Verrucomicrobiales bacterium | reverse complement strand
TGCGGTAAAAAAAGACATGGTTACACTCTCCCCTCTTCTCTGAGCAAAAACTTCCCTCCCGGCATCTGCAGTCAGCTCCAGCAGCTCCTTCTCAGAGAGAGCCCGTGAGTAGATCGACAGTTCATCCAACTCACCATTGAAGTAGTTTCCGATTTCCCCGCCCCGGTCGACCGCGCCGACTGTGAACTCAGCATTGCCATTGAAAAGCCCGCCTTTCAGCGGGTAGGGGTTGTAACCTTCTTCCGCGACGAATTTCCCGTTCACATAGACCCGGCTCGCTTTTCCATCGAAGGTCATCGCGACCAGAGTCCACTCATTCAAGGGAACCTTTGTTCCACTGGAACTGTAGGTGATACAAAAAGGATGACCTTCGGTCGGCCCGCCGACATCGGAAACATGCCCGTGAATTTCATCTTTGGTCGGAAACCGCTTCATGATCCGGGCATCGGAACGAGTCGTGGCATTTAGAAACAAACAGTATTGCCGTTGTTTTCTTGTTTCATTCCAAATACCCGCAACCGCCTGCCAATGGGAGCTGGCTTTTCTTCGCACCAATGCCACGACCGACAATTGTGCATCCGCCCCATGAAAATCGATCGCCTCAAATTTACCATCCGGAATCCGAAAGTACTGCCCGGCCTTAATTCGAACCGCATGTTTTCCGGGAGCAGAACCTTCCACCCGGGCAATCGGGCCATTCACTTCCTCGAGTGAATAGTTTTCCTGCCCCTCCGACACGCGGGCCTCTCCCTCCTTTTCATTAAAGTCCCAAAAGCAAACCAAATCAGGAACGTCCCCGGCTTTGTCATCTCCTGTCAGCAGCACCCCGGGAGAAAAATACAGAAGAAGGAAAATCAGAGAGAGTTGGAAAGTTTTCATCGGTCCCGTTCTCTAGCTTGCGATTGATGAGAGTTCCAGTTTCAACTTAACCGTGCTGACACAAATCTGAACCACGTCCGCGAAAACCGACGATCCGTCAGTGATTTTACAGCGCGGCGAATTAAGCTCGGACGATTAGAAAAACGCATTCGCCAATGAATCACCCACTATTTCTCAAAGTTCCCGCTATTGCTCTTCTGACCGTTCTCATTCAGTCGGTAACTTTCGCTCAAGATATCGACATCACCAAAGTCGAGCAATTGACGATGAGCCACAGTCTCGACTGGGTGAGAGTGAAATTCGGGGATTCAAGAAGCGAACAGTGGGACAGCCAGCTCGACGAAATCGAATGGGGAACTCCGGCGGAGGGAAAACGCGCAGTTCGGAACTGGGATTTCAAGGTCACGGATCAGGAGTGGGCGGATTTTGTGAAGAAGAACGGAGCGGCCGAAAACCAGGAAGTCACACTCGATCTATGGATTCCCGGAGACGTCGAACTGGTGAGGGGAGTGGTCGCGATCTCGTCTCACGGCTCGGGCAAGACTCTTTTCGAAGACCCTGAACTCAGGAAGATCGCAAGGGATCTGGATCTGGCGCTCTTTCGTTTCCTCGGCAACCCAATACAACGGGGGTTCTGGCCGAGGAGTCTTCTCTTCGATAAGCTGGGCGATCTCGGGGCGGAAGCCGGACATCCCGAGCTTCCCAATGCTCCGTTATTTTTCTATGGGCATTCCAATGGGACCGGCTTTTCGGCTATCTTTACCGCGGGAGCCAGCGACCGGGTTTGGGGCTGGGTTTCGATGCGTCCGGGGACCACCTTTCAGGTATATCAGCCACGTGCAGCGACCGTTCCCGGGTTGGTAATCTTCGGTGAAGACGATCCATTTCTCACCCGCCCATCCAATGAAGCGAACCTCGGAGTGGTTGCCCTAATGAGACAGAAACATCAGGCAGTTTGGAATTTTGCCGTCGAACCCCATACCGGTCATGGCCCGACCAAAAAAACATGGCCACTGGTTTTCTCTTTCTTGAAGCATAGCTTTGCCGCCCGCGTCCCTCATGATGCAGATCCTTCCAAAGGACCGGTTAAGCTGACAGAGCTGGATCCCGCCTCCGGATTTCGTGGCGAAAATTGGAGCCTCAACCCGGGAGGCAACCAAACGCTGAAAGTCGGCCCCGCCGGGGATTTTGGTGACGGGGCAAATGAATCATCCTGGCTCTTGAATGCCGATTACGCCGCAGACTGGCAGTCATTTCAGCAGCACGGGGAAGTTCGCTAGCAACGAAGAGCCGAAAGCTCATCAAAACTGAACGGACAATTCAACTTTCTCGATACTGATTGCCTCCGGAGATTCGGACTTCAGTTTCACCTCGACTTCGTTTTTGTCAGCCAGTTCAAATTCTGAGGCAATATCACATTCGAGGCGCATCAGCCTCTGCGCGGGATCTATCTTGTAGCGCTCTAACTTCCTGCCTGATGCTGGTGTCTCTTCTGGATAAGAAATTTGGGGATCTTTCCAGGTGTCATCTTGAACGAACCTCTTCAAGTCAGTTCCATTGAGGCGCAGTTCAAATTGATCAGCTTCCAAAGCTCCGGAAACGACAACAGTAAGAACAATTTTTGCCGCCTTGTCAGGCTTCGCAATTCGAAGCGGGATCTCCACCCATTGCCCGGTGCTCAACGGTTTCGGTAGTGGAGAATCATTGTTCTGATTGAAATATCCGTCAGCCCACGGGTAACCGCCTCTTCGCTCAACAACGAAAACCCTGTCTTTGCCGGCAAGACTCGAAGGCTCCCCGACTTCCCGATAAGCCTCCAATTGGGATTGCGTCGCCACCTCGCCACCCATTTCCTCACACAGTTCTGAATCAGCGGAAGCCCAGTTGAACGTCATTACGCTGTCCGCGCCCTGGCTCCACCATCTCGCAAAAGTCCCGCGAAAAACTTCGATCGGCGGACAACGATATCCATCCGGGGCGTGATGATCATCCAGACAAGGCTGCAATTTAACAGGGCGGTTACCGATCAATTCGCGAAAGCCCTCGATATCCACTTCGATGGAGCGGCTACCGAGCGTGTAGATATCCACCAGGTTCTGCTTCGCCCAACTCTCGATATCAAAGCCATCGATCCGACAGCCCTCGAGACTTCGGGGAATTCGAACCGCAAGGAGGATCGGGTTCCCCTTCTTCTCAGCAACTTTCAGGAGCGTCTCACGAACCTGCCTCACAAAATCCGTCACATGATGCCGGAGTTCCCACTGCTGACCGGGCGGCAAACACGGAATATGGCGAGCGAAATCCAATTGAAATCCGTCGAGTTCATAGGTTTCCGCGAGATGCCGAATCAAGCCGACTTTGTATTCCCGAACTTCCGCATTGGCGAGATTCCACAACCCGTGAGGCCACCAGGTTTCGATAGTCCAGTCAGGATGAGATTGTTTGAAGGGGTGAGGCTCTTTCCTCCAGCCTCCCTCCGAGTTTGGCGGTTTGATATCCACTTCGCTGATCCGATGAGTCCAGAATACTTCCAGCTTCCGCTTTCGCGTTTCATCGATCAATTCCTCCACGATATCCGTGTCCGGGGTCGGCCATTCGTAGATCAGAGATTTCGGAGGGGTCGGAAAATAGCCTTTCAACAAAGGCTGGATATCCCACCAAATGCTGTCGATCTGAACATCCGGTTCATCGATTCTGCTGAACCGATACTCCAACCACCGCTTCCAGTCTTTTCCTAAAGCATTGTTCGCGTCGTACTGAATGGTGATTCTTCGCCTCCGATTCACCGCTTCGAGGTGCTCACTGTTAAGCTTGATCGGTTCGCCGGCTGACCGAACAACCGGAGTGATAGCGTAGCAGCCACCAGCGGCGGCAACCGTTTTAAGAAATTTTCGACGATGCCAGGGGCCTCTCACTTTGTCCATCATCGCAAATATAAATCGTTCGAAGCAACCCTGTCTACTCACCAAACAACCCCTGTTGGTTCGTGAAGGGGAATGAGCTTTGCGAAGCCCCCTACTTCATCGGCGGTTCGGAGACCAGCATGGTCAATGCCTCTCGAACCCTGGCGGTCTGAATCTCATTCATGATAAGATACCGGTCCCGGCCGGTGTGCTTTTCCACGGGTTGCTTTCTCGGGTTGGGACGGAAAAAAGTCATGCCGTCTTCGTGCATGTTCACGGTTCCTTTAGAAGAGAGGTCGAAATAACCACGGTCAGGATAAACGGCCTGGAGGACTGACGTGAGATCCCAGGTCGGTCGGTCATGCGGAATCTCCGGCGCATAGGCGATGTAAGAATCCTTGAGGATGTGTCGATCAAAATGTTCGAAATCCTCGACGATACTCTGCCACGGATAAGTCGCCGCAAAACCGATCTCGAAGCCGCTCCAATAGATCGGCGTGGGCCAATCCGCAGTGAGCCGGATTGCCGGTTCGAGATGCTTGGTGACGTTGTATTCCCGATAACGGTTGTTGTAGTGAACCGTCTGAAACGCTCCCGCCATCATATGAAGATCAATCACCTTTTGCTTCACCAGTTCCTTCCCGGTGAGAGGTGAAATGTCATCCCCTTCCGTTTCGAGGAGCCGGGCGAAGTTGGTGAAAAAGCCCACCTGAATCAGCGTGACGGATTGGTCCGGCTGATCAACGAGAAGTTTCCGCAGAAACGGCATCGCCCGCTCTGCATCCTGACCACTCTTGAGATCGTGCGGATACTCAGCAGCGAACTTGAGAAAGTCTTTCATCTCCGGATTTACTCCGTTCCTAACCGTCCCGATCGGAATGTCCGGACGGCCATAGAATGTGTTGAAAGCATCAAGGTAAGCAGCGGAACGCGGATCATCCTTTGTTGACGTGATTCCTAACAGATTCACTACCCCTCGACTCTGGAGAGTGTGCAACATCGCGAGCGCCATGGCGTCGTCCGTGTCGTTTCCCATGTCCGTATCGAAGATGACATTAAGCGCCCCGCTCATGTCCGGTTTGATGTGACGCGGTGGCTGCACCACGAGATGGACAATCGCTTCCTGAACGCGGGCGGCTTGCGCTTCATCCACCATGAGATAGCGATCGCGTTTCTGTGACTCCGGGCGGTCACTCTTTTTTGCACTTCCCCAGGGAGTTCCGGGAACGGAAACAAAGTTGGTAAAACCGTCGTCCTCCACAGTGACACGCCCCTTTGGCGAGAAATTAAAATATCCGCGATCCGGAAACACCGAGTAGAGCACACTGGTGAGATCCCACGTCGGGCGATCATGATTCGGGCCGCTGTGCAAAAGGTAGGCTTCCTTCACGATATGGTGCTCGACATACCCAAAATCTTTTGCGATCGACTCTCGGGGATACGGGACACTGATCCCAACTTTAAAACCACTCCAGATCGCGGGAACAGAATCCGGCCATTGGTCTGCGAGGACCTGCATCGAAGGGATATGATTTCGCACGTTCGCTTCGAGAAAATGATTGTTCCCATTGATCGTTTCAAACCCACCGGCCATGACCGAGAGGTGATTCACTTTCTTTTCGATGAGCGCCTTGCCGCCCTCGCTTTCGAGAAGTTGGGCCAGGTTACAGGCAAGGCCGACCTGAATGATGGCGACCGAATTCTCCCCGGCCGCTTCAAGAGCCTTTCGGATCAGCGGCACCGCGGCCTCAGGTTCTTTCGTGACACCGATGTCATGCGGAAAGCGAAACTGATCGCCGTCTTTTTTCTTCACCAGTTTGAGAAATTTGCTGTCCCGATGCGGCACATCCTTTCCGATTCCAATGGGAATGTCAGGACGACCATAAAATGTGTTCACCGCATCGACAAAAGGCGCAGCGAGTTCATTCTCTTTCGAAATCGTGATCGCAAGAATCTCGCACTGCCCCCGGTCCGCAAGAGCATGAAGCATCGCAAGCGCGAGAACATCATCAACGTCACCGGTGATATCGGTGTCAAAAATAACAGGCACCGGCCTGGCGGACGCAGTGAGGCCCAGAAAGAGCAGCGAGAAGGCGAGAACGCAGGATTTCATAAATAAAGAAACAAAAATAAATGATTCGAATGAACAGGAAGTGAGGGTGTGTGTGTCAGGGGCGATCCGCCCGGATCACGGTGGGTTCACCGGTCGCACCGGGCCGACTGTGGCCATCACGCAGAATCCTTTCATACTCAGCCGTGAGTTCAGCGACAAGCTCTGGCTTCTCCTTGTAGTGACTGACCCATTCTCGGATTTCGTTATCGAGTTGAAACAGCTGACCGGCAGGCCGGTCCGGATCAAAAGTCTTGCGATACCTCGCACCTCCCCCGTGCTGCCCCATAATAAGTTTCCAGGGACCACGCCGGATCGCCATCATCTCCCGATAAGAATCCATAATGAGAGATTCACGCTTCGGGGTTGATTGCTCCCGGTCGAGAAGCGCGCCGAGAAAACTGAAACTGTCCTCGGCGGCGTTCGGCGGAAGGTCCTCTTCGAAAAACTCCGCGAAAGTCGCGAACGTATCCGTCAGGGCAATCATCGACATTTCCGTAGTTGCTTCAGGAATTCGCCCCGGCCATCGAGCCAGAAAAGGAACCCGAACCCCGCCCTCATACACCGTTGTCTTTTGGCCGCGGAGAGGACCGTTGATGCGATGCCCTTCCACCTCGGGATAGTCGACCGGCCGGTACTCCAGGACCCCGCCATTGTCACTCGTGAAAATGACCAGCGTGTCTTTAGTAAACCCATTCCGATCGAGAGCTTCGAGCACCTGCCCGATCGACCAGTCAAACTCGTTCACGAAATCGCCATAAGCCCCGATATCGCTCGTCCCGTTGAAACGCGGCGCAGGAATAAGCGGGCCGTGCACGTTGCGATGGGCAAAGTAGAGAAAAAAGGGATCCTCGCTCTTGTAATCGTCGAGCCAGGCGACAGCACGCTTTGTCAGCCGGTCAGAAAGCTCTTCGTGCGTGTAACGACTCCCCTCCCCGCCCTCCTGCTTGAGGGCCGCGGCGAGACCGGACCGGGGCCGATGGAGATAATCCAGTTCGAAGCCATCGCGCTTGTCAGGAGTGATCCGGAGCGGATCGCCGGGATCCAGCCCTAACACCCGATGATTTTCAGCGATGTAATGGGGGAACTGACTGACGTGCGGAAATCCCCAGAAGTAATCAAAACCCAACTCGAGAGGTCCCGGTTTGAGATCGCGATTGTAATCAGGGCCGAGCACATCATCCCAGCCTTCCATGCCCGGTTTGCCGAAGCCGAGATGCCACTTCCCGATACAGGCCGTGGCATACCCCTGATTCTTAAAAAGATCAGCGAGCGTGTAGCGGTCAGGATCGATCAAGAGCGGATCATTCGCCCACACCGTCGATCCCCCCACCCAGGTGCGCCACGCATAGCGCCCCGTCAGGAGGTTGTAGCGCGTCGGGGTGCAGACCGAGCTCGGCGAATACGCCTGCGTGAACTTTCGCCCCTTTTCAGCGAGCCGATCGATATTCGGCGTGCTGACTTTCGTCGCCCCGTAGCAACTGAGGTCCCCATAACCGAGATCATCCGCGAGGATGAAAAGCACATTCGGACGATCCGCCGCCGGGGCAGCAGCCATGGCAAGAAAGAGAGATAAGAAAACGAAAAAGCGCGGCAGCATGGTCCAGCAATACTACAACTTGATCGCCTCAGAACAAACGATTGCGCAACAGATTAGATCACGGGTTTGGGTGGGTCGGGTTTGACGAGAAATCAGGCGACTCACCGACTCACCGACTCACCGACTCACCGACTCACCGACTCACCGACTCACCGACTCACCGACTCACCGACTCACCGCAGAGCCGCAGAGCCGCAGAGCCGCAGAGCCGCAGAGCCGCAGAGCCGGAGGCTCGACAGAAGGTAGCCGGTGTGTGAAGCGAGCCAAGGCGAGTAAACCACCGGAACACGACACCCAATTATTCAAAGCCCCGGCGGGGCGACAGAACCCGGCGATCCTCCCCGGGGCCTTTTTTTGGGTTTCAAAACTAAAACCCACAGCTTCATCGCCGCCCTCACCACAGACATCAATTGCACCAGGATCGATTCGACTGTGCCTTTGATTGGTCGCGCCCTCTATCGTCCCTGCCGGGACTCTTCAAAAATGGGGGGAACAATTCCGGTGGTTTACTCGCCCTGGCTCGCTTCACACACCGGCTACCATCTTGCTGAGCCTCCAGCTCGCTTTTTTGCTCACAAACCCGGGGCATGCCGATCCGTTTCGGCTTTCTTTTTTCCCCATGTCTCACCCCTGCGCTGACGCCATTCTCGCGAGACTACATTTACAACGAATCGGCTTTCAAACACATGAACCACATATCGACGAAACGTATCACCCACTCGCCGCCGCGATAAAGATCTGAAGTTACCTTGAATTCAGCTCACCTACAATTGACGGGTAGAGGCAAGTTTATAACCTCCCGTCACAAACAATCATTATGCAAGGAACCGGAATAAAACAAAATCAGTTAGCTATCTTCATGTTAGGAGCAGCCCTCCTTTTGACCGGCTGCTCTGAGAGCGAAAACGGCACGGCCGATTCTCAGGCCAAGGAACGAAAAGTCGCCACGAGACCAACAGCGGCTTCACTTGAGAAATTTTTAGTGACCTATGCCAATTCACTGATCAACGAAGAATCAGCACAGTACCTGGAGTTCAACTCAGATTACAGTCAGCGAATTGAAACGGTGAAGTCCTCCTTTCCAGAATCCATGTGGGCTGAAAAGCTTACCGGACTTAAGGATGCAGCGCTGGAAGGGTTGAATGAAATTAAGAATGATCCCGGAAATATCCGATCATTCGAGAGCTTCTTCTTCGGGAGTGAAGGAGCACCGACCCTTAAAATTTCGGAAGTCAGAGAGCCGCAGGAAGGTGATCGATATTGGACCGCGTTTGCCGAAATCAATTACCAGAATCGAAAAGGCGCCCGCGTTATTTATTTCAAAGACAATTTAGGGGTTCGCCGGATTAAGAAAGCCGTTGTCAAACTCACCAGTAGCTGGACCGACACAGGTTGGTGGCGGCCGAATATCGAAGTCATCAAGGAAACCATTGAACCCTTTGAACTCCCCGGTCTTCCGGGCGATACAGAAATCGCACAGGCCCTCACAACGACCTTCCTACCTGAAGAACGACGCCCGTCATTTGCCATCGTCCAAAGACAGTCAGACAAAGCAATGGGGTTCAAAAATCTTGGTTTTGAGTTGGACCCTGATCCAAACTACAAGGGTTATTACTACCTGAAGGTTCCCGCGATGTGGTCCGAATTTGCCCGCGAAGGACGGGCGGTCGCCACCAATGCCGTTATTCTTGGCTTGGCAAAGGATCCAGTCGCAGAAGTCTTGTACAAGAAGCAGAACGGTAAAGTTTGGGGGATCTTCTATTCAATTAAATGGACCACCATCCCGGAAAGCTTCAAAATCGCTCAGGCCGTCATTTCAGCCGAAATAATTAAAGAAGCCTATCAATTGAATGCTCTTCACCATGAAGGCGGCCCCATCATCGGATTTGTTCCCGTCACGTGGGATGCCATTGAGCTCAAATGGGTTTACGGGTATATGCGGAATCCACCAAAGGGAAGGTTTGCATCGTGGGACGACCGTTATATCACCTACGAATATCCGAAAACTGATGATAGTCCGAAATTCCTCGGCTATGGATCCAAAGGGTTTTCGGGTACCCCACCACCGGAATTCAAATGGGAAAACACAACCGCTGTTTACCGAAACTTATGGGGACAGCAATCTCCCCAATTTCGTAGTGAATTCAGTATTGAATTTGCTCCCTCTCCCGGCCGGAAAATTACGGGAACATACGAACTGCAGTAATCTTCACGGGCAGCTCCAGTTACCTGGTTGTTTGGAAATCTGAGCCTTGCGGCGGCAACAGCCGCTTCGATCCCCGCCCCATTCGATGTGCTGAACGTCGACGCGTTTGTCGCCCGGTTTTGGCCGCCCCACGCCCCACAAATACGTGACCCGATTGGAAAGTAACTCCGTTGGACTCTCATCGTCCAACGAGACTGGCTTTGGCCTCGTCCAAAAACCAATCCTGTTTATGAAAAGAAAATCCATCCTCACACTCCCTGCCATTCTGCTGTTCGCCGCAGCCAATCTCATGCCGCAAAACGTCATGGCCCATTGCCAGGTCCCCTGCGGAATCTACAGCGATCAAATGCGCTTTGAAATGATGCTGGAAGACACCTCAACCATCGCCAAGGCGATCGATCAAGTCGCCGAAAACCTCAAATCCATGGGTGAAAACCCCACTCCAAAAGGCGTGAATCAGCTCGGTCGCTGGACCGCCACCAAAGAGAGCCACGCCAGCAATATTCAAAGCATCATCGCCGACTACTTCATGGCACAGCGCATCAAATCCGATGCCGACAACTACGTCGATCTGTTAAAAGCCGCGCACGCCGTAACCGTCGCAGCCATGAAAGCCAAACAGGATTCCGCACCCGAAACGGCCACAGCCCTGCGCGAAGCCATTTACGACCTCTACCGCGCCTACGAAGGCAAAGAGCCAGACTTCGAGCACAAGCACTGAGCTTGCGCCCCGATCTCATCATAAACCGGTGTCCGCCGATCCACGACGGCACCGGTTTTTTTGTAGCCGCCCGCATAGACTTAGCAGATTGCGCATCAACACAGTCGGAGTAAACACTCGTTAAAAGGGAGAGCTCTTTCAATGAGCCGACCTATCCCGGATTCGGCACTTCCACTGAAAAATTCCGGAGAAAGCGGATAGCTTTCTTATTGAACCAAATCAAATGAGGACTCTCTTTTTTGAGGAATGGATGAAATCTGGTTTAACTTCAAGTCACCGGAATTTGGATGGCTGTCGAATTTCGATTCAAGAGGGTCCTTTGTCCTGAAAGATCGACGTTGGCCAACCGCTGAGCATTATTATCAAGCACAGAAATTTGAAGACGCCGGGTTGGTTGAAAAGATTCTGTCGGAAAAAAATGCAATCTCCGTGAAGAAATTCGCCGACACTCAGGTGGAGAATGTCCGCAATGATTGGGAACAGGTGAAGGAGGCTGTGATGAAGGAGGCGGTGCTGTCCAAATTCGAGCAAAATCGAAAGCTCAAAAAGATGCTTTTTGCTACGGGAAGCTCCAAACTCATTCACCTGTCGTCCTCGGACACGTTTTGGGGGCGAACAAAATCCGGAGAGGGAGCCAATTACCTCGGGGAAACGATCATGAAGGTTCGCAAAGAATTGATTAAGTAAGCAATGGAACTGATTTCCGGCTGCTCCCAGCCGGGAAAAAGGAAGAGATTTCAGAGATCGTGAGAAAGGGGTTTCCCTACCCAGTGGATTCCCATCGATTTGGCGACAAATTGCTCCGATCAAAAAATCGTGTATCAGCTTCTCTCAACTCCCCACGATCTTGCGTGAGTTGTCGTAGTCGATCGCGAAGCGGGGGTTGGCGGGGGTGAGGATGGGGATCAGGTTGTCCATCCGCTCTTTGAGGATTTTGTCGGCTTCGCGAATGCCTGCTTTGAGTCGACTGGTGGCGGCTTTGCGATCGATGATGGCGCTGCGCGGGGCGACAAGAACCTGGTGGTAGTCGGCAATGGCGGAGGTTAATTCATCGAGCCGGGCTTGATTGATTCCGTATTTTTCGGCTTCGGCGGGATCGGTGTCGTGAATGGCGGTGGCGTCCTTTTCAACGATACGGGCGCGCTTTTCGGCGTCGGTATCGCGACATTGCAGGAGATCGGTGAGACTGAACCCGGCTCGATCAGCGATTTGCGCGGCCCCGTTGACGGAGGCCCAGGCCTGCAGGGCTCCGGAAATGGCAACGGCTCGTTCTGCCATCTCGTTCCGCTTTCTCGACTTCTGGCGGGCGGCGCCTGAAGGCCCGGTCAGTTGATCCCGCGCAGCCTGTGAGATGGATTTGACAAGGGCTTGGAAATCTGAATAGGCACTCGCAAAGGCTGAAAGGTCACTCCATGCGCTGTGATGGGCGTCGCACGCAGTGATCACTGCGTAATACATGTCAAGTTTGTCTTCCTCCCGATCGTTCATCTCTCTTTGACAGTGTGCACATTCGATATTCTTTCAGCAATACTTAATTATCGAATCAGCATCTTGAATAATTCGGATGTAATTTCGAATAATTTGATGACAAGATTTGATTTTTTAACATCAAAATAGATCAATTCCTAAACAATTTTTGAAGATTGAAACCCAAATCTAAATTATCTCACATGACTCATGATTCATTTGGTATTTCACTTCAATAATTCTTTTGTATTTCACAATAATTGAAAACTGATCAGAACTTATTTTTCTCCCATTTGGAAAAATTTGCATCTGCGAAGCAATCGGGACGTATTTCCTGTAATTCAAATTCGCAATCAAACCGATCCCCTGTCAGAATTCCCCCCGATGAGCAACGAAGATGTAAACAACTTGCCGACTCTCCTGGTCTTGATGGGTGTGTCCGGCTGTGGGAAATCAACACTGGGGACTATTCTTGAAACGACGAAAGGCTGGCGCTTTCTGGATGGCGATGATTTTCATCCCCCGGCCAATAAGCAAAAGATGGGCAGCGGCGTGCCGCTCACAGACGACGACCGGTGGCCGTGGTTTGATGTCCTGCGCGCTGAAGTGACGAAGGCGATTGCGGAATCAGCTCCGGGTAAACCGGTCACGCTGGCCTGCTCGGCTCTGAAGCGGGAATACCGGGATTATTTGCTGAAGGGCTTCGATAATGCGCTGCTGGTGTATCTGCGCGGGGATCGGGACACGATCTGGGGGCATGTCACGAGTCGGGAGCATGAATACATGCAACCTTCTCTGCTTGACAGTCAGTTTGCGACGCTGGAGGAGCCGGGTGAGGGTGAAAATTTTGTAACACTGGAGATCGCTGAAGGGGTTCCCGCGGCTCTGGCAAAGCTCGAGGGCGTTTTTGGTGAGCCATAAGCGATCCTGGGGTTAAACGATCAAACCCTGTTGACTCATCGATCGAACCCTGTTGGTTCGTTTTTTCACTTTAGATACTGATGAATACTCCCAGGGCACTGATCTTTGATTTCGATGGATTGATTGTGGACACGGAGGTCCCGATTTTCGAGGCCTGGCAAACGGATTACGCGGGTTTTGGCCATGAATTGAGGTTGGAGGATTACGTGGGCTGTGTGGGGAGTGATTTTAACGGGTTCGATCCGCAGAAACATTTGGAAAAGCTGACGGGCCGGGAGATCGAGTGGCCGGAACTGGACAGTGCCAGGGAGAAGCGGGCTCATGATGCGGTGGATCAACTGGGCCCGATGGCTGGAGTGGTGGCCTTGCTGGATGATGCGGCGTCAGCCGGGATTCCCTGTGCGGTGGCCTCGAGCTCACCCCGAAGCTGGGTGGAGCGTCATCTGGACCGGATCGGGTTATTGGATCGTTTTGTCCTGACAAGGACGATCGATGATGTGTCTGCCCCGAAACCTTCGCCGGAATTGTTTCAGGCAGCGGCGGCCGGCCTGGGCGTAACCCCGGGTGAAGCGGTGGTGTTTGAAGATTCGCTGAATGGATTGAAGGCTTCGATTTCCGCGGGCAGTCCCTGCGTGGTCGTGCCGAACCAAATCACGGCGCTGCTGGATTTCGCCGGAGCTGCGAGGCGGGTGAACTCGCTGGAAGAGGTATCAATCCCGTGGTTGCGGGAGATTTTCACGACTAAGCAATAATCTGCCGGAGGGTGCGCAGTGTATTTACGCAGGCGGCCACGTTGTGAACCCGAAAGATATGGGCCCCGGCTTGCAGTCCTCGTGTGAGACAGGCGACGGTTCCCGCATCGCGGTCGGCGGGGTTCTCAATATCGAGCACATCTCCAATAACCGTCTTTCGTGAGATGGGAAGGAGGATGGGGAATTCGCTGAACCGCTGCACGATTCGTTCGAGGTGTCGGTAGATGAGAAGATTATCGTCTTTCTGCTTGGCGAAATCGATCCCGGGATCGAGAATGATGTTCCGGCGGGGAAGCCCGGCGGATTCAGCCAGCGCGATTTTATCTTCGAAGAACTGTTCCACGGCGCTGAGAACGTCATCCCACTGCTGGTGGAAGTGCGGGACCTTGGGAATGCCCACGGTGTGCATAATGAGAAGCGAAACATCGTGTCCGGCGCAGATTTCTGCGTTTTCTGCTGTGGGAAGCCCTGAAATGTCATTGATGAGGTGGATCCCGTGGTTTGGAATCTCCAACACGCCACGAATGACCTCGGGGCGCCACGTATTTATAGAAAGCCGGGCTGTTGAGTGACCGAATTGTTCGATGAACGGGGTGAGCCGGTCGATTTCCGAGTCGGCGGAGATGGCATCGCGGTTGGTGCGGGCGGATTCTGCGCCGATGTCGATGTAGTCAGCTCCCGCAACGACCATGTCCCGGGCGCTTTCCAGGGCATCCTTTATAATTAGGGTGCCGTCACCCGAGAAGGAATCATCATTGATATTGATAATTCCCATGGTGCAGGGAGTTAGCGGGAGAGTGGTATGCGGCATAACGGCGGTATTTTTAGATTTTTATTATTGCACAGAGGCTGTAAAACGTCTCAACTTGAAAGTTCTCGTCGCAATCCCTTGTGTACAAAACACTCAACGACCGTTTGATTTGAAACAGGCATTAGGAATCTTTTTGGCTATCGTAATGATACCCGCAACCCATGTTCAGGCATGGATTGGCGGGCCATTCAGCAATAATTCCTTTTTCACATTGGGGGATGACGGAATCTACGAGGCCTACGCGACTCTGCAGAACGGCACGGGCCTCTTCCGCTTCGCTGTTGCAAACAATAACGTCTCCGTTGAATCCAATGCCGGAGCAGTCAACGGAATGGTTTCTTCAAACGTGATGTTCAATGGAGGTTTGCTTCAGTCCGTCTCATCCTGCTTCTGGTATTTTCGTGGGGTGACTTATGCAGGCCCCTGCGTTGGGATTGCGAACTCAGAAATGGGCATTGTGTCTGCTATCGGCAATGCTCAGTCCAACACGATCAGCAACCCGGCGTCGACCACCGGCATAAACGGCATCAGTATTGCAGGTCCTCAGGGGCAAAATATCGATTTTGCCAACTCAACCTGGACGGCCAAGATCAAGCAAAAGTATCCAATCGTCCGATTCAGCGGATCTGGAACTGTGACTTTCACTGGTGATGTTGACACATTTCAGAGAGTCACGACCACAACCGTTGCCATCCCCAACGGGAACATCGTGACTACAGTTACATCCTCGGGCGGAGAGAGGAGTGTTCTTGGTCAGATCGGCAAACGTCGCCGGTTCCTTGTCTTTGGGTCCCGCGTATCTACGACCATTGTTCCCTAATCGGTCGCGCTTCAATTGTGGCATCCCCCTTCAGCCGCTTCCGGGATTGCATTGCGGTGGTAAGGGCGAATTGAACTCTGCAGGAGAAGGAATCGTCATTAATACTAATAATTCCCATGGAGCTTGGACCAAGAGTGATGGGAATTTAGGACCTGGCTGAGATTTTTTGGTTTTTATTCTTGCACAGACACGATAAAACGTCTCAAATTGCAAATTCTCGTCAGAAGACTGAGAAATCAGAAACACACAACGACATTTTGAAATGAAAAAGGTACTAGGAGTTTTTCTTGCCATCGTATTGATGCCAGCATCGCAGGTCCAAGCTTGGATTGGCGGGCCTTTCAGCAATAATTCCTATTTCACCAACGGGGATGACGGAATCTACGAAGCTTACGCAACGCTTCAGAACGGCACCGGACTATTCCGATTCGCAGTTCGCAACAATGGTACTTCTTCTGAATCTGCTGCCGGTGCGGTCAACGGCATGGTTTCTTCGAACGTAATGTTCAGCGGCGGATTGCTTCAGTCCGTTTCATCATGCTTCTGGTATTTCCGTGGCGTGACTTATGCAGGTCCTTGTGTTGGAATTGCAAATTCTGAGATGGGTATTGTTTCCGCTATCGGAAATGCTCAGTCTAACACGATCAGCAACCCGGCTTCGACAACAGGTATCAATGGCATCAGCATTGCAGGCCCACAGGGACAGAATATTGATTTCGCCAACTCCAGCTGGACGGCTAAGATTAAGCAAAAGTTTCCGATCGTTCGCTTTAACGGTTCAGGCACAGTGACTTTCACTGGTGATGTCGACACTTTCACAAGGACAACAACTACTACTGTGGCAATCCCCGATGGTACCATCGTAACAACAGTCACTTCTTCAGGTGGAGAAAGCAGTGTGTTGGGGCAGATTGGAAAGCGCCGGAAATTCCTCGTATTTGGCTCACGCGTGTCCACTACGGTTATTCCATAATACGCCGATTCTTTTTGGCGGTTTTGGAGGGCGAGTGGTTTGGGAAGTTAAGGTGAAGAATGCGCACTAAATGCAATCGAGTATTTGCCCGATCTGGTTTTACATTGCTTGAGTATCTCGTCGCATTCGCGATCATCATTATTCTGGCAAGCATCCTTTTCCCGGCCCTTAGACACTTTAAAAAGCGCGCAGAGACAGTTGCGTGCATGTCCCACATGCGGACTGTCCATGGAGGACTGAATTCCTATCTCGTAGACACGGGCCGATGGCCACAGCTTCCCGGAGATGTGGTGGATTACTCTGAGTCAGAGTATTACCAGTGGTGGATCAATGTGATCGAACCTTACGGAATCTCCGAAGACAACTGGCTGTGCCCGTCGGACAAAGTCAGGGTGGAAAAGTTCGATGATGACAAAACAGGGAGTTATATTCCCACTGCTTTTGATGGCCTCGCCATCACTCCGCATCGCTGGAACCAACCCTGGTTAGTGGAGCGGGGCGACTTGCACGGTAAGGGTGCTCACGTCGCCATGCCTGATGGATCGATCAATCCGTCCACCAATCCATTTGGCGGCATGCGGTGAGTTTGACTGAGTGGATTTAATTCACCAAAAACACATCACCGACATACCAGAGCAGCATTCCGATTGCGAGGATCACCCGCCCGATCAGGCCTGCGATTCCGCCGATTACGGTTCCCACGGTTGAATTCCCGGCTTCTTTGACCTGCTTTTTGGCAAAGGTCAGCTCAAAGATAAAGACACCCAGAATTGGCCCCAGAATCAGACCGGGAAGGCTGAAGAACAGCCCGATGATCCCGCCTACGATTGCTCCGATGATACCCCATTTGCTGGAGCCAAACCACTTTGCGCCCAGCGCACCACTGACCCAGTCGATGATCAGGGTCAGCACATAAAGCAACGTTACAAAGACAAGCCCCTGCCACGCAAGGCCACTCTGTTCCATGCCCATCGAGAAATAATGGACCAGCATCCCCACCCAGATCAGGGTCGTGCCCGGAATGATTGGAACAAAAGTTCCCACAAAACCGACAATTAAAAGCACGCCCACAATGATCCACTTGATGGTGGTCCCTGCGGCTTCCAGCGGAAACCAGTCAAACCAATCACGAAATGCAGCGAGGATCATCAAGCGGCTCAGCTATTGACGAAGGTGATTTTCTCGGAGACCAGGCCACGTGTCGACTCTGGCCACTCCATGTCTTCTTTCGGCCATCCTAGATAGAACAGCCCGAGGCACTTGTCCCGCTCATCTTCGAGCCCCAACCACTGTCGCATGTCATCGGTGTAGACAATAGGAGGCGATGACCAAAAGCCAGCCATCCCCAAAGCTGATGCGGTGAGGTGCATATTGTGCACAGCACAGGCAACCGCTTCAATTTCCTCCACTTCCGGGATCTTCTCGATAGCTTGACGTTTCATCCCGATCGCAATCACAATCGGGGCCAGAGTAGGCTGCACTCCAAGCTTGTCGAACTTGTCCTGACGAAACTGATCTTCAGGTACCGACTTCTTGTAGAGAGATTGGAGATAATCAGCCAGGCGCTGGCGTCCGTCACCGGAAAACACAAAGAAGCGCCACGGTTCAGTATGCCCGTGACTTGGCGCCCAGTTGGCATTCTCAAGAATCGTTGCGAGATGCAGATTCTCGACCGGCTTGAGCTGCATATCTGCGGGCTTGATCGTTCTGCGTCGGCGAATGAGAGCGTTCGCAGCGGTCATTCGCAACGAGGTCGGATCGAGCTTTGGCTTCGACTCATCTTCGTTAATTTCTTCGTCCATTGTAAAAATCGATCGGTTTGGTCTTTCTTAAGTTTCGAGGCTTGCGATTTACCCCTATTTGGCGTCATCCTAATGCCGCAGACTTCGTATGGCAAAACCCGATGCGACAACTTCCCCGGATGGACTGACCCCGTTCCCTGATCGGCTCGGAGCGGTATTTGTCAAAGAATTACGTCAAGGGCTGCGAGCCAGACAGTTTGTATGGCCATTCGTCGCAGTCCAGCTTATTGCGATTTTCTCGGTCGCGATTGAATACATCCTGCGGGACGCTGCAGATGGAGTCGGAGGCGGCGGGTTTGTCGGCGGGTTACTCGGGGAAACCGGCGGCATGTTTTACTTTCTGTTAAACATTGTCTTCGCCGTGATCCTTCCACTGACTTTATTCGGTGCCTTGCAGCCCGAACTGATGGGCGGTCGAAACATTGAGCTCCTGCTGATGTCAAACCTCACCCGCTGGGAGATCGTTCGCGGGAAATGGCTGGTCGGCAGCACCCTGTCCGGGCTGATGATTGTTTCCCTGGTGCCCTATGCCCTCACCCGTTACTTCATCGGAGGGGTCGGGCTGCTACAAAGTATTCTGGTCATCTTCCTGCTGGCAATCACCAACGCAGCCATGAACGGAATCATCATTGGCGCGTCAGGATTTAAGAATTATTTCATCCGGATTATTCTGATCGGAGTCAGCTTGGTATCCAGCGCCATCACAACGACCCTCTGTCTCATTCCTGTTGGCATTGCATCGAGTATGTCAGCCAGGTCAGGGGGAAACCCCATCTTCGAGATCACCATGGGCGTCGTTCTCGGTTCCCTGAGTGCGGCATTGTTCATCGCCTATGGACTTCAGCTGGGGCGCGCGCAGTTGCGATTGTATGAAAATCCGATCGATCCTCCATCCAGCGGCTTGATTATTGCGCTCATCATCTTCACGCCGATCATTGTCGGCGTTACCGCATTATCGACCGCGGGAATCGGTGGGTTCGGCGGGATTATCGGGGTGATCGGTCTGTTTATTCTCGCGCTTTTCATCGACCGGGGCCCCGGAAGGAATTCGCAAATTCGCTATGCTCAGCCTTGAGCCTGCGCCGGAATGCGCCACCTTCTCCGCCATGCCACCGTCAGAACTCTACCAAACGATCCTCACTGCTTTCGCCGATGAAAAATGGCAATTCGCCGAGGTCGCTGATCGCGAAGTGGTGCAGGCCGGCTTCGAAGCCCACCACACCCGTGTTGAACTCCACGTTCAGGCGTTCCAGCAATTGAGTGGAATCTCTGTCGTTTCAGAAATGCCACACGGCACAAACGATCCGGCCCGTCGGGAAAGGCTCGCTGAACTGGCAATGCGAGCCAATGAAATGCTGACCATCGGCAACTTCGAGATGCGCTGGGAATACGGCAAACTCATGTTCCGGGTATCAAACCTGTTTTCCACCCCGCAAGGCGATCCCGATATCATCAAAGGACTGATCCACACCACCGTGGCAGAGATGGACCGCATCGCCCCTGCCTGCACGACTATTCTGCAATCGGAAGGCGCAGAACTGGCCGCGCTGAACATTCCCGAATTGATGAACAGGGAGGATCTGCTTCCGGATATCGATGCCCCATGAGCGCCCCCGCAGGTTACGATGACGATGAATTCTTCGTCCTAAAGGACGGACGACGTCTCGGCCCCTACTCCCGTGATGAATTATTGGACCGGGTGGACCGTGGCGAAATCGACTACGAAGACCTCTGCCTGCGCGACTTCTCCAGCGAATGCGAGCGAGTGCGCGAAGCATTGGACTGGGATATTGACGAAGGGGATGAGCTTTCGGTTTCAAACAAGGTCCCAGCCAGTGAAGAGGCACCCGTCGATGAGAACGAAGGGGACACCGATGATGAGGACTTTGAAGACGAAGAGGAAGAAGATTACGATCTCTTCTCCCCTCCGCGTGACCCGTCACTCATTCTCTACGCCGGCCACGCATCATTGATCAGTTTTCCCAAATCACTCTCCATTCTATTTGCTTCACTCGGACTTGGTCTCTGGTTCCGGGATGTCAGCGGCTGGATCCTGTTGAGTGGAATGATTCTGGCCCTCATAGCCGTCTCCCACATTATCCTGGAGCGCTCAACCAGACTTTATCTCATCACTCCACGACGGGTGGAAGTCGTGAAAGGGCTATTCGCCAAGAGTTCCAACGAAGTCAGGATCGACGACATCCGCACCATCAACGTGGTCCGGCGGGGACTCGCCGGAATGCTCGGTGTCGGACGGGTGGAGTTTGCCTCTTCCGGAGGAGAAGATGTTGAAGTGGCCTTCGATGATGTGTGGGCCGCGCAACGGGTCAAAGGCCTGGTCCGTCGCATTCAGGATGCGAGTTGAGCAAGTTTTTCAACCTGCGGACAAGACTACGAACAAAGAGGGTTGATTTGGCAATCAGACCCTGTTGGTTCGTAAAATCCCCACTATGCCTGAACTCGTAATTCCCGACCTCACTATCGACACTCCCATTGCGGAAATGTCAGGCGTCGGACTCACGCAAAAGAATCTTCCCGCTCTCGAGGAAGGACTTGGACTGCTTACGGTTCGTGATTTGGTGAATCACTTCCCGAGACGCTACGAAGACAGAACCAGATTCGTGCAGTTTCCCAATCAACCGATGGATGAGCCCGTATGCCTGCGAGGTGAGATCACAGATGCAGCAACCCGGTTCGCGGGACGACGGCGTTTCTTTGAGGCAAAACTTGAACCACCCGGTGGAGATATTCTTGGCAATGAACTGGTGTTGCGCTGGTTCAATATGCCTTACATGTCAAAATCGATCACCACCGGACACGATCTTGTGGTCTACGGACGCCCCAAGATGAGTGGGCGCCGATTGGTGATGGATCATCCCGACTACGAAATTCTGGATAGAGGAAGCCCCCTTTCAGAAGCGCACATGGACCGGATTGTGCCGGTTTACGGACTGGCCAGCGGTATCAACCAGAAGACGCTACGAGGGCTGATATATCGGGTTTTGGAATCGTTGACTGATGAAGATTTCCCGGAGGTGCTGCCTCCCGGCGCGACTCCCGACAATCTGACACGGGCCGCAGCCATTCGGGAAACCCATTTTCCCCGCTCATTCGAAACGCTCGAAACCGCACGGCATTATCTGGCGCTGGAAGAATTTGCCATCCTTCAACTGGAGCTTTTAAAACGCCGCCGTGAAGTCGAATCAACCGGAGGAATTGCTCACTGCGGCCCGGGTTATCTGCTTGAAGATTTTCTGAAGATGCTCCCGTTTGAACCTACGGATGCACAATCCCGCACAATCCGGGAGATCCGCCAGGATCTTAATTCCTCCCGACCGATGACTCGTATGCTGCAAGGCGATGTCGGAGCAGGGAAAACGCTGGTGGCAGCGGGGGCAATTTTACTGACGGTCGAAGCCGGCTATGACGCAGCCCTGATGGCTCCCACTCAAATTCTTGCAGAGCAACATTACCAAACCTTCAAGCAGTGGTTCGAGCCGCTCGACATCACGGTAAATCTCAAAACCGGCGCCAGGAAGACAGCCAGCGCCGATGACCTTCCGCTGTTCAGCGCGTCCGGAGGTGGTGGAAAAGAAGGCACTCTCACGGTTGGGACCCATGCGCTCATCCACGGAAATGCCGACCAGTTCCCCAATGGGTTAGGGTTGGCCGTGATCGACGAGCAGCACAAATTCGGCGTGGACCAGCGGGCACGTTTGATTGCCCAGGGCGAAACTCCGGATGTGCTGGTGATGACCGCAACGCCCATCCCCCGCACTCTGACCCTCGCGTTTTATGGCGATCTCGATGTGTCAATTCTCGATGAACTGCCAAAAGGCCGGCAGGCCATCATCACCGGAATTCGTGACACCTCCAAAATTAAAGAAGCCACGAAATTTGTCCGGGAACATCTCGAAAGCGGCCGGCAGGCTTACATCGTCTATCCATTGATCGAGGAATCTGAGAAAATTAAGTCCGCTGCCGCAACCAAAGAATTCGACGCCTGGGCGAAGCGGTTCAAAGGTTTCGAGTGTGGTCTCCTCCACGGAAAAATGTCACCCGACGAAAAGGAAATGGTTATGGCCGATTTCCGTGACGGGAAGACAGATGTGCTGGTCTCCACAACCGTGATCGAAGTCGGGGTCGACGTTCCCAATTCGAACATGATGCTGATTTTCAATGCAGAACGTTTCGGCCTGGCCCAGATCCACCAGCTTCGGGGGAGGATCGGGCGCGGAGAGCACAAAAGCTACTGTATTCTGATGTGTGATCCTGAAAACTCAGATGCGAGGCTCCGACTTAAGATTCTGGAAGAAACCCGTGACGGATTTCTTATCGCGGAAGAAGACCTTCGCCAACGGGGCCCGGGTGAAGTTCTGGGCACCCAGCAGAGCGGCCTGCCAAGTCTGAAATTCGTGGAGTTTCTTGGCGACACCAAACTCGTGCAACAGTCCCGCATGATTGCAGAGCAATTACTTGCAGCAGGCCGATAGTCTTGTTTTTCAAGACAGAAATAACCTGCAGAGTCACCTCTTACTGTTGTTTCACGACAATAGTCATGCGCAGAACTCACACATATCCTCTGCCACTAAAGGCACGGGAAGACGTGCCGCTTTTCTTCCACTTTCTGAACAGCATGATTTACCTTCGCGACTTTCAATTATGTCACGATTTCTGTTGCTGCTCACTCTTGCCATTACCGCCGCCCACGAAGGTCTCCGGGCGGAAGCTCCAAAGGAGGAAAAACCCGTCGCGGTAATCACACCGGGGAAAGTGATTATCCCTTTTCAGAAAATGCGCAGGATCTGGGGCGAGTTAGTAAGCGTTGACCTCGAAACCCGCACCGGCACCTTCCGCGCAGAGGGGGAAGACAAGATTTACAGCTTCACCGCAATGCCATACGCGGAGATGCTTCACCATGCCACCAAAGGGGATCTGAGCGACTTCGAAATCGGCGAACGGGCCATCTTCCGCATGCATGTGAATGAAAGAGAAGAGTGGGTCTGGCTCACCTATATTCAGGATGAGATGAACATGCTCAACGGTCACAGGGAATATTATTTTGTGGAGTCGATTGACGCAAAAACCGGCCGGATCGGATTTACCTGGGCAAAGGGCGACAAGAGTTTCATCCGTGAGGAAGGCCTGTTCCTCGAAACAAACGATGATACGAAGTATTGGAAGGAGGGAAAACCCGCTGCGTTCTCTAATATCAAGATAGGAGATATGTTGCGGACAAAATCTCACGGAAACGGCAAGGGCCGGACCCGGGTCTGCAAACATGTTTTTCTGGATGACGCGAGTCTGCTCAAGTTTCGCGATGAACAGATCGCAGTTCAGGAGGCGCGATTAGAGAAAAATGGTGCGGCTGGGTATGTGGATCGTATCGAGGAGCAGGAGCTGGCCGTGACGATGTTTGGCAGTGGGCTAAGCATCACTGACAAAGTAAAAAAAGGAATGAAGGTTCGCGTGGCACCGGCGGGAACCAATTTAAAGCAGACCGGCGAAGCCGTTTCCGGGACGGTCGTATCGGTGGAAAAGAAAGGACACTCCCGTCCCATGATATTCAAACTTGATGCTCCGGCGAAGGGTTTCGAAGTCTCTCAGGTGGCTCGTCTTTGGTTGGTTACAGAATAAGGCTTTCCTCTTTTATCCCATTTTTTGTTCGGATGAATTTTAAACAGTTACTGTCACTCGCTTTTCTCTCGCCCGCCATCGTTGCATCGGCGACTCCCGAAGCTGCCTTCAAAAAAGACCTGCTGCCCTTTCTCGAAACGCACTGTATTCGCTGCCATGGAGAGGATAAGCAGAAAGGGGATTTCCGGTTGGACGATTTGTCCCGTGAGATCGGTTACAAAGACACTCCGTTGTGGGCCGAAGTAATGGAGCGAATCAGTTCGGCGGAGATGCCGCCTGATGACGAAGATGTTCTACCTACACCAGAGGAAAGCGGGGCGATTGTGGAATGGTTGGCGGCCCGGCTCAAGGAAGGTGAATCTGCGCGCATGGCAAAACGGGACCGGGTTTCTTATAATCGCCTGACCCGGGATGAATACGTCAATTCAATACGCGATCTCATCGGAGTGCAGTATGACGCGTCCGATCCCGGTGGACTGCTGGAGGACCCTGAATGGAACGGATTCGAGAGGCTGGGATCTGTCCTCACACTCTCTGCCACGCACATCGAAAAATACATGACCGCTGCCGAGACGGTGCTGGATGAAGCTTATCCTGAAAAGAAAGTTGAATATCTCGAAGCCAGTGTCCGTGCGGTGGTAATGAAACCGGACCATCCCCACTACGACCGCATCGAAAAGGCAGGTCTGCTCGACAAGGTTCGTTATCCACTCATTTCATCCGGCGAAATTTTCCGGGCATCAAATCCCTATCGCGGGCCTGACCTGAAATTTCCGGGTGCGGGTGTCTACGAAATCAGCTACACGGTTTCCGGATTAAAACCTGAGAACGGTCCACCGCCCCGTCTCCAGGTCTACGAGCACAAACTCGATCGTATTCTTTTTGAACAGGATATCATCGCCCCTGAAGACAAACCGGTAACGGTGAAATTCCTGGTTCACTTCCCGGATGTCAGCACTCCTTCACTCCATGTCATCAACACGACCGGAGTCAGCCGTCATCCGCGAAGCACGGCATCGAGCAGGATCCCGTTTATCACTACGGCAGACGAGCGGGCTCCCTGGCAGATGAAAATCACAGATGAAGAAGGCAATCCCCGCCACCCGGTTTTGATTATCGATTCGATTTCGATGCGGGGCCCCATCGTCACTGAAGAAGAGCAACGCCGGCGCAACGACTATATGCCTGATGAAGGCCAGATGACTCAGCTGAAAACCAGCCTTGAGAAACTGGCAACGCGGGCGTTCCGCCGCCCGCTGCAAGAAGGCGAACTCGATGTATTTCTAAACATCGCCAAATCAGAGATTGAAGCGGGCGAAAAGTTTACCGATGCGGTGAAGTCTGCCATGACAGCGATTATGTGCTCCAAGAGTTTTCTCTTTATTGCCGAAGGCGATGAAAATGCAGAGCGTCACACTTTAAACGACTGGGAGATTGCCTCCCGACTTTCCTATCTGTTGTGGAGTACCATGCCGGACGAACAATTGTTTGCCGCAGCGGAACAGGGCAAGCTGCGCGACCGGGCCGAACTCCAACAGCAGGTCACACGCATGCTGGCAGATCCCCGTGCCAAACGGTTCACCGATTCATTTCCCGCCCAGTGGCTGCACCTGCGAAAGGTGGGAATGTTTCCACCAGACAAAAAGATCTACCCTGACTACGATGACCATCTGGAACAGAGTATGGTCGCCGAAACTCAGTCTTACTTTAGAGAAGTGTTAGAGAAAAACCTGACACTTCGCGAGTTCATCAACTCCGACTGGACCATGGTAAATCCACGGCTCGCCACGTTTTACGGCATTGATAATATTTCCAAAGATGAATTCCAGCGGGTGGCTTTGAAACCGGAACACAACCGGGGCGGGTTGCTGACTCAGGCATCAGTATTATCGCTGACATCCGACGGCACCCGGCATCGCCCTGTTCATCGAGGAGCCTGGTTGTCTGAAGCCATCTTCGGAAAGGCACCTCCACCGCCCCCTGCCAATGTTGATCCCATCGAGCCCAACCCTGTTGACGCACCGAAGGCAACGCTGCGGATGAAACTTGAGGCACACAAACACGATGCCAGTTGCGCCTCCTGTCATCGCAAGATCGATCCACTCGGTCTGGCATTTGATAACTACAATGCGATCGGTGCCTGGCGTACACATGAGAAGGTCGAGGGCACCGGAGACGATCCTCCCGTTGATCCAAGTGGTGAACTGCCGGATGGACGGAAGTTTCAGAATGCCGCAGAATTCAAGCAACTGCTCATGGCTGATATCGAAACGTTCAACGAGACCTTCATTGAGAAACTCGCCACCTACGGATTGCGCCGCCCACTGACATTTGATGACCACGAAGACCTGGAGGCAATCGCCAAAGTCGGTCTCGAAAAAGATTACCGAGTCAAAGATATTGTCGAAGCCTTTGTACTCTCAGACTTGTTTCAGAAAAGATGAAAAGGGAGCTGTAAGCTGATAGCGATTAGCTTCTAGCATGAAGACGACATGAAAGACTTTAGGACTCTACAGATCTGGAACCGGGCACATCAACTCACACTCGAAATCTACAAGCTTACTAAAATTTTCCCTAAAGAAGAAACCTATGGACTGGTCAGCCAAATGAGAAGGTCCGCGTCATCAATTCCCACCAACATTGCAGAAGGATGTGGCAGGAATACTGACGCAGACTTCGCAAGATTCCTCGATGTCAGCATGGGCTCCGCATCTGAATTGGAATATCAATTGATTCTCGCCGCCGACCTTAACTACCTTCCACACCCGGCAAACGAAACCACGATATCTGAGCTCATCGAAATCAGACGAATGCTCAACGCTTTCATCAAAAAACTGAGGTCATCATCCAACCAGCCTAAAAGCTAGTGGCTAAAAACTAAAAGCTATTCTTCCCACCTATGAATATCCAAACCAACAACTGGCACCTCAGCCGCCGACATGTATTGCGGGGTCTCGGGGCAACCATTGCCCTGCCCATGCTGAACTGCATGAGTGCAGCGGCGGCACCTTCCGCAGCAAAGTCACCAAGACGCAGCGTTTTTCTTTATGTTCCCAACGGAGTTAATACCCTGACGTGGCAGATTCAGAAAGCGGGAAAGGATTACGAATTCACTTCACCACTCAAGTCTTTGGAGCGGCACCGCCAGGAAGTGACCCCGATCAGCGGACTGCATCACCCCATGGTTCTGGGAAAGGCACACAACTGTGATCAGGTTTGGCTGACAGGTGCCGATGTCCCGCGGGACGGCGGCGCGTTTCGGAACTCGGTCTCAGCCGATCAGTTGATGGCTGAAGTTCAAGGTGAATTCACACGGTTCCCATCCATCGAGATGGCGATCGAAGGTCACTCGCTGGCATGGTCTCAAGACGGCATTCAACTTCCGGCGGAACGCAACGTTGGCTCGATCTTCAACCGGATGTTTGGTGAAGAAAAAGGCGGCAAGGAGGCTGTTCGCCGACGCCTCGCACGGCGGGGAAGTATTCTGGATTCTGTTCTCGATGATGCCTCCCGGGTGAATCGAAAGCTGGGCAGCGAAGACCGAAACAAACTCGATGAATATCTCACCGCAGTGCGGCAGGTGGAAATCCGCACCGAAAAAGCCGAAGCCTGGCTGGATGTTCCAAAACCTGAGCTCAAGAAGTCGGAAGCAGACAAGTTCACACGGAAGATGGACAAGACTCAGGTGCAGGAATACCACCGACTCTTTTACGACCTCATGGTCCTGGCCCTGCGCACCGATATGACGCGAGTCATCACCTGTATGATTTGCAGCGAAGCAAACGGCGGCGCCATTCCTGACATTGGCATCTCCCAGACCCGCCATGGATTGTCTCATCACAACGGCGATCCTGAACAGCTTCGCCGCCTCACCCAGACCGATACGTTCCTCGTCGAGCAATACAGCTACTTCCTCGACCAGTTGAAAGCGTACAGCGATGAGGAAGGGAGTTTGCTGGATACCACTCAGGTCCTGTGGGGCAGCGGAATGTCTTACGGACACAGCCACGGCAATGCCAACCTGCCAACACTCTACGCGGGCGGAAAAGCCCTCGGGGTGAAACACGGTCAACATGTGGACTTCAACCTTCCCACCATCGGAAGCTACAATGTTGCGGAAGCCAATGCACACTACAAAATCTGCGGACGCCCCGTCGACAGCAGCGCGCACTTGAGCAATCTGCTACTCACCATGCTTCAGAGAATGTCCGTTGAGACGGAAACATTCCAGGACAGCAACGGAACCATCTCTGAAGTCGTCGCATAGCCGGACATGATGCGAATTCTATTCTTCTACTTCATCGCTCTGGCTGTCGCCTCTGCAGAAGACGCTCCGAAGTTCCGGACCGACGAAACCGGGGACGACAAGTTGCCGTGGTATCAGCTTGAGCCCGGTGTGTTCCCGCCGGAAAACTCCGCTCATTACATCCAGGGCGAGCTGCTACAGTATCACGCCTTTGAGCGTAAATTTGTCATGCGGGTGGATCGCAATGACACCCAGCAGCGCAGTCACTGGGATCTCCCCCTCGGATTGGAGATGCTGCCCTATGGGTCGATCTACTATAGAGGTGCCCCTACGGCACTCCGCGAGCTCCCTGTCGGCACCCATATTCACACCTACTGTTATGTGAAAAGTGAAGACGAAGTCGAAAACCCGCTCGGTGTGGAGTTCTTCGGCCGCCTCTCTCCCGAAGGTGAATTCCGTCACTGCATTCGGATTGAGGACGACTTCAGTTTCCATGAACGCAGGAACGAGATCTGGAAAGTGGACGCCGTTGATCTGGAAGAAAAAAAACTCACCGCCACCTTGCACGCCGATGGTAAACCTGCCGGTGAAGGAGCCAAAGTTTTTGACCTTCTGGCAACCACTCGTGTTTTTGAAGGAGACCGCATCAGCAAGCTGGACTCCATCAAACCCGGGCAATCCGTACAATTCAACCTCACCTGGGTGGGACAATACGGTCCCGGCCGGATTCGCGAAATCTGGCTTGATGAAGCTTCCCGGAAACTGGCAACCGCTCACCAGCTCGAAGTGCACCGCCAACACATTCTTGAGCGGGGGATCCCGGGCTGGGTTGATGAAGTCGACGACAAAGCCAACCATGTGACGATTACCTTCTTCGACGGGATCGATCCTGCCCTATTTGATGACTTAAAGAAGATCAACCCGGATCCACTGGGGTGGCCCACCAGCGGCGGAGCCAAAGACGACCTGGCACCCAAAGGCACCATTGCCGTCGCCCGAAAATCACTCATGACTTACGATCCCACCAACGATCGCAAGGGAGGCAACATTCTCGCCACCAACAAGGTTCCCACCCCATGGGGAAGCAGTGGAGTGCAAATCAAAGTGCAATGCGGGATGCTTTTGGAAGGTTATCGCCCCACTAAAATCGTCCGGTTCTATCCGGCCTCCTGGCCCTTCATCGGCATCCCCAGAGAAGAGCAATTCTACGGCCGCGAATAATAATATTTTCCCGGCGACAATCAACGTCCCGGAATCCCCATGGCTCCCGGATACCAAACAGGCAGAACAACCGCCTCCTCTTCAAAAGCGGCAAGCGTTTCCGCCGGCACATGATCTTTGTGAACGATGATGTTGTAGACATGTTCGTTGAACCAGCTGTCATAGAGCGTCCACGTGCCTTTGTTCCCCTTGTCGTCACCCCAGCTGTTTTCAACGAGCCATTTGCGGGGCTTCCCATCTTTCAAATCAACCCCCATCAACACCATGGCATGGTTGGATGCGCCGGAGAGAAAACGACCCCGGTCCAATCGCGAGAGTGGCATGTCGATTCCGAATAACGATTCGTAGTCAAAGAGCCCGGTCTCCATGATTCCATGCTCTTTGGATTGATCGACCCCCATATTGACCGCAAACCACATCGGCTGGTTGGCAAGAACTGACTTCACACCAATATCCTTCAGGTCTTCGATTCCCACATTCACGAAATCCATTTCCGGCTCGCCCGCGATATTACGCGCCCGCTCAAACCGGTAGTGTTTTCCAATCGGCTGCGCCGGGTCATGATACAGCGCCACAAATTCCGACAGGTCGACATTCACAAATTCCTCATAGAAACTCTTTGGTGTGTATTCCCTGAGCTCGCTCAAATCTTCCTGAGCCACCTTCGGAGCACTTTCACTACCATCAGACTCTGACTTCTTATCGTCAGAATCTTTCTTCATTTCATATCGCCATTCAAACTTTACAGGCGGCTCACCGAGATTCAGCACGAGCAACCGATAGACATCCGCCATGGCTGATGCTTTCAATTCGCGAAGTTTCTCAACATCAGCTCCGGATTCATTCGCTTTCAGGAGACCCGCTGCCCGCGAACGCAGCAACTGCGCCAGCACTCCGTTCATGGCTTTGGTATTCTCGCTACTGTGAGTTTCCGGCATCGCCGAAACGGGAACAACCCCGTATTTCCCGATCAGCGAACTCACGTAATTCCACCAACCACCGTCGCCAACCATCGCCTCATTGATCAATCCCCACTCCCGGTCAAGACGATCCTCATTTCGCAACTCAATGACTTGCTCCAGGTAGAGGTTCGATTTCTCCATCTTGTCCCAAAACAAAAGATACGCGGCAGAAAACTCGAACTTCTCCAGACCAAGCTCGTGAATCACCTTGGGCCGCATCACGTTGAACCCCGCGAACATCCAGCAGCGCCCCGAACTCTTCTGGTTGGTGACGCCTTTGGTTTTTATCTTATGACTGAAATATCCATCCTCGCCGCTCACCACTTCACGATTCAGCGCCAACTGGTTGATGTCCGTGCTCGAGATGGCATTGAATCTGGCCCTGTCAGCTCCATCCAGCTCGTAGTTCTCCCTCAGAGTATTTACGAATTCAGGAGTCAAGGCGCCCTCCGGGTCTGCAAAAGAGTGATTGGCTGACATAAGATAAAAAAGAACGATTAAAACCCGGGCGGTGGTTTGAGTGGAATTCATCGAGTGACCAAGCTCGATTCGGGAAACAAAAAAGCAACCCACCTTCGTGACAACGTCGATCCAGCCCGCCAATCTTTCAGCCATTCACGTTGACGATGATTCGGGGGCTTTTATAATCCGGCTCAATTCTTTGTATTAAACAAAAACCAAACCAACCAAAAACTATGGCACTCGCAGTAGGAGAAAAAGCACCAGATTTTGAACTCACATCCCTCGGCGCCGACGGCCCCGAGCTTGTGAAATTGAGCGATCAACTTGGCGAGGGCAGTGTCCTCCTCTTGTTCGTTCCCATGGCATTCACCGGTGTCTGCACCACAGAATTTTGCTCGGTCACCAGCGAACTTGCGGATTACGAAGGCCTCAACGCCAAAGTATTCGGCATCAGCGGAGACAATCCGTTCGCACAGGCAAACTGGGCGGAGAAAGAGGGAATCGGCCTCAAATTGCTCAGCGACTACGAGCACGGCGTTGCTAAAGCCTATGACGTTGCTTACGACTCGTTCCTCCCGGCCAAAAACCTCACCATGGGTGGTGTGCCAAAGCGTTCCGCTTTCATCATCGATAAAGACGGAGTCATTCAGTATTCCGAAAGCAGCGACAGCCCCGGAGATCTTCCGAACTTCGACGCGATCAAAGCGAAGCTCGGTGAGTTAAACTGAGTTGCTTAGATTCTTTCGAGTCAACAGGGTCGGTTCATCGAACAGACCCTGTTCACTCGTATTCGATCCCGTGATCGCTGCACCAGGCCTGAGCTTCGGCATGGCCGGCGGTCGCGGCTTTTTTCATCCAATCCGTGGCAGATTTCTGCGAAGCTGGAACACCCAGACCGGATTCGAGGCATAGCGCATAAGTCCACATCGCGCTGGAATCTCCCAGTTCCGCCCCTTTCTTAAAAGCAGCAGCTGCAGCGCTCTGATCCTTCGGCGTTCCGTTCCCGTGCAAATGGCACAAACCCAGCTGAAGGTTGGCACTCGCATTCCCGAGCTCGGCTGATTCACTGAGCAACTTAAACGCTTCCGACTCGTTCTTATTCGAACCGATCTTTTCGATCATACAAACACCAAGCAGCTCCTTGGCCTCAGCATTTTCCAGCGACGAAGCCATCTCCAGATAATCGGTGCCCTGGAACACATCTTTCTTGATGAACTCTCCGAAGATGAGGCATTCCCCATAATAAAACTGGGATTCCGGATCCCCCTTGTCGGCAGCCCGTTTCAACCAGCGCATTCCTTCGGTAGGGTTTGCCGGGGCAAGCTTTCCCTGAATCAGGATCATTCCCAGCTTCCGCATATCAGAGGGATGCCCATCGTCTGCTGATTTCTTCAGCCAATGAAGCCCCAGCGCCGGATCGCGACGAAGATAATACTCAGATAGCAACCAGGCGGCCTGCGGTGCATACTGCGCGGCCTGCTCCAGCTTCCCGGCGTTGATCCGTCCCACCGGTGCATCCGTTTTGCTCCACGTTTCGAGCGTTTTCCACAACTGCGTGCGGGCCTCCGACGACGCTGGCTCAAGATTGAGTGCGTGCAGATAAAGATTCACGGCGTCTGCAAAACGCTCTTCCTCGCGAGCAGCATCACCACTTTGAATCGCGGCACTCGCCTTTTCGATTCCTTCCGTGACATCCACTTCACTCGCGGCAGTTGCCGGGGGAGCCTTAACATCGCTGTCCGCCAGTGGACTCGCATCGAGAAACTTTTGGTCGTAATCCGTAGGCTTCAGCTGTTCGATCAGATCCTGCCGTTGAAACCAGTTGGACAGGCGACTGCCCAGATGAATCACTCCTCCGACCAGCAGAGCGGCGATGATAGCGAGAACAACCAGTTTAAACCACGGCAGTATGGGAGGTCGCGTTGAAGCCGCGGCAATCTCATCTTCCCCACCCGCCTGAGCAATGATTCGCTCTCCGAATCCCGACAACGACTCAGGCTCATATTTAGGAGCCGTCTCGCGGGAAGGATTCGTAAAAATGTTCGACTGAAAAGGAAGAGGTTCCAGCTTGGATGAATCTTCTTCCGGCTCTGGTTCTGGTTCTGGTTCTGGTTCCGGTTCCGGTTCCGGTTCCGGTTCCGGCTCTGGCTCTGGCTCTGGCTCTGGCTCTGGCTCCGGCTCTGGCTCTGGCTCTGGCTCTGGCTCTGGCTCTGGCTCTGGCTCTGGCTCTGGCTCTGGCTCTGGCTCTGGCTC
>JBLWYI010000050.1:0-33113 GCA_048267005.1 Verrucomicrobiales bacterium | reverse complement strand
TTGTCACTATTTCCGATTATCTCCTTTCATATAATTAGCTATCACCCATGCCGGGCGCACCAGGTCCCTCCTGCGTCAGGATGACAGGGAGCGAAATCGAAAAGCCAACGGGGAGTCACATTCAGCACGAGCACGGTGATGAATCAATCAGGACCCACTCCATGATGCGGCGTGGCCCGGGATCAGCCAGAAGCTGAAGGACCAGCGCCCTTTCCAAGTCAGATTCCTTACTTTAAGGCGTTCAACATCTCGAGAAATTGCTTCGTAATGATGGTGGAAGCGTCTTTCTGAACCCGGTTGGTCGTGAGCCAGGTCTCGTATCCGCCCAGGGCATGTTGCTCGGGAGTGGGCAAATAACCGTATTCCCCGTTGGCCAGCTCAATAATAAAGGTATTCTTGAAAGGGCTCTTCTCTTTCAGCTCGAGCCCGATCTCGACAAGGGTTTCGAACGGCAGAGCGCAAATCGCGATATCCTCCCCGATCCGGATTGTTTGAATCTTGACCTCGTATTGCTCAGGTGTTTCCACAAACGACAGAATTCGCTCGGCATAGTTGACCGCGAGACGCGGCAGCTTTTTGGCGTCTTCTTCTGACATCTCGAGAATTTCCTGCGAACGCTTGACCTGCTCGTCGGTGGGCTGACGGCGATTTAACTTGAGGAGCCGTTCTTCCATTTTGATTTTCACATCGGCACCGCCAGCGTGATTCCCGATCGACTGGTGCGCTTTCCACACCGCATCGGCCGCTTTTCCTGCAACAATCCGGATTTGCTCAAAGGTTTCCCTGCGGGGACGGGGATCGGAAAAACGGACATTATTGATGTCGCCGCTGGTTCCGTTGCTCATCATGGCGAGGAAATCGGGATTTTCATTGGAAAGCCGGATAGGCATGAGGCGGGCAAATTCCCCGAAGTAGTCGGCGGAGACCTGCTGGCCTGGAGTCGCGCCGACATAATGCAGGGAATAGTTTGCCAGAATACCGAGCGGTTTGTTTTTGGCATCGTGCAGGGAAAGCACAGCGATCTCAGGATCAACCGGACCGGCCGGCTTGATGAGGTTCGGCCCGCGACCGGGATTCATCTTCACTTTATCATTGGGATCCTCGAACGGGTTCACCGGCATATCTTTAATATACCAGCGCCGGTTATTCACCTCGTCAGCCACTTCCCCGCGGCCAAATCCCACGGAAGCAGGCTGAAGCGCTCCATGTGCTTTAATAATAGCAGCGGCAATCCCCTGAACGAGCTGCTTTTGGTAAGCGACGTCTTCTGCGGTCTTGGCAGCCCGGACGATTCCCGGAGGGGCGGAATGAGTGTGAGTTGCTGAAATGAGCTGCCTGTTGGAGGGAATTCCCACTTTCTCTTCAACAATGGCTTTGGACTGATCCAGCAGCTCCCGATCGATCAGGCAATTGTCGACCACACAGATGGCAATGGTGGTTTCCCCGTCGGAGAGGACCATGGCCCGGGCGTTGAGGGGATCGTTAGCGGATTCCGCATATTTAGGATTGAAGCTGCCAATAAGGCGAACCGGCCATTTTTCCGGGGTGATATCGTGAAGTGCGACCCCTGCTTTGAATTGAGCCGGAGCCGAAACCGCAATCAGGAGAGCGAAGACAAAAACGAGGGAGAATTTCATGTTCCGCTATCCTCACAAAACTTCGAGCGTGGCGGCAAGCCAAATGGCATAGCGCAATTCGTGAATAATGTTGATGGCGGGGTGGGGTTTCCCCTGAAAGGCTTTCCAACCAGGGAAGCGCGGACCCGCAAGTTCGGGTCCCCGTACGGTGAAAATGCCAATAAGTACTCCGCAAATGCCGATCCGGAAGGTGCAAGCGGCGCTCAGTACCACGCAAATGCCAATCCGGAAGGTGCAAGTGGCGCCCAGTACCACGCAAATGCCAGTCCGGAAGGTGCAAGCGGCGCTCAGTACCACGCAAATGCCGATCCGGAAGGTGCAAGCGGCGCTCAGTACCACGCAAATGCCAATCCGGAAGGTGCAAGCGGCGCTCAGTACCACGCAAATGCCAATCCGGAAGGTGCAAGCGGCAGTCAGTACGACGCAAATGCCGGTCCGGAAGGTTGAAGCGGCGATTTGTAGATTTTCCCAGGCGGTCCGGAATCCGCCACAAATGAGCCTCCGCCCCGGGAGATCACCTTCAAATAACTCACTGACGCTCAATCGGAATCACGATCCAACAGGGTCTGTTCACCGATCGAACCCTGTTGGATCGAAAACTGCTCAGAGAGATCTATTACGAAATTACCTCGCGAAATCTCTGGCCAAATCGAACGGAATGAGTCAATTTGTTAACCAAACTGTAATTGTTTCGAGTGTCGCCTGCGATTTTTATCGCGCTCACCAATGACAAGGTCTCAACAGATTGAACCCTTCTCCAAAGTTTGGAGAGCCCGCTGGAGCCGGTCGCTCCGGGAACACCATCAGCTACTTTTCAGGCTCCCTGTCCATAAGCCTTGATTTTCTATCTATGAATACACGCGCATCCTCCACCACCCTTCACCCACCCCTTTTTAAACGTGAAACAGATCAGGAGGATCTATTCCCTCTCCCGGGAGGAAAAAATGGAAAGCATCACGCTCCGACAAAGCGCGCGGCCATCAGGGACGGCCTCAAAGCCCCCTCACCTGTGGGTAAGAATTTTGTGCTCGATACCAATGTGCTGATTCACGATCCGGATTGCGTCGAGCACTTCGCTGACAATCATGTGTGCATTCCCATTGAGGTTCTGTGCGAGCTTGATCGCTTCAAGACTGAGCAATCTGAACGCGGAGCAAGTGCCCGGGCGGTTCATCGCCGGTTGGTTGAGGTCTTTTCCACTCATCCGGAGACGGCGAATGTCGGCATCCCCACTAAGGGAGGCGGCACGGTGCGTCTGGTGAGTCGTCCGAACGACAAGCGGACTCGTCAGGCCGAAGAGGAACTGTCCGCTGTCCTGCCGGGGATTGACCAGACTGATCACCGGTTACTGCTGTGCACCTGGCTGGTGAGACAGGAGAATTCAGCGCCGACTTTGCTGGTCACGAAAGATCTCAATTTACAGCTGAAAGCCCACGCGCTGAGCCTGCCCTGCGAAGACTACGAGAATGACAAGGTGGATCATGAACCGGCTCACGCGGTTGGCCCGACGATCATCGACATCAAGCCGAACGAGCTGCAACGCTTCGCCAGTAGTGGATCGCTTTCCATCCCGGAGAAGCAACTCCCCGAGATTGCCGCAAACGAATACGTTCTGCTAAAGGCCGGCGAGAAACGGACCATGCCGGCCCGCCGTGCGGCGAACGGTGACTTTGTCCGGTTGCGTGTGCCTGAGTCGATTCGCGTGATGCAGGGCACTCCGATCCGGCCGCTCAATCTCGGGCAGCAGTGCTTTATGGATGCGCTTCTGAATCCCGACATATCGCTGGTGACTTGTTACGGTCAGGCAGGGACGGGCAAGACTCTGCTGGCAGTGGCATCAGCTCTACACGCGACTTTCGAAGGCGCCTACGGCGGTGTCACGGTCAGTCGACCGGTCGTTCCGCTCGGGGATACCCTCGGTTTCCTTCCCGGCTCGCTGGAGGAAAAGCTCCACCCGTGGCTGCACCCTATTTACGATGCCCTGGAGTTTTTGCTCGCTCCCGACGGGAAAAAGAAAGGCCGCAAGCCGGCCCACAAGGTCCGCAGTGCCGATCCGAACCAGCAAACCTCTGCCGTGCAGAAAGTTTATCAGCCAATGATTGACTCCGGACTGATCGAGATCGAGGCGCTCTGCTACATTCGAGGTCGCTCGATCCCCAACAGGTTCTTCATTCTCGATGAAGCTCAGCAGCTCACGCCTCTGGAAGCGAAGACTATTGTCACGCGTATGGCGAGCGGCTCAAAGCTCGTGCTGATCGGTGATCCCGAGCAGATTGACAATCCCTATGTCGACCGCCGCAGCAACGGGCTGGTCTACACCCGCGACCGGTTACGCAACCACGCCTGCAGCGCCCATGTGACGCTGGAGCGTGGTGAACGCAGTGAGCTGGCGGAGGCCGGCGCGAAGCTGATGTGAGGGGCGCATTGCAGGGTTACGCCGATTGATCACGGTTAGTTGGAATTTGTTTTAAGAACGGATTCCACAAACCGGATCAAGGCATCCTGCATTTCCGATTTGGCGACGACTCTCTTTCCCACGACGTGGGGACCGCCTTCCACGGTGAAGATTTCCGAGGAGATTCCCTTTTCTTTCAGTACCTTGTCGAAGTCCACTGAGTTCGCTGGCGGCACGATACGGTCTGCGGTTCCCACCACCATGAATGCCGGTGGGTCATCTTTGTCGACGTTCTTGATCGGGATGCCGTCGTCATTGAAAGGGATCTGCCGGTTGTGCTCTTTTGACAGCGGAGCGGAGTCACCAAACCATCCGATAATGTTCAGCTTTCCTCCGGCGTATTTCGTTCCCTCCAGCCAGTCGCGCTCATCGCAATAGGCCAATACAGCACTGAGATGGCCGCCGGCAGAGGAGCCACAGACAATGACTCGGCCGGGATCAGCTCCGTATTTCGCTGCATGCTTCTGCACATAGGCAATGGCGCTGGCAACATCGGAGATCATCCCGTCCACCTTGCCTGTCGGGCTTGTGCCTTTCTCAACAAAATCACCAGTCAGCCGGTAATTGGGAGAGATCAACACACACCCTAACTCATCCACAAAGAGCTTCTGATAATATTCGCTACCGAAGGCCTTCTTATCGCCGTTTCGCCAGCCGCCTCCGTGGATGCTGACAACGATTGGCGCTTTGGTGAAGTCGCTGTTCCAGTAAATGTCGACTTTCTGCTTCCGGTGATCACCGTAAGCGACGTTCATCTCAGACTTTCTTTCGCCTGCGTTCAGGGCTACAACGGCCAGCAGGAGGCCACAAATTGCGAGGGTGGATCTAATCATCATAAAATTCTAAACACCGGCAGTGCGATGATGTTTTCGGGTGCTCACCAAACCTCAAGCCTCAACGACTTTCCCGTCTTCGATTCGAAACTGGAGATCCCCGACAAGAGCGGCCTCGCGCCGACTGTGCGTGATATGCAAAACGGTGACCCCGGTGTCTTCGGTGACACGTTTCAAGAGGTCAACCATCTCGCTGTGTGTATCCTCATCTAATGCAGACAGTGGCTCGTCGAGGCACAGTACATCGGGCTTCACGGCCAGGGCCCGCCCCAGAGCCACGCGTTGTCTTTCGCCTCCACTAAGTCCGTGTGGCTTTCTGTCTAACAGATCAACAATCCCGAGTGACACGGCAAGCTCTTCAACCCGTTCGGCAATCACATTTGCTTTCCAACCATGTACGTTCGGTCCGAAGGCAAGGTGCTTGCGAACGGTCTTAGTCGAGAAGAGTGAACCATCCTGCGGTACAAAACCGATTCCCCTCCGACCGGCCGGCTCGAAGGTCACATCACTGCCGGATACATAGATCCTGCCGCTGATCACGTTCTTCAATCCGCACACCGCTTCCAGCACCGTGGTTTTCCCGGATCCTGTCCTGCCCATCAGGACGCCATACTTTCCACGTGGAATTTCGAAGGAAACGTCGGAGATTTGAAAGCTCCCGGCACGGACTGTGAGATTTTCGAGCCTAACCATTGTACAAACCTCCTTCGTTTCGGCGATCCCACATCCGCACTCCCACTAACACAACCACAGCAAGCGTCACCATCATCAACGAGACAATCACCGCTGTCTCCAGTGATCCCGTCGTGATCTCGAGGAACACCGTGCTGCTAAGAACTTCGGTTTTATTCGGAACTGTTCCCGCGAAGACCAGAATGGGCCCGAACTCCCCCATCGACCGAGTCCACGCCAGAGTGCCGGCGGTGGAAATCCCTCGCCACGACTCGGGAATCACCACACTGAAGAACGCCCGGGCGCGACTACACCCGAGAGTCTGTGCCACCTGCTCTGTTCGCGGGCTAATTTGATCGAATGTATTGCGCATCGTGCGGACACTGAAAGCGCACGCCACTGAAAACTGCGCGATGACCACCGCTGCCACATTGTATGTGATTTCGATTCCAATGTTGTTCAGCATCTCTTCAAAGCTTGTCCCGCCGGGCGGCATCTTATTGAACAAAAGCAGCAGACTCAGCCCGACAACAAGCGGCGGCAGCACGATCGGGATATCGAGAATCGAGTCGACCAACAGCTTCCCGGGAAAATTGTAACGAGACATGAGGTAACCGGTCGGCACTGCCACAATAATCGAGAGTATCGCGGAAACCGTGCACGAAAACAAAGTCAGCTTGATCGAATTGATGACAGCTTTGTCGGAGAATATTTTGACAAGACTGGCTTTGTTCGGGTTGTCGGACTTGTAGGGAACGGCGCCGAAACCGTATATTGCATCAGCCACTATCATTAGCACAATCAGCAGCAGATACATTGCCGCGAGCGCCCCCAACGCGGCAAGAAATGGCTTGTCAGATTTGGTCATGAGAGTCGACTGAACGGCAGCTCGTACGAATTGCGGAATCAGTTGGAGCTTGCTGCCGGTTCCGGTGACTCAGGCCCTTTTGTTTCGACCAACTCCCACCGGAATCCGTATTTCATAAACTCCGCTTTGCCGGTTTCTGAAACACACGCATCAAAGAACCTTTGCAACAGGTTCGGGTGCGCTGATCCCTGGCCAATCGCAAACGGTTGCTCGGCGATTGATTTCGGACGATTGATCTCGATGATGTCCACATCTTCAGTGCTTCCCGGATTGGCCATCGCGTTGCTCCGATAAACAATCACAACATCCAGCGAATTACTGCGGATCTGATTGACGAGAAAGTCGCCCGTAGCAGAAGCAGGAACCACATTACCGGTATCCAGTATATCTTGGTAAAGCCCCTCGGCTTCCAGCATCCGTTTGGTCAGGGCACCAAGCGCTGATTTCTCCGGGTGGGAAAAACCAATTTTGAGTCCCGTTTTCTTCAAATCCGGCAGCGTTTTCACCCCCTTCGGATTCCCCTTCCACACCAATATCACCATTTCGTTAGCCGACACAGTGACCGGTGGGGAAAAACGCTCCTGCACCATTGTCATGAAGGAAACGTCGCAAGAGAAGTATGCATCAGGGGTCTCGCCTGCTTTCATCTGTGAGACAAGAATCCCACAGCCGTTGTATGTCGGGTTAATCGTCACCCCTTCACGCTCTTCGAACTTGCGGATGGTTTCCTCAATCGCCGGGCGAAGCATAGCGCCACTGAACAAGGCAATCTCGGGTGACTCGGCCCATACATCGGCGTTCTCGACCGCCTCATAGCCATCCGCTTCAAAGATCTTCCCCCCTTTGTCTTTCGCCGTCAGATACCGACAGAACTTCAATGCCTCAGTCGGTTGCTTTGAATCCGTCAGCACCCCAATCGTGATATCTTTTTTTTCCGCGTCGAATTCCGGTAGATTTACAAACTCCAGCTCCGGATACTGTGAAGCCACCGCATCCCAAACAATACCGGCATCGATCGTGCCCAGCTTGGTAGCATTCGCAATCTCATTCACAGTGGGAAACAGCACAGTTGGCTCGAAGCTCTCCCACAGACCGTGCTTCGAAAGAATCTTCTTTGTAAACTTTCCAACAGAAGCAGCCTCCGGGTTCCCTATCCCAAACCTGAGGTCCGAATTTTTCACATCAGTCAGATTCGAAATCCCTTTCGGATTTCCTTTCTGCACTGCAAAACCCGCCCGCATAAAAGCCACCCCCATCGTCTCCGAGACGTGTCCCTTATCTCTTGCGAGATTGGTGTAACTTGAGTCCGCTGCGAGATAGATATCACCCTTCCCGATGTCCAACCCGGAGAGCAACGTGCCCGACCCACCGAACTGGATCTCCACCGCTTTCCCATACTCAGCCTCATATTGCTTTGCAATCGCAGTGACCGGTTTCTTCATTCCGGCCGCACAAAACATCACCAGCGGTTCACTTCCCGGGTCGCCGCCAGTCTTTTCTCCACAACCTGGGCAAACCAGCAACACAGTCGTTATCAGGGGAATCAAAAAATGAAGTCGTCTCACAGTATGGGCCAGTTGAATTCAGCTCCTATACTGAGACCTCAAGCCTTCGGAATCAATCACTTCGTTACGTCCAAACGCGTATCTCATACACAGAAAGTAAGCCCAACCAGACTTGGCCTAGCAATTTCAGGAGACACGGCCTGGCAAAAACGGTCGCCCCGCACACGAAAAATGCCCACCCCGAGAAGGGTGAGCATTTTTGCAAAACTGATTTCCGGCGCAGGAATCAATCCCTGGCTTTCACGGTAGTCGCTGACTTACCGACCCGGTCACGAAGATAGTTGAGTTTTGCACGACGGACTTTACCCCGGCGAACAACCTCCACTTTTGCAATCTTAGGTGAGTGAAGCTGAAAAACCCGCTCCACACCTTCGCCGTTTGAAATTTTACGAACAGTGAACGCTTCATTGAGCGCCGTTCCGCGGCGACCAATAACGATACCTTTGAAAATCTGGATACGCTCCTTACCACCCTCAACAACACGGGAATGGACGTCAACGGTATCGCCGGGGCCAAACTCAGGCACATCGGTTTTCATTTGTTCGCGTTCGATTTTGTCGATCACGTTCATGGTATTAAATAGGTGATAAAGATTAATTAACTGATTCGATTTTCCAAAGCGCCCTGCTTACCTGAACGTCTGAACTTACTAACGGTAAACAGATTACATTGAAACTCCCCCAGCTCAGAGGCGAGCGAGGGCAGTAGTAATCGTTCAAAATGTGAACATTTCAACAAATTGCTGAAGTAAAATTACAAATTCCACAAGGCGACCTCGTATCATCGATGGGTAAATAGGTCCATTCACCCTCAATTCTCGCTGTAAATGGAGTTGATTCCGGTAATTCTAGTTCAGCTTTTCAATTTTCATAAACATCGTATTGATCACTGTAAAAAGTGATTTTTCTTCTAAGATTATTATTGCAAGTCGCTTACCTTTCTTTAATCGTGCGAAACCGTTTGTTTCCGCCCTCACAAACAAATTCGGAGGATGAATGAATAAGACATGAAGCGATCAACTTCGCTCCTTAAAGGCATCTGCTTAGGTATCTTTAGCATTTCCGTGGTTTCTGCCTTGGTTTGTGTGGATTATTATCTCCGTCATGAGCCAGCACGAAAAGCTGTCCGGACCCTAACATCCCGGGGAATTGAATTGACTCCTGACAGCGTAGTTGCCGCTGCAGCTTCGGGAGATTTTGAAGTGCTTGAGCTTCTTGAGCTCTCAAGGGTCGATGTTGGGGCACCTGATTCTAAGGGGGTGACTCCTTTGATTGCAGCGATGCGGGCAAGGGAACAGCAAATGGTCGATTTGCTCTTGATTCGGCAATCTGTGGTTCAAAATATTGATCTGGCTGCGGCTGATACAGGCGTTACGGCACTTGGGCAGGCGCTTTCTGAAAGGGACTTTGTTAAAGCCAGTCAGTTTCTGGAAATGGGAGCCAGTCCAAATGTGGTTGATGAAAAATCCGTTCCTATGCTGCTATCAGCCATTAAGGAAGATGATGCGGATTTGTTTGATTTTCTAATCAACAATGGAGTTGATGCGAACCTCCAGGATGAAAAGTCTCTCTCCGCCCTGGCGCGGGCAATAGAGGCAGGAAACAGTGAGATGACATTGAAGCTCCTGAACGCGGGAGCGAAAACTGATGTGAGCGGTGAATCCGGAGACCCTTTAATAGTCGATGCCGTGAGTTCGGGGAATTATCAGGTTACTGAGCTCCTGATCAAGAATGGTGCGAGCGTTAATTCTTCAGGCAAAAACTTGCCACTCACTCCTTTGGCAATCGCTATTCAACAACAGGACGGCTGGTTGATTAGCGACCTAATAAGCGCAGGAGCTGATACCAATGTCACAGGAGAAAATGGTGATCCATTGCTTGTTGAGGCTGTCAATGCAGGTGATCACGATTTGGCCAATTTGCTTTTAGAGAATGGAGCCGAAGTTGACTATGTCGGAACTTCAGGTGAAACCGCGTTGGCAATCGCTGTTCGAGCGGCTGACTTGACGATGGTTGATCTATTGCTGGCGAACGGAGCTGATCCGGATTTTGCACCGCAGGGCCGGCAATCACCGTTAACCATTGCGACCGGAGACCAGGATGTTGCAATGATGCGCGAGTTGATTGGATCAGGGGCAAACGCAAACGACTCTGAAGTGGTTTTAGCCGCTTTCGGCAATCGGGATTATCCGGGGCTGAAATTACTGCTCGAAGCCGGAGCGGATCCTGAAGCGATCGACAAGAAAGGCCGTCGAATTCTGGATATGGCTGTCGCAAGTGGGTCAACTGAGTCCTGTCGAATTTTATTGGCTGCCGGAGCTGATGCAAAAGGTAAGCTTTGGTCGGCTTTGCGATCAGGAAACAATGAACTGGTCGACCTTGTGCTGACCTATGGCGCACGGGTGAATGAGTTTGATAGACTCGGAGGACATCCTCTAAGCTACGCGCTTGAAAACAAGCGCTATGACATCATGGAGCTTTTGCTCGAACGTGGGGCCAACCCTAATTTGATGCGGTCAGAGATAGAATCCTGGCTGGGAGCAGCAATCCGCACAGGTGATCGGCGGCTGACGGATACTTTACTCGCAAATGGTGCATGCTCGGACAATCAAATTACCGCCGATGGTCACACTCTTCTTGGGTGGGCGATTGCGCGGGGATGGGAAGAAGTTGCGCTACAACTGATCGATGAAGGGGCAGATGTGCGAGCACGGGAACCATCGCCGGCAAGTTCAGAATTTCGCGAGCAATTCAGTTCCAGCAAGACCTTTCAGTATCATCTCTTAAAGGACAAACGAATCAACCAGATGATGTTAGTAGCCGCGAAGCGCAATCACACCATTGCTCAGGCCCTGATGGATGCCGGCGCTAAAGGAAACGAGTTTTCAGGCAAATATCTTTGGCCAGTGAGTATTGCCGCGTGGTATTCAGATACAAAAATGATGCAGATCGCTTTCGGTCGTGATCCCGATCCGGACAAACAACCTCGCAAAGTGGTCATTGATCTGAGTTCCCAGCGCTTGACCTTGTACGAAAACGGAAAGGCTACATTCGATGCCCCTGTATCGACAGGAAGACGAGGCAACCGCACCCCGACCGGATCATTTGTCATCACCGACAAGCACAAGAAACACAATTCAAGTATTTACGGTTCATCAATGCCTTACTTTCAGCGCCTCAGTTGCGCTGCTTTCGGGTTTCACCAAGGGAACCTGCCGGGTTACCCCGCTTCACACGGTTGCATCCGCATGACTTGGACCGGAGCTAAGACCATGTTTTATAAGACTGAGGTTGGAGACCTTGTCACGATCCAGCAATGAGTGTGGCGGGAATGCGGAGTTTTTTCGCTGTTCTGCAATAGAAGGAAATCGCTAAAGTTCCGGCGGTTTCTATGAGATTACTACACACTCCCCTCCTCCTCGTTTTATTCATTCTCGCAGGCCAGTGCTTTGCCGGTGATTCAGTCAAGATAACAGAACTCGATGACCGGATCCGGATCGAAATCGATGGCGAGTTGTTTACTGAGTGGCAGCACAAAGCCTGGAAAGCCCCATATCTTTATCCCGTGATTGGCCCTGACGGTAAGAACATCACACGGCACTATCCAATGGTTGGTGATGTCGAGGGCGAACAACACGATCATCCTCATCATCGCTCAATTCGGTTCTCTCATCGAAATGTCAATGAGCTCAGTTTCTGGGCTCCCGATCACCAAAAAGGAGATCACACCGCTGAGATCAAGTTTGTAAAGATTGAAAAGGCAGAAGGAAGCGAAGTCATTTTCTGGAATGATTGGATCGGCGACGGAAAAGTCATTTTGAAGGAGAATGTAAGGCTGAATATTACTCCGTTGGAAAACAAGCAAGTGCTGCTGGATTATGACATAGAGCTCACAGCTCCGAATATTGACGTTACCTTTTTCGATGAAAAGGATGGAGGCCTCGGTGTTCGGGTTGCTCCATGGATGGTGGTTCAGAACCGTGAGACCAAAACAGGGACCGGTTCGATTCTAAACAGTGAAGGTGACAAAGACGGAGATGCCTGGGGAAAACGAGCCAAGTGGGCCAGCTACTTTGGAAAAAACCCGGATGGAAAAGTGATGGGAATCTCGATCTTCGACCATCCGTCCAACATTCGATACCCTGTTCATTGGCACGCCCGCACCTATGGGCTCATTACAGCCAACCGGTTTGGAACCGGTTTCTTTGATGCCAAGTCGGGAGCCAAAAAGGGAGATGGAGATTACACGATCAAGAAAGGCGAGACACTGAAACTCCGTCACCGTCTCTACTTTCACAATGGCGATCCTGAGGCAGCTAAGGTTGCCGACAAATATGCGGATTATGTGAAGTAAGATTCGCTCTGTCTGAACGATCGTTCAGTCATCGAGCTCAATCACTGCCTTTCTCAATTCGGGAGAAGTCACGGTCGATTCAAACCGGTCTGGTACGTCTTCCAGATTCATTGAATGCGTGATCCACGGAGCAGTATCGACTTTTCTTGACTCGATCGCATCGATCACTCGTCTGAAAGTATCAGGCGTCGCATTCCGACTCGCTTTGAGAGTCGTCTCCCGCCTGTGAAAATTCGGATCATTGAACGTCACGTCACCTTGAAATAACCCTACAAACACAATTGTCCCGCCATGACCTATCAATTCGAAACAGCGTCCCATCGACCCCGGATTCCCGGTAACGTCGAAGATGATGGAAGGAAGGTTCCCTCCCCCGGCATCCCGAAGGCGGGACTCGACCGAAGTGGAATCGGAGGGGAGAGAAATCGTGCGACTGACACCCAATCCATCCCGGCAAAATTCGAGACGGTTGTCATTGATATCAGCGACGGCGGCCATGTCAGTCTTCGTCTTGAGAAACTGGAGAACGCTCATTCCGATAGGGCCTGCACCTAAAACCAGGGCATAGTCACCAGGCAACACATCAGCCCGGTCCACTGCGTGAGCCCCGATACACAGCATCTCAACGAGCGCCAGTTGATCAGCTGTCGCTTTCGCGCTGGAATGAAGTTTTGAAATTGGCACAACAATCTCCCGCCTCATTCCGCCGTCTGTGTGAATCCCCAGAACTTGCAAGTCCTCACAACAATTCGATTTCCCCCGCTGAGAAGCCTGCGACGCTGAATTGTTTAAATAGGGTTCCACAGCGACCAACTGGCCCGGCTTGAGATCGGAATCACCATTCAACTCAATCACTTCCGCTCCGAGTTCGTGACCGAGAATTCGGGGATAGTCGAAGAAAGGCTGCCTTCCATAAAACGCGTGAATGTCAGTGCCACACACACCAATACGACGAATTCGGATACGGGCGTGTCCCGGAGGAACTGCTTTCGGAACAAGTCCGGTTTGCGAAACGAACCGGCCCGGTTCGGTAAGGGATATTTCAAGTTGGGAAAGGGAAGCCATAAACAGGCGAAAGGCTAGTGCGACACGGACGGCATGTCATCTGCGAAACAATGGGGTGATATGAAAATGATCCAAACTCTAACAATCACGGCATTCGGCATTGCTGCGCTTTCAATGACAAGTTGCACCACCCCGACCGACCCAACCGCAGGAGCCTATCTTGAGCCTCCAGGTCAATCCCCACGGGAGTTCATGCGCAGTGAGCAACGTCCGTTCCTTACCCAGGGACCGACGAACACTCAAATTCAGGCCGCCACTGCCGGCATTTCAACGCCGGCTCCGTGAGCAGGATTGCAATTGCATCTTGCACGATCGAACAGGGTATGAACGTCGATCGAACCCCGTTGGATCGCTCAGCGGCGTTCAGCTGATAATCCCGTCGATCACATGCCCGTGAACGTCGGTCAGTCGACGATCAATTGAATTGTGTCGCACCGTGAGTCGTTTGTGATCGATTCCCAACTGGTGGAGAATCGTCGCGTGGATGTCATAAACCTCCGTAGGATGATCCCGGTCGAGCGGCTTGAATCCCCACTGATCGCTCTCCCCATGGGTGACTCCTCCTTTTATCCCGCCTCCGCAGAGCCAGTTCGTGAAAACGAAAGGATTGTGGTCACGGCCAAGGCCCCTTTGTGCACATGGCATTCTTCCAAATTCAGTGGTCCAGAGGATCAGCGTGTCTTCAAGCATCCCGCGTTGTTTCAGATCCTCAATCAAACCGGCGGCACCAACCGCCATCCCATGAGCAAGCGGACCGTGGTCACGTTTGATATCTTCGTGAGAATCCCAGTTGCGGCGGGGAAACCCATTTTCGTTTCCGGAAAAAATCTGCACAAAACGAACACCCCTTTCGAGCAGGCGACGGGCAATCAAACATTTCCGCCCAAAGAATTCCGCCTCGGCTTTTGGATTGATGTTAGTGTCATCGATTCCGGGACCTTCGGGAGCCAATCCATAAAGATCTTTGATGTGGCCCGGCTCTTTGGAAACATCGAGGGCCTCGGTCGCGGACAATTGCATCTGGGCAGCAAGCTCATAGCTGCGGATTCGTGCATTGAGCCGGCTGTCGCCCGGGCGGGACTCGGCATGCTGGGAATTCAGTGTCTTCAACAAATCCAGCCCGTCCCGATCCGCCGCAGCCGAAATTGAATCCGGCCGGTATAAATCGTTAATCGGCGTCTTGTCCCCCGGCCGTATCACCGTTCCCTGATGCCGGGCTGGCAGGAACATCGAGGACCAGTTCTTGACTCCATTTGAGGCAAACCCACGGTGATCCGGCAGCACAACGAAGCTCGGCAGATTATCGTTTTCAGATCCCAGCGCGTAGCTGACCCATGAGCCGGCACTGGGGAAACCCGGGCGTCCAAAGCCGGTGGTCTGCAAGAGCGTGCCCTGGCTGTGGACACCGGTTTGCCCGACCACATTGTGAACGAAAGCCATGTCATCCACATGCTTTCCAAGCGGTGACACAACCTCACTGATCGGCTTCCCGCACTTCCCGTGGCGGGAAAACTCCCAATATGATTTAGCGCTCGCACCGGGTGAGCTTTGGAAGAGCTCCACCGATTCCCCGGGATCCCACTGCTGCCCGTGCTCTTTCTCAAGTTGGGGTTTGTAGTCAAAGAGATCGACATGGCTCGCCGCACCAGCCATGAAAAGTTGAATCACCCGCTTTGCTTTCGCAGGGTGATGCGGGGTTGAAAGCACACCCTCACTGGCAAGCAAATCAGTCAGGGCAAGCCCGCCGAAAGATCCGGAGAGGTGAGATAGAAAGTGTCGGCGCGATTGCATCCTTTTTAGTCCAAGTAAGCAAACTCATTCAGGTTAAAGATCAGCCGACAGGTTGCCGGCCAGCCGTGCTTTGTCTTATAGGATTCGAAAAGCTCGAGCTCCTCTCCCGTTGGAGCACGGCCGCAGGCTTTCCAAATAGCAGACTTCACATCGGGCGAATTCTTTGCGAAGTGTTCAGCCATGGCCGTCATGAAAGGATTGTTCATCAAAACCAGCGCCTGCAGCGCGGTGGTCGTTTCATCCCGTTTGGCGACCATCTGCGACGGATCGGCACAGTCGAGTGTTGTTAAAAACGGCTGCGTTTGGCTCCGCGCAATGAACCGGTAGATCGTACGCCGGTGGGTGTCGGGATCGTTTGGATCATGCAAGTGATACCAGAACTTCGGAGTGTGATCGTCTTTGAATTTAAAGTCGCGAAAGCTTGGCCCGCCCATCTTTAGATCGAGAACCCCAGCCGTCGCGAGGATCGAATCGCGCAATTCCTCAGCTCTCAACTTCCTGCGATTCATTCGCCAGTAGTATTCGTTGCTGCCATCGATGGTGGCTTTGTCAGGAGTGTTTGATGAAACCTGCCGGTACGTGGAGCTCATCACGATGAGTTTGTGGAGATCTTTCATCGACTCAGTTTCACGATAGCGGGCCGCCAACAGGTCAAGCAATTCAGGGTGCGTGGGCTTCATCCCCATCCGGCCAAAATCATTGGGCGAATCAACAATGCCGCGACCCATATGACCCAGCCAAATCCGGTTCGCGATGGACCGCCACAGGATCGGGTTGTCGGGAGCCGTGAGGTATTTGGCCAGAGCAACACGTCGGTCCCCTTCGGTATGACCTTCAGCCAGCGCGAACGTTGGTTCGACACCAGCCCACAGAGCCGGAACTCCCGGAACCATCTCATCACCCGGTGTGCGCAGATCCCCTCGATAAAGCAAATGAATGGGCCGTGGTTTCCCTTTGGTGGGTATCACATTTCCCTGAGACTTGAAGTCCGTCGACAGCGTGTAGACTAGTTTGCCCTGCGGCAGTTCAGCCAGTTCCTTCTTCTTTTTATCCCTCTCCGCCGTTGCATCCGTCCTTCGCTTGATGCGTTCCGGAGTCTCCAACTTCGCGAGTAGAGTCTGCAAATCCCCTTCCCTGGCGGCCAGCTCAGCACTTAGTTCAGGGCCTGCGCTGGAGGCAAACTTGCCATCGATCAAGTTTGTCTTCGTCCAGCGAGAGGTAGCCTCGATTGAATCTTTCGCCGTAACCGCTGCTCCGGCAGCGACATTGTTTCCTGATGCATCGAGCAACTGGATCTCACCCAGCGCAAAAATGTAATCATTCTTCCGCTCAGCCAGTCGGGTTGCGGTGACACGCACATACTGAACCTTTCCCTCGACCGGTGTGCTCACCGGCGTCGTTCCCGGGTTAATCACATCCGCCCCGGTGAAATCAGAAATCATCCTCACATCAGTCTCAAACGTCGCATCCGATGCGGTCTCGATCTTGTATCGAAGCGGGAAACCGAAGCCGGCCCCAATGCCATTGTAATCATCATGGGAACCGATCAGTCGAATCCCGGCAACTTCCACAGGAGACGAAAGCTCCAACTGAAACCATTTCTCCTCCTTCTGATTCGACGTGATTGCACTGTGATACCCGTGCTCAGGAACCGTCGTCGATTTCTCGTTCCGCTTCTTCTTCAACTCCGCGACCTTCGCTTGCAGTGACGTGAAAGATTCGCCGCCTTCCTTCGCCATCTCGTCCGCCACCGCTTTAACCTTCTTCTCCAACACCGCGATTTCGGATTCGAGCCCGGCCCGTTTTGTGATCATGGCAGGGTCCAGATCATAGACCCGGTCGCGACGATCAACCGCGGCGAAGATGGTGTGAAGCCGGTAATAATCCTCCATCGAAACCGGATCGAACTTGTGGTTGTGACACTGCGCGCATTGCACCGTGGTGCTCATGAAGGCATTGAACACAACGCTTACCATATCGTCCCGATCGAGATGCTTGGCGATCCGCCCATCCAGCTTCTTCTCGCCGACTTCCTGATGCGCGATGAAATCCCACGGTCCCGCCGCCACAAACCCGAGAGCAATCACCCCGTCCGGATCATTCGGCCACAGCACATCTCCCGCCACCTGTTCCTTCACAAAACGAGTCCACGGCTTGTCTTCATTAAAGCTACGGATCACGTAGTCCCGATAGGGCCAGGCGTTGAACCGGGCTTTGTCTTTATCGTAGCCATGACTCTCTCCGTAACGCGCCACGTCGAGCCAATGCCTCGCCCATTGCTCACCGTATCGGGGACTGGCCAGTAGCCGATCGACCAGCGCTTCGTAAGCCTTGTCCGGATCCGACCTTGATGCCGCAAGAAAATCACGAACCGCCTCCGGTGTTGGCGGCAGCCCCGTTAAATCATAGGTGAGACGTCTGATCAGAGTTTGAGGATCCGCTTCTGACGATGGCGTCAGTCCCTTTTCCTCCAGCTTCGCAAAAACGAACCGATCAATGTCGTTGCGGCCCCACACTCCCCTTCCCGCTTCCGGAACCTCCGGCTTTACAAGTGGAGTGAGCGACCACCATTGCCGGTCCGGCACGTAAGTGTCCTTCAGAACCCGGTCACCTGGAATCTTTCCTCCTGCTTTCACCCACTTCTCAAGAGCCGCAATTTCAGAAGCCGAAAGCGCATCCCTTTCCTTTGGCATGTCAGGGCTTTTTCCCGAGACAGAATCAAGAATCAACTCGAGATCATCAATCACCAGCGGACTGCGATCGAGAACCACATCCCCCTTCTTGTCGTGAGCATTGTGGCAGGAAACACACTTCTGCTCCAGCACCGCGAACGCAGCAGCATTGTCTTCTGCGCACAGAACCATCCCCGGAAAAAGCAGGGCCGCAGTCGCGATGTATCGGTTCCAGGTCATCAGAGGAATAGATACAAGCTACCACGGCGAGCAGTGCCTCAAAGCCTAAACCGGTCCCGCAATGAAGGCTGCCAAAGCATTCCGGCTGCTATTGACCGAATCCCGCCTGCCCTTCAAGATCGCAACGAGATGACCGATCAATTGAAACTCCTGCTCACGGCTCTTGCCATTCCATTGTTCGCCAGCGCCGCGCCGGAGCACCCTAACATTGTCTACATTCTCGCAGACGACCTCGGGATCGGTGACGTTTCCTGCTACAACCCCGAGTCAAAAATCCAGACCCCGCACGTCGACCGAATGGCGGCCGAAGGCATGCGCTTCACCGATGCCCACACCCCGAGTGCCGTTTGCACCCCGACCCGATACGGCATTCTCACCGGACGATACTGTTGGCGCACCCGATTGAAATACCGGGTTCTTGACGGGTTCGATCCTCCCCTCATCACCCCCGACGACGTCACCGTTCCCTCCCTTTTGAAAACCGCCGGCTACGACAGCGCCTGCGTCGGCAAATGGCATCTCGGCATGCAGTTCACCGACAAAGCCGGAAATCCCATGCCCGCCGTCTCGATCGATCGCAAGACAAAACCGCGCCCCGGGGCAGAGGTCGACTACACCGTGCCCATCACCGGGGGACCGACCGCCGTCGGATTCGATTACTACTTTGGCATCTCCGCCTCGCTCAACATGTCGCCCTTTTGCTATTTGAAGAATGATCGCCCCGTTCACATCCCCAACATCTTTCATCCCCGGATGCAGACCGAATTCATCTCCGTCGACGAAGGCGTGCGCTCGCCCGACTTCGCCATCCGCGGCGTCATGCCACGATTCGCCGGTGAAGCCGTCGCCGTGATCGAAGAACAAGCCGCCAAACGATCCGATCGCCCTTTCTTCCTCTACGCCCCGCTCTCCGCGCCCCATCTTCCCGTCGTTCCGAACGACGAATTCCTCGGCCGCAGCCGGGCCGGCGACTACGGCGATTTCGTAGCCGAGACCGATGCCTTTGTCGGCGCAATTCTCGACACCCTCGACCGCACCGGACTCGCCGAAAACACCCTCATCATCTTCACCTCCGACAACGGCGGGCTCTATCATTGGTGGGATCCTCAGGAAGCCGATGACGTCGCCAACTATCGTATCAGCAAACGCGGCGCTTCCATGAAAGAATACGGTCACCAGGGAAACATGAAACTGCGCGGCACCAAGGCCGACATATGGGAAGGTGGCCACCGGGTTCCCTTTGTCGTTCGCTGGCCCGGGAAAACACCCGCCGGATCCGTGAGCGACGAACTCATCGAGTTGACCGACCTCCTGAAAACCGCCGCCGCCATTGTCGGAGAAACCCTGCCCGACACCGCCGGAATCGACAGCCGCAACATCTTACCTGCCCTGCTCGCCGCGAAGCCGGAAAAGCCAGTGCGCGACTACGCCGTGCATCATTCATTATGGGGAGTCTTCGCCCTGCGCAAAGGCCCATGGAAGATGATTCCCCACCGCGGCTCCGGCGGCTTCACCTTTCCGCGCACCATCGACATCGCCAAAGCCGGAGGACCGGAGGGCCAGTTGTATCATTTGAAAGACGATCCCTCCGAGACAAAGAACCTGTGGACGGAAAAACCCGAAGTCGTTGAGGAATTGCAGGCGCTATTGGAAACCGTAAAAAGTGAGTAATGCGGGGCGTAACAGAGATGGAAAAGTAATTAAGGGTCTCCGCACCCGCCACAGAGCCACAGAGCCACAGAGCCACAGAGCCACAGAGCCACAGAGCCACAGAGCCACAGAGTTTGCGGGCGCCCCTTCAGGTCGCTTTGTTATTGGGGGGAATCCTTCCCGGGGCTGAAAGCCCCGGGCTTTGTGCGGTTGGGCTTTCAGCCCATCCTACGCCTGATCGAGAGCGCGATCCGACTTTTGTGTTGGAAGAGATTCCTCAGCGATTGAACAAACCGACTGAACCGTGGACAATTGTGGAAGCGTCGATTGGTGATCGACGCCTCCAGTATATCGAAGCGAACCTTAGTTCAAGCTTGAACTGCATGAACTCGTAATGCCTGCACTGGATGGGCCCATACTGGAACTGGATCCCATCGAGCTTGAACTCACATTTTCTGAGCTGCCACTTCCAGTCGAGCCTGATCCCACACTGCCAACGCCAGGCGGTTGGGCTTTAAGCCAGGGTAGAGATTCCTCTGCGATTGAACAAACAGACTGAACCGTGGACGAATGTGGAAGCGTTGACCGGTGATCGCCCCCTGCAGAAATTCGAAGCACGAACCTTAGTTCGAGCTTGAACTGCCTGAACTCATACTGGAACTGGATCCCACCTAGCTTGAACTCACATTTTCTGAACTGCCGACGCCAGTCGAGCCTGATCCCACATTGCCGAACCCAGGGCTTTGTGCGGTTGGGCTTTCAGCCCATCCTACGCCTGACCGAGCGCGATCCGACTTTTGTGTTGGAGGAGATTCCTCTGCGATTGAAAAAACCGACCGAACCGTGGACGGTTGTGGAAGCGTTGACCGGTGATCGCCCCCTGCAGAAATTCGAAACACGAAACCTTAGGTCGAGCTTGAGCTGCCTGAACTCGTGCTGCCTGTTGCTGGAGCCTGCACTGGATGCGCCCACACTGGAACTGGAACCCATCGAACTGGAACTCACACTTCCTGAACTGCCACTTCCGATCGAGCCTGATCCCATACTCAACGCCACCGAATGCCCCGGAGGTAGAACCAAGCGATTGAACCCGAAGTCGACCCATCTGTCGACGGAATGGGCCCATGAATCTCTACCATGGGCTGAAAGCCCAACCGCACAAAGCCCGGGCCTTCAGGCCCGGGATGACCGAGTATCAGAAGCGCGGCCTGAAAGGTCGCCCGCAGACGCACCAATGATGTAGATTCTCCGCATGCCTCAATCGCTCCATTGCAAATATGGTCACCTGGTTTTCTCCACGAAAAATCGTGAGCCAATCATTACCGGCGAAATCGAATCGCGTTTGTATGAATACCTGGGCGGAGTCGTCCGCGGTGCGAACGGCAGCCTCATTGAAATCAATGGAATGCCGGATCATGTTCACCTCTTGATTCGCGAATCCAAATCCGTCGCAGACCAGGATTTCATCGGGCAATTGAAAGGTGATTCATCTCGATGGATCAACCAAACCTTCGATGGGCTGCCAAGGTTTCAATGGCAGGCAGGATACGGATGGTTCAGCGTTTCCCCTGCAGATGTCGAAACCGCACGGAATTACATTCGTGGTCAAAAAGCACATCACGCAGAGGTGACGTTTAAGGAAGAATACAGACAGTTCCTCAAGAAATACGACATCACATACGATGAGCGTTACGTGTGGGATTGAAGTACGCTTGCGGGCGGCCCTTCAGGCCGCTTTGCCTTGGGTCGGGAACCTTCCCGGGCCTGAAGACCCGGGCTCTGTGCGGTTGGGCCTTCAGCCCATATAGCGTATCTCTACGAATGAGCAGAACCGGTCTTACAGTGGATGATAGCGGAAGCCTTCAAAACCTCTCGATCGGGCAGTTCGTGTTCAGTCACAAACGCGAATGCTTCAACCACTGAGGTCGATGATGAAATCGGTAAGAGGATGGAATCAAAAAGCAAAGTGCTGTGGCAAGCGATGACTGCTAGCTTGGAGTACCAGTTCAATCTTTGTTCCTTATCGGTTTTGATGCCTTCTTTTTCTGGTCAGGTTCTTTCTCTTCTGCCGCGAGCTCATCGTTTAGGGTGGCGACAAGGATTGATATATCGAAGTAGATCTTAAATGTCTCACCGTCTTCGTCCTCAAATTCGTAAATATCGAGACCTTTTTCGACATTGGACCCCCGGCTTGAGGGTTGAAGTTTTAATTCGCTCAACACCCATGCCTGCTCTGGCAAAGTAATAACTTTGAATGCGGTCTCAGGCGTTTTCCCGTCGCAATCTTTCATGATGCTTTGGATAAGCCCTTTATAGATTTTCCTGTGCTTCGCTTCGAGTCCGGTGAATAATTGTCGCTGCTCCTCGGTTAGCTCGGCTTCAAGGAAAATTTCGAAACCGTCTGCCATTCGTCGGTGGGTTTCAATGCTCCAGGGATAGATCTCCAATATCTCGTCGAAAATGTCGAAAGCCTGGGCTTCTTCATTATTCACCCAATGTTTCATAGCTTCTGCGATCTTCGTCTGTTCGATCAATTGAATCGCGTAAGGTTTGTATCCTTCTTTTGCCGCAAAATCATATCGAAGCTTCCGAAAATCAGGGGCCTCATTCTGATCTTGCCCGCAAATAAATTGGGCACATAGAAGGCCGGAAAAGCTGAGTAGTAATGAGAGCTTCATCATTGGCTGAAACGTATCAATTGCCGGAACTAAAATCACGATGCCTAGTTCTTCATCCGGTTGCCGACCATCGAATGCTTTTTGAGCTTTGCTGTCAAGGATTCCAAGCTCTCTCCATCGATGGCGGTGGTTTTTTTCTCTTCATCGCCTGCTCAGAGAACAGGCAATACGAATCCGCCGTATATCTGGTAGAAAATTACCGCCGTGAGGAACTTCCCAGATGGGGAAAGGATCGAAAGGAGTGGGAATTTCACGCCTTCAATCGGTGATCGACGTCTACAGAAAATCCAGGCACAGGTCCTAGCTCGAGCTTGAGCTACCGGAACTCGTGCTGCCGGAACTCGAGCCTGCACTGGATGAGCCCACACTGGAGCTGGAACTCATCGAGCTTGAACTCACACTTCCTGAACTGCCGCTTCCGGTCGAGCCTGATCCCACACTCCCAACGCTGCCGGATGAACCGGATGTTGAGCCCGAAGTCGACCCGCCCGCCGGCGGAAGAGGGTTGCCGCCACCCGAAACCGGGCCGGTCGATGGTCCGCCGAGCAAATACTGCTGCATGTAAAGCCCTTGCTTCTCCGGTTCGTTTTTGTGGCGTGATCCGAGCATGAGCAGGATATCAAACAACTCATCTTCAAGGTTGGCGCGAATGTCGCGGCGCTCGGCTTCGGTATTCGCTTTTTGGCCAGTGGATTCCTCGCTCGCTTCATGAATATCGAGCCATTGATCCAGCAAATCCGAGGCTTCTGAGACCAGCTCGGCACCCAGTTGGCCTTCATGAGCGGTCACCTGGTCAGCCAGACTGGTGAGATGCCCCTCCAATTCATCATCAGGGCATTGGCTAAAAATTCGCCGTCCATGAGGAAAGAATTCCTTCAATTCCGCTGATCCGGCACCAAAAGAGGCCGTGAGTGCTGCCGCGATGGTTTCAATCGTTTGGGATAACGCTTTGCGAAACCGGTTTTTGGTGATCTTCCGGGCCTTACGGATACCCAGCTTGCCGACATCAGTCGCAAAAGCAGCGATCATGGCAGCCAACGCCGTCTCCAATGCCGAAATGTAGCCATCAAACTGGCCATCCACATTTCTCGCCTTGAGCCTTTGCAACATATCCGTTCCGAAACGGATCAATCCAATCACACTGATGCGATCAGACTTGAACGGGCTTATCCAAAAGTAAGTAAGTTTCTTCATATTATTGATAGGTTTTGTTTTTCACCTCCTCTGTTGGCGGGAGATCAAATAACACGACCATATTATCCGTTGCGTTAGTTATTGCAACAATAAATATCCGTTTATTGATTTTATTTCGAATATCTATCCGTTTTACGGAGGAAGGAAAGCTTCTCATGTCCGGAGCAGTTGCCTGGAAAGATTGAGGCACCCCGGTTCATTGGGGATGAATATTCACCCGCGAAAAAACGGTCACACTTTTCTGCGGAGGCCTTCCACGGGTGAGGAAGGTCGATGTCAATTTTTACAGTGACTCTCCACACGTGAGAAAGGCCGTCACACTTTTCTGCGGACACCTTCCACGGGTGAGGAAGGTCGACGTAATTTTTACAGTGACCTTCCACACGTGAGAAAGGGCGTCGCACTTTTCTGCGGACACCTTCCACGGGTGTGGAAGGTCGATGTAAATTTTGACAGTGACCTTCCACACGTGAGGAAGGCCGTCGCATTTTTTAAGGGACTTTTTCGTCGGGCTTTTTTCCTCGACTGTTTTCTAACGCTCGCCCTCTGGCTGAGATTCAATGAAATGGCAGCTTAAAGTGCCGGCAGGTTTGCGGATTGAAGCGTTGTCACCTGTGATCAGAGCCGCGTGACGTTTGCACGATAGGCTTCGACACGGATTACGTTCCCATTTGTTCACAGAACAAAGGGAAACGAAAATCCATGCTACGATCTCGATTCACATCAATTTTGTGGCATGGGTTTTCAATGATTCAAATGGCCCTCAATTGAAGTGTTGTATGTCTTCCGGTCGCTAAACAATATTCAGATACAGAAGTCCCTGCGGCATTGAAACAGTGAATCCTTATCACTCCTCTTTAACGATGAAGCTTTCGTAGTTGCTCTGATTCGCGGTCCACCATTTAGCGAGCTTTTCGGCAGCCAGCTTTTGGCGCTCCGGTGTCCATGGATCCAGCCCATCCAACTCGACCAGTTCGAGCGGATTCCTGTTCAGCAAAACGGCAATGGCACGCAGGGCGTTTTCACCCACGTTCCGTCCCCCTTGAAAGTCATTCCAGCGAGTTGGTGAATTGTCTCCAATCAGGGCAAACAGCTTATTCAAATCAGCTTCCTGTGGTTGGTAAGCAGGAACGGGTGTCACGAACATCGTAGACATACTGATGGAGTTTGCGGCTCCGCCTTTTCCTTTTTGAACGACCATCTCCGGCTCTCCGGGGAGCCCCCAGGCTGCCAGTTTTTCTTTGATGGAGGCATTGTTTGCCGGGGTTTCGCTGATCTTGCTTCCTCCAAGGAGAAGATCGACTGATCGGCCGATCCCTTGCGGATCGTCTTTGTCGAGAGTCGCTTTGACCAGAACGGCTGCCGTTGCGGGTTGAAGCAACGGATTGTCGGTCATCAGCGACTGCCTGAGAGTTCGATGTGCGGCTCTGCGAAAAGCGACATCAAAGCTTTCCCATGGATAGTTTCCCTCATTCCCGTCATGCCATTTACCTTCTAATGCCTGCTGTTCTTCATAAACGCCTGTGGGGTCGAACGATGAAGGTTCGGCATTCCAGTAGCTCAATTGCCAGAAGTTGCGGCTTCGAATGTCTGCAATCCCGCCAATGATAATCGGTGCCTCTTTCATGCCTGCCCGGTGAAGTAGAATCACCGCCAGCGGGGCTACATTTACGTTGAGGTTTAAATAGGTGAGAAGTGGGGCGGCATGGTCTGTGATCTTGCTCAATTGCTCCCGCTTTGCTTCAGGATAGGCTTTGACCCAGTCAGGAGAAGACTCCTGAATATCATAGGGATGTTCTTTGAGAGCGTTCTCGAATGCCGTGGCGGGATCGATTCGAACAGCACCACTGGTATCGAGCACGTTCTTTTTGTCCGGAGTGAACCGGGAGTTGAGTCCCACAAACCAAGTGCCGTCTGAAAGCTTGGTGTGAAAACCGCCGAAAACGTATCGGTACTCCATCAAGTTCCCATTGGGAGCGGTCGATTGCATAGTGGACTGGCTGACGGGAAATGCCGGCTTCTCTTTTGCAGGGTCAACTGTGGATGCAACGGTAATTTTCCCCACGTAGAACTCCGCTCCGGCACCGTCCGGAAATCCTAATTCAGTTAATTGGTCTGCAAGGGCACGAACGGATTGAATTTCTTTCTGGTCAATCTTGAGATCGTCAAAGACATCTCCCCTCAGGGGCAGGGTAACCAGAAACAAACCAACCGAAACCATCCACCCGCTTTGAGCTCTCATAGATCGATTAGAGTGAATTTTGCCCTCAAGGTCAACGATTTCCCCTTCGGACAAGGTGCCTTGCAGGATGCTTTGCATTCCACGATCGAACCCTGTTGATTCATTGAACCAACCCTGTCTGATCGAAAAGCTGACTTGTGATAGAGTGAATTGGAAACAATGGTCACCCCACCCAAATCAAATGAAAATCTCAACCGGCTTGTATCAGTCGGGCTGAAGGCGCTGCTTGTTATTTTCATTTTCCTTATCACCTATTTTGTCCTGTTTCCCATCGTCATATTCTTTCTCTATCGGGTGGAAATACTTTTAGTAGGACGCGCATACCCAGTGCTCGACAAGTTGGCAGCTCCGATTGAGGGATTGGCGAATCACTTCGTGCCGTATGAGAGGTTTCTTCAATTTTTGATAGAAATCTTTCTGTATTAAGCCATACGGCCTGGTCGGAACTCACTCACGAAGATGGGATTTGAATTTTTCGCGGGAATCTGGGAGCATCGCGGCCCATGACCTTCCGAGCCTTCTTATTTTCTCTCTTCGCGATCATTCTCACGACTGACGAGCTTCCCGCGCAGCAAAAGGCGATTCCGAAGACCGGTAACAAGTCCGAAGCGGGCACGATCCCGGCCGATGCAAAGGCCAATCCGCGGATCACGAATGTCAAGGACGCCAAGAATACGAAGATCGAGAAGAAAGTCGAAGTCGACCCGACTCTGGCTGAGTTTGCGATTTATGAGGACACCGCGCCGAACCCGGAAAAGACCGAGCCGGTGGAAACGACCCTGCCGCTGACGTTGGAGAAAGGCACCCGCATCGCCTTTGTCGGAAACACGCTGCTGGATCGCGGGCAGGACTTTGGCTTCTTCGAATCCTACCTGCATCAGGGCCATCCCGAGTCGGAGCTGGTGATTCGCAACTTTGCGTGGTCGGCGGATGAAGTCGATCTCCAGCCGCGCCCGGATAACTTCGCCACGGTGAAACAGCACCTCACGCGGGAAAAGATCGATGTCATCTTCGCGGCGTTTGGTTACAACGAATCGTTTGCCGGAATTGATCAGATCGATGCGTTTAAGGTGCGGCTCACGGCTTATCTGCTGGATTTGAAGACGTCGGCTTTTAACGGAAAGACCGGACCGCAGATTGTTCTCATCTCGCCGATTGCCAATGAGAATACGGAGCAGGTACTCGCGGGTGACCTCAACAATGCCCGTCTCGCGGCTTACACGAAAGCCATGGCCGAGGTCGCGGCTGAACAAAAGGTCGGGTTTGCCAATGTCTTCAACAAAACCCGCGATGCCATGTCCGACGGGGACTCCGAGCTGACGATTAACGGCGCTCACCTGAACGAAGACGGCTACGAAATTTTCGCGGATGAGCTTTTCTCCGAAACCTTCGGGAAATCCGCGCCCGACATCAACGAAGAGCTTCGCGCCGTGGTGGTGGATAAAAACCGACAGTATTTCCGTCGTTACCGGCCGTTGAACACGTTCTATTACACCGGCGGACGCAGCAAAACCTATGGCTACCTCGATTTCCTCCCTGCGATGCGGAATTTCGAAATCATGACAGCCAACCGCGAAGCCCGCGCCTGGAAAATTGCGCAGGGCGAGACTTTTGGCGCCGCGCCGGTCGACGATTCTAATGTGCCGCCGCTCGATGACGTCGTCGAATCCCGCGGAGCGAATGAATGGATGACGCCTGCCGATGAACGCGCTGCTTTTGATGTCGATCCGCGTTTCGAAGTGAATCTGTTCGCCAGCGAAGAGGAATTTCCCGAGATTGCCTGCCCCATCCAGATGCGGTGGGATGCCAAAGGCCGCATGTGGGTTTCCTGCTCGACGACCTACCCCCACGTCTACCCCGGTCAGGAGCCGAACGATAAAATCGTCATTCTCGAAGACACCGACGGCGACGGCAAAGCGGACAAATGCACCACCTTCGCCGATGACGTTCACATTCCCCTGAGCTTCGCCCTGGTCGAAGACGGCTGCTACGTTTCGGAAGAACCGCACCTTGTTCTGCTGAAAGACACCAACGGCGATGGCAAAGCGGACTTCCGCGAAATCGTCCTCACCGGATTCGGCACGGAAGACTCCCACCACGCGTTGCACGATTTCGTGTGGACCCCGGACGGCGATCTCCTCTTTCGTGAATCCATCTTTCACAACAGCCAGGTGGAAACCGCCTACGGTCCGGTCCGCGCGAAGAACTCCGCCTGGTTTCGATTCACCCCGCGCAATCAGAAACTGGTGAGCTTTGGCGCCTACCCAAACACCAATCCGTGGGGCGTGACTTTTACTAAATGGGGCCACCACATCGCCAGTCACCCGATTTTTGCGAGTGCCTTTCACGCGACCAATCCCCCGTATCCCGAGCAGCATCCCAAAGCCAGCGGCATCCCCGCCTACTCCGGCGTGTGCGGTCATGAGTTTGTCGATTTCCCGAACTGGCCTGCAGAATTCCAGGGCGGCATGATCAAAGCCCGCTACAAGCCGACGAACCGCATCGAGTTTCACAAATGGGTCGAGAAAGACGACCACTTCGCCGAGGAATACCAGTTCGACATTCTTTTCTCGAAAAACCTCAGCTTCATCCCCGTGGACTGCCGATTTGGTCCACGCGGGGCCATTTACATTTGCGATTGGTACAACCCCGTGAAAGGACACGCCCAGTATTCCCTGCGCGATCCGCGTCGCGATCGGAAAAGCGGCCGCATCTGGCGCATCACGCCGAAGGATTTCAAACCGCAGGAACCGGCGAAAATTGCCGATGCGAGCGTGGCGGAATTGGTGGAGAATCTGAAGCGGCCTGAGTATCGCGTTCGGTATTGGACGAAGCGGGAGCTGCGGGAGCGCGATGCGGAGGAAGTGGTCAATGGAATCAAAAACTCAAACTTCGGAAGCTCGAACTTTGCTGAATTACTTTCGGCAAATGATGGCATTTCAGATCAGGCCTACCATGTACTTCTTGAAACATTGTGGCTACTACGAAGTATCGACGTGACTGCTCCAGGGCATTTGCATACCTTGCTCGAGTCACCAAAGCAACAAGCTCGCGCAGCCGCAACGCGCCAGCTTCGGTATGGGGAAGAAGTCGGATTAGGTCCCGGATTAGATGTTGAATTTCTCTCCAAAGCCGCCAAAGACAAAAACGCCATCGTCCGTATGGAAGCCGCCAACGCCGCCAGCTACATCGGCACGCCCGAAGCACTCGAAGCCATTCTCCCTATCCTCGATCAGCCGCTCGACGGTCTCGATCATCTGAAATACGCGCTCACCTGCGCCCTCGGTTCCGAAGCCCTCAGCCGGCACTGGCGGGGGAACGCCGATTTTCTCGCGGCCAATCCCAAGCTGGGCGAATTCATGAACGCCGCCAAGGCTGACGCCGTGACCATCATCAATGCCAAGCCGAAAGACAAAGCCCTGCGCCAGGCCAACGCCAAATTCGACCGTCAGAAAGACCTCCTCGAGGCCCGGATCGGTTGCGTGCCCGAGCGGATGATGTTCACGAAACAAAAGCTCACCGCCAAAGCGGGGCAGCCCGTCAAGCTCACCTTCGTCAACCCCGACGCCACTCAGCACAACTGGGCGCTCATCCAGCCCGGCACCCTGGAAGAAGTCGGCATGGCCGGCAACGAAATGGCCAAAGATCCCAAGGGGATGGAGAAAGATTACATCCCTGAAGGCATGGACGACAAAATCATCGTCCATTCGAGGCTGCTCAGTCCCGACACCGGAGAAATCATCCGTTTCATCGCGCCCGAAAAGCCGGGAACCTATCCGTATGTCTGCACCTTCCCCGGGCACTGGATTATTATGAAAGGGGAGTTGGTGGTGGAGTGAGAATAGGAGCGGTTTGCGAAAGCCAAAAGCTTTGATAGGATTGAATTCCTGAGGAACTAACTCAGATGAGGAACCAAATATTGGATCAATGAAGCTGCGATATGTAACCTGCTCAAATTGTAACGGGAAAGGGAAAACGGAATACCCGGATACCGATAGCGGGGTTTACATCGGTGATTCAGTTTCAGAGTGTCATCAGTGCAATGGCTCCGGAAAATTGCCGATGTTTTATACGAATGACACCTGTGGCAATTGCCGTGGTCGGAAAGTATTCGTTTACGAAATTGACTACGGTTCGATTTTCGGACCAAAAAAGGAGCGCCGCAAATGCGAAAGATGCCACGGGATTGGCAAAGAACCGAAAAACACGTGCCATTCCTGCAAGGGAAAAGGGAAAGTAAAGACGCAGAAAAGGGTTCGCGGACTCTTCGGGTGGAATTACGTGGATCGAATGGTCGATTGCTCTTCCTGCCGCGGAAAGGGATATTGGTAGTTTATTTGTATCGGGCATATGGACGACCTTAAAAAATTGGAGATTTCTGAACATGAGATTGGGGAGGAATTAGGTGATCCCAATTTTCGCAAATTGTGGAACGAGGTGCGTTCAGTCACCAATTACAACACGTTTGAAAAAAGCCGCGTTGAAGAAATCCAGGAGCGGGAGCGGCAGAGGGCGATTAATGTAGACAAAAAAATAAAAATTTTTGGAACGTTAGTAGCGATTCAGGTAGTGGTATTGTTCTTCGTGCCGTGGAGTTGGAAGTTTCCTTTTTTCTTATCCTCCGCATTTTCCGGTTGGGTGACGCATAAACTGTTAGACCGTTATTATCACATAAGAAATTCAACCCCCTTGTTTTCGAGTAAACATTACCCTTCTGAATTCAATCAGAAACTTGCCACCATTTGCGTGGATTTGGATGACGCAATCACTGTGCACAATAATCTAACCGACGACCTTATTGCCGCTGAAAAGTTTGCTGATCTTGGGTATTCTGAGGGGCTTCGAAGGCGGGATGAAATTGTGGATAAAATGCACGAGAAGCGTGATCAATATATCAGGGGAATTCGAACATTTAGAGTTTATCTGGACCATCCCAGATCGGTTTCATCGAAAACAAACATCCTCTCGATTCTGGATCATTCCGTTGATGACTTCGGCGATGAAATTCGTGATTATATCGAAAATTTAAATGCAGACGTACTGGGTGCAACTCGGGTAGACAACGACATTTACAATTCGGATAAGAAGAAGGAAGAAAAGAGACGTTCGAAATCAAAAACCAACGTTTTAGAGAATGGGCCAACGGATTATTCCGAAGGATCCTTAATGCCGGATGCCGATCTTGAGGATTCTGATTTCGAGGATTTAGTTTGATACAATTCCCATTCAGCTTCTCTAATTGGCTTAGCTGAATTAATTTTGACTCCAGACTACTGTAACGATAGCGTCATCGATGCGGATGCCAGAAAATCGAAGAGTTCGTACACACGATTTCCGCACTGGTGAACGGAGTGCAAGTGTTTTAGGAAGCGACAAACGAATTAGAGGTGGCTATCTGGGACGTTGCGTATTTTGTGGAAACAGATCTCAATTGTGTCTTAGCCACGTCATACCCAAATGGGCATACAAATGGCATAAAGCCGATTGCGGAGGGCAGATTCACGGAATGCACGGACGTGTAAAGCGTTCTGTGCAACAGGATGGTGATAAACACTATCTGCTCTGTCGCAATTGTGAGGACATTGCATCAGTTGCAGAAGCATACGTGCACGTCCTTTCTAATGGTACGGAATCTGAACGGAATGCACTAAAAATTCAAAGAGACAGTGATAATGTCTACAGTGGGTTCCGGTTTGATTTGGTCGTCCGATTTATCGCTGCAGTTGCGTTGCGTTCACATTTTGCCTCTGCAGACCTTTTTCGAAATATTAAATTTCCGTTAGCCGCTAGAAAATTACTCCGCAATGCAATTTTTACAGCTCCTTCCGATTCTGGGGCTTTGTGGTTCTTGGGGACTCATTTTATAGCTCCTCCTGATGAGATAAATCACGACCCTCGGAGTGACCTTTGGATTGATTATAAGGAAAGTGAATTTGTGGGAGCAATGTTTGCAGTATTTGCAGGCGGATGGGAATGGTATGCTGTGTTCTCTAACGACTCCGAACTTGCAAAAGTGGTATACGAATATCGTTTAAAAGATCAATCGAAATTTGCTTTTCCACCGATGCATTACGATATCCACCGGAACATTGAGTTTTTGTATGAAGACGGGAAACTTAAGACTAGCTAGCAAGAGCTAGTGTTTGCTAGCGTCTTTCGATTTCGTCTTGTCAATTTGCAGAAATAGAAGTGCGATCGCGAGACATTTGACAGTCTAAAAACTTTCGAATGGTTTTGGATGTCGATAAAATAAAGGGTAATAGGAACTCATGCCTACTCCCTACAACCGCAGCGCCTACAAGTCCTTCATTTTATCCTCCAATAAGAAGGGCAGTAAGAAAGCGACGTCGTATCTGCGGGCTTTGGACATGTTGGGTGAGATTTTGGCGGTCAGTGGCGGGGCTTTTCGTGAATTAGATCCGATCTGGTCTGTCAATTCGATGGAAACGATCGCGGCGCTGTATGATTATGTGCTGGAACAGCAAAAGTCGGGTGAGATCTTTGCTACGGATCACTCACCGAGCTACTGGAAGAATGGATATTACTCGGCGGCGCTGAAGACGTATCAGCAGTTTCTGGTGGAGTCGAAATACGAGGAGGTCCTCTTAGGCCGGTATGAGGAGGACTCGTTCGATGCGGCGGCCTTTGAATTTGAGATTGAGGAGGCGGCGGCGTTACGGAAGATGCTTTTGAAGGAAAAGGGAAGGGATGTGATTCGGCAAACGAAGGTCCGGATCGGTCAGGCGGCGTTTCGCAAGAAGATTATGGAGATCTATCGAGACACTTGCTGTGTGACGGGGCTGAATGTGCCGGATCTGAATCGGGCCAGCCATATTGTTCCGTGGAAAGAGGGGAAGGACTCGCGGATGGATCCCCGCAACGGGCTATGTCTTTCGGGGACGTATGATCTGGCGTTTGACCGGTATTTGATCAGTCTGGACGAGGATTACCGGATCATTTTATCGCCGGACTTGCGGGAGCATTATACGAAGGAGGTGGTGAGGACGTATTTTCACTCGCGGGAGGGGGAGCGGATTGAGATGCCGTCGAAGTTCAAGCCGGAGCAGGTGTATTTGGCGAAGCATCGGAAGCGGATGCTTTCGTAGACTATGTGGCGGTCCTGGGAGGGGGAGAGTGGGGCGTGAGGTGATCGGCCATGGGAGAGAGGGGGGAACTTTGAACATCGAACGTCCAACAT
>JBLWYI010000049.1:0-33666 GCA_048267005.1 Verrucomicrobiales bacterium | reverse complement strand
TTCATCGCAAATTCAATTCGTTGGTCCATTTTTCGGGTCTCTTTCCATGGCATCAGGAAGCTTCGCTCCTCATGCCCGAGTGTTACCCATGTTTTGAACCTATTGTGTTACCTATGTTCTGAACCTGCACCGTTCATCCCTTCCTCCTCCTCTGCGTTCTCTGTGGCTCTGCGCGACCACTGTTTCGAAACCCAAGCCGCTTCATATCTATCCGGCTTTGATGTTCGCGGCTCTCTCCTCCCCCGGAAAAGACGTTTTATTGAAAAACCTTCGATTTAAGAGGCCACTTTCGATAGGCTCGGGAGTAGGACGGGGGAATGGATGCCGATCGACAGCGCGAATCGCAGTTTCTTCAGATCTTTCTTCGCTCGGAAGAAGATCTGAAGTCGTATGCGCGGGCGCTCCTCCCCACGTGGGAGGCGGTCGATGATGTGATGCAGGAGGCCTCGCTGGTGATGTGGCGGAAGCTGGATCAATTGGAGAATGACAACGAATTTCTCCCCTGGGCGAAGGTGATCGTGCGGTTCGAATGTCTCAAGGCGCGTCGCACGGTGGCGCGGGATCGCCACTGGTTTTCGGATGAGGTTTTTAAGCTGATCGCGGACTCGGAACCGGAGGTGTCAGCAGATGTTTTGAAACATGAACGGGCTGCCCTGGAGGGGTGTCTCGGGAAGATGGATGCTTCGCAGCGGGAACTGGTCCTGATGCTGTATCGGGGGCACGGAACGGTCGCGAGTCTGGCGGAGGCGTCGGGCTCGTCGGTGAATGCGCTTTATAAAAAGATCCGCCGACTCTGGTCGCCGGTGGTGGCTCAGGATTTAAACACGGTCGCCACCTGGTGATGGACGACCCGAAAACACCACTCTGTAATCTGTGGTATTCGATCCTGAATGGCAGCGGCGTCGAAGCCGATTCTTTCGGCGACTCCACCGGGCGGATCGAAGCGCTCTTCGCATAATCCCGCGCACGAAAGCCGGGGCGTAGTGGAATTTGGGAAAATTCCCTGATCAGCCCACGCGCTCAAAAACTCACCCCGGAAAGTTTTCCAACTTCCGCTACATTCTGCCTCATACTCCCACTCATTCCATGCTCATAACCGCCCGGTTCGTTTTAACAGCCATCTTATCCATCTTCTTTTTATACACCGCATCCGGCGATGATCGCCCGAATATTCTATGGATTTATGTTGATGACATGAGCGACTGGCTGGGGTGCTACGGGCATGAGCTGGCGGAGTCGCCTCATATCGATCAACTGGCGGAGACGGGGACGCGGTTTGAGAATGCGTTTATGCCGGCTCCGGTCTGTTCGGCGACGCGCTCGGCGCTGATCACCGGAACGATGCAGACTTCGCACGGGCTGCATCATCACCGGACGATGATCAGGAAACCGTTACCGGAATCGATCACCACGATCCCCGAGCTCTTTCGCAAGGCGGGCTATGTGACTTTCAATGAGGAGAAGGAGGACTACAATTTCACGCGGGACCGTGACCGTCTTTATTCGCCGGAGTTCAAACGGCCGAAGATGCGGGGGCATCTTGTGGGGCGGGACGTGTCTTGGCTGGAGCAGCTCAAGGGGAAGCGATTCTTTGGACAGATCCAGCTGAAAGGCGGTAAGTTTGGCGGAGAGACGGGGGCAAAGTATCCCGCCAAGAGCCGGGTCGCTGAAAGTACGGTGGAGGTGCCACCCTGCTATCCGGACGACCCGATCATCCGCAATGCGATCGCCCGGCACTATGAACAGGTCGCTGAAACCGATGAGCAGGTCGGGGCAATCATCGCAGCGCTGAAGGAATACGGTCTCTACGACAACACGGTGATCTTTTTCTTCACGGATCACGGTGCTCCCCTGCCCCGCGCCAAGCAATTTCTCTATGAAGATGGGGCAAAGGTTCCGTTGATCATTTCGGGACCGGGCATTTCGAAGGGGAAAGTCCGCCAAGATCTCGTAAATGGCATCGACATTCCGGCAGCATCCCTTGGCCTTGCTGGAATTGAAATTCCCGGCTCCGTTGAAGGGAAAGACTTCCTCGCAACCGATTACGTCGATCAGAAATATATCATCTCGGCCCGGGATCGTTGTGGCATTGCCGTCGATCGAATCCGCGCCGTGCGGAGCCAGCAGTATCGCTATATCCGAAACTACCAGACCGATCGATCGCTGTATCAGCCGCAGTATCGGGACAAATACGCGACGGTGGTTCGGCTTCGGGAGCTTTTTAACGAGGGGAAACTGACGCCCGTGCAGGCGAGCTATCACCAGCCGGAAAACCGCCCCGCCGAGGAACTCTACGATCTGAAATCGGATCCTCATCAAGTGAAGAATCTGGCGGATGACCCGAAGTTTCAGTCTGTGCTGATTGAGCATCGCGAGGTGCTGGCAGACTGGATCGCGGAGACTGACGACAAGGGGCAATACCCGGCCAGCAAGGCAGAGCTGAAAGCGGTCTATGATTACGCCAAGGGTAAGGTGGCTTCACCGGAGTTCGATTTCCTGAAGAAGCCCGACGCCAGGTAGAGATAGAACCTCAAGGCTGGAACCGCTTCACCAACTGCTGGACATCGAAGTTCGAGTGGCCATAGCTCACGAGCTTCACTTCCAGGCCGCTGTCTGAGAACATTTGCAGGCTGCGGTCGATCGCATCGAAGATCCATTCGTTCAGATTCCCGAAGGCTCCGCCACCCAGCAGGGTGAGAAACACCCGCGGGTTCCCGGTTTCAGAAAAGTTAGCAACTCCGGCATGGAAGGTGCCTTCATACGACGCCTCCAGCACCAGCCGGGCCAGCGGTTCCCACAGCTTCGAGCTGTGATGCGAATACGCCACCGGCACCGCGGAACAGAACGCCTGCGACACTCGATTTCCGTTCCCGCCCAGAGTTACTTCAGCATCGTGCTGAATCCCGATCCGCAGCGTTTCACGGAGGCTGTCTCTTGCGGGTTCGCTCGCGCCATTCAGTTGATCCCCGATCGTTCGCAATCCCTCCGCACTGGCGAGCAGGTATCCGTTCCGCATTGTCCAGAGCTGACCGTCCTGGTTCCCCAGCGCGGCGCCCAGGTCTGCTGCGCAGTCGATCTGTTTCGTTGCGGACTGCCCGAGCTGTCCTTCCACCTCGGCAAAGTAGTTCCGGTAAATCGTCGCGGCACCACAGGCGATAGCGCAGGCAGGTCCCTGCGTCCGGTCGTGCTCATATATCCCGACGCCCTGCTCCGGAGTCACGCCCGGGCCGACCATTTCGAGGAGATTGAACTGGGATGCGACCTGAAAGAGTGCGCCGTTGTTTTCCGGAAGCTGGTGCAGCTCCTGCACATCCCCTACGACTTCCGCCACGGTCAATGGGCCGCCCTGCTTTTCCGCCGACAAAGGAGCGGTTACTTCACGGAGAGCCGAGAGTGACGGAGTGGTGAGATCACCACATCGATATGATTGCCCGTTCACCCGTGATGTGAGCATTCCGTCGGCAACGGCAAGATTCTCCCGAACCTGATCCGGGCTCTTCTCTTGAAATCCAACCAACGACTCAAACCATGTCATTGTGACAAGTATCTCACGTGGCAGGGGCCTGTCTACGCCCGGTTATTCAATCCCGTCTACGATCAACTGACCGGAGTCACGGTGATGGTGTGCTGGACCGGCTTCACGGTCGCCTTCGCTTCGCGGTAAAACTCGTCGTCTTTATCCTGCAATTTCTTCTGCAACAGAGCCGTTGCCTCATCGATCTCTTTGTCATCCGGCAGGTACGCATCATACATGCGGAACTTCGTGATGTGATCTTTGATCATTGAGGTCTCAAAAGCCTGCTTCCTGCCCACGGCATTCATTGTCGCGTTGAAGGCATCATTGAAAGGTCCGGTTGGGAACTCTGCGGCGAGATTGATTCCCGCAGCAAGCTGCTCTTTGGTGAAAGTCTTTTTCTCCGCGCCCCACTGAACGTCGGCCTTGGCTGCTGACAGGTTCTTCACTGTCAGCATGAAGCGATTCAAATCCTGATTGAAAGGCAGGAACTGAGTGATGCCGGCCGTGCCGTTCGGGTCTTTTTCATTGCCGTAGAAACAAAAGGGATAACGTGTGCTTTCAACCGTGAGCGCCCCTGCCTTGGCATCGATCACTTTGTGGCCCTCGCTGGCTTCCGCCTGCTGGCTTTCCAGATCAAAGGTAATGTTAGCGATGTCACCACTGACGCCGAGCCCTTTCAGGAAAGCATAAGCCATGACCAGATGACCGTTTCCGCCGGGGTGAACGCCATCGCCGCCGGCCACGTGGTATTGCTCACCATACTTAGCTTTCGCTTTTTTCATGGTGTCCATCATGGTGTCGAATACATCCGCGTGGGCAAAGCCGTATTCGGTAGCCAGCATGGCAGCGATGGTATCGAGCTGTTTCAGGTTGTTGTTATAGACCTGATCAAACTCCGGCTTGTCTTTGGCAAAGGTTTCGCTGTCGACCACCCCGGGGCCGCCGACCACAAAGGCGACACCGTCTTTCTTAAAGCGATCAAGAATCGCACGCATCCCGGCTTCGTATCGCTCCCCGATCTCCGGCTTGTATTCCCGGTAGCTGCCGTCGTTCATCCCGAAGCAGGTGGTAACGACATCCGGCTTCCAAAACGCCAGATCATTTTCCTGACGGGCGGCAAATCCGGGAGCCCGCTCCCCTCCCCATCCGAACTGAAATACCTGAACATCCCACTGGGGAGTACAGGCCAACAGATAGGTCTCGATGAACTTGCTGTATTGTTTCTGCTCCGTAATGGAATCACCTACGATGGCAATACGGTCGCCCTTTTCGAAGACAGGCTCTTTGGCAAAGACGCCACCCATGCAGAGCAGGGAGGACGCAAGAATGGATACAGATTTCATAGGGAAAGGTGCTCCACGATCCAACACTGTTGGGTCAGCGAACACCCCCTGTTGGATCGTGAAACGGTTGTTGTTGGTGGATTGAAACTACTTCACGTTGAGAACACCCTTCATGATCATGAAGTGACCCGGGAAGGTGCAGACGTATTCATACTTTCCGGGCTTGGCCGGTGCGGTGAATTCGATGGTTTCTTCTCCGGCGTTGTCGATCATCTTGGTGGCCGCAATGATCTTGTCGCTGTCAGGCAGAAACTGCTTGGCGAAACCTTCCGCCCCCAGATTCATCGCCGCGAGTCCCAGTTCCTGTGATGAACCGGGCTGACAGAACACGAGGTTGTGAGGCATGAAGTCAGGATTCACAAAGGTGACTTTGATCTTCTTCCCGGCCTTCACCGTCAGCTCCTTCACGTCGTAGCTCATCTGCTCAACGAGCGTCCCGATCCGGATCGTGGTGAGCGCATCGGTATCTGAGATAATACCTGACTTGATCTTCGACTCGGTATGTTCCGGTTCGTCAGCACCTGCCGCAGCGCCTTTGGCAGGATCCGCGTTATACCAGTGATGCTGGACCACCTGCGCGGCCTGACGGGCGTGTGGCTCAGGTGACTTGAGCAACTGTCCGAGAAGCTTGCCGTTGCGGACGTTGTGCGCCTGGTGAAGCCAGAGTGCTTCGAGGAGATGGTGAGCGTCTTCCGCTTTCGCAGGGTCAAACTTGCTCATCCATTCTTTACACGCAGCGATCACGTCTTTGGTCGGACGACCGCTCAACTCAACACGGGTGCGATGACGAACGCCGTCGATCGGATGTTCGAGGTTCTTCATCAATGCAGGAAGTGATGCCCCTGCAATCTCCACGGGCTCCTGAAGCGGGCTGCCCTTGTGCGTGATCCGCACGATGCGACCATGCTTCTTATCGCGATTGGGGTCGCGGATATTGTGCTGCATATGTCCGATGATGACGTTTGCCCAATCGGATACATAAAGCGCGCCGTCTTCACCGAAGACCGCATCGGTGGGGCGGAAATTCTTATCTCCTGTGAGGAAAAGGCCTTTGGCGGTCATGTCCTGCCCGCCCATATTCACAGTCAAATCAGCACCGGACGGAGTTCCCCAGACTTCCCCCAGTTTCCGGCCATCTCCGCCGTTACGATTCAGCTCATACTGCTTGATACCGAGGAATCCGATCGCGTTACAGATGAGGAAATCCTGCTGCATATCTTCGGGAAAGTGAGCACTGGAAAGGATTTCGTTCGCAGGGACAGGACGCACTTCCTTGTCGAGAAGCGGATGCATTTTCCATCCATTCCCTTCCGGGCGAACCTGATAAGCACGACCACCAGTGCCGTCCGTTGCGTAGTGATAGCCCCAGTAGTCAAAAGCAATCCCGTGAGGATTCGGGCTGTTACCACCGTGCTGAGCGATGGTGTAACGACGCGGATCGAAACGATACATCGCGCTGGCGCCAGTGCTCAATGAAGGGCCCCAGGGATGCTCAATGTTATTGTGGAGAAAGATACCACTCTGCCAATAGATCCCGCCATCGGGACCATAGATCAGGTTGTTCGCTGCGTGGTGGGTGTCCGCTGACCCGATACCGTGAGCCAAAACGTAACGTTCGTCCGCTTTGTCATCACCATCCGTGTCGCGGAGGAAAATCAGATTCGGCTGAGAAGCCACGATCACACCGCCGTTCCAGAACTCGAAGCCGAGCGGGTTCGGCACCTTGGCAAACTCAATCACTTTATCTGCCTTGCCATCGCGATCCGTGTCCTCAAAGATGAGAAGGCTGTCGTCGATGTCGCGAATGGGTTCCTGCTTGGGGTAGGTCGGCCAAACTGCCGCCCAGACCCGGCCTTTACCATCCACCTGCATCTGCACCGGGTTTACCAGCTTGGGAAACTTCGACTCGTCAGCGAAAACATTCAGCTCAAATCCTTCCGGCACGGCGGCCATCTTGAGGCTTTCCTCTGCGGAAAGGTAATTCACGGTTCCCTCTTTCTGAGCACTCGACATGTTGCCTTTGCCACCCACGTTGGAAACCACTTTGACCGGCTCAGGTACGTTTGAGTCATCCACTTCCAGGTCGCCGCCGTTGGCCCGTGCCCAGATCTTCTTGTCGCGGTTTTCAGCCAGAGCATCGAGCATGAGGAGTTCATAGCGAAGCACGTCGCCATTGGTCTGGTCGCCCACAAATTTCAACGTGGAGCGGCTGCCCCAGATGTCATTGCCGTCCACCGCACGGTAGCGGTCAAACCAATGCGTGTTCTTTTCCTGAACCGCCTCGCGAAGCTTCGCCAAGTCGTCTCCCGCTTCAACTTTCTCACCGGCCAATGCACTGGCGATCACTTCACCAACCAGCTTGTTGCCCAGCTCGTTCAGGTGAATGCCATTCATCGTGAGGGGCGCTTCGTTGGCTTCGTAAAGAGCTTTCGATGGGGTAAACAGATCCACAAAAGCGACGCCGCTTTCCTCCGCTGCCTTCTTTGTTGCTTCCGTGTAGGCCGCAAGACGTTTGTTGTTGGCCTCGCCGTTGGGCAGATTCTTTGAACCCAAATCTTCGTGAGCAATCGGGCTGAAGAGCACGATGCGCGGGAATGACTCACCGTTTGGCTTGGTCGCACGAATCTTCTGCACAAGGTCATTCAGCTGCCTGGTGTAGTCTTCCGGCTTTTCATCAAAGCTCTCGTTGTAGCCGAAGAATGTCAGCACCACATCCGCCTTCACGATCTGAAGATAGGCGTCGATCGGAGTGAAGCCCTTGTTCCGGGGAAACGAATTCACCCGATCACCTGAGAAACCAAGGTTGCGCACCGACAGCTTCTTATCCTTCTGCGCATTTTGCAGCGCAGTCTCCATCCAGCCATCGTACTGCATCCGCTCAGCGAGCGCGTTTCCGATCAGTGCGATTGAATCCCCTGCTTTCAACTCAAACTTTGCCGGATCACGATAGCCGGCCGGCACTTCAGCCGTGGCCACATCCCAGAGCTTGGGATCAGCAGGGCCTTTTGGTTTTGACTTGGCCTTCGCCCCTTTCTTGATCGATTTCCCCGGCTTCCCGTTGGCAGCGAGAAAGGCGACCTTTCCCTTGTTCGCCAGGTCGAAAACGACCGAGCTCTCCGGCGCGTCGCTTTTCTCGCGGACAAACACCGGCTCGCCCTTTGCATTCAGTACCGAGATCTTAAAATCCGCGAGCCGCTCTCCCAGTCCATCGCCGCGATTCCATATCTGAATCTTCTCAATCTTCTGCTCAGATCCCAGATCAATCTCCCACCATGGATTCTTGGCATTCTGCTTGGTGTGGGTCTGGCCTTTTTTACCATAACTCGCATCCTTGTTCCCATCGATTGCCCTTTCAGCATCGCCACCTGACGCCGTCGACGATTGCTTCACTTTCTTGCCGGTAGCGATGTTTTTACCACCGGAGATGATTTCAACTTCAGCCAGTGTCAGCGTCCCGCCTTTGGGGAGCTCGATCCGGACAACTTGGCCGGGTTTATCAGTGGTCACGTCCTTGGCCTGAGTCAAAGGCGACCAAACGCCGAGACAAAGGAACAATAGTAGGGATTTTTTCATGTTTTGAGAAAGATTGGCAAGCTTGGCGCAATGTGAATGATCTGCAACGAGCGCAAACCGTCATAACGGGGCGCGATCATGCACAAATTGGCAGCTAAGATCAAGTACTGGAGATATTGGGAGCCAATTCTCGCGTCAAGCGCCTTCCAGCTCACCCCGGGGCCGTGCCAACGCCGGGTTTTCATGAGCATTTCCTGACCGGGCTCATAAGATCCTGATACAAGGGCAGTTTCCGGAATGGAAACCGGCTTTGAATGGGTGTTGAAGCCATTTCCTAATTAGAAACCTCCATTGAACTGATACAGAAGCGATTTCCAAAAAAGAATGCTCTCCTGAACGCTTACAATGGTCGTTTCCAAAATGGAAACGACCTTCGAACGCCTACAATACAGGGTTCCATTTTGGAATGCGGTAATGAACGGCTACAAAGGTGGCTTCCAGTTTGGAATCGGCTGCTGAACGGAGATTTTGGTAGGAGCCCCCTTAAAGCCAGTGAGTTGAGCCGGTTTTCAGGTAATCTTGACCGCACAGTTGGACAATAGGGCGGCCAGGATGGGACGGCTTGGGAATTGGGCCTGTTTTTCCCTCGAAACAGGCTCAGTATCTCAGTCACAGGTGCTTATGAATTGAGCCCCGCCTCTGCCGTGGTTGATCAATGCGAGCGGGCCGCTCGCGATCCGGCATCAGGCATTTCGGGGCCTTTACTTCAACACTTCGCGGAGTTTCGTCGTCATATCAGAGACGATTTCGGGATGCTTTGCGGCAATGTTGACGGTCTCGTTGGGATCTTCCTGATGGTCGTATAATTCGACGAAGACTGGCTCGGCATCGGGGTCACGGTAGTCGCGCCAGGTGATCATCCGGTAGCGATCGCTGCGGACGGAATACCCCATCAGATGATTCTCGAAGAGATCGCGGTCCCATTGTTCCCCATGCTGGGCAATGATCCGGCCTTCGACTTCTTCAATGAGCGGTCCGAAAAAGGTTTCCCGCATCTCAGGAGAAAGCGGATTGGCGGCCCATTCCCGTAGCGCGGGACTGGGGAACTGACTCACGGCGACATCTTTCCACGCCTGATCGGGATCATCCAGCAGAGGAACGAAACTCTTTCCGGCGAGGTGATCGGGTTGCGGCAGCCCGGCCAGTTCACATAGGGTTGGATAGATGTCGACCAGCTCAACCAGCGCGTTGCTCCCCTTCCCTTTGGATTTCATCCCCGGCACGGATATGATGAGCGGGACGCGGGTCGCAATTTCATAGTTGGTCGCTTTTCCCCAGATGCCCATGTCACCCAGGTGCCAACCGTGGTCGCCCCACACAATGATGATGGTATCGTCCGCCACGCCTGCCTCCTCGAGCGATGCCACCATTTTGCCAATCTGCGCATCGACATAGCTGACACTGGCATAGTAGGCGTGCAGCAGTGTCCGAGACAAATCATCACCCATCGGTCCGATCTTCGGAATGTTGGCCCGCACCCGCAGCTCGAACGACGGATGCAACCCGATTTGCGCGCCGTTCTCCGGCCCGCTCGTCTGTGACGCGAGCTCGATCTTTTCCCGGTCGTAGAGGTCCCAGTATTTCTTCGGAGCCACCCAGTTCAAATGCGGCAGTTTGAATCCCAGCGCGAGGAAAAACGGCTTCGTCTCATCTTTCCCCACCATATCCTTGAGCGTCGCGATGGCGACCTCTGTATTCCACCCATCGATGTAGGCGTGGTCGGGAACGTCGTAACACTCGTAGGCAGGTCCACTGGCGAGCCCCCGCTTGGATGCTTCGCCGTATTTCTCGAACATCTCCTTCCTATTGCGCATGTGCAGTTCATGGTTTTTCGGATCGGCGAAGGTGTAGTTCGGCTTCTTATATGGAGTTTTCTTCACCGCCGGCATCCGACTCCATGACTGCGGGTCATCGCCCGGGCGATGAAAGATTTTCCCGCTGGAAACGGTTTCATAGCCATGCGCTTTGAAGTGCTGTGGCAAGGTGATGTTGTCCGGGTTGAGATCACGGAACTGGACATAGTTGTGAGTGATCTGTGTTTGATCCGGCCGCAATCCTGACAACAAGCTCGCCCGCGAAGGTGAACAAATCGCTTCCTGGCAATAAGCGCGGTCAAACCGAAGCCCGTTGGCGGCGATCGCATCCAGATTGGGCGACTTCACCGCAGTCGAGCCGTAACAACCCAGCTCCGGCCGGAGGTCATCAATCGCGATGAAAAGGATGTTCGGCTTATCCCCTGCCGAAGCAAAGCAGGAGAAGAGGCAGGTGATGCAGAGCAGTAAACGAAACGGTGAAAGTGAAATCATACGAGTGAACAGGGTTGGTTTGTCGAACCAACAGGGTTGGATCGTTTCAGTTGATCACTGCCGCTCGTCGAAAAAACTCACGCACAAAATCTACTTTCCTTCCGCCGCCCACTTCTTCATCAGCGCGATGTTGTCCTCGATAATCTTGAGATGCGCGGGATCACCCTTCCCTCCTTTGAATTTCCCGGTGTATTCCGCCATGTCGCTGTCGAACATCTTTGCTGATTCCGGTTCGCGTCCTTTGTCATCCGTCTTCACCATCCACTCATCCAGTCGGCCCCGGAGTTCCGCCAACTTGTCGGCATACTTCGGATCATCCGCCAGATTATGAATCTCGTGCGGATCAGCTTTCACATCGTAGAGCTCCTCGGGAGGTCGCGTTTCACGAAACAGCAACGACTGCGCTTCGTTCAGCTTTCCGGCCGCATTCCATTCGCGCAGGGCGATAAGAATCCCCTTGGCATCCTTGTAGGCACAGGGCTGAAGGTAGGGGCGTTCGGGGAGAAAGTTGCGGATGTATTTAAACTCCTTCGTTCGCACGGAACGCATATGATCCACCGTCTCGTCGCATCGATCCCGCGCCGCAAAGGCGGCCTCGCGCGGGGAGTAATCAGCGGCAAGAATATCCCGGGCCTGCATATGATCTGGAATAGCAATGCCTGCGGCGGCAAGTGAAAGTGCCGCGATGTCGATGTGCTCGACCAAATCATCCCGAACGGTGCCCGCTTTGATCCCCGGACCGGCAATAACAAACGGCACGTGCAGGCCTTCGTCATACATAAACTGCTTGCCGCGCCCGTGACTGATCCCGTGATCAGTCATGAACAGCACGATGGTATTTTCAAGAACCCCTTCTTTTTCCAGCCGGGCGATTACTTCACCCACCATGTGATCGGTCATGCGAACGGAATCGAGGTAGGCAGCCCAGTCCTGAATGATATCAGGATGATTGGGATAATACGGCGGCAGCTTCACCACTTCAGTCGATGTCCGGCTGCCCAGCGTTTTCTCCGCCGACTGCGCCATCTTCTCCCATCCCGCTGCGTCTTTGCCGCGAAGCTTTCCACCCGGCGTCTGAATCTGGGCAAAGAAAGGTTGCCCGTCTTTGCGATCCGACCAGTCGGCCCCGTCGTAGACCGCCTTGTCCCACTCGAAATTGTAGTCGGTCTTGCCAAGCCTTCCCTTCTTCCCCGGCCATCCCATGATCGACGTGTGGTATCCGGCTTCCCGGAATAGAGACGGCACGAGCTTTACATGGTCCGGAAGATGAATCTTTTCCTCGCCCCGCCCACTGCGATGATGGTGGGCACCGATGCTGGTTTGATACATTCCGGTGATGAAAGCCGAGCGGCAGGTCGAGCAGACCGGTGCGGTGACATAAGCATTGGTGAACTTCAGCCCGTTCGCCGCCAGCTTGTCGACATTGGGAGTTTCGATCGCCGTCTCTCCGTAGCACCCAAAGTGAGCCGACATATCATCCGGAATGATCCAGACGATGTTGGGCCTGTCATCGGCATGGAGATAGGGGATGAGAAAGGCAGCAACAAGAGCGAGGCGGAATTTATGTAGGAGCATGTGGTTGAAGAGCGGTGATTGAGGTTCGGTTCTCTATAAGGCGAATCTCTGATCCTGAATATCGCATCTTCGTTGGCTGACCAAATTGAATGACCGGAAGGGACGCAATTCTATAGCCATTTCAGTTTAAGTAATCTTGACGGCTAAGATCAGATCGCTATCGTCCGCAGGAGCATCGACAATTGATAATGGAGCACGTAGTGAACTTGAACCAGACGGTTTCCCGCGCATTAGCAAGACGGGCAGAGATTAAACAGTCCCGTGGGACGATCAAATCCCACGAAACGGATTTACGAAACGCGATCACTTCTTTTCCGGGAAACAACGGTTCTCAACCGTTCGAAATACGTCATCATCTGCAACAAGATGAACGACTTTCCGGTGAGTTGTCGACGTTGATCAACCAGGGGAACGACCAGATCAAGCTGATGTCGGCAGCCGCCCTGGAGATGAACCAATTGGGGATTGAGTTCCGCAATGCCCAGGCCGAAACCAAAGCTCTGAGAGAAAAGCGGAGCAGTATGCGGAAGATGGGATTTATCCTTCTCATCCTGGTCATTGGATTCTTTATGCTGAAGAACGCTCCCAGCCTGGAGGAAATCAAAAAACTCGAACAGGCCGAAGCGGATCTGGAGCGGCGTCACCGTGAGGCCAACAGCCGATTGGATCTGGCCCGTAATGCAGCGCTCGAACAGATGGCATCGATTGAAGCCATCTCAGCGAATCATCTCAACCGCCAGTTGACCGAGGACGCGGAAGCATGGCAGGAAACCTGGAAATCCCTTCCCCCATTTCTGACAGGTGACTGGTCCGAAGAGCGCTGGAGTTCGCATGACTTTCGACAAAGCCATCGCCTTCCCTTTTTCTCGGTGGGCACTGCCTATGAATCTCCACAGGAGGGAGCGGCAGAGTTTCCGTTGCCGGTTCTGGCACCGTTCCTGGGCCATCATCACTGCTATCGGCTGGAGGGTGACGGGGACACGACGCTTTCCCTGATGCAGGCACTGATTGTGCAGTTGGCGACCACCATGCCCTATGGGGCAACCATCACTCTCCTCGATCCTTCGGGAGCAGGCCGGGCGTTCCCGATGCAGCGTCAGTTGCCTCACGTGAGAGCGGTGGGAGCGGATGCCTTTCGCGACTTGGAGTCAATCCTCGAAGAGATCACAAGGCTCATTCACACGTATCTCGACGAGGAGACGCAGTCATTTGATCAACTGCCTGAGCAAATCCAGGCCAACGAACGGTACGAATTCATTTTCGCTGCCAATTTCCCGGAGAACTACGACCGGCGAACGATTGAAGCGATGCAAAGCATTGCCCGAAACGGTCCGGTTGCAGGCAAGTATCTGTTTCTGCAGCAATCCGATAAGAAAGAACTTCCCAGCGACCTCAGCTGGAACGACTTCGCGAACCTTTATTCACTTCCGGTTGGATCGCTGGATCCCCCTGCCCGCGGGTTTGCGCCCCGGGTTCTCAGTTCTCCAGAGGGAGGTGCCCAATCAATGGTGCTGAAACTGCTGGCAGATGCGAAGCCTCCTGAGACGAAGATTTCGTGGGAAGATCTGTGTGACTCCGACCCCGGGGATTGGTGGAGCGAATCTGCCGAATCCATGGTGAGCGCACCGGTGGGTTCGAGTGGCCGGGAAAGAAAGCTGACGATGTGGTTCGGAGCAAACCGGGAAGGCCGCCCCTGTGCTCATGGTGTTCTTGGCGCGATGACTGGATCGGGTAAATCGAATCTCTATCATGTCTTGATCTGTGGACTGGCGACCCGATACAGCCCGGAAGAACTGAATCTCTATCTGATCGACGGAAAGGTTGGGGTCGAGTTTCAGGCATACCGAAATCTGCCGCATGCCCGGGTGGTCGCCCTCCACTCTTCGCCTGACTTGTCCCGCAGCGTGCTGGATGAATTGCTGACCGAAATGAAGCTGCGCAACGAAATCTTCAAGTCGCGCAACGTTTCCGACCTCAAAGAATACCGTTCGCTGGACGGCGGCGACGCTGTGATGCCGCGAATCGTCCTGATGATCGATGAGTATCAGGAATTGTTCGAGAACGACCGCCACGGGGAAGCTTCGGCAGCGTTACTGCAACTGGCCCAGCAAGGTCGAAGCGCAGGCATCCACATGCTGTTGGGCTCGCAACGATTCGGAGCGGTGGGCATGTTGAATCAGGCGGCGATTTTCGGAAACGTTCACTTGCGAATCGCGATGAAAATGAGTCAGAGCGATGTGCAGGGCCTCACTGAGTTCGGCCGGAACGGTCGCCGGTTGATCGAACAATGTGACCTCCCCGGAAAGATCGTGATTAACGATCAAAGCGGTGAGGACCGATCAAATGAATTCGGCAAAGTGGCGCTTCTGGAATCTGAATCTCGAGCCGAGACCATTGCAGCCCTGGTGGAAAAAGCCAAAACGGAATGGCCGCGGGATCAACAGTTTGCCACAGTTGTATTCGACGGACAGGAGCAACCGAATTTGATCGAGAACCCGCAGGTGGTTGATCTGTTGCGGCGTCCATCCCGGCCCACTCCGGAGGAATGGCGATTGGTGGCCGGCTCATCAATGAAGGACCAGGGCTTCGCCGTGCCGGACTGGTTTCATGGGGAACGCCCTGTTGCTTTGTGGCTTGGTCAGGAACCCAGCGTCTACGGTCAGGCAATCGTCACGCTGCGGCGGAGGCCATCGGAAAATGTCCTGCTGGTGGGAGACAACCAATCAGCTGCCGTCGGGATGTTGGCCGGGATCCTATGTGCCATGGCCATCAATGAAACGCCAAAAGATATCAAGATCCGGGTGCTCGACCGTTCGGTTCCCGGAACGCCATGGAATGACACATTAGGTCAAGTGGTAGACGATCTACTCAAGCCGCTGAGCTACGACGCGGAACTGGCGACTGATTCCAAAAAAGCAGTCACCTGGCTGGATGAATGCGTCGCGGAAATCGATCGCCGACTGGAAGCCGACGAGAACGATCTGATTTCAATGCCGACATGGATCCTGATGATCTCCGGTGCTGACCGGGTCGCACAACTTCTGAAGACCCAGAGCAAGTTTGGCACAGCAGTTGATTCTGACGATGGAGGGAAGTTGGCTCGAATCTATCAGGAAGGTTCTGCCCTGGGCATTCACTTGATCATCAGCTTTCCCGGGGCCGGTCCCCTCACCCAATGCCTGGGCCGTGACCAGCTCGACCGGTTCAAACACCGGGTCGCCACTCAGATGTCGGAGTCCGATTCCTTTTTACTTCTCGGGAAAGACGGGGCCTCGAAGCTACAGAAAGACGGGCCCTCTCCGGTGATGGCCGCCTTTCAGGATGCGGTGGTCAGTCGGACAAAGGTCTTCAAACCCTATGTCTCGAGCCCACAGATCTCATGGGGGGAACAGATTGTGTTCTTCCGGGATCAACTTGAACGCTGGAAGAAAGATTAATCATGAGTATGGACGAAATATACGAACGGGCCACGGTGCTGGAAAATGAATTGGAGAAATTCAACGATCAGCTTCGCGGTGGCTTTGAGGATTTGCGACGATCCCACGATGCGGTCGCACCTCTCTGGCAGGACGAAATGCGAAGGGAGTATGACCGCACCTGGATGCCGCTGGAGGAATCAATGGACGCCTACATTAAGCAAGTCGGCCCCCGCTATGTCGAGTTCCTGTTGGAAAGGTTGCAACATCTAAAAGCATATCTCCATGGCTCTTGACGTCGATCAACTACAGTCCGGTCTTGATGATTACCGGAAGAATCTTGAACGCCAGCGCGAACAGCTCCAGGGCCGGTTTACCGACTTGCAGCATCTCTTCGATGCGCTCTTTGCCTCCTACGCGGGTCAAATGGCTGAGGAATTCCGCCAGCACTGGGGGCACACAGCGGAATGGTTCGAAGAATATCTCGAAACATCACAGCGTCTCGACAAGTTTCTGGAAACCCGTACTGATCAACTTCGCAAACTTTGATTCGAATGGGCTCACGCGCGAAAGTAAACAAACTCATCTCCCTTCTCGATCGAAAAAAACTGGCCACCCTGAAGGGGGAACGCGCGGCAAACACTCGCCTCCTCAAAGCGCTCTACTGGCTGGACAGGGAAAAAAGTGAAGGGCGGAGCCCTGAGGAATATCTCGACGAAGCCCTGAAGACATATGAGGACGCACCTCACCACCGGGAACTGGTCAGAAGTGCGATATTGGAAAACTTCACCCGCGTGGAGAGTTTTGGCGTTTCGGATGAACATCTGGCCCGGATGAAGCATGGGCGTACCCCGAAGATTCTGAAGGGTGAATTCGCAGGAGAACCCATCGAGGTCGACCATGTGATTTCAATCCGTGACGCACCTGAGCTCTCCAGAGAGTTTGCAAACTTCCGACTCGAACCCCGAAGCTCAAATCGTTCGAAGTCCAAGAAGCTGGAGACAACAGCTCTCGCCCTTGGAAGGAGCTTCATCAAAGCCGGAGTTCTTTCCAAAGAGAGGCTCACCGCGCTGGAGGCCAAAGCAAATTTGACAAAGAAGAACGAAAGCAGTGGTGGCGGCCACGCTGCTCCGATTGCAACAGCGCCGTCCTCTTCATCGCCGGTCTTCGCTTCCACGGGAATCACAGATCCCCGTCTCATTGTCACGCATGTGGGAAATCTGCTGGCGGAACTTCAGGACTGGGAACGCCGTATCGACTCAATCATCGAAACATCAAATTATGTGAAGATGCATACCTGTGAGCTGATCGATCGAGCCGAGGTTCGGCGAAACCACGCCCTGGGGCAGCTCAACGACAATGAAAACACTCTTGAGAATCAACTGGATGACACTGCTAAATTTGAAGAACGAGTTCGCCACACCGCCAACAAGGCAAATCAAAGTGCCACCGCAGCCCGGCAAAACCAGGCAAACGCCCAAAGTGTTCTCACCCATTGGAACGGTCAGTTGAGCCAGGCGCAAAGCTGGCTCGCTCGTGCACGCAGCCGCGAATCCGCTGCAGAGGCAGAAGTGTCGCGCTGTGAACGAGCCGTTTCATACGCGGAGAGCAACCTGTCATCAGCAGTCAGCGCACTGAACTCAGCACGCAACCGGACTGAGTATGCCGGTAAAGACAGCAATGGTAACGCGATTTACCGCCCGATTGATACCTCCTCCTACGAAGCCGCCGTTCGGAGGGCCCGGTCCGAACTGGACGATTGCAGGCGTGAACTTTCCTACGCCCGTGAAGAATTGCGGGCCGCCGTCGCTGAGCGGGAAGCGGCCGAACGAAGGGTTAACGCCTGCGAACGCGCGGTTCAACTTGCGGGGGATGCAAATCGCGTCGCCACATCCGCGACCTCCAGAGCTGATAAATCAATAGCTGCAGCAGAACGTGCAGCGGAAGAGCAAAGCCGCCTCAAGTTGATAGCGGAACGTGCCGCGCAAGCGGTGGCCGCCCAGCGTGAGGCCCTGGAGAAACTGCAGTCCCGGTTGAAAGACGCCCGGGCTTTTGAGAACAATGTCCTGAGTGCTCTCGCCAACGCAGAATCCAACCATAATGACGCCCGGAACCACTCCTGCAACGGGCGGCTTGAAACCGAACTACGGCTCGACAAATTGCGTGCCTTCGACGCCCCTGTCGATTTCGCCTGACCTCTCTTCTTATCATGCAACCCGACGAAGAAATCCGCTGGCTCAACCGATTGATCGAAGACTTCGACAGTGGCCTGCGCAGAGGCTCATGGCAGCTCGCTCAGCTGGAAACCAGTCGGGCGGAACTTCGAAACGTCTGGGATGACTCCTGTTCACGGGAAATCACGATGCGCTTCTTTGACCCTCATGCCGAAGAAGCCAGCCGGGAGGTCGCTGACCTGAAGCACGGTGAATCCCAGCTTCGCGAGGTCAGTCGATCAATAGAAAAGGGAAACAAACAACTCATTACGGCGTCGGATTGCAGCAACGAATTTCAAAGCCTCCTTTCAGAAACTGCGACTGTTTTTCATACCATCGACAGCTTGATTTCCGAATCCCTGGAGCGTGCCGGTGAATCGGTCGCCCTCATCAATCAATCCCAAAGCCTCATGGATCAGGCCGAACAGGCGGGGAACTCTGCCCCGGCTGGATAGCCTCGCATCTTTGAACCTGTTTTTGCCATTGTCTTGCCCCGGTGATCGCGGCACAATTTCAGGATGATCCGATTACTTTTGCTGGCGACCCTGGTCGCACTCCATATCCCCGCTGTTTCTGCGGCCGATAAAATGAACGTCCTGTTTATCGCGGCCGATGACATGAACTGCGACCTGAGCGTTTATGGAAACTCGCAGGTGAAGACACCGAACCTGGAGCGGCTGGCTAAAATGGGTGTCCGCTTTGACAGTGCAAACTGCCAGCAACCACTCTGCGGCCCGAGCCGCGCAAGCCTGATGACCGGTCTCCGTCCGGACACGCTTGATATGCATACGTTGAAACACGAGCTGAGGCAGAAAAATCCCGACGTGGTCACGCTGGGACAGCTCTTCAAAAACAACGGCTACTTTTCCTACCGGTCGGGAAAGATTTATCACTATGGCAATCCGGGCATGATCGGGACAGACGCCAATGATGATCCGGCTACGTGGACGGAGCGGAACAATCCGGCAGGCATCGATAAGACCCGTGAGAACGAGATTCTAAACTTCGGCCCTAACAAAGGGCTTGGCATTTCCATGGCCGTGTGGGATCCGGTCAGCAAAGACGAGGAACACACCGACGGGATGGTGGCGAGCGATGTCATCGCTCAGATCGAGAAACACAAGGATGAGCCCTTCTTCCTCGCCGCCGGATTCTTCAATCCACACTGCCCTTATGTTGCGCCAAAGCGTTACTTCGATATGTATCCGCTTGAATCAATCACCATGCCGGATCTGGAGGAAGCCAAAGCAGACCTCGAGGACGTGCCGCCCATGGCCATTGTGCGGGACTCACGGAACTGGCCTTACTATTTTGCAGACATCACAGTCGAAGAAGCCCGCCGTTGCAAGCAGGCTTACTATGCCTGCAATTCGTTCGTCGATGCGCAGGTCGGACGCCTGCTTGATGCGTTGGAAGAAAACGATCTGCTCGATAAAACGATCATCGTATTCTGGTCTGATCACGGCTACTTCCTAGGGGAGAAAGGCCTGTGGTACAAGCGCAAAGCGTTCGAACGATCCGCGCGGATGCCATTGATTGTAGCAGCGCCCGGCCTCACCAAAGGCGGGGTCTCCAAAAAGCCGGTTGAGCTGCTCGACCTTTACCCAACACTCGCTGACCTTTGCGGACTGGAAGCGCCGAAGAACCTCGAAGGCGCGTCGTTGCGCCCCCTGCTGGAAGACCCGGCCAACTCTGAATGGAAGAAGCCCGCGGTGACTCAGGTTTGGCACAACCGCAATTCGTGGGGGTATTCAATCCGCACAGAGCGCTGGCGCTACACCGAATGGCTTGAGGGCAAAGCCGGTCGTGAACTCTATGATCACGACAATGACAGCGATGAAATCACCAACCTCGCTGACAAGCCGGAACACGCTGAACTGGTGGCGCAACTTTCCGCGCAGCTGAAGCCGTATCAAAAATTATCCAAAGACAAATTACCCGGCGGAGTGAAGAAAAAGGGAGCGCCGGCGGCAAAGAAAACCAACCCGAAGTGATTCGGTTCCGCTTTCTGCCACCGGCGTATGAGAGATGATCAGCGAAGAAAATCGTTAATCAGATTTTCCAGCATTTCCTGACGCCCGCTGGCCAGTGTTGGTTCCCCATTGGCAAAAGCGTGGGCTTCCAGGTCTTCGAAGCTGCACTGTCCGGATTCGATCTTCGCACCGATGTCTTTGTCGAAACTGCTGTAGCGCTCATCCACAAAGGCAGCGAGACGCCCATCTTCACGAATGGCTGATGCAATCTTGAGTCCACGGGCGAAGGCATCCATCCCTCCGATGTGAGCGTGAATCAGATCGATCGGTTCGTGAGATTCACGACGACGTTTGGCGTCGAAGTTGAGCCCGCCGGTGGTGAGACCACCCATTTTCAAAACCACCAACATCACCTGCGTTGCGAGATGGACGTCAGTCGGGAACTGATCCGTGTCCCACCCGATGAGAGTGTCGCCCCGGTTGGCATCAATACTTCCCAACATCCCCGCATCAGCACTGACAGTCAGCTCGTGCTCCATGGTATGGCCCGCCAGAGTGGCGTGGTTGGTTTCTATATTGAGTTTAAAATGATCGGTAAGCCCATACTCCCTCAGGAAGTTAAGACAGGCAGCGGCATCGCTGTCGTACTGATGCGTTGAAGGTTCGCGCGGCTTGGGCTCGATGTAGAAAGGACCATCAAATCCAATCTTCTTCGCGTGGTCCACAGCCATGTGGAAGAAAGCCGCGAGGTGCTCGAGTTCCCGTTTCATATTGGTGTTGAGCAACGTCGCATAACCTTCACGACCGCCCCAGAAGGTGTAGCCGAGGCCATCGAGTTCTTTGGTGGCTTCAAGCGCCTTCTTCACCTGAGCACCCGCATAGGCATAAACGTCTGCATTCGGTGAGGTGGCAGCCCCGTGCGCGTATCGCGGATGAGAGAACAGACAGGCCGTTCCCCAGAGCAGCTTCACCCCGGTTTCCGCCTGCTTCGACTTGAGCTTTGCCACCACCGCATCGAGCGCGGCATGGGATTCCTTCAGATTGTTCAGCTCGGGAGCGATGTCACGGTCATGCCAGCAATAGTATTCGATTCCCATCTTATCGAGGAACTCGAAGAACACGTCGACACGGGTGAGTGCATTCTCCACGGAGTCAGAACCGTCATCCCACGGCATGTGTGCCGTTCCCGCTCCGAATGGATCGGACAAATCATTCCGCATCACGTGCCAGTAGGCTCCCGCAAAACGAAGATGATCTTTCATCGACTTGCCTTCGACCAGCTCCTCAGGGTTGTAGTGTTTGAATGAGAGAGCGTTCTTGGAGGACGGACCTTCATACTGGATTTTATCGCAGTCGAAATATTGCATGAATTCTAGTGGGTTATTTTTGGAATCACTTCTGTGAATGGCGGGAAAAGTATCCAGGTAACGCCGAATCAAAACCGCATATTGCGAATCTATTCTGTTGATTTGCGCCAATCTGAAGGTGTGTTGTTTCCCTGCCATGAATCACCCAGTTGCGATCATCATGTCCGAGGTGTTTTTGCGCCGTCTGACGCCGTCCCTGACTCCCTTCGTTCGCAGTCATCAGGATTACCGGATCTTGAGCATTCATCGCGACCTCAGCGAACTCGCTCAATTGCTGGAAGAACTCAGTCCGGCCGGGCTGATCACCGAGTGGCTGCCGGGGACCACGGAAGAACTGCTGGCACTGGATCTCAGGATTCCCACCGTCATCGTGGACACCGACTATTGCTACCCGGGGGTCGTGAGTGTCGATGTCGATGACTGGGCGGTCGGCCGGGAAGCCGCTCAGACTTTCACCCGAGCCGGATACCGCAGCTTCGCCTGCCTTGCCAACGGCCTCCCCTACTCGGACCAGCGGCTCGAAGGATTTGAAACGGCATTGGAGCCGGGAGTACAATTTGCCGTTCACACAGAAACCGGCTTCGAAGACACCCGTTACAGCGAGTCTTTCATTCGCCCCAGCGAGAAGTTAAAGCTCTGGCTCGAACAGTTACCGAAACCGGTGGGAATCTTTGCGGTTCACGATCCACTGGGACGCTTCCTCTGCGACGCCTGCCAGCAAATGGGATTCAATGTCCCGCAGGAGGTCGCCGTCATCGGGGCGAACAACGATGAGCTGGTCTGCGGATTGACCTACCCGATGCTCTCCAGTGTGGCGATTCCCTGGGACAATATCGGCGCTGTCGTTGGTGAAACCATGCAACAACTCATCTCTGGCCGGGCTGCGGATGAAACCGGCGCCCGACTCATTCCCCCGAGCGGAGTCGTCCTCCGCCATTCAGCCAATCACTTTGCCGTGGATGATCCTTTGCTGAGACGGGCCATGATCTTTCTGCAGGAACAAATGCAAAGCTCAGTCAGCGTGGGCCGGATGTGCCAGGAGCTGAGAGTGGCCCGACGCACCCTCGAGCGGAAGTTTCGCGAGCACTACCGCTGCACCCCGTGGGAAATGCTGTGCCAGATGCGGGTGAGCCAGGCAAAGCGGCTGCTGTCCGGAACCAACCATCCCGTCTCCCTGATTTCTGAACTGTGCGGGTTCAATGATCCGGAGAGAATGGCCGTTGTGTTCAAGCGAGTCACCGGCGAAGCCCCGTCCCACTACCGCCGCTCCCTTGCAGGGCGCTGATGGCGAAGCGGAACGGGGCAACAATCCCTCAACCGGCGATCAGTTGGAAGGCTCGATCGGGTCAAGCAGTTCCACGTTTTCTCCCATGTAGGATTTCACATCCAGGGCATTTTCATCGGGGTATCCTTCCCGGGGCAAAAAGAGGTCTTCTCCGAAGCCTTTATACTTCAAGACCCGTGCACTGCCTCCGACGGTCACCACGATTCCTTTTGTCCCTTCCCAGGCTCCGCCCTTCGAGCCCTTCATGTTTGTGTATTTCCCATCGCCATTAGTGCCGTCGACCACCAGCGGCCAGTCAGAGATAGAGGTATCAGACAGCCCTGCGATGTAGGCGAAGTGATTCTCCCCCGCTTGCAGAATGTCGCCGAGTTCAGCAAACTTGTTGTCGGCTTTAGGGCCCCAGGCGGAACGCCGGACTTCGAACACCCGCTCCGTGTCGATGTAATGAGGAATCAGCGCACGGAACGCGTCATTGGAACTTGTAATCTCTTCGCCGTAGAAATTCTCTCCCACAGGAAAGGCTCCATCGTTGTCCATGGCCGAGTTCCGCAACCCGATCGCAATTTGTCTCGCGTGGGTTGCCGCCTTCTGTTGATGAGCATTGCGCACGGCGGAAACCAGGGCCGGAGATGCGACCGCGCCTAACACGGCCATAATAGCGACCACAGTCATGAGTTCAATCAGGCTGAAGCCGCGGGGGCTTTTATTGAGTGGGTAGTTTGTTTTCATCAGTATCATTTCAGGTATGGTTCGGGGCAAGAATCCCGGTCAATTCGGGCCGGTGCCTTTGATCCCGTTTATGTTCCTGCGATGCTGACCGGTCTGTGTTACCACTTTGTTACCGCCGTGTTCTGACTTCGTGAATTCTGCGGATTTCTTAAAAAAATGACTGAGCCAGACACTTCCAACCCATGGACAACTCACACCACACGAGAGGTCTATGACAATCCATGGATCCGGGTGACCGAGAGCAACGTGACCAATCCCGCCGGTGGCAGCGGGATTTACGGCGTGGTTCACTACAAAAATCTCGCGGTCGGAATCATTCCCGTGGATGAAGAAAACCACACCTGGCTAGTCGGACAATACCGCTATACCTCAGACACCTACGAATGGGAAATCCCGGAAGGCGGCTGCCCTGTCGGAACGGACCTCCTGGAAACGGCGCAGCGCGAACTGCGTGAGGAAACCGGATTGATAGCGAATCACTACGAAATGATCCTGAACGATCTGGTACTATCCAATTCAGTCACTGACGAACGCGCCTTCATCTATGTGGCCCGTGGGTTAACTCAAGGCGAATCCGAACAGGAGGATACCGAAAAAATCACCGTTCGCCGTCTACCGCTGGAGGAAGTGTTCGCCATGGTGGATCGAGGCGAAATCCGTGATGCCATGTCGGTTGCCGGACTCCTGAGACTGCGTTGCCTCTAACCCGTTCAATCGATCAGTTCCCAATCCGGAACCCTCTCGCCAGTGGCTTCATTTCAAAGATATGAAAGGGAGGGATGAAAGCATTCTTCTCACCCGTAAATATCTTGGTGCGGTGAAGCTGATTGCTGAAGAAATACAGCCGGTCATCAGCGTAATTGATCCCTCCTGGCCAGATGATACGCGGATCCTGAATCATCATTCTTAAATCCAGGTAATCGTCATCCGGCGTCACATAGTCGATCGATCCATTGCGGATATCAGTGAAATAGATGTTGTTGCGGGAATCGATCGCCACCGAATCACACACGGGTTTCTGCGAAACGCCCTTCACCTGCGCTTTCAGCGCCTCCTGCGTAAGATCCGGATCGCGCAGGAGTTCCGTGCGGATCCTGAACAGGGTATGCCCGTTTCTCGGTCCGTAGTAAAGCCACTCCCCTTTTCGATCAATCGCAATCGGGCTTACCCCCGCCAGCAAATCCACGTCCGTACCATCGGCCCGCTTCACCGTGACGAGCTTTCCATCCAGCACAATCCCCACTCCCTGTTGCGGCTTCACCGATTCGTGGCCCTGCAGGACTCGACGGCATTCGCCGGTCACCAAATCCACCACAATGATCGCCGCCTCGTCGCCGTTGGCCGGATCACTGATGTAGATGTAGGGCTCATTGGGATCGAGCACCAGATTCTTCAGAAATGAAGTCCGGGTCACCGAATCGATTCGGCGAATTTGATGCAACCGGTTTCGCTTTGAATCCCAGGCCACCAGCTTAGCCGGCTTCTCGGATCTGCGCCCGTTGTCCAACATCCAGACCAATCCCTTTGGATCAGAAACGATTCCAACAACGGAATCCAGCTCCCTCCCGGGGGCGGCACCGCTACCGGGGACATTCATTTCCAGATTTGGAAACGGCTCCCAGGATCCGTCCCGGTTCATCCGCATCACCCGGTATTCAGGATCGAAAAACTGGTGACATGAGATGATGAAATCACCATTCGGCAAAACACACAATCCACCCGGGCCACAGGGCGCCTGTCCCACCTCAGTCAACGTATCGCTCCCCCGCTTAAACAGACTCTTCAAATCCGGCAACCGCAGATCCGGGGCAAAGGTTTCGACCGGCGAACACAGCACTAGAACCGCGCCAACCAAGGACGCGATGAAAACCTGAAGTCGTCTCACTTTAAACGTGTAGCTTCCCATTAAACTGTGCAAAAAACGGTTTCTCTCCCGTATGGAACGGGGTCGAAGGGTAAAGGATTCAAACGAATTTGAAAGCCGAATTACCACTTAAAGGACGCAGATATCTTGCCAGAATTAGAGATAATTCTGAAAATTAGGCGTCGCTATCACTTTGAGACATAGTCCGGGTTCAGCTTCGGAAGTTTGGCCTCTTGAGCCTCAAGCGCCTCCATCAGCTCCGCTTCCAGGGCTTTCACTTTCTCCGGCTCACCTTCAGCCAGGTTTTTGGTCTCTCCGAGGTCCTCATTCAGATCATACAATTCGTAGATTCCCTCCCAGAATTTGATCAGCTTCCAGTTTTCTTTCCGGATAATGGAATACGGCCCCGGTTTGTGCCGATAATGGGGGAAATGCCAAATCAAGGTATCTCGATCGAGCCCCGTTTCACCGCCTGACTTCAGATGTGGCAGCAGCGAGAGCCCGTCAATGGGGCGGTCAGCCGGTTTCTCCACCCCGGCCGCTTCCAGGATGGTCGGGAAGATATCGATGGAACAAATCGGAGTATCAGAAACCTTTCCGGCCGCAACCACCCCCGGCCAGCTTGCCAGGAACGGCACCCGAATTCCGCCTTCATACGCATAGCCTTTGCCCGATCGAAGCGGATCGTTGTTGGTTGGGTTCCCGTTGTTATCGAGCCCCCCGTTGTCGCTCGTGAAAATCACTAACGTGTTCTCGGTGAGCTCCAGCTCATCCAGCACATCCAGAATCTGGCCGGTAGAGTCATCAACGGACTCCACCATCGCCGCGTATTTGTCATTTCCCTGGGTCGATCCCGGCTCGCTGTATTTCAGCCGCACCTCATTGATCGCCTGGATCGGAGTATGCACCGCGTAATGGGATACCTGGATAAAAAACGGCTCGTCCTTCCACTGTCGGATCAAAGCTTCGGCCTCATCGCCTTCCCGGTGCGTCAGATACTCCCCCGGCTTGCGCCCCGGCAGCTTGTAGATGCCCTCGCGCAGTGACTCATGCTTTCCCTTCGGCTGATTGTAGGGATCAAAATACGAAGGTGGCTGACCGTAATCACATCCGCCCCGGTTCTCCGTATACCCCTGCCCTTCAGGATACCACGCCGGATCCCCCAGATGCCATTTCCCGATGTAGGCCGACTTGTATTGCTTTCCGTCACCAAGCGCTTCGGCGATCGTGATTTCTTCATGCTCCATCCAGAAAGGATTCGGAGGGCAAAGCAGCTTATTATTCTTTCCTCCCACGTAAGCCGTCGAGGGTTTCGCCGGGGTTCCACCCCCACCACCACGCTGAAAACGGGAACGGATCCAGTCCGTCACTCCGATCCGATGAGGGTAGCGTCCCGTCTGCACCGCCGCCCGGGTCGGAGAACAAACCGCACACGCCGCATAAGCGTTCGTGAAACGCATCCCCGATTCAGCGAGCCGATCCACATTGGGGGTCCGATAAAAATCAGATCCCTGACACGTCAGATCCATCCACCCCATATCATCCACAAAAATCAGGACCACATTGGGAGGTCTGTCCGCCGCCGTGGCCGGAATACAGCAACAGAAAATCAGAGCGGAAAGCAGAACCGGAAAAAGACGGGAAATCATTCTGCAACGTTAGGCCCAAACCGCTTCTCGAGGCAAGTCCGGCGAAAGCCGAATATCGTCTCCAGCTTTGCCCTCACAAAAGAAATCCCCACCTCCCCGAACGGGTAGAAAGGCAGCGCATAATGAACCCGGTCCAGCATCCGCGTTCCCTCATCACACGCTTCGAACCGGTGTAAGTGATGCCAGAACCGGTAAGGACCGGACCGTTGTTCATCGATAAAATATTCCTGATCCACCACTGTTGTAATTTCAGTCGTCCAGTTCGCCCAGATCATCGGCAGGATATTGATTTTGTGACAAATAATCTGTCCCTGAAACATCCGTTCATCGTCCCCGGAGATCGTCTTGAACGCCATCTCAGGCGGCGTCATATCATCGAGATTCTTTGGATTGCAGAAGAACTCCCACGCCTCATTGAGAGGAATCGGCAGAATTTGAGTTTGCTCCAGTTGGTGAACTTTCATCATCAGGAGCTAGTTACGCTTCGCGATCCAACAGCGACAGTGAATATCGAAAAATTCCGCGAAAGCCCAACGCATCAGAGGCATACATTTCGCACCCTGCTTTGAATTTTGAAATTGGGATTTGGGAATTGAATTTAGACACCCCCAAAAATGGGCATCCACGATCCAACAGGGTCTGTTAGATGAACCAACAGGGTCTGATCGATCCCCCCCAAACCGACTTCGAATGTTTTTGGAGCGAGATTGCAGCGTGAGCCGTTGACAAAACCGCGCAGGCAACTGAGTAAGCAATTGGATTTCAGGTCGTTCTATGTATAATTAGTTCACCGCAAGAACACGACCCATGCCCTCTCTTCTAATTTCAGCGCGGACCTGGCTGTCTATTTTCATGACGGTTGCTGTCGCTTCTACCGCATGCGCGGAAATTTTTGAAAGACGCCGTGCCGCATTTGAGGGGCAACTCGGTTTGCTTCAAGATTCCTTTGAGACAAAAGTAGAGCAACTGAAGGAAGGCTACCGTGGAGCCCTGGAAAAGCTCCAGGTTAAGGCTCAAAAACGAGGTGATCTCGATCAGGTGCTCAAGGTAGGAGAAGAATTGAAGCATCTCGGCGCGTCGCCGGGGAACGGTGCCGGCAAAGATTCGCCCGTGCCGGAACTGGCCGCGCTTCAGAAGACCTACGCCGACTCGATGACAAAGCTCAAGGCAGAGCTTCAAGGTCAACAGAGCCGGGTACTCAACATCCACCTCGCTGATCTCGCTGAAATTCAACGCAAATTAACAACCGAGGGAAAAATTGATGAAGCGATCGCTGTTCGCAAGGAAGTCGAAACGCTCAAACAAACGCCACCCGGTGAACTTGTCAGCCAGCCAAACCGCGCGGTGATTCCACCGGGTTTTGTATTGTATTATTCATTTGATGAAAAGGAGGAGGATCGCCGCGTGCTCGATCAAAGCAGCAATATGTTCCACGGCCGGAGCGAGAAAAACGGGTGGATCGAAAGCGGAAAAAGCGGTGGCGCGTTCAATGGCACCATTGCCGATACGATCAAGGTCGCCCATGACGAGAAGTTCGATAGCGAGAGTTTCACCATTGCCGGGTGGGTCAACCTTGAGAGACCGATCAATCACGGTCGGATTTTTGACAAATTCAATCATGATAAGAAGTCCGGCTATTCCTTCAACGTTCACGAATTGAAACCCGAGCTGGAGCTTTGGGGCGCCGATGGTGAGCATTACCGAATCACCACAGAAGATAAATTGCAGCCCGATGTCTGGCAGCATATCGCGGTCACCCTACAACCGGGGAAATCCCTGCTTTATGTCGATGGCAAACTCGCCGCTGAAAATAAAATGCCTGAGGCGGTTCGGCCGGAGCCAGGTGAGGTGCGCATTGGCCGGGAAGGAAGGAGCATCCTGGGCGGTTATCTTGATGAATTGATGTTTTACGCCCGCGTATTGTCCCCTGAGGAAGTCCGGCATGTGATGGCAGCAACAGGGATGGAGCGATAGCGTTCGCCCGCCATCCTCTTCGGCAAAAAACGCGGAAGAAACGACTCTTTGAAACAAAGATGAATCAACAGGGGCTGATCGAAAGGGGGCAGGCATTCCCGTCATCACGACAAACGGCCTGTCATCCTGACGAAGGAAGGACCTGACACGACGCCTTGAGCCGCCAAAGGTCGTAACCACTTCAATTGATCATTGATGGCTTCGCAGGGCGAAAGCGTGAGATCCCGTTCAAGCCCTATCGCTCTTCCCGACACAAGAGCCCCGGGCAGGTCCCTCCTGCGTCGGGATGACACCGCGGCCTGTCATCCTGACGAAGGAAGGACCTGACCCGAAGCCTTGAGCCGCCAAAGGTCGTAACCACTTCAATTGATCATCGAGGGCTTCGCAGGGCGAAAGCGTGAGATCCCGTTCAACCCCTATCGTTCTTCCTACAATAAGAGCCCGGGGCAGGTCCCTCCTGCGTCGGGATGACACAGCGCGGGGCGGAAGTCCTGTCTTGCACCTGCTTGGCACCCGCCCGTCCGCGTGTCGTGCGCGTCAGCGCCACGACCGCGGGATCTGAATATTGTCACGGGATCTTCACATCAATCGAACCGGAAAACGGAACGAGCGTATTGTTGTTCGGATCGCTCATGGACGAGGCTTCGCCTTCGAAGGTTGCTGCGAAATTTCCGTCCGCATCGCATTGGGTCACCTTGATGTTTCCCGCCTTGAACCCCACCATCGCATCCGCTTTCAGAAAATCGGTAACGGAAAGCATCGCAATGCGTTTTCCCTCGGGAGCCGGGGTCGCTGAAAGCGGGACGAATTCGCCGGTCGAAGCTTCGCCGTCGTTCACAGTGTAGTTCAAGCTGAAGACTTCACCATCGGTTCCTGTTAACCGGATTCCTGCTCCCGGACCTGTAGGAATCAATTCCGTCCCCAATTTCTTGAAGGTGGTGACTTCAACTTCTTCGTCGCCGAATTTGAGTTTCAAGGTGCCGTAGTTCTCACCCTTCTTTGCCGGTTTGGGGGTCGGTTTCGTTTCGACCGGGGCAGGAGCCGGGGTCGAATTCGTTTGTGGCTGCGACTGGGGCGCGGGGCTTTCTCCGGTAGAAGGAGCATCGCCGGAACAGGCTGACAGAAATGCGAGAGCAGTGAGTGTCAGGGTGACTTTCGGGAGCTGGATTTTCATGGTCGTTTCTTTCTATTTCGTTTGGTTAAAATTTTGGTTCAAAGCCGCTGCGTTATTTGGAGGACCAACGGCTCAAATGGTATCCTCCTGCATGACGAGCGCTTTCGATCAGTTCCCAACCGCCTTGGCCGGCTCTTTTTTCTCCTCCTGCTCTTTGATTGACGGGGGGAAATGTCCCAGTTTGAATTCCAGTTTGTAGCTCCCGAGATTGTTGTTGTTACGTGAAGTGATCGCAACAATGTAGTCTTTGTATCCGGGAGGCGCACTTGCCGGCGACCAAACGACCGTCGACGTCGCCTCCTGTGGATGAACCACACCATAGCGGACAGGTGGCTCTGGAAACGCGCCGGGGAGGTTTTGATTTGGTGACGGAATGAAAGGCACTTTTTCACTGCGTTCGTAGAGATGAATCCTGGGCTCAAATCCGTCCGCCCCTCCCCGATTGTCGGGCGTGGAAGAAACGCGGACACTGGCAACGGAAACCGTTCGAGGATCCACGTCCAGGAAATCGAGTCGGAAGAACTCAGTATAGCTGCCATCCGGACCAAGCTGGTCTTTCCTCGACAAATCCTTCGGGTAGACCGGCCCCACCAGGATTTCAGGAATGATGTATTTATCCCAGTCTTCAACCTTCGTATTCCCTGCGGCTGCCGCCTGCTTGCTCGTCCGCCCATTGATCGCGGCAATCGCATCGACATCCGCCCCGGGCCACTGGCCACCTTTGTTTTTAGTGTCGGTAAGCCGCACATAAAAAAATTCGGTATCCGCAGGAGCATTGTCGCCGATGTCGATTGCGCTCGTTTCGCCTGCCGCCTCACCGATTACGATCCACGTTTCTCCATCTTCGGAAATCTCGACGGTGCACGGTTCTTCATACTGTCCGATTTCAAAAATCAGCAAGTCAGGGCCGGGGCCGTTCACCAGTGAGTTGTCCAGAAACCTCCAAATCCCGTGCCCTTTGTCGCCCAGGGAGAAATAGCCTTCCTCTTTTTTCTTCGGATCATAATCGATCGGACCTACGGCATTGTCCGGGTTCTGAGATCCCCCTTTCGGCTTTTTGTTTCCAAAATCGTGAGACACAGACTCATCGACAAATGCCAACTCGCCCAGCTGCAGCGGGTGAACGATTCCGTTTGAATCCTCGTATTCCACCGGGTTGAGATTCGAAACTCCGCCCCCAAGAGGATTGGGCCGGTTCGGCCGCGTGGGATGATCCGGATCACCAATCAACCTTCCATCCGGCCGGAGAATCGCGTCCACAATTTGTTTCGTGCTGGTGAACTGAATGATGTATTTCGCCGGTGCCTCCACTCTTCGTTTCGAAATGCGAACAGAGTAGACACCCCCTTCGCCCGGTTTCGCGCGGATTTCGATCGAGACCGGTTGGGCATCTTCTTCAATCTTTGTCCTGCCTTCAAGCCCTTCAGCTGGAGTCATGTATTGCATCACCCCGTCAAATTCATTCGATTGAATCGTCACCTTACAACTTTGATTCTCTTTCAGTGTGATCTTGTAAATATCAACCGGACCACCGTTTTCCAGTGTGTCCCCTTCTTCGAGCACACCAACAACCGATACCGTTTCGACGGCAGCGACCGAAGTGATGGAGCAGACAAGGAAGAGCGAATACAACAAGGGTTTCATTATCTTTTTCATGATATTTTCGACGGTTTGTTTCAGGCCTTATGCGTGTTAAGTCACTCCAATTCCAGACCGGGAATGTAACAGAGATCTTCAATGGAATCCCGCCACTTCAACGATTCGCCTGTTTTTCCGATGCGAAGGCGAAGATATTACGGCTAAGAAATTCACTTTTTTGCCTGGCGAATCACATCCGTAAGACTCTCGTCCACATCAGGATAGTAGGCATCTTCCCACAGGAAATATTCGTCTTTAGAAACATAATATTTCATGACTTGCGTCGATAAAGACGGCGGCCCGTTTTCCGGTATAAACTGAACCGCGATTTGAAGATCCTGCGGCCCCGATTGGCGGGCACTGATGACTTTCACTTCAGTCAACTTTTCAGTGAGTCCGGTGAACGGCGAAAACCCCATTCGTTCGTCGAAGGACCCGGGATCTTTCTCCAAAACCCCGGCTCCCAGGCGCACGATCGTTATTCCCAGCGCATTCTTTCCCCACTCGGATTTTATCAATTTCAGATCCAGCGCGGGCTGACCTGCTTCCATAAACTCCGCATAGAACTTTTCGAGGGAACGGGCTGCGGCATAAGCCCGAAGGGATCCGTAATAGACCACTTTCCCGTCAGGAGACGGCTCATATTGCGGAGAATCGACCGCCTTAAGCATTGCCGTCGGAGTGTGACTCCTCAGTTCAAAAAGGATCGTTCCCTCCTCTGAATCGGCCGGGAAACGGTGAACCCGAATCAATCCGCCCAAAGGGATATCCGGAGACATCTCAAACTTCAACGCGGAACCATCCGGTTTTGAAACGGAAACCAGCTTCCCTTCCACGGACCTTCCCCCCACCGAAAACGTTCCGTCTTCGATTGAATCGATTGCTTCGTATTCGAAAATCTGCTTCAACCAGTCACCGGACGGTATTCCCCCCTCGCCTACCATCTGCTGCCGGCCATCCGGGGTCATGTAATATTTCCAACGGAAACCACCCGGCACATTCGGATCCTCCTTCACCTGAAAATTCATATTCGACTGTTCGTCGACCAAATTGAGGTAACTGATTTCGTCTCCAATTTTGGCTCCGTCGAAATAGAGAGGCTCACTCAAGGCAGGAGGTTCCGGCGGGGGCGGCGGCGGCGATTTTTCACATCCTGAAACCAGGAGAATCGCTACCATTGAGGCGGTCAGTATCCGATTATTCACTTTGTCCATCAGTGCAGGCTGTCTAACATAGGCCCTAAAAATTTTCAAGCCTCGGCCGCGATTGGCCCATTCCTGCGTCGGGAGGACAGCAGGCGAAAGACCTGCCATCCTGACGAAGGAAGGATCTGACCCGAAGCCTTGGGGTGCCAAAGGTAGCAATCAGCTCATCAAACATCACCCGCTTCGCAGGGCGTGAGCGTAGGATGTCGTTTCCACCTTCCCCTTATTTCCAGACAATAGAGCCAGGGGCAGGTCCCTCCTGCGTCGGGATGACAAACGACCTGTCATCCTGACGAAGGAAGGATCTGGCCTGAAGCCTTGGTGCGCCAAAGGTAGCAACAACCTCACCAGACATCACGCTTCGCAGGGCGTGAGCGTGGAATGTCGTTCCCACCTTCCCCTTATTTCCAGACAATAGAGCCAGGGGGAGGTCCCTCCTGCGTCGGGATGACACAACGACCTGTCATCCTGACGAAGGAAGGATCTGACCCGAAGCCTTGGGGTGCCAAAAGTAGCAACCAGCTCATCAGGCATCACCCGCTTCGCAGGGCGTGAGCATAGGATGTCGTTCCCACCTTCCCCTTATTTTCTGACAAAAGATCCAGGGGCAGGTCCCTCCTGCGTCGGGATGACAAACGACCTGTCATCCTGACGAAGGAAGGATCTGACCTGAAGCCTTGGGGTGCCAAAAGTAGCAGCAACCTCATCAAACATCACCCGCTTCGCAGGGAGTGAGCGTGGAATGTCGTTCCCACCTTCCCCTTATTTCCAGACAATAGAGCCAGGGGATCGGGTGGAGGTGAGCGGATTGCGCCGCTCACCCCTCCCACACCACCGGACGTGCCGTTTTCAGCATCCGGCGGTT
>JBLWYI010000048.1:35295-35666 GCA_048267005.1 Verrucomicrobiales bacterium | reverse complement strand
TATGCAACTCGGAATCAGTTGCTAAGGTCGTGTCAAAAAACGGACACGACCAAAAATCTGGATTGAAGGCCATGTCAAAAAACGGACACGACCAAAAATCTGGATTGAAGGCCATGTCAAAAAACGGACACGACTAAAAATCTGGATTGAAGGTCATGTCAAAAAATGGACACGACTAAAAATCTGGATTGAAGGTCGTGTCAAAAAATGGAAGCGACCCAAAATCTGGATTTTTTGTCCGACCTAAATTCATGCACAGCGTTTCCCGTATTATAGCAGGAGTTCCTGCTGAAACCTCGCTTCGATTGACTGACAAGAAAAGGTGCTTAACCTGACGCCTATGGGACGTCTCGCCCCACCCACTTGAGTTG
>JBLWYI010000048.1:0-35285 GCA_048267005.1 Verrucomicrobiales bacterium | reverse complement strand
AAGCGTCCGGCGAAGCGTCCCGCTGAGCCGTTGCTTGCCTTAGCGACTGCCGAACTTACTCTCTGCCCTGCTTCCACCGGGAACATCGACAGTTGAGGATGATACCAAAGTGAAAGGTGCTTCCATTGCCAACAAGGCAGGCAACGGCTCGACAGGGACGTCTCGCCCACCCGCTTGAGTTGCGGCAAAGAGAGATCTGCCCTCATGCCGGGAAGGTGGGGCGAAGCGTCCCGCTGAGCCGTCACTTGCCTTAGCGACGGCCGAACTTTCCCTCTGCCCTGCTTCCACCGGGAACGCGGACAGCCCCGACCGGACCATGCCATCTACGATCCAACAGGGTTCGATCGCCAACTTAACAGGGTTGATTCGTGGAGCTTTGCGTAGAGCACCCACGCAGCCACACGAATCACAGCTTCACCGCACACGTCGCATACATCACTGGAAACCAGTCATTCAACACGGTTGATTCTTCATCCCAACTGTCTTCGTAGAATCCTGTCACGCCTAAACCGACAGCACACTGCCCTCCGATCTGCGCTTCGAGACTGTGACTGTATTCAACTGAAAGCTGTGACTCAAGCTGCTCGGACAACGGCTCGGCATCCAATGCATCCAGATCTGAATACGGCAATTTATAGGCCACGACCGGCTGCCCGGTTTCTTCTGACTCAATGTGATCAAACAGGTAAAACGCGGGATTCATCATTCCGCAGAGCAATTTCCCGCCGGGGCGCAATACGCGTGCGCATTCCTGCCAAATGGGCTCCAGATGTTCGGCAAACACGTTCGAAACGGGATTGAAAATAAGATCAAACGATTCGTCCGCCAGTTCAGACAAGTCAGCCATGTCGCCCTGAATCGCATTGATGTTCAGGCCATGGCGCCCGCAGACCTCCACGTCTTTTTCGAGCTGGATATCCGACGCATCAAAGGAAGTGACTGTGGCACCCGCTGCCGCAAATATGGGAACCTGCTGTCCGCCGCCCGATGCCAGTGCCAGCAAATCAGTGCCTGATAGATCGGGGTGGGACTTGGGAAACCAACTCGCAGGCACGGACTTGTTGGGCGTCAGGATGACTGACCAATCTCCCTTTTTTGCCCGTTCAAACACTTCATCGTCATAAGGGGTGCTCCAACGGCATCCCTCCATTGATTGGAAATTCCACGCGTTGCGGTTGTATTCGTAAATATTCACTGGCCTGTTTTTAGATAGGCCGACAGTAGTTCCATGTTTCGACTGAAAACGCCACTGTGAATATATTTCTGTCCGGGCTGAAACTTCGGTTGGCCGGAAAGGGGCTCGCCATCAAAGGTCGAAACCCAGGCACCATCCGCGTCGAGATCCGATATTATTTTTGACGGAGCCGGGTCTGCTTCATCCGGTGGAAAGATCGGATCAGGCAATGGCTGCCGCGCATAAACCGCTTTCAACGCGGCTTCGAGATGCTCAATCTGCGAGTCATTCTTCCAACCGTAATGGCTCGGCAAGTTCGAATCGTCATGGGTGAGAGAATAAACCTTCCCCTGCCGCTCCATGTAGAGAGGCTTGTTGGTTTCCAATTCATAATACCTGGCGAGCTGTCCGTTGGGTAACACGGAGCGTTTCAACCAGGCCATAGCCCCCGGGATGGGCTCGAGGTATTTCTTGTCCTTCGTATAAACCGCGATCCGCATCAGAGTGGCGACAACACCTTCCGTTTCGCGACCTGAGATCGCGGGCGGCTCGAACTTCCGGGCCCAGACGGGTTGCATTTCGTAGTTGTACTGCTGGGCCCATCCGGGCTGTGGCTCGGGCATCTGAGAGAGAATCAGAAAATCCCCGAAACGCTTCAATGATTCCAGAAACCGTTCATCCTTGTAGACTTGATGTGCCGTTATCAGGGTTTCGGAAACGGTAAGCGCAAGGTCATCGTTGAGCGTATAAAGATCCCAATACTCTTTGATCCGACCTTCCGTCCGCCAGTCATACTTCGGGAAATTACCCTTTTGATCCGGTGCCCCGGTCGAAACAGCAAGGGTCTCGTCCCACCCCTGGGGAAAGCCACCGTTCGGGAACTGAGCCGCCAAAAGCGCATCCAGCGCGACTTTAACGGACTCATGAATCGGGTTGTTCTTAAAATCAGTTGCCTGATCCAGTAAGGCCATGAACTGAATCGCGGATTGCGAGATGCCGTCATCAAGCGTCGAAAAGTTCTTTCCGTTTCGCGGGCCGCCACCATTTCGATAGCGCGCAGCTGTTTTCGCGGTGGGATCAAAGTCGATCGAGTTGGTCCACGCTCCGGATTCCAGCTGCCCGTGCTGCAACGCTTCACCTGCTGCCACGGCTGCGAACAAATAGAATGGATCACGTGTTGCCTCCATTGCGGATAAAAAAGCCATTCCCACCGTGGGAGTCCCGGGGGGCTGCACCCAGATCTGAGTCTCTGTCGCCGGTCCTTCGCCATGCCGCCACGAAAAGTCCGGCGCGGTGTAATAAACATAGCCGCCGTGACGGGCCACCTTTTCAATGTAAAACGTGGCGGCCTTTTTCATCGCCGCCTTCACTGAATTGGCGTCGGGTGACTGGGCCTCAACTGTGATGCTGCAAATCCCCAGCACCAAAAGCAGAATAATTCTCATGTGCTCATTCAAGCGAATGATGCTCGGTGCTGTCGAGAATATGATGCACCTCATCCGTGCCTTTTTTGCGGGCAATCAAGGTGTAGGTCTCAGCCAGATCATCCGTTTCGTATTCGAGGTAGTCATCGGAATCCTCCGGCATCTGATACAAGTCACGCCTCCATGGATTCATCGGGACGGCCTCCAGATAACCACCGCCATCAAGCAGGCCTATCAACTCTGCACCGGTCATCCGGGAGCGCGGATAGATTTCCTCATCCACGTGATAGTTTTGAAGGGCGACCTGAACCTCGCGGAGTAGATCTTTTACCCCGGAGTCGAGCCGTTTCGCGGCAAAGGCCGGGAGAAGGAGTCCCGTCACCGCAGCCAGTAGAAGAAAGAAACCTGTCAGACGAGTGATCATTTTAGAAAGTGCCAAAGGCTAATGGCGGCAACGAGAAAGCAAAGCCCCACCAGGTCTTTCCTTCGAAATGAATTGGGTGCAGCCCGACGCCTGACGAATTCCAGCAGGAGTCCTGTAGGGCATCCGTATTTGCAATAGGCCATGGGAATGAAAACCGCGAACAACAACCCGATCCCGAAGACAAGGATCGTCGCCAGCCCGGCTGATTTGATCAACCAGGCATCGAACGGTTCAATACCGGCAAGGCCGATCGGTAAGCGGAAGAAGGTCACCAAAAGAACAACCATCAGCAGAAACACGGGAATCAAGCGGCCCACCCATTTAATGTCAGGGGTGAGTTTCACCATCCATTTTGCCGGGCGCAGTTTCATCAACCAGCGCTGAAGGATCCCGTGGGGACAGACGAACTGGCAGTAGACAGGTTGCCGGGTGAGGAAGGGTAATACGAACATTGCGGCTGCGAAAATGACCAGCCCCGGCGTGGTTTCCCAGGGAATCCGGGATTCCACCCAACCGACCAGGAGGGACTGTGCCAGCAAATCTCCCAGCACAATTCCAAACACAACAACCGACAATATGGAGAACGGGAGCCGGAACTTCTGAACGCGCTTTGCTTTTACAAAGGCAAAGACACAACCTCCCAGCAAAACCCCAAGGAGCACATAATCCTGCCAACGAAAGCGAACCCCTGATGCCGCGGATGCCCCCGGGTCCTTCGCAATCTTCACCCGGTAGGAAACACTCTCGGCCAGGGCTTCGCTGGTACGTGTTGCGCCGGAGACTCCATAGATGTTTGCCGCAGCCAGGTCGGTGATCGCTGCGATTTCATCCCAGGTCCGGCCGTTCCACGATTCCATGAAAAGCAAATCCAGCGTCACATCTTCGACATGGCTCGGCGTGTCGTAGCTGTGCCTGATCTTGACTCCCAGCACTTTGTCTTCTGCGTCAAAAACGATCAGACCGTCGGTGGGCCCTGAATACCCGATGATCGATTTCGAATGCGGCATGGTTCGCGCGGCGTAACCGATTTTCTCCCCTGCTTTATCGAAGACATCAAGGCCGGCCCGCTTCCCCGGGTCAGGCTTCAAGCGATGGGTGTCAGGAAGAAACTCCCGCACTTCATAAGCTGTGATGGGGCGGTTCCCCTGGACCCGCAGCCGCGTGTGATGATCACGGATCAGCCATGCAATGATGACGATAACGGCAAGGCGATAGAGCTGGACGAGGGCGGCGATGCCCATGTTCTAGCGCAATTTCTTTCCCAAATCACCTACGTATCCAGTTAATTCGAGAAAAGATTTTCCGATCACATTTCCCGCCTCATCGAGCACGTCGCCTGCTCCTTCCCAGTAACTTACGCCGCCAATTTTACCCGTCATTTCCTGATTCTTCATCGTAGGGCGAATCTTCAATACCACTGAATCTCCGGTGACTGGGTCTGTTGCGTGGATCGTCGGGCTGGTCGGATAATTCGCCCCGGTCACTTTGCTCTTCCAATAGCCGTCCGGCTTCCATTCGAATTCGGCGGGTCTTTGAATGGTGATTGAGCCATCTTGATCGATCCAGTTGAGACTGGAATAGGCGCTCGGTTTTCCGTCCGCTTCCCGAAGTATATATCCCATCAGCTCCCGGCCATTGGTGAACTGAATCTGGACCCAGTCCCAACCCACCTGATTCCGATCCAACTGACTGCTGGAAATCTCATGGTCCATCCATGCCTCTCCTGATACCGGCAACTTTTCCCCTTCCACCAGGAGTTCACCCGCGACTTTCAGCCGGGGATAAGTGATGTAGTAACTCGCCGCAGATTCCGCCGCTCCTTTTTTGGAAATGCCATTCTCCCCGAAGATCACATGAGACTGGTCAGGCGTGAGCGTCAGGGTAAAGGCAGCTTTCGCCTGCACTGAACCCACCAGTCTCATCGCACCATCAGCGTCGCGCTTCAACGTCCAGTTGCCATTTCGCAGGTCCAGGTCGCCCACTTTCGCGGCACCGTCCCACCCTTCCCGGTTGAGCCGTTCCTCGTGATAAAACGCGCCCGACTTCGGATCTGACACCGCCATGTGCGCCATATGAATCTGGCTGTCCGCATCACCTTCACCCGCCAGCCGAAAAAACGTGGCCTGGAATCCGAAGCGATCCCCGGATGTGGAATACAAGTGACCCGTGATATACCACCACTCGATTTTGAAATCAGGATGCGAACCGTGATCCCGTGGAAACTGAAACTCATGATCCGGCTTCGGAATGGCAAACGTCTTCTCCTGCGCCAGCGATATATTGAATACCGACGCGGCAACCGCAGCCATTACCAGGCCCCGGGAAAATCGAATCAACTTGTGAATATGAGTTCTCATCCTTCCTGTTCCCTCCTCAACTTTGCGCCGAACCATCCCACCGAAAACGCCACCATTCCTGCCGTCGCGACGGTTAACAATCCGAGCCCTGCCAGGGTAACCAATGGAATGCGGTAATCCAATGTCCACCCGAAGCTCTGGCGGTTGATCACAAAGATCAGAAGGTGCCCAAGGGCCAGGCTCAGGATGATGCCGCCAAGCGTCCCGACAATGCCAAGCCCGAGCCCTTCCCATAAAGTGGCGGTCGCGATTTGGCGTCGGTTGAAGCCGATCTCCTTCAAGGTCGTCAGCTCTGACTTACGATCGATCAGCAACCCGGCCAGCGCCATGCCCAACCCGGCCACGGCCACAAAGATAGCGATCGCTTCCAGCGCATAGGTCACGGAAAAGGTGCGATGGAAGATGGCGAGCGATTCATTGCGCAGCCGTTCATTGGTGCGGACCACGAGGTTGGGAAACTGTTGCTCAAATTCCAACTTCGCCTTCTCAGGATCGACACCGGGGTTGAGATAAACCGCGACGCTGCTGACGGTCTCGTCATTGAACCACTTCACGTAGCGATCCCGATGGACCAGCACCGTTCCGCGTTCATTGCCGTAGTCGGCATAAATTCCCTGGACGCTGCCTGTCACCTCAAATCCAGGGATAGGCAGTGCGATGGTATCATTCATCCCCACCGAGAACCGCCGGCCAAATGTCTCGCTGATCCAAATTGGAATCGCGCCATCGGCCCGGTCTTCTTTCAAACTCTCAGGATTCGAAGCCGTCGGTTCATCCACCCAAATGAGGCGCAGACGGCGGTCTGATTTCTGATTGTAAACAGCTCCGCCCAACCAGGTTTCTTTCCCATCAATACGGATGAACTGCCGGCGGATTATATCAACGCCCTCCACCTCGGGGCGCTCCTGAATCGCGCGCCATGCCTCAGGACTAATTTGATTGTCATTCGCGATGTTGGTCGCACCGGCTGTGGACACATAGAGATCCGCTTTCAGGATTTGTTTGATCCACCCCGTGAGCGTGTGTTCAAAGCTGGCCACAAGGATAGCCATTCCCGCCGCCATTCCGACAGCAACAAGGAGCCCCGCAGCCGTAAGCCGATGACGTCCCCCGGGACTGCGAAACTGGGAGGCGGCATATTTCAGCGGGGCATTTACTCGAGCAGCTGCAAACAAAATTCTCCGGACCAGGGGAAACAAAAGCCCGGCCAGAATGCTCAGCCCCAGCAACCACAACATCGCCCCGACGTAGCCGCCCAATGGAATCTTCAACTCCCCTTCCCCCTGCAGTGGTGGCAGTTGACTGCAAACCACCGCCGCAACGACAAAGACCCCACCCACCAGAGGCTTTCGCAGGATCGGCAGGCCAAAACTCCGCACCCCGGTCCGCAGTGACTGGGCCGGCGGAGTTGCCGCAGCTTCCCGCGCCGGAATGGCCCCGGCCACGAAGCTCGATCCCAGGCCGAACAGAAACGCGAACAGCGCCTCGCTGGAATCCAGTTTCGCCGCAGTGGTGGTGTTCTCGAAATAGAGCGTGTTCACCGTGAGCGCAATTGACCCCACCGCCAGCTGGGCCATGCCATAGCCCAGCAGGATACCCAAAGCACTGCCAATGATCCCGATGATGAGGGATTCAAATAACCAGGCCCGCTGAATTCGCCACGGCTCGACACCCAGTGAACGCAGAATCGCAATCTCCGGACGCCGTTTCACCACCGATGCCTCGAGAGCCTGAAAGATAAGATACACTCCAACGATTAGAGCGAGCGTGGAAAGGATCGTGAGATTCAACCGGAACGCTGCCGTCATTTGCTCAGCGGAAGACTCGCGATCACCCGGCGTGTCGACTTCGAATCGTGATGCCGCTATATTTGATAGACGAGTTTGGGTTTCCAGCAGGATATCGCGATGACTTGCCCCCGGCGGAATCTTCAATTCGATTCTGGAAATAGAATCCGGCTCCCCGATCAGCTTCTGCAACCCGCGCAGATCAAAGAGAATCAGATTATCAGGAATTTCCGCCCGGACCGGGTTGTTCAGCAATACTCCGGCGACCTCGAGCTCCACAGCACGGTCATCGACTATTACCGAGAGCACACTTCCCACTGACAGCGATTCCGCAGTCGCCATCGTCTCACCGATCAAAACCTTTCGCGGACTTCCCAGTTCCAGATCAGCGGGCTGACCTGCCGGTTGAGACGTGTCGGCTTTCTCAGCAGTGCCATCCAGATAGATGGCGTTGTTCAGTGACACCAGATCAACTCCCACCAACCGATACAATCCCGCCTCGGGTTCGGCCGATTTGGCGGCGGTCGTTTCGGTGATCGGATAAATGCCGACCGGTAATGGATCGAGAGCGTCACGGATTTCCGGCAACAACGTCGTCGGCAAATCCCCGACCGGCGCACGCAGGATGAAATCGCTTTCGCCCGCAATCGAATCCGTAAACATCGTGAACCCTGAAACAGCCGCCTTGTTGGCCAGCCGGATCGAAAGAAAAACCCCGACTCCCAGCGCCAGAATCGTGACGAGTAGCAGCGTATTCTTCGGCTCCCGTCTCCAGTGCCGGAGTGTTGTTTTTGAAAAGAGCAAAACAGGAAAGGGTCAGGAATCCGGCTCGAGAACTCCATCGTGAATTCTCAATACGCGACTGCAAATACGGGTGGCGGCTTCGCTGTGTGTCACCAGCAACATGGCCGTCTCGTATTTAAGGCTGAGTGATTCCAACAAATCCAGAATGGCTTCCCCGGTTTTGGAATCCAGGTTGCCGGTCGGCTCATCAGCAAGTATCAAATTAGGCCTCGGGGCAAGCGCCCGGGCAATGGCCACCCGCTGCATTTCACCACCGGAAAGCTGATCCGGGGCCGCATCAGCACGGTGGGTGAGCTGGATCTCTTTGAGGAGTTGCTGCACCCGCTCATTGCGTTCTTCTGCGTGAATCCCGATCAACTCCAGAGGCAGCTCGATGTTTTCGCGGGCAGTTAATGTGGGCAGGAGATGAAAAAACTGAAAGATCGTTGAGACCGTTTCCCGCCGGATCCTGCAAAGTTCATCGGCCGACTTCTTTTCAATCAATTCACCTGCAATTTCGATAGAGCCTGAGTCCGGGCGGTCAATCCCCCCCAGGCAATTCAGCAGGGTACTTTTGCCGGAACCCGAAGGCCCCATCAACGCCACCCGATCACCGGCAGCCAGAGATAATGAAACATCATTGACTACAATTCGGTCGCCATAGGCTTTCGTCAGGTGCCTGACGCTCAGGACCGGGACTGTGGGTTCGTTGTTCACAGGGAGAATTACGATTCTGGATCGCTTTTAGTTTCGACGGGCGGACGCATCCGCCAGATTCCTGCTAAAATGCTTCCGATGATACAATGATAGGCTGCGCTGATGGCACAGGGAACAGGAGCGAGAGTGTCAGGAAAATGCTTAGCTGCCAGTGCGGTTCCCAGGCCTGAGTTCTGCATTCCCACCTCGATTGATATGGTGCGGCAGGCGTCCTCAGGCAGTTTTGCGAGCCGGGCAATGACATATCCGATCGTGAAAGCAGCCAAATGAAGCAACGCAGGAGCCGCCAGAATCTTCCAACCGTTCCCCAGGATCGCCTCATTGTTTTTGCCGATGATCGCGGCAACGATCAGGACAATGGCCACCACTGAAACAAATGGAGAAACAGCACAGGCGCGCCGTGTGAATTTGGGGGCAAACCGGTTCAAGATGATTCCCACAGTGACCGGCAACAAAACCACCTGCCCTGTTGTGATGAGCATCTTCCAGACCGGGACGGGCACCGCCTCCCCCACCAGCCATTTAGTCATCAGCGGTGTCAGTAGGATGGCAGCGAAAGTCGAGATGACCGTCATCGAAACCGACAACGCCACATTGGCCCGGGCCAGATAGGCAACCACATTTGACGCCGTGCCGCCGGGACAGCAGGAAACCAGAATGAGACCAACGGCCAGGTATTTATCGATCTCAAACAGCCCCAGCAAATGCGCAATTCCCCAGCCACACAGCGGCATGATGGTGAACTGACACAACACGCCGATTGTCGCGCAACGGGGCATGGTGCAGACACGCTTGAAGTCGGAAACCGTCAGCGTCATGCCCATCCCGAGCATAATAATCCCCAGCCCCGGCACGATATAATCCAGGAACCACGTAAAAGCCCCGGGCTTAAACAGGGCAATGCCGCTGCAGATAAGTATCCACAACGGAAAGAGATTCGTGAGAAGACGGAACATAGGCGCTACGAATCAACCCTGTTGGTTCATCAATCAAACCCTGTTGGATCGATTTTTCGGCAGACGCCTCACATCCCTTGGGTGATCCCCCCCTATTGGGTGACCTCGAATACCACACGACGGTTGTTTTCAGCCCCTTTTGCCGGAGCTGTGTTCCCGATCCCTTCGTGAGTGATCTTCCCGGCCGGAATGCCATTGACCCGCAGGTAGGAGGCGAGGAAACCGGCGCGGTTGGAGCTGATGTCTTTGTTCACCTGTTCGTATGGAGAATCGTCGGCATGCCCAATGATCTTAATCTTCGCATCCGGCGAACTCTTCAGGAGCGCTTTCGCATCTGCCAATACGCGGTCTCGCGCTTCGTAATCAACTGCCGATTTGAGCTTAAACTCGATCGGGGCAATTCCCTTAAGCAACCCCGAAGCCGGCTTGTTCGGCTCCGGTTTCTTCGGTGAACGTTCCGTGGACTTCTTACGGTCCGATGGCTTGTCGGACTCTGAATTACGGGCAGGGCCGCGGCTTTGCGGGGGGGCAGAGGGTGACTGCTGACGGGAAGCCGCGACGGCCCGCAGTTTATCCGCCATCGCTCTGGCCTCAGCCATTGCCTTTTGGGCTTTGGCAAACTCCGCCTTCACATGTCTCTCTGCATTGGCCTGAATCTGCGACACGGCTTCTTCAGCTTTTTTCTTCACAACCTTAACATCGTTTTGCAGCGCTTCGTTTTTCCTCTTCTCTTCGGCGAGAGCGGCCGCGAGCTTTTTGACATCACCGTTTTCGTTTCCGGCTCGCTGCTTACCCATTTCCTCGGCACGGGCCAGCTGCATCTGATAATTCTTAATCGAGTCCTGGAGTTTCTTCACCATCAGGGACCGGTCCCCAAGCGCCTTGTGAGCCATGGAAAGACTGTCCCGGGTTTTCTCCAATTCACCTTGAGTCCGCTCCAGCAATTCCTGAAGCTCGCGAATCTCCGGATGATTCCCCTGCTGCGGGTGGCCCGCCACAGGTGGATGTGAATGTGGGTGGGTGTGAGTGTGTGGCTGGAGATGATGAGGGACTTGATCGTTGTTGTCCCGGCGGCCCCAAAAAGAACCTCCCTTATGCTTGCGCATTTCTTCGAAGCGCTTCCGCATCTCCTCGGCCCGCTCATTGCCGCTGCGGGCATCAGCCCGGCGGGTTAGCGGATGCTTGAAGTGATCATTTGGATGGTGCGGCCCCTTCCCTCTCCCCTGTGCCACTGGAGGGCCTCCCTTCTTACATTTCTCGCAAGGTCCATCGGCCTTTTTGCACTCAGGGCAGTCCGACTTCTTCGCCACGTCTCCCTTCTTACATTTCTCGCAAGGTCCGCCTGCTTTCTTGCACTCAGGGCAGTCTGACTTCTTCGCCACGTTTCCCTTCTTACATTTCTCGCAAGGTCCGCCTGCTTTCTTGCACTCAGGGCAGTCTGACTTCTTCGCCACGTCTCCCTTCTTACATTTCTCGCAAGCTCCGCCTGCTTTCTTGCACTCAGGGCAGTCTGACTTCTTCGCCACGTTTCCCTTCTTACATTTCTCGCAAGGTCCGCCTGCTTTCTTGCACTCAGGGCAGTCTGACTTCTTCGCTACCGGTGCAGGCCTATCATCCTTCTTCCCTTTTGCGTCATCAGGTCTCTTTCCCTTCTTCTGTTGAGGCGGGTGTGGACGTTTCCCTTTTTGATCGGGGCGACCTTTTTCATCCTGCTTTTTGGTGAGAAGCACATTTGGATCACCACTGCGCAATACGGTGTGAATGATCTGACCACCGTCAGCGGTCGGAACCGGATCGGGGAAACTTTGCGCTGCCACATCCGACGATGAAGCGAACATCAATGTCAAAGACAGGACAACCAGCGCGCTCACTGAAACATGAAAGGAGGGGAGGTTTTTCATCCTTCCAGAATGTGAAACTTTCGCGTCTCATGCGAGCGTATTTTCAGGATTTCACGACATTTTCAGTTTTTGAAATTTTCCGAGACATTGGAAACTATAAATGTTCTGGAATATAAGAAGCTCGCCCCTTCCAGGAAAGGCTGCGTCGTCAGGAGCTTCTTCAATCTTATCGCTGGAGACAGATTCTCACAGCAGGCTCACAATTCCTTACTCATCGAGCTCGATATCGATTTTCAGATCATTTTTAATGGCGGCCGCATACGCGAGGCTCCGAATTGCAGTGATTGTTTTGCCATTCCGCCCGATGATTCTCCCGGTATCGTCAGGGTGCAGTCGGATCCGGTATTCATGACGCCCCTCCTTTTCAGAATGCAACACACTGGCGGATTCGGGATGATCGATCAGGTTGATGATCACGTATTCAATGTATTCCTGAATGGCGAGTGGGGCTTCCATAAAATGCTTTTCGGTTCGGAGGATTATTTACGAATTGAAGTTGGTTCGGCAAGTTAATTCACCTTTTGTCAGGAATCATTCCCCCTTGCGGATCACTCTCTGGAGATAAACTCGTCCGTATTCATCAATGCACGGGAAACCGCCGTCCAGCTGGCAGCTTCCGGCATTGAATATCCATCGGGTATTTCTTTGGGAGCAACCAGCTTTGCTCCCTGAGGATCGGCCGCAAACTGTGTTGCCTGGCTTTCCTGAAAGGCCGCAATCATCTCGATCTCCGATTCACTCGGCGGGCGGGACGCCGTCAGGTAAAACCCGCGTTTAATTCTCTGGCGATTGGTCGCGCTGTCATTGCCCTTTACCTCACTCATCAACCGCGCCGCCATCCCCTGAGCCATCTCGAACATGGCCTGATCATTGGCCAGGGTCAGAGATTGCAGCGGCGTATTGGATCTGGCCCGTGCCGTGCACACACTTTGAAAGTCAGGTGAATCAAACGTGGTGAGCAGAGGATACGGGGCGGAGCGAATGAATTTCACATACATGGCACGCCGGTATCGATCGGGACCATTGGGCGGAGTCCACGTCTTTTTATTCTGGGTGAAAGCGTAGACTCCCTCGGGTTGAGGCGGTGTCACACCGGGGCCGCCGAGTTTATCGGAAAGCAAACCGCTGGCGCTGAGCGCGGCATCACGAACAATCTCAGCATCAAACCGGATCCGGTTCTGCCGGGCGAGCAGGTGATTGAGTGGGTCGACTTCCTTGAGGTCCGGGCGGGCTTTGGATGCCTGACGGTAGGTCGCGGAGTTTACAATGAGCCGGTGCATTTCTTTCACCGACCAGCCTCGCTTCACAAATGTCGTCGCCAGCCAGTCGAGCAATTGGGGGTGGGTGGGATAAGTTCCCTGCGTCCCGAAATCGTTCTCCGTTTCCACAATACCTTTTCCAAAATACCGCATCCAGATCCGGTTAACGGTGACACGGGCGGTCAGTGGATTTGCGGGATCCACCAGCCACTCAGCCAGATCCATCCGGGTGCGCTGAGCGGGGTTATCCGCTCCGGCCATGGTCGGAAAGATGGAAAGCGGCCCCGGTTCGAGTTTACCGGTCTCCTTATCCTTTCTCAGGAAATCCCCGCGTGTGTGAATGTAGGTCTCCCGTTTCTTATTCTCCGGCAAATCCTCCATCACCATGGTCTTAACCGTCTTCCCCAGACCGAGTTCTGACTTCGCATCATTGAGCGCCGCATTTGCCTTCTTCAGCTCCACATCGGCTTTGGCAAATTCCGTGACGAGGAACTTTTTGTCGTCTCCACTGCGGTCCTTTGCCTCCTTCTGCAGGATGGTAAAGAGACGGTCAGTCAATGCCTCATCCTTTTTCGGAGCCGTTGGCGACATATCGAAGGCAAAGCGACCGATGTTGTAATTGGCGTTGACCTCGTGGCGCATCGTCACTGTGATCGGCCCGTCCTTTGAGGAAACCGGTCCGGCAAATACATAATGCGCTTCATGTTCGGCGTTCATCTTTGCGCCCGGTGCGCTGCCTTTGCCCACGTTGATGGCCCACCCGGTTGAGGAATCGCCATCGATCGTGAAAGCTGCGGCAAAGCCGGGCTGCGCATGATCCTCCTGCGCCCATGCCACGGGCAAAGTTTTGTCCCCCTGTTTAAACTCGACCCGGGTCAGGACAATGTTGCCGTTCCCTGCCCTTCCCGGACCGTTTTTGGGCAGCGATTTATCAGGGATGAGCCGAAGCCTGACCGCTGAAACGCTCGACTCAGGGGCCGGCAAAGTGACCGTGTAGACTTCCTTTGCAGCACCGGCGCCGGCGAGAAGTGAATCGTCTTCCAGCAACTTCAATTCCGCTTCCAATGCCGAGAACTTTGCAGGTTTTACACTTTCCCACTTTGCTCCGGGACCATCCCCCTGAGTCCTGGTTTTCTCAGCCAGCACCGCTTTTTCCCATTCGGTCTGCCGCTTGCCTCTGGACGCTTCCACTCCAGCGAGAGCTTTTTTGGCCGCTTCATAAGCGGACAGTTTCGCAGGATCTGCACCGTCGAGGAACAATTCACCTTCGGACACTTCCACGGTCTTGCCGGTGGTATTCACATCGGTTTGCTGATTAAAAAACGCGAACAGCTCGAAGTATTCACGGTGCTGAATGGGATCAAATTTGTGGGTGTGACACTGGGCACAACTCAATGTCAGGCCCAGCCACACTGCCCCGGTGGTATTGACGCGATCAACAACTTCCTCATTGCGGAACTGTTCGTTATCGGTGCCGCCCTCCTGATTGATCAGCGTGTTGCGATGAAAACCCGATGCGATCAACTGACTCTTCGTGGGCGAATCCAGGAGATCCCCGGCGAGCTGTTCAATCGTGAACTGATCGAACGGCATATCCTCGTTCACCGCACGGATCACCCAGTCGCGGTAAGGCCACATCGTCCGTTCGCCATCGATGGTGTACCCGCTGGAATCCGCATACCGGGCTTGATCAAGCCAGTGCCGCCCCCATCTTTCCCCGTAATGAGGGCTCGCCAGCAGTTCCTCAACCAGCCCACTGACAGCGCCATCCGCGTCCTTTCCGAAGTCAGCGACAAACGATTCAATGCGTTTCGGCTCAGGCAGAAGCCCCACCAGATCGAGTGAAATCCGGCGAATCAAAGTGTATGGATCCGCCTCAGGAGAGGGGTTGATCTCTTTCTCTTCAAGCTGAGCCAGCACAAACTGATCCACCGCGTTCTTCGGCCAGGTCGCTTCCTTCACGACAGGTGGCTCAGGGTTCTCAATCTTCTGAAAAGACCAGTGATCTTCATACTCCGCGCCCTCTGCGATCCATTGCTTCAACAGCGCAGCTTCCTCTGCGGTCACCGGTTTTTTGATCTTTGCCGGCGGCATGATGTCATCGTCATCATCGGTCGTGATACGGTATATCACCTCACTGGCTTCAGGGTCTCCCGGAATAATGGACCCGGGTTCCACCTCTTTTTGATCCCTGGCCGCAGGATCATGAACAGCGCTTTTCCCCACAGCTGACTCTCGCAAATCGAGACGCAAGTCCGCCTCAAGCGTCTCTTCATCCGGACCGTGACACTGGAAGCATTTGTCCGAAAGAATGGGACGAATATCCCGATTGAAATCGATCTTTTTCTCTGCGGCCAACGCGGTTGCAGCACACAGAAACAAGAGACTGGAAAGGAGGTATTTCACGATACGGAGTTACCGTATCGGAAAGCCCGTGCATCGAAAAGACGCATTCGCGCCGGATTCAACCCGTTCTGCTTCAACGCACCCGAAGCCGCTGACCGATCCGAATCATGTCGCTGGACAGGCCGTTCTTGCTTTTCAAAGCGGCAACCGACAGCCCATGGCGTCGACTGATCGCATACAGGGTGTCTCCCTTCTGCACCGTATGATAAGTGGCTGGAGCAGGGGCCGGAGCCGGAGCGGGGGCAGGTGCCACCGGTGCCGGAGGAATATTAATCTGAGGTGGTGGCGGCGGTGTGGACGACACGGGGTTCACGGGCACGGATACACTGGAATGAGCGCCGTATTGATTGTTAACCGGGGCAGGTGGCCGTGAAGTTGACGAAACGCGATCGTTACTGCCGCTTTTCACCCAGTCCCGGCGATACTGTCCGTCGTTGTCGAAGGGATACTGCGACTTCGTCATGTTGTGCGGCGGTGTATCGAGCGGATTATACACTGCTGATGGCGTCGGCACCTTGTTGGACGTGCAATTGGTCATCGTTGCACAGATCAAACCGACCGCAAAAAACCGGACGACAACAATAGAAGTTTTTATAAAAGTAGCCCCTCTCATGGGTGGAAAACCGCGAAATAGTTAAGTTATTTTAAATAATAACCTATTCCACGAGGTTTTCCTGCAATTTTTGCGCACGAAGACTTTCCAGCACCTTGATGGCTTGCTTCCCGAAAGGGCTTTCTTCATCGATATCCTTCACTTGAATCAGAGTTTCAATAGCTCCGGGCAGATTCTTTTGACGTTGTTGGACCGCGAACTTATTCAGCAAAGCCTTTTGTTTATCAACCCCTTCCAACTTGTTGTCGGCAATGTATTGCTCCGTCAATTCGATCATCTTCCCCCACTGCACATCTTGGCCGAGGCTCTCCATCTTTTGCGAATAGTCGACATCCGCTAAAACCCTCCGAAAAGTTTCCGCCATCCCGGTTTCGTTTTTCGGATCATTATCGATGACGACCTGCATCTGAGGGCGGTAATAGCGCCCCATGAGATTCCCCGGCAGTTGCGGGATGGCCTCAGCCATGATTTTGGCTTTCTCCACCCCGGTTGCAGCCGCAGCCTGGGCAAACTTCTCATCCCGCATCGCTTTGGTGTCAGCCATGGTAATCATCATCCCGGCATATTCGTCCGGTTTCACCGGCTGAAATCCATTCATACCAAAAGGCCGCCCTTCGGTGTCCGTCGCAAGGATCACAGGATACCCGGAAATTCGATAGGCTCGTTTCAGAAGATTGTTCTGCACCTTCAAGTTCAGAGGCTGCTCCTTGTCATTGGTCGGATACTCGAGCCGGACCAGCTCAAACTTCGTCGACATGAGGTCGGTAAAAGCAGGCTGATTCAAAATATCATTATCAAACACCTTACAGATCTTGATGTCATCCCCTGCCGTAAAGACCAGCAACACATCTTTCCCATTCTCTTTGGCCAAATTCACCGATTGCTGATAGTCCGTCCCCCATTTGGAAACCGCTCCGCCGTCCTGAGCATTCACGGCTTGGAAAAAAGAGAACCCAGTCGCAAGAACGAGGGGAAGAATTCGGCACTTCATAGAGAAAAAAGAAAAATGGGGGTTGGGAAACGCTATCACGAAAAGACTTGTCACGAAACCTCCGTCCGTGATCCCACGCTAATAGGTGAGACGTGTAATCAGACTGGATCTCATCCACCCGGAATCCCGCTCACGTTTCGCCAGAGGCAACTGAAAGGCGTTTTTTGCCTTCTGGCATCGTTTTATACAACAAACTCAGGACCGTTCTTTTGCCCGTCATCGATTTTAATGACGACCGGGAGAACGTTCTTTTGCCCGTCATCGATTTTGATGACGACCGCGGGAACGTTCTTTTGCTCATCATCGATTTTGATGACGACCGCGGGAACGTTCTTTTGCCCATCATCGATTTTGATGACGACCGGGAGAACGTTCTTTTGCCCATCATCGATTTTGATGACGACCGCGGGAACGTTCTTTTGCCCGTCATCGATTTTGATGACGACCGGGAGAACGTTCTTTTGCTCGTTTACGAATCGTAAACGACTGCGGGAACGCACTTTTGCCCGCTTACGAATCGGAAACGACCGCGGGAACGTTCTTTTACCCGTTTACGAACGGTAAACGACCGCGGGAATGTTCTTTTACCCAGTTACGAACCGTAAACGACTGCGGGAACGTTCTTTTGCCCGCTTACGAATCGGAAACGACCCCGGGAACTGACCTACTTAAATCGGGGATCGACCAAATCGATCAGACAGGGTTGAATCGTTGAATGAACCCTGTTCGATCGTTTTTCGGGATTTGGATTGCGCTTCTTCTGGTAGCCACCGGAACGGCTCAGGAAAACTTTGATCTGGTCCTGAAAGGTGGACGGGTGATGGACCCCGAATCCGGTCTCGATGGAATCCGTGATGTGGGGATTTTGCAGGGAAAGATCACTGCAATCTCTGAAACCCCGCTCACCGGGCGGGAAGTCATTGATGCGCGGGGATTGGTCGTCGCGCCGGGATTCATCGACATGCATCAGCACGCCTGGGATTCCGAATCGGTTCGCTTCAAGATCCGGGACGGCGTCACCAGCGTTCTCGAGCTCGAAGTGGGCACGGACGATGTCAAAGGCTGGTATCAGAAATACGAAGGGAAACTGCCTTTTCATCACGGTGTATCGATTGGGCATATCAAAGTGCGCATGGCGGTGATGGGTGACTTCCCTTCTTTCCTGCCGAAGTCGGATTCGAAAGCGGCGACAGTGGAGGCATCGCCGAAGCAGTTGGAAGCATTGCAGGCTGGAATACAGGAAGGGCTCGATGAAGGTGCGGTGGCCGTGGGATTCGGTCTGGCTTATACGCCCTCAGCATCTCATTGGGAAGTGCTGCAAATGTTCCGGGTCGCCGCGGCCAACAACGCCACCTGCCACGTCCACATTCGGACGCGACGAAAGGAAAGCATCGAAGGTGTCGGGGAGGTCATCGCCGCATCAGCCATCACCGGGGCGTCGTCTCAAATTGTGCATTTGCAGTCCACCGGTGCCGGCGAAACTCCCAAACTTCTGCAAATGGTCAGCGAAGCTCAGGCCAACGGGATCGATATCATCAGTGAAATTTATCCCTACACCGCGGGGATGACGGATATCACCTCGGCGATTTTCTCGGATGGTTGGCAGAAGAACTTCGAACTCGATTACAGCGATGTCCAATGGGCTGCCACGGGGGAACGACTGACTGAGGCAACGTTTAAGAAATACCGCGAGACTGGCGGGCTCATCATTGTTCACTCGAATACGGAGGAAGTTGTCACGAATGCGATCAAACATCCCACAGCTCTCATTGCCTCAGACGGCTTGAAGGGACATCCCCGCAATGCCGGAACCTTTGCCCGCATCCTGGGATTCTACACGCGGGAACGGGGCGAACTTGATTTGATGACGGCATTGAAAAAGATTTCTCTGATGCCTGCACAACGGCTTGAAAAACGTGTCCCGGCCATGAAAAACAAAGGCCGGATCAAACCCGGGGCGGACGCAGACTTGACGTTGTTTGATCCGGAAAAAGTGATCGACCACGCGACCTTCACCGATGCCGAACAGATGTCCGGCGGCATCCCTTTTGTGATTGTGGGCGGCACCGTCGTGGTGCAGGACTCGACCATTGTTGAGAATATTTTCCCGGGAAAAGCAATTCGCGCTCCACAGACCAAACCCCAGACAGAATGACCACACGCCGAAAGTTTATCGCCACATCCACCCTCGCCGCGGCATCCGCATCAAATGCCTTTGCCGATCAGGAACCTCTCTTTTCAGTCGGACTGATCGCTGATGCTCAATATGTCGACGCCGACCCCGGCGGGATTCGACATTACCGCAACAGTATCCGCAAGCTGGGTGACGCGGTAAAATCGATCAACGAAGCGGAGGTCGAGTTCTCGATTCATCTGGGGGACTTGATTGACCGGGATTTTGCGAGTTTTGACGATATCCTCGAGCCGCTCAGAGAACTCAAAAAACCGGTCCATCAAATTCTCGGTAATCACGATTTCTCGGTCACCGAGGATAAGAAGTCCGCTGTTGCAGAGAAAATGGGAATGGAGAAACCCTACTACTCTTTTTCGAGGAACGGGCTGCGTTTCATCTTTCTCGATGGGACTGAGATCAGCACATTTTCTCAACCTGCAGGGTCAGCCATTCATGAGGAAGCCAGCGAGATGCTCAAGGAATATGTGGCCGAGGGAAGGAAAAGCGCCAAGAGCTGGAATGCCGCCATCGGACCGAAGCAACTGTCCTGGCTGGAAGCTCAATTGGTGGAAGCAACCGACGGGGGAGAGAAGGCAATTATCTCCTGCCACTACCCGATCCTGCCCGACAACTCACACAATCTCTGGAATGATCAGGAAGTCCTTGATGTGATTGCCAAACATTCGAAAACGGTCATCGCGTGGTTCAACGGACACAACCATGCCGGGAACTACGGTCAAAGTAACGGCGTTCATTTTGTGACCGTGCAGGGGATGGTGGATACGGCGGATGCCAATGCCTTTGCAGTGATGGATGTGATGCCCAACGCGCTCAAAATCCGCGGTCACGGCCGGGTGCCCGATCGTGTTCTCACTTATTGAATCCGCCATTAGGTAAAGGTTGAACTTATCTTTTGATCCGTGTTTCAATCCTCCCATCATGAATCGAAGACACTTTATCACCACGGCCGCCGCAGCAGCAGCCGTTCCCACTTTCGCGTCGGCGGGCGAGTTCTCAGGAATTATCAAAAAGGCGGTGAAGTTTTCGATGGTGAAAGAACCTGACCTTTCAATCGTCGACCAGTTTAAGATGCTGAGAGAAGTGGGGTTCGACGGCACTGAGTTGCGGACCACGGACAAGGAGAATGCGAAGGTGTTCTCTGAAGCGATTGAAAAGTCCGGGTTGCCGGTTCACGGAGTCGTGAACTCCAGCAATCCCGACCTGAAGTCTGCCATAGAATTCTCTAAGCAAATGGGGGGAAACAGCGTGCTCTACGTCGCCCGGTACGACAAATCCAAGCCGCTCATGGAAAGCTGGAAAGATACGCAGGCCGTCATTCGCGAGGGCCTGCCCCATGCCGAGAAGCATGAAGTAAAGATTCTCGTCGAGAATGTCTGGGCAGGATTTCTGATTTCCGCGCTGGATACCGAGCGCTATGTCGATGAGATCGACAATCCCTGGTTCGGTTCCTATTTTGATGTGGGTAACAATGTCCGCTGGGGTATTCCAGAGCACTGGATCGAAATATTGGGCCCACGGATCGGTAAACTCGACATCAAAGAATGGGATTCAAAAAAGCACTCCAGCGAAGGACTGCGAGCCGGCTTTTCCTCGGTCCTGGGTGAAGGCACCATCAACTGGAAGGCTGTCCGTGCCGCCTTGAAGAAAATTGAATTCAAGGGATGGGCGACAGCTGAAGTTCGTGGCGGTGACCGTGCGCGAATGGCTGAAATCGCAGAGCGGATGGACGATGTGCTTGGCCTTGCGTAAGTCGTATGGATACTGACAGCTATTCATCAGGTGTTGAGTCAGACGTAACACCACCACCGCTTCCCGTCCCTGATGGCAAGCCGTGGGGGTTCTGGGCGACACTCGGCCTTGGCGTTCTGATCTGGTTGGTCTGGATGGCCGTTCAATCGTTTTCCGGGGGTATCTTTACGCTCATCGATCTGGCGAAAGCCGGGGTTGACGAAAAGAACGTTCAGGAAGTCATCAAAGGAATGGAGTTCAACGGGCTGATGATTGGTATCGCCTCTCTGGTCTCAATGCCATTCCTCATCGGAGGATGCTGGCTGTTCTCCGCGATCCGCGGAAAGCACGGGATCACCGTCCGTGAGTATCTGGGCCTGAAATCGATGGGGTGGAAATCCTGGATCCTGTGGCCTATGGTGACCTATGCCGTGATGTTTGTCATCGGGCATCTGCTTATCATGATGGGTGCTCCCGAGGAAAATCCGTGGATGAAGGACATGGCTGAGAAGGTCACGGATTTCTGGTTCCTTGTCGTCGCAGTCGTCTTTTGCGCCCCGATCGTGGAGGAGTTTCTGTTCCGCGGATTCATGTTCAAAGGTTGGATGCATTCCCGCATTGGGGTTCCCGGCACGATTTTGGCCACGTCCTTTCTATGGACCATCATCCATATCCAATATGACCTTTATGGACTCGCTGCCATTTTCTCTCTCGGCATTCTGCTGGGAACGGTTCGCTACATTTCGAAATCTATCTGGGCCCCCATCTGGATTCACTTCCTGAACAATGTGTTGGCTACCTATGAGATGGTTCGCATGATGAACGAGTCTCCCTGACACAAAAAACGGGCGCTCCGTCGATGACAGAGAGCCCGTTCCAAATTGGGTTCTTTCGAACTCTAATCGTGAAGTTATTACTTCTTCACAAGATCGAAACAGCCTGCTTGAACCGTGCTGCGCGCGTAGATTTTGCCACCGGCCAATGAAGGAGTGCTCCAGCACTTGCCTTCCAGCACATCAGCTCGTGCGAGTTCTTTGTAATCATCCGGGTTGGCATCCACGATAACGATTTCGCCTTTGTCACTGAGAGCGACCACATCGCCGTCCGCAGTCAGGATGACATTCCCCGGACCAAACCCGGGCTCAGCCCACTTCTGCTCACCGGTGCGGATATCCACACAAGCCAGTGGTCCTTCGCCATACTTCTTGAAGCTGAACATTCCGTAGAGGAAGCCGTCTTTCACCACCGGGGTGCTCCAGTGATTGATGTTGTCATTCTCTGTGCGCCAGATCTCAGTCGCTTTCAAACCGGAGCCGTCTTTCTCAACTTTCACGGCACCTGCACCCACACCGTAACCGGCTGAGCAGTAGACAATGTCTTCATAGATGACCGGTGAAGCCGCTGTTGAAACCTTGAAAGGAAACTCATAGCGCCACAGCACTTCGCCTGCATCGGGAGTCACCGCAACGAGACCTTCCTGAGTGAAGAAGATGACCTGCTTAATGCCCTGAACTTCGCCAACGATTGGTGTGGCGTGAGTGATCGCGTCGTTCTCCGCCTTCCAGTTCAATTTTCCGTCCGCCTTGTTAAAGCTGAGCAATGACTGGCCGCGGCCACCACCTGCGACGTAAATCGAATCGCCATCGATGAGGGGAGACGCCGCGTTGTGCCACTTGATGTTCTTGGCACCGTGCTTTTTCTCCAAATCAATCTGCCAGGCAGTCTCACCGTCTTCCAGACCGAATGCATAGAGCCGAAGGTTGGCGTCCAAAACATAAACGTGATCACCATCGATAACCGGAGTGGAACGGGGGCCATCACCACCGTCGTTCCCCTTGGCACCAGAGTTGCCACCGCCACCCCATTTGCCGGCAATCCACAACGGGCTCGCCCATAACTCCTCACCGGTATCTGCATTCCGGGCCACACAGACTTCCATGTCGTTACCATCCACGTCGCGCATCTCCAACGTCAGTGCTTTGCCCTGAGCAACAGAGAAAGAGCTGAAACCGTTATCGACCTTGGTCTTCCATACGGCAGCGGGGCCGTCAGCGCCGAATGTCGTGGTGGGAAGTTTCTCCGGGGAAACTCCATCACCTGAGGGTCCGCGATAGGATGGCCAGCTGTCAGCGAAGACCGTTGAGGAACCGGCCGCAACGACGGCCAGTGTGAAAAAAGTGGATTTGAGATTCATGGTTGTTCGAAATACAGGATAGACTGTGAGCGGAATTTTAAGAGGTCTGCCGGTTGTGGCAAGGTCCGTTTTTCGACAATCATGCCAAAGAAGACCGCCAGTAACGCCCTCTCAGATTCCCCGGCCTATCAGTGCTGGCTCACGAGTATTCTGGCGATGTGTCTTCCTCCCATACTCGTCTTGCTGATTGAGGATTTTTCCTACACTTCAGATCTCTCAGCCCGGCTCATTGTCTTCGTGGGCTTTTTCGTGGTTCTGATCCAGCACTTCGATCTGTTTGAGAAGATGTTTTTCGATCTCGATATGAAGATCGCGACGGTTGTCGCCATCGGCATTATCGTCAGCCTCGTTGCCATGTGGATTCTGATTCTGGCTCTTCCGGCGTTTAACCAGTTTTCGCAGAAGCGCCGTATTCACTTTCATCTCATTCAGTTTCTTTATGCCACCGTTCAGGCAGCCGCGGGTTACTACCTTGTCCTGACCGAAAAACTGTAGTGGTGAGCAAGTTCTTGAAACCTGGCGGTGTAATCCACAGTATAGTCGGAAAGCGAACGTCGACATGAAGCCCTCCCTGAAACTTCTATTCAAAAGCGGAGCCATCATGTTTTCGTTCCCCGCCTTTTTTGCGCTGGTCGCAGCGAACGAGATCCACGACCCGTTTGAGTATCTCGTATTGTTATCGGGAGCCGCCATCGCCGTTCTATTGAAGTCCGACATCGATGAGATTGCGACGGAGATTTACAACCAGACGGGAGAAACCGTGACGATTGCCATCGCCATCTTTATCTTCGGCGGCCTGGTGCTTCAGTGGCTGGTGATGCTCTTTCTCCCCCTGTTGAGCAGGAATGCCCACACCAAAAACTTTTCCGCAGTCTTCGGGCTTCAAGCCCTCTTTTCTTTCGGCAATGCCATCACCGGGCTGCTGATTGTCACCAACAAGATCAACATCTGAATTGGCTCAACCAATGAAGCGCTCGAAGACGGCCCCGGTGGTTTCAGCCATCGCGGCCCGGTCTGCTTTGTCAAAGGCCCACGCTCTCCCGGCTTCGGCCAGTTGACGGGCCTTTTCCTTGTCTTGCAAAAGCACCCCCAAAGCATCGGCCAGGGCATCAGCGTCTTCAGTCGGGAAAATAAGTCCACCACCGCTGGACTCCAACATTTCAGGAAACGTCCCGCGATCAGGCGCGACGACCGGGATTCCGGAAGCCATGGCCTCAATGGCATAGATTCCTTTCGGCTCAACAAAACGGGCCGGCACGGAGAACACATCGATCGTCTTAAAGAAGTCCAGTTTGCCATCCAGCTCGGGTGAACCGATCCACTCAAACCGGTCATCCAGTCCGGCTGTCTTCAGCCTCACCACTTGCTCATCAAAAAACGGAGTATCTTTCACCCCGAGATAACCGCCGACTTTCAGCCGGGCCTTCTCAAACCCGGGACGCGTTGCCAACTCGATGAACGCACTCACCAACACATCGAACCCTTTCTCGGGACAGATCCGCGCAAAGTATCCGATCGTATTTCCATCGGTGGTTTTTCCCGGCGCTACTTCGTGGAAGTCATGCAAGTCGGCACCCAGCGCAGTCAGGTGGAACTTCTCTTCCGGGATTTCGAAGAGTGCTCTCACCTTGTCACGGTAATATTCACTGAAGGTGATGAACCCATCTGACATCGCCGCGAGGCCTTTCATCTCGTGCAGGATTTTCTCCCGCCACGGCTCAATCAGTTCATCGAGAAACACATCATCGCCCTGCAAGGTCACTAACACCGGCACGTTGGGGAGTTCCTCTTTCAGAGTCGGAATACATCCACCGACCAACAGGTTCGTGAGACAAATCAGATCTGGCTTGGCTTCATCCCGCAACCACTCCACGAGGCGAATCACCTCTTTTTTCTGATGGCCATGCTCGCCCCGAACCATCGACAGAGTCAGTGACCCGAGGTCCTTCGCATTCACACTCATCCCCCGGGACGCGACCGTCTTCACCAGTTTGGGATTGTCCAGCCAGCGATCCAGAAAGCGGGGCAGGTGCCGGAAGAGAGGGATCTTCTGCTGCAGATAGACGTTGATCCCGCCGAAGAAAATCTGATCCACCGACACATCAGGCTCGTCGGTGCGAATCGGGGTGTAGAGAGGAAGGAGGGTCACGTCGTAGCCACCGATCCGCTTCAGCTCTGTGACCAGCGCATTGTCGCGCATGCAACTGCCGCAATACATTCCGGCGGCACCTGCTGTGATATAAACAATTTTCTTAGGAGGAGATTCGATCGCGCATTTTCGCATACCAAACCGCCGCGACAAGCCCCACAAGCAGGACAATTCCAAACCATCGCACCGGACCGTCCGCAAAAACAATCGCGCCATTGATCATCATGAAGATCACCAGGATCTCGACAATCCGGTTTTGCTTCGCACAGACTCCGCCCTCGCGGAATACACGCATCGCAAAGTCAGCCGCCAGCGCGGCGAAAAACGCAAAGTTCACCCACAATCCGACACCCGACCGCCATCCCGTGACTTCCTCTGTGAGCCGGGCGGTTTCATCCAGTGCCGTGTCCAGGCTCCAGCCGTAGAAGCCATCAAACGCGGACCAAATATGCACACCGAACGCCATCAAGCCGATCATCCAGAATGTGTTCTGTATCTTTCCGTTCTTTGACAAATACCAACTCGCCATCGCAACAGTCCACGCAGCCATCGCAATCCAGATGGCAACCAGACTGACTTGCTGGACCGGGGTCTCCATTATCGATCACTCTACAAGCACCCCGAAGACCACGGCAAAAAAGTGACAAACGCTCCCCGCCAGTACAAAGAGATGCCAGACCGTGTGCATGAACTTCACCCGATCAAGAATGAAGAAGACGATCCCAACCGTGTAAGCCAGACCACCCGCAACCAGCCAGATGATCGCCTCAGACGACATGTTTTCTGATATCTGATTCCCCGCAAAAACGATCAGCCAGCCCATCACCACATACAGAAACGAAGTCGACTTGGCGTAGCGCGGCAGGAAGATTGCCTTCAGGACAAACCCGACAATCGCCAGCCCCCAGACGATCCCGAACAGCCACCACCCGACCGGACTGCGCAACGGCCCCAGGACGAAAGGCGTGTAGGTCCCCGCGATGAGCACGAAGATGAAGCCGTGATCCAACACCTGGAAAATCCGCTTGGATGACGACTTGTGAAAAGCGTGATAGATCGTCGATGCCGAGTAGAGCAGCACGAGGCTGGTCCCGAAGATGCAGGCTCCCACGATTTCCCATGAGGTTCCAAGCTGCACTGATTTCACAACGAGATAGACAAGTCCCGCCACACTGATCAACGCACCCACCCCGTGCGTGATGGCGTTTGCCATTTCCTCTTCAGGAGTCTGTTCGCGTTGCCATCCGATGAATGAACTTGTCACTGAATCACCCTTTTTCGAGGAAAGTTTACGTCACTCACCTCCCGCCTCCGCCGCCTGATGTGTGAAGGGATAGCTTTCCACAATCGACTTCACCAGATCGCCGGCACGAAAATCAGTCTCCTCCCCACGCTTCAGAATCCCGCGAATCGCTGCTTCATCCGGAGTTTGTAAATCCCGCCCCAGGGCAAACTTCATGAGCCGTTCCGTCACGTTGCGGAGGAAGTCGTCGCGACGCTGGTTCAGCAGATAATTTCTCAGGTCGCTGATCCCCTCGAATGTCGTTCCATCGGGCAACGTGCCTGTCGCATCGATCTCCTTCCTGCCGATGCTGGTCCGGAAACGGCCCACCGCATCGAAATTCTCCAACCCGAATCCGAGTGGATCAATCTTGTCATGGCAGCTGGCACAATCCTCCCGGTCACGGTGAATCTCCAACTCCTCGCGCAAAGTCTTTCCCCGGTTCGGTCCGGCATTCCCCGGCAGCTCGCCTGCATCCGCCGGCGGTTCCCCCGGTTCATCTCCCAGCAGCTTCTCCATGATAAAGACTCCCCGAATAACAGGACTGGTCCTGACCGGTGTCGAGGTTGCGGTTAACACCGATCCCATTCCCAGAATTCCCCCGCGCTGATCAGTCTCCAGCAACACTTTCTGGAAGGCATTTCCTTTCACCCCTTCGACCCCGTAATGACGGGCAAGCAGGTCGTTCAACACCGTTTCACGCGCCGTGATCAGATCTGTCACCGGCCGGTTCTCCCGGAAAACTGATTGGAAAAGCCAATGGGTCTCCTCCTTCATCGCCTCAGCCAGGGCCGGGCTGAAATCCTTAAACGCTTTGGGATCCGGAGTGATCGTTTTACCCAAACCCGAATATCCCAACCATTGCCCACCAAACGATTCATAGAAAATCCCCGCCTTCTCATCCGCCAGCATCCGGTCAATCTCCGTTTCCAGATTTTCTCTCAGCGTTCCATTCTCAGCCTGAGTAAAAAGCGCGTCATCCGGCATGGTTTGCCAGAGAAAATACGAGAGCCGTGAAGCCAATTGCCAATCATCCAGCTCAAATTCTTTCCCTTCACCAAGCTCCACCCGATAGAGAAAGTTCGGAGACACCAGAACCGCCACCAGCATCTGTTTCATGGCTTCAGCATGAACCAGCCCCGCCTTCCGTGAACCATCATACACCGCCTTGAACCGGGCAGTTTCCCCGTCAGTAACAGGCCGCCGGAAAGCTTTACGAATCAACAGGGTTGCCTCATCGATCGAACCCTGTTCGTTCGTAAACATCGCCGCGACCGATCTGGCTTTCGCCACGTCCCCTACCGGAACAGGTCCATCGACCTCAATCCAATCGACCGCGAACTGGCCGGGCTTGGTTCTATCGATCACCACTTCCACGTTGGACATCTTGAACAGCTTCTCGCGATCCGCCATTTTTTGGGGATTTGCTTCGAGGACTCTCTTATCAAACTCTGCTTCAGTGATGCCCAGTGCCTTCGCAATGTCTGTCCGCAAAGCGTTCGGAACTTTGCTGCGCTCAACAATATACCCGTTGAACCGTCGCAGCTCTGAAGGGTTCCCGTCCTCACCATGCAAGCGCAGCCACTCATAAGGTCGTTGGACATTACTTTGATTCGCGTCCCAGCGCTGAATCATTTTGCGGACATCCTCCGGCTCATCCCCGCTTGTCGGGAAAACGGGAGATTGCGTCTTTGACTCACGATTGATGATCCCCGCCGCATCTTTCGGCAGCACAGTGAAAGGCTTTGGTTTTGCGGCACTCTTTGCCTGCTTCGGAATACCTTCGAGATTGATGTTCCATGCCATCTGATGACTCCCCCTGGAAAGGAAAACATCGATTTCCTTCACCTCCGGCTCGCGCCCTGTGATGTTGATGACTCCTCTCTTCACATCATTGATCCGCAACACTCCACTGGTCGGACCGTTGGTGGTGGATCTGGCCCTCACTTTAAATTTATAGAATCCATCAGCCGGCACTTCGATGGAGTCGTAAAGCGTCATTTGCCCCCGGTTCAGGATGTAACCGATCGCCCCATGATCATCGACACTCGACTTAGCCGTCTTCGTCTCGGTCATGAACATGTCTTCCGCCTCCAAATGTCTGGCCACAGGTTTCAGGTTCAAAGCCATCACTGCATCAACCGCTTTCTCCGCCGCCTCGAAATACTTCTCCATTTGTGAAGACGTGATGAAGAGTGCGTCACGATCATTGTTGAATCCGCTTTTCCCCTCTCCGTCTTCGGAGAAAACGTCGCCTGGTCTTGAATCCAACCCGAAGAGATCGCGGATCGTCCGATTGTATTCGGTCTTCGTCAGGCGCGGAATGGTGACATGTCCGGGGCTCTTGATCTTTTCCCAATCGAGTTGATTCACAGCCTGATCAACCCAGGCGATCATTTGCTGATATTCCGCCTCACTGGGGAGTGGCTTCTTCGTCGGCATCTCCCGCGTCTCCAACTGCTCAAGCACATGGAGCCAAGTCTTGCGCTCACGAATCACGTCCGCCGTGTCTTCAAACGTATCGAGACGCAGGTCCCCTTTCTGGACATCTTCATCGTGACATTTGTAGCAATATTGCTCCAGCATAGGCTGGATCTTCGCAAACTCCGGCGGCGCATTACCCGGAACTTTGTCCTCCGCCCGCAAGATGACCGATGCGGCGAGAAAAAGGAAAGCAGTTGCGAGGTGAATATTCACGGGCAAAACGATGACATCGCCGGAGTCAAAAGCGATGCCGTGATGGTGTAGTGCTACGGGCGAACATTCTGCCCCCCTACTTCAACTCAAACAAAGCCCGGTATTTCCGCATCTCATCCCAGATGGCATGATCCGGCTTTTGTGGAGACACCGCGAAATACAACACAGGCTGGTCGCCGTTCTTCCAGAGATGAACTTCGAGATTTAACGTCTGGGCGGCCTTGGTCTTGAAGGGCTCGACCCATTCCAACTCTCCGGTCCACCCCTTCAGTTCCTTACCTTTGGCATCTGCCGGCGGTGACTTCAGCTCTCCGTCTTCGGCCGCTTCGAGCGATAGTTTAAACTTATCAGTCACCTCTTTCCCGGCCCCCATCACCGCTGTGGCAAGCCCCTGGTAATAGGTCAACACCTGGGCTTTCACCGCTTCATCACTGACGTCATCATCTTTACTGATGAGAAACACGAGAACATAGGAAAAGAACGAATCGGACGCGGGGTCAAACATTCCCGGCGCAAACCGGATGCTCTCTGTTCCGTGCCACTTGAGATCTTTCGCAAACCCGGGCGGTAAAGTGATTACCTCCCCACGCCACTCAGCCGGCGTGTTGAATTGAAACCGCGCGCCGTCATCAGCTTCCTGCCCTTGCACGAAGTGCGGGAAAATAACAGCGAGGCAGGCGAAAAGTGGAATCAGTTTCATAGACACAATCATCAGGAATTGAATTGGTGAGGGCAAGCCAGCATGATAGTTTTTTGCGGTATGGCAAAAGTGATCTTTGCGTTTTGTGCAGCGTTGTTGACAACGACAACCCTATCCGGTGAGAACGACTGGCCTTCTTTCCGCGGACCTTCGGCCTCGGGGCTCGCTCCTGAGGGACAGGACCTGCCACTGAAATGGAATGCTGAATCAGGGGAAGAGAACATCCTCTTCAAAGTAAAGATCCCCGGTCTCGCTCATTCCAGCCCGATCATTTGGGGGGATCGCGTCTACCTGACAACCGCCGTCAACACAGCAGGCGACTCAACCTTCAAAGCCGGGCTCTATGGCTCAGGCGATGCCGCGACTGACCGAAATAGCATTCACGACTTCAAGATCCTCTGCCTCGATAAGACGACCGGAAATACACTGTGGTCGGAAACAGCAGTGTCAGCAAAGCCCATCGATAAGCGCCATGTCAAAGCGACCTACGCCAACTCTACTCCCGCGACTGATGGCAAACATGTCGTCGGATTCTTTGGATCAAACGGCCTGTTTGCCTACAGCGTCGACGGCAAGTTCCTGTGGAAAAAGGACCTCGGTCGACTCGACGTCGGGGCCTACGATCTGCCCAGCTATGAGTGGGGAACCGCCAGCTCGCCCATCATCTGGGACGGCAAAGTCATCGTGCAATGCGACACCCAAAAGGACTCCTTCATCGCGGCATTCGAAGTTGCAACCGGCAAAGAGGTTTGGCGCACGGAGCGCGATGAACTCCCTTCCTGGGGCACGCCAAACGTCTATCCCGGAAAGGAACGCGCCGAGCTGATCACCAACGGATCCAACTTCATTCGCGGATATGATCCGGCAACCGGCAAAGAGCTCTGGCGTCTCGGCGGAAGCTCCAAAATCACCGCCCCCACTCCGTTCTTTGCCGATGATTTGATCGTAGTCGCCAGCGGCCGGGCACCCGAGCGCCCGATCTTTGTCATCAAACTCGGCGCCACCGGAGACCTCGGTCACGGCGACATCGCCTGGTCGATTTTGCGACGCGGTCCCTACATGCCCACGCCAATCGTAGTGGGAGGCAAGCTGTATTCACTGAACAACGACGGCCCTTTTGCCTGTTTCGATCTCAAAACCGGGCTCGAACATTTCTACCTGCGCATTCCCCATGGCGGCAACGGCTTCAGCGCCTCTCCCGTCGCAACCGACGGGAAAATCTACCTCTCCGGAGAAGCCGGAAACGTTTACGTAATCGACGCCACCACCGAATTCAAACTCCTTGCCACCAACCCCATGGGCGAACCACTCATGGCGACTCCCGCAATCTCCGAAGGCGTCCTCTATATCCGGGGCGCTCAACATTTGTTCGCAATTGGAAAGACAAAACCTTGATCAGCGATCGGCCAGAAAGCGGCCGGAATCCAAGCCAACCCACTATCGGAAAAAACTCCCCCCTCCGCGTCCTGGTGCGACCAGCGTCCAACAAGCCCGGCCCTTCCGAAGCACAAACTACACCGGTTCGTCCTGCCCCACGATCTGCACCTCTGTCTCGAGCTCAATACCGCGCTCTTCACGGGCCCTGCTTTTGATCGAAGCAATCAGATCCAATACATCCTGAGCACTGGCGGTGTTGTCACTGTTCACAATGAAATTCCCGTGCACCGGGGAAACAATCGCTTTGCCGACTCCGGTATCTTTCAACCCCAACTCATCTACCAACTGCCCCGCCCCGAGAGACGCGGTGGGGTTCTTAAAAATACACCCCGCACTGGCGGCAATGGGCTGCGAGGTCTTGCGCTTGTTTTTCGAAGCCTCGATCTTCTCCGCGATTTCATCGGCCGGTGCCGGTTCGCCTTCAAACAGAGCTGAAACCGCCACATTGTGAGCCAGCTCCGGCACGTTGCGGTAATGCACTTGCATGGAAGTCGCGGCCTTTTCAAAAACGTCACCATCACTGTCAATCATGCGAACACTCACCACTTGATCAAAGGTCTCCGTACCCATCGCACCCGCGTTCATCCGCAGGCTGCCGCCCACCGCCCCGGGAATGCCTTCCATCCACTCGAACCCTCCAATCCCTGCCGCCTGAGCCGCTGCGGTGAGAGCTTTGTATTTCACCCCGGCACCCGCACGAATCGTATTTCCATCCACCTGGATTTCAGAAAACTCGCCCCGCACCGGACAACACACCACTCCGGGAACTCCCCCGTCTCTCACCAGGAGATTCGATCCCCGCCCGACCACCCGAAGGGGCAAACCACTCGCCGCGCAATGCTTAACCAACCGGGCAAACCCGTCTTCCGTGGTCGGTTCCACCCAGAACTGCGCCGGCCCGCCGACTTTCATCGTAGTGTGCTTGCGCATCGGTTCGTAAAGCTTGATGACGGCTTCCTCCTCAGCCACCACTGATCGCAGTTGATCGATCGTCGCTAAATCAGCAGCCAGCCGCGTGCCGACTTCGTGGATATTGCCTGCGCCCAGAGTGATGACCCAGTCGCCCGGCTTCAGTTGATTCCCGATTTCCAGATGAAGGGTCGCCAGATCCGAATGAGAGAAGGCGGCTTTTGTCGCGCCACGCTCCTTCACCGCATCCACGATGGTCTGCCCGGTGATCCCCGGAATCGGTGGTTCGCTGGCAGGATAAATATCCGTCACCCAAAGTTCATCCACTTCATCAAAGGCCGCGCCGAACTCATCGCGGAGCAGTTGAGTCCGGGTGTAACGATGCGGTTGGAAAAGACAGATCAACCGTCCCTGATGCTGAGTCCGTGCCGTCTGCAACGTGGCTTCGATTTCAGTGGGGTGATGACCGTAGTCGTCCACGATCGTAACAAAGTCCGACTGCCGCTTCAGTTCAAAGCGACGCTTGGCCCCGCGGAAACTCCCCAGCGCCTCGTCGATGCGATCGATCGTCATACCGAGCTCCGTGCCAAGCGCGATCGCCGCGAGCGCGTTCAACACATTGTGCTGACCGGGAATACCAAGCCGCACCCGGCCCAGCTCCTTCCCCTTGCGGACAACGGTAAACTCAGTGCCCGCCCCCCTGGGTGCCAGGTCAACCGCAGCGTAGTCATGAGATTCCCGATCCCAGCCATAGCTGATCGCCGATTCCCGCCCTGCGAGAATGCCGGTCGCGTTTGGGCATTCACCACAGTAAATCACAGACCCGCGAGTCTGATCGCAGAACTGTTTAAAGACGCCGCAGATTTCCTCAAGCCCCCCTTCATAGTGATCGAGATGTTCGGCTTCCACATTCAGCAAAATGGCGTGTTCCGAGTGAAAATTCACCAGCGTGCCATCGCTTTCATCCCCCTCAGCAATGAAATACTCACCCTCCGGCTCGAAGTTGGCGTTCGTTCCCAGAATCGGAATCTCAGCCCCCACATAATGCGAAGGAGATCGCCCACCCGTCCGCAAAACATGGGCAGCCAGCGCGGAGGTTGTGGTTTTCCCATGCGTGCCTGCGACGACGACCCCTTTCCGGCCGTTCATGATAGCCGCGAGCGCCTCCGCTCGTCGCAAAAGCGGGATTCCGGCCGCGATCGCCGCATCCAGCGCCACGTTTTTACCCGGCTTCACCGCAGAGGTGTAAACCACCACATCCACCCCATCGACTTCGCTGGCGTTGTGTGGAGAGGAAAACTTCAAGCCCACCCCTTCGAGACGTTCCGTTTCCAAAGTCGTGACCCGGTCCGAACCCGAAACCTTGTGCCCCATCCCGAGGAACAGCGATGCCAGACCGCTCATGCCGGAGCCGGCCACGCCGATGAGATGGACCTTCACCGGATTTTCCGCATCAGAAAATCGGTCGGCCCATACAGAAAAATCATTACCGGCAGGTGTGGGATCGCTCATAGAAAAGTGGGATGTCGAATAGAGACGGTTTTGCCAGTGGTTCAAGCCTGAAGTCCAGAGGTGGCAAGCTACATCGCAGCTGTCACTTCAGCCTCCGAACCATACTCTTACGAGCGCCTCACCCTGCCCTCACTCCTATCGGCTCAGATCTTCCTGCATCAGCACCCGGTATCCCGCCTGATTGAGGACTTTCCGCCCGAAATCATTATCCTCGGCACACAACGCCATAGTGGCGATTCCATTCGGCCGCGTCAGAATCGGGTAAACGAAATGGATGTTCGTCTCGGCATTGACGAGCGCTCGCAGACAATGCGGAAGCTGCTCCGCCCCCCCCGGCAGCTCGACAACCAGCACGTCCGTAGTCGAAAAGGAAATCCCGCGCTCGATGAAAAGCGGCTCGACCAGATCCGGATCACTCACAATCAGTCGCACCACAGTGGAATCGATCGAATCACGGACACTCAGCCCCAAAACAATCACATTCGTATCAGAAATGAGTTGGACGATACTGAGCAAAGCCCCTGCCCTGTTCTCCAGAAAAACTACGATTTGCCGAACCGCCGTGCCGTCAGGGACAACGATGGGAACTTCCGGTTCTGAGTCATCAACTTCCATGATTCAATAGCATTTAATCTTCGTTAAAGATCAGGGGCGGGTCAATTGAATTCAGATTGTTGATGGGCTGTTTATGTCCCTTTGACGAACAACGGGACACTGGCGACCGGCGTGTCATCGACCACCAGTTGGAGAACGTATTCATTCTCCCCGAAAAACTCCTTGCCGTGCAGATTCCAGATATGGTGCCAGATGTCGCGTTGCTCGAGAAAATTCGTTTCAAAAGAACACACATCAGATTCATCCACCGTTTCCCCGTCCTGATCGATCCATCGCACAAACATTTCGTGCTCCCCCATTTCCTCCGGAGCACAGCGCACCTTGGCGGCAATAGCAAACGCCCCGTATTCCGAGGGAAACTGGGAGAAATTCAAGGTATCGAATGTTCCCAGGATGTTCAGCTTTCCAGCCGCCATAGTGGCCGCGTCACACAGGGTGAAGATTTCTACTTGCATAAGAAATTGACCAACGGCGCAGTTTTTCCTTTGTCAATCAGTCGACTGCAAAGCCCACGCATCACTCTGCAAAGCCCACGCATCACTCTGCAAAGCCATCGAATCGCTCTGCAAAGCCATCGCATCACTCTGCAAAGCCCACGCATCACTCTGCAAAGCCAACGAATCACGCTGCAAAGCCATCGCATCACTCTGCAAAGCCCACGCATCACTCTGCAAAGCCAACGAATCACGCTGCAAAGCCAACGAATCACTCTGCAAAGCCCACGAATCGCTCTGCAAAACCAACGAATCACGCTGCAAAGCCCACGCATCACTCTGCAAAGCCCACGCATCACTCTGCAAAGCCAACGAATCACGCTGCAAAGCCAACGAATCACGCTGCAAAGACAACGAATCGCTCTGCAAAACCAACGAATCGCTCTGCAAAGCCCACGAATCGCTCTGCAAAGCCCACGAATCGCTCTGCAAAGCCATCGCACCACTCTGCAAAGCCATCACACACAATCACAAAACTCTGCGTTCTCTGCGTCTCTGCGCGACCGGCTATGTCAGCAAAATTGTGTAAACGGTGTTTTGCTTTTTTTTGAGTTGGTTAGCATTTGCGCCTTCCAACAGGAT
>JBLWYI010000047.1:0-36821 GCA_048267005.1 Verrucomicrobiales bacterium | reverse complement strand
TCACATGATCAGCCCAAGGTTGCCGCAGGCTACCTTGGGATTCCGGTCCATAACAAATCATCATCAATCCCAACGGGATTGTGGAATGTCTCTTCCCGGACACATCGTTTCGCTGAAGAACCAATGTAAAGATGAGAAGGAGGTTTCGCTATCCCGTTGGGATAGGTCTTGAATCGGAGATCATTTCCCCCGGGGTAGCCTGCGGCAACCCCGGGCTGGTGCTGCGAAATCCCGTTGGGATTTTATCCGAGGCCGCCATCGGTGAAGAGATTCAGGAGGTTTACACTCTCGCTAGCGAGAGCACCCTGATTGTTTGACCTTTCGAATTTGATTTTTCTGATCGAGAATAAAAAAACGCAAACAGGGTGCACATTGAGATTTGAGGGCTGGTGGGAGTCGCTTTTAGTTCTAAATCCCAACGGGATTTCACATGATCAGCCCAAGGTTGCCGCAGGCTACCTTGGGATTGCGGTCCGCAGAAAAATCATCATCAATCCCAACGGGATTGTGGAATACCTCATTCCCGGACACATCGTTTCGCTGAAGAGCCAACGTAAAGATGAGAAGGAGATTTCGCTATCCCGTTGGGATAGGTCTTGAATCGGAGATCATTTCCCCGGGGTAGCCTGCGGCAACCCCGGGCTGGTGTTGCGAAATCCCGTTGGGATTTTATCTGTGGCCGCTATCTGCGCCATCAAGTCGGATAAAACCGGCGGTAGGCGGGATCGCGATAGGTGATTGTAATAGCGTTGGTTAGGTTAAATGTGTCTGGTTAGGAGTTGAAGTCGTGTAGAATGAAAATCGGGGTCTTCCTCACTTTATTTTGTTCGACGGGAAACGATGAAACGAATCGGTTTTAGAATCATACTTCTTTTGATTGGAGCCTTTGTCGCAATCATATCGTATTACTACTGGGTGCAGCGAAGAACTCAGGTGTTTGCGGAGAGATTTATGGGCTCAGTGATTTCTTTTGCCCGCTTCGAAGATGTGCCGCTGGATGAGGCGGCCCGTGAGATTTGGACGAAGACAATCGATGTGGATCCATTTTTCGAAGATAAGAAATTGGTGATCGATCTGATTAATCCTGAGCAGCACTGGATTAGAGACTATCAACTTCTCAATTGCCCTTCACGGGAGTGGTTCAATTATTTCGGGCAGATAACCGGAACCCGCTATCAAATTCATGGGGACACTCTCTATGTTACGGACCGTGGTTGGGATCATGATCACCGACCTTGGATTTACAGAAAAATGGAGGAGGCGGAGGCAATGATATGGTTTCAGATTCATCGATTCAGACGGCAACCAACCAACCCGAGTGATCCTTTTTTACCTTGAATTGGGGACAAGGATTGGCTTCCACTGGATGCGATTGACGCGCCAGAACAACATAAAACGATATGACCCTGTTTACTCGAAACCCTAACCCTGTTGTAACGCGAGCAGCGTTTCTAATTCCAACAGGCTCGCGCGTCTCCCTGATACTCTCCGGTGTTCTGGCGTTGGCGCTTTCCGGATACTCACAGGACCAGACGGTGAACGCGGCGGGTTTTACGGTTCCTGAGCGATGGGAGTATACAGCTCCGTTGATCAAACCGGAGCAACGAACCGAGGATCCGGCGCATGCGGTCAAAGACCCGACGATTGTGTTTCATGATGGGAAATGGCATGTCTTTATGACGGCGAAGCTGGAGGGGCGTTCGGCCATTGAGTATTGCGCCTTTGGTGACTTCAAGACGGCTGACGAATCGGAGCGTCACTTGCTGGACATCTGTGACAGCGATTATTTCTGTGCACCTCAGGTCTTTTTCTTTGAGCCGCATGGGTTGTGGTATCTCGTCTACCAGGCGGGGATGCCGGGGGCGAAGAAGATGTGGGTGGCTTATTCCACGACCAAAGATATTTCGGATCCGACCTCGTGGACGACCGCCAAACCAATGCTCGACGGCGGGCCGGATGATCCGCGGACAGTGGGAGGACTGGATTACTGGATCATCTGTGATGAATCGAAGGCGTTTCTCTTCTACACCAGTCTCAATGGGAAGATGTGGCGGATGTGGACGGACCTGGCTGATTTTCCGCATGGCTTCGACCACTGTGAAGTGGCGTTGCAGGCCAGGGTGTTTGAGGCGAGTCACACCTACAAGGTAAAAGGGAGTGACCGGTTTATCACCCTGATCGAAGCGAACGGGCGGCGTCATTTCAAAGCGTATTCGGCGGACCGCCTCGATGGGAAATGGACTCCGGTGGCTGATACTGAGAAGCGTCCGTTTGCCGGTTTCCACAATATCCAGCCGGCCGACGGGGTGGATGCCTGGACTGACAATATCAGTCACGGGGAACTGCTTCGTGATGGCAGGGATCAGACGCTGACGATTGATCCGGAGGATCTGCGGTTCCTGTTCCAGGGAATTCTGGAGAAAAACAAGAAGGGAAAAGGATACGGGGCCTTCGGGTGGCGGATTGGATTGCTGACTCCTGTGGTCCGTTGATGTTTGGCGCGGCGGTTCCGGGATCGGGGGATATTGGGAAAGATTCCTCAATTGGTTCCATCGGGCCACTTGCCAACTGCGTTGGAACGGTTGAAACTGCCGCGATGAATATTGCGAAATCCCTCCTGCTGGTGGCTGGCGTTGCCATGCTTTGCGTTGCGTCTAAGGCTGAAGCCCGAGTTTGGACTCAAAAATCCACGGGTAAACAAATCGATGCCGAGCTGCAAAAGGTGGAGGATGGGAAAGCGTTTCTGAAGCTGAAAGACGGGCGGGTAGGGCAAGTGCCGCTGGCTGATTTGAGTGATGAAGATCAGGCGGCTATTAAAGAGATGTTGAAGCCGAAGCCGCTGGGAGGTTGGCCGAACTTTCGCGGGCCGAATCGCGATGGGATCTCTACGGAAACCGGATTGCTGAAAACCTGGCCTGAAGGTGGGCCGAAGAAACTGTGGAGCTACAGCAACGCAGGGAATGGATACAGCAGTATTTCAACGGCGGGAGACAAGCTTTTTACAGCGGGAACACGAGGCGAAGACGTGGTGGTGATTTGTTTGAATGCGGAAACGGGTGATGAGCTGTGGTCGACCAAGATCGCGAGTGATGACATGAAGGGATACAACTCCGGCTGGGGACATGGCCCTCGCGGCACGCCTACTTTCAGTGACGGGCTGGTTTTCTCGATGGGACCGAAGGGGACGGTCGCCTGCCTCAATGCGGAGACGGGATCGGTGGAGTGGAAGAAGCACATGGTTGATGACTTCGGCGGTAAAGCCGGTGGCTGGGGCTTTTCAGCGTCATTGCTGGTGGACGGGGAGAAGCTGGTTCTCGCTCCGGGTGGAGATCAGGCGGGAATCGTGGCTTTGAACAAGAAGACCGGCAAGGTTCTCTGGAAGGCTGAAGAGGTGACGCCGGGCAAGGCTGAGTATGCCACGATCGTTCCGGCAAACATCAACGGGATTGATCAATACATCCGGCTTTTTGAAAAAGAAATTGTCTCGGTCAATGCCGAGAGCGGCAAGGTGGTGTGGCGTTCTTCATGGAACGGGGCCACGGCGGTGATTCCAACTCCCATCGTCGACGGTAACCGGGTGTTCGTTGGTTCCGGTTATGGGGTTGGCTGCAAGATGATCGAGATCGATTCCAGCAACAATGCGTCGGACGTGTGGGTGAACAAGGTGATGAAGAATCACCACGGCGGGTTTATCAAGGTCGGTGATCGCATCTACGGTTTCTCTGACGGGGCGGGACTCATTGCCCAGGATTGGGAGACAGGCGAGATGGTGTGGAATAAGAAAGAGGGACAGTTTTTCAGTAAAGGAGCGATCGCGATCGCGGACGGAATGATCTATGCGCAGAACGAGCAGAACGGTGGTATTTCCCTGGTGGCCGTGAGCGCTGATTCCGAGCCTGAAGTGGCGGGGCAGTTTGTGCTTGATCCCCAGAGTGAAATTCGGAATCCGCAGGGACGCATCTGGTCTCACCCTGTGGTGGTTGATGGCAAGCTTTACCTGCGCGATCAGGATCTGATCCATTGTTACGATCTTAAAGGCTGATTCATTTTGGAAACTGAATCAACTCCGCCTCCGGTTCCGGCGACAGACCGCAAGGCCGGCTTCTGGGCCTGGCCGCTAATCATATTGTCGGTCTGCTACATCGTCCTGCAGCCGACGCTGTTTCCGGAGAAGGCAGCTGAGTCTGAAGGGGAGGGCGGCAGTGAAGAAGTGGTCGCTGTTCCCAATCCGCTCGAGATGAAAATCTTCGAGATGCAGGGGAAGATGATCGTCGGCATTGCCCCGACCAATCTGCTGCAGGCTCATCAAATGGTCGGGCAACTGGAAGATGCGGTGACGTCGGACCAGACTGCGATTGCGACGGCTCTTCTCTACCAGTTTGTAGATTTCAGGAAAGAAGGGGCGGAGAAAGCTGCTGAAGTGATCGCAAACCGGCGGGCGGTAAAGGGGGCGGACAATGAACTCCTGGACCGGGCCAATGAGATGCTGGAAGCGGGAGCGACACCGGATTCCCGCGTTGAGTGGGAGCCGTGGATTGGGTGGTATTCCAAAATTATTCCGGGAGAAGACGGGACGGTTCCGGGAAAACCAGCGTTGCAGGCGACCGGGATGATGGTCGCGGCCCTGGCTACGATTCTCCTGTTGGGCGTTGGCCTGGCTGGTGCGGCGGGGCTGATTCTGCTCATCATTGGTTTGGTGAAAAAGAATGACGGGAAACTTCTGGTCCGGTTTGATCAATTGAAGCGCCCGGCGGGGATCTTTCTCGAAGCGTTTGCAATCTATCTCTTTCTGATGGCGGCCTCGGATGTGGTTGGCATCTTTTTTCAGGGAATGCCTTTCCTCGAATACCTGTCGCCCGTGTTCTATCTGGCTTCGTTTGTTCTTGCGCTGATGTGGCCAGTGTTGCGGGGGATCAAGTGGCGTCGTGTCCGGAAGTCTCTCGGTCTGCATCGGGGGGCTGGCGTTCTAAGAGAGATTGGTGCCGGATTTGTGGGTTACCTCGCCATGCTGCCGATCGCAGCGGTGGGTATTTCCATCACGATTTTGTTGATGCTGGCTGTCGGATTGGACATGAACGGGAACCCGCGGGCCAAGAAAGCTGATGCAGTGGAGTCGGCCGTGGAGGGCGCGGCTGAGACGGTCATTGAGGATGCCACGGAGATCGATTCTGTCCCGAGCGCTCCGACTCACCCGATTGCTGAGTGGATCGCTCTGGGTGACTGGAAGGTGAAGCTTTTTGTTTTCATTCTGGCGGCAGTGATTGCACCGCTTTTCGAAGAGACGATGTTTCGCGGGGCTTTGTTCCGCGCTGTCAGATCCCGCTGGCGGTTTCTCGCCTCGGCCCTGATCGGCGGGTTTATCTTCGCGATCATTCATCCGCAGGGATGGTTGGGAGCACCGGCTTTGACGGCCATGGGGTTGGGCTTTTGTATGATCCGTGAGTGGCGGGATTCGCTCATCGCTCCAATGACCGCGCATTCCATCAATAACGGAATGATCACCCTCGGGTTGATTTCGATTATGTAGCGCTCACGATCCAACAGGGTTGGTTCGCTGATCAGACCCTGTTGATTCGAAACGGTGATCCATGAAATCCTGGCACTCTCTCTTTCTTCTTATTCCTTTCGTTTCGATCTGCGCGGGGGCTGATCCTGCGGTGGTGGATTCATCAACCCTGACAGGAAAGGTGATGTGTGGTTATCAGGGCTGGTTCACCTGTGAAGGTGACGGATTGAATCTGGGATGGACTCACTGGGCGAAGAATCGCGGCAAGCCGTTCGGTCCGGGAAATGTTACGATTGATCTGTGGCCGGACGTTTCTGAATACGGGACCGATGAATTGTATGAAACGGGGTTTCGATTTGCGGATGGGACGCCTGCCAGGGTATACAGCAGTGCCAATCCGGCGACAATCCAGCGTCACTTTGAGTGGATGCGGGAGTATGGGATTGATGGCGTTTTTCTACAGCGTTTTGCGAATGGTTTGAAGAGTCCTCAGCTGTTGAACCAGAAGAATGCCGTTCTCAAAGGAGTGCGCGAATCATCGCTCGCTGCGGGGAGAACTTACGCGGTGATGTATGATTTGAGCGGGCTCAAAGCGGGACAGACATCGGTCGTTCGTGAAGACTGGACAGCTTTGCAGGAGATGAAACTGACAGAGGAATCCAACTATCAGCATCATGAAGGAAAGCCGGTGGTGTCGGTGTGGGGAATCGGCTTCAGTGATGACCGGGCTTACACACTGAAGGAAACCCGTGAACTCATTCAGTGGCTGAAGGCGGAAGGCTGCGCGGTGATGTTGGGGGTGCCTTCGTTTTTCCGCGAGCAAACGCGGGACGCCACGGCCGAGCCGGAGTTGCATGAGATTCTGGCACTGGCGGACATCATCAGTCCGTGGACGGTGGGACGGTACCGAACCCCTGAAGAGGCTGCTCGACACGGGGAGAAAGTGTGGCGTCCTGATGTGGAGTGGAGCAAGGCTCGTGAGTTGGATTTCTTTCCGGTGGTGTATCCGGGTTTCAGTTGGCATAACCTGCACGGGGGTGAGCTGGATTCTATTCCACGACTAGGAGGACGGTTTTTGTGGGCGCAGGTAGTGGCGGCGAAGCAGGCCGGGGCGGAGATGATCTATGTGGCGATGTTTGACGAAGTAGATGAAGGAACTGCGATTTTTAAATGCTCAAACGAACCGCCGGTGGGAGAGGGCGTGAAGTTCACGTCGTATCATGGGCTGCCAGCCGATCATTATTTGTGGCTGACCGGGCAGGCGGGGAAGTTGCTGCGCGGGGAGATTCCTGTCACCGGGGAATTGCCTGCGAAGAAGTGAGGTAAAGAACGGGCGGAATTACCACAGGGAACCGACGGCCCCAATCTTACGGGAAATGTGCTAAGCTCTCGCCGATTGAAAACGAACGCACAGATCACAACCGAAATTCTCACGCAAGTACTGGCGGGTGGTTCGAGGAATTTTGTGGTCTGTGCCGGGGCGCGCAACGCACCGATCGTGGTGCCGCTGTTGAAGCTGAATAGCCGGGGAGGAATCAGGATCTGGCATCATTTCGATGAGCGGGCTGCGGCTTTCTTTGCTCTGGGATTGGCAAAGAGACGTCTGGAACCGGTCTGTGTGGTTACCACTAGCGGAACCGCTGTGGCTGAGCTGCTCCCGGCGACGATCGAGGCCCACTATTCCGGTGTACCTCTTATATTACTGACTGCAGATCGTCCTGAAAGATTTCGTGGATCCGGAGCACCGCAGGCGATCGAGCAGGTGAATATCTTCGGGCCTTATGCCGGGACGGAAGTTGAGGAATGGGGTCGGGAGTCGCCCCTGCATCTCAATGTATGTCTCGAAGAACCCCTGTTCGACGGAGAAGTGGAATTGGAGATCCCGGGTGTTGCTGATCCCCGGGACTGTTCCGCCGCTTCATTGGATGAAATATTAACAGAAGCACCTGACTTGGTGATCGTGGGTGAGTTGCTGGAATCGGAACGGCTGACGGTGGCCGGTTACCTGCAGAGTGCTGGTTGCCCGGTCTGGTGTGAAGCCATCAGTGGTTTGCGCGAGGTGGGAGGGATCGAGCATATTCGGGGAGGGGATTCCGCCATTGCTCAATTGAGTAATATTTCCAGAGTCGTGCGCCTCGGCGGAGTGCCGAGCCTGCGGTTCTGGCGTGATCTGGAAACGCGCCCGGAGATTGCAGTGACGTCGGTTTCCCGAACCGGGTTTTCAGGGCTGGCTCGTGAGGATGTTGAAACGATTCGACTGCGCGGAGGGATCGGAGCCGGAGGTGCGAGTCCCGTGCTGGAGAGGGAGCAGGGAGAGCAAGATGACTCAACTGGATATGATCCAGAGGAACGGGCGATTCATGACTTATCAAAACGGATCCCTTCTGATGCACTGATCTTTCTGGGGAACAGTTTGCCTATTAGGGAATGGAATCTTGCGGCGACGGTGGAAACGGCGCATCCGCATTGTTTTGCCAACCGCGGAGCGAACGGGATTGACGGGGAGATCTCGACTTTCCTGGGGATGTGTCAGGATTTTGGAGGCGATGAATGCTGGGGAATATTCGGAGACCTGACGACGCTCTATGATATGAGCGCGCCATGGATCGTTGACCAACTCGATACCGGAAAGCGAATTCACATTGTGGTGATTGATAACGGGGGCGGGAAGATCTTTTCGAAGCTGCCGGGACTGAAGGATTTACCGGACGGGGAAAAGCGGATCACAGAGAACTGGCACGCCTTTGATTTTAATAAGTGGGCAGGGCTGTGGAGCGGGGTGGAGACTGAGGTGATTGATCTTACACCGGGGAGCGGAAGCGCAGAGGAGTGAATTAGATGATCTACAATCTGCATGGCAATATTGGATCCACAGCGGACTGGGATGGATTCCCAGGGGAAGCGGTTGATTTGTGGGAATACTCCAAGCTCCCGTTTTGGGAATGGGCGTTCGAGTTCTGCCGGGAAGTCAGAGAAAAAGAAAGTGACTCAGGCAATTACCTTGTCGGATATTCACTCGGGGGACGGTTGGCGCTTCATGCGCTGATTGCGGAGCCGGACCTCTGGGACGGGGCGGTGATTATCGGGGCGCACCCGGGTCTGTGTTGTGTGGAGGACCGAATGGCGCGGCGGATGTCTGATGCCGTGTGGGCGGGATGGGCCGGGCACTGGGAGTGGGACACGTTTCTGGAGAAATGGAATGCGCAGGGCGTTCTTGCCGGGGGTAAACCATCGTTGGCTCAGAAGAGTTTGGAATCGAGGAGGGAGGCCGTCGCACAGGGATTCGAGAACTGGTCACTGGGGGCGCAGGAAGATTTACGGGAAAGATTGCGAAGTGTTTCAACAAAGGTGCTTTGGGTGACCGGGGAGGCAGATGTTAAGTTTACCTCGATTGGTCAGGAGATGGCCACGTCGCTGCCGAACTGCGAGCATGTCGTGGTAGAGGACTGCGGGCACCGGGTGATTTTTGAACAACCGGAAGTGTTGTCGAAACTGGTAGCTGAGTTTTCGGGTGAGAGCTGAGTCGAGGGTTTAGCGTAGTGCGTAGGGGCTGGAGACTGGCAGGTGAGGTTTGCGAAGCTATTGTTGGGCTACGGCTGCAGTTTCAAAAGCACTTCGTTGCGACGAAACATCTCCGGTGTCCATGGTGGATCATAAAAGGCGAACATGGGTGCGCCGGTGGATTTCAGGCCCCGTTGCTTGAGTAGTTCACGAAGTTCAGTGACGGCTTCTTTTTGTTTTTCTTTGGATCCGGAGCCGGAGAATCGAAGCACGGCGTATTTACCTCCATTGACTTTGGAAAGTGAAACCGCCTTGCCTGACGGGGCAGGGACTCCTTTCTTTGTCACCGCTTTGGGAACCACAAAGTGCATGGTCTTGACTTCGGCGTTGTCGTTTGCGGTCATGAAGACGGGAGTCGTCATGGCAATTTTCTGACCGGATTCATTGTCGCCGGTAATGAATTTAAAAAGGCGGCCAAAACTGGAGTTCCGCTGCTTTCTTTCATTTCTATCTTCGCTGACGGAAGTGCTGGCAGTCGTGAGCGCCGGGTAGATTCGAACCTCGAACTTCCCGTCCTTTTCAACGCTCTCGTATTCGGCTGACTCATATCCTGCTCGTGACGTGGAAATGCCGCCCCAGGATACGGCAAGGACAACGACGACTGCGACAATTATAAAAACACGTTTCTTCATCTGTATCGGAGGTTACGTCAGGCGCTTCTTTTTTAGATGTGAAGGCTGGAAAATTGTATGCGGGGCCTCTAAACTTCGTCATGAATTTCAATCGACGTCAGTTTCTTGCCCGGACCGGTTCTGCTTTTTCTGCCTCCGCTCTGGGTGCTTCGTTTTTGACCTCCTGTGGGAAGAATGGTGAATCTGCTGGTGCCGGCGAAGGAGGTGAGGGTGAGGGACAACGGTTCAAGATTTCACTGGCGCAATGGTCTCAGCACAAAGCCCTGAAAGGGGGAACGCTCGATAACCTCGACTGGCCTGCGTATGTGAAAACGAATTTTCAGATCGATGCCCTTGAGTGGGTTAACCAGTTTTTCTTCGAGAAGAATGACACGTTGGGATATCAGCCGAAGGGCAGGGATTACTTGGCCGAGATGAAAAAGCGCTGCGATGACAACGGAGTGAAAAGCCTTTTGATCATGTGCGACCGTGTCGGAAATCTCGGGGATCCTGATGATCAGAAGCGGACCAATGCAATAGAGGGCCACTACGCCTGGCTGGATGCGGCGAAGTTTCTGGGGTGTCACAGCATCCGGGTGAATGCGGCTTCTGATGCAAAGTTGAGTCCTGAACAACAGGGAGACCTGTGTGTTGAAGGGCTGGGCAGGTTATCCGAAAAGGCAGCCGAGTATGGGTTGAATGTGATCGTGGAAAACCACGGAGGGTATTCGTCGCATGGTGGCTGGCTGGCGAATGTTTTAAAGACAGTGGGGCGGGACAATTGCGGTTCCCTTCCCGATTTTGGGAACTTCTATCTCGTGAAGAACCGGGGCGACGCTGCCCAATATGAGAAACAGAAGGCCATCTATGCGGGTGATCCCGACCTAAAGGAATCAGATAAAGGTCTGGAGTATGATCGCTACGATGGAACTGAGGCGCTGATGCCTTTTGCCAAAGGCGTAAGTGCGAAGGCCCACGACTTTGATGAAGAGGGAAACGAGGTTCACACCGACTTTTTAAAGATGATGAATATCGTTAAGGACTCAGGATACTCGGGGCATATCGGAGTCGAATACGAAGGAAACGAGATTGGCGAAGACGAAGGAATCAAGAAGACCAAGGCACTCCTGGAGAAAGTGATTGCTAAGGTTACGGCGTGATGATTTCCCGCCTCGGACTGGCCGCTGGGTGCTTGCTTGTATTGATTCCAGCCATGGCAATTGGCCTGGCAATCTTTGGAGACGTCGTTACACCTGATGGTGTGGCTACGAGCGAACTTGAGGACGAACAGGTTTCCACATGGGCGTTTGCGCTGCGGTGGGGCTTGATTCTGCGCCACATTTCGATCTTCCCGTATGTGTTCGGGGCAGGCATGCTTTGGCTCCTGAACTGGCACAACGGCTACGGTGTCTGGCCGGTGTGGTTGTGCGTCGTCCTTGGCGGAATCTCAATGTGCCTGTTGGGCCCGCTATCACTCATTGCCGGGCTGAGCGGGATCATCGCGGCCAACACATCTCCCTATTTAGCTTTCTGGAAGTAGGAAGCAAAAGTTCACCACGCCACCTGATAGGTGACATTCCAATTTTTTTTGCCAATCCCCCGGCAGGAAGGGCAGGGCATTTTACCATCAGGATCGCGCCTCCCTACTGGCATGGTGGTGGTAATGCGCTGAAAACCGCGGCATGTCTGGCAACGTCGTTCCTCTTCCCTTTGAACGGTGTAGATGCTGCCGTTCTTGAGATTGTCGAGAAAGAGGTCCTTTGAGAATTTCTCAGGCCCTTCACTCAATACTTCATCAGATACAGTAGCCTTGTACTTCGGCATCTTGCGGACTTCCTTTACTCGCCGCCGAATCACTGTTTCCTCCTCTGAGGAAGGCGGCGCGGAGCTGCTGCCGCCAGTATCGATGGGGATGCCGAAGAAACTGACGCCGCCTGAATCTGCCTTTTCAAGACTTGGTTCATTGGAAGCTGCTTTAGATCGTTCGACGATCTCCCGTGTTACTTCCGTTTCGTACTCCCCGTTTTCTTCGATTTTCAGAGCCGGAGTGAGGTCGCCGGGTTTGAAAGTTTTTTTATCTGAGATGGCGATGACAGAAGGTTTCCCTCCGTAAGCGGCAATATACATGGGCGCGCCGTTTTCTTTTTCTTTCAGAACTTGTAGAATTCGCACCTGCTTTCCGCGGTAGGAAGTCTTTTGAGCTTTCTCTTCTTTCGTCAAATTGGCGTTGTACTCATCTCCAATGACTTGATAAAGCTCCATCAGTAACTCACGTGACTCCGCGGCTCCGCTGACTCCCGCCCGGCTGACGCGAAAAACTTCGGAGGTTTCCGGTATCTTTTTCTTCTGGGCTGTTGCCAAAGGCAGGGTCGCCAGGAATACCGTGGTGATAATTGTCCAGTTTCGCAGATTCATCAGACGACAAACTAAACGGCCCTACTGTTGTCTGTCGAATTGAATATAAGTCCTTCCGAGTCACTGAAGTGAGTCAAAGAGTCGGTGGATTTCACTCACCAGCTTTTCTTCAATGGCAGGTTCCCATGGCGCCGGGTGGATGGTTGATCGAACATAGATCATAGCTCCGCCCCCTTCGTAGCCTCCTTCTTCCAAAACCCGCCGACTTGGAATATAGGTCATGACATCGTTTGAATATCCGGAGAACCACACCGGTGCTCCGTTGGTTTTCCTGCCCAGTTCTTCTTTCAATCGAAGAGCATAGTCGACCACCACTTCGCCCCCTATGGCTGCAAGGGTGAGTGATTCACCAAATCGGACCACCTGAGTCGGAACGGGGTAGCTTTTCGGAAACTCGTTTCCTGAGTCAAGCACAGCCAAAAGAAATTCTGCATAGCGTTTCTCGTAGTAGCTTGACGACGCGGCTTTCTTTTCCAATGCCTCTCTACTTGGTGGAGATTGGTAATTGATCTCAGGCCACGAAATCGCTGAGCGAATTGGGCCGGAGATCGGGATTTGCTGAGTTTCCAATGCCGTCTCGACAGCCATGGCAGCACTGCGTCCATGACGTTCCACAAAGACAGGCATTCGTCGGGGGTAGGGATTCTGGTCGGCGCTCGCACCGTTAATGAACATTGCGACTGAACCGGGATGATCCTCTTCAAGGTAGTGTTGGGCGTAGCCCGGCCAGTCTCCGTGAATTTCCATGGTCCCGAGAGTTGTGGCGTGACACGCATAGCCGAACAGCAATGCCTTGATTTGTTTTCCGTCCGCGCTTTTCACCTGAAGAACGGGGACATCATGATCGACCGGGCCGTCAGGGAAAGGGGCGTTCTTCCACTGCCCCGGCTTGACCGGGCTCCGGCGATTCATGGCAAACCCTGCTCGCGCTTTCGACCACGTTAGCGTTGCAGGTTCCAGATTTGTAAGGGTCTTCTCAAAGAGGATATCGATTTTCCCCAGCAACATCTTGCGGTAGTCCATCACCTGTTTCACCCGCATCTCGTTTTGCTCTTCAGGAATGCTGCCATACGAAGGTAGGTAGGTGTCGGATCCGGGAGGCCGATAGGCTCGCAGCATCGGACCGGAATGCGTGTGCGAAGCATTGATCAGGATTTGTTCCGGCCTGAGTTTATATTTCTCTTCAGCCAGTTTTTCTACGTCGATTCGAAGTTCTTTAGGGACTCCGATCAAATCCAAAGTGATGAATACGAATCTACCTTGTTCGGTGTCCTCAATTGCCAGTGCTTTTGCATAAATATCCTGTTTGACTGACTCCATTGGTCCCTTGCGCGCCGCGTAGCCCGCCATCCACACTTTCCCGGTCGGGGTGATCTTCTCCGAAGCGGCGGCTGCCTTCCAGGGGTAGGGAGTTTGGGCGCGGGCGAAACAGAGCGGAAATGCGACGGCCAGAGTCAACCAGGTCAAGGTCCAGTATTTCATCCGTCCAGATTGATCGCATCACGGATCGAATACCATCCCTTAGCTGCCGCAAATCAGTGATCTCTGTCCGCTTCCTTTTGAGGAACAAAATAAGGGTTTTCCGGTGGAGCCTGCCAGAGAGACTTCCATGGTCGATAATCCTCATTCCAGGTTGTGCCGGGGAACCACCTGAAGTGGTCGGCCATCCGTGCGGTAGGTGTACTCCAGTTTCTTCGAATCAATGATTTGTAAAAGATGTCGGCCTGCTTTGGATAGCGGATGGAGATCCAGCTGCCGGCGATATTCAGGACTTTTGCCGTTTCTTCTGACTCGTTCGGCATCAGTTTCGATACCTCCCAGGCGAGATCGGCGGCGACGTGTCGATAATGAAATCGGTACATGTTCGGCAGCTGAGCGTAATGTCGGTAACGCCACTTTTCGGAAGGTGTTGGCTCCGGGAAAACTGGTTCCGAAAGCTGCTCCGCGAGTCGTTCCTTCTCCCAGTCCCCCATTGTCCTGAGGACAGGTTGAACAGGGTTCCGATAGTGATTTACTTTCCTGGCCACACGATCCTGTTCGGACGCACTCACTCTTCCGAGCAGGCGTGACCAGCCTCCGTAATTTCCCTGCCAGCAGGTGTAGTCCGGTGCCACTTCGGTGCCGAACAGTTCCATTCCCAGGCGGCGGTGAAGTTGCGCCGCTTCCCAGCCGGCTTCCGCCCGTTCCTGCTCAGATCGTTCCTCGTTCCGGAAGACACGGTAGTTCTCAACATATTTGTCGAATACCGGAAGGAGTGTTTTTGGGAAGAGCCCCCTGGCATCTTTGAAATAGTGATCACGGGCCAGACGCCGCGCCGTCAGATATCGAATACTGTAGGGCGTTTGCATGCCTCCTGTTGATTCCTCTGTCGGCCACCGGTCACGGACGAATGTGAGCAACTCTTCGCGGGACAGCAATTGCTCTGCGACATAGGCCGCATCCCGCCAGTGACCACTCCGGAGAAAGGCATCCAGTGCAGCCTTATACTCATCGTTAGCCATGTGAAGCACTCCACGCTCACCCCAGTATTGGGTGCTTTGGTAGTTTCGGAATTCCTCCTGATCCGCACCGTATTCCCATTCCCCGTAGTGATCATACTTTGGTATTTCGCTTTTGAGTGATCGCGGAAAGCCCGATTCGGCTTTTCCACTCTGCCGAACCGCTGTTCGCACCTGGCCCTTCTTTGCATTCAGTTTCGACTGCAACCAGAACGCCTGATGGTCAGTCTTTGGAGCTTCTTTCAACCAGGTTTCAGCGAGGTCGAGGTTACCCAACCGATACGCAAGCTGAGCAGCTTGAGCTGATTCAGCAGGAGTTAAATCCACTCCCGTTAGGAATCCTATCCATTCATTGGAGATGGCAGGCTCGTCTTCCCAATAGCGGACCTCGTGGGTCGCATTCATTGCTGTAGCCGTGAAAACCTGCCTGGCAAATGCATCGTTCTTTGAGACTTCAGCGGCCGTACCGTCGTTGAGCCATCGCCTGGCTCTCGACTTCAGCTGCCTCATCGGTGAGACCGGACCGCATCCCTTATAAGCCAGTGCCACCCGGTAGCGAATCGACTTTTTGACGTCTCCGGACAGCTCTGCGAAATCAGCTGAACACCGCAGGGCATCCCATCCCAGGTGGAGGACGTCATGACAACCGTCTTCCCGCGCATCCAGTGTCCGTTGGAAGTGCACCACACTTCTGGACATGTCCGGATCTCCTTTTTTCAATTCCACCCGGCCCCTCATGTAGGCGGCCCAGGTCGACCGGTATTTGCGCTGTTCCAGTGGAAGGGCCAGTAGTTTTTCGAAACTTGCCGCCGCTGCATCCCAGTTGAGTGCCGAGAATTCAACCGCTCCCTCAAGATAGAGATGAAACTCTTCGGGCAGAAACCCGGGCCACTCCCGTGTTTGCAATATCCGGTCAGCGGTCTGGATATCGACCAGTTCAAGATACTCTCTAACAACATCGTCAGGTCCGAGCATCACCGCCCGGAGTGACCGGTAGGTCTCGACATCATTTCCGTCAGTGAGAAACATTGCAACTTCGGCCACGTCCCGCGCAAGATCCGAGTGAGTCTCAAAAAGAGCAGTGCGGCATCCGTCTTTGTCGGCAATCAGATCGTCGCCGGACAGGGCAAAAAATGCCGCAGCCTGCTCGTCATCGTCGAGCCAACTCCTGACATACGTTGTGTGATTGCTCACTTCAGTCGGGACTTCAAGGTTCCCGGGGAGCGAATCAATGTCGAGTTTGATTCTCGAGATTTCTAGATCGAACGACGTCACCGGGGCCCGGAGAATGGCAAAGCTCATGTCCAGAATCGTTTCACTGAAACGCGGGCCACAGGCCGTGGCTGGCTGCGCTATGACAGCTGCAGTCAGGGCGAAAATGAAAGAACGGTTCATCACTTCCACTATACGAAAATCCCGTCGCAAGTCTTTCATAAATAATTCTGGCCGTAGTTGAACCAATACCTGACACCATAGGCACCTCCAAATTGAGCTTGATGCGCAGTAATCCGAAGTTTATCTGACACACAGTTGACAGGGGATTACTATTTTGAGTGCACGATATTGGCGACTACTTATTTTGGGAGGCCTCGGCACGGTTGTGAGCATGGTCGTGGTCTTTCTTCTCGTGGTATCGAGTGGACATGGCGAGTGGCCGTCAGTTGAAGCCGAGGTTACCAGGACTGAGATCAAATCCTATCGCACAGGAGGACCGCCGGAATGGGCGCTGTTCGTTGATTTCAGTTATGAAGTTGGCGGTAAACGATACGATGGCGTCCCTGTCCGGGTCTTCTCCAATCCAGTTAGAGAGGAAACCGGCGCGCACGAAAAGCTTTGGCCACGAGGTAAAACTTTTCCGATCTACCACCACCCGGATAAGCCGGAGTCGACGTCGCTCAGCCAGGATGGTGGCCGCGAGGCCATGGCCGTTATCGCAGCCTTATTCACGCCAATCGTCTTATTCCTGGGCGGTTTGGCGGTTTTTGTTGTCAGACAAAGTTTGAAGAAAGGCGATTCCAGGCCAGGGAAATCTGAAAAGTGAATTGTGACGACGCTTTATTGTCCGATGGGGATGAGCATCCGTCCCACGACAAAAGAGTGAGCTTCACCGCTCATCGTGAATTCAATGAAATCTTTAACGTGTCCGGTGGGCTCGCCCTTCGTGACCAGGAGCAGCGGGCAGGATATTGGATAGGTCCTATTTGCAACAGCTGCAGTGGTCGCTTCAATGCCGTTTATTTTTACAAGTTGAACCGGGGTTCCTTTTTCCACCTCACTCTCCGCTGCACTCAAAGCCACAAAAGCAATGCTGTCACGGTTCTCTGCAACGGCAGCAATGGTCTGCTCATTCCCATCGAGAATCAGGTTGGATGAGATATTGGAGTGGTCGATACCCAGATACTTGGTAAACAACTCGAGGGTTTCATTCCCTTGGCCTTTACTAACGACAACGATTTTGTGATCCGGCCCCCCCAGGACATTCCAGTTCGCTGTTCTCCCGGTGAAAATGGAAACGAGCTGTTCCTTTGTCAGGCTCTTCACATTGTTCTCTCCGTGAAGAATCACTGCAATGCCTCCAATGGCGATGGTATGAGAAACCATGCCGGCTTCATCGGGGGCCAGCGGCCGGCACGTCATTCCGATGTCTGCTTTGCCGGAGGATGTATCCGCGATTCCCCGGGAAGAACTCCCTGTCTGGATTTTGAATTCAAGCCCTTCCGTTCTGCTTTCGAATATCTCAGCCATTTCAGCAATCATCGGCGCAATACTGTTGGAACCGGATACCGTTAGTTTTTCGGTCGGTTCCGGTTTCCCGCAGGCGGACGCGAATAGTAGAGTTGCTGAAATGAGAAGAAGTTTATGCATCAATTGTGGTGCGGTGAAAGAACCATCCTGATTCCACAGACGATCATACGATGGTTCTTGTCACTTAACTGCGGTCTAAGTTTGAAGTTATTCTTTCGCACTTGTTTGGTTAACATGAAAGGTACGAGATGGCGTCTCATATCGTAATTCGTCTTGCGCGGGCTTCGATATTCCACCGTTCGCCTGTCGCGATCCCGTCTTTCACAATCACGGCCTCTTGATAGAGCGCTACGGTCGGGCAAATGTGACGCGGGATTCCGTAGAGGACATCTCCAACACTGAGCTGTGAAGCGGAGTCGGTCTTGATCACCAGATGTTCCTCGCTTTGGCCGACGAATTCCGCGTCCGGAATGGATGGAAAGCGAACCCGCTTGTCGAGTGGGTTTTCGGCAGCGACGGATTTATGTCCCAAGTCGACGCAGATTAGATTTTCGTCAGGCTCGCCCGGCTTGCTGATGATTCGAGTCAGTAGTGCTGCTGCCCACACAAACCCGAGTTCCGGAAAAGCATCCTCATATCCGGTGTCCCATAAGGTTGGAGTCCCCGCTGAACATTCGTAGGCATATGGCTTCTCTGCTGCTTTTTCGGCATGCAGTCCCATGGTCGGTGAACCCCCTGTGACCAATGCCTTTGTGTCGATGCCTTCAGCTGACAGCTCATCGATGAAGGCGAAGACCGGATCGAATGACTCTTTAAACCGTGCCTTCCTCACATCAAGGTCGGCGTCATGAATATGACCATCGTAGGCATGGACACCGCCGAAGCTGATCCCTTTGGTCGATGCCAAAAATTTCACCAGTTCGAGAGCACCTGCTCCCGGGAGAATTCCTGTCCGGTTCATTCCCGGATTCAGATCAATGTAGAGCTCCAACGTTTCCCCAGCCCCGGAGAACTGCGTTGCAATGGCCCCGGCCGCTTCGAGTCCGTCGCAGACAGCGGAGAACTTCACATCCCGGAACGTTTTTACCAGTTCCAGGATTCTGGCCACGTTAGGGCCGATTGGTGGGTAGGCCATCATCACATCGGGAGAACCTGCCCGGGCGCACATCTCTGCCTCGGCAATGGTGGCGCATTTAGTTTTTGTGATTCCCTTTGCCACCTGCATCTTCACGATCTCACCCAGTTTATGTGTCTTGATGTGCGGCCGCAGTCGTTCGGGCTTGCCGCCGACGATCTCAATCATGTGTTCAATGTTGCGTTCCACTTTGTCAGGGAAAACAAGAAGCGCAGGTGAGGCGATAGTTTCAGGATTGGAGGGGTAATTCATCAGGGTTCGGTCAATTTAAATGCTATGAGAAGGATGAGGAAGTAGAGCACCAAACCAAACTTCATCAGATTAGTGTCTCCTCGTGTCGGTTTTTTGCACCGACGGGCTAGAATGAGAAAGGTCGAATACAGGCACACCGCGTAGCTGTTGTGCAAGATAAAGATCAAATCGCGGTTATCGGGACGTGAGTTGATTATGAGGTTAAGAACGAAGGCAACGATTGTTCCGATGAAAATGGTTTCTCCCCATTTGCTCTTCCAATCAGGATCCTCCTTTTCATTGTCTTTCATGATCCAACCCTGTTTGATCGATGAACCAACAGGGTTGATTCGTGAAACGGTTAGTCGACGAGCTCGACGATGACTTCGATCTCGACGGGGATGTTGCCGGGCAACACGCTTGTTCCGATGGCGCTGCGGGCGCCGATGCCGACTTCGGCTCCGAAGACTTCCGCCATCAGTTCGCTGTATCCGTTGATGACCTGCGGTTGATCACAGAAGTCATCAGTCGAGTTTACGAAAGCGAGAGTCTTCACAATTTGCTTCACCCGGTTCAAGCTACCGAGCTGAGCTTTCATGGTTGAGAGAAGCGTCAGCCCAACCTGGCGGGCGGCGGCCTGTCCGGCGGCGACGTCCATGTCTTCGCCGAGGCGACCTGTCAGGTAGGTTTTTCCGTCGTCCGTCATCGGACCGTGACCGGAGAAGTAGGCAGTTTTGCCGTTGATGACGACTGGCTTATAGACACCCCCAAGCGGCGGTGCGGGTGGAAGACTGAGATTCAGGTTCAAGAGTTGTTCTTCGGGAGTCATTGCGAAATTGAATCACGTTCGGACGCGGAACTCAAGGCCCGCACATCCCCGTTTGACGACGACAATGCTACTTGAAGTCGCAGGGACTCTCTGCAAGTTTCCGCATGCTCTTTTCCCGTCTCCTCCTCGTTGCTGTTTCCGGTTTCATCCTGACCGGTTGTGCTTCCACCGACGGCGAAACATCGACTGCATCAGAGGCAAACCGAACCGGCCCTGCGAAGGCCTACAACTACGAGCAATGTCTGGTCATCGAAAAGCCGCTCACGTTTGGGGGAGGGCCGTTCACTCGCGTTCATGAGGGGCGGGAGGTAAAATTCTGCTGCCGTCCCTGTATCAAGACCTTCGAAGCTGATCCGAAAATCTGGATGGCGAAACTGGACCGGTGGGATGCAGGAGGTGGACCGACGTCAAGCCCTGCTCCCGAGAGTGGCGGCGAGTAGATCGACCAGTTGGCCGGCTGCCCGGGCTCCCATTTCCACCACTTCGGAGTGGTCCAACAGGGCATCCGTCATTCCCGCTCCATAGTTGGTCAGGCAGGAAAAACCAGCGACCTCGATGTCGAGCACGCGGGCCTGTATCGCTTCCGGCACGGTCGACATTCCTACCGCATCGGCCCCGAGGGTTCTTACCATCCGAATTTCGGCGGGCGTTTCATACTGCGGCCCGGGCATCCACGCGTAAACCCCGGCTTTCAGATCGATCTCAAGTTCGACCGCCTTTTGGGAAAAACGTTGCCGAAGCGCTTTCGAATACACCTCGGTTTGATCAACAAAGTTGGCACCGCCGAACAGGGGGGATTGCCCAGTGAAGTTCAGGTGATCCTTGATTTGCATCCATTGCCCGGGGATGAAATCTTCGTTTACAATTCCGGCCGCATTGGTCAGGATGAGTTGCCTGATCCCCATTTCGGCCATGGTGCGAATGCCGGCGGAAATCTCACGCGCGGTCCAGCCTTCGTATAGATGGACGCGTCCCTGAGCGATGACGATCCGGACACCGTTCAGTTCTCCGAAGACAAATTGACCTTCGTGGCCGGGAACCTTGCTGACAGGCAATCCGGCGATTTCCGAATAGGGGATGGTAGTCAACGGAGTGATCCGGTCGACAAAGCTACCCAGCCCCGATCCAAGGACCAGCCCGACTTCAGGGCTGAAATCGCAAACAGTATCGGGAAGCTGGAACTCGGGCATGTCGCCAGTGTAGCGACGGTTTTGAGATTGTTCAAACCCTGTCGGTTTGATGACCGTCACCGTTGTCAGGCGCCGGATCGCGAGCGGCCCGGACGCTCGTTGCAGTCGGCATTTTGTGAACGGATTCTTTGAAGCGAGCGGGCCGCTTGCGGTCCGGCAGCTAACAACGTCAAAATCTGTCTACTTCACTTTTTCAAAAGCGATCCAGCAAATCGCGGTGTTGGTTCCGCCTTTCGGTTTTCCGATTTGCAGCGTGAGACGCCCGTCTTTGACGACGGCTGTGCTGCTGACTTCGTGAAACTGCCCTGCAACTGTCGACACATCTTTGATCACCGCTTTCCCCTCAAGGGTCGCGTTTTGCCCCTTCTGTTCGTGGTCGGAATCGCCCACACAGATCGTGACCTCGTAAGTTCCGTTTTCGACGGCACACTCCCAGGTATCGACTGTGCGGGTGAAGAGAAAAGCATCGCGTTCCGGTTCGGGGAGAACATTCCGGTGGCGTGCGTTCTTCGTTATATTTTGCGACCAGCCGTGTCCGGTCTCTTCAGAGAAAGGCCGGCCAGTGTCGCGGGTGAAGCCTTCAGCCGGAGGAACGGATTTCCCCGCGAAATCGAAGCGGCGTTGAGATGCTTGTTTCGTCCCCGATTCGTTGAGGAGTCCATCCGTCTCAGGGGTCGGCTCCGGTCTCTCGATTGCCCAGACAACCGGTTCGTTCGGGGTCAGGTAAAAGGCATCATCAATGTCTGGAATTCCATCGCCATCTGCATCGGTCGGGGACTGGCGGGAGGGGATGGATTTGACCGCACTCTTACCGGATAAACTCCACACGTATTGAGCAAGCTCTCCACGGGAAGTCTTTGAGAACGAACCAAGTTTGGTATTGTCTATATTTAGAGAGGTCGTGTCGAACTGCTTCAACCAGTCATCAATTTGCGCTTTCGTTTCCGGTTCAAAATCAACCTGGCGGTCATCAACCGGAACGGCGCCCGCAATGGCCAGACGATTCGCCGCAACGAACCACGGATCAGCCGGCTTCAAATCGCGATAGGGCCAAAGCAAAAGCGGTACGCCCGGCATGTCTTCCCGACAAAGGCCGTCACGAACGGCGTCGAGAAGCTGGCCGTCGAATGGAATCTCGCGCGGTTTTACCTCCTTCGCCAAACATACGGCAGCCATCGCGCCGCTGGCCTGACCGATGTGAACACGCTGGTCATGGAGCCGGATTGCGGCACTCACAATGCTGCTGAATCCGACATTTCCCTGAGAACCAATCAGGCCATCCATCTCGACCGGGACCAGGCTACGGGCGGGAAACAGGCAGCGGTCGCTGATGTGCTTGGTGTGGCGTCCGGGTGTTTCGCAATCGATCCAGGGCCCGTCGTTGCCCTCGCTTTGGAGATAAGTCCGGCCGGTGCGATGAAAGTCGTAGTGGAATTGCCAGGTGAACAAACCGTCCGGATACATGACATGGGAGAAACGCTCTTTGGCTGCCGTCTTGGTCTCCCCGTCACGATTCCGGCCGTCCTGTTCGCGCATCATATACATGGCTTTGAGCCGGAGCGACTCCCGAATATAAGGCTTCGGCGGAAGATTGTCGCTGGTTCCGAATTCACGACTGAGCCGGAATTTTCGAAAGGAATTGGTTTTGTCCGGGGCCCGCTCGTGCACGAAATTCTGCAAATGATAGAGCACGCCTAAGGAATGGTTTTTCGCATCCTGAAAGATGATTTCACGCTGCTCTCGGGTCATCTCCGCGATGTTCTTCTCTGAAGCACCGGGCTCCGTTTTCTCAAGCGCATCGGAGACCCGCTTCGGCAGGCGGGTGAGGGGGTAATCCTGCCCGTTCATGTAATTGAGCAGAATGCTGGTCTTCCCGTCTTTGCTGTCGTAACCGTCGACAATCCGGCGAACGGAATAGACTGAAAGCTGGCGGGAGGACGCTTTTCCGGCATCCGGCCAGTGAGGAATGGCCCCTCGGCTGGCTTTGCGATCCCATTTCAAGTCGGAGAACTCGCTACGGCTGAAGTGGGTCGCCCGCGGATAGTTCCGGTCGTCGAAGTTCGGCGGTTGGGGGATCGGAGTGGGGTCGCCGGTGGGCGATTCTTCAACAATCATGGCCCACGTGAGCGGATTCATCTCATTGGCGATCACTTCCTCCGAGGCACTCGGCTCCCCGTAGCGTGATTTGGGATCCGGCCCGCATTCGTAAGCAGCCCCGGATAACTTCACGATGTCACCCCAGTCTGAGGCGTCGATAGTCAGCTTCGCCGTGACGGAAAGGTCGGCCTCCTTTTCGCCCAGTGGGGCAAAATCTGCGCCCTGAAGGAGATTTCCCGTCACGTCAGCTGTCACGGCGTAGCGGTTCCAGAAAACCTGGATTTGTCCGGAGTCGACAAACGGCTGGATCATTTTGCGGAAAACCGCTTCCGCCTCCGCAGGCCGAAGGGTCGATGGTCCGTGCCAGGGTTTTCCCGGCATTGGCGACCCGTATTTTTCTGTGTTTTGAGCTTCGATCCCGTCCATCAGCTCTTTAAAAAGACCGCTGCGGTGGAAAGACCGTTTCATGGGGTGCCAATCCACGCCCCACCCCACTTTTCCGGGGCCTTTGTCTTCATCGACACAGGCCAGAGCCTGCTCGGTGTATTGCCCACCATACCATTCGCCATCATGAACGATGGTGATTTTTTCCACTCCCATTCTCGCGGCTTGAATGGCGGCCGCCCATCCCGACTCCGTTGCTCCGACAATGAGGAGGTCGGTTTCAATTTTCTGCGGCTCGGCAGCATGGCCGCAAAGAGAGGTGATCAGCACAAGGGTTCCTAAAAATCGCTTCCAAAGCATTCAGGAACATAGTGACTCTGGATTTGCATGACAATGGCGGATTGGGCGAAAGTGAGACGCGAAAGTGCTCCCGTGGCTGCGGTTTCCTTTCCAAAGGAGCGGTTTTGGCCGGGAGGGAGTCCGTTTTTGCCCGGGTTGACGAAAAAATGCCTCAAGTTCTGCGGCTCGAAGGGGCGAAAAACCGATCTAAACGACCGGAAGGGCATTGTTCTGTGTGCAATGGCCATCCGAAGATTTGGAAGGGCATTGTTCTGTGTGCAATGGCCATCCGAAGATTTGGAAAGGCATTGTTCTGTGTGCAATAGCCGTCCAAAGATTTGGAAGGGCATTGTTCTGCGTGCAATGGCCGTCCGAAGATCCGGAGGAGCATTGTTCTGCCTGCAATGGCCGACCGAAGATCCGGAGGAGCATTGTTCTGTGTACAAAGGGCATCCGAAAGGCCGGAAGTGACTTTGACTGCGTGCCGTGCAGGTTGTGGCGCGCGATCAGTATTGCTTCCGCATGTGGCTCGGAAGGATGTGAAGTTCGTCGCGATACTTAGCCACGGTTCGGCGTGCAATCTTGAGTCCTTTCTCTTCCAGCTTCTTCACCAAAGCGGCGTCGCTCAGTGGCTTTTTGTGGTCCTCGTCGGCCACGATGGCTGCGAGGGCTTTCTTGACGCTGGTGTTACTCATCGTCTCGCCACTTTCGGTCTGGTAACCCGTGGTGAAGAAGTATTTCATCTCGAACACTCCCCAGGGAGTCTTCATGTACTTGCCGGACACCGCACGGCTCACGGTAGTTTCATGGACCTCAACGACATCGGCGATTTGTGCCATGTTCATGGGGTGAAGACGGGAACTTCCGTGTTCGAAGAAATCTTCCTGTCGCTTGACGATCTCCTTTGCGATTCCTTCGATGGTCTGCTGGCGCTGGTGGATGCTGCGAATGAGAAATTTGCCGGCTTTAATTTTGTCACGGATGTAATCCCGGACTTCGCCTTTGCCTGCCCCGGCCTGAGCCATCAAATCTTTGTAGGCGTTGCTGATTCTCAAACGGGGAATCTGCTCGTTCACCATCTGGATTGTCCATTCGTTGCCGACTTTCTCGACAATGACGTCCGGGGTCACGTAGGAATTGTTACCGGTGGTGTATTCGCTCCCGGGCTTGGGGTCGAGGCGCGAAATCGACTCGGCTGCTTCGGAAATCTGCTCGACAGGCACGCTTAGCTTCTTCGCGATTTGGGGAAACCGGTGTTTGGCGAGATCATCGAGGTGTTTGTCGACGATGCGGTGTTCCAGGCTGTGATGTTTCCCCATCCGGTCCAGCTGGATCAGGAGACAATCGCGCAGGTCAACCGCTCCGACACCCACGGGTTCAAAGGTCTGGATCAGGAGCTGGGCGCGTTCCAGATCGTTGTATGGAATGCCCATATCCATTGAGAAGTCCTCGAGGTCCAATTGCAGGAACCCGTTCTCGTCGATATTGCCAATGAGCATCTCCACGAGCTGGCGCTGATCCTTTTCCACGTCAGCCACTCCCAATTGTTCCAGGAGGTGCTCCTGTAGTGTTTGGGATTCCACCAGGGAATCCATCATGAACTGATGACGCTCATCCGCGTCCGATCGCTGGTTGGCGCTGCGGGATTGTTGCAGGTAATCCCGCCACTCCTGATCGAGTTGTGACAACTCAGCGAACTCTTTCTCGAAATCCTCGTCATTGTTCTCCTTGGCGGTCTCTTCGAGGGAGATTTCTTCGGTCTCATCATCCAGAACTGGATTCATATCCAGTTCGCGTTGGATCATATGGCGGAGCTCGAGGGTAGGGGACTGCAGCAGTTCGAGTGACTGCTGCATTTGTGGTGCGATCGTCTGCTGTTGTTGCAGCGACTGCGTCTGCGAAAATCGTTGTTGGGACATGTTTGGGGGTGAAACAGAAACCAGATTACAACACTTTAGCAAAAAGCGGGCCAAGTGGGTAGTGGAATTCAATCCCAAATTCACTCGATAATCGCCAGCCCATTGCTGTCGGGGGCTGAGAAGAGTGCGACGTCTTTATTTTTTTCGTTTACCAACACAAACAGATGGCCTTCATAGGTCCTCTGCTCGGCGCTTCTGCCCGGATCAATGTGACCATAAGGTCGCCTTTTGCCTTCGAAGCCGATCCAGAAAATCCGCAACGTCTGATCGGTCCGGTTAAGAAATTTCATGTGAACGGCTTCGCCGCCCGGAGGGCTTACCAGGTCCGGTATTTCCAGATTTTTCAGGTCGATCGGGGCGACTTTGTCGAGGTCATCCCCGTTCTGGATTGCTTCATAAGCTGCGACGAGCTTAGCGGGCCATTCAAATACGGGAGCTTTCTTCGGGTTGTAACCTGCCAAATGAGGCGCACCATCCTGGCGTTCAGGCGGGCGCTGGTAACGCCATTCTTTGTCTCCAAAGACGGATTCCACCAAGACTGCCAGATCAGGGTCGTGAGCTTTGAGTTCTTCGCGAGTGTTCACGTGGTTATGGTCATGATCATTCTCCCGATTCGTATCAAACCATGATTGAACGCCTTCCGCCCAGTATTCGGCCGGATTGGTGCCAGCGTATTTGCCTTTCCAGAGCCCTTTCAGGACGGCGCGGCTGAAAACATTCTCAAGTCGCTTTTGGAACGTGGCATCCAGCTTGTTCATGCCCTGCTGGTGAATGCTGTGGGCGAATTCATGAATAAAAATGTTTTCGGCCGCGTATGGATCGCCCCGGTAACCGAGCAGGTTTTCCTCCCCGCAGGAAACAGAGGGATGTTCGGGCGTGGAGCCGAGTCCGCGGGCCCGTTTGTCCCAGTAGTTTTTGGGCTTGAGGTGGGAATGCTCCGGCACAACGGTCGTAAATTCATCAACCGCCATAATGGAGAAGCGGATTTTGGCATCGATCAAAGCCTCGAGGATATCCGGTCGATCCCCCAGCATCTTGAGAATGAGGAACTCCGCCTCCTTGAACGCATAGTCGGACACCTTTTCGGACCCGACCACGGGGAAGCCGTTCACGCTCAGGTATTTTTTGTAGAACGTAGTGTCGAGGCCGAGGCGTGCGACCTCAGCTTTCGGCGGAGCCGTGACTTCTCCGGAGAACGCAAGAACGGTCGCAACGATCCAACAGGGTATGATCAGCGATCGAACCGTATTGGATCGATTCCGGATACCAAATGGGCAGGAGTGTTTCATCGATCAGAGAGGGGTCGTTCGGTGAAAACTGTTCGGCAAGCGATTTCCATGCCTGATCATGTGCCTAATTTTTACTTTCAGAATTCGTTGCCGTGTCCCTATGATCGGAGGGAAATGGACGCAGAACGGCAAGGGAATTTGCCCTCGCGGTGATGCAGTCCTTTCTCCGACTGGAAATTTGATCTGACCAACTCCCTATGAAGCCCCGAGGTTACCTTTTTATTGCTGTGCTGCTGCTCTGCGCTTCCGCTATTCCGATCCTGCGATCACAGGTCGGCGCACCGCCCACCAAACTGAGGGTGCTTTGCTACAACATTCACTGGGGGAAAGGGATGGACGGTAATTATGACTTCCAGCGGATCGCCGATGTCATTAACAAGGAGAAGCCTCATCTGGTGGCGTTGCAGGAGGTGGACGTGGGCGTGAAGCGTTCCGACCGGGTTCACGGAGCGCAGGTGCTTTCTGAGCTGACGGGTATGGATGTGCGGATGGGGCCAACGCAGCATTATGAAGGGGGACTTTTCGGCAACGCCGTGCTGACAAGCCTGCCTATCAGTGATGTGGAGATTCACCCGCTTCCCTACACGGAAGCCACGGAGGAAAAGGTGACTTATCCGCGTGGATTCATCGCGGTGACGGTTCATCTTCCCCACCGGCAGCATGTGCGGTTTGTCAGCACTCACTTTCAGCACAATCTGGAAGAGGACCGGGTGGCTGAGGCCAAAGCAATCAATAAGTTGCTGAAGGAAGGGGTGCCAACGATTCTGGCCGGCGACATGAATGCCACGCCGGATCAGGAGCCGATCCAGATCCTGCTGAAGGAGTGGACAAACGCGACGGACGACCCGCCATCCCCGACGGTGCCGGTGAAGAATCCGACACGACGGATCGACTACATTTTCTATCGGCCGGCGGATCGCTTTAAGCTGCTGGAAGCACGAGTGATTCCGGAGGAAATGGCATCCGACCACCGGCCGGTGTTTGCGGAGTTTGAGCTGACGGATAAGTAAGACTTCTCGAACTGGAGTCGGCTACGCAGAAAGAGATCGGAGGAGGCTGATAGCTTCGTCTTCTGTCCGGGCCGCGAATTTGATCTCCCCGGGTAATTTCCAATGGCGGACTTCAATGGAGCGTTCCGGATGATTCCGAACGGTGACGATGTGACCGTGGGAGACGATCAGTCGATTGCCGCCGATCATCCGCCAGTGTCTGTTGTCGGCAACCCAATTCAGCAGCAGGTGGCAGTCGTCGAAGGTGCTCGTGTAACGGGGGTGCAAAGCTGCGGCATAGGCCAGGGCCGGGAAAAACGAATCGAGGTCTCCCTGACTCCACCTTATTCGCTCCCATCGGGATTCCCGGGCGGGCCGGGTATCTATGGGTAGGCTTTCATTAAACTTTGCCTCGAAAACGGAAGGGTAGAGATCAACCAGTTCGGAGCCGTCGAGGCTGAACCAGACCGGATTGTCCGGGGTAGGGGACTCCAGCTGATTGGGGAGTTCGAGAATCAGGGTATCGGGATCAACCAGGGCCTTGTCATGGGCTTTCCGGCCTCTGGAAACGAGCCAGCGGCGAAACGATTCGAAGTCGTCGTTGGTGACATTGTCGTTGTTTGCCAAGCCCGACAGGACAAAGGCGGCAGACTTCAGCCAGTCGTCGGGTTTGCTCCGGTGGCAGTTGCGGAAGTGGAATTCGAAATCGATGAGCCCCTGCCGGTCCAGGTCAGACAGATTTTCACGAATCAGCCGGGCCTGAGTCGCGATGCTGCCTTCCGAAGTCACGGCGGCGCGACTTTGGTCGATGATGTGCCAGAATTCCTCCCGGGTCATAGCGAGTGGGAAGGATCAGAACTCTGCTGATCCCGGAACACGCGGGAACGGAATGACGTCCCGGATATTGGCAACGCCGGTGACGAACATCAGGAGTCGCTCGAATCCGAGACCGAATCCGGCGTGGGGCACGGTGCCGTATTTCCGGAGATCGACATACCAGTGGTAGTCCTCCTCGCTGAGGTTGTGGTGAGCGAGGTTGGCGCGGAGAATGTCGAGGCGTTCTTCCCGCTGGCTGCCGCCGACGATCTCGCCAATGCCGGGGACGAGCAAATCCATTGCGGCCACGGTCTTATCGTCATCATTCAAGCGCATGTAGAAGGGCTTAATCTCCTTCGGGTAGTTGTAGACCGTGACGGGGCATTTGAAATGTTCCTCGGTGAGGAAACGTTCGTGTTCGGATTGCAGGTTGAGTCCGTATTTCACGGGATATTCAAATTTCCGGCCGCTCTTCTCCAGAATCTCGACAGCTTCGGTGTAGCTGACCCGTTCGAAGGCGCGGGATTTCACAAACTCGAGGCGTTCGATAAGTCCTTTGTCGATGAACTGGCCGAAGAAGGCGAGGTCGTCAGCGCAGTGCTCCAGCGCATCGGAGATGAGGTATTTGATCATTTCCTCGGCGAGCTGCATATCAGCATCGAGATCACAAAAAGCGATCTCCGGCTCGATCATCCAGAACTCGGAAGCGTGTCGGGAGGTGTGGGAATTCTCCGCCCGAAAGGTCGGGCCGAACGTGTAGATGTTCGAGAGCGCACAGGCAAAGGTCTCTCCTTCGAGCTGGCCGCTCACGGTGAGGTAGGTCTTCTTTCCGAAGAAATCCTCCTCGTCTTTACCTGCGGAAATCTGCTCACCGTTCAAAGTGGTGACGCGGAACATTTCGCCTGCGCCTTCGCAATCACTCGCGGTGATGATGGGCGTGTGGACATAGATGAAGTCCCTCTCCTGAAAGAACTGGTGAATCGCATACGCCATGCGGGAGCGAACGCGGAACACCGCGCCAAAGAGGTTGGCGCGTGGGCGGAGGTGAGCGATAGAGCGGAGGAACTCCATGGAGTGACCCTTTTTCTGAAGCGGAAAGTCATCCGGTGAGTGGCCGAGCACTTCAACATCTGTGGCGTGGATCTCCCACTTCTGCTTTCCGCCCTGAGAGGCGACAAGTTTTCCCTTCACAGAGATGGAGGCACCGGTCTGGACCTTGGAGATTTGTTCTTCATAGCCCGGCAGGGTCGCATCGGCGATGACCTGAACGTTGGCAAGGCAGGAGCCGTCGTTGAGCTCGATGAATGAAAAGGCTTTTGAATCGCGACGAGTCCGCACCCATCCGCGGGCCAGGATTTCATCAGTTTCAGAGTCGGATTTGAGGATGTCGCGGACGAGGGTGCGCATAAGAGATGAAAATGGATTCAATGTTGCCGTATTTAAACCGGACGTGTGTTGTCGAACAGTCGCATTGCGGAGGAACATTCGTCAACCTAACACTGAACACTTCCGTCCTCGGCTTGCGTCCCTCCGGGTTTCGGATAGCGTAGAATTAGAAGCAACATGCACGATTTTGATGACACTGATCCGGTGGAAGCGGATCCCAATTCACTGAAGGGATCACTGATCCTGGCTGATCCCCGGCTGAAAGAGCCGACTTTCCGTCACAGTGTGCTCCTGTTGACCGAACACAGTCTGGAGAAGGGGGCTCATGGATACATTCTGAATCGTCCGCTGGGAAAGTCGGTTTCCGAGTTGTTGTCGGATCCTGATTTCTTTGATCTTCAGGATGTCCCCGTTTTTGTGGGCGGGCCGGTCTCGACTGAGCATCTCACCTTTGGTTCACTCGGTTGGTCGGAAATGGACAACTCCCTTCAATACTCGACCCACTTGTCCGCTAAAGAGGCACTGGGACATCGAGCCGAGGGATATGCGATTCGAGCTTTCGTTGGTTATTCCGGCTGGACCGGAGGGCAACTGGAATCCGAGCTGGAAGAGGATGCCTGGATCACCCAGCCCCCAAGCCGAACCGTTCTCGAGTTGGATGAGCTGGACACACTTTGGAAAAGAATGCTCCGCGAAGTGAGTCCGTGGCACCGCCTGCAGGCGGATGAGCCTGATGATCTGCGATTGAATTAACGAATATACTTACTCTTATGAAACTGCTTAAAATATCGCTCCTGATCCTTTCTCTCGGAATCACGGCTGCCGCTCAGGAAAAAGGGGAGTCGGTTCACGACTTTACGGTCAAGGATATCACCGGGAAAGACGTCGCTCTTTCTGACTACAAAGGCAAAACCCTGCTGATCGTCAACGTGGCTTCGGAATGCGGGGCGACTCCGCAGTATGAGACACTGCAGGCTTTGTATGAAGTGCTGGAAGAACGGGACTTCGTGGTGCTGGGATTTCCGTCTAATGAATTCGGTGGTCAGGAGCCCGGTTCGAATGAGGAGATTGCGAAGTTCTGCAAATCGAATTACGCGGTGACTTTCCCGATGTTCGCCAAGATAGAGACGAAGGGTGATAAGCAGGCACCGCTGTTCAAATACCTGACAACGGCGAAGAATCCGGACAAAGAGGGGGAGGTGGGTTGGAACTTTGAAAAATTCCTTGTCGGGAAAGACGGCCAGTTACTGCGTCGATTCGGTTCGAGCGATGAACCGGACGGCCCCGACATGATCGAGGCCATCAAGGCCGCGCTGAAGGTCAAAGAGGATTGACCCTCAGCGGTAGATTGATTGGCAGGTTAGACCTGAAAGTCTTCAGGCATCACCACTTCGTAGTCTCCGTCCTGCCGACGGAAGAGAATCCGGATATGACCAGTGTCTACGTTCTTATAAACAACAAAAGGCCGGTTACCCAATTCAAGTTCTTCAACGGCCTCGCTCTGGTTGAGCGGTTTTACTTTGGTTTTACTCCGGTGAACCAGAAAGGCGGTATCGTGTTCGTAATCCATATCGGATTCCGCAGGACTGACATCGCCCACGATATCCCCGATGTGATCAGATGCATCAATGTCGGAAGACATGTGACGGAGGTCCTTGCCGTTGGGGCGGTGGGACTTCAGCATCCGTGTTTTGTATTTCCGCATGCGACGGGCGATCTTGTGGATCGTTTCGTCGATGGAGGTGTACATATTGTCCGTGACAGTGTCGGCTTCGATCGTGATATGGTTCGCGCAGTGGAGGACGATTTCGGCAAGGTGGCGGTGTGATTTCTGGACGTCGAGGATGACTTTGACCTCGATGATCTTCGGGTAATCAAGATGGAGTCCCTGGACTTTGTCGAGTGCGTGATCCCTCATTGCTTCAGTGACTGAGGTGTGTCTGCCAGTGACAGTGATCGGAAGATTAACGTTTGCTACCTGCATAGATTATTACCTTTCGTTGAGATTAACGTTCTAAATTGGACGGACTGTCCGGTCAAAACATAGCAAATAATCTGCCAATTGGCCAAGGGGAATCGGAAATGCTCACCCCATTCCCTCTGGGGTGGGAAATGATCACTGGATTGATAATCAACGGTATAGCCTGGGCGCGGACAGGGCGATTTGCTGTTGGAAATCGGTTTCGCTTCCCGCCTTTTTTTCACAAAAGACTACTTTCCTGCCTCCACAGTCCCATCTGACACCGTCTTTTCTTTGCCGAGTAACTGGTTTTCCAGGTAGGTTTTGACCGCCTCATTCACCGAAGGACCGAACCCGGTGCCATGCCCTCCACCTTTAACCGTCAACAGCACGGCCGGCACTCCAACTTCCTCCAGCTTCTTTTTCAATGCGGTGGACTGCGGGTAGGGGACTGCCGGATCTTCAGTTCCGTGAACAATCAGAGTCGGGGCGTCATCTTTAGACGCGTGGGTGGTCGGTGAAGCACTCTTCGCTTTTTCCGGGTTATCCGGAACGACACCACCGATTAACTTCGACTCGGGGGAGTTCGGCGCATTGTGATCAATCTTGCTGGGATGATCTCCCATGGTAAGTAGCTCCGATGGTCCAAAGAAATTAACCACACATTTGACTGAGCTTGATTGGTCGGTGTGTTCACCGATGTCGCCTTCAAGGCCCTCGACGTTTTGTGAAACACCCAGCATCGCCACAAGGTGGCCACCCGCCGATGTGCCCCAGACTGCAATCCGATCGGGGTCGAGATGATACTTTTTGGCATTGGCTTTCAGCCACCGGATCGCTGCCTTGCAGTCATGAATCTGCGCGGGCCATTGCGCTTCGCCGGACAGGCGGTAACCAATCGAAGCGCCTGCGTATTCACCTGACGCTACGAATTCAGCGACTTTTCTTCCGCCTCCCGATTTGTTTCCGTTTTGCCAACCACCGCCGTGAATGAATACAACCAGAGGCAGCGGGGCGGCATCTTCAGCCCGTTCTTTCGGCAGATACAGGTCCAGCGTCTGCCGGGGATTCCCATCTCCCGCGTAATCAATGTCCGGAATTTTTTCGGCAGTCCCAACAGGTTGAGCTTCCTTCGGGTTCCCTTTCTGAGGCTGGGGGCGTTGCTTTGTGAAAGCGTTGTGTTCTTCGAGGGAGATGCCTCCACTCTTGTCTGTGTCGACTCTTTCAAAATTCCGCTGCGCGTTTGGCGGCAGTTCTTCTTTTGTGAGTTTGCCATCCTTGTTCCTGTCCCACAGATCAAAACGGGAGCGCTGTTGCGCCCCTGCGCTTAGAGAGAAAACGGCCAGTAAAAAGAGAAGTCCTCGATAAATCATAGTCTCTCTAACCCTAACCCGATCAAAACGTTTCGCTGTCCCGTGGAAAGCCAATCATCCTCTCCTATTTCAGCGAAGGTTGTTCCAGATTCGGCAGTTTTGCCCTTTTAAGCGTGCAGGAGCGGGCTGGATGGCTATTATTGCGCATCGGTTTCTGTGATTTCCGGAGACCGGCCGATTTAAAACCACCCACTAACAAAGAAACCAAGAAGCACATCATGGCTGATTTAGACGACATCAGAGACGGAGACAATTTCGGACTTAATACTCCTGCTGACACCAGCAAGTATTATCTCAAAGGTATCAATTCCACCGACTGGGGTGTGAAGAACCGGATGGCCCGCATTTTCAATCAGAAGTCAGGCCGCACTGTGATGCTTGCGTTCGACCACGGCTTCCTCATGGGACCCACATCCGGTCTTGAGCGTATTGATCTCAACATCGCGCCTCTCGCCGAACACGCAGACTGTCTCATGGGTTGCCGCGGTTCCATCCGTGCCAACATCCCGCCGGAGAACACCAAGCCGGTCTGTCTCCGCACTGACACCGGTACGACGATTCTCACCGAGATGAACCACAATGTTCTTCTCGCCGAGGAAGAAGCGATCCGCCTCAACCCTGCCGCGATGGCAGCGATGATTTCCGTGGGTGATGCCGCGACTGAGGCTTCAACGATTGCTAACTTCAGCCGTCTTGTCGACATCGGGAATAAATACAGCATCCCTGTGATGGGTGTGACAGCAGTCGGTAAAGACATGGCTCGCGACTCCCGCTACTTCAGCCTCGCTTCACGAGTGTGCGCCGAGAACGGTGCTTCCATCGTGAAAACCTATTACACCGAAGGATTCGAAAACGTTGTGGCCTGCACACCGGTTCCTGTCGTGATCGCCGGTGGTAAGAAGCTTCCTGAAATCGAAGCACTCGAGCTGGCTTACAACGCCATCCAGTGCGGCGCTGCCGGAGTCGACATGGGGCGGAACGTGTTCCAGTCAGAAGCTCCACTCGCCATGATCAAAGCTGTTGCCGGCGTTGTTCACGATGGCTTGAAGCCGAAAGAAGCACTTGAGATCTTCGAAGACGGCAAGAACGCTTCGTAAGCTCAATCGCTGAGCAAAGATTTAAGAAATCCGGTCCTGCTTCTTTGGAAGTGGGGCCGGATTTTTTGCGTTTAATGGCTGTGACAAAAGGCTGCGGAAACTCATTCGTTGCATGAGCGACACGGATTTCGTATCCTCCCGGCATGATGAATCGTCGGCCTTTCCTGCAACTACTTGGCGGCACTACTGCCGCCGTTTCCGCCCGAACAGTTTTTGGGGCACCGGCTTCATCGTTTCACATCGGGGCCTGCGACTGGTCGATTGGTAAGAAGCAGGACATCGCGGCATTCGATGTGGCCGGGGAAATAGGGTTGGAGGGAATCCAGGTCAGCTTCAGCGAACCGGGCTCCGCGTTTGATCTCCGGGACCGGAAAATTCGCGATCAATATTACAAACGGGTGGATGACACCGGTATTCAGATCGCCTCGCTCGGTATGGGGATCTTGAATCAGCGCCCGCTGGCGACTGATCCGGAGACGATTGGCTGGGTGGATGAAGTCATCGATGTGTTGGCTGTGATGCGTCAAGAACAGCCGGAAAAGGCACCCACGATCTGCCTGCTGGCATTCTTCGGCAAAGGCGACATCAACGGAAAGCCTGACCTGATGGAGGCGGTGATCAGGAAGTTGAAAACCGTCGCTCCGAAAGCGGAAGACAACGGCGTGATCCTCGGGATTGAATCCTATCTCTCAGCGGATGATCACTTGAAGATTATTGACGGCGTCGGTTCCAAGTCGATTCAGGTCTACTACGACTCTGCTAATTCCAACCAGATGGGATACAATATCTACGACGAAGTCGTGCAGATTGGCGGCGACCGGATCTGCGAAGTTCATTGTAAGGAGAATGGCGCGTTGCTTGGAGAAGGAGTCGTTGATTTCCCGAAGTTTAAATCAGCCCTCACAAAAGCGGGCTACAAAGACGGGTGGCTGATCATTGAGGGCGCTGTGCCAAAGAAGGCGGATGTGGTCGATGCCTATAAAAAGAACTACGCGCTTCTCGACAGGACATTCCGGGCAGGGCTGTAGCAATGTCCACACGAACTGACCCTGTTGGTTCGTAGAGGTAACCCTGTTGGTTCGTAAAAGCCGGGTTCCCCCGGGGTAATAAATCGGAATGTTGTTCGCTTGCTTTACTGAATCGATTGAGCCTATTCTGAGCCTAATGCCATCGATGTTGGAACCAGCAAATACATGAGAGCGAAATATGAAACCTTTGTCAGTGGACTGCTTGTGGTCGCTACTCTTCTAGTTGTCGGCTGTTCTAAGATGTCGGAGGAGGAAGCGCAAATCCGTCAGCACTTCTCATCGATTCCCTCTGACATGCCGGTAAAGAACCTTGGAGAGATCCAATTCATTTCCGGTTCTCCGAAAGCGATCGAACTCGATGACGGGCAATCATTGATCATCACCGCTACAACCCAGCCGGATGAGACCATCCAGATTGTTCTCGAGTTTGAGTCAAATAAGCGGGCGATTGGGAATATCATCAAAGAGACCTATACCCATCGCTCCCGGTTCCTGCTGAGACCGGGAATGCGATGCGCTCCCAAGCTCGGAGATCTTTTGGCAATTGTCTTTTCGCCAAAGATCATTGATCAGGAAGAGGAAATCCTGCTCTGACTTGTTTTTGATCACCAATCGAAAAACATGCAACAACCGCTCCCAAAATCCTACCCCTACAAAACGAAAATAGTCATGGCGCTAATTTGCCTGCTGATTTTTGGCACCATGGCCTTGTTCCTGAGTCTGCAAGGGGCGACCAATGACAGAGGGCTGGTTATTAACGGAGTGATCAAGTTCTCGGAGACTGGAGCAACCATCTTCTATTGGGTTTTAGCACTGTTTTGCTGGGGTTTTGTCATCAAAGTAGTGGCCGATGTCCTTCAACGATTCCAGGGGACACTCGTGCTTGAAGTCACAGAGACGTCGCTTCGAATCCCGCTCGGGTTTTTCAAAAAAACGATCACAGAGATCGAGTATTCGGACGTCGTTGATTTCACGGAGACTAAGGTTCAGCTGAATCGGTTCTTTCACCTTCATACACGGCAGCGGAAGTTTGATTTGAATCGGGCGATGATGCCGTCCAAAGAGGCCTACGAAGAGGCAAAGGACTTGATTTTGAAAGCCGTCACGGCTCAGCGGGAAAAACGAAGCCAAATAAGTAAGCGCTCGTTCCGGGTGAATTGAATTTTTACCGCCGCAAGGGTCGGCTGCATACCCACTCCGCTCTGAAAGGTGTTTAATCTTGAGGGTAGAGGCGTCACGGCGAGGATATGGCGTTCTTATTTGGAAGTTCCCCATTTCGTCACGAAAATTGAACGAAGATGAGGCTATGTCAGCAAAATTGTGTAAACGGTGTTTTGCTTTTTTTTGAGTTGGTTAGCATTTGCGCCTTCCAACAGGATCATGTTCCGGTGTTTCTGTTCGGGTTTCAAGCCTGCTTTTATCG
>JBLWYI010000046.1:0-38319 GCA_048267005.1 Verrucomicrobiales bacterium | reverse complement strand
TTCCGATTATCTCCTTTCATATAATTAGCTATCACCCATGCCGGGCGCACCAGGTCCTTCCTTCGTCAGGATGACAGTGTGAATTGGACCGAACAACCAAAACGCTCCCGCCCATTATCACGATCAAACAGGGTCTGATCGGCGAACAGACCCTGTCAAATCGTTGCAGATTCGCGGTTGACCCACTGCGGGTTGCCGACTATCTGTTGCGCCCCAAAAAAGCAAACTTTTGACTCATGAGAAAGAATAGAAAATATTTCAAAACGCACATGACTCGTCCCCGCAAGGCTGCAGGAGCGAAAGCACGTCGCCAGCGGGACCATCGTAAGCGTCTCATCGGTCTTGGAGTAGACGAGGAAGTCGTCGCCAAAATGAACACCAAGGAAGTTCGTGATATGCTGAAATATCCTGCCAAGGTGGTGAAGCAAGTGGAAGCTGCCAACGCAGAGAGCTGATTCCTATTTTGACTTTCGGGCCTCTCAAAGGCCCATCTGAAGAACACAGGCCGCAACGCCTGTGTTTTTTTGTGCCTGCCACTCGCCCAAACATGCGCGGAGTTCCCCCCGATTCCGTGGTATTTTGATTGATCGACGATGCGTTTCCTCCGTTCCATCGCTCTGGCGACAACTATCCTGATCAGCGCTGCCTCGCTCTCCGACCGGGCAGCGGCTCAGGATTTCTATGCCAAATACTGCCTGAAGTGCCACGGGGAGGACCCTGATGATATCGAGGGCGATACGGACCTCCGCGCGTTCGAATATCATACCTCCCGCGAATTCTGGCGGGTGATGATCGAGCAAATTGATTCGGAGGAAATGCCGACCAAAGCCCCCTACCCCACACGAGCCGAACGGGACGCGGCCATCGCTGAGCTTCGTCAATCGCTTGCCAAATTACCGGAACCTGAAGTTCCCACCGTCCGGCGTCTCACGCGAACTGAATACCGCAATACGATGCGGGATCTACTCGGGGTGGATTTGAAGGCGGGATCCTCCCTGCCCATTGATGGCCAGGGCCGCAGCGGATTCTCCAATGACACGGAATCTCTCACCATCACCCCGGGGCAGATGGAATTGCTCTTCGCAGCGGCGGAGAATGCGCTCGATGGAGCTTTCGCTATCGCGATGAACGATGAGAAGTCCCGCGAGTTCGTGGCGACAGAGATGACTCCGAGTTCTCCGGGAGTGAAACCGAATTTGAATGGGATGATGGTCGTTCAGCCGACGCATTTCCTCCAGGCTGAGGTCGATTTTCCGGTCGATGGCTACTACGAATTCTCCGTCACAGGAGGGAAGATCGGGAACGCGGTTGTTGCCCGGTTTTATGCCGCGGGAGAGGTCGTCGCTGAAGTGGATATCGAGCACACCAACCTGAAGACACCCGAAACCGTCAGCGTGATCGGCTTTGTAAAGAAGGGACGGCACGCCGTGAAAATCGGCAGCAGAGATCTGGTTCCTCAGACGCCTGAACCTCCGAATTTGGTCCAGATCGCGGATGATCGCGGACGCCAACGGGCAGCGAACCTCGGCAAGCTCCCGAATGAATCCGCCCCGGTGGCTGAGCTGCGCGCGGCCCTGAATGAGAAGGCCTACGGGATGCAGGAGAGTATTGAGTTTCTCCGGGTCTTCGGCCCGAACGGGGATTCGCGGAAGATTGATCTTCACCGGAAGTATTATCATGAACGGCAAGACGACTGGTCCCGCATTCTGGAGCAGTTGGCTCTCGAAACCGGTATGGCTAAGGGGGAATTGACTCGACGTTGGGCTGGAGAAAATGCTGAGCGGATCGCTGACAATGAGACCATTTTAAGAGCAGTCGCCGATGTTGAGTGGCAGGACTGGATGCAGCATCAGGGGAAGCTTTATGTCGAGAAGGTCGCGGTATCGGGACCGATGGCTCCTGAACATCGCGCCCAATCTGACGGCTGGAATTTAATCAAGACCCTGTCCACCCCCATCGAGCCGGTGGAACTGGTTCGGCAATTCGCGGAAGAGGCATTTCGCAGGCCGGTTTCTGATGACGAACTGGCCCCTTACACCCGCGTCGTTCTGGAAGCGCAACGCCGGGAGGAGGATCGGGTTCGCTCGATCAAGCTGGCTTTGGCGGCGATCCTGATATCGCCGGATTTCCTGTTCCGCGGGAACGAGCCCGGGAATTACGGTCTGGCGTCGGATCTCTCCTATTTTCTCTGGCTATCCAAACCGGACGCCGAGCTAGTTGCGGCCGATCTGACTGATCCCGCGTCCATTTCAGAACAGGTCACGCGTCTCATCTCCGATCCCCGATCGGAAGCTTTCTTCGAAGCGTTTACTGAAGAGTGGCTTGAGCTGGGGGAGATCGCACCGGACCGCAGTCGGTGGCCGGAATTCTCCAGCGAGATTGCGGAGGCCATGCGTAGTGAGGTTCACAAGTTTGTCGCCACTCTGGTCCGCGAAAACAAGCCGGTTGCCCATCTGTTGCAGGGCCGCCGTGAAGCCTCCCCGACTCTCACCGGTTTTTACGAAAATGGTCCAGCCGGAAGCCGGTCCGATCAGGACATTGGATTACTGGGGAAAGGGGCTGTGCTGGTCGCAACCTCATCACCTACCCGGACAAATCCCGTTCGACGTGGCAAGTGGGTGTGGGAGAATCTTCTGGGAAAATCGGTAGGCGAACCGCTTCCGAATGCGGGTGAGCTACCGGGCGACGCAGGTGAAGCCCGCGGCAGGGCGCTGCGCGAAGAGATCGCCGAACACAGCAGCAGCGCTGAGTGCGCCCGATGCCACGACAAGATCGACCCGATCGGGTTTGGCTTGCAGAATTTCGACGCGACGGGACGATGGCGTGAACTGGAAGCGGGACGCCCCGTGGATGCCGGCGGTTCGCTTTATGGCGGGGGCGATTTCACGGGTGCGATGGAACTGCGGACGTTGCTCCTCGATAAACATGGTAACGACATCGCACGCAACTTTGCCACCCGGCTGAGCGCTTTCTTCTCCGGCCGAGAGGCGCACTCGTCCGCTGAGATTGGAGAATTTAATGCCGACTCCGGCCTCCGGGAAGTCTTGACCGCAGTGACGATTCAGCAGCTCAAAGACCGGGAACAGGACCGAAACCCGTGAAGCGGGCTTTTGAATCCGGCTTTGGCAGGCTGAAATCAAAGACGCTGACTCCGTGGATCTTAGTGCCCCGATAGCGTCGTCCGCTACTGGCGCCAAAGATCACCGGCTTGCCGTCGGATTTCAGAGTGCCCAGGTAAATCATGACATGCGAGATCGGCGGCACCCGGTCTTTGGTTGCATACGTCCCCTCCCAGAAAAGCAGATCCCCCGGCTTCAGATTCTCCAAACTCTGGTGGCCAAATGAATGCACGCCGCTGACAACGTTCAGCTTTCCCGCTTGCTTCGCCCAGTGATACATCGTGTAGGATGAGCGGGGCACTCCTTTTACACCGGCAGAAATCAAGGCGCGCTGCACAGTCCCCGAGCAATCCATTCCCTTGTTAACCGGCGAGTTGGAACCGTATTTGTATCCCAGTTTCTGAGTCGTCAACTCAAGAGCCCCCCGGATCAATTTCTGAATTTTCGACGGCATTTTAGAGTACTCCACGAGATCCTCAGGCTTGATCGAGCGCACCACAGGTTTTTGTGCCGTGGTTTTCGAAGGTAGTGATGGCCCTTCGGTAGGAGTCTGAGCTCCAGAGACTAAGGCTACAACGCACAAACTGGCGGCCAAAACGTGACGATATCTTTTCTTAATCAACATAACAGAGATGTCCGGGACCCATCATACTCCCAACGGGGCCATGACAAACAGGACGAGCCAATAAGACGTGTGAGACAGCCCAATATTATAGAACCTCCCCCAATTGAAACCTCCACCCTGCCCTGAATGCGTCATTTGGGAGGAATCCGGCGGATATCTTCGTGAATCACTCGATTTCAAGCGATTAACCTCGGCTTCTGGAAACAACCAAACCAATAGAAACCAGATTCGTTTTAAAAATTCTAACTTTTGCCTCTCAATTACTTGAATCTTTTTCAAAAATAAGGTACAAAGCCGTCCCTTTTACCTTATGAAGGAGCCCCTACTTCTCAAAACTTTTGCTTGGTTAATATTATCTGTGGCTTGTCTGCCTGTTTCTGCAGCGTCCGCCGATCGGGTACTCTATCTCGGCGATTCGCTGAGTATGGGGGCTTTCGGCACCACTTTGGACCAGAATTTCCGCAATGCCGGGTTCGAGACCTACACGGTTGTGGCTGGTGGAGCGAGTCCTTACTATTGGCTAAAGGCTTACCAGCCGCTGCCCTGCACCATCGGCTTTTGGGAGAAGACTCCCCATTCTGACAAGCGTCTTGGCTATGTGCGGGCGGTGCCGAAAATCGAAGACCTGATCGCTGAGTACAACCCGAACGTGGTGGTGGTTCAGACCGGAATCAACCTCTATGCCACCCTCCGCTCACGCCGGCGTCCCAAAGCGGAAAACATCCAGGAGGTTCGCTCTTTGATCGACCAGATGTGTAAATCAATCGCTGAAGTCGATGCCAAGGGATATTGGATTCTGCCCCCGAACTCACACGAGAAGCGCTACCCCGACAGTTTACAAACCGAGCTGGCGTCAATCATGACGGATGTGGTCAAAGAATACAACGGAGCCGTGTTTGAGAGCCAGAAATACACCAACTTCGATGATCCCTATCCCGCTACCGACGGAATTCATTACGGACCGATCGAAGCGCGGGAATGGGCAACCCGGGTCACCTCGGACTTTAATGTCTATATGAAGATCAATTCTTCCTACGCGGCGAAAGTCCCGATCCGGGCAACCCCGATCACCGTGTCCCCGCAGTCGACGGCCGCCTACTTGTCAGTTGACCGCAAGCCGGTGCCGGTCCCGCTGAATCCAGATGGTTCTCCTGTGATAGGCGAAAATCTGGAGCTTGAACTCCGCCTGCTGGAGAAATCCACCCTGACCAACTTGAACGATGTTCCCTACAAACATGCTCTGGGAGTCTTCGAATATGAGGTGCTGAAGGACATCAATGGCAACTACCCGCTCAAGAAAATTCGTATTGCTCACGGTATTGTCTTCAATCGTCGCTTCACAAGTGCAGCAAAGAGGGAGATTGGCAGCGAAATTGCTTTAAAGCTGGCACCACTTTCCAAATATAAGAATTTACAAACCTGGCAAACAGTCGATGACTTGCGGCCGAATTTTGAGCTGCCGCTCTTCACTCCTCGACTTGACTGATTTTACCTTATCGCTTTGAGCGAATCCAACAACTCTCCAACAGGACTACCCACCGATGGGCAGTCCATCTTCATCACAGATTCCACCAGCGCTACCGGTCGACTCGACCGGGTGCTGGTGGAATTTTGTACGGCCAACGGCTTCGAATTCTCCCGGTCCAGGATCCAGGACCTTATCAAAAGCGGAGGGGTATCGGTCAACGGAAAGCCGGTGACCAAGCAGCGATACTCTCCCTCTGCCGGGGACGAGGTTCGGTTTTCCTTTCCAAATGAAGGCCCGGTGGAGCTGGCTGCCCAGCCAATGGATCTCGATATCCTTCACGAAGACGACCATCTCCTCGTCATCAACAAGCCGATCGGTCTGGTGATTCATCCGGCCCCCGGCAATCCGGACGGCACTCTGGTCAATGCGCTTCTCCATCATGTGGGTGATTCCCTCCGCACAGTCGGAGAGCCCGATCGCCCCGGTATCGTTCATCGGTTGGACAAAGACACCAGCGGTTGCCTCGTCACAGCCAAAACAGAAGTGGCCCGCGCAGGACTGGTGGCCCAATTCTCCGGTCGCGAGACATCAAAGACCTACCTTGCCGTGGTCGACGGCGTTCCCGCAGCGGAATCAGGCCGGATCGAAAACCGGATCGGCCGCCATCCGGTGCAGCGCCAGCGTATGGCAGTCGTCGCCAACCCGGCCGGGAAGGAGGCCATCACTGAATACCTCGTATCAAACAGCGCGACTGAACCGGCATGGGCTCTGGTTGAATGCCGGATCTTTACAGGACGGACTCATCAGATTCGGGTTCACATGAAAGAGAATCTCCATTGCCCGATCCTGGGCGACCCGATTTACTCAAATGTAAAACGTCAGAAGGTCCATACAGGAAGACTCATGCTCCACGCCTGGAAACTTGGCTTCCGGCATCCGGTCAGCGGAGATGATCTCTCCTTTCAGTCCCCTCCCCCCGACACGTTTGAGCCGTTCATGCCGTGATCCTTCTGTGGTAGGATTCCAACATGAAACGACGATTCCTGCTCCTTGCCGCACTCATATCCCCCCTCCTTTTTGCACAGGACGAAGCCGGGTTCATCAGCATCTTCAACGGCAAAGACCTTTCAGAATGGGATGGAACTCCCGGCGCATGGAAAGTCAAAGACGGTGCCATCGTCTGCACCGGTCAGAAAGAGGGCGGCAAGAACTGGCTGATCTGGAAAGGCGGCGAACCGGCCGACTTCGAGCTGAAGCTTGAGTTTAAATTCAGCAACGGAAACAGCGGGGTTCAGGTTCGCAGTCACAGACTCGATGACAAGCCCTACCATGTTCAGGGATATCAAGTCGAGATCGCCAAACACAATGTGATGGGCCTGTGGCATCACTCGCTTTCTCCTGAAAAATACAGATCCCACCTCGCACTGGCCGGCGAACACACCACCTACGCTGCCGACGGGAAAAAGACCATCACAACGCTGGGAGACGGCGAAGCTCTCAAGGCCACCTGCAAAGATGACGAGTGGAACGAGCTACGCATTATCGCAAAAGGCTCTTCTCTCACCCAGATCATCAACGGGAAAGTCTTCTCGATCCTCACCGACGAAGACAAAAAATATGCGATGCAGAAAGGGCTCATAGCACTTCAGGACCACGGAAAGGGAACCGTCGCGGCCTTTCGCAACATCCGGCTGAAAGGTCTCGACTGATTTCGATCAGACAGGGTCTGTTCAGCGATCAAACCCTGTTGATTCGTTTCAATACCGAAAGCCTTCCGGCATCTGGAACGCGTTCTCGATTCGAGTGAATTCAGGCGGCTGACCATCACTCAGAATCACCTCAACAATATCGAACCGGAAAACCACATCGGGATGATCCAGCTCTCTTAGCCAGGACAATCCCCCTTTGGTGATCAGCTTTTGTTTATTCAGGTCGACTGCTGCCGCAGGCCGACCATAGTCGATGCCGGTTCGCGTTTTCACCTCCACGAAAACCAACCCGCCCCGATCTTTGCAGACGATATCCACCTCACCACCGCGTGGTGCCCGGTAGTTTTGATAGAGCACAGGCATCCCCTCATGCCGAAGAAACTTCGCAGCCAGTCTTTCTCCCGTTTCGCCGATCAACCGGTTCCGCTCGCCCCGCTCCATTTCATCGTAATTCTCCGGCAACATAAAAGGACGCGTCAGGGTGCGGTCCAATCGCCTGAAGAGTAATTCACGGAGAAACATCGCAGTTAGTTTAGCATTCCTGTTACTTTGAAGCGAGCGGGTCGCCCGCAGTTCAGCGAGAGACTACTGATCCAGCACAGCTGTAACCGGGGCGAAACTCCTGCGATGCAGCTCGCACGCACCGTGTTCAGCCAGCGCCGCCAGGTGCACCGCCGTTCCGTATCCCTTGTGTTTTGCGAATCCGTATTCGGGATATTCTTCCGCATACCGCAACATCATCCGGTCCCGCGTAACCTTCGCGATGATACTTGCGGCAGCGATCGACAAACTCTTTGAGTCCCCTTTTACAATCGCCTCGTGAGGTTTCGGGAAATCCTTGATCGGCTTCCCGTCAATCAGGGCGACTTCAGCTTCGACTGGTAGATTTTCAAACGCCACCCGCATCGCCTTCCAGGTCGCCCGGAGGATGTTGATCTCATCAATTTCCTTCGCGTCAATAATCCCCGCTGCCCAAATGACCTTCGAATCCGGCGCCGTGATCTCTTCGTAAAGGGCCTCGCGTTTTTTTTCAGAGAGCAACTTTGAATCATTCAACACCGCATGCCGAAATCGCGGAGGGAGAATCACCGCCCCTGCCACGACCGGACCGGCCAGTGGTCCCCTTCCCGCCTCGTCTATCCCGGCGATCACCTTGTGACCGCGTCGGCGGAGCTTGCGTTCGTATGTCAAATCCGGCATGATTTATCTTTGAATTGAGTCGTTCAACAATGAAACCCACCCTGCTCTACTCACTCGCTCTGATTGGTATCTTCGCAGTGGGCTTGATGGTTTATCCACGGGTGATCACCGGAGATTACGCAAAGATCCAGATCGACAAAATTGAAATCACTCCGGATGGTCGAATTGACGTTTCCTACAGTGGAATCCGCACCTCCGGGAGCTACCTCACTGGCGTTTCTATCGAGCAGGGAAGACCGCCCCGGGAAAGCGGCTCAATATCCGGTGAAATCGGACTGGGCTATCCAAGACAATGCCGGGAAGAAGACATCCGGTGGAGTCCACCTGTGGTTCAGGATCTATCTCAGCACCTGCTGGTCAAAGAAGGCGAAGCCTATGAAATCAAAATCGATCAACCGTTAATCTTGTTCGATATGGCCCCCCAAAAAGGCCGCCACAACAAAGGGACCATCAAACTCGTTCGTCAGGACAGCTGCCGCTTTTAGCCCCTTTACGGCATCTCAATTCCCAGCTTCGCTGCGTCAACCCTGACGATTCCCTTGGCCTTCAGATCATCGAAGTGCCACCATTCGCTCTCAATGATGCGGAACCCCGCATTGCGCATGGCACGCTGCAATCGCTCGACATTCGCTTTCACCTCCGGATCGTTGCCCTGATAATTCGATGCCGCTTTGTCTGAGAATTCATCAAACTTGGAAGGCATCTTCAACGGTCTCCCGTCCGCCGTCACCAACGTGAGATCAACCGCGATTCCATAGCAGTGCAAAGACAACCCGTCTGAAGGTGGCACCACATATTTCGGATCTTTCACCGCATTCCATAAAGCCAGGTGAGCTTCCGGCGGACGCCATGCATCCCACACCTTCAGCGCATAGCCCTGCTTTCTCAGTTCCTTCTGCGCCTTCTTCAACTTCTCCGCCGTGGTCGAATTCACCAAACAGGGCATCCCTCTCAGATACAGCGGCTTGCCACTGGCAGAATTGACCGTGTACTTCAGATCCACAAACGATCCCTTTACCGCAGACGTCATCTCCACCAGATTATAGCGCTTCGCTTCCCGGATGATTCTGGCCTGCCTCGTAATCGATTTCCCCTCGATCGTGCTGAAAACCATAATGAAACACAGAACCAGCAAAGGGAAGAGCAGAGGGATTCGGCGGCGAATAATTTGGCTCATTTAACTATCGGAATTTATAGACTTTATGGTAAACATGGACGAAATTTGGCGAATGTCGCCGGAAACTGTCCGAAATATCTTCTTACCAATCGTCGCATTCATGATGGGCGGTTGTATCGGCTCATTCTTGAATGTCGTAATTTACCGTCTCCCGAATGATTTAAAGGTCAACAAGCCAAAGCGGAGTTTTTGCCCCAATTGTAAGACGCAAATTCCGATGTGGTTGAACATTCCTTTGCTTTCCTGGCTGATGCTCAGAGGCCGCTGCAAGTGGTGTGATGTCAAAATTTCCTCCCGCTATTTCATGGTGGAGTTGATGACCGCGGTCTGCTTCCTCGCTGTTTATCATTTATTTTTCCAGGATCCACCGATGAGCCCAAGCCACCCCATGGGGCTTGATGTGGTCGTATGTTACTGGATTCTCGTGGCCCTACTCATCGCGGCCACATTCATTGATTTTGATCACATGATCATCCCCGATTCGATCACGATCGGAGGGTGTGCTGTTGGGCTCATTGCCAGCGGGCTGGTTCCCGAACTCCATGGCGAAGCCAATCATCTAAGAGGCCTCTGGATGGGAATTGTCGGGGCCTGTGCAGGTTACGCACTGCTCTGGGGAGTCGTGAATGCCGGAAAGATCATGTTCGGGCGGTTGAAGTTTGATTTCGAAGAACCCACCGCATTTTCCGTGTCGCAGCCCAAAGAAGAGGAAAACCCCATCATCAAGATCGGGGATTTTGAGCAGGACTACGGCTTCGTTTTCGGCCGGCCGACTGATCGCCTCGTGATGGACGTCACCGATCTGAAACTGAACGGGCAGGTTGTGGAGAAAGTTGATTCTTTCCGGCTGTTTCTCGATCGATTGGAAGTAAACGGGGAATCCCGGGATCTCGAAGGCATCAAAAGCATCGAGGGCAACTGCACCCGGGCCGTCGTTCCCCGCGAAGCGATGGGGATGGGCGATGTGAAGTTTATCGCCATGATCGGTGCCTTTCTCGGATGGAAAGCCATCCTGTTCACAGTCTTCGCCGCGTCGGTCATCGGTGCCGTCATTGGTATCCTGCAAAAGACGATTGCCAAAGACAAGTGGTCCCGTGAATTTCCGTTCGGCCCCTACCTCGCCCTTGGAGCTTTTCTCTTCCTTTTTGCCGGCAGCGCCATAATCGCATGGTACTCAGGGCTGTTGCAGGATGCTTTCAGACGGTAAGCAAACGAGCCATTGCTGAACGGCTTTCCGGTCGTCAGATTGCCCGTTCCCCACTGCTGAACGGCTTCCCCGACGTCAGTTTGCCCGTTCCCCACTGCTGAACGGCCTTCCCGTCGCCAGTTTGCCCGTTCCCCACTGCTGAACGGCCTTCCCGACGTCAGTTTGCCCATTCCCCACTGCTGAACGGCCGTCCCGACGTCAGTTTGCCCGTTCCCCACAGCTGAACGGCTATCCCGACGTCAGTTTGCCCGTTCCCCTCAGGGACATGAGCTAACCGGCGTCAGTTAGCACACTTCCTGGAGCTAAATCGGGTAGCAACAACAATTTAGCCCATCGGTCGTCCCGACGTCAGTTTGCCCGTTCCCCTCAGAGACATGAGCTAACCGATGCAGCAAAAGGCCCGAATTCGATCCAATAGGGTTCACTCGCCAATCCAATACGGTTGACTCGTATTGACTCAAAAACCAAACGAATTAGCGGCGCGGTGGCGGGCCGCCTTTGGGTGGGAACCCTTTGCCTTTCATCCCTGGGCCGCCTTTGGGCGGGGGACCTTTTCCACCACCTGGACCGCCGGGACCACCACCGCCACCGGGAGGGCCCTCTTCTTTCAGCTGAACCGGGGTGCCACGAAAAGCGCGGGGAATGACCGGCCAATCGTTTGTCATGAAGTAGGCGTAGGTCCCGTCCGGAAACTCAGCCGTCACACAAAATCGACCGTTGCATTCATCAAGCCCACCTGATTTGTCGATGAACTCGTAGTCCTGAACAAACGAGCCGTCGAAAACTCCGCCGGGTGCATCGGGTTGGGCGGGACGATCCCCTTTCTTCAATCGATAGCCCGACTTCAGCTCCACGATCTCTGAATTCGGATCGTCCGGATCGGAATAGCCGTTCAGGGCATATATGGGAAATCCATCAGCCGCCCAACCAATCATTGGCGAGTGAGCATCGCGCTTTGCCCCGAGTCGTTTCATCAATCCGGTCGGGATTCCGTGGTAATGATACAAGCCGGTCGGCTGAACGTGTCCATAATTGGTGTCCAGCCCCAGCGGCACGGCACCGCCCAGCGCTTCGTAGTTCCATCCCGACGCCCGATCCCCCATCCATACTTCGGCAGTGCCGGGTTCAATCAAGACACCATCCAGCGTCACTCCAAACACGCGGGGCGCTCCACGATCCCCGTGGATGAAGGTCATCATCGGTGCCGGTTGCGGATTCGCCGGAATAACAATGTCATGCGATTGCTCCGTTATGGAATTGGGGTTGGCTCGATTCGGGAACGCTCCGACCCGATGATCCGGCATCCCGTTTGAGACAATCGACAGTTCATCACCGCGCTCCCGAACCTTCACTTTGTTCCGCTCCGGAGTGCGTTTGTTGGCAGGAATCAGATCGAGAGGCTGAGCCGTGTTTGCGGTGTGCTTTCGAGCCCCGGGACCGCCCGGACCTCCAGGGCCCTGCGCACAGATCAGGGTCACAGCGAACGCACTGAAAGCTGCCACTGAACCAACAAATGGAAATTTCATGAACCAAGAGTTAAACAAGGGAATGACAGATCGGGAAGTGTAGAGATTACAGTTTTGTCATTCTTCGTCTTCCACCAACACAGCGACACCGTGTTTCTCCAACAATGCAGCCAGAGTTCCCGGGTCATCGCAATTGAAGACATAACGCCAGTTTCCGCCCTTCGGTGTGATCTCCATGGCTGATCCTTTATTAGCGAGAAAACCGATCTTCTTTTCACCAAAGTTAAACCGCCAGCCCAGGCCGCCAAACTTCAGCAAATTGACGTGGGGGATGACCTCGACCGACTCAATGGAGGCGATGGGAACGTAGCCATTCACTTTAGTGAATCCAAACCCCAGCCGCTCGCCATCGAAGGAGACTGAATAGCGCGAGAACATAACGGCTCCCGCCACCAGTGCGATGAGCGTGACAAGAACAGCCCCGATACCGATCCATGCCAGCGGATTTCCCGCCAGAGCATCGGCCTCACTCTTTTGCCAAAGCCACACGCCAAGCACAACATCACCCACCGCAATCGCCCACAGCAACCGCGTCCACCAGACAGTTTTGGTCTCTTCAAAAAGCATCGCGAATCCGTAAGGTAAATTTCTCGTCAGATCGCACACTTTTTCGAAAAATCTGAGGCCATGATCCGAGTGACAGTTTCTATCTTTGGTGCCCTTCTCCTGAGCTTTGCGATATCTTCGAAGGCAGAAGCCCCCTGGATGGCCGGTGCCGCAAAAACCGTCATCACCCCGGAAAAACACATGTGGATGGCGGGATACGGCGGCCGGAAGACTCCCTCGGACGGCAAACTCACGGATCTTTGGGCGAAAGCCCTCGTGCTCGAAGACAACTCCGGCAACCGCGGGGTCGTCATCACTCTGGACCTGGTCGGCATTGACCGGGGCACGGCCGGGCACGTGACCGACCGCTTGAAAGCGGAGCACCAGCTCGATCGTGAATCGATCATGATCTGCACTTCTCATACACACAGTGGCCCGGTGGTTGGCAGGAACCTCGGCCCGCTTCACTACATGAATGTCGATGCTGAACAGCAAAAACTGATCGAGGAATACGCGAACGTCCTCGTGGAAAAGATTGTCGCCACAGTTTCCAAGGCCATCACCGAACTGGCTCCCGCCCGCGTCCAGTGGGGGAGCGGAAAATCCACCTTCGCGGTGAACCGGCGCGAGAATAAACCCTACGCGGAGGTGCCGGAAAAACGAAAGCGCGGGGAGCTGCTCGGTCCGGTGGATCACGATGTTCCGGTGCTCAGTGTGCGTGATGGCGAAGGGAAGATCCGCGCGGTCCTGTTCGGCTACGCCTGCCACGCCACGGTTCTCGGCTTGCAACAATGGTGCGGGGACTACCCCGGCTACGCCCAGATCGAGCTTGAGAAAGCTCATCCTGATTGCATCGCGCTTTTCTGGGCAGGATGCGGTGGCGACCAGAATCCCCTTCCCCGCAGAACGGTTGAGTATGCTCAGGAATACGGCGCGGAGTTGGCGGAATCGGTGAACGAAGTTCTTACTGCTCCCATGGCCGAACTTCCGGCTTCCCTTGAGCTGAAGTATCGTGAGATTGACCTCGCCCTCGCCGGTTTACCGGGCAAAGAAACCCTCACCGCGAACGTTGCTTCAACCAACCGGTTCGAAGCGGCGCGGTCCCGCTTTCTCCTCCGCCAGATGGAAGCTAAAGGTGCGATCGATGGCAACTACCCTTATCCAATCAGCGGTTGGAAAATTGGCGGCGAGATTGATTTCATCGCTCTCGGCGGAGAGGTCGTGGTTGACTATGCATTACGGCTCAAAAAGGAACGCCACGAAATCAAAACATGGGTCGCTGGATATTCCAATGATGTCATGGCTTACATCCCCTCCCTCCGGGTGTTGAAAGAAGGAGGCTACGAAGGCGGCTCCTCGAATGTTTACTACGGCCTCCCCGGTCTGTGGTCCGAAGCGGTGGAGGAGTCGATCGTGAAAGCGGTCCACGAACTGTCTCCATTAGTTGACTGACTGACTTTTGATGTGGCTCGCATGATACCGGCCGTCTGTCGGTGTCTTTACGGGCAGGACGCCAGTCTCACCTTGTGCTAGAATCGTCCCGATGAAAATAAACACCCGCCTGTTATCAGTCCTTTCCCTGTTTGCCGTCACACTTGCTCACGCCGAGCCCAAAACCGTTTATTTCGGCACAGGAGGCAAAGGTTCAAAGGGAATCTACACCGCGACATTCAACGCGGACAACGGCAAGTTCACCGATTCCAAACTCGCAGCGGAAATCAAAAGTCCCGGTTTCCTCGCCATTCATCCTGACGGTGACAAGCTCTACGCCGTTGCCGGATTGGAAGGCGGCGCAGGTGTGGCCGGGTATCAGATCCAGGCTGACGGCTCTCTGGAGAAATGCTGTGAAATGGTGAACCCCGATGGAGGCGGAGCGCACATCGCAATCCATCCTTCAGGTAAGTTTCTGCTCACGGCTCAGTACGGTGGGGGTTCGACTGCGCTGTTCCCTCTCGATGCAGACGGCAAGATCGGTGAACCGACCGTGACCGAGCACGAAGGTGGCTCCGGTGTGGTTGATAAACGCCAGGACTCCCCTCACCCGCACTACTGCGGTTTTTCGCCGGACGGAAAGTATGCTCTCGTTCCCGATCTCGGCCTCGACCAGATCGTGATCTACAAAATCGATCTCGATAAGCCTGCCATCACCAAACACGGCGTGGGGCAGTCGATCCCGGGAGGCGGGCCGCGTCACATGAAGTTTTCCCCCGACGGAAAATTCATCTACCTGCTCAATGAACTGTCACTTTCAGTGACCACATTTGCCTGGGATGCAGAAGCCGGCACCGCGACGCCGTTGACAACAACTCAGGCTATCAGCGATGAGACCAAGGCCGCTGAGACCTTCAATTCGTCCGCCGAGATCCTCGTGTCACCGGACGGTAAGTTCGTCTACTCCTCCAACCGCGGCCACGACACCGTTTCTGTCTACAAAGCCGACACTGCAACAGGAAAACTCGAAGTCGTTCAAGTGCAGCCGATCCGCGGAGCATTCCCACGGAATATCAACTTTGATTCAACCTCGACCTGGTTGCTCGCTGCCGGTGCCGATTCTCACACCATTGCCGCCCACAAGATCGATCCGGAAACCGGCAAGCTGACCTATCAGCGCGGCGCAATTATTCAGGTGCCGGCTCCCATCTGCATCCTGTTCAGGAAGTGATTCCTGCCGGCGGGATGTGCGGCACATTCCGATGACCCCGGTTTTCAATTTTGATGAGGAAGCGGAGGTGGACCCCTCCGCTTTTCCCGGCGTCGTTTGCCGGCCAGCCGACGCGCCCGTTTGTCATACCAGATCCCGATGACAATGCCGGCATGCACAATCCAACCAACGGCAATCACGGTGAACCCGACGGTGAGCGAGATATCCGCCCACAGGAAGATCCCTGCATAAAGTCCGCCGCTGACCAGCAGGAACAGACCGAACCGCATCCACCGCGGCCATCGTTGGAACATCGACCACAATCGCAGTTTCCCGACTGATGACCGGGCACCACTCCGGATTTCCGAGACCAGCAACCACTCGTAAACTTTACCCGCCGGCCAGAACAGCAGAGTTACAAAGATCAGCCAGGCAAAAAATGCTGCGACAAACTTAAATCCGAACACAAAAAAGATCAGATACCATGGCCTTTGCATTAATCCGTACCAGAGATTACCCAGCCAGGAAAATGTCCGGGACGGGATACTCAACAAACGGTAAAGCAGGTCGCGATGTCCCACTGCGTTAAATAAACTCCGCTGGTAATCCCGGTCCCCGGGACTGGACTTCAGAGCTTCGCGGAAATGGAATTCCGCCTCTCCCGGGGAATCCAGTTCATCGAGGTAAACCTCCCCCATTGTGTAGTGGAGAGCGGCGTTTTGGGGATCATGTTGAAGCGCCCCGCGCAATTCCTCAACGCGACGCCACGAACTCTCCGCGGAAGTATCGCTGACAGACGACAACCGAACCTGAAGATTCAGGCAATCCGGATCGTTGGGATCCAGTTGCAGAGCCATATCCAGAAACCGCTTCGCCTGATCAAAGCGCAATTTCGCTGCTTCAGCGACGGCAGCGTAGTAGTAAAACACAGAGTTCTCCGGATCGATCCGCATCCCCTCCGCCGCATGCTTTCGCATCTGCCGGGGCTTTTCAACGGTACTGTAATAGCCCAGCGCAGCGAGATGCGTGTTGCTCTCCTCCGGTTCCGCTTGAATCAAATAATCAAGGTGCTGCTTTGCTTTCTTCAGCTGCTCCTGACCGATGTATCCAAAGACGAGGCAAAAGTGAGCCAACCCATCCTCGGGGTCTTCCTTCAGAAAACGCAACGACTCGGAAACCGTGACGTCGTGGTTTCCAGACTGCATCAGATCAACCAGCACCCACGAGCCATTGCCCGCGGCATCTTGATTTTGATGGTCTGGTTCCTCCTCCGCACTCACCGGTGTTCACAGTTGGATCCCCCGCCACTAAGCACCGAGTTTCTCACGTGCCTGCTCGAGCCGCTCACGCGATTGGTTTAAGCCGGCAAACCCGCCGTGCTCAATCCCGCAGTATCCATTGAACCCGGCATCGAGAACGATCTTCAGCATCCGCTCGTAATCCAGAGGCGATTGCTTCGCGTTGTCATCCCACACCACATCCTTGACCGACACCCCCTTGGCCCACGGCATCAGCTTTTTGATTCCGCGGTAGGAATCATAACTCTCACCGTCTTTGATCCGGAAGTTCCCGAAGTCCGGCAACGTGCCGCAGCGCTCATGCCCGACGCCTTCGATTACCGTGGCCAGCCAGTCGCCATTGCTGGAAAGCCCGCCATGGTTCTCAACAATCACATTCATATCCTGTTCCGCACCGAACGCAGTCAATCGGGACAAACCATCAGTCGCAAGCTTCACTTGCTCTTCGTAGGTGCCGGAGCTGCCCGCATTCACCCGGATCGAATGACAACCGAGAAACTTGGCCGCATCGATCCACTTGCGGTGGTTGTCCACTGTCTGGGCGCGCTTTTTCTCATCGGGATCACCGATGTTTCCCTCGCGGTCGCACATGATAATCAGACTCGTCACGCCGAGATCCGCCGCCCGCTTCTTCATCTCGGCGAGATACTTCTCGTCCTTCGCTTTATCCATGAAGAACTGATTCACATACTCAATGCCGAAGATACCGTGATCGCTCGCCACCTTGGCGAAATCCAGGTTATCGATCTTCCCCGACTTCAGTTCCGGATTGATCGTCCACTGCGCCAGAGAGATTTTAAACAGCGGCTCATCCCCGTCCGATTTCTTTTCCGCAAAAACAGAGTGAGGGTTCATAGCAAAGGTTCCCCCAGCAAGGGCACCAGTGGAAGCGAGGAAATTCCGGCGGGAGGAAATAGATTGTGGGGACTTCATGCCGCAAGGATAAGCCTTAATCGCTGTTGAATACAACACAGAGGTAGCGAGTCCTCACGCGCAACTTCGGCGCTCTTTTATTCCTGAAAAACCTCATCCCAGTCAATGGCCCGAATACGAATTCAGAGCAGAATTCTTGAGGCGCATTCCCTCGCAAACAGAGGGGCAGTAGTCAACTTCCCCGTATCAACAGAATGATACCGTCCCCGGGAGTGAACTCCCGTTTCGTATCTGCGGTGAAGATCAGTTTGTGCATCATCAACATCTTTATCACCCCACGCAAAAATGAACCCGCCTTCAACGGCGAATTCACTGTCGTTAAGGTCAAGACTTCGCAGCGGGGGGAACAACCGGGCCAATTCCTGAATCGTTTGCTCTGCAACCGTCCTCTTTTCCTCAGCTGACAGTTGAAAATCGCCAGGGGGCTGGAGTTGGTCGGACTGCCCGATTTTCCCGACGGGATACCAGTTAAGGTAATAGGAGCCGTTTCGATAATTCACGATGTCACCGAACTTTCCCAGAATCATCGTGGCCGATGGTAAGTCCTCCAAAAACGGAGCCTTCAAGTGCACCGATAATTTGTAGCGATGAAGCCACCTGCGTTCAGGTGGAGCCAGACCGAGCGACTCGTCCAGTCTCAGTCGGCTTTCCCAACTGGCGTTGACCACTTCGTCAAACTCCCCGGATTCCCGCCCTGTCGAATCGACGTATCGGAAAGTGCCGTTCTTCGTCTGAACGATCTGATTTACCCGGGTTCGGGTGACCAGTGTCACTGCGGGGCAACGTTTTACCCAACCGACGACGGCGGCTACCAGTTTCTGAGTATCGATTGATAGCTCCGGAGTTTGATATGAGGCCAAAAATTGACTGGAATCAATCGCGTCCGGAAAAGCATCCATACGGGTGGTGCCTTTCAATTCCCGTCGGCCCAGATAGTTCCGCCCCCGCTCGATTTCTTTCTGAACGAGGGAATCCACCTTGTTGAAGTAGTCGCCCGCCGCTTCCGGGGAAATCATGCTGTCGTTTTTGACCAAATAGGTAAAGTCGGACGAAAGACCGACCTCAAACGAATCTCCCAGATGAGTTTTGAAGAAATCGAGAAATTCGAAAGCCCCTTGAACCATCAGATTTGCCGTCTTCAGCGACGTATCGAGGCCGTAAACATACCCCAGATGGATCTTGCCCTCATTCCAGCGACTGGAGCGGGACATTGGCTCCGCCGCTCCTTCAACCAGAACAACTTCGCAACCGCGCTGAACCAACTCCATCGCGATTGAGCATCCTTGAATCCCCGCCCCGATGATGGCGATGCGATTGTTTCTTTTTGGCATTTATTTTGAAGGCAACGACTAGACCTGTTTGTATGTTAAAACATTCTGGAACCACACGATCAGTTCCTGGCTTCGCCATTCAGGTGAATCACTGCGATTGGAATGTTCGAGGAACAGCGAAAGGGCTTCTTCGTCGCGTTCCTGACGAAGTAAAGACTTTATGAGGTAGACGGAGCACCTCCCGGATTCCGGGTCGCAGGAAAGCGACTCTCGAAAGTGAAACTCCGCCTCTTCAAAGTGATTACGAATCAGGAAGTCACGCCCCCTCAGGAAATGGAAGAGCGCGGAGGATTTTTGTCGAAGCGAATCCGGCAGTTTTGAAATTTCACGCTCGCTCGTATTCAACATTGCCCCGGCGTCCTCGTTCAGAGGTTTTAAGTCCAGGTTCAGTTCCAGGACCTGGTTGGTCCAGGCCAGTTTTGCAGCAACCAGCGTTGCATAACCCGACTCCAGCCCCTTCAACTGGTCCAGTATTCTGCCGAGGTGACGTTTCAATTTTTGATATCGCTCGTCATCCTCCATCCGAAACACCCAATCTGCTGACACACTCTCAGAATCGCTGGTGTGCGTTCGTTTGTAGTAGAGCGCCTTCGATTCACGGACGGCTTTTCCCCGGGACAGAACTTTCAACGCCCATTCGTATTCGGCCGCAAAGTCATCATCAACCGATGACCCGAAGCACTCACTCCGCAATGCCTCCGTTCGGGTGAGCCCCTTCCAGAATTCGGGAGCCCCCCCATCCAGCAGGTATTCGCACAACCGTTCATCCCGGTTTTCTTCGAGCCGTTCCTTGCAGACTTGCAGCCCCGTCACCGCGTCAAAGAAATAGATATCGGGAAAGACGATCGAAACCTCTTCCAGACCCGCCATCTTATTCCACAGGTGCTCAACGCATTCGAAATGAAGGGCGTCGTCGTGAGGCAGCACCATGAAATAAGGGGTCTCAATCCGCTTCAATATAGCGTCAATATTCCTTCCCCATCCGAGTCGTTCTACGTTCTGGGTGATGACAAACCGTTCATCGTCCCGCGCAAATTCCTCACAACACTGAAGAGTCTCCTCATCATCCTCCGCCGGCTCAATGGCGATATCGACGACATAATCCTGAAACGTCTGATTTCTGATCGAATTCAGTGTCCGGCGAAGTTTGCGACCTCTCCGGTAGACAGGAAGGCAAATGGTAACTTGAGGGGGCATGAGTCTGGGGGCTTGGCGGACAATTTACTCGAAGACCTCCAAAGATTTGTCCAAGCCAAAAGGTGGCAAATGCGAAAAAACTCAATCGGAAGACACGCGTTCGTCTTCAGGACGCCTGGCAATTCTCATACCAGTCCAGGGGGGCTGAAGGTGCAGGAGAAGCCGCCCGCCTACCCTTGGCACTACCGGGGCTCAACGAATCAATAGGGTTGATCCGTTGAAGCAACCCTGTTGCCTCGTGAATCAGAACTGTAAATCGGGCTCCCCTCAAAGAAACGTCCAGCTCTACCGCGCCCGGATGAAACTCTTCCTCTTAGGAGTATACTCAGGTATGACCAAAGCACTCGCCATTCTCGCCATCGCCATTCTGCCCTCACTTTCGTTCACCCAGGATGCACCTCCGAAAATCGCCGACCATCCACTGTTTACGTCCATGCTCGACGGCACCTGGACTGAGACCGGCGAAGTGCTTCTCGATGGCCAGGCGGTCAAATCCGAAAACAAATCGACCTGCAAACTTGTTCTCAATGGCACCTGGTTTCAGCAGGACGGAACGGGCACGTTCGGTGAAAAGAAAATCGAATGGCGCTGGATGTTCCGCCTCGTCAAAGCCAAAGACGGCCGAACATTGATCCAGGCCCGATTCATCGACGACAGTGGGCAGGTGTCTGATTTTATCGGGGCCTTCAACAACGACGAAACCGGTGTCCGACTCGAAAGACAAATCAACGACACTACGAAACAGATCATCGTCGTTTCCCACAACAAAGAGAATACCGAACGCAAGATTCAAAGTGCGATCGTCACCTCCGACGGCAAACAAACCGTGATCTACAACGCGACAGGCACCAAAGGTTGATTCGATCAATCAACTCGACAAATTCTGCGTCGGAAGCTGCGCAATTCTGCCGTCCCTTTATGAAGGTGGTTACCTGCGAGCGGCTCCAACACAGAGCGAAGCGAAGGTTGCCGAGCGCGACCGGTGCAGCGCGAGCGTCGGCGGAACTCCTGCGGGTGCTCCTTCACTTAATTCGGCGAAGCCGCACGAGGCACCTATTGGCCGTCCTGAGGTCGCTGCAAGACTTCCCCTGGTTGTAGCAGGCTAGACGGAACGGTCGTTTGCCACTCGACTTGGTGGCCATTGAACTCACCGACAGGCTTTACGTGTAGCTCTCGTCAAAGATTTCCACCCATGGGTCTTGCCATCGTGCTTCACCTTTTGAGATGAGACGAACGGGCGAAAAGTCCACCCACTTTATTCCAAGCCCAAGCAACTTTGAACGCACGCTCTGGGCTATTACTACGATTGGAAATCGATCATTTTCACTTAACCCAATCAGTTCCTGAGTTACGGCAATCTCCGAATCCGGGAACTCCAGGCGGTCAAATGCAAGTTCAGGAACATCAAACGGGCCACCTTCAAAAAGACAACCTCTTCCCCCAGACTGATATGGCTCTCCGTATGCGGTAACAACGTCAAGCAAACAAGGAGGAAGCAGAGTTTCACTTCCAAGAAGAAAAATATCGCTCATTCGTTTCGATCCTTCGATTCGAATAGGATTAAAGGTAGCACCACTACACTCCTTGAGGGAGCCCCTGACAGAATCACTTACTGCTAAAACTTGATGGGGATCGAGGAAACCAATCGGCAATTTCTTTTTCAAATGCTTGTCATTTTTGGTCGTGACAGGATCAGAGATTTTTTTTCGATCACCCATTGTTCCAATCCATCTATTTGGGAACAATCTAAAAAAATCGAAGGCATCCAGTTCATCTCTTGAATACTTTCGTCGCAACGGCTGAAAGAACGTTCCTCCAGCTGGATTTCTCTTAAGTGTCGAACAGGCCCGCACTCCAGCCTTGTTCGACAGCATGTTAAAGACCTTGCGCGTCAACTAGTCACCAATGGAAAATTCCCATTGAAATGAACGTCCACTCTTTCCATCCCGTAGTCTAAACGTTTTCGATGACGTTGAGTTTTCGATTGTTTCCACCAATTCGGAGAAGGTAGGTTGATCGAGTGACAATGTAAGGTCTCCAGGTATTGGATTACTCTCGGTGACTGATAGTTTGCCCGTTATTTTCATTGCAATTTACGGAAATCCAAGGTCATCCCACATTTTCACAAAAACAGACAACGCGTCATCCATTTCTAGATCCCTATAAACATCGATGTGGGCTTGCTTGATGACAAGTGGGTCATTGCTATTTCCAATTGCTTTAGTCAACTCAGGAGCGATGCCGCCCTTCCCTGTGTGCTTAGTCTGCTCCACCACAAAAGCGGGAAGGTCATCAGCAGATGAAACGCCAGAGTTAGGCGTAAGATATTGCTTGATCCGACTAAAATACCGACCTTCCAAAAGGTGGTGTTTGTGCATATCCCCAGCTCGGGGTTTTCCCCACGAGCCCAGCCCCCGAAAGTGGCCTTTGAATTCAGTGATCTTTGGCAATTGTCGCCACGATAACTGTCCTGCCGCCAATCCCGGGTATTGGGCTATCCAGCTTGTCACCCCGGTGGATCGAGGATTGTCAGTTGGAGCCCGGGTGCAATGCAGTTCCCGAAACGACAATGCTTGCAACGATCTTACTCACGCGAAAAATAACGATTTCACTTTTTAAAAACAGCCCCGTTCGCCCTACGTTGGTGGAACGATGCGATACTCCCTCTCTCTTACCCTCATTTCGCTTTCGGCTCTTTCTGGATTCGCCGCTGATCCTGAAATTGATTTTGGGCGGCAGATTCTCCCTATCTTGTCAGATAAGTGTTTCGTCTGCCACGGCCCTGATGCGGATAAGGACGAAGTGCGGCTGGATTCTTTCGAAGGTGCGACGGCTGATTTGGGTGGCTATCAGGCAATCGATCCCGCCAATCCAAAGGACAGTGAATTGATCTTCCGAATTCATGATTCCGATGACCCGATGCCACCGGAAAAGGCTGAAAAGCAGCTCACCGAAGCGGAGAAAAAATTACTGACCCAGTGGGTGGAATCCGGCGGGGAATACACGAAGCACTGGGCTTTCCAAACTCCGCAAAAGAGCGGCGGTGAGAAAGCTTCCATTGATTATTTTGTTCGGGAGCAACTGAGGGAATCGGGAATTCAACCGGCTGAACCAGCTGAAAAAGAAACCCTCGCCCGACGGGCGGCCCTCACGTTGACCGGACTTCCTCCTGAGCCTGATCAGCTGGACCGTTTTTTGAAATCCGGCAACTACGAAGGCCTTGTCGACGAATTGCTTTCCAGTCCCCGCTTTGGCGAACATCAGGCGAGATATTGGCTGGATGCTGTTCGCTACGGCGACACCCACGGTTTGCACCTTGATAACAGGCGGGGGATCTATCCCTACCGGGACTGGGTCGTAAAGGCTTTCAATGAAGATTTGCCGTTTGATCAGTTCATCACCTGGCAACTGGCCGGCGACCTCCTGCCTGATCCCAGCCTGGAACAACTGACCGCGACCGGATACGTGAGGATGAATCCTTCCACTTCCGAGGGCGGAGCGATCCCGGCGGAGTTTCAGGCCAAAAACAACTTCGATCGAACGGAGAATTTCGGCACGATCTTCCTCGGGATGACACTGAACTGCGCCCGGTGTCACACTCACAAATACGATCCCATCCTGCACCGCGAATACTACGAGCTGCTTGCATTCTTCAACAGCACTGCGGAAAGCCCTATGGATGGGAACTCTTATACTTACGCTCCAATTCTTGAGGTCCCCGGGTCGATCAAGAACTGGAAACAGTGGGAGAAAGTTCAACAGGAACAGGACCAACTTTTGCAAAAGCTCAGTGCAAGGATGATCTCGAGCGACATTGCCGAACGGGCTCTGGCATTTGCAGAAAAATCCTCTGGTTGGAAATCACAAAACTGGAAGATCAGCAAACCGGTTCCCCTGGATGCTCCGTCTCCAGCACTAACAGAAGGGAAACAGTGGACCGATGTGAAAGGCCTGCCCGGCACATCGGGCGAGAAGCTGCCCAAAAACGATCAGGCACGCTGGCTCAGCTTCGACCTCACATCACCGATCACCCAGGCACTCGTCCTCAAGGTGAATGCCGGCCCGAAAAGCGAACTGTGGATCAACGGAACCAAAACCACGCTGAATGTTCGCAATACCCGGATGGAGATTCCTTCTGGGAATTGCTCCATTCAGTTGAAGTTACACGGGACCGATGGCCGCACGAAACTCGAAGCCCGAATTGAATCCCCCTGGGCGGAATTGGCCAAAGTGAAAGACTGGTCCAAATGCTCCAGCGACAACCGGCTCCAGATGGCGGGTGATACAACCGCCTCGGTGTTTGACGGTGAGTTGGCTAAAGAGGCCACCGTTCTTGCCGCGGAAGTCCGCTCTGTAAAACAGAAGTTCACTACGACGTTGGTGGCTGAAGATCTGCCAACGGCCCGGGAAACCAAAGTGCTCGAACGAGGCGAATACGACCAGCCGATAGGGGAATCTCTCAAGCCGAATACATTCGCGGTGATGAGCCCTTTCCCGGAGAATTCCCCGCGCAACCGGCTGGGGCTCGCTCAGTGGCTGACCGATCGGGACCACCCGCTCACGAGTCGTGTCCTGGTGAATCGTTTCTGGCAAATGATGTTTGGCGAGGGGCTGGTGAGAAGTCCCGAAGATTTTGGGGTGCAGGGAAAACAACCGACCCACCCTGAACTCCTGGACTGGTTGGCAGTCGGCTTCCAGGAGAGTGGCTGGGACTACAAGGCGTTGATCAAGCGTATGGTGATAAGCAGCACCTTCAAACAAGACTCTACTTTTCGACAGGATATAAAAGACCCCGACAACCTGAAGCTGGCTCGTGGTCCATCCTACCGGCTTGATGCCGAAGTGATCAGGGACATGGGGCTCTGGGCCGGGGGATTGCTCCGCGACGACATGGGGGGTGAAGGCGTCAAACCCTATCAACCTGAGGGGATGTGGCTGGCGCTGGCTCACCCCGCCAGTAACACCAAAAGCTATGTTCCGGATACCGACGAATCTGTTTTCAGGCGTAGTCTTTACGTCTACTGGAAACGGACCAGTCCGCATCCGATGATGACGTTGTTTGATGCCCCGAGCCGTGAATCCAGCTGCGTCAGACGATCCAGAGGGAATACTCCACTGCAATCGTTGGGGCTGTTGAACGAGCCACAGCGCCTCGAAATGGCACGCGGCCTGGCCCGTCGCCTCGTGGAATCGGGTTCAGATAATGCCGCTCGAATCGATTCCGTCTTTCAGCTGCTCGCTTGTCGCCCCCCGACGGAGGTTGAATTGAAAGCCTGCCTTTCTCTCCTGAAAAAAGCCACCGCCCGATACCGGAACGACAGCGTAGCGGCGAAGGCTCTCACCCAAACCCCGGAGCTAGCTGATGCAAACGTCGCTGAGCTGGCCGCCTGGACACAACTTTCCTCCACTCTGCTGGCAAGCGACACCACCATTCTTCTCTACTGAATTTCATGAAAATGTTTGACCCGCTTCACCAATACGAAATCTCGCAAACCCGCCGTCAGCTCTTCGGTCGGGCCGCGCTGGGTCTTGGCACTGCGACGATGGCCCAATTGCCGGGCTTTCAGTCTCTGTCGGCAGCTGATTCCCCACCGGCGGCTTCCCTGAATGGCGGGCTCCATCATAAAGCCCGGGCAAAGCGGGTCATTTACCTCTTCATGAGCGGTGGTCCGAGTCACCATGACATGTGGGATTACAAACCGAAGATGAAGGCCATGTCGGGTCAGGATCTGCCGGAAGAAGTCCGAAACGGACAACGAATCACCGGCATGACTTCGAATCAAAGCTCTCTCCCGGTCTGCCCTTCGAAGTATCAGTTCACCAAATACGATAACAATCAGGACGGGGTTTGGATCAGCGAACTCCTGCCACACACGGCGAGCGTGGCGAAAGACCTTTGCGTGGTTCACAGCACCTTCACCGAAGCGATCAACCACGATCCCGCAATCACTTACATCCAGACCGGGAGCCAGATCCCGGGCCGCCCGAGTATGGGTTCCTGGCTGAGCTACGGCCTGGGGAATCTGACAGAGGATTTACCCGGCTATGTCGTGATGCATGCCCGCACCAGTTATCCCGAGCAAAGTCTTTTCGGCCGGCTCTGGGGCAGTGGGTTCATGCCTTCCGAACATCAGGGCGTGTTACTCCGCAGCAAAGGGGATCCTGTTCTGTATCTGGGAAATCCGGATGGTCTCAGCAGAAACGACCGCCGTAACCAGCTCGATACGTTAAGCGTCCTGAATCGTGTCCAGCACGAACGCATCGCCGATCCCGAAATCCTCTCCCGAATCAAGCAACATGAAATGGCCTATCGTATGCAGACTTCTGTGCCGGAGTTGATGGATCTCTCATCTGAAACGGAGGAAGTTTTTAAGCTCTACGGAGATGACGCCCGTGAACCCGGGACTTTTGCTGCCTGCTGCCTGAACGCCCGTCGTCTCGTCGAACGGGGAGTTCGCAACGTCCAGATATTTCACCGGGGTTGGGATGCTCACGGGAATCTACCGAATGAGCATGAATCGCAGTGCAAAGATATCGATCAGGCTTGCGCCGCTCTGATCAAAGACTTGAAACGACTTGGTATGTTGGACGACACCCTTGTCGTCTGGGGAGGAGAATTTGGCCGCACAGCCTACTGTCAGGGAAAACTCACGGATAAGACCTACGGTCGCGATCACCATCCCCGTTGCTTCACCACCTGGATGGCGGGCGGTGGAGTCAAGCCGGGTATCACCTACGGTCAAACCGATGATTATGGTTACAACATCGTCGACCGTGATGGAAATACGCTCAACCCGGGAAAAGACAAACACACTCCCGGCACGATGCATATTCACGATTTAAATGCCACGATCCTGCACCTGTTGGGCATTGATCACAAAAAGCTCACCTACCGCTATCAAGGTAGAGACTTCCGCCTCACCGATGTTCACGGCCATGTTATCCACGACTTAGTTGCCTGATTCACAAATCCTTGGATTGAAATGACGCAGATGATCCACCCTAATCTGGTCATGATAGATCTTATCGCCATTATCACTGGCGCTTTCCGGATTCCGTGTTAACTTCGCCGCCTTATCAACAGGAAGCCCGATTATCTGAAAGAGGGACTGCTGGAATATCTCCAGAGTGGTCCAAAAAGCCTCGACGAATGCGTCGAGGAAGGTGGAAATGTACTGAAAAAGTCAGGATTCAAGGGGTCTCCCCAGTCCGATGATTTCAGAATGCGCGTTTACGAAAAATTGCATCAGCTCAAGGCTGTTGGATTTGTAAGCCAGGATCGCTCTGTGAAGCCGCCTCTCTTCTCGGCCACCAAAGCAAATTGAGGGACGCGCTGTCCCTTCTATCCTGAATTGGTTCTACGATCCAACAGGGTTACCTCTCCGATCAAACAGGGTTGATTCGCAGGCTGTCCGCTTCTGGAGCCGCAAAAATGGACGGGCGATCTCCGCCTGTTGAATCCTCGTGCTTGCAACCGTTCAAACACGGTTGCCCGAGGGGCGATTGGACGCTTCGGAAAGAACGGCTTCCTGAAAAGCGTATTTGCGCAACCAATCGGATCCCCGAAGAAGCACAATACCTGCAACGACTAAACCGATTGCGGGAATCAAATGGTCGTAAAAGGCGTGTCCATAAGTATCGACCCAGCTGGTGCGCCCAGCCAGAACGACTACAGCGCGATAAATCTGCCACAGCGCTCCGAGCCACAAAAGGACGCCGGTCATCCGGATCACAATTCCAAACACGTGGGATGGTTTCATAGGTAATTCTTTAATTTGTTGAAGGTTACGAATCAAGGTTATCGAAAACCCACGAATAAAGCGATTATAATTTTGGGGGGCCAGATGGAAATTTAAAGCCATCCCGTCATTGCGGTTAGTAGAATTTTCCACTTGCAAAAGAGACTGAATCTCATTAGCGAGGAATGACACGAATGAAATCTACTACTCTAACTGAATCCGTAAACCGGGGCGTCGCCATGGCGATAGCCGTTTTTATCTCTGCATCCGGAAGTATTTGGGCACAGGATGACGCAACTGTTGCCGTTGAAGAAGAATCCGGAATTGTGGTCACTCCACAGAACGACGACGAATTTGTCGATACGTTCGATTCACTCGACGCGATGGTGGTGATCGGCAGTCAGGATGACGTTTTCAAACTTCCCGGCTCTGGTTACTACGTTGATACCACAGAGATTCAGGAAAACAGCTATCTCAACATCAACCGGATCCTTGCCAAGGTCCCCGGCGTCTATGTTCGTGAAGAGGACGGATTCGGGTTGTTTCCAAACATTTCAATTCGTGGCGGAGACGGGACACGTTCCGAGAAGGTTACTATCATGGAGGATGGAATCCTTTCTGCGCCGGCTCCTTATTCAGCTCCTTCCGCCTATTATTCGCCCAACGGTCCCCGGATGTCCGGTATTGAGATCCTGAAAGGGTCCAGTCAGGTGAGATATGGTCCGCACACCACTGGCGGCGTCATCAACTACCTTTCAACCCCAATCCCGGAAGATCTTCGGGCATTTGTTCGCACCACTTACGGCAGTGACAACACGGTCCTCAGCCAGGCCAACATCGGCGATGTCATCGAAACCGATTACGGCCGGTTCGGATATCTCGCGGAACTTTGGTATTCAAGATCTGACGGGTATCGCACCATTGACGGAGCTCCCGGTCTCGCTCCATCGGACAAAACCGGTTTTTCACTGATCGAACCAATGATCAAAGTGTTTTACGAGCCGGACACAGTGATGCCCCAGCGTTTTGAGGCCAAGTATGGATATACGCAGCTCGATGCGGATGAAACCTACACAGGTTTGACCGAGTATGACCTCGTTCAATCGCCTTACCGGCGCTATGCAGGCACCTACCTCGACAACATGGCGACCGAACATCACCGGAGCTACTTGAAGTGGATTGCAAGCCCGACAGATGATTTCACCTTTGAGGTGGCCGGTTACTACAACAAATTCGAACGTTCCTGGTACAAAATCCGCAAAGCCGGAGGAGAAGATCTCCACACGATTCTGGCCAATCCAGTTCGTTTTTCAGATGCGTTTAACAACCTCAAACTGCGGGGAACCGGCGATCTGGACATCAGGGACAACGCAAGAACCTACGAATCATACGGCACTCACTTCATCGGTGATTTGGCTTTCGAAACCGGTGCCCTTTCTCACGAAGCCAACTTCGGAGTCCGTTATCACGAAGACACGATTCGCCGCTTTCAGCGTGATGACAAAATCATCGTCGGCAACGGGGCTCCCTATGTAACCCGCGGTCAGGACGGAAGCGGTGGAAACCGTTTCCAGAAAAGTCAGGCCACGTCTTTGTGGATTGAAGATAAAATCACAGCCGGTCGTTTTTCGGTGAAACCGGGCGTTCGTTATGAATATGTCGATCTTGAATACACCGATTATAAGAGCGACCCGACCAACACCATCACCGGTTTTGATGAAGGGAACACTTCGATTCTCGCACCCGGAGTCGGTCTCACCTATGAACTGACTGACACCGAAACGTTGTTCGGGGGTGTTTACAAAGGGATCTCAGCACCGTCTCCCCGAAACCACCTGAATGGCGGCGTCGACTGGGAAGAGAGTCTTGGTTATGAGCTCGGAGCCCGTCATCAGGGAGACAACGGCTTGTATGCCGAGGTTGCCGGTTTCTTTACCGACTTCGAAAACCTTCTCGGAACGGCCGCAGGTCTCGGTCAGGATGGGATCTTAACAAGCAATGCAGGTGAGGCCGAAGTTTACGGCGTTGAAATGCTCGCCAGTTATACCCTGAATCAGGGCGGTGCTCTGGCTTTCCCCGTGTTCGCAAGCGCGACCTATACAAACGCAACTCTGGGCAACGCTCTGGAAAGCGGTGGAGCAGACGATATTCTGGCCGGAGGAACAGCCGGAGCCTATCTCCCATATATTCCTGAGTGGAAGCTTGCAATTGGAACCGGAATTCAGGCAGACAAGTGGGGAATTGATCTCGCTGCGACTTATGTCGATGACACATTTGGAACGGCTCAGAATTTCTTCTCTCCGGTAAATTCCAGCCGTGAAGGACTTGTGGACGGTGGTTTCACTGTAGACGTAACCGCCCATTTTCAGGTCAGTCCGCGAGTGAAGATGATTGGTGGAATTCACAACCTTCTCGACGAGCAATTGCTCACCAGCCGGATTCCAGAAGGTCCACGTGTTGGAGCTCCCCGGACTTTCTTCATCGGGTTTGAGATGGAGTGGGAGCCAAGCTTCCGCGACGTCGAAGTGATCAAGTAAATAACCTATTTCCCCTGGATTACGCCGATTGGTCAGTTGGAACCCGGTTCCACGGCCAATCGGCATTTTCCGTTCCGCGTCCCGCTATTTCGGGACCGTTGCTTTTATCTTACCTCCCAGGCCGGAGGTAACTTCTTTGATTCCTCTCCGTAGGTCTGAGAAACGACAAATCCACTGGCCTGCGACGTGTAGAAGATACGTCCGTTGGAAACCACCGCTCCCAGACACTCGCGGGAATCAATTGCCGGCCCCGTGGAAACCAGTTTTCCTCCATCAGAGAGGTCGATCATATCCATGTTGGCCCCCAGCACATACGGCTCGGACAAGGTAAACCGGCAACAGGCGTAGTTGTGGCCGATGCTGTCCACCACCTTGCCCGTTTTCCGGTCAAAGACGTTTCCTTTACCTCGCAGAGCGTTGGAGAATACATACTTCTCCCCCACAGTGACGACATTCAGAGCGGAGGTCACCGGATCAGATTTCCAGGCCAGTGAGCCATCTTCTGCATTCAAACACCACACAAACCGGTCCTCGGTTCCCTCCTGGGCAATGTTGTAGCCTCCAATAAATATCTGTCCGTCCCGTGCACTGAGCGTGCATTTGGAAGTCACATAGTAGTCGTTCGTCTTCCAGATTACGTCGCCGGTTTTTGGATCGATGCACGCCGTCAGCCCGTTGTTTTCAATCGGCAGTCCACGACGCTTCCGCTGACTCGCTGCATACCCAAAGAAAACCGAATAATACAGTTTCCCATCCAGCAGGCAGATCCCGTTGTCGTTTCCTCCCCTGCCCTCTTCAGAGAAATCCTTTTCCCACACCACCTTCCCGGTTTCCAAGTCCCATGCCCATATCCTCGGTTTGTGGTCCTTTGGGTAGTACGGATTATCATTCGAATAAATCCAGCTCATCATTTCGCGACCGTCTTCCCGCGGCTCCGGCTTTCCTCCGAAGGTGAAATACTTCTCAGTGCCGTGAGCAACATAGTCGCCGGAACCCGAAGCATAAATCGCGATCCCGTCGTGAACCACCGGCGGAAACTGGCGGCTCCAACTCGGCGATCCGGTGAACGGTGCCTCCCATATCAGTTCACCCGTCGCGGCATCCAGGCAGCGCATCACTGATTTCTTAATTCCAGCCTGTGGAACGAGAATCTTCCCGTCAATGTAGAGCGGTGATGTGAACGACAGGTAAACATCAGGCCAGTATCGCCGCCACAACAGGCGCCCCGTGTCTTGCTCCACCGCTATGACCTGCCCCTCGGCCGTGTGCGTGTAAAGCCGACCGCCGCCACACACCGGCAGATGTTTCACCGTGCCTTCAAGTCGACGCGCCCAGCGCATCCGGAGCGGCGCTTCGAGCCCCTGATCATTCGCATTGGTCCCGGCAAAGTCCCCGTAGTTGGTGTACCAATCATATTCAGCGCCCGCCAGCTTGCCTGTGAGCGGGCTGCGGATCGTCGAAATTTTCAACTCCTCTTTCGGCATCGGGCTTTTTCCATCCGGCCCATAAACATAGAGAAAGCCATCCTCGCTCGTCACGAAGACCTTGCCATCGGCCACCGCTACCGGTGTGGTGATTGCAGCTCCGAATCCGGTTTTCAGAGTGATGCCGCCATCGCCTTTCAGGGAAACGATATTCACATTCCCATCCAAGCCTCCGAAGACCGCATGATTCTTCGTGAGAACAGTTGGCGCAATCGACGGCGCTTCGCTCAAAACCATCGGCTCAGGAGACTCTCCATCATGGCGACACAACCCCACTCCGTTTTCGGGTCGTACCCGATAGACATCGCCATCCCGGATACTGACCGGCGCAAAGCTCAACAAACCGTGCAGCCGAATCGAAGTTTCACTCCCCTTCACAAAATCAAACTTAAGCTCATCACCCTCCCGCCAGATCTTTTCGACACGCCCCGAGTTGTCCCGGCGATGCCATTGCACATAGACATTCCCGTCGGAATCTGCGCTTTGCCCAAACGTTGCCGGGAACTCCGCTCCCGCATACTTGGGAATTTCGCCCGTGGCCAGAAGCTCAGGAGAGTCACCTCGGTCTTCCAGAAAAACAGTCCTTCCTCCTGCAGGAAGAATCACCGTCTTTCCTGTCACACAGATATCCCGCGAGCAAACAAAGTGATCTTTCCATGTCACCCGGTCCCCACGGAAAGCCACCCAGTCCTCACCTTTCCATCGGTCGCCCGTAAACCCAATGACCTCTTTCACAAAATCCCAGGTCCACACCGTGGCACCATTGGGTTCCAGTGCAAAAACCCGCGACCCCAGAGTCGCAAAATAGACCCGCTCCCCACTCACCACCGCCGCACTGAATATCGGATCACCGCAGTCGATTTCTTTTACCACTTTTCCCGTCACCCGATCCAGCACGTAATAGATTCCCGCAGTGGTCCCGAAGTGCAGGTAGTCACCGATCACCGCCGGCGAACTCACATTGTTACAATTCTGCGCTCCACCTTTTGTTTCAAACCTCCAGACAAGCTTCAGGGAATCCACATCGAAACAGAAAGCCGTGCCGGCCCCGTCAACAACATAGACCTTTCCATCGACCACCACCGGCGCGGTATAAATACCATCAGTCGTGGGAACCGCCCCGATCAACCCCATTCCTTCAGGTTCAATCACCCGGTCAGCCGCGTTGCCGGAATGCCCTGCATCAAATTGAAACTGGCGCCAGTCTTCGGCATGCAGAGAGAAGCCAACGAGAAATACAAAGCACCATCTTCCAAATTTCATGGTGTTGATGATCTGTAAAGTGACCTTCGATCTCAAGCCGAATATCACCGGCAATGCGCAGTCATCAGGCATCGATATCCGGCAACGCAAACTCCTTACGTTGTTGCTCCCCTCGCCCCAGCAGCTTGTTCGCCCCGGCGTCATCAAACGTCTCCGTCTTCGGGTCCAGTCGTAATTTCTTTCCTGTCCGCCAGGCAATGTTTCCGGCGTGACACATCACCGTACTGACATGTCCTGAATAAATCTCCTGATTCAGCGCCTCCCGTTTCCGACTGCGCACCGCGTCGAGAAAATTCCGGACATGAGCAGTCTGGCCACTGTCGCTCTTACCCTCCTTCATCACTTTGCCTTCCGCATTGTAGGCTTTCCACGAATTGTTCGTCACCAGCATCCACCCGTCTTCACCATAGATGGTTGCCCCTTCCCCGGCCCCGTGCAGTTTCGGTTTTGACCAGAGTCGCATCTCATATTGAAGCACCTTGCCCGGGTAATCGTAATTCACAAACATCGTGTCGGGGAACTGCTGGTCATCGTCAAAAAAGAATTTTCCACCAGAACAGGAAACGGCTTCAGGCAACTCATCGAGCCCCATCACGTAGCGGCAGTAGTCAATTCGATGAACCCCATCATTCCCTAAATCACCCGTTCCATAATCAAAGAGCCACCGCCAGGCCCCTCCGACAATCGTCGGATTGTAGTCACGCTCCGGTGCAGGCCCCTGCCACAGATTGTAATCTATCTTCGCAGGAGGTTCGGAGTCTTCTGCAAGATGCACAGCCTTCACCCGGTCCGTCTCCCACGCCTTACCGGAGATAGCCTGCCCTATGCCACCACTCTCAACAAAATCCCGCGCTTCATGCAAAAACGGGGCACTGCGGATCTGCGTTCCCATCTGCACAATCCGGTCATACTTCCGGGCAGCAGCCACTGCCACCTTCCCCTCTGCCATATTGTGACTGGCCGGCTTCTCTACATAGACATCTTTTCCGGCACGACACCCCTCAATCGTTAGCTGGGCATGCCAGTGATCCGGAGTCGCCACCATAAAGGCATCGATTGACGGGTCATCAAGCAGCTCACGGTAATCGCGCACCAGTTTCGGCATCAGTCCCGTCTTAGCTCCAATCTCCTTTCCCCGCTGCTCCCGAACGTCTTCCCTCACATCGCAAATGTGGGTAATGGCGCAGTCCACATTCCCCGCGAAAGTGTGCATAACCGAGTTCCCCCGCCCACGAACTCCGATGCACGCCACATTGATCTTATCATTCGCCGTCGCTGCCGAAAATCCCACGCCGGAACTCAAACTCCCTGTCGCCGCTGCTGCTTGAAAAAGAAAATGTCGCCGGGAACGTTCAGTCTTCATGGCCTCTTTTGTAGAAAACCTGACGACCGGATTCAATCCCATAGAAAGCGGGATTGCGGCTGGATTGCGGAGCCACCGAAACCAATCAACCTTTCTCCTGGCTTTCAAACTCTGTCGAACTCAAGCCTTCCCTCGAAGCATATCGATCTTTTGCCAAATCTTGCGGCTCAACCCCGTGGTGAGATCTTCGATTTCGTTGACGGTCGCCACCACAGTTGAATCATCGAGCGTTTGAAGATGGAGTGCCGCCACCTTTCCCACGAGGCTCAGCATTTCACTGCAATAGTCGAGATACCTCCGGAGATTGAATGCAGTCATCAACATCGGCGGCGAAGATTCCGTGTTTTCACGATCCTTATCGAGCCGATCCGGGTCTTTGGTGAGCTGATGCATGTCAATGACATGGGCAATCGATCGCAACTCATGAAGCGCCCGCATCGCACGGCGGCGTTTGAGCCGGTCTTCCAATCCCCAAACAAACAGGATTCCAATCCCCAGCATCACCACCTCATTCAAAGCCGCCTCCACAGTCTGGATCCAATCCGTGAGGCCAAACTCAACGGCCTGCTGATCATGTATCAAACCAATGACCGTAATGATGATGCCAACCACAACAATGGCGACCAGAACGTAACGAAGAATCCGAAGTGGCCAGATCGGTTGCCCGATCCATTCGATCCTCTCGCGGCTGCGCGAACAGACCGTTTCCAATTCAGCGCACACCTTGCAAAGACTCGAATCAGGAAAACGCTCCTGAATTCTGATCACGAGGGCTTTCACTGTCTCCAGCACCTTTTCACTGTTCAAAAGCAAATAGGAGCCCTTCAGTTCCTGGGGTTTTCTGGGCACAAAACAATGGTTACCCGCGAACAGCCGACCTGCAATACCGGGAACACAGTTGGCGTAATCTTTTGTATTTTCGACACGTCTTAGTGAATCAATGCGAGAATGCAGTGTGGTGAAACGGATCAAAATCTTCCTGGTAACTCCCGAAACGAAAGTTTCGAGAACTGGAAATCGATGCACCGCCCAACAATGGGCGGAAATGCTTTCAGAAATCGGCCATGAAGTGATCATCTCCGGTCCCGACGAACGTGTTGAATCAGAAATGCTCATCGCCCTTCACGGTGGGCGCTGCCATTCAACGGTTGTCGATTTTCGTAAATCGAATCCGAACGGGAAAATAATCGTCGCCATGACAGGAACCGACATCTACCCGGAGCCGGACGAAAAAGTGGTCGAGGCAATGGCTCTGGCGGATCGCATCGTTGTCCTGCAATCCAGAGCCTTGCAAAAAATTCCGCCTGAATTTCGGCACAAATCCGTGGTGATCGTGCAATCTACCGAAGTCCTCGCTCCGATTCGAAACCTTGATCCCCACTATTTCGATATTTGCGTCGTGGGGCACTTTCGCGATGTGAAAGACCCGCTTCGGGCCCAGCTGGCTGCACGACAGTTGCCGGCAGAATCAAAGATCAGGATTCGCCATGCCGGGGGAATTTTAGAGAGAAAATATGAGGAACTCATCTCACAGGCGGAAGCGGAAAACCCGAGATATGAATGGCTCGGGGAAATTGATGAGCAAGGGGTTGCGCAACTGCTTGCGAGCTCCCGCGCGATGATACTTTCGTCATACGCCGAGGGCGGCGCTCGTGTGATTGGCGAAGCCGTTGCCCACGGAACTCCCGTTCTATCCTCAGAAATAGATGCCGCTATTGGTTTGTTGGGGGAGGATTATCCAGCATTTTACCCTGCCGGAGACACGACAGCTTTGGCAAATCTAATGTACGAGACCGAATCAAACACCAACTTCTACGAATTGTTGAAACAGAGAACAACCGCCGTCGCCTCCCAGTTTCTCCCGGAAAAAGAGAAATCTTCGTGGCGGGAATTAATCGCCGGAATTTAGGCTGATCTATAGTTTAAGAGATCGAGTTCTACGCCGGAAATGAGTCGCAACTCGTTGGCTCCGAAAGGTCATAACTCTCGGCAGCCTCACCTCAAAAGAGCCATAGCAGCGTCTTCACGGGCGTGAATAAAATCAGAGACAAATTGTCGAAGAGGATCTTTCCAAATTCCATTGTGATTATCAATCACATCACTGTCAGCTCTCGCCACCATAAACGGAAACGTCCGCTTCACTGATGCCGATTTACTGAATACTGATTCAAATGAACTTAGGAAATCCTGAGAGTGAACAGGCGTGAAGTCGGTCACACAAGTGGCCCCGCAATTTTCGTATCGGTTCTCAAATTCCCGAAACGGCTTAAGTTTTGCTGACTTCCCTTCCAGCACGAGTTGGTGAGTAAAGAACGGGTCGTAATGCCCCAGGGCGGTCGTAAGTCGTCTGTTCTGATCGAGATGCTCCGACCTTTGTCTGGGACGAAAGAGGTCTCCCAGTGTCTGACCGATCGGTAGAAACATTCCGGTCGCTGAGTCATTTTCCGCACTCAAAATCAACATTCGCGGCATCTGAACAAATTGACTTTCAGTTTCCAGAGGGATTTTGGAACTGTAGCGATCAATCGCTTCATACTGAAGCGCTTCGAATGCAGGGTTGATCAACACAACCAGATCCCACGCACGGCCCACACTTCGTTTATAATTAGATCGCTCGACCTTTATCAGTTCATCCTCAAAATATCGCGAAACACCCGAGTAAATCGCCGCCGCACCGAAGCTGTGCCCCACCAGGACAACCCGGGAACGCCCCAAATTCCTGTTCTTCGGCTGTATCCCCTCCCCATGGGTCACGATTTCATTCCGCAAAACCGACAGGCGGCGAAGGGTTTCACCCATAGCCCGGTGCCCGATATTATGAGCCGTCTGCTTCCGGTCCCAATAGGTGAGCGGACGATTAATCGTGTCTAAAACCGGTACCTCAATGGATCGCAACCCCCGCCAACTGAGATACACCCCGATATGAGGAACATCTTTTCCACTTTTCTTCGAGTCTTTTACCAACTCTGACATCATGTTCCGGAATTGATCCAGATTCCCGTTTCCTTCCTCCGAGTTGTTGAACCAACCATGCGCAAAGGCCACAATGACCGCGCCCTTTTTGTATTTTATCGGGTCCGACTTCATTTCATCATGTATTCGCTTCTCCAGCGCATCCAATTGATTGAAGTCCCCGTCCCGCTCCGTTTCCCAAAACTGCCCTTGATCGTCAAACTCCACATGGGCAAGAAGAAAGTCTTTGTAGTCCTCAAAGATGTCCTGCCCGATCTTCTGCCGGGTCACTTTTTCAATTTTCGAGTCATCCGGGAACTCAGACTCATAGCTGCCCAGTTTCGATGTGTGAAACTCGGTTCGATTCTGCTGATGGCGAGTACAGCCTACAGCCATTGTGATCACCAGCAAAAGAGCGGCGGTTATTTTATGGTTCATCCTGAATAGATAGGAATCAATCCCATACTATTTATCAAGCCAAAAAAACGCCTTACCCAATTTCAAAACCTCGCTGTCATCCTTGGGATTTTCCTCCGTGCCTTGCCGCCCGCACAATTAAATTCCCACAAGCAAAGAGGAGGATCGAGATCCCGAACACAATGGGGGAACGTTTCATGAACGAGTTCCATTCTCCAGACTTTGCCACCATTGACAAGACCGCGACAAACTCAAACTGTCATGGCCACTACGAAAGCGCCGCGACCAGATTCGTCACCAGCACTTCATCCTGCTCAGAAGCATCGTGGCAGCCCTCCTTTTTGGATTGGGGTCGAGATCATAGTGTGATTCGAGTCGCAATCACACGATCAACGTTTACCCGCCACATACTCCTGATCAGCTTTGGAAAAAATCTTAAGCAGCAACTTTCCCCTTTTCCCGTCAGCCTTGCGTTCAATTTCGATCTGATCCCCCGCTATCCCAGTCAATCGCCCTTCGAGCCGCCGCTCCTTACCATTCGACTGGTACACCCAGGTTCGGATCTGTTCAGACTCAAGCCCCTGAGC
>JBLWYI010000045.1:0-47077 GCA_048267005.1 Verrucomicrobiales bacterium | reverse complement strand
AAGAACGTTCTCCCGGTCGTCATCAAAATCGATGACGGGCAAAAGAACGTTCCCGCGGTCGTCATCAAAATCGATGACGGGCAAAAGAACGAGCCGCTTTCAACAGAACACGATGACGCTTCGTGACTTGGGCGATTTCGTGATATGATTCAGGTATGAAATCGGTGTCCATTCTGGTGATTTCCCTTGGGATTGCGGGGCTGATACCGGCAAAGGCTGATGAGGGAGTTAGAAAGGCCGTGGAAAAGGCCCTGCCGTATTTGGAAGAGGAAGGCACCTGGTGGATTGAGGATAAGAAGTGTGTTTCCTGCCATCATTCCACCTTCTTTGTCTGGGCAAAAGATCTGGCCCTGAATGCGGGATTCGATGTGGATGAAAAGACCCTGGCCAGTCAGCGGGAATGGGTGTGGGATTCGCTGATCGCAGAACGCAAGGAAGACTCCGAAAACCCGGATGCGAAAGTGGAACCTGGAGAGAGAGTTGGTGAGAAAAACGTTGAGGCGCTCAGCCAATTGCTTATTTCGGCCACAGCGCCCCACATCCCGGATGAAGTGAAGGATCAGTTTTTGGAGATCATCGGGAAGAAACAAAATGATGACGGGAACTGGTCACCCGGCGGGCAGCTGCCTCTCCAACAACGCCCCAAACCTGAGACGCAATGGGTTTCCAATTTGTGGAATCGGACGGCTCTGAACCAAAGTGACATCGGATTGGAAATCCCCACCACCACCGGCCCCAAAGGAGTGAAAAAGACCGGGACCACGGAGTGGTTTGCCATGAATGCGATTTCCTGCCAGGACACGGAATCGGTCCATGCCCTGCTGAATCGCCAAAACGCCGACGGAGGATGGAGCTGGATTGACGGCGAGCCGAGTGATCCCACCGGAACGGGGCAGGCGTTGCTTGCATTGGCAAGGACGGGTCAGTTGGCGAAGCACCCGGAAGCGGTAGCGAAGGCGCGCGCGTATCTGGTTAAGACTCAAGCCGAAGACGGGCATTGGGAAACGATGAGCACCAAGAAACGGGCCAAATCGACCCGGATATCTGACTTCTGGGGATCTGCCTGGGCGGTCATCGGATTGCTGGAATCGGGTAGTAAGTGACAGTTTTCGGATTCGTTATTTAAGGTATCTTAATGAATGGGATACCTCCAAATGGTCAGGCGTCGTCGTCGCCTCCGGTTCGTGTATGCGTTCTTCGGAGTGCTGGCGTTGCTGGTTGGCGCGTGGGGTGCGCTGGAGCTGGATGTGCGCCGGATGGAGCGTGCGGTGTGGGATCGCGGGGATTTTGCGGGCCTGGAGAAGCGGGAGAAAATGTTAAAATGGCTGGCGGGGCACCGGCTGACGCCTTCCCACTTGCGGGGCCGGGTGCACGGTCTGCTGGGTGATCTTGATTATAAGAGAAAAGACTGGGAATTCTCCTTTCATCACTACACCGATTCGCTAAAGCCATACGCTGAGTTTCTTGACGGGGAGAAGGTGGATCCGATGTTGTTCTTCGAGCAGGCGCGGCTTCTGGATTCTGATTTCTCCAAAGGAATGCAGGATTATCAGACGGCGGCTTTTGTTGCGCCAGAGATTGATGACAGGGAGATGGCTCTGGACCTGCCTCCGGTGGCGGATTCTGAGAATGCGCGGTTTGCCTTTGAGGAAATCGAACCACTCTCTGCTGATGAGAGCGAACAGCTTCAGGATTACTTTCGTTATGCGACGGAAGGCAAGCGGTTCAACGAGATCCGGGAACTGTGTGACGCGAACCGTGAGAAGATTGATGCGCTGTGTGATCTTAAGAAGAAATTCGCCCTCGCTGATGGTGAAGATGTCACGGCACTGACGCCACTGGCGGATTTCTTCAGGCTGCTGATCATCGATGCGGTGGCCCAGTCAGCTTCGGGAAACAAGCAGCAGGCGTTTCGCTCTTTTGAGGCCAGTTACCGGTTGCTCGGGTATCTGCCGCAATGCCCGGATTTGATGACGGGGTTGATCGATGTCTCGCTGAGAGAGCGCAATCTCGCGATCATGAATTCGCCGGCAGGCCGCCTGCTTCGCAATGCTTTTGCGGAAAGGCATCTGATGATTGAGAACGCCTACGCTCATTATATCACGGGGGCTTATCACTCGTCGGTGAAATTGGTGAAGGGATCGATCACTGAAGACACACCGGTTGCGAAGCGACTGAGGCACCAGGTGCTGACCTACCAGTTGGAATACTGGAGTGCGGTTCGTGACAGCAATGAATTTGTTTCTTCCTCCACGGCCAGGAACAACTTCTTTGCGGTCCAGGCGGGGTGGTATCACAAATACCGCCCCTACATTTACCGGAGGAATTCTGCGAGTTATTCGGAAGGGCGGGAATTCGCCGCAGCAATCGAAATTCTTGCGGCGGAAACGGTGCACTGTATGAGCGTTCCCAACATCGGAAGCTTCGAAGATTCCCTGGAAGATGTGAGGCAGAAGGAACTGGCGATCCTGAACACACCTGAATCAGCCGAAGAAGATCTCTCTTCCCAGTGACCGGGGTGATTAATCCGGGACGCGGTAGAGGTGGAAAAACTGCTCCCGATCTGCCTTCGGGATTTTGCGACTGTATTCTTTGAGGCAAGCTTCGTCGTAGACGGATTTCCCCTTGTAGAGTCCTGAGTCAAACAGGGCACGGCTTCGGGGAATCCCGCGCTCGCGGAGAACGGCGTCGAATTCAGAGAGAAGATCGAGCTCCTTCATCTCCGGGGATATCGGTTTGAATTCTTCGATGTCCAGAATCCGTCCGTCGGAGAAATGCAGGTTGTAACGAAGCGAGGGTTCGTCGCCCCTGGGATTGCAACCCGTGGAAACTTCCGTGACATCGTGCAGCGAGTATGTCTTGCGGGAAAAGGTGAAGTATTTCCCGACCACGAACTGGTCCGCAGTGGCGTAGCTGACGGCACCGATATCGAAACAAACGAACGTGGCAGTGACGAGCAACACCGGGACAAAAATCTTCAGATAAAACCGCAGGCAGGCATGGGGAAAGGCGGCGAGAAAGTCTTCGACTGAATGCCGGTCTGTGGGATCGATCTTGCGATGAATCGCCCGGAGCATGGCGAGGTTGAGCCCGACGTTCTGGCCGGTGGTCATGCACTGCTGGATCTGCGTGACAGTTGACCGGATCGCCAGACCACGTGGTTTCATCGTCACAAGACAGAACAAAACCCCGGTGGTGATGATTCCGAGGAATACCCCGAAGACCGAAGCGACTGGCTGATATTTTACCATGAGGGCTTCCGGCGCGACCCATCCGGTGCTGTGAAGCAGTTGCTGGAATGGCGGGGAAAGCGGAGCAAAGGCGCAGACCATCATGATGAGGATCATGGCCACGATAAAGAGGAACACCGAGAACGCGTAACTCTTCTTTGAAAACCCGCGGTGGTCCTGAATATAGCGGGCGACCTCCTCCGGGATTCCGTCTGCGATCAAATATTCGACATCGCTATCGCCCAGGTATTTTTCCGGAGTCGTGGAATCATCACTGATCATTCCGTATTATTACTCCGGAAACGAAAACGGGCGAACCGGTTTCCCGATTCGCCCGTCTCGAATTCTTTTGAAGAATCGAATTTCAGAGAAATCCGATTACATCATGCCGTGGTCGTGACCGTGGTCAGCCGATGGCTCTTCTTTCTCAGGAATGTCTGCGATGAGACACTCAGTAGTCAGAAGGAGACCGGAGATCGAAGCTGCGTTCTGCAACGCGCTGCGAGTCACCTTAGTTGGGTCAACAACACCAGCCTTAACAAGGTCTTCGTAGGTGTCAGTAGCTACGTTGTAGCCAACGTTGCCCTTTTCGTTTTTCACGTGCTCAACGATGAGCGCACCTTCACGACCTGCATTTGCAGCAAGTTGACGAAGAGGAGCTTCGATTGCGCGCTTAACGATGTCAGCACCAGTTGCTTCGTCGCCTTCGAGACCAAGGTCTCCAGCAGCAACTTGAGCGCGGATGAGTGCAGTACCACCACCGGGGACGATACCTTCCTCAACTGCAGCGCGTGTCGCATGCAATGCATCTTCAACACGTGCTTTCTTCTCTTTCATCTCAGTCTCGGTAGCAGCACCGACGTTGATGACAGCAACACCGCCAGCAAGTTTAGCAAGACGCTCCTGAAGCTTCTCACGATCGTAATCGGAAGTTGTTTCTTCGATCTGACGACGAATCTGACCAACGCGACCGCTGATTGCTTCGCTTCCACCTTCACCTTCGATGATCGTGGTGTCTTCTTTCGTGATCTTGATTGACTTGGCAGAACCGAGGTCGTCGAGAGTGACGTTCTCAAGCTTGATGCCGAGGTCTTCAGTGATGACTTTACCACCGGTAAGGATCGCAAGGTCTTCAAGCATCGCCTTACGACGATCACCGAATCCCGGAGCCTTAACAGCAGCAACATTCAGGGTGCCGCGAATCTTGTTAACAACAAGAGTTGCGAGGGCTTCGCCTTCAACATCTTCAGAGATGATGAGGAACGGACGACCGCTCTGAGCAACTTTCTCGAGAAGAGGAAGCATGTCCTTGAGGTTGGTGATCTTCTTCTCGTGGATGAGGATCAATGCGTTCTCGAGGTCAGCAACCATCGCTTCTGCATCAGTCACCATGTATGGAGAAAGATAACCTTTGTCGAACTGCATCCCCTCAACAACGTCGAGTGAAGTTTCGATTCCTTTGGCTTCTTCAACCGTGATGGTTCCGTCTTTACCGACTTTGTCCATTGCGTCAGCAATGATGTCGCCGATCTCGCTGTCCCAGTTAGCGGAAACAGTAGCAACCTGAGCGATTTCTTTCGTGTCAGTTACTTCAGTGGAGATCTCTTTCAACTTGGCAACCAAAGCTTCAGCAGCTTTGAGGATACCGCGCTGGAGACTGGTTGGGTTTGCACCCGCAGTCACGTTGCGGAGACCTTCGCTGTAGATTGCTTCAGCAAGAACGGTCGCAGTTGTGGTTCCGTCACCAGCGATGTCGCTCGTTTTGGAAGACACTTCTTTAATGAGCTGTGCGCCCATGTTTTCGTAAGGGCAGCTGAGTTCGATTTCTTTAGCCACAGTCACACCATCTTTGGTGATCGTCGGGCTGCCGAATTTCTTCTCAAGGATCACGTTGCGACCTGATGGTCCCAAAGTTGCCTTCACGGCACGAGCCAGTTTCTTAGCACCAGCGAGTAGTGCGTGGCGTGCTTCTTCGTCAAATGACAATTGTTTAGCCATAATAGTTTGTTAGTAGGTTTTTTAGAAATTTACGTTGTTTCGGTTTCCACGAGACAACAGGGTTGGTTCATCGAACAGCCCCTGTTGGATCAGAGGTCCGTTAGCTGATGATACCGAGGATGTCGCTCTCGTTGAGAATGAGACATTCCTGTCCGTCGATCTTGACTTCGGTGCCGCCGTACTTGGAGATAAGAACTTTGTCCCCGACTTTGACTGAGAACTCAATGATCTCACCGTCGTCGTTCTTGCCGTTTCCAAGAGCGATAACTTCTGCGTCCTGGGGTTTCTCTTTAGCTGAATCTGGCAGGAAAATACCGCCTTCAGACTGCTGTTCTTCTTCCTCGATCCGCTTCACGAGGACGCGGGTACCGAGGGGAGTAATTGTAGTAGCCATTTTTGTAGTATGGTTGGTTCTGTTTTGGTTTTTTTTGGGTTTGAAAATCCGCGGATCGCTGGGCCCACCGTCCATTCTTGGTAGGCGGGCAGCGGGCCGACAACCCGCGGAAAGTTATTTGGAGCCGACACCCGCCGGCTCCGGAAAAGTTTGTGAGGTTCGTTGATTACTTGGCTTCGTCCACGTCTTCGAACTCCGCATCCACGACCTTGCCTTTAGCCGCTTTTGGCTCATCAGACTCACCGTCGTCACCGCCTTCAGAAGGCTCAACGTCCGGCATTCCGCCTTCAGCAGCGCCCTGGGCAGCCGCCGCAAGTTGAGCAAAGGTCTGCTGGAGCTCATCGGTCGCTGACTTGATCGCTTCGACATCATCGCCCTTCAGCGCTTCATCAACCTTCTCGGTCGCAGCCGTGATCGTTGCCTTGGCTTCCTCAGGGAGCTTGTCGCCCATGTCTTCCACCTGCTTCTTCACCGTGTAAGAGGCGTTTTCAGCCACATTGCGAGTCTCGATTTCCTCGATCCGCTGCTTATCTGCATCAGCAAACTGCTCAGCTTCCTGTTTAGCCTTTTCGATCTCATCATCGGAAAGACCACTGGATCCTTCGATCGAAATTTTCTGCTCCTTACCACTCTTCTTGTCCTTGGCGGACACGTGGAGGATACCGTTCCGGTCGATGTCAAAAGTCACCTCGATCTGAGGCTCGCCGCGCGGGGCCGGATCGATTCCGTCGAGGCGGAAATTGCCAAGCACCTTGTTGTCAGAGACAAGCTTTCGCTCCCCCTGGCAGACCACGATATCCACAGAAGGCTGACTGTCAGCCGCCGTAGAGAAAACCTGAGACTTCTTGGCCGGGATCGTAGTGTTACGCTCGATCATTGGAGTCGCGATCCCACCCATCGTCTCAATCGAGAGTGAAAGCGGCGTCACATCGAGAAGCAAAACGTCACCGAGCGAAGGATCTTTCGCCAGAACACCGCCCTGAATCGCCGCACCGATCGCTACGACCTCATCAGGGTTCACGCCTTTGTGTGGCTCTTTGCCGGCAAGCTTCTTAGCAGTCTCAACCACCTTAGGCATCCGGGTCATACCACCCACAAGCACCAGCTCATCAATGTCACCGGAGCTAACTCCAGCCTCTTTCAAACAGGCGGTCACAGGACCTTCCGTGCGGCTGAACAGATGATCGGTCATCTGCTCCAGTTGCGAGCGACTCAATGACTTCTGAATGTGCTTCGGACCTGTCTGGTCAGCCGTCACAAACGGCAAGTTGATGTCGTAGCTCTGGGAAGAGGAAAGCGCGATCTTTGCTTTCTCCGCTTCTTCCTTGATCCGCTGAAGCGCATCCGGCTGGCCTGAGAGATCAATGCCCTCGTCCTTTTTGAATTCGCTGACGATCCATTCAATGATCGCCGTATCCCAGTCATCACCACCAAGCTGGGTATCACCGTCCGTTGCGAGCACTTCGAAGAAACCATCGTCAATGTCGAGAACTGAGATATCAAACGTTCCACCGCCAAGGTCATAGACTGCAATCTTCTCTTCAGATTCCTTGTCCAAACCATAAGCCAACGCAGCTGCAGTCGGCTCGTTCACGATCCGCTGAACATTCAGCCCGGCAATCTCACCCGCAGCCTTCGTCGCGTTACGCTGCGAGTCATTAAAATAAGCAGGAACCGTGATCACTGCATCAGTGATGGTCTCACCGAGCTTTGATTCAGCATCCGCGCGAAGCTTGCTGAGGACCATCGCCGCAATTTCCTGCGGGCTGAAGGTCTTCTTCTCGCCAGCGACTTCCACTTCAATGTGGGCGTCTCCGTTGGAAGCCTCAACGATCGCGTAGGGAGTCTTCTTTTCCGCGTCGGAAAGCTCCGCGAATTTGCGACCGATCAATCGCTTAGCCGAGAAAATCGTGTTCTTGGGGTTCGTGATCGCCTGGCGCTTCGCAGCCTGGCCAACCAGTCGCTCGCCGTCCTTGGAGAAAGCAACCACTGATGGAGTGGTCCGTGCGCCTTCAGAGTTCTCAAGAACAGATGGCTCGCCTGCTTCCATAACGGCCATACAGGAGTTCGTCGTTCCGAGGTCAATTCCTAAAATCTTGCTCATAGTAAAATGGGTAGTGTCCTTTCTTTAAATCGGGGATTGTCTGTCCGTAAAAATATTACCCGTCATCTACGCATCCTCTATGCCACGAGGTGATACCTACAGCTTAAGTAACTCATAACCAGTTCGTTGCTGAAATTCCACCCATTCACCACCAGATTCAATTAGCGCCAGAATGGCTCAGATTCGCCCATTTGGTGTGTCAAAACGTCACACCAGAGACAACTTGTCCTCCGGTAGTCGTCACATCCGCTCCGGCCGTGCCAACAGGGAGCCCTGATCACCACTGACAACACTCCGACGGGCGCGGCCACGCCTCCGATCGATCCGCTCATTTTGCTTACCGGCATTCAGAGCCTCAGGAATCAGCCGCACTCATCTAACAACCATCCAAATCATCTGCGCTATTCTTGACAATCCAAAACCAAAATCGGTAGGGTTGCGATCGAGCTATGGAAGGACCGGATTTTACATTGTTTGAACAGGAAATTGCTGCGCACCTGACCGATTGGAGACTTAAACCCGAATTAATGGAGCAAGGCGTCAACGTCGGGTCAATTATTTTGGGAGTCTTTCGCGACAAATGTTCGATTGCCAGCACAGGCGAGGATGAAAGGAACTCAACCTTCAGTCTCGCAATCGAAATCACCGCCAAACTCCTTCATCCGGTTTGGCATAAAATCGATCACTCACAGATGATAACAGTGATTGGCACCAGCGCAGAGGAGGCCCTTAGAGCTGCGGCACAGAGATATGCGAACACCACGCTTACCTGCCTCCTGTCGACTCGATCAGAAGATCACGCGACCGGGTTTGAAGGGCTCGAACTCGACCCTATTTTTGACCAGTATGCGCCAGAAGGCGGAATTCATCTTACTGTGTCGCCTCCTCATTTGTCCGGTGACTCCTTTGACAATCACACGCAATACAATCACCTGACCGAAAATCCCCTTTATCGGTTTTTTCCAGATTCGTTGGCACAAATTGTCAGCATCCCGACCTACCAAATCGTGTGCGCAACAATCATTAAACATCCGAAAGGAAACTACGGGGGCGAAGTCACTGTAAACGGCGAATACAACGAAGACGCAACCTGCGAATTGGTTGAAAAATTCGCTGCTTTCTCTGGTGATTGGCCGGAGTTTGATGCCTCTCAATCATTTGTTCTGCAGCCCCGGAAAGTGGTCGATGACGAGCACTGGCGGTTGGAGACACGCGACCCGATTAGCAACCCAACTCACGACAGTTTCGCTACCTGCGCCGTGGAACAGAAACTGGAACCGCGGCACTACTTTCTGAACGAAGAGGGAAACATCCCTTTGCTTAAAACAGGTGGCTTCCTTGCCCTTCTGGGAGGCGCATTGCTCATTCCCGAGTGGACAATTGCTGCATGGATTTTCATGATACTCGGGTTGGGGATCATAGTCTTGGTCTTTGGGTCGTTCTTTGCCGGGCTGAAATTTGCGAAAGAAAAATTCAAATATACGCTTCTAACCCCTGGGATCATCACCTCGTTAGCTCCTCTAAAAGTACTGACACTTGCTCCCCTGGCGAAAACAAAATTCGCCCCTGACAGGGGAGACACCTTCCGTTTTCTCGACGACCCCAAGCTGCCCGGACACAATCTTACAATCGGAGAACGAATCCCCATCGCATCACACTTCACCGAGGCCAGAGATGATCAAATCTACTGGGGAGATTTCGTACCTGAACCCGTTTGCTGGGGCGTTTCCGATAAAACAAAGCTACAGGAGTCAGCCGACAAACTGGGCGAACACGAATTTAAGCGACTCGAAAACTATTGGGAAACAGGACGAATTCCTCCCAAATTCAGTGGGCAACTCAGAGCAGAAAAGCTGCCTCCTCCGATGCCCGGGAATCAATGATGGTGAGTTGACGCCAGAGAAATGATTGTCACTGAGCTTCCATGCTCAACTGTGGAACGAGTTGCGAATCGAAAACAAATAAGGCTGCCCCGTAAGAGACAACCTTACCCAAGGTTCTTTTCCTCAAGATTCGGATCAATCCTTTGATGCAGCCGCCTCGATTTCTTTTCCAAATTCCGGCGTGCCCGGCTTCGGACCGGGAGTAAGCCCGCCTCCCGTTCCGGTATAGATTTGGTCGCGCAAGCCCTCGATGACTCGTGCGTTCGGAGCCATACTCGTATCAGGACTGCCATCTGGATCCGGGTTGATCACCAAACTGTCCGGATCAATCACGCCACCAAAAAGTGACGGGGCCTCCGAAATCACATCCCCGTTTGCGGGATTCACGTGGACCGGAACATTGGCGCCCATCCCATCAGGGGAATGCTTGCCGACGTTGAATCGGGCAAACAGCCAATCAGCCAGGGCACTGCTTGCTTGGTCCTCACTTGGCAGTTGAGTTGGGTTGTTAAAAAACCAGCGAGGTGGAAGTGGCTGTGTCGTAATCAGGCGACCATTTCGATACCAGCGAGTCTCACGATAGGTTTGATTCGGACCATCGTAGATTACTTCGTATTCTCTAATGCCACTGATTTGGCTTTCGCTCCCTGACCCATCGGACCGCTTTACGTGAGTGGATTGATTTTGACCTTCAGTTTCATGGTGAATGGACTCCCTGAGACCATTGGGATGTATGACCAGAGTATTTGTGACGGAATTTCCATTCTCGTTTTCAAACGTTTTGGTGATTTGAACTCCTTCGTTGTTCACTCCAAACAGGTCTTTCGTCACGGTGGTATTCGATGCGAATCCAGTCGTCGGGATACCGTTCGGCGGTCCGCTGAAACCTGTGGGCAAGTTCATGGGATCCAGTATCCCACTTCCCAGTCCGGCCCCGCCGAGCTCCTCGCTTTCGCCCTCAGAACGGGAGGAATCAGTGAAAGGGTTTGAGCCCCCTTCTAAACCGGGGAGATCAATTTTGTTGAGGTCAAACCCCAACGAATCCGCCAACCCGGCCAGTGTCGCAAAATCAACCCCGAACAGCTCAGCCAACTCCGCAAACATTTCGGCTCGCTGATCCAGATCGATGCCCTCCAGTTCCAACTCGATCATCAGATCGAAAATGAAATCGTAAACTTCGGAGTCGTCCGCTCCCTCCTCTGGTTTCTGTTCCACGATGGGAACCTCCAGCTCAAGCTTCAGATCTTCTTCAGGATTTGGAAGCTGAGCACTCGCGTGATAGTCGGGGCACAAAGCGATTCCGGCAAGCGTAGTGATAATTAGGTTATTGAATGTGAACTCTTTCTTTTTCATACCTTCTTCTTCGAAACACGGAAGGGCCGGTCGCAAAAAAATAGAAAAATTTTGAGCTCAAGGTGAGGAGGGGGCCTTCGACAGGATGACAGACTCGGAACGTCTCAGCTTTATACGAGGAGCAAAATGTCTGACAGGATTCACTCGATGCCCTACCTTTGTATTGTCGCAACCACCCAATATCACTATGCCAAACGCAGCTTTAATCACTGGAGCTTCCAGCGGAATCGGACGGGAATTTGCCCGCATCCATGCCGAAAAAGGAGGTGACCTTGTCATCGTGGCCCGAAGCGAAGACAAGCTTATCGCACTCAAAAAGGAGCTGGAGGAAGAATATTCCGTTCAAGTAACCGTGATCGCAAAAGACCTCGCCCGGCCTGAGGCCGCAAAGGAAATACACGAAGAAGTTGAAGCGCTCGGGCTCGAAGTGGAATACCTCATCAACAACGCCGGCTTCGGCGGGCAGGGAAAATTCCATGAGCGTAACTGGGAAGAGGATCTCGCGATGATTCAACTCAATGTGGTTTCACTGACAGCTCTCACCCGATACTTTCTCCCTGCCTGTGTGAAACGAAACAGTGGCCGAATTCTGAATGTCTCATCAACCGCCAGCCTGATGCCCGGCCCACTCCAGGCAGTTTACTTTGCCACCAAGGCCTATGTGACCTCATTCAGCAATGCTCTGACCGGCGAACTTCACGACACCAATGTTACTGTCACGGCCCTGATGCCCGGTGCTACGGAAACTGAATTTGCCAGCACTTCAGGGATGGAAGACACCGATCTGTTCAGCAAAACCGCGTCTCCCCGCTCTGTTGCGGAAGACGGCTACGGTGCCATGCTCGCCGGCAAGATGAATGTGATCGCAGGTGTGACGTTCGGTCAGCGATTGATGCTCGCGGCCGCGCCCCTGACTCCGAAGAAAATGTTGCTCGATCAAGTCAGGAAGATGCAGGAGGTATAAACGACACCAGATAACCCACCATTCAGGTATCCTCTCAAAATTTGCATGGACACTTTCCTACTTTGGTCCGGAATCTACATCTCAATTTCAATACTTTTGAGTTCCGTAATGTGCCTGCAATTCCGTTCGAGCAGCAGAATATTCCGGAACGAATTCCCCGGAAAAACCGATATCAGTGAATTGGATCCTGCACAAACAGAACGGCTACACTGCCTGAACAATGACAATTTCCAGCACGGCCCATGGCGCATCTTAACGCTCCTTTGGCTATTTTATCATTATCCCGGCATCCTGCTAAATGCAGTTCGGAAAGGTAATGGTGTCGGGTTGATATGGATGTTCACCACATCTGCGATTGTATGGGTGGCAATAATTGCCGCGATCACCAGACCTTGGAACGGTTAATCCCCTCCCAGCACCAGCCTCTACTTTAAGACGTTTCATTCTTCAATGGTAATGTATCGAGCGACTGGAATGTTACTTGCTAAAAAATCGGAGTCTACGACATCTCAGAAAATGAATAGTGATTTAGTCCCTTTTGCTCTGGCGTCTTCTGTCGTCAAACTGAACTACGAACTGGAAGACTGGAATCTTGCCGAACCCGGCGAGCCTGAATCCGAACCGCGTGCCTACGTTTACCATGTGGATTTTGAGGTTCCATTTCAGACAGCTCCCGTCGTGCAAGTGAGTCTGACAGGATTTGATCTTGATCAGAGGGACAGCGCCAGACTGAACGTCGAATCAATTGCGATCGACATGTATGGCTTCGATATCGTCGTGTCGACGTGGAATGAGACCCGGGTTTACGGGGTGGATGTTTCGTGGATCGCGATAGGATCTTGAGGGAGAAGAAGGTTCCAGGTGTGGGGGATCAAATCGTGAGTCTCTGCAATCTGCTGCGATCTTTGAATCCTAATCTGAAACCTGACACCCGATACCTTCCTTCTCCTCACGCTCTTATCCGCTGCCCCAGCTTTTCCTGAAAGGCGGATGCAAATGGAAGCGGGATATGTGGGGGCAATTTGTGGTGCTCTTTACGAAAGGTGAGGAAGATCCAGCGGTGCTCAAAGACATTCAACATCGCACTGAGATCCCACAACGGAGGAACCACCAGTGTCACCTCTTTGGAAACCCGGCTCAACTCCGCGAAGAATGCAGCAGGATCCTCCACGTGCTCAATCGTGTGGGAACAAATGGTGTGCTCAAACTCATTGGTCGCAAACGGAAGTTGATAAATGCTGTCGACCAAAACGAGATTCGGCACTTCCCCGTGCTGCACAATGTCCACGTTGACTCCACCACCATCAGTTTTCCCGCAGCAGATGTTCATATCCCATTTTGACCGCCGGTTCCGGATGATGCCGCCGAAGACCCGGTAGCTCAGCCAGTTTAAAAACAAAAGGAGCGCAGCAAAACCTGCGACAGCGAGAATGGCGTAGAGAATGGTGGTCATGACGATGATACAAAGCCCCAAATCATGCCTCATCCGCTCGGAAATCAATTGACGAAATTGACACGGTTGGCATCCGCTGAATTCCTTTGGTTGCAGGAGCGACAGCCAGACCAACGCGTTTGATACCTATTGCGTAGGGTTCTGAATTTGCGCTATGATTGCTCCGTGAAGGAAAAGGAACCTATCTTCGGACCACGGTCGGATTTCCCGGTGAGACAACTGTTTCGCAAGATTTGCCTGGGCAATATGATGGTGACTGGAAGCGCCTATATGGCGGTGATATCCTTCGAAGTCTTTGATGACATCGTTGACGGAAGAATTGATCAGATGATCTATTCAACATCCCGGCAGTCTCGTGAATTTATTTCCGATGGGTTACTCGACCCACTCAATCTTTCCCTGCTATTGCTTTTCGGCTCCCTTTTCTCGATGTTCTGGTATGCCGGAGCACGAGTGGTCGAGACCCGGGCCATGAAGAAACGCTGGCTGGTTGTCACGGCTGACGAGTTCGGCCTGCCGCTCAACCCGGAGTCACAAACGACGCAACCTTGAAACTCCTCCCCATCATCGATGGATGAGTGAGAGTTTGGAATTGTCTAATTCGTTTGGCACTCTCTCCGTCCGGCAGTTTCCCGTCGATCTGTCGCAACCAGGGCTCTGCCGCCTGAATCAGAAAATGATGTTGATCAGTCAGTGAATACCCTTCCAGTCCGCAGGCTGACGCCTCCCGGGCCAAATGGGAAAAGTTTACATGGGTGGTGAGGTCTGTTTCTCCCACATGCTCGAAGGGGTTCTCGGACTGCTCATGGTTGCGGTAGCATTGCAGTGTGCCGGTTGTCCGGTGGGACGCAAAGTAATCGGCGTCTTCAAATCCGTAATCAAAGATCCAGAAACTGCCTTTCTTTGAGAAAACGGTGCTGACATCTCTAAGCCAATCCCCTACAGCAAGGCAGATCTCGGTGATGTATCCATCAGGGAAATCCTCGCTCAGTCGTGAAACTTCACGGGCAAGAGATGACTCAGCCGGTATCTCAGCGGGCTGCCAGGCGAATCCCCCATTCCACTCAGTCACCCGCAGCTCGCGCCATTGCCCCTCCTCAAACTGGATCCGGTAAACCGGGAACGCATCGAGCAGTTCATTCGCGAGAAACACGCCGGTTTCACTGCGCGCATGGGAAAACGATGCAACAGGGTTGATTCGATGACCGAACCCTGTTGACTCGAATCGCCCGGCTAAATGCTCCCGAACTTCCTCGCGGGGTTCAACAACGAGGTAACGTCCGCCTTTCTCAAAGAACTCCGGGCAACGACTTTCGAGAGAGGAAACAATATCCTGAGCGAGTTGGCCGTCGTGAGCCCCCTGCTCGATGATGGTGAAATTTCCGACACACAGATGATCTTCCTTCCATTTTTTTTCAATGGCGTGACTTATTAGAAAACCAAAGGTGTCTCCAACGCTGACACTGGTGAAGAAGTCTCCCCCCCGGCCGATCTCACGGCGGGAAGGTGTGGAATAGTAACCAAGATCAGAAAAGTAAAGACTCAAATCCATGAACTCAGCGAAGCCAATTGATCCGGATTCCGCGTCGCGAATTTTCTGAAAGATCACCTCCCTGAGAGCCGTATTTGTTATGGAAATTTTATTGTCGTCTGAATAGCCCACAGGGCGATTTAACAGTATATTGCGGATTTTTCACCACCCATTCCCAAGCACACTTTGTCCGAAAAAAATCCAGACCTTGATCCCGAAGACGACGGGATCGTAGATGAGCCAATTGACTCGATCTTTTCCGCTTCGGATGAGACAGAGGAAGAGCTTACCCCTGTTGAGATGGACTCTGATGAAGAGATCATAGAAGTGGTCTATGAAGAGCCGCTTGATGTTCGAAATGAGGTAGAGGAATTCGAAGAGGAAGCGGCGGATGTAGAGCCCGGAGAATTTTTGGCTGAGGAAGAACCTGGACCCGTTTCACTGGGCGATTTTGCGGAGGAAATCGAAGCATTCGATGACGATCCGGAACCCGAGGTATTATCGGAGTCCTATGATGACGACTACGAAGAGGATGTCGATGACCTCGGGCCTATCCTGAACGAAGCAATCGAGGAGTTCGAGGATGATGACGACGACGGCCCGCGGACTCCATTCACCGGGATAGAAATTCCGCTCGCACCGGATCCACGTGTGAAATCTGATCTGCGCCGCAAGCGGTTGCGGCGCCTATGGAAGTTCACCAAATTTTGCCTGTTTATGCTGGTATTGCTGCTGATTGTCAGCGTGGTGGCCGGAGTGGGCGCTTATTTCTACTGCATGCCGCGCTACGAGCTGGCGCAATCCATGAAAATGGAGCGGATCGACGATCTTGAGGTGGCCAGTAAGATTTACGACCGGAAAGGACGCGAGCTGGGACGGATTTACGTTCAAAACCGCCAGCCGATTCCATTCGAGAATGTCTCGCAGAATTTTGTTCATGCGCTGCTCGCAGCTGAAGACAGCCGTTTTTACGAACACAATGGGGTCGACCCGAAAGGAATTTTGCGGGCGATTTTCCAGGCGGTGAAATCAGGAGAAGTCAGTCAGGGAGCTTCAACCATTACCCAGCAATTGGCCCGGAATGCCTTCGATCTCAGGGAAAAAAGCATCAGCCGAAAAGTAACGGAAGCCTTTCTCGCCCGCAGGATTGAGGAAGAGATCGGTGACAAGAACAAGATTATGGAGCTCTACATGAACCGGGTTTATTTCGGTGACGGTTACTATGGGATCGCCGCTGCTTCAGACGGGTTCTTCGGGAAAAAGGCGGCTGACTTGACGATCGCCGAAGCGGCAACACTCGCCGGGGTGGTGCGGAACCCTTACTATCGGGGACCTCGGAAATTTCCTGAAGCATCCAAAGCGACCCGGGACGGCGTGATCGCACGCATGGAGAAGCTTGGCTTTATCGATGAGGGGCAAAAGAAAGCGGGACAGGATTCCCCTTTGAAGACGGTTGCCAAGCGGACACAAACGGGGCGCTTCAAATACGTTTACGAGCGCGTCCGCCAACAGGTGATTGAGCTAATCGGCTACGAAACGGTTTCCCAGGGTGGCTACACCATTCGCACAACGATCGACATGGATGTGCAACAGGCCGCTGAAGAAAAGCTGAAGGCACAACTCGAAGAGGTGGAGTCCCGTCAAAATTATGCGCACCAGACGCTGGACGACTACAAGAAGATGAAAGTGGAATTTGAAAAGACAGCTGGAGAAGGCTCTCAGCCTCCGGCGCCAGTCTACTTACAAGGTTCACTTCTGATGATTGAGAACAAGACGGGAGCGATCATCTCCCTGGTGGGGGGACGTGATTTCTCGGACAGTATGTTTGACCGGACTTATTCAGGTCGACGTCCGCTCGGCACAGCCTTTCTCCCCTTTGTATACGCCGCCGCATTCGAAAGCGGGCGCTTCCCCGGCTCGCTGGTTGATGACGCACCGATGGACAACCGCTTTGTGCAAATCGGTGGCCTCACGGGAATCGTTGCTGAGTGGGGGCCCGAGCAGCTCGAATCCACCTACGAGAATTCGATCACCTACCGGCGGGCGCTCTCCAAATCCGCCATCGCTGCGGCAGTTCGGGTGGGGATGAAAGCGGAACGCCAGAATGTAATCGGACTGGCAAAGTCAGCGGGCCTAACCTTCGATGGAGATCTTCAACGGTTTAACGCGACTTTCCTGGGCCGGAATACGGTTTCAATGACCGAAGTTGTGAAAGCTTACTCGATTTTCCCCAACAACGGAAACCGTCCGGAGTCCACCTATCTGATCGAGAACATCACTGACTCTACCGGGGTCAACATCTTCACCCCTGAAAAAGGGCTGACGAACCGGCCTACAATCGATCAGTACACCGCGTTTCAAATCTCAAGTTGTTTGCAGGATTCACTGAAGTCTGGCTCAGGAAAGAAAGCTTCAACTGAATATGGTCTTGGAGATTACCCGGTCGCCGGTAAGACAGGAACTGAGTATGGATTTACGGACAACTGGTTTGTGGGTTACACGAGTGAAGTAACTTGCGCTGTCTGGGCAGGCTTTGACCAAACGCAGGAAATCTACCCCCTCGCATTCAGTGCAGATACTGTCCTGCCGGTTTGGACTGAAGTGATGAACAAAGCCACCGAGCATTACCCGCCACAGCCGTTCACCATTCCGACTGAAGCCGCGCAGGTCGAAGTGTGTACCCACTCAGGGGAGCTGGCGACAAATGACTGCATCGAGATCCTCGAAAACGGCACCCAGATACGGACGACATTCATGGAGTATCTCCGCCCGGGGACGGAGGTTAAATCCATTTGCTCGATTCATGGACGGCCCGGAAGTCAGGTGCTGAGCGGCGCTCAGTCCCTCACGATGGGCAATCAGAATAAGAAAAAACCGATTCGAGTCAGTCTGGCTGGAGCTCAGGATGCCGAGCCGGTGATACCGGTGGCAATGACGGTGGTTGGATTGGATCCATACAATTCGGTGGCTCCCAAGCTGAGAGCTAAAATTGTAATTCCGAAGAAAAGAACCGATGAAGACGGCGGTGATGATAATTCCGATGATGAGAACGCCGAATCCGGACCACTTCGGGCTATTCCATTAAACTCCGGTCCGGTAGCTAAACCTGTTGAGGTCGGAGCAAACGGCCTGCCGGTAGTGAGGCCCGTGCTGGAAGAAGATCCTGTGAAACCATTCGAAGGAAGAGTCAGGCTTGATCCTCCGGCGCCGATCGTGATTGAATGATCCCCAGTGGGTCGCACAATTTCGAAATTGCTCTTTTTCGTCAAAACCGTAATCTGACGGTTCATGAAAGTCTCTCTGCTGTTCTTTTCCCTGGTGATCCTGTCCTGCAATTCCCTTGCACAGGATAAAGAAGTCAAAGCTACCAACCTTCCACCGGATCCCTTTGGGAATTTGAAAGCGATTCCCGAGGCCGCTGACTATGCCATGGAAGTGGACCGAACACGCGGTTCGTGGTCGATCTCGGCAAAGGACGGCACTTACACACCCGGCAGCCACTTCGCTCACTGGAACTGGACGACTGAGGCAAAGCGATGGGGGAATTATTTTGTGACTTTGAACTATCAATCCGTCAGCCCGAAGATGGGCGTCAATGTCAAAGTCGGTGATGCTGTGGTCAAGAGCTACGCTCCGCGGACAAGCGGCGACGAAATCAAAGCCGGAAGCTCAGTCATGGGCGCAGCTTATCTCCCCAAGGCCGGAAAATATCCGGTGGCATTGCTGACCGGTGATAAATCTAACGACGAATCTTTTAAAGTCCTGGGACTGGAATTCTCCCCCGCCCCTGAAGGCAATGTGATGGGTCAGTCGATCGACGGGCACATCGAGCTGCATGCAAAAACGGCTACGACCTATTCTGAAATGATGCGCTATGAGCCCAAGCCGGAGAAAGATTGTCTCGGTTTTTGGGTCGATGAAAAGGACTGGGCTGAGTGGAAATTCGACGTCAACATGGCCGGGAAGTTTAAGGTCGAGGTTGTTCAGGGTTGCGGCGATGGAAACGGCGGCAGTGAAGTCGCTGTTCTCGTAAATGATCAGACATTAAAATTCAAAGTCGAAGAGACCGGCGGTTTTCAGAACTGGAAGTCCCGCGAAATCGGAGAGATCGAATTCAAACATGCCGGTGAACACAAAGTCGCCATTAAACCTCTGTCGAAGGCCGGTAAGGCGGTGATGGACATTCAGAAGATTGTGCTGGTGCCGATTGCCCCTGAGAAAGAAAAGAGCGCGGAATAAGCGGCACCGGGCTGGTCGCAACTTCAGTGCGAAACTCCGAACATCATCCGCTTCTCTTTCGGAATTTCTCCGGCAGCAGGCAGAAAATGAAAAACGCGCTGGGGTTTTTCCTGATTGGGAATCAGTGCGTAGATCGCAATCTGCAAGCGATCCGGAATGCCCAAATCTATCTCATCCAGCTTGCGGGTTTTCACCGTGACGTTGTTCTCTCCACGGCGGAGGCCGCCGATGAGAAGTGTTTGCGTTTTGGTGTTTGAGATCACTCCCACTTCTCGACCATTGACCGATACCGTTGACTCGTACCCCACCGAGTTGATCCAGATCTCGGCGATGTAATCAGGGCGCGGAACCCTCTGGGGCAAATCAGGCAGGCCTACAGGCGGCTGAAACTCGGGCCCCTTCAAAAACGATAAATCATTAAGCCTGAGCATACCGAGGACATCCGGCGGGATTTTCACCACTCGTAATTTGTCGAAACGCCAACGGCCACCTTCTTTCAAATAGTTTACGACAATGATGTTGTCCCTGATTTTGGATGGATCCCCCACACCGAAATCTGCCTTTCCAAAATAGATTGATGCAGCGGTCTCGCGGCGGGTCAATACGTCAAGCAGCAGCAATTTCTCCAAACTGGGGGCGCTGATCGGCACATCAAACAGCGCCTCTGGAAACTCCAGCTTTTGTGAGACAATTTCGTTCTCCACTTCAATTTGGCGGGACTCTGTAGTGACCGACTTCCAACCATTGAAATTCTTTTCCCGCACAGAGGTTCGCCAGGATTCGTAGACGGCTTCAAGTTCTCCGTTCACTCCTTTCTCCGAAATGGCTTCGGGAACTGCGGCTTCTGCGGCTGGCTCTTGAGCATTCCCTGTCTGCCCCCCGGTAACAATTCCACATGCGATAATTGCGATAAAATAAATCAGTTTCTGCCTCATAAAAACGGGACGCCATTCTATCACGAATTCCCTCGAAGTCGAAATGACACGATTGGAGTTTCCTTTTTTCGATTCGGTGCGCACTCTTATTCCAAATCATGAAAGCACTGGTCAAAAAAGAATCTGCACCCGGATTATGGCTCGAGGATGTTCCGGAACCTCAGGTCGGAATCAACGATGTGTTGATAAAAGTGGATCGAACCGGAATTTGCGGGACTGATGTACACATTCACAACTGGGACAAGTGGGCGCAGAAAACGGTGCCTGTCCCGATGGTTGTTGGCCACGAATTCGTTGGGGAAATCGTGGAAACCGGTCACAATGTTTCTGACTTCAAAGTCGGTGACGTCGTTTCAGGCGAAGGTCACGTGGTTTGCGGACGTTGCCGGAATTGCATGGCCGGGAGGAGGCACCTGTGTGCCGACACCAAGGGCATCGGCGTTAATCGCCCCGGAGCTTTTGCCGAGTATTTGTCACTGCCAATGGCCAACGTCTGGCATCACGCCGACGACATTGACCGCGATGTGGCCTCCATTTTCGATCCTTTTGGAAACGCCGTCCACACGGCCCTGACTTACGATTTGGTGGGAGAAGATGTGCTTATCACCGGTGCCGGTCCCATCGGAGTAATGGCAGCAGCCGTTGCACAGCATGCCGGCGCCCGCTATGTGGTGGTGACCGATGTGAATCCCTGGCGACTCGAGTTGGCGAAAAAAATGGGGGCAACCCGGGTCGTTGATGTCCGAACCGAGAAGATTGAAGATGTGCAAAAGGAGCTAGGCATGACCGAAGGCTTTGACGTCGGCCTGGAAATGTCCGGTAATTCCGCCGCTTTCCGCGATCTGCTTGCCAACATGTGTCACGGCGGAAATGTGGCGATGCTGGGGATTCCGCCGGACGAAGTTGCCATCGATTGGAACATCGTGGTCTTCAACATGCTCACAATCAAAGGAATCTATGGACGTCGCATGTATGAAACCTGGTACAAAATGACGGTTCTGCTCCAGGGCGGCCTGGATTTATCTCCTGTGATCACTCATCACTTTGACTACACCGAATTCGAGAAAGGGTTCGAAGTGATGAAGTCAGGCGAATCAGGGAAAGTGATTCTAAACTGGTGAGATCGCAGTCAGCAGTTCGTGATGTTTCGTGTGGTCGTAGCAAAAAGAATTGAGACCAAACTTCCCGCCCATCTCGCAATTCGCCCGTAAATCGTCGATATAAACGGTCGACTCCGGCTCGACACCAAGCCTTTCCAATGTGATCTCGAAAATCCGGGGATCCGGTTTCATACAACCAACCTCGTGAGAATAAATCGCATCGTCGAATTTGGAAAACACAGGGTATTTCGCAGTGAAATAGGGAACGTGCAGACCGTTGGTATTTGAAAGCAGATACAAGGGCATCCCCTGCTCTGAAAGGGAATCTATCAAATCAACGATTGGCTCATTGAGCGTGAAAATGTCCTCAAACGCCGCTACAAATTCCTGAACCGTCCCGGAATAGCCAATTTCACCTGTGGCGGCTGTGATGAAGGCTTCGACTGAAATCTCGCCTTTCTCCAACAAGTCGGTGTGGAGCTGAACAGCTGGCAGGATTTGATCGACTGAAAGAACGCATTGGTGAGCGATTCGATTTACGGCCAGCGCAAAATCGAAGCGAATGATGACATTTCCAATGTCGAAGAGAAATGCAGAGGTATTTCGGGTCATTGAGGGAAATTATCACATTACGCACAAAAGTGCGGCGTTGATACGGTATTTGACCCTGCTAGGTTCACACAAGACGATATACTGATATATGAGCAAACTGATCCAACACGGAAAAGACAAAGAAGCTGCGACCAAAAGCATCAAGTTCGCAGTCGTCATTGCCATCATTTGGGCAGCAATTATTGCCGGGTTGTGGTTTGCCATGGAAGCGATGCCTGAAGATGGCAGCAGCTTTTTGAATTTTCTAGGTCGTCTACATCCTCTCATTGTACACATACCGATCGGCGTACTGCTTGTGATTGGCGTGATCGAAATTCTCGGTCGCGGCGAAAAAGGAGCCAGCATTCGAGGGTCCGTGCCTATGTTGTTGTGGTTGAGCTTTCTGGGTTCAGTGGGAGCCACGGTCATGGGCTATATGCTTATGAAAAGCGAAGACTTTGAAGGCAAAGCGATGAACATTCACCTCTGGACGGGCCTCGGCGTTGTTGTGTTGTCTTTTCTCGCGTTGATCTCAAAACTCGCCGACAAGCGGGGAGCTTATGCGCTTTCATTGTTTCTTTCGATCGTTGGAGTCGGTGCCGCAGGCCACTACGGGGGAGCGATGGTTCATGGACCGGAGTACATCACCGAAAATGCTCCAGAGCCGATCAAGAAGATGCTCGAGCCGGTTCTCTTTGCGGGCCTGGGACACGCGCCCTCCGAAGAAGAAACCGAACTCGCGGGTGAAGACGGAAACAATACGAAAACCGAAGTAGCCGTTGATCAACAGGTTGCCTACACCAAGTTCATCGCGCCGATCTTGAAAGCGAAATGCACCGAGTGCCACGATGAAAACAAGATCAAAGGCAAGCTGCGGATGGACACCCACGAGTTGCTGATGGCAGGAGCGGAGGGCTCCGACTATCCCACAGTGAAGCCGGGTGATCCGGAAAACTCTGAAATGATTGTTCGCGCGACCCTTCCTCCTGATGACGACGACTTTATGCCACCGGGGGAAAATGAACCGCTCACACCCGAGGAAATCAAGATTCTCAGCTGGTGGGTCAAGACTGGAGCGTCTGCCGACAAAACAGTGGCTGAACTTTCCCCTGAAGATGAAATTCTCGGTGCACTGGCAGTCATGGATGCCACGAGAAAAGGAGCCGAGGTGGAAAAAATCGTATGGGTTCCTGAATGGGACACCCTGTCCGAAGAAGAGAAAACAACCCGACTGGCCGATGCTCAGGAAGCCGCCGCCAAATACAATTTCTCTCTCATGCCTATTTCCGCCGAAGATGACCGCCTGCGAGTGAATGTAATCAACGCATCCAAAGATTTTGGCGATGCTCAACTGGCGGCACTGGAACCGATCGCCGAGCATATCCTGTGGCTGGACGTGGCACGCAGCCAAATCACCGATGAAGGAATGAAGACCGTGAACAAGATGCGACGTCTCGAACGTCTTCACCTTGAAGAAACAAAGATCACCGACAAGGGCATTGCCCTGATTGAACCACTCACGAACCTTTCCTATCTCAACCTCTACGGGACTGATGTTTCAGATGCTATTTTTGAACACCTCAGCGGCATGAATAACCTTCAGAAGTTGTTTGTATGGCAAACGAAAGTCGATCCGGCGGCAGCCCGGGCCTTTGAACGCAGCGTAAATTTGGAAATCAACACCGGTATCGATCTGGCAGCAGTCGCTGCAGAGAAAGCCGCTGCTGAAAAGGCAGAAGCGGAAAAAGCTGCTGCCGAGAAAGCAGCCGCAGAAAAAGCGGAAGCTGACAAGAAAGCGGCAGCAGCCAAAGTCGCCGCTGAGAAGGCAGCCGCAGCAAAAAAAGCGGCCGAAGCCAAACTGGCTGCTGAGGAAGCGGAAAAGGCGAAGGCTGAGAAAGCAAAAATAGAAAAAGCCAAGGCTGATGCCGCCAAAGCAGCAGAAAAGGCAAAAGCGGACAAGGCAAAGGCTGATGCAGCAAAGGTAGCGGCAGAAAAAGCAAAAGCCGACGCTGCGGCAAAGAAGCCCGCGCCAGCTCCGAAGCCTGAAGCCAAACCTGACGCGCCAAAGGCTCCCCCTAAAGAAGCCTCGAAAGCTCAGTGATCATATTGAGCCGGTTTTCCCGTTGTTCGATCGATTGAATGCACGAAATCGGAATCACCTAAAAACCCGTACGAAGGTAGGTGCACGAAATTGAAACGACCTTCTTCCGCGTATTTTGGTCGTTTCCGATTTCAGGAATCACCAAAATACCCGTACGAAGGTGGGTGCACGAAATCGGAATGACCTTCTGCTGCGTATTTTGGTCGTTTCCGATTTCAGGTATCACCTAAATACCCGTACGAAGGTGGGTGCACGAAATCGGAATGACCTTCTGCCGCGTATTTTGGTCGTTCCGATTTCAGGAATCACCTAAATACTCTTACGAAGGTAGGTGCACGAAATTGTAATGACCTTCTGCCGCGTATTTTGGTCGTTCCGATTTCGTGCGGTCCACAATCAACGGGATTTTCGAACGAACAGGGTTCGATTGCTAAATAAACAGGGTTGATTCGAAAATCTCAGTCATCCGACTGCACGCTTTTGCGAAGATTCTTCTTGTTGGAACGATATTGTTTCGCTTTTCGTTGTTTCGCCTTGGTCGCACGGGACGGTTTTCGCGCTTGAAAACGTTTCCGAGCCCGAATTCGCCCTTTTTCGAGACGAACTTTTTGTCGGTAAGCCTCGATTTGTTCGCACAACCGCACCCGAGCTATTTCCCGGTTAAGAGCCTGGGAGCGCTCTGATTGGCATTGGATTTCAATCCCTGTCGGGACATGCCGCAGCGAAACGCAGCTCGAAGTTTTGTTAATTTTCTGCCCTCCCGGCCCGGAACCTGCGATGAATTTTTCCACTAACTGATACTCACGGATGCCAAGGTCAGCCATCCGCTTTAAAAGTCGCTCAGGAAGTTGGAGGCCGGTTGCCATATTTCACAAAACAGTCTCGCACGGCCAAACACGGAATCAATGGCCGGGCTAATAGAAAACCATGTCTTTATTAGAATTTTGAATGAGACATCATTTTGACAACTCATGCGCAGTAAAATAAGATTTACTCATAATGAAACCAAACCCCTCCGTTGAGAATGACACGCCTGCTTATGATGATGTAGCTGATGCAGCTGCCATACGCGGAATCGCAAACGGTGATCGAAACTGTTTTCATCAGCTCCACGATCGCTACGACGGCTTACTCTTCACCACAATAGAGAAGGTCCTCAACGATCGGCAGGATTCCGAAGAGGTTTTGCAGGAAGTCTTTGCAGCTCTGTGGCGTAAAGCCCACCTTTTTAATGACGACCGGGGGCGTCCTGTCACCTGGCTTGCTTCGATGGCACGAAACCGCGCCATCGACCGACTGCGCTCAAAGCAGCGTCGGGCCAGACTTCGCGACGAATTTACGGACGAGCAGGATGTGAACCCCACGGGGGCAGCACCCATCACCGGTGAAGAAGCTGCTGCCCGTCGTGACACTTGTGCCTCTGTTCGCACCGCCGTTCGAGAGCTGACCGACGTTCAGCGTCAGGCTATTGAAATGGCGTATTTTGAAGGTCTCACTCAACTCGAAATTGCCGACCGCCTTGGTGAGCCACTCGGCACTGTTAAGGCTCGAATTCGGCGGGGAATCGGCAAGTTAAGAAGGCTTGTTCAGGAGAACTGAGTTCCTTCTCTCAAGGAGGGGAAATTCACTTCCCCCATCCAAAAGAGCATTTTCTCATTGCCCCGTGAAGACCTGACATGTTATCACCCTCAGGGTGAGGCGTTTATCCACATTGATCGTTTGTTCGATCACGCTTTCCATCAACGTTTTTGCACTGGAAGAATCGATCATCGATATTCGGGCTCAAGTCGTTGCCAGGGAACTCCGTCCAGCGAACTTTGAAACAGGTTCGGCAAAAGACCTTGCTGGTATGCGGGCTCAAGCCATCAAATTGATCGAGGCTCTGGAACACAATCAGCGGACAAGTCACTCTGCGCCGGAGACGATGATTTCGAAAGCCTATCAGTTCAGGGATAAAGAAATCGGAAAAATGCAGGCCATGGTGGCTCAGCAATCATTGATGCAGATGTGGAAAGCGGCTGCGTCTATGGGCCTTTTCGACAAAAAAGGGAAATTTACCAACACAATCAACCGCGGGCGAGGTGACGGCGAAACTCCGGTTTTTGAGTACATCGTCCCTCCCGAAATTGCCCCGGAATACACCCGGTTCATTGGTAACCTCCGGTTAGTCACGCCCGGGGATCAACGTGTAAAAGAGGCAGACCTACCGGATCGCGATAACGCATTTTTGAATACGCTGAAACGGGTCAAACGCGAAGCAGAGACGAGACAACGCATGCTGGATCGCGAGAAATCTTACGTTGAGGCTGATCGGAGAGCAATGAGCTACGAGTTGTATAAGAAAGCTGTGGCTGAAGCGGGAGATTTGGTGAACCGAAAGCCGAGTATCATCTTTCGGGGAAATTTAACAGCCCGCCCCAGCCATAAGAGCAAAAACCGCTACAAGGTTGATGTGAATTTGACGAATTCATCGCGACATCCGACCGAAATTCAGGTCGATATTTATTTGATCGGTTATACGGACAAAAACAACATTCTCTACCTCATGAAGCACGAGAAGTTTGCCGAACAATTACGTAGCTCGGAGAACCGGAATTACGAAATTTGGACCAGAAATATCGATACCTATGCGAAAAAGGCGGGAGCACTCGACACCGGCAAACTGGGCGGCAGCAGGAGAAGTCAGAGAAGGGCTCCAACCGGACGGGTGATCTACCGCGGGTTCATTGCGGTGGCGACGTTTAAAGATGAAGGAATCGTCGGGTATGCCGCGAGCGACGCCCGCCTTCTCCCCTATGCATCAGGCGAAAAGAAAGGCCTGAAAGCATTTCCAAAATTTTAGGGGCACTGTTTTCTGCAATCCCGAAACCAACCTACGCATTTTCTAATTGTCACAGGAAGGAGCTGAGATGTTATCATCAGGCATGGTGAAACCGCTTTTTGCACTGATCATTTGTTCGTTCGCTCTCAACACAGCAGCTCTCGACAAATCAGTCATCGATAAGCGTGCTCAAGCCATTTCACGAAATCTGCAGCCGGCGAAATTCAGCAAGGGCTCCGGAAATGATCTCAACGGTGTAAAAGGGCAGGTCATCAAATTGATCGAAGCTCTGGAACAAAATCAACGATCTGGCAGTTCTGCACCCGAGTCGATGATTTCGAAAGCTTTTCAATTTAAGGATAAAGAGATCGGAAAGATGCAAGCCATGGTGTCCCAGCAATCTTTGGTACGCACCTGGAAGAACGCAGTGGCCATGGGGCTCTTCAATGAAAAAGGGAAATTCACCGGGACCATCACTCGGGGCCGGGGTATCGGCGACGCCGCAGTGTTCGAATATATTGTTCCCCCGGAAGTTGCGCCCGAATATACCAAATACATCGGGAATGTCCGCATCGTTTCAGCCGACAAGAAGCGGGAGACAGGTGACAAACTCAATACCCGGGACTCCGCATTTTTGAATTCGCTGAAACAGGTAAAAAGCGAGGCTGAAGCCAGGGGGCGCATGTTGGATCGGGAAAAATCCTATGTTGATTCAGACCGTGAAGCAATGAGCCTCGAGCTTTACCGGAAAGAAGTCGAAGCCGCAGGTGATTTGGTCAATCGGCAACCCAATATCCGACTGCGTGGGAATTTGGCCGCCCGCCCCAGCCACAAAAGCAAAAATCGCTACCGCGTCGACGTCCAGTTAAACAACTCATCTCGTCACCCAACGGAGATTAAACTCGATATCTATGTGCTCGGGTACACCGACAAGAAAAATTACCTCTACGTGATGAAACACGAGACCTTCACCGAGAAACTCCGTAGCTCGGAAAACCGAAGTTATGAGGTCTGGACCAAAGAAGTCGGTAGCTACGCCAATAACGCCTGGGAACTCGACGAGAAACCGATGGAGGGGAAAAAGAAACTAAACCGTGTCATTTACAAAGGCTACATCACCATCGCCACTTTCAAGGACAAAGGGATCGTCGGAGTTGCAGCCAGCGACGCCAGGCTTTTGGAATATGCGACAGGTGAACGTCCGGGTTTAAGTGGAATCCCGAAGTTTTAATCAGGGCCAATCTCCCGCTCTGATTCCACTTACGCTTTCAAGGTCACCAACCCGATCTCGGGCGGACAGGCAAACCGAACCGGGATGGCCAGAGTACCAATCCCCCGGGTCACCACCAAAGTGGAGCCCTCATGTTGAAATTGTCCCTCCACATACTTTCGGCCCAGCGGCGGTAGAAAAAATGGACTGATAAACGGAATTCGAATCTGCCCGCCGTGTGAGTGACCGGACACCTGCAACACAAGCCGGGATTGTTTTTTGACCAAATCAAACGCATCCGGTTCATGCCAACCGAGAATGACGGGCAAATTCGTCTTTCCCAATATTTGAGATTCTTTGGGGCGATTGCGTGACATGCTGTCAAATCCCGCCACGGCAAACTGATCAAACTCAACGATCTCGTTCCGCAAGACGCGCACGCCGGCATCTTCCAGCGTTTGTGTCACCCGTTTCGCCCCTGAATCAAAATCGTGGTTTCCCAGCGTGGCAAAAATTCCCCGGCTGGCCCTTAAGTCAGCCAGTATCTCCGCGAGCGGCTCAATATACTTCCAATTGTCCGAGGTGAAATCCCCGGGCAGCATGACGACATCCGGCGACAACGCATTTGTCTTCGCAACCGCATCCCGAACCAATCCAGCGTCTCCAAAATCATCGAAATGGAAATCCGACAATACTGCGACCTTCAACCCGTCGAGGTGCGAAAACTCCGGCTTAAGCGGCGCTTCGTAACGCTCAATCTGCAACATGCGGCGATCGACCAACGTTCCATAACCTCCCATCGCGAGCCCACCCCCAAGCAGAGAGCGCTTCAACCAACGGCGGCGTCCCGTTGGTAGGTGGTCCGCTATTTTGGAAAAAACTTCTAAAAACATGACAACAGTTCGAGCCGAATTGTGAACACAAAACGAACCAAACGTGATTTTATTGTGAAAAACACGCTGGCGCACATGGAAGTTTGAAATTTTGACTGATTCGGTGACGCTAGACGCCTGCGATTCCTATGGCCCCCAACGAACTCAATTGGTTTACCGATTTCTGCTACCTCTTCCTCAGTATTATTCTTGAGGGCGCGCCGTTCATTTTCTTCGGCACCCTGATCTCAGGGATCATTGATGCGTATCTTCCTCCCGGCCTGATCGACCGTTGGTTACCGAAGAACAAGTTCCTCGCGGTCATCATGAGCGCGCTCCTTGGAGCCATCTTTCCAGTCTGCGAATGCGCCATCGTCCCGGTGATCCGGAGGCTTATCAAAAAGGGCCTGCCCGTGTCGTGTGCCATCACCTACATGCTGGCTGCTCCGATCATCAATCCGATCACCGTTATTAGCACCATGAACGCCTTCAATACCGGCGGGAAATCAAAGTTGCTTGAGGCGGTTCAAGCTGAGACCTCAATGGCGCTCTTTGTCACCTCGAGTCGACTGTTGATCGCTTTCATTCTCACCATCGCAGTCGGCTTTATTGTCATGAAAGTCCGCAATACGTTCATCTTGCGGCCCTCCCTGCTCCCTGCGGAAAAGCACGATGATCACAGTCACGAAGGCGACTCACATGATCACGATCACGCTGATAATCACAGTCACGACCACGGAGAGCATGGGCATGATCACAGCCATGATGCAGGGAAACCGGACAAATTGGTTCAGGCGATGCGCACTGCCCTGAGGGACTTTGTGGAAACCGCCATGTATTTCACAATCGGGGTCGCCATCACCGCGCTGTTCAAGGCCAAGGTCACGGATGAGATGATCATGCTTTTCAACCAGAGCGAGTATGTCGGGGTGAATCTGATGATGATTCTCGCATTTGTTCTCAGCCTCTGTAGCACATCTGATGCATTCATCGCCGCGAACTTCCCTGTTCCACTGTCAGCCAAGCTCGCCTTCCTGGTCTTCGGTCCCATGATGGACGTGAAACTCACCTTTATGTATCTGGCAGTGTTCCAGAAGAAATTCGTCGTAACACTTGCCATCGGCTTGTTTGTCGCGACAGGCGCCTTGTGTTACTTTTGGGGAGATCCGCCAACCAAAAAACGGCCTGCCATCCCGACACCAAGCCCTGCGGCGGTTCAAATAGTTGAGCAAACTGAAATTGCTCCAACAGGGTCTGTTCGATAAACCAACCCTATTGACTCGTAAAACCTGAGAGAAAGGACAAGAAGTGATGAATGCGAAACGGACAATGCAGTTTTTATCCATCTTTGCGCTGATAGTTTGGGGAGGATTATTTATCTACTTTTACCTCGCGCAAGCTCCGGGAACCAAGACCCCGCTGATCAATCAGTATGTGAATTCAGCAAAGAATTTCGATACATGGGTGCTGGTCGCCGGAATGGGCCTGATCGTACTCGCTGTTTTCAACCTGATCACATTCAGGCAAAAATCCGGCTGCTGCAGTCATGAGCATGCCCATGGAGACAGTTGCGATCATGATCACCATCACGAAGAGGGCCACGATCACAGTCACGAGGACGACGCACACGATCATGATCACGACCACGATCAAACCGCTTCAGGTCTCGCATTTTCCATCCTGATCCTCATCGTCCCCGTATTGGTCGCTGCCAACTACTCTCAGGGCAAATGGAGTGATGGGTATTACAAGAAGCTCACCCAGATAGAAACGCGGATGCGTGCATTGGCCATTGAAAAGAGGGGCAACGTTCCTGCTTCAGAAACTCAGAGCGCGGTTGCCGGAGTAGACACTCCTCCAACCGGCAGCGAAGGGGAGGACGCTGAAGATTCAGGCGGAAACGATGTCGCTGATTTCACAATGGAAGACTTGAAGCGAATGGTCCCGCAAAACGAGGCAGGCAGCTTTCTTCTGGAAGTCCCTGAAATCTATTACACGGCGGGTGATCCCCAGTTGATGAAGGTCATGACGGGAATCGATGTGGAATTCACCGCTCAGGTGATGCACGAAACCGTCAATAATCCGAACGATGACCGTCTGCGGGCATTTCGCTTACTGATCGAATGCTGCGCTGCAGATGCCCGACCGCTATCGATGCCGCTGGAATTCACCGAAGCAATTCCGGCCTTTGAAGAAATGAAATGGTTCAAACTCGTCGGGAAACTGAAATATGTGAAAGAGAACGACGAGTGGGCTCCGGTCCTGCAGGTGAAGTCAATGGACGAGACTGCCGAGCAGGTTGAAATGCTGTATTGAAGCGAGTTCCGCAGAACGCGGTTAATTAGAACGGATTTCAACCCGGACTGATCCTTCTGACAATTAATAGAGAAAAATCGGCGGCGGCACGATCTGAACGCCACCCCGGGCCAGATTGGTGCCTTCACTTTCTTCGATCGAAGATACCATATCGTTCGTGAATTCAATGGTGACCCGACCGGTTTCGACCTGAACATAGGTTGTTGTCTGGTAGAGTTGCCCAAATTGATCGCGGGCGACAGTCGATTGGGGAATTCGGTCGTAAGTGATGAATTCGAGAGTGTCTTTGCGGCCCTCTTTGTCAACTTTCGAACTGCGCTTGTTCGCTTCACCGATGGATTCGCAGACTTCGGCTACCGTCATCCCAAGAGCGACCTGATTCCTGGAAATCAATTCGGTGACGAGTTGATGGCGCTTGTAATACTTCTTCGCATTCTCATCAAAATCCGCTTCCAGACCACTCACCGCAGCCTTGCTGATCCAGCCTGCGATTTGCCCCTGCTGAGCACGGGCACGCACCCGATAAGCTTTGTCGCTCACTGCCAACAACACGGCTTTCTGGTCGGGAATTAATGTCCCTATCCAGCGTTGACCCGTCAGATTCGTATATGCCGGGGCGGCTTTGGTGATTTTCACCTCTATATCGCGATCCAGAATCTCCTCGAGGTAGACTGCGCCATCCTCCTTGACCAAATCACTCTTGTTTGGGTCCTCCCGTTTTATCTTTGCGGGCCGGAGTGGGCTTTGCCTGACTTGGGCAATGGTCGTTCCAGTTTGCAGGATTCCGATCGAAATTAGAGTGATGAAAAGCGTGAAGACAGGTCTCATAGTCGTGGTTGGTCAATGGGTTCCAATCCCTTAGACGGATGAGTCCGGGCCTCAGGCAGGAAAAATGAATAAAAAACTCAAATATTCGGATGCACGAACCGCTCCGTGTGTGTGAAGGAGATGAATTGGAGGACGAGATGAGAGTCACTGGGCGTCATCACGGGGGCTTGACTCCCTACTCCCACCTGCTTCACTTTGCGCCAATTGGGGAAAACGGCTCAGTCATTGAAACGGTCGTTCATTTTGTGAAAGTCCGCGACCCGCTAACGAAAGCCATTCCGAATTTTTGATGATATCTTTGAAGCCTCTCAGAACTCCGTGCTCCGCCATTTTGGTCTTGCTGTTGCTCTCCAGTCTTGCTTTGTCGCTGCCGATTCCTTGCAGGGCTGAGCAAGCCGGTGAAACCACAAAATCCGCTGCGATCCAGGCGGAGGTAAAAAAATCCTTTAGCGAGGGAGAAGAGATGGATGTGTTCATCAAGCAATACTGCGCGAAATGTCATGGACACAAAAAAGCGAAGGCCGGCATCAATTATCAGAGGTCGCTTAAAAATCCCGGCAAAGTGACGAATCGCAAACATTGGAGCCTGGCGGTTACCTTCGTGGATTCGCTCGAAATGCCTCCAGATGATGAGGAAAACCTGCCGACCGATGAAGAACGCAAACGGTTTATAGAACTGATTAAAAAGATCAAGTATCTCAGCCCAAAGGACCCCGGGCCTTTTGTAATTCGCCGCCTGAGCAAAGTGGAGTATGGAAATACGCTGCGTGACCTTTTAGGGGTAGATCCCTCGATCGCAGATGATCTGCCGGATGAAGTCACTGGTGAAGGGTATCTGAACTCCCTGGCCCCCCTCCAGTCCGAGCAATATCTGGGAATCGCAAATGCGGTCGTCGATGTGATCTTTGCGCCCGAAGGGAAGGCGCCTACAGAAACGCAAAAGAAACTCTTCGGGGACACACCAGCTGAGGAAGCGAAAGCCCGTCCAGCGGCAAAAGAAATCGCCCAATCTCTGGCTCATGATGCGTTTCGCCGGCCACCATCGGATTCTGAAGTCGATGTCCTGCTGGAAGTGTATGATCTCGCTCGTGAGAACGGCCTTTCCCACATGGCGAGTTTACGCCTGATGGTGAAAGGGATTCTGGTTTCGCCGCAATTTCTGTTTATCACTCCGTCCGGGAAAGTTGAAAGCGAGGCCGCCATCGTCCCTCTGGGAGACTATCAACTCGCTTCCCGTCTCTCGTATCTTTTATGGTCCACCATGCCGGACCGGGAATTGTTCGATTTGGCGAAAAGTGGAAAGCTCAACCAACCGGAGACTCTCAGAAAGCAGGTGAAACGCATGTTGTTGGATGATCGCTCCCGCGCCCTTTTTGACGGATTCGGAACTCAATGGCTGGGGCTCGAGGATCTGGAAACAAAAACCTTCGACGCCGATAAGTTTCCTCAGATGACCGCGGAGATGCGCCTCTCAATGTTGAATGAGGCTCGCATGTTCTTTGAAAGCATCGTGCGCGAGAACCAGAGCGTGGTCCGTTTCGTGGACAGCGACTACTCCTTCCTCAACGCGCACCTCGCTACGCTCTATGGTCTGGAAAAAGACATAACCGGCTCTGAGATGAGAAGGGTGTCGCTCAAAGATTCCAACCGCGGGGGAATCCTCGGCATGCCTGCCATTCTTGCGACGACTTCATTCCCCAACCGGACCAGCCCGGTCAATCGGGGTGTTTGGGTATTGGAACAGGTGCTCGGGGAACATATCCCACCGGCCCCGCCGAACGTTCCCACTCTCGAGAAACAGGATCAGAAAAAAGTCGCCAATTTGACCTTGCGAGAGCGGACCGAACTGCACCAAACCAATGCCAGTTGCGCCAACTGCCACCGGATTCTGGATCCCATTGGCTTTGGCCTGGAGAATTTCGATGCTATCGGGCGCTGGCGGGATCAGGATGATACCGGCGGAGCAATCGATGCCTCCGGCGAACTTCCGAGCGGCGAAAAATTCAAGACTCCCCGGGAACTAAAAGCCATCATCGCCGCGCGAAAAGATAAACTGGCCCGAAACCTTACCGAAAAATTGCTGGCCTATGCCCTCTGCCGTCAACTGGAAGGCTATGACGAAGTCGTGGTGGACAACCTGATGGACACCATAGCTGCGGATGATTATCGTATGCAGACGCTCATTACTGAAATCGTAACCAGCTATCCTTTCACCCAACGTCGGATCCGATAAATCCTACTCTCACTTTGCCATGAAAAACAGCTCACTGATCGATCGCCGAACCTGTCTGAAAGGAGCGGGTATATCCCTCGCGCTCCCACTTTTGGAAACCATGGGCTGGGCCGAGACAGGAAAAAACAAGACGCCGAAACCACCCGTCCGCCTCGGATTTATGTATATGCCCCACGGTGTCATCATGGATCAATTCTGGCCGACTACCCCGGAGACCTTCCTTACATCACCACCTCCGGCGTTGAAATCGCTGAAGCCGGTGCTTGACCAGTGTTTAATGATGAAAGGCATTTCGGGGGTTCCCATTTCCCCGTTCAATGGCGCTCCTCACGCCCTGGAATTGTCCACCTGGTTGACCGCGCAATTGCCGGATGCTCCAACGAGGCATCGGGTCAATATCGCGATATCAGCGGATCAAATTGCAGCCAACTATGTGGGTGCTCTCACACCTCTGCCGTCTCTGGAGTTGGCGACCATGCCTCAGACGCATAAGGAAAATCAGGAAGGATTGCACGAGGCGTATTATTCCCACTGCAGCTACCGCTCATCGACTCAGACCGTTCCAGCGATGATCAATCCCCGCACCGTCCTTGAACGCCTCTTCGGCAAGGCGGACAAAAACGGTCAATTTGCTCAGACCGATCCGTTGGATCGAAAGATGTTGGACCTGGTCATTGACGGCGCCAAAGATCTGCGGCGTAAACTTCCCCAAACAGATCAGCACAAACTGGATGAATATCTCGATAGTGTTCGGGCGGTTGAGCGACGCATCGCCGCCATCGAGCAGCAACAGAAAGAGGCGGCTCTTGAAAAAGCCGGAGTCAGTGTGAGCAAGCGTTATGCCTCCGATTCCCCTCCGATCGAAATCAAAATCCCCGAGGGGAAGAAGCGCAGTGAATACATGCAGGTCATGTGCGATCTCAATGTCCTGGCTTTCCAGACCGATACGACTCGCGTCAGCACCTACATCGGTTCCACTCCAAATGGAGTCTCTTACCCTGAACTTGGATTCAGTGACCAGCATCACTCCCAGACCCATCATAAGAACGAGGCTGAAAAAGTCAGGAAAGTCGCGGCGATCACCGAATTTAACATCGAGCAATTCGCCTATATGGTTAACCGGATGCGCAACCTCAAGGAAGGCGACGGAACCTTGTTGGACAATTGCCTTATGATGTGGGGATCCGGACTCGAAGACGGCGACAGACACAGTCGTGAAAATCTTCCTTTTATCATTGCAGGGGGTGGTGGCGGTTCGATCAATACCGGGAGATTCCTTCCCGACACCAAAGGAAATCAGGGAGACTTGCTGTCGACACTTCTCGGCTGCGCCGGAATCCCTCTGGATCGCCCTATTGGGATCGCGACTAAGACTCTGACCGAAATGAAGCGCAGCGCCTGAGACTGCTACGAAGCGGGAGTCTCGCAGGTGACCAATTCCACGGTCTCAAAATCGAATATTTTCTTCCTCCCATTTATTGAGGACAAATTTAGCCCAATAGTGATTAGTCGCTCTACTCTGACGCAGGCACGAATGTGATCGTGGTTCCATTAATGACTTCCATAATCAAAGTGTGCCCCTGTTGACTCATGTAAGTTTTCTGCCATCGTCAACATCGAAACTCATGAGCACCAGAAAACCAGCGATTCTAGCCCTTGAAGACGGAACAGTCTACCGGGGGACGGCTTTCGGAGCAGAGACGACCTCAACGGGAGAGGCCTGCTTCAACACCTCAATGACCGGCTATCAGGAGGTCCTGACGGACCCGTCCTACCGTGGCCAGATTGTCGCAATGACTTATCCTCTCGTCGGAAACTACGGCGTTAATCCGACGGACGATGAAAGCTCAAGAGTTCATGTCCGCGGCTTTGTGATCGAAGAACTTTGTGAATTGCCCAGCAGCTGGCGTTGCCAGCAATCTCTCAACGATTATTTAGTCGAACACGGAATTCCGGGGATTGAGGGGATCGATACACGAGCTCTCACCAAAAAACTTCGAGAAGCAGGGGCGATGCGCTCCGCACTGTGCACTGATGGCAGCATGGATGCAGCGGCAGCAGTCGAAGCCGCAAAGGCTTCTCCGACGATGGAAGGATCGGATTTTGTGAAGGAGGTCACACCTGAATCAAATTTCAAATGGGATCCGGATTCCAAACTGAGTCGCGAGTGGACCATTATCAACATGACCAATGGGATTGAGACGGAAGAAGGTGAGAACGGTCAGCGCTTCCTGCCCCTCCCCGAACCTAAATATCGCATCGTTGCCTATGACTTCGGGATGAAGACCAACATCCTGCGGAACCTTCGCCAACATGGTTTTGAAGTCGATGTAGTGAATGCACAAACTCCTGCTTCGGAGGTACTGGCGATGAACCCTGACGGCGTTTTTCTTTCGAACGGTCCCGGAGATCCCGGTGCGCTGGACTATGTGCACGATGAAATCCGTCAAATTGTGGATAAAAAACCGGTCTTTGCGATTTGCCTAGGCCATCAAATTTTGGCGCATGCCTTTGGCGGAAGCACCTTCAAATTGAAGTTCGGCCACCGTGGTGGCAACCAGCCGGTGAAAGATCTAAGATCAGGGAGAGTGGCCATTACTTCGCAAAACCATGGCTTTGCAGTGGATGACAAATCGCTTCCTGATCATGTCGAAGTGACTCACATCAACTTGAATGATGATACAGTGGAAGGAATCCGTCATCGGGATTACCCGGTATTTTCCGTGCAATATCACCCCGAAGCAGCTCCCGGACCGCATGATGCGTCCTATTTTTTCGAAGAATTTGCAAATCTGATTGAACAATCTCGCTGATTCACCTTAAACTGCGCGCAGCTATGGCTAAAATTATCATTTACGTGCCCGACGAAGCTCCCGTGAAATACGGTCTCGATGACGAGACGGAAGTGACGGTGGGACGAGCCGAAGACAACGATATCGTTCTCGAACACGATTCTATTTCCGGCCATCATGCGAAATTCGCTAACATCGACGGCCAATTCCACCTGATCGATCTGGATTCCACGAACGGAACGTTTGCTGACGGGGTTGAAGCAGCTAACACACCGTTGCACAACGGAATGCGGGTGATTTTTGGCACCGTTGAGGCCGATTATGAGTGCACTGAGTTCGAAGGAGAAGCAGCCGCCGAGGGCGAAGATGCTCCAGCTCCTGCGGAGGCCTACTCCGGTTCAGAATCCGGTGCCACCGGCATTCATGCAGACGCATCCGAGACCTCGGTGCGCCCGGCTGGCTTCAAAGATTTGTCCCCGGTTGAGAAGGTGGAGAAGAAAGACTCGCTCGCTCAAATTGCTCTGGTTCTGGGTGTGGTCGCCATTATTGCAGCACTTGCCCTCGTTGGCGTGTCATTTACCATGTGACGGTCATTTTTTAACCTGACAAGAACACAGTTTACTGTTTCGGACGCACCGTGTCTTAGGCGTCCGCTTCTACTATTTAATTTCACGAGGAAACGTTATGTCTAATACAGTCGTTATTGGCGCCCAGTGGGGCGATGAAGGAAAAGGAAAAATCGTCGATTGGCTCACTGAAAGCGCCGATGTCGTTGTTCGCCCCCAGGGAGGGAATAATGCAGGCCACACAGTGATTTGTAACGGGAACAAATATGTTCTTCACCTGATGCCGTCGGGAATTCTCTGGCCTGAAAAAAGCTGCGTCATTGGAAACGGTGTCGTGATGGATCCAATCGCTTTACTGGCTGAATTTGATGGATTGAAGGAAAAAGGGATTAACGTCACTCCGGGACAACTGAGAATTTCTGATCGCGCACATCTGGTGATGCCCTACCACCGCGAAATGGATGCCTATCGGGAAGCTAACCGCGGGAACAAGATCGGCACAACGAAGCGGGGAATTGGACCGACTTACGGTGACAAGATTGATCGCACTGGATTCCGCCTGCATGATCTGATGGGTGACCCATCCGTTTTTCTTGAGCGCTTTTACGCAAAGACCGACGACTGCAACGTGCTGCTCGAATCTGCCGGTCTCGAAACCATCGACAAGGAATCGGTTGGAAAAGCTCTGATCGAAGCAGCAGAGCGGTTGCGCCCCTATGTAGACGATACCGTCGCCGTGCTTCACGAAGCAATGAAGGCCGGCAAGACGCTCCTTTTCGAAGGTGCTCAGGGAACGTATCTTGATGTGGATCAGGGAACGTATCCTTTTGTGACTTCTTCAAATACCACTTCCGGTGGTGCCGCTACAGGATCAGGTGTTCCGCCACATCGTATCGATCGGGTTGTCGGAGTCTGCAAAGCCTACACGACTCGTGTCGGGGAGGGGCCCTTCCCAACAGAAAACGAAGAACTGGGAGACAAATTCCACAGTATGGGCCGTGAATTCGGTGCAACCACCGGGCGTAAACGTCGTTGTGGGTGGCTCGACCTGGTGATGCTCCGTTATGCAGCCATGGTGAATGGATTTGATGAGCTCTCGGTTACAATTATGGATGGTCTGGATGAATTCGACGAGATCCCCATCTGCACCGGATACGAACTTGATGGCAAATCACTCTCGCTTCCACCAGCATCCGCTGATGATTTCGCACGTGTGAAACCCGTCTACGAGACATTGCCGGGGTGGAAAGCAGATCTCACTGGAGTTCGTGACGCAAATGACCTGCCGGAGAATGCAAAAGCCTATCTGGCTCGAATTGAAGAGCTCGTTGATGTCCCGGTGAAATCTATTGGTGTCGGCCCTGATCGTGAGCAAACCTTGCTCCGATAGTTAACAAGCGTGTGTTTTAAGTTTTGATGAACCGGGCTTGAAACTTGCCTGATCAAACTTGAAACTGACAGACACACAGTTTGAAACCTGATACCGAAAGCACCAAAGTTCCCCAACATATTGCCATCATTATGGATGGCAATGGACGCTGGGCGAAAGAACGGGGCCTTCCCCGGGCGCAAGGCCATCGGGCCGGTGCAGAATCCGTCCGCGAAGCGGTCGAGGCATGCAGTGAACTGGGGGTGAAGTTCCTAACGCTCTACGCGTTCAGCTCCGAAAACTGGAACCGCCCCAAGGCAGAAGTGAACGCATTGATGAAGCTGTTGGAACGGTTTCTGAAAGACAAGACACCTGAGATTTTAAAGAAAAACGTCCGGCTCCAAGCGATTGGCCGGATCGATCTTTTGCCTGAATCCTGCCGCACCCAATTGCACAAGGCAATAGACAAAAGCGCTGAGAACACCGGTTTAACTCTCATCCTTGCTCTGAGCTACGGCGGTCGTGAAGAGATTGTCGACGGAGTAAAGAGCGTAATCCAAGCCGTTCGGGAGGGGCATATTGATGAAGCGATGATCACCCCTGAAATGTTCGGGGCCCATCTTTATACCCGTTATTATCCCGACCCGGATCTGATGATCCGCACGAGCGGTGAAATGCGCATTTCGAATTTTCTCCTCTGGCAGCTGAGCTATTCGGAGTTTTACATAACTAAAAAGAACTGGCCGGATTTCCGCCGCAATGATCTCGAAGAAGCGATCTCGGATTACAATCGACGTCATCGACGTTACGGTGGAGTTTGAGTTATGCGCTTTTTCCTGTTTACCTGCCTGTTCGGACTGTCGCTACTGAGAGCAGAGTCGAACTGGCCTCAATTTCGTGGGCCACTTGGAACCGGAACAGCACCGGACGCCGATCCCCCGATCGAGTGGAGCGAGGAAAAAAACATTCGCTGGAAAATACCGCTACCCGGCCTTGGACATTCTTCTCCCATCGTTTGGGAGAATTCGAACTTTCTGACATCAGCAGTTCCATTCGGCGAGAAACTGGCGGAGCCGAAGCGGAGCGGGCGACCTGGAGCTCATAACAATTTACCAGTCGATCAAAAGCATCGCTTCTTGGTAATGGCAGTGAATCGTGAATCCGGAGCAGTGATGTGGGAGAAAGTAGTTACGGAAGAATTGCCTCACGAAGGCGGTCACGAATCCGGAACGCTTGTCTCTGCTTCGCCGGTGACCGACGGGCATCATGTGTGGGCATTCTTCGGATCAAGAGGGCTGTATTGCCTCAATTTTACCGGAGACCTCGTTTGGAAGTATGATTTAGGGGATCAGTTCACCAAACACGGCCACGGAGAAGGGGCTTCCCCGCTCGTGTCGGGCAATTTTCTGGTAGTGAACTGGGATCATGAAGAAGAATCACTGGTGACGGCATTTCACAAAACAACCGGTAAAATTGCGTGGCAAAAGAAGCGGGACGAAGGCACATCCTGGGCTACTCCAGTTATAATTGAGCACAAAGGGAGAGCTCAGCTTGTCGTCAGCGGTACCAAAGCCATTCGTTCCTACGATCTGGAGAACGGTGACCTCATCTGGGAGTGTAGCGGATTGTCATCGAACGTAGTCGCCACCCCCGTGGCTGAGCCCGGCTACATCTATGCTGCGAGTAGCTACGATTTCCAGGCGATGATCGGCATCAAACTTGAGGGAGCAACGGGCGATATTACCGATTCTGATCACGTGATTTGGAAACGAAGTCGCAGGACGCCTTATGTCCCCTCCCCGCTGCTTTACGAGGGAACGCTTTACTTTTTAGCCCACTATCAGGGAGTGCTTTCGCGAGTCATTGGAAAAACAGGTGAAGAACCAACTGGACCATTCAGACTGCCCGGCTTGCGCGAAGTTTATGCCTCGCCCGTTGCTGCTGCGGGTCGCATCTATCTTGCCGATCGAAGCGGCGTGACCGTCGTCGTTTCAACGGATCCAAACCCCAAGCCGCTCGCGGTAAATGTGCTCGATGACAAATTGAGCGCCACGCCAGCTCTGGTGGAAGGTGAAATCATCCTGCGAGGTGAAAAATCCCTCTACTCGATTCAAAACGCGTCACATTGACGCCAATTCTCTAATTGATCACGGTTCGAGTGTGAGCCGCATTGGAATCATGTGCGAGTGCTGGAATCCCAGCTTTTGGAAGAACCGCTGACTCTCAGCACTGATTTTGTCCGTTAACAGTGTGATTCGCAGAAAATCTTTCTTCTTCGCGAACTTGATCACAAAATCCAAAAGCTGAGTACCGTAATTATTGTTTCGGTGATCGGGATGAATGATCACATCCTCCAATAAAATGGCAAAGCCTCCCATGGCGGTGGAAATCGTGAACAAAATATTCACCATTCCGATGATTTCATAGTCGGTCCGCACCACGAAGATTCGTCCACGGTTAGGCTGTTCCAAAATGCACCGAAGTCCCCTCTCCTGTTTGTCGCGGTCGGGGATAAAGTCAGCCTCCAGCTCAAAAAGATCCATTGTCAGATCCACCAAACGAGGCAGATCTTCAAGAGTCGCCGCCTCAATCCGAACAGAGGGAGTGAGCGGCTGGATGGGAGCTGTAAATGATGGATCTTCCACTTATTTCGGCGATTGTAGCAGAAACTACGCCAAAGAAAAGCGACGAATTGACAAGAAGGGATTCCGTTCTATCTTTGCCGCCCCTCGAAAATAGCGGGGTTCCCTTAAATAATTTTATCCGAAAGACACGACGATGAAACGGACTTATCAGCCATCAAAGCGCTCCCGCAAAAATCAGCACGGGTTCCGTGCCCGCATGAAAACCAAAGCCGGTCGCGACTTGATCAAGCGCCGCCGCCAAAAGGGTCGCAAGCGCCTGATCCCGAAAGGTGCCGAGTTGCAGTACAAGCGGCACACAGTGCAGCACAATACCAAGTGATGCTAATGGCGTGGAATCAGCCACGTCATCTACGGTTTTACGATCCAACAGGGTTTGATCAACAAATCAACCCTGTTTAGTCGTGCCCACGCATCGCGGTCGGAGTTTTCTCTGGCCATTTTAGAAATTCTCATGAGATTCCCCCGCTCCAGACGAATCACCAGTCGGGCGGATTTCCAGCGCGTCAGAACAAAAGGGGATTCAGTGAAGGGGCATTTTCTGGTACTTGGCTATCTATTTGCCCCCGAGAGAGTGGCCGATCACCTGAAAGTTGGATACATCACCACGAAGCGGATTGGGAATGCGGTAGTGAGAAACGGAGTGCGCCGGAAGCTCCGCGGTATCCTGCAGCGAACCGGTGAAGATATTCTACCGGGTTACTTTTTGGTTCTCATCGCCCGGAATCAAGCAACTGAGGCGACTACGGAGCGGCTGGAAAAGGAGTGGAAATGGCTTTTGCACCGGGCCAATCTCCTTGCAATGGAGAAGGAGGCTGAATCATGAAATGGCTTTTGATCGTTCTGGTGCGCAGCTATCAACTGCTGATTTCAGCTCCACTGCACCTCATTACAGGCCCAATGAGTGGCTGTCGCTTCACCCCGACCTGTTCGCAGTATTTTATTGACGCAGTGAGGGTTCATGGTTCGGTGCGCGGTGCATGGCTGGGCGTGAAGCGCATTTTTCGCTGTCATCCATGGGGAGGACTGGGATATGACCCCGTTCCCGACTGGAAAAATTTTGTCGCTTCTGACCCTTCTGGTGAAAAATTGATTTCTGAGCTGCTCTCAACGGCACAAAATTCAGGGAATTGCACTGGAAAATGTCAGGAAAACACCGACTGACAGACCGACCGATTTTAAAGACGAAAGGAAATTTATTGTGAAAATGGACCGAACTTCTTGGCTGGCAGTGATTGTCTGCACCGGACTCCTCTTTGGGTGGTTTTACTACCAAAAAGGAGAGAATGAAAAAGCACTGACTGTGGCTGCCCAAAAAGCGGCAGCAGAAAAGGCGAACCAGCCAGCCACACCCGCCGAAGTCGATCCAGCAATTGCAAAAGCTGACAACGACAAGCCTGACACGGTGACTGCGGATGCGAAAATAGAGACGGTGACTCTGGAAAATGAGGAACTGATCTATGAATTCACCAATCAGGGAGCTGGAATTTCCAGTATTCATCTAAAGGACTACAATCGTCATTTGGACGATCCGAGTGAAAAAGTGATCATCAATCAGAAGAGTCCCCATCCAATTGGCGCGCTCTCGTCCGGCCCCAAAAACTACGATCAAACGGTCTGGGTAATTAAATCAAAGTCAGACAAATCTCTCACGTTCACCACTACCACCCCTGAGAAGTTTGTGATCGAGAAGACCTACACATTGGCGGCCGATGGCCAGGACCAACATGAGATCAATCTGGATATTACGATTTTGAACGACAGCGGAGTGGCAATGCAATTGGGAGCAAGCCGCTACATTTACATGGGGTCAATGTCACCACTGCACCTGAATGAGTGGGCGATGCAAATCGGTTATTTCTGGAAGGAAAAGGACAGTAAATTTACGTTCGAAACGGTTGATTCATTTAAAGGAGGATTTTTCAGTAAGGGAGATAAGCCTTCCGTGACTCAGAGTATTGAGTCTTACGACTGGGCTGGTATCAACGGGCAGTTTTTCGCAATCATGTTCAAAGGGGCGGACGAAACGCGAATCTTTCCGAGCAGTATGTGGGCCGCGCGTTTTCCTGTGGTGGTTGAGGGCAACAAAGAGGCCTCCGGTAAGAAGAACACCCATGCCATCGAAGCTGCGGTAGCTCTGCCTGATATCTTGATGAATCCTGGTGACCGTCATACACAGCGATATCGTGTATTCACCGGGCCGAAGCAGTTTAAGTTGCTCAACGAGTTTGGTGATGATCGTCAGGTAGCGATGAATTACGACCAGATTCCCATTTTCGGCTGGATGTTCGGCTGGGCAATCAAGCCACTGGCATCCTGGCTGACTCTCGGCCTGCATTTCATGCACAACAATTTGGGCGTCGCCTGGGGTGTCGCTATCATCCTCATTACTCTGATGATCCGGATCATCATTTGGCCGGTTTACGCAAAGTCGACCCGGACTATGAAGCGGATGTCGAAACTGACTCCGAAAATGACGGAGTTGAAGGAGAAGTACAAAGACAATCCTCAGAAGATGAACGAGGAGACAATGAAGCTGTATCGCGACTACGGCGTCAATCCTCTGGGAGGCTGTCTTCCGATGTTTATTCAGTTGCCCGTCTTCCTGGCGTTTTACCGAATGCTTTGGAGTGAGGTGGACTTACGCCATGAAAGTTTTCTCTGGGTAAAGGATCTTTCAATGCCGGACACTCAGTTTGAAATTCCTTTCCCGTTTTTTGGATTCACAGCAATTCCGATCAATCCGTTACCGATTCTGATGGCGGTGACGAGTTTGTTCCAAATGATGCTGACACCGAAGACTGGAGACAAGTCCCAGCGTATGATTTTCATGCTGATGCCGGTCATCTTCCTCGTAATCTGTTACAACTTTGCAGCAGCGCTTTCCCTCTACTGGACAACACAGAATATTTTCTCAATCTTCCAAACCTGGTTGATGAACAAACTGCCTGAACCGGAGTTGAAAAAGAAGAAAGGGGGCGGATTCATGGCAAAATTGCAAGAGCAGGCTGCTGCTCAACAGAAAGCAAAGCAGAGCGGCCAGGCAGCCCCCGCAGCAGGGGCCGACCGAACCAAACTCGCGAGTGAAAAAGGAGACCGGCACACGAAGTCGAAGAAGAGAAAAAAACGTTGATCGTTGAGCGGTAAATGGGCAAAATGCCGCTTGAATGGACCACGCAGATACAGCCCACGAAATTCTCGACACCCTCCTTGGATATCTGGGATTCGTAACAGAAATCACCCTGAATCGCTCTGGTCCAGAAGTCACTCTCGAGGTCGCTACAGGCGAACCCAAGCCACTCATAGGCCATCGAGGCGAACGTTTAGAGGATATTCAGTATCTGGTGAACCGAATCTTACAGGCTCGCGATGAGAAAGCCCCGCGAGTCAGGGTGGACATCGACAACTATCGGGCTACTCAGGAGTTTCGGTTGATTGAAGAGGCCGAGCGCTTGGCCGAGCGAGTCATCGCGACTGGAAAGCCGATGAAACTGGATCCAATGAACTCATTTCACCGGCGCATCGTTCACAATCATTTTCAGGGACATTCGGAGGTTAAAACCTGGAGCCCTTCTGACACCGCCCGCTTGAAGCGTATCACGATCCTTCGAAAGGAAAATTAGACTAATATCAGGTTGGTTTTCACCTTTCAGAAAACAAATTTGTTGATTTTTTTTAAAGCAATGCTATCCGCAATGCTCGGTCCACTTGTCATTGGGTGGAAGACGCGAACACACGTACAGAAATTTCTATTTTTACCTGAAAGAACCCTATGGCAGACGCATCGAAATCAAAGATCGTAGCGTTTCCCGGAACTGAAAACAGCGTCCCACAACGATCGTGGGGCAATGGATCAATTGATATGAACAGCGATTTAGTTGAAGAAGCCCAAAAAGTGATTCCTGAGCCACCTCTTTTGATCAATGTGGTCTCACGGAGAGTCAAGCAGCTCAATCTTGGGCGGACGCCACTTGTCGAAACAAACCACCGCATGGGCGCTGCAGACATTGCTCTTTGCGAAATCATCCAGGGCAAGATCACTGCCGAGGACGTGGAGGAGGCCTGAGATAAGGGTTCGCCTCCTCCTTTCTTATACGGGAACAATCCTCAAAGCTGTCGCTTTGAGAATTTACTGATAGGCATAGATTAGCGCCCACTCGACTGGGCTGACACTGCTTTCTTCAATCGCAACTCGAACGTAGTATACACCGCTTTTCTTGGGAACTACTCGCACACCTGCAACGTTCTTGTCTTGAAATGCTTCGGCATCGGCAATCTTCCCTTCCCCATCGTAGATGTGGACGGACACCTTAGCATCTCTCAAGGACGCTCCCAGCCAGAACCAGTATTCATTTCTGACAAAGAGTTGGTGCTTGATAATTTTATTCTTACCGCTCTCCAGCTGTCCTTTCCACCAATTCTCTCGAATGGTGAATGGTGGCTTTCCTTCTAACACGGGCACTGCTTTTTCGATAGCAAAGGACTTCCCATCGTGAACCTCAGCATTTGAAGTCGCTAGAAAAAAAGCGGTGAGACCAATCAAGACTGAGATTGAAGGAGACTTATTCATAAATCGTTTTTGACAAGTTGTGCGTCAATTCATTGATTTCGGAGACTGCTTTCTCCTCTATTAAACCCGTATCGTCGGCAGTCATGAGAGGCTGCAGGTCCTTGAGAACCTTTGAGACTTTGGCGAAAAGGTTTCCTCTCTTTGAATTGGAAGGAATACCATCAAAGCGTTTGGAAACTTCTTCCAGTAAATGCGGCTGATTTAAAAGATCGGACCCTTCTTTTGAGTAATTGGACTTCAATACAGCCGAAAGCGCCCGGGTTCCACCAAGCCATCCTCCAACGCTTACCAAATCAGCTAGAGCATCATCTCTTAACTCGCGCATTGTTTCAATTACGGTTTGGCGGGTCTTATCCATTTCACGCCTGACTACCGACCAGTTTTCACGTTCAGCCTCGTTGATGATTGCGAATGCGTGAGTATCCACTGAAGACTCGACACCAAGAGCACCAGCAAGCTTGATAACCTCTCTGCCGATCTCCATGACCCCCTCCTTGTCTTTCGCCTGGACCAATATGAAACCTTCCGAGATCTGCAAACCAAAGATTAGCGCAGTCCTCGAACGATTTGGGCTCAATTTGTAATCCTCTGTATAAGCTTGTTGCTTCCAGTTCTGGACCCCGAGCTTATCCAGTGAATTGAAAATTTCCTGAGGAATCGGGATTACAACATCGTCAGCACCCTCGGCGTCTGCGATCTCTATCGTTGCCGGCGGAGCAGCCCGAAGACCTGCAGTGCTCAAAAATGTGAAAATCAGTCCAAAGACTGCAGTGGCGATTTGTTTACGTATCATATGGCAAATCTTAAGTAGAATTTTAGACGCGCAGATTGGTATCCAATTTCAAAGCTTCCCACATTTTGTCATGAGAGCAACATGGCAATGGAAGCACCGCTTACACCCTCCACTCCTCATTTTTCAAGAGGGCACAAAAAAGGTCCATCCTTGCCGAAGCAGGGATGGACCCTTTATTGAGAATAAGAA
>JBLWYI010000044.1:0-49234 GCA_048267005.1 Verrucomicrobiales bacterium | reverse complement strand
ATTCCTCCAGCCGGATCGCCGGGTTCTCTCGCCCCTCCGGGGCTCTCTTTTGCGCCGTCCCCAATCCGGTGGTTTGCCCGCTAGGGCTCCCGTCACCACCGGCTACCGTCTACCGCGCCTCCGGCGCTTTTCTCACGTGGTTCCTGCGTCCGGCTCGACGTTTGTCCTCCCGGTGATTGGGCGGCCTCTTTCTCGCGCGGCGATTTCCGCTCCCGGACGGTGTTGCCCTGCCGGTTGGGAGATATTGAATTTTCCGGCCCGGTCCCCGCCATCGCTCCCTGCCTCCGCACTGTTGGCAACTCCCCCTTTTTCATGACGTTGCACCCGCCGGAGGCGCAAATGTCGGTGCGAAATGTTTTACAGGGTTGATTCACGAGGCAATAGGGTTGATTCATCGGACGAACCCTATTGATTCGATTTTCTGATATGATTCCCAACGTCCTCGCCGAACGCTACGCCACCGCCTCCATCCGCGACATCTGGTCGCCGGAGGGAAAAGTCCGACTTGAGCGCGAATTGTGGATCGCGGTGATGAAAGGCCAGCACGACCTCGGTCTCGACATCCCGGCCGAAGCAATCGCTGCCTACGAATCTGTCATCAATGATATCGACGTCGATTCAATCAATGCCCGCGAACGGATCACCAAACACGATGTGAAAGCCCGCATTGAGGAATTTTGCGATCTCGCCGGGCACGAACACATTCACAAAGGCATGACCAGCCGCGATCTCACGGAAAATGTGGAGCAGCTCCAGGTTTTCCGTTCGCTGGCCGAGATCCGGTTCAAAACTGCCGCAGTTCTTTCCAAACTGGCGAAGCGCGCAGATGAATTTCGCGATCTGGTTATCACGGCACGGACTCACAACGTGGCGGCGCAGATTACCACTTACGGAAAACGGCTCGCGATGTTCGGCGAGGAAATTGCCGTGGCTTACGATGCCCTGGAAAATCTGATCGCGACGTATCCCGTCCGGGGATTGAAAGGCGCAGTGGGAACCCAGCTGGATCAGCTGAGCTTGTTCGACGGGGCGGCTGACAAAGTGTCTGAGCTGGAAAACCGGGTCGCCGGGCATCTCGGCATTCATCACAAATTTACCAACGTCGGGCAGGTTTATCCGCGGAGCCTCGATTTGCAGGTGGTTGCCGCGCTCAACGGGATTGCTTCGGGGCCGTCGAGTTTTGCCAAGACGCTGCGGCTTATGGCCGGTCATGAGCTGGCCAGCGAGGGCTTTGCCAAAGGGCAGGTTGGTTCCTCTGCCATGCCGCACAAGATGAACTCGCGAAGCTGCGAGCGGATCAACGGATTCAAGACGATCCTCGGTGGTTACCTCACGATGGCGTCCAGCCTGGCCGGTGATCAGTGGAACGAAGGTGACGTTTCCTGCTCGGTGGTGCGTCGGGTGATGTTGCCTGATGCGTTTTTTGCGGCGGATGGATTGCTGGAAACGATGATCACCATTCTCAATCAGATGGATGCTTATCCTGCAGTGATCGAGCACGAGAACCGCCACTACCTGCCGTTCCTGCTCAGCACCACGATCATGATGGCCGCGGTGAAGCGCGGGATTGGCCGTGAGACCGCTCATGAGGTGATCAAGCTTCACGCTGTGGCTGCGGCAAGCGCCTATCGTTCCGGTGAGTCGGCTTCCAATGACTTGATCGATCGTCTCGCAGACGATGGCCGTCTCGGAATGACGAAAGAGGAACTCGAAAAGGCGCTGGAAGACGGCAAAGCCAACGCGGGTGCATCAAGCGCGCAAATCAATGCGTTTCAGGCTCGCGTTCGGGAAATTTCTGACGATGTCGAAGGCGCGGCTGATTACGAGCCGGGATCGATTCTGTAAGGTTAAAGGGAGGGGCCCCACGGCCAATGGTCAGGGGGCTTTCTTCAGTGTTTTGGTCACTTTCTTTCCTCCGTCCATGGTTTGAGAGATCGTGCAGGAGTCGTCCTTGACTTCATCCAGCGTCCATTCTTCGAGGGTGGCGGGAATGGTGAATTTGTCGCCTTCTTTGACATAGAACGTCTTTTCCTTCGGCAACGGGGTGAAAAGCTCTGCGTAATAAGTGGGGATCGAGGTCGGAATATTTCTGACGAGAACGAACGTCTTCCCACTGGGGAGATGTTTCACCGTCAGCTCGCTGGCATCGATGGTGATGCCTTTGTCATTCTTCGCTTCCTTCTCGACGAATTTTTCGATCTTCAGCTGAGCGTCTGCGGTTTCCTCCCCGATTTGCACAATGAAGTTTGATCGCTTGGGCCATTTCGCAGAGGCTTCACGGATCAACTGAAACCGGTCTTCGTCCGGGCGGGCGGCAAACCTGATCTTGTAGATCTGTGATTGCCGGGTGACGAAATTCAGCTTCTCCACAAACGCCGGATGATCTCCCGGACCATTTGGATCACTGCCGGCCTGGTATTCTTCCATGACAGTGAAGCCATCTCCGTCCGGGTCGAGGTGGGGCAGCTGGGAGTTCAAATAATTGAGGTCATTCGCGATAACATAGTGGTTCGGAAACTCCGGGAAAAGCGCCGGCTGATCCTGCCTGAGATCGTGAATGATTCCGTTTTTCTCAACGAGTGGAATGGAGACAAAAAGCGGGTCCGGCTTCTGCCATCGGGAGCCGTTCTCAAATAAATTGAGCACGGGCTTGATGGATGTATGCGGAAGCGGGGGATCGACCCGTGGCGGAGTATTCACCGCCGGAAGAGCGGATACTGATTGAAGATCCCGGCTGCTCTTGGCAAGGATCCTCGATCCGCTGACTAACAGAGTCACCAACAGAACTGTCATCGCGAGTATCGATGCACCGGAGATGGCTGCGATGGGACTGAGTTTTTTCTGGGGCAGACCGTTCGATACCCTGAGCAGACGACTGATGCGGCTCTGAATGGGACCTTCTCCAAATGCGAGGGCGAGCCGATTTGGATCTGCCGAGAGGCGATGGGATTCAAACCAGATCAGGGCGCGGGAATAGGCGGTCGCTCCCCGCGAAACTCCGGCCGCAAAATCGTCGCAGGCGTGTTCCCTTTCCCGGCGGATAACGGAGCGGATCCACCACACGGCTGGATTAAAAAAGAAGACGGCCCCCACCAGTTGTAAGAGGATGTTGAAGATGAAATCGCCGCGGTGCGCGTGAGCCAGCTCGTGAGCAAATATAGCCCGGAGATGAGACACGGGAACTCCGGCAAGCCATGCGGCCGGGATAACAACGGAAGGAAAAATCCAACCGATCAGAACAGGGCCGGTGATCGCATCGCTGGAGCGCAGGTCTATATTTTTGCGGGAATGCGAACGAGCCCTGGCGTCGTCGAAGTGGCCGAGCAAGTCGGGATCAGTAACGGGCGCGGAGTGGATTTTCAGCGAACGAATGGCGAGGTAACTCTTCGCAAACCGAAGCAGGCTGATGAGAAAGCCGGTGATCCAGAGGATCACGATTCCGTTTTGTAAGAGAGGTGAGATTCTGAATTCAAGGGCTGGTAGCGGACTGGTGAGCTGCACCGACAAGATTGAAAGCGCGATAATTCCGAGCAGGCCGCACCATGCGGCCGCGTATCTGACCCGGGGATTGGATTCCGGGGTGAGGTTCAGGATTAACGCGAGTAGCAGTGCGATAAGTGGCCCGATCCACAGGCTGTGGATACAGATGAGGGCGAGAGATTCAGCAAGATCATTCATGATTTGAGTTTCCGTTTTTGGGTTCCATTGCATCGAGCATGGCCCGCAGTTTCTTCAGTTCCGCTGGCTTTACTTTCCTGGCGGAGAGTGCTTGAAGAGCGAGCTCGCCCGTGGCACCTCCGAAAATCTTATCGGCGATATTTTTCAGCACCTGCCGCTGCATCCGATCCTTGGCATGGGCTGCGGAATAAGAATGACTGCGCTCCGACTCGTCCCTGACAACGAGATTCTTCTCGAACATGATTTGGAGGAACTTCAGCGCGGTGGTGTAGCCCACTTCCTCTCCGCGTTCTTTGCTCAGGCGTTCCGACACATCGCGCACTCGACACGGACCGTGATCCCAGAGGATTTTAAGTATCGACAGTTCGGTTTCAGTAGGTTTCGGAATCCGCTTAGCCATCGTATAAATATCGTCTACGAATAAATTCGTAATGTCAACGAAACATTTCGTAGATAGCAGGCTCCGCTACTGAGAATTGGATTCCTGAAATGAGGTGAGATCTTTCTTCGAGGCCACCCGCTTCCACGCTTCAGTGAGCAGGGCACGGAATTCATCAGGCGCGACGGTGGTAGCCACGAGCACGGTGCCATAGTTCAGGTAGTGATCGGTGATGTAATAGGTGTCCGGATTGAACGCGATCAGTTCGTCTCGCCGGGGGATGCTACCGAGCAGGACGACGACGGCGTCTTCCTTTTGATGCATCCTGGCGAAGAGCTTTTTACCGGCCTTGAACCCCGGGGTTCCGTAAGATGATTCCTCCCGGGCGCCCGGAAACTCTTTGATGATTCTTCGAATGGTGTCGACGGTGATCATACCGCCACCCAGCCTGAATGAAATCAGGGAGGGTGGCAAGCGTCGAAGGTGAGCGGGAGGTCCGCTTTACTCGATGAAATGATTGGGGAAGTCTTCGACTTTAGCGCAGGCAACCTGCTCCATGACCTGTTGCAACTGACGCTTCAGCATGGTCATGACGTGGTCGCCGCCCTCATTGCCCAGTGCGCCGACGGCATACATGAAAGAACGCCCGAGAAAGGCAAACTTTGCCCCACTGGCCAGAGCGCAGGCTACATCCGGGCCGTTGCGAATTCCGGAGTCGATCATCATCGTGGTGCGATGGCCGAACTCTTTGGCAAGTGCGGTGAGCGGTTTGATCGTCGACTGACCGACGTCCAGCTGACGGCCGCCGTGGTTGGAAACAATGATGCCATCCACCCCGAGGCCGATGGCCTTTTCGGCGTCCTCTGCATTGACGATGCCTTTCACAACAAGCTTCCCTTTCCACCGGTCGCGAATCGCAGCGATCTTGTCAGGGTTGAGACGCCCGGAGAAGGTCTTGTTCATGAAGAGCCCGAGATGTTTCATGTTCAGCCCTTTGGGGATGTAGGGCTTCATTGTCTGAAATTCCGGTGCCCCGGCGGCGAGCTGGGTAAATGACCAGGTCGGGTGCAATATCATCTGGATGACGTTCCGCACCGACATACGGGGCGGGATGGAGAGACCGTTTTTAATTTCTTTCGGCCGATAAGCGAAGGTCGGGGTGTCAGCAAGGATCACCAGTGTGGGCAGGCCCGCGTCCGCGGCCCGGTCGAGCAGTTTGTTTCGCAGATCATCTTCGGTCGGGTGATAAAGTTGAAACCATGCGTTGCCTTCGGTCAGTTCAGCGACTGTCTCGATGCTGGCGGTTGCCACGGTGCTGAGGACAAACGGGATGTTGTGCTTGAATGCTGCGGCCGAGAGGATCTCGGTGGCACGCGGCCAGATCAACCCCTGCAGGCCGATGGGAGATACGCCGAAGGGGGCATCGTAGGTTTTGCCGAACAACTCGGTCTTGAGATCGGAGCCGGGGTAGTTATTCAGGTACCAGGGCTTCAACTGCACTTCCCGGATTTCATCGGTGTTGCGACGCAGATTGATTTCCGAGAAGCACCCCCCTTCCAGATACTCAAAGGCAAAACGGGGGATCCGCCGGCGGGCGCGTTCCCGAAGGTGTTCGATCGAAGGGTATTGGGAATTGAAGACGTCACTCATAAAAACGGTTGGCTGAAAATGGGAGGTTACTAATTCACGGATGGCAGATGCGCAACGGTTCGGACCCATTGCAGGTTTAGGAAATCAGGGGCGGCCGAACTGGTGGGCCCCCTGTGGGCAGATTCACTTGGCTGCGCGTTTCTTTTTGTTGTTTGTTTTCATGTTCGGATGCCTCTGCTTCCGTTCGTTTGCAATCTGCTTCACCATCGCAGGATCAGCCAATCCCCAATCCTTTTCGTGACTGATGACCGGCGCATCAGGAATCGCTGATCCGGTGGGACGCTGCTCTGTTCCCCGCTGGAGATATTCGCCGAGCTCGCCGCGTGTTTCTTCGGCCAGGGCCTCCATTTGTGAAACCAATTCAGGATTTTCCAGGGCGACATCTTTGCTCTCCGAGGGATCAGCTTTGAGATTGTAGAGCACGGGCGACTCGAGCTTTGTAAATGCTTTGTTCTTTTCCCAAAAAGGAAGCTGTTCCGTTTTTCTGGGAAGATGCAATTTCCAATCACCCATCCGAACGGCCTGAAGGTTCTCGCAGTTGTAGTAGTAGAAGGGTTCTTCTGCTTTTCGTGCCAATGGTTTCCCTTTGAGAAGCGGCATCAGGCTGACGCCGTCGTACTTCCGGTTTTCGGGCAACGGAGCGCCGATGATTTCCGAAAGCGTGGGGAAAAGATCCATCGCCTGGATTGATTCATCGATCACGCGGGCTTCTTTGATCCGGGCCGGCCAATGGAGGATGAATGGCACGCGATGTCCGCCTTCCAGAGTCACATATTTGGTTCCCCGATAGGGTTGGGCGTATTTGTTTTGAGTCGGACCATTGTCCGAGGTGAAAACGACCAGGGTATTTTCCGCAACGCCGGTTTCCTCCAGCGCCTTCATCATCTCGCCGATGCCCCAGTCCATTTCCTGCATGATGTCGCCCCGCACTCCGTCCTGCGACGAACCCTTAAATTTTTCACCTGCTTTGAAGGGAGTGTGAGGATAGTTGTGGGCATAATAGAGAAAGAAAGGCTTCTCTTTCTGCTCCCGGATAAATTCAGTCACGCGATCCGTGTACAATTCCGTCAACCGGTCCAGCGGTGTCTGCTTGAACGTGACGGTTTCCCCATCGTAGAATTCAGGCGAGTGTGAATAGTTGCAGGGCATACCATGGTAGCGGTCGAATCCCTGCTTCAACATACTGAACTCAGGTTCTGTTCCGAGGTGCCACTTTCCAACCATGCAGGTGTCGTAGCCTTTTTCTTTGAACTGTTCGGCCAGAGTAATTTCGTCCTGCGCAAGTCCTAGAAACCAGTGAGCCGTTCGATTTGGATTGAGTCCCATGTAGGTGCCGCATCGTTGCGGGTAGGCGCCGGTCAGAAACGCGGCGCGGGAGGGTGAGCAAATCGATGCCGCGGTATGGAAATCGGTAAAGCGGATACCCTCTGCGGCGAGCCGGTCGATGTGTGGAGTCTTTACGTCCTTCGCCCCGTAACACCCCACATCGGAATACCCGAGGTCATCGGTAAGGATAAAGATCACGTTGGGCGGTCGTTCCTCACCCCGCCCGGCGACCGGTAGCAGCAGGACAAAGGCGAGAGATGCGAGAAGAAGACTTTTCATGGCAGCGGGAGTTTGGAAACGATTCAACAGGGTTGGCTGATCGATCCGACACGGTTGGATCAGACCGTATTCAATTCGATTTGGAAAGCGGTTTCGCAGTTTCGACAAATGCGGCGGGCCGGATGTTTTCAGAGAGTTCTTTGGTGAAGTCGGAGGCATACCCGGCGAGTTTCTTCACAACAGCCGGGTTGTCTTTGATGACATCGGTCGACTCGCCGGGGTCGGCCTGCAGGTCGTAAAGTTGGGTGGGCTTTTCTTTTCGGAGGTGCAGCTTCCAGTTACCGGACCGCACTGCTTCGAGGTTATTTTGACGATGGTAAAAGAAGGCCCTGTGTGGTGTCGGTGCGTCCCCGGTGAGGGCAGGCCAGATATCTTTACCGTCGATCACGCGGTCGGAAGGAATTTCAGCCCCGGCCAGATTGGCGAATGTCGGCAGCAGATCCATTGCGGTCATGAGTTTGTCATTGGTCTTCCCGGCCGGAATATGACCCGTCCATCGGATGACGGTGGGTTCACGCATCCCACCTTCGAAGGTGCTGCCCTTCCTGCCGCGGAAGGGACCGGCGCTGCCGATGGCCGGACCGTTATCAGAGGTAAAGATGACCAGCGTATTATCGTCAATCCCCTGAGCTTTCAGAGTATCGAGGATCTGACCGACTGACCAGTCAATCTCAGCGATTGCCTGACGAAAGAGTTTGTCCCGGGTTTTATAGTCGATGGAGTCCCCTTCCTTTTTCAACTGGTCCAGGATCTCCGGATCCACATCTTTACGGAACGGAGGCGATACATGCAGGGGTCTGTGCGGGATTGAATGAGGGACGTAAAGAAAGAAAGGGTGGTCTTTGTTCTTCTCGATGAATTCCACCGCGTGCTCAGTAAAACGCTTTGTCAGGAAGTCAGCATCCGGTTCCATCTCGACAACGGTTTCGCCATCCACCAGAGGAAGAGGAGGAAAACGGTGAGTGCGGTTGTTTGGATGCCGGGGATGGATGTCGTGACTGTAGGGGATTCCAAAGTATTCATCGAAGCCCTGTTTCGTCGGGAGGAATTCGGGCTGATCTCCGAGATGCCATTTCCCGAACATCCCGGTCTTATACCCTGCGTCTCTCAGGACTTCTGCGATGGTGATTTCGTCCGGGTTGAGGCCTTTCTTGTCTCCAGCAAGCAGAACGGGAAAAGTCGAACCAACCGCCATGTCGACCCGTTTCGGATAACTCCCTGTCATCAACGCGGCACGGGACGGCGTGCAAACCGGGGCAGCCACGTAGAAGCTGGTCAGCTTCATTCCCTCGGCGGCCATCTTATTTATGCGGGGTGTCCGGACATGATCTCCGCCAAGACATTCAAGATCACCGAAGCCCTGGTCATCAGTGAAGATGATCACAAAGTTGGGTTTCTTTCTGTTGGAAGGGGCGGGTTTAGCCGCAGCTTTTGCCCCCTTCCCTGCACTCGCGGGCATTCCCTGAATCTTACGCGGGACTTTATCGAAGACCCGTGCGCCGGCTCCGACAACATTCAAATCTCCCAATTCCGCACGGGCTGCCTTGATTCGTTTCTGCAGATCAGCAACGACTCCGGGGTGCTTGCCAGCCAGGTTGGTTGTCTCTCCCGGATCGGCATCGAGGTTGAACAACTGCACTCCCTCAACCGCTTCCAGCATGCGTCCCCACCACCCGGTTCCTCTTGGATTCTCAGCCCGTGGAAGTACGAGCTTCCAGTTCTCATGGCGCACTCCGGTGAGCAGGGTGCCCGAGTAGTAGAGATAATCATCGCGAGGACTTTCTTCTGACTTCCCGAGAAGAAAATCAGTCGCATCTTTGCCGTCGATGGTCCGGTCCGCTGGAAGCTCTGCACCGGCCAGATTGGCAAAGGTCGGTAACAGATCCATCGTGGTTAAAATTTCACTGTTCTCACGCCCGGGGGCGATCTTCTTCGGCCATCGGGCAATAAAAGGGACCTTGCAACCGCCGTCCCACGCCGACATTTTCCAACCGCGAAGCGGAGCGGCAGATCCGGAGTGATCGCGGGGGATAAACGCTTTACCACCCTGTTTCATCCCCCGGGTAGTTTCCACCCATGGACCATTGTCTGAGGTGTAAACGATTAGCGTGTTGTCATCGATTCCCAACGCCTTCAGTTTGTCGAGAATCTGTCCAGTGGACCAGTCGATCTCTTCGATGGTATCGCCATAGGGACCATAGGCAGACTTCCCCTTGAAGTTGTCAGACGCACCCACCGGGATGTGCGGCATGTTATGGGCGAGGTAGAGAAAGAACGGTTCATCTTTGTTCTTCTCAATGTAGTTGATTGCTTCCTTCGTATAATCAGCTGTGATGTTGTCCCAGCTTTCGACTCCCGGATTCACAATCTCCTGATTACGCAGAATCGGTACCCGGAGCTTGGTGTCTTCCACTAGAACGGTAAAGCCATTGAAGAGCGGGGTGCCGTAGAAGTAATCGAAGCCCTGAGCATTCGGCATTGTCGCGGGATCAAAGTTACCGGGGCCATTTCCCTTTTCAGTGAGATGCCATTTACCAATGAGCCCGGTCGCGTATCCTGCTGACTTCAGGACCTCGGCCATCGTCACCTCCTTCGGATGCGGCACCGTGTGCAATCGTTTCACGTTCCCCGGCTCGCCAACCCTGATCGGATAAGACCCCGTCATCAAGGCCGCGCGTGAGACTCCACAGACTGGTTGAGCATAAAAGTTGGTGAGCTTCAGCCCCTCGGATGCCATTTGATCAATGTTAGGCGTCTTGATGGATTTCGAGCCAAAGCATCCCAGGTCCTCGTAACCCTGATCGTCAGTGAAAATTACAATAATGTTAGGACGTTTGGCGGATGGAGCTGCGGCGGCCTGAGTGGCGGCACTCGCTTTCTTCTTTTTCTCCATTGCCTGAGGGGGCGTTGCTTTGACTTCAGGCTCACCTTCTTTGAGAGTGCCGACGTAGGCTACCAGATCGGCAATAGTTTCGTCAGGCAGCTGGCCAAACATCGAAGGCATAAACGAACGCCCGCCCACGAAGCCGCCCTTCTTGATGTCTGCCTGTGGAACGAATACACGGGCTCCCCCCATCATAGCGATGGTGGTTCCCAGAGCTTCCTCTTTGTCGAGCAGTCCCTCCACGACCGAGCCATCGGTTTTGGTGATGCGGTAGAGCCCGTATCCACCTTCCACTGCCGCATCCGGATCGATGAGGGCGGTCAGCAGGTGTTCAAGTTCGCGGTGTCCCGAGCCATCGAGCGGCGGCGCGATCTCCTGCCCCTCAGTCCCGACTTTGTGGCAGGCAAGACAAGCCCCGAATGTCAGTTTTCCTTTCGCAGGATCACCCGGGTTGTTTCCGATAAAAGCGACCAGATCATGTATTTTCTTTTGCGCATCTCTGCGTTGCTGCGCGACCCTGGCCTGTGCCGCTTTCATGATTTGCTTCGCGTGCGGGCTGTTCGGGTAAGCTTGGATCACCCGCTCAGCTGCCGACAGGTCAAACACCTCAGCGGTGATGACTTTGTTTTTGATAAACCCGCACAGGAGAGCTGCGCCATCATTGGACTGGGAGAACAGGCTGGCGAGTTGTCCCTGTTGGGTGGCGTCTCCCTTATCGAGGAGGTCCTTCGCCAGTCGGTAGGCCTCTTTGGAATCAACGGGTGCAATGGCATGGGCTGCTTCAATACGGAGATCGAAAGGGGCACCTTCGTCCGCAGCGATCGCCTTGAAGCTGGCGACGTTCTTTACGGGATTGACTGCTCTCGCGGTGAAGAGCAATCGCTGCATTTCGATGTCGCCTTCCTTAGCCTTGATCGAAGCCACTTCGTCATCCAGAGAGGCGATGCGGAGTTTGCCGATCGCATTCAATCCCAACGCTTCGGTGTCAGGGGATTGCAAGAGATGCTTGACACCCGGAGTCAGCATTTCAATCAAAGCCTTCGACTGAACGCGGGATTGATTAGCCAGCGAAAGCGACACGAGGTTTTCAGCCTTAGTCAGATCCTGGAACGTCGGCTTCACTGCTTCATACACTTCGTTGTTCCCCAGCATCCCCGTGATGGCGACAAAAGTCTCGCCGTCGAGGGTTTCACCGGAGACCTTGCTCCAGATATCGAGAAAGGCGCGGCGCTTGGTTTCTTCATCCAGCCCCTGAATGGCCCAGAGTATATTGACCGCCGGATGATCACCCGCCGAACTGTCGAGGTAGGTTTTCAATTCAGCGGGAAATTTCTCCAACGCCATCCGGGCGAGGAAGCGTTCGAACGTCCGTTCGTAAGATCCCCCCAGTGCATTTCCCTTCAGAGCCGGTTTACAGGCTTCGATCAGTAATCCGATCACTGCGGGGTCACTCTGCTTCAGGTCACCAAGGGTGCGAATCGTCTGCGAGCGAACCATCACATTCGGGTCATTGATGAATCCTTCCAGACGGGTTGCCACTTCTCCAGGAGGAATGTCAAAGGAGGCGAGCGACCGGACTGCTTCGCGACGAATCTCGTCGTTGTTTGATTTCAGTAATCCGGCGATCAGCTCAGAATCGAAGTGCTTCAACTCTTCGAGCGACCAGAGCGCGTGAATTCTGGTAGTGGCATCGATTGCTTCATTCCCGGCGAGTTTCGCCAAATCAGGAGCCAGCCGATCAAGCTTGCGATCACCGATCTGGTGCCACGCCGCGCGCTTTTCCCAGAGCGTTGGTGACTGAAGGTGAGCGATCAATTCTTTCGGCCCGGCCTCTGTAATATTCGGGATCTTGCGGGGCTTCTGGCTTTCATGGCGGATTCTCCAGATGCGGCCGTGGGCGTGATCACGATCCGGATGATCCGTCGTGACTTCGTTATGCGAGATAATTTTGTTGTAGAAATCCGCGACGTAGAGACAACCGTCCGGACCGAACTCGAGATTCACCGGGCGAAACCAATCGTCTGTTGCTGTGAGGAAATCAGGCAGGTGCTCAGCCTCAACTGTCCCGTCCGGATTCCGGTGAATGCGTACGGCGTTGATGGTCGATGTGATGCAGTTCGCCAGAAGCGCGACGTCTTTCCATTCCTCCACGGGAAAACTTCCCTCCGTATCTTCAGAGAACTCCAGGCCCGAAATTCCCGTGCCGCCCACCCGGAACTTGTGGAGGTTCGGGAGCAGCGGCTGGTAGGGCCGCATCGGGTGAAACGCGGCCCCGGTGACTGCCGTACCATGTTCCCACGGGATGACGGAGTAGCTACGATCATTCGCCTCCGTTCCATACCATTGCCCGTTCGCCCGGAGCTGAAGCCCCCACATATTGCTGGGGCCGGATGATACAACTTCGAAATCCTGATGATCCAATCCGAATCGAACCTGGCAGGAGGCATCGACTCGATGCTGTGCTCCGGAAGCCACCGCCGTGACCATTCCCTTGTTCAACGCCCCCTGAGAAAAGTGTATGTAACTCCCCGGCCCGCGGACCAACAGGTGTGACATGGTGTGGGTATCCGTATAGCCGAAGCCACTCAACACCGGCTCCACCGTGTCGGATTTGTCGTCGCCATCGGTATCGCGAAGGAGGAACAGCTCCGAGCCATGGCAAACATAGGCACCGTCCTTGTAAGGCAATACACTCTGCGGAATGGACAGTCCGTCCGCCCAGACATGCAGATTTCCCTCCGCCGCTTTAGTTGGATCATCGAGGATCAGAATCTTGTCTTTACCTTTGGTCTTCAGTTTGTAGAGATCACCAATTCGCTTAAATTCAGGGTGCTCGTTCTGCGTCTTTTCGTCCTCCATCAATTCGAGGAACTGCTTCCACACCATTCCGCTGATGGGATCGAGCGGATACATCTCCCCGGTTTGCGTCCAGAGCCTACCCGCATCATCAAAGCTGATATCAATAGGGTTAATGACACCGTTTTTCTCTGAAGCGACCAGCTCGATCACGAACCCCGGCGGCACTTTAAATCCCTTTAACTGCTCTTGAGGGCTGAGAGCCTCAACCCGGCCAGACTGTGTTTTCTTGCCGCCTTTGGGTTTCGGTTTTGATTTTGCCGGGGCCTTCTTTTTGCTACTGCTATTCTTGCGGGGGGCCGGAGGTGCGGCCTTCAAAGCAGCCGCCACTCCGCCGAGTGATTTCCAGATCGGAGCATCGGGAGTCGATGGCAACTCCTGCACAGTGATGTCTTTCACCTGCACCAGCGCGACACCCCCACTGTGAACTTGCGGCGCGATTTGCCCGTCGAGTGCGACCTTCGGGTTGGTCTCGGTGAAGTCCGTCGCCAACACATCATTGATCCACACCCGAATACGGGGCCCTTCCGCACGTATTCGATAGTCATTCCACCCAAAGACGTCGACCACCTTGTCCAATGCCGCAGCATCGACCTGTTCGGCGATCACCTTTCGGCGACGAAACTCATCGTAGATTTTACCGAACCAGGTATCTCCGCAATCAACCTGATAACCGGCCATGTGATGTCCACCGGGCACGCGCACACTGCGGATTTGAATCCCGCTGTTAATCAATCCCGTTTCAGGATCGCCACTGCACTTAATCTTCAGCTTCAGCTCGAAATTCTGATAGCTCTTCTTCGTGGCAATGAAGTAATTGGCTTTGATCTTTTCTGTGGTTGAGCCACCTGTGATGAGCCCGTCCTCCACCCGCCATATTTCGGGATCGTAATCCCAGCCCTCCAGTGTCTTACCATCAAAAAGAGAGACCACCGGTTTCGAAGCGTCCTGAGCAACTGCGGACAAACTGATAAAACCAAGGGCGATGAAAGAAAACAGGGGGAGTTTCATTGATGAGGTTTTGATAAGGGCACAATACCGAAGCATTTTGACACCCCTACAGTGAAGGTTGGTGATTGAAACGCCATGTCACAAATCCACTTCCACATTCATCTTGGAGTCGCACAACCGCGCTAAGCACGTGCGGGGATTTCTACAATCCAACAAGATTTGGCTCGATAAGGCAACACACGCCCCCCTACTTCTCTAAATTGAATCAGTGTTCGCCGGATTCAACTGGTGTGCAGCTCAACGATACTGCCGGGCTACCGCATTGAATCCATCCCGCACTGGTTCAGGGATTGGAGCCATCAACCAATGCGAATGGATTCTGTCGAGCCGGGTCAACAACCGGTTGCGACAGGGACGGCACCTTTCAAACGAAGATTGAGTCCGGCGTTTTGATCTGGACAATCTCAGCGGGGAGGTGTCGGCGCAGCCACTCCTACAAAGACAATGACCCCGTCCCCGGGAGGATTTTCGGTGGTGTCGATCTTGAAGTTCGGCTTCCAGTTGTTCACCGCCCATAGATTTCCCACCCGATCCGGCGTCACTGACGTCATCCGCATCAGCGGCGAATAGCAGGGAATGTTGTCTGTGCCGTAAAGGGGAAAACCATTCGCCAGCATCACCTCATGCCCACCTGTGGGCAAAGTCATGAGCTTCGCGGTGGAATCATCCTCATCACGGATCACGGTCACACCGGTGTGAAATTCCAACCCGAGATCCGGTCTGGCTCCATCCAGTTCCTCCGGCAGCTCCCGGCCGAAATTGCCGGAGTAAATCACCCCGGCCGCATCCAACGCCATCCCCCAGGGTCGATTCGTCTGGTTAGAGAAGGAGCCGTTTTCCTCCAGGTCATTAGTGAATCGGAGAATCTTTTTGCTGAGAACCGCACCCACCAGAACTTCGCCGCTCTCTGTAACCTGGATCGTGCGAAATGCTTCGTTGTCAGAGCTTTTCCATGAGGCCAGGCACTGAATCTCCCCGTCTTCATATTTCAGCTTATAGACTGATGAGTTCACCTTCTGGCTCCCGGAGTTCGATACAAACGCATTGCCGGACGAATCAAAAGCCACATCAAACGTGCAGTGATCACCACTCTTTGGATCAAACTCAAACGAAACCGCGCGTTCAGGATCCACCGAATTCTTTCCGTCTTCAGCTTTCGGATACACCACGATCGCACTCGGTTTGCTGTTGAACGGGTACAGCGTCTCGGGCGACGGCGCGAGCGGCTCCTGTGTTCCCCACGATGTGATCCACAGATTACCGTCCGGATCATACCCCAGGCCCTGAACACGGGAGAGCTTGTTGGTCCAGCCATTCTGCGGACTGATCGCCTCCCCGTCAGCCGTAAACTGGGCAACACTACCCACCTGCGGATTGCACTGCACCGGTCCCCACCCGAAGTTTCCAAACCAGATGTTCTCACCTTCGGCATCAGCGCAAACGCCGAAGCCACACCCCAGAATTCCTCCACCGAAAATAGGGGAAATGTCAGCCGGAGAACCATCGGGATTCAAGACGATGCAGAAAGCAGATGAGTTCGGCGTTCCCTGCACCGCATTGTTGGGAATCCAGAGCCGGTCGTACTTATCAAAGGCAAAGTTTGCCGGCCCTCCGATCAGGAAATTACCCGCGCCCGAATCGTTGAACTTCACCGTGAGAGTCCAGTTGTTTGGCGGCGGGAGCCTGACGGGATCAGGTTCACCACGTCGATGCAGTTCGAGTTCCGATAAAGCGGGCTGGAATATCTGCTGCTTCGACGCAGCCAGAAAATACAATTTCTCCGCGTTCTCCCAGGGATCTTTCGCCAGATTCACCAGAGCCTGAAGCAACGAGCCGGCACCTCCGGTAAGGCTCAGAAAGTCGCTGTAGAAAGCGGCGTCGACGATCGAATGATACAGCAGATTGCCCAGCGAGTTCAGCATCGCAAAACTGTTCGTCTCCAGTCCGTTGGGCCCCTTCTGTATCACAGGAGACAAATCTCCATTCGTGAGAACGAAATTCTTCCGCATCCCCTGCATGATGCCCGCCTCGCGGTCAGTCGCAGCGATCGACAGTGAATCCCCGTCGCCATCCAGCTGAATAAACTGGGCGAAGGCATAAGCGCTCGCAGCCGTGGAGCGCTCGCTCAAAACAATCATCCCCTCTTCGCACTCATCAGCTGCAAAGGTGGCGAGAAGGTTCAGGGTGCGGTTCCCCGCTTCATACCGCTCGCACTCGAAACTGAACTCAGTGATCGTGACCGTCACATATCCAAACGAGGTCGTCAGATGTCGCCCGACCTCACCTCCATCCGTTTCATTGATTTCAATGACTTCGTCGCTCGATTCTCCAGGCCCGGAAATCGGATGAATCTGCCCACTCCACTTCGTTGCCCTCAATTCGCAACCCAGATCGATCTTGTATTGAATCATGGCGGTGTTCTAACAGAATCACCAAAAGCAATTCAAGTCATTTCGCACCGGGATTCGTACAGAAAGGAAACAATCCCGTCACGAACGTCACGTTGCCCGGATTGTTCCCAGTCAATGTCTGCTTTTGGAGAGCTCTGATACCCATAACGGTCATGAGGAAAAAACCTCTGCTGAGCTCCTTCAGCGGAACGGGAAAAGCATTGGTGAAGAAGTATCAGGACTAAAAGTCCTGTCACTACAGAAAAAATCTGAGGGTAACGGCGATCAGTTCGATCATACCAAATCGTTAGCCACACCCATCCTGCTGGAACAAGGAAGAACATCAGACCTGCATGCCTGACAAATTTTGAAATCCAAAAAACGCCCTGCCATTCAGGATACCCATTCGTTTTCATGAGGGTGGCAGTGATCAGGATACCGTAAATGATCACCGTTGCCTGAAGCGCAACAAAAACCGTTTGGATTGTGTACTCTCGCAACCAGAAGGTCATTCCACTATTATGTGTTACGTCCCTCTGCCAACAAGAAAATTACGTCGTCACGCATGACTCTTTCCACCTAAGAATTCACCTGCCACCGTCCCATACAATTGACAACAGATTCCAATCGAAAGTTTCCGGAACCGGGGTTTTGAGAATTGCCTCTTACCGGAGTTGGTAAATCCAATGCTCATTTCCGCTTAGAAACCGTGTCTCATTCCAGGATTGACCATAAAATTGTACAGACAACATGTCTCATCCCGGGACTCACCTTCAACGACTTTGGACAGTATATCTCATTTCGTGAAGTGACCGTCCAAACGTACAGACATGAAGTCTCGTCCCGCGACTGACCATCCAAAGGTACAGACACCACATCTCATCCCGGGAGTCGCCTTTCGACGACTTTGGACAGTATGTCCCGGTTCGTAAGGTGACTGTCGAAACGTACAGACGCTGTATCTCATCCTGAGAATGACCAAAAAACCGTTGCGCCACGGTCGCTCACATTGGACACATCTTATCCCGGTGAATGGGATGTTGTCCAATTGTCACTCCGTTTCGGCCTCACTGGCATTTCAGAGTCCCTCCTGGTTGGCTTTAGTCTGTGCCTTCAGTACTTCCCGTTGAATCGCGGGCATTGCGTCAGCCATGTACGCACCAAACTTCTTCATCGCAGACTTACCCACTTCCGAACCATAGAAATCAGCCAGCGCCTTGAGTTCTTCTGCAGTGAAATGTTTCACCATTGCATCTTTCATCGCTTTGGTGAAAGCCTCTATATCTAAATGCTTCGTCAGCAGTGCTTTGAATGTCTCCCTCTGCCCTTCCGGCATGTTCTTCGACATCTGCTCCGCCATGTCAGAAAACAACTCCTGCGGTGGCGTCGCTTTCAAATAACGATCCGCCTCAACACTTCGATTCTCCGGGGTATCTTCAATCGCAACAGCCAGTGAGCTGATTGAGAAGATTGCTACAAAAATTCCAAATAGAGTAAAACGTTTCATGGTGAAACGATTACATAATATCCCCAGCTGTCATTCAATCAAAAAGACACCCCAACAATTCATGTCAACTCCATCAACATAGGTGGCGAACTTTAAATAACTTTTACAGCACTATGACTGGATGAGCAGGCATTTTGATTCTGTTTAACGGGAAACCCGGCACATCGGGGTATTGAAAAATCTGTGTGGAACCCGTCACTCCGGAAAACGATCGAACAGGGTTGATTCGCTGACCTAACCCTGTTGGATCGTACTTTCTACTCCGGCGGCATCACAGAATCTGCTTCCGGGTGAGGTCCTGGGTATCAATCATTCCCACGGGTTTCCCGGCGTCATCGATGACTACGAGATCATCGATCCGGGCTTCTTCCAACATGTGGAGAACTTCGCCAGCGAGTTTGTTCTCAGTGACGGATATCGGATTGCGGGTCATGAAATCGGACACGGGGCGTTCACCAATGCCTCCTTTTTCGCTGGAGAATGCCCGCGCAAAATCCCCCTGTGTGAAAATACCCTCCATCGAGCCGGAATCGTCGACCACCACAACGGCACCGGCCCGTGCCGCGGACATTTTTTCGAGGGCCTCGAAAATCGTGGTGTTGCCGTTGATGAGGACCAGGTCGTCGCCTGTTCTCATAATATCGCTGGCTCTGGTGAGCAACGCTTTGCCCAGCGAGCCTCCCGGGTGAAGGTCTGCGAAATCCTCTTTCCTGAATCCGCGGGCTTCGAGCAGGACCATGGCCAGGGCATCGCCAATGACCAGCATGTTGGTGGTGCTGGAGGTGGGCGCCAGATTCAGCGGGCAGGCTTCCCGCTGGACATTCACATCCAGCACAAAATCAGCGGCTTTCGCGAGGGTGGAGCCGGATTTCCCGGTCACCGCGACAATGGTGGTGCCCAATCGCTTCAGATGGGGGAGGACTGCGAGCAGCTCAGCCGTTTCGCCGGAGTAACTCATCGCGATTGCCACATCACCCTCATCAATGAGCCCAAGATCACCGTGAAGGGCGTCCTGACAGTTCAGTACGGTGGCGGTAGCTCCGGTCGAGTTCAGAGTGGCTGCCAGCTTGTTTCCGATGTTGCCGGACTTGCCAACTCCAACGATTACGATCTTCCGGCCGGCCCCTACGGCGCTGCGGATGGCTTCGACACAATCGCAGAAAGGCTGTCCGATCCGATCCAGCAATCGGTTCAGCTCTTCGATTTCAAGAGAAATGACGCGGCGGGCTTTTTCGAGATAGTCCACAATTTTAGAAGAAAGAGGAAACCGGAAACTCAGTCTCCGTGCTGAAAAGTAAAGTCTGGAATCCGGGGCCTCATGTCATAGGATGATACCGGCTCAAGCCCCCCTCTTATATTAGAACCCCATTTACCCTTATGAAATCTGCATTCACTGCACTCCTCCTGACTCTGCTGACAATCGGCTTCGCCAAAGCTGACGACAACGTTCTCTCCGAATCTGAATCGAAAGACAGATGGATTCTCCTGTTCAATGGCAAGGACTTCACCGATTGGCAGATCGACAAATGGAACCCGGAGAGCTTCTCCATCGAAGACGGTGCGATCAAGTGTCACGGCGAAGCTTCGATGATTTATCACACAGGTAAGGCGAAGGATGCGAAGGACTTCCACTTTGTAGCCGATGTGATGACCAAGCCGGGCGCGAACGGCGGGATTTTCTTTCACACCAAGTATCAGGACAAAGGTTGGCCGGTCGGGCATGAAGCCCAAATCAACCAGACGCAAAAGGATCCTGTGAAGACGGGCAGTGTCTACATTGTGAAGAAGCATCTCGAAGCTCCCGCCAAAGACGGCGAGTGGTTTCGCTACGAGATCATTGTGAAAGGCAACACGGTCGAGACCAAGGTGAACGGCAAGACGGTTGTGACTTATGAAGAGCCTGCTGATGTGGAAGGCACTCGCAAACTTTCTTCAGGAACGTTCGGGATTCAGGCTCACGATCCCGGCAGCATTGTTCTGGTGAAGAACATCAAGGTGAAGCTGCTCAAGTAAGAGCCGGTCTCTAGACCATTTCTCAAAAGTCTTTTCATAAATCAATTTTTTTTGACCGTATGATCATTGCTCACTGCGCTCGTTTGGCTTTTTTAAGCCGGCCCAAATTCCCCGTGCCTTCGTTCCTTTTCAGTCGTGGAGGAAACTCCACTTCCTCAAAGCGCCTTGTCACAGCAAATTTTGACTCGGCTGATTTACGAAAGGACTTTTGAGAAACGGTCTATGCACTGCTCGAGCTGGCGAATTCAGGCAGATCGGGCGGGGAACCGGGTGGGTTTTATTTTACCGCATTCTTTCCCCAGCGCGGCTCTTCCATTTGCGATTCCCAACGATCGAGTTCTGCGAGCATCGCATTGAGAACCTCCGGATGATCGGCGGCGATGTTCTTCTGCTCGCCGATGTCTGATTCCAGGTCGTATAGCGCAGGCTTCCCGCCCTCAGGACGGTCATCATGAAGCTTCCAGTTTCCCCGACGCATGGCGCGTGCTCCTTTACCGCCATGCTGACGCCAGAACAGATCTCTCGCCGGCAATTTTTCCGCGGAACCGGTCATGCGGCTGAGGAAACTTGTGCCGTCCAGTTTCCACTCAGGCGGTACTGACTCGCCAGCCGCTTCGAGAACTGTCGGCAGGATATCGAGTGAGATAACGGGATCATCAATGACGGCTCCGGCCTCGACTTTCCCCGGCCAACGAACTGCCCACGGGACTCGAACACCGCCTTCGGTGAGCTGCCCTTTCTTTCCTTTCAGCGGAGTATTGACGGCTCCGGTCTGGGTTTGGCCACCGTTGTCGTTGGTGAACAGCACGATGGTATCGTCATTGAGATCGAGTTCTTCCAGACACTTGAGGATTTTTCCGACATTATCGTCGAGCGACACAACGAGCCCGGCGTAGTTTCTGCGTTTGGCTTCTTTGATGTGGGCGATCCGGGCAGCATCCGCTTCGCGAGGCTGGTTGGGACTGTGAGGTGCGGTGAACGAAACAAAAAGGTAGAAGGGCCGGGATTTATTTTCACGGATGAAATCACAGGCTCCGTCTCCCAGCCGATCGGTCACGTACCCATCTTCCGGTGTCGGCTCGCCGTTCTTTTGAATTACGCGGTGGGGTGATGGCCTCTCAATCGGATAGTAGGGGCGGGATCCTTGAAGCAGACCGTAGAAGAGATCGTAGCCCCGTTTGTTGGGATGAAATTCTTCGGGGTATCCGAGGTGCCACTTGCCAATCAACCCTGTGGTATAGCCGATGCCCTGGAGTCGCTTCACCCCGAAGGTTTCTTCCAGATCGAGTCCGCTTTTGGTCCCGGGAGGCAGATTGTTGTCGTAACCGAAGCGCTGCTGATACCGCCCGGTCATCAATCCGGCGCGTGATGGCGAACAGACGCAGCCGCTCATGTAAGCATTGGTGAACCTGGCCCCGTCCCGCGCAATGGTATCAATGTGCGGCGTCAGGGCTTTCATGTCGGGATCACAGTTTGGCTGAAATCCAAAGTCTGCGTAGCCGGCGTCGTCCGAATAAAGGATGACGACATTGGGCTTGTCTGCGGCAAAAGAGTTGCTGCACAGCAAAGAGATAACGACGAGAACAGCGCTGACGGATTTCATGATGGTGAGGGGGTTGATGAGACTGATGTACTCAATAGCTTCATAAAAGAGGAATGTTCCTCCGGGAAGCCGAAAAAGTGTCATCACCACAGCGCCCTGCCCTTCCAGTGCGCCTCAATAAATAAAGCTGCTGCCGGAAATACCGGGTTTTCTCACATCGCTGGCCGTGTTAGGGATTGCCCCGTATTTTGCAATTCGAAGCGTCATCTGAGAAACCGGTCATCGGCTGTTTCTGCTCCACATTTCTGGCAGCAGAGATGTTGCACGTCTATCGACAGATCACGGGGCTGAAGAATGTTCATCCCGTGGTGTTCACCCAAAAGCGACAACATGCGGACCGCTTCCCTTTTCCGACAGCAGACATCGTCGAGCTTTCGCGGCCACCCGGGTTGCTGAGGGAATGGCGTCGATTCAGTGCACGGAGAATCACGAACAGCCCGCCGCAAATGTTCGGCTCTGAGTTGAGGGAACTCGAGCGGGAATTGCAAAACCGCAAGGTGGCAGCCCTTCATGCTTACTTTGGCAACAGCGGACCTTTTCTACTGCCACTGCTGAAATCCCCCACCAAACCATGCCCGGTGATTGTGAGCTTCCACGGGGCTGACGCGGGGGTGGATTTGGAAAAACCACGCTACCGCGATGCCATGCTGGCTGTCTTTTCCCATGCGGATGCTATCCTCGCCAGGTCCGATTCGTTGCTTCGGGAGCTGGAGGCGCTTGGATGCCCGGCGGATAAACTTCATCTTTCTCGAACCGGAATTCCGCTGGAAGACTGGCCTTTCTGCGAATCACGCTCCTTTCCCGAAGACGACCAATGGCGCATTGTCCAAGCAGGGAGATTGATCGAGAAGAAGGCTTATGATGTGTCGCTGCGGGCCTTTGCCGAATTCGGGAAGCAGTTTCCGGACGCCCGTTTCGACATCGTGGGAGATGGCCCGATGCGGGAGGAGCTTGCCACGCTGGCATCTCAACTCGGGGTGACGAAACAGGTGACGTTCCGGGGTTTTCTGGATCAAACAGAGCTGCGCGAGACTTGCGAACAGGCTCATCTATTTCTACACCCGAGCCGAACCGGAGCTGACGGGAATCGCGAGGGTGTGCCCAATGCCATGCTGGAGGCTATGGCTACCGGTCTGCCGGTGGTGGCAACGGATCACGGTGGAATACCTGAAGCCGTCGATGACGGAGCGAGCGGTTTTCTTGTAGCGGAAAATGATGCTGACGCGGTGCTGGCAAAAATGCTGGAGATTGCGCGGGATGAATCGACCTGGTCACGACTTGGCAGGACGGCCAATCAACATGTGCGGGAACGTTTCGAACGCGGCGCTCAGATCGCGGCGCTGGAAGCCGTCTACCGGGACGTGATCGCCGGTAACTGAGGGGGCTTACTTTCCAAACGCATAAAGATACGCATCGGTCCGCTGGAAGATTTTGCCATTCGCAAATGCCAGCGAGCTGTTGGTGTGCTGTCTCTTATCGATCTGATTGGTGTGAAGCAGCTTCAGGGCACCGGGATCGGGCTGAATCACATAGGTGGTTCCCAATTCATCGTTCACGAACAACTTGTCCCCGATCAGGTTCATCGAGCTCCAGCTCTTCTTACTGAGTCGTTCTTCCCACAGCATTTTTCCGGTCTCAACTTCGAGACACACCATCACTCCCGGTTCGTCGAGATTATAGAGGTAATCCCCGATGATCTGACCCGAGCCGATTCGTTGCCGCCGTCCTTTTTTGCCCTGGTCCGCCCACAGCTGCCGGGCTGCCGTGACATCACCGGTTTCTGAGGCTTTCGGAAAAGTCATCCCCATTCCCGGCCCGCCAAAACCACTCAGATAAATCACCCGTTTGCCATCGGTGAGGACATTGGTGTAGCACAGGTCCCCCAGTCCGCCGCAACTCCATAGCTCTTTACCTGACTTGGGATCAAAGCTCCGCAATGCTTTTGGCAAACCAATCAAGACTTCGTCGCGGCCATCGTTGGAAACCAATCGCGGAGTCGCCCATGAACCTTTGAACTGTCCAACTTCCGCGCTCTCTGCTGCCGGAAGATCTTTTTCCCAGACCGTTTCGCCGGTCTTTTTGTTCAGGCCGAACAGCTTCACTTCCAACCCGGGGCCGGCGTGCAGAACGAGGGTGTCTTCATAAATCACCGGGCTGCCGGCATTCGGCCCCCAGATGTGGGCATAATCGGTCCCCAGATCCCGCTTCCACAATTCGTTACCCTCCAGATCGTATGCGAACAGCCCGCCATTCCCATGCCAGGCGTAAACGCTTTCGCCATCAGATACCGGCGACGCGGCTGAATAGGGATTGGTTTTATGGGTCTTATCCTCCTTCCCGTAGTCGACTGATTTTTCCCACAGTAGAGATCCATCGGAGGCGGAAAAACAAAGCAGGCAGCGCAGTTTCCCTTTCTCTTTTCCCAGCGTCACGAAAACCCGGTCCCCCACCACAATGGGCGATGAGTTGCCGGGTGCAGGAAGATCGACCCGCCACTTCAGGTTTTTCTCCGCCGACCATTCTACCGGGTAAACCGCGGCACCTTCTGTGAGTTTTCCATTTCCATCAGGTCCCCGCCATGTGGGCCAGTCATTGGAGAATGCAGAAGCTGAAAAGAGGAATGCACAGACCAAGGTGAAAGGTTTCATGAGAGCAAACTCTCTCAAAAAGCACGAATTTGGTCAACTGACGACATTCAGGAACCCGCACTGCCCCGGAAAGCTTCACCGGCGGGAGCCATCACTTTTTCACGGGCCAGAGCCGGTACTCAAGCGGGACGCTTTCCACTTTCCAGTTCGGGGGAAAAAGCCGGACGATACGTTGGGGGCGGAAGCCTTCCAGCAATTCACCGGGTTTGAAGGTAACAAGTAACCCGCTGCTTCCCGGGGCAGGGTTTTCCACCGTCTCGACTCTGGTGATGTTACCGCTCTTTCGGTCGTTCACCTGGTCGTAACTACGCAGGCTGGACTCGGCCACCACGCCGGTCGCGGATTGTTTCTCGACAAAAGCCTTCTTCAACTCCGGATCAAATCCAGCGAAGAGTTCGATCGTGACGAGGCTCTCAGCATTGTCGACCTTTGTCACCCATCCCGGGAATCCATGCTCGAGATAGAATTGCCGATGAATTTCCATCTGCCGGGAGGTTGCAAACCCGCGGGCTTCCTCGTCGATCCACACATCGGTCAACCTTCCCGGCCCGAATAGGGTCGCCCAGGTTAGATTCACCTGAACGGTCTGGCCGGGAGCGAGGTCCTCCAGCTTGGCAAAGCCATTCCCTTTCCAGTATCGGGTGGCTGGAGTGTAATCAAACATCGAAGGCTTCGCACCCTTTTCCACGCCTTCCCCGACAAGTTCGGCGGTGATTTTCTTTGTCTCAAGGTCGATGGATTGAATCTTCCAAGCCTGCTTCCTGCGGGTGTGATAGCTGAAGTCGTCCTCCAACATCAGACATCGGTTGAAGGCATTCTCCTTGCTGATTTTCCCGGCGACCTCAGGCAGTGACGGCTCTCCATATCCCGGTTCGATTTCCTTCTCCGGCTTGTGAAAGAATTGGCCGTGCATATGAGTTCCCAACGGGATGTCACGCAGTTCAGCGGGAGCTCCGTGATAATAGATCGAGTGATAGGGCAGCAGGATAAAGGCGTGCGGCAGATCCCAGTCCCCCCGCCGCTGAGCATCGGTGCGATCAACCCGGAGAACTCCCGTGCGGTTGACATGATCCACGCCGATCAACTCCCCCGCGATATAAGTCGCCGTATCTGCCGGGGGAAACTCACCGGGCACCAGTTGAAAGGGCTTTTCCTCTTCGTCTTCCGCCCCGAATACGAATGTCCCGAGTGCCACAACCCCCAGCAATGCCTGAAGCCCCCGTCGAATAGTTTGAGATCGATAAGGGAATTCAGAGCCTGGCATATGAGTCGGCGAAAGGGGATTATCCGGAAAGACTGCGACGGGGCGTCACTCAGGCCACGACTTCACTGACCGTGCCCAAACTGTCGGCAAACTGTTCCACGTTTACATCCATCTGCTGCATCATAGTGAGAAGCAGATTGGTCATCCGGGCGTTTCCATCCAGCGGACGTGAGCAGATTCCGTAGTGCCCCTTTGCATTGGAGAGGTCGTAGCCGTCGATCTTCGACAGGTTGTAGTCGATGTGCTTGCCGTGTTTCAGGCCGAGCGATTTCCCGCCGGCCAGGATCAACGGAAGGTTGGCATTTCCGTGGCTGTGACCATAGCTCATTCCGCTGCCATACAGCACCTGCGTCCGGTCGAGGAGTGATTCCCCGCCCTCATCGATGGAACTCAAGCGGTCGAGGAAATAGGAGAACTGCTCAGTGATAAAGGTGTCGCTCTTACTGAGGCGCTCCATCTGTTCGGGATCGCCATTGTGGTGGGAAAGCTCGTGACGCGTCTGAGGAATACCAATCTCGGGAATCGCGAGGCCGTTACTCTCACTTCCGCTGAGATAAGTGATCACCCGCGTCATGTCCGTCTGCAGTGTCAGGACCATAAGGTCATACATAGTACGGTAATAATCGCCCGCATCCGTTTTCGAGACCGACCGGGTGAGGTGCGCCTTGGTTTTTGCATCCACCTCAGGTTTCGGAATATCCAGCCAGGCATCGGCCCGCTCGGTGCGAATCTCAACCTCACGCACTGCAGTGAGATATTCATCCAGCTTGATTCGGTCATCTGTCCCCAGATCACCCCGCAGCTTTTTGGCATCCCCGAGAACGGTATCGAGAACCGAGCCCCGTCGATTGAGACGCCGGCGTTGCACATCAATGCCTCCTTCCTCGACTCCGAAAAGACGATTGAAGACATTGCGGGCATTATCCTCAGCAGGAAGCGGAATTCCTTCACGCGACCAGCCGAGTGTGGTGTTCCCGCGGGAAATCGAAAGCTCCAACGACCCAAAACGCGTGTGCTCACAGGTCACCTCAGCCATCAGCTGATCCGCTGAGACAGTGTTGCGGAAGCTGCCCCCTTCAGCGCTGACTTTCCCTGCTGTCAGCCAAATTTTCTCGCAGTTGTGATGCTTTCCGATTCCGTTCGGGTGATGCAAACCGGAGATCGGAGTGATATTGGCCCGGTGCTTCTCGAGCGACTTCAGCGGACGGCTCAATTCATAATCCGCACCTGCCTTCTCGATCTGCCAGGTAAGAACATTCACCCCGTTGGGAATGTATACGAACACCGAACGCTTCGGCTTCTCTCCATCAGCTCCCGCGGCTTTCGCAGCAGCCTGCAGCGGCCGCATCGCATCCAGCATCGGCAGGGCAATCGTCGCGCCGATTCCTCGCAGCATGTGCCGCCGGTTGAGAAGCCACTTTTGGGAAAGAATGTTGCTCATAAGCGGGGACTGTGGGTTAATTTTCCCAGCGTGAAAAGTGGCGGATTTATGGGTAGCCCGACAGCGGGTTCCCCGGACGGCTCACCACGGTGGCAGGGCCATCGTCCCGCCATCCAGCGTCACAATGGTTCCATTAATATACTCTGAATCCCCGCTCATCAGAAAAGCGGCTGTTTTGGCGATATCAATCGGTTGCCCCAGCCTCCGCACCGGGATCTTCTTCTCCACCTCGGCGTAAAGTTCTTCCACCGGCGCATCCCAGCCTTCACAGGTCGCTGCGAGCATCGGGGTATCGATGGTTCCGGGTGAGATCCCCACGGCGCGGATTTTCCCTGCATGATCTGTCGCCAGACACCGGACGAGCGCTTCCATCGCCGCCTTCGACGCGCAATAGAGCGCATGTGCCGGAAACCCGATCTGCGATGCCACACTCGTTGTCATCAGAAAGACACCTTTGCCGCCTTCAGCCGTTTTCTCCATCAAGGGGATGGTATGCTTCGCCGTCCAGAGAGCGCCTTTCACATTCACCCCCATCACCTTTTCCCAATCCGCATCGGTAAAATCGGTCACCAATCCCTTGGCCCACACCCCGGCGTTACAATGCACACCGTCAATCCTGCCGAATGCGTCGACGGCCGCCTCTGCCATGGCTTTGACACTCCCCTCGTCCGTCACGTTGGTGTAGACAAACTTCACATCTTCACCCAGCTCCGCAGCGAGCCGCTCGCCTTCCTCCGTTTGAATCGATGCGGCCACAACCCTGGCCCCGCATTCGTGAAAATAACGCACACAAGCTTCCCCGATACCCGACGTCCCACCCGTCACCACGATCACTTTTCCGTTTAGATCTTTCATCATTCAGTCATCAAGATCGGAAAACTCAGCCGCCCCCTCGCGGAACTGCATGTATTCGAAGACGGCCCCGTCTTTCATGAAGAAAGCAACCAGCAACCCTTCCATCGGCGCGAACGGCTCCAAAATCACATCCTCTCCCTCCAGCGCCTCGGCGATATCTATTCCCTCCAACCGAAAGGCGACATGCGGCAAATCCCGAATCGGCCCGGTGACCGGAGAGTCCTCCTCAAACCGCAGATATTCCACACGATAGGAATGGTTCTCTGGCCGGGTCACCCAGACCTTGGTATCCGCGACATAGACTTCGCCCTCCTGCTCTTCATCCGTCGGCATTCCGATGTGGTGAAATACTTTTCTCATGGGATGCATTCGACCGGAATTCCCCTCTTCGGTCAAGACGATGCTGTGCCGCAATTGCGATCAGACACCGGTTCCTGTCAGCGAGCCCGCTTCGCCGCTTTGTCCCGCAGCTCATCGTAAAACTCATACGCCTCCTCGAACTCCTCGAGCGCTTCATCGGAGATGACGTCCTTGTTCCGCTCCACCTCCTCCGCCATCCGGTTGCGGAGATAATTTGCTTCCGATAACGTGGGCAGCAGTGATTCACCACGGGCATCTACCCACACCGGCGCCGTGTGGGCAAAGCGTATCCTCCCCTCAGGCGTGCGGGCATAGGCACGAAACGCCACCCACGACTCACCTTCCAGTTCCACGCTTTCACGGACAAATGCCGAGTGCGGTGCCCCGGAGCCAATCGGACCATCGATCTCGACCGGCGTCGCCACTCCGTTTACCACAATCTCCAACCGCTCCAGCTCATAAGCGCTCTCGACCCTTCCCACCACATCCACCTTGCTGTCTTCCAACTCCCCGACCGCATCATCATCCAGCACCGTCCCCGGTTGATGCTCGGAAAATGTGATCGCCAACATCGGCCCAGTCGTCACAAAACTCCGCCCCTCACGCAGCCCATCCACCCAGTTGTCATAGGAGAATTCCCCGTCGGTCGGCTTCACATACACCCGGCTGAACCCCAACGGCACAGGATGCACGCCCGCCCCGGTTCCTGCAGTCGGTTTCAGCTTGAAGCCGCAATTCAACAGCGCGTAATAGGTTTGCAACCCTGAGTCAATCCACCCTTCCTCGCCATAGCTTGTCCCTCCCGGACCGGGCTCGATCTCCATGTATTCTCCCAGATTCTCCGGCAGCCAGTCCGTAATCCCGAACCCGGTTCGCCACACATGATTGTTCGACAGCTCGAACAGCATGTTGGTATCAGATACGGTCGGCAGCATCAGCGTCCACGGCCAGTTATGCTTGTCCATCTCGATCAATGCCCCCGCCTTTGTCATCGATTCAAAAACCGGGCCGACCGGCGGAACGGTCGCCTCGATTGGCTTCTTATGATTCAGCACAAAAAAAGCACCCAGCATGTGCTTCTTTCCCTCTACGGAGAAAATCTCATACTCAGTGTTCATCGACCACATCACCCGGTTGAAATCAATGTTGGTTGAAACTCCCTGCGGCTTCACCCCGTCCTCAGCAATCTTCACTTTGTTATCATCCGGATTCGCCGGTGACATCACCGTATCCGTCACCCAGCCCGTTAGAGGAAAGGTCACGTTTAAATCTTCCGCTTTCATCAATACCTCCATCTCACCCGGCTCACGGTGGATGTGGGTGTCCCCCGAAAACCAGCCCCGCTCATTCATATTGATCCACCGCTTCAATCGCAGCTCCACTTCCACCTCTGCATCGTCAGACACATCGATTTCGATCGATTCAGTCAGATACTCGTGCCCCCGTTCCGCCGTCAGCGTGTATTTGCCGGCCGGTAATTTTACCGAAAAGGCATGCCCCGTCAGGCAGGTGTGGATCTCCTTGCTGATCTCACCCCGTTGCTTCCGGTAAGTCGCTGACTTCCCCGATTCGTCCGCCGACTCCGCGTGAAAAAACTCCCCGGCTTTAGATTCGATATAGAGCCGGGCCGCCACCGCATGCCCCGATTCATCTTCGACTATCACTCCGCTCACAGATCCGTCGCCAGCATGGCCATGACCGAACGGGACCAGACAAACCAGGGTAACAGAGAGAAATCGCGTCATCGCCGCGAATTTTAGTTCAGCCAAGACTCAATTCAAGGATTCGACCCAACTATTTGGGAATGCAGCCGTCCAATTGGTTAAGATACTTTAAATATTTTAAAATTAGCGTAAATTACCTGCTCAAACCGACTCTTTTATAAAATACCCATGAGAGCACTGTGCTTTTCGCGCCTGTTTAGCGGATTCCTAATCATTATCGCCTGCAACACGGCTCATGCCGGAATGGATCGTTGGCAGGTGATGGCGATGAAAGATCGTTACGCCGAACAAAATCCCGAAACCCTTGGAAAACCGGCCGCTCCCGCCGTCGTCCCCGGGGCGACCCCTCTCAAAATGGTCAGGCCAACGCTCTCAGCCCCCACAAGTCCGACGAAGCCGGCCCTTATCCCGCCCCCTCCGATCCCTGCATCACCAGCCGCACCGGAAAAAGTCGAGCCAATCAATACCACATCGCATTCCCCCCCGGTCGTTCAAGCCCCCCCGCTGATAGCCCCTAAAAACATCCCGGTTCCGCAACAGACCTACGGCCCGAATGATCGCCTCCCGCCCACCGTCGCCAACCTGCGGCGTGCCGCCCACGAGTTGGCTGATAAGAAACTGGTCTACAAATTCGGCTCCGATGAAGTCGACAATGGTGGTCTGGACTGCTCAGCAACTGTCCAATATCTCCTCAGCGAGCGCCTCGGTATCAAAGGCGTGCCCCGCACCAGCTACCTCCAGTACGAATGGCTTGAGAAAAAAGGCACCCTCAACAAACTGCGGGGAAAACGCGCGTCCGATAAACTGCTGCGCCAGCTTTCACCGGGCGATCTCATCTTCTGGGGGAAGACATGGAGCTCCGGGCACAAAGTCAGCCACGTCATGATCTACATGGGCTGGAACCCCAACAACGGGAAACACTACGTCTTCGGCGCCCGAGGCAAGCGGGTCAAAGGACTCACCGGTGCCGGGGTGGATGTCTTCGAGCTCAATCCCGACCGTGGCGTGCTGGTCGGACACGGCAGTGTCCCCGGCCTGCTGTAGCGGGTGCTGATGCTTCCCTGCTCCGCTCATTGCAGTATACTTCCCGCTTCATGGATCTCCTCGTCAAACTCTACGACCTCCCGCCCCTTGCCCCGGCAATGGAACGCGTGGTCGCGGCAGGTATACGGATCCATCGGCCGATCGCCCCGGAGCGAGCAGCCGTGATGCGCTGGGTCACCGAACACTTCAACGAACGCTGGGCCGGCGAAGTCGCCATGTCCTTTGCAGGACAGCCCGTCTCCTGCTTTGTCGCCCTCGATCAACAATCCGACATCGTTGGATTCGCCTGCTACAATTCCACCTTCAAAGGTTTCTTCGGCCCCACCGGAGTTGAAACCAGCCAGCGCGGCAACGGAATCGGCACCGCTCTTCTACTGCGAAGCCTCCACGCCCTGCACGACGACGGTCATGCCTACGGTATCATCGGCTGGTCCTCTCTCGACGAGTTCTATAAGACCACCGTCGGCGCAATCCCCATTCCCGATTCAGAACCCGGCCCCTACGGCGGACGGATTCGTATCCCGGATTGAATCCTCCCCGCTCGATTCGAGCAATCAATCAATCAGCCGCCTCCGGCAGACGGAACGCCTTACTGTAAAAGCCCGACGGATCGAAACAGCAGACCCGACGCTTCCCTTCAGCAAGCATACTGCACGCATCGCCAATTCGTTTGGCCCGGGTCTTCGCCTGCTTGGCTGACACAATCCAGTGAATCCAGTCCAACCGCGCCAGCGTCGTCGTGTCCTCCCAGACCCGCCGCGCTTCCGGAGCCCCGGCCAGCGCCCCTTCAAAATCCGACGGAACTTCCGGCTCAGGTTCCTCCTTTACCGGCGCAATCCCCAGCGTGACCGCATCGCCGACTTCCATCCCTACAGCTTCCCTCAGTTCCTCACTCACCTTCAACCAATGGCTCAGCTGCCCGTCAGGTTCGAGCGTCGCCACAAAACCGTGACCATTGATCGTTCCCTCCACCGATGTCCGTCCCCGTCTCGGCAGCGTGTCACTTACCTCCTTCGGGATCGAGAGAAAAGTCCATGAATCATCCGTCGATTCGGGCTTTGCCGGGCGAAGGAGATTCGTCTCAAAACTGGATTTAGAAAGCTTTTCAGCCATGAGTGATCACCGGGCGTCTATTTATGGTATTTAATCTCACGTTCCGATACCTCGACAGGTAATTCCTTACTCACGCCGTTTGGCAACTTCAGTAATTTCTTCTCAGCGCGACGTAGCCAGTTTCCACTACCATCGACTTCTTCGTAGCTGAAGTTACTCACGAAAGTAGCTTCCCCGCGGCTCAACAACGTAAAAGTACTCAGACTTTGAAAAAGTTCTGCATTCCATTCAATCCTGATTTCGGATGACTTGGTTCCCTCCGGTTCTTCGAATACAACAAACTCCTCCTTGTCGGACGAATTTCTTTTGATTGTCACCTTCTGCGCGATAGCTCCGTCATCTAAACGCGTGAATGATCCGACCTCATATCCGCGCTCTGAATAAACTGTGATCTCTGTCTCATTCGTCGCCTCATCCACCTTCGCGATCCTTCTCCTGTCCTCATCCAGGAATATCTTAAACCTTCTGACTTCCTCTTCGTCAGCCTCCGTAAGACCGATCCAGGTTCCGTTTTTATCATATTCATAAGTCGAAGTCGAACCCCCTCGTTCGCCTTCCGTTTTCTCACGAATCAGGTTTCCAGCACTGTCGTACTCTCGAACCTTCGACTTCACCAATCGGCGCGAACCATCACCTTCGATTTCGTAGTTCTTCTCCATCACAGTTTCAGGTCGTCCTTTGAAATCATGCTGTTTTGAAAGCGGCACCATGATCTTCAGATGCCCATCACCGAAGGCGCTCCCCGAATAAGTCAGCAGAGCAAGTATAATGAAAAGGTGTCTCATTTTTGGCAATCGATTTGTGGGTAAGTTGTTCCTTTGACTATCAGATGGAGATCACTGGAGCTACTCGACTAATCAAGTGGAATTACCTCCAAAATCATAGTGACTCCAGGTCTACCGTGTCAACTGGATTTCCGAAGGCAATAAAGCAATCCGTCTTAGAGCAGGGAAGTGGATCACATACTGGCGAAGCGTCCTAATAAAGCCAGGCTGAAGTCAGCACGCCACTTTGATTTTGACCTGCGCCGATGGAAACTGCCGGACTTTTTGAATGCGATTGAAGGCGAGATTACTTCCGGCGAAGTGAGGAGACAGCATTCGACTTAAAGACAACGAAAAGTCATGTCGCGTAGCGACTTCTCATTCATAGTCGTGGGTTTCAACCCACGGAACCGGTTCAACGTATCGTCTTCGTCGCGTAGCGACCGATCAGCCGAGTGGCGTGTTCTGACGGCGGGAACCATCCATCATGTTGAAGCGTTGAAACAATCAACAAAAACGAACTCATCAGAACACGCATGAATCCAATTTAACGGTATCTCGGACTCGGCATCCATAAAACTCAATCGCCACCGGCTTTACTGCTGACCTCCCACGACGCAGAGCGCTGGCAAATCAGCAAAGCGAAAAAGGAGAGTCGCGATGACCAATGAATGGCTCGATCAACAAGGCGTTCCTTCAATCGCAAACCAGCGGATCAACATTGCGCTCTGCTCGATTCGGTATCCTGATAGACCCGAAAGGTCGCCCGAAGGAGAATCCATGACTCATGGGAATCGCCCGGTGCAATGGAGCGAAGCGACATAGATAGTCGACAGGCTACCGCAAAGCGGCAAGGGAGGAACGACCGCCGTCAAACCCGCATGCGGGTGGTGTGGGGGGAGCGGGTTCAATCCCCGTTCCTACCCGATTCGCTTCGGGTTTTTCCAGGGGCTGATGTGATCCTGTAGATTACTCTTCTCCATCTGTAGCTGGATACAGAGCATACCCAATTCCAGCGTTCACGTCGACGGCGGCCTTGAGAGTCGCGATATCGATGTGCTCTGCAAAACAGAATGGATCCCCTCCAACGTGATATCCCGCAAAAAATTCCCGATGCCCGGCGCGATCCCAATCACCTCGGACTTCGAAAGGTAAGGAATGAATCATCTCACACAGCTGAAGGATTGTGGTATTCGCATCTTTATTCGGAATTGGTGCAAAGTAGATATACCACTTGTGAGAATCGGACGGAAGTTTGGCTACGTAGTTGTCTTGATCTTCAAACCACTTCACAAATGCCTCCGACTCGTAATCAGTCTTGAGGGCGATCTCAACGCTGATGAACTCAGATTTCGGCTTAGGCATCGCGTTGGCCATTTTCTAAAGTGAACGTTCAAGAGCACTCAGCCCTGACGGAGAGCGCGGTTTGATTGTGAGATAGTCATTTCAACTCGACGCGGTCAAGGTTTGAGTGGCTCGGCTTGTTCTCCATCGGTTTCGCTAGTTGTCTTACGAGTGTAATATTCCCGAGTGACTTGGCCATCCTCAAAGATCTCAACAAAATAGTTGTTGGAATCTTCTATTTCGACAACTCGAACTAAGTCGGAATCATCAGCGCTTTGTTCCTTAGTGTTTCTATACTTCGTGGCAGATAACCTCTCCCATTTTCTTACGAACTCTTCGTGCCAACTACCAAATTCTATGACGAGTCCAGTTTCGTCCCAATGATGAACCCAGCGCACACCTGATTCATCGTTTTGGCCCGGTAGCACAGGCAATGCTAACGCTTGATGTTCGACCTCTACCATCCAAGCCTGTGTCCTATCGGAATCCAATACGAACATTCCTTCCAGCGGAATCGATTCGGCCGAAAATCCGATCATGGCAACCATGACCGTAAGTCCAAACACAAGAACGAGTGGCTTCATTTTATGGGGAGAACTGTCTTGTCCACCGACCGCGTTTCTCGCGGTTCGGTGCGATATGGAAATCTTAACTAAACTGAACTCGAGTGGTCAAGCCTGTAAGATCTGCACCTTGTCTGAATCGAATATCCCGGTTCGCCGGAGCGTTCTTTTGCCCGTCATCGATTCATAAATCCGACTCATCCACGGATTGTGAGAGCCCACTTCCAAACCAATCCGGGCATCGGGATACTGGTTCAAGAGCAATTCAAGGTCATCCCTTCGATTCGGAATGGATCGTTCATCGATGATCCCGCCATTCGTATTCATTACGTAGAAAGCATGTTTCAAATCGCCAAGATCAAAGGCAACTGTGAAGGTAGAGTCACAGTGTTCATCAGCAGTGATTCTATCAGCCCCCTTTCGCGGACTCACAGCCTTCCCATCTAATCTTGTTCGCTGTTTGTTGTCCTTGTATCTCGAATATGCCTTCCGATTCTCTGGTAAAGAACGATCTCAAAAATGGCATTGAGCAAAACGTCAGGAAATCCAGTCTGGTCTGTGACTAGCCCCAAATACCCCCCTGCCACGTAGAAGGCTATCGCCAGCGGAATGAAAACCAGGAGACAACGAACCGCCACAACCCATCCCAAAACCACATACTTTTGTATGAGATCAAAGCCTTCTTGTGCACCGTTAGACTTGTAGGCGTAAAAAACTCCCCCAATGGCAAATACGAAGCTGAGGAATCCCGAAACCAAATCCCCATCATTGAATCCATCAACCACAGGAAATGCTCCGACAAGCGCCATGAGAGCGGTAAAAATCACCAGATAGGGAAGTGCCTCTCTATCCGAGACGCTCCGGTTTCGAAGCTTCTCCTTCAGACGGTGATACCTTACGAAATACATTTTTCAACCAAACGCGCAAAGCCTGCCATACGCTACCGGGAGCGCTCCGATTGCCGGGTTAATGATAGAATGGTCATGGGAAATTGAACTCGCGGGTGTCAGGCGTTAGGATCGACGCCTTGCTCGCTTTTTAGTTTGGCCAGGTCGGGATACAGCTCTTCAAACGTTAAAAGAAGTTCAGGCCGATCTCCACAATTAACCTTCGTCAATGCCTCATCGTATTCGGTCGACGACGGAAATGGGCAGGATAGCAGCGCAGAAACAAACTCCTCAGGCGGGGAATATGAGTGTTTATCCAGGTAATGAACGATCCCACCTGAGACCATGTAGACGCACTCGCGCCCCGGAATAAAGAGGTTGGTATAAGAGCCATCGATGCCTCGTGAAGCCTTTCCTGAGCGGCAAAGTGAACACCCATGAAGGCCTCGGTAAACATACATCGAGAACCGATCTCTCGTCTCGTCTTGAATCTGCTTTGCTCGACTGATGAGTTGATCGTCGACGTCACCAGTCGAAAAGTCGAATCCCTTTTCGAGCCAGCCGATCGAGAGAAGCGGAACCTTCCATGCGCCTGGACTCACTGCACCTCGTCCATAAGTGCATAGCGCTAGATCCGAGAAGTGCATTTCTAAAGCGAACGTCAAAAGCCACGTACCTGCGGAACGAAGCGAGCAGCCTTTCGATGGAATTGAAGCGGAGTCGAAGCCATGAAGGAAGTAAACTGAGGGCGGGGAGCAGGTCACCGTGCGTTGTCTGGTTCGCCTTTGTGTTGTTCATCGTAAAGGTGCCTTAGCTTGAGAAAGAGCGAAAGAGCCTCTTCATCTGAGTCTGTGTTCTCTTCAATGAAGGTCGACCAACCGTATCCGCCATAGGGAAATTTGTGACCGTAGTATTCGGTTACGAACTCGTGGAATTTTGGAGGGATCGCATTGTCGAGTTGATCGCGGTCTTCCTCGTTTAAGTGTTCACTCCGAGCCAGCCCGTAACCGGAGAGGAATGCGACAAAGCTGTGAAAGTGGTTATCACTGTTCCCCCAATACATAGCAGGACGGCGGAAGATGCTTTCCAAACGTCCGGCCTTGGTTATGTCATCAGAATCCGGCATTAGATTTTTCTGAGGCGAACAGTCTTGTCCACCGACCGCGTTTCTCGCGGTTCGGTGCGATATGGAAATCTTAACTAAACTGAACTCGAGTGGTCAAGCCTGTAAGACCTGCCCCTTGTCTGAGTCGAATATCCCGGTCCGCCGGAACGTTCTTTTGACCGTCTTCGATTCAAAAAACCGATCGATCCACGTAGAAAGCATGCTTCAAATCTCCAAGATCAAAGGCAACTGTGTGGGTGGATCGCAGTGTTCATCAGCAGTGATTTTATCAGCCCGCTCTCGCAGACTCACTGCCTTCTCATCCAATCTTGTTCTGCGTTGGGGGAGTTCTAAGTAGGAACCACGCCTTCTAAGCAAACTGTGTGACTCTCAACGCTACCTCTGAAAATCGTTCGGATCATCATTGGGCGAAAATCGTCGCCTTCGAACGGCATCTCGAAGTCGAACGCGATAGTTCCATCCTTCATCTCAATCAGGTGAGAAACCAGTGAGTCCGCATCTACGGCCTTGTGATACTGAAATCCCTGAGGCTCCGGAAACTGTGCCGCGAGAGGTGCATCGCCGCCCACCTCATCAAACATCGACTCGATTTGGGCGAGATCATATTCAGCAAGTGCGCCAAGCAGGCTAACCGCAAACTCTGTGCAAATAGCGGAGGTCATTTTTCGCAGAACAGTCTTATCCACCGACCGCGTTTCTCGCGGTTCGGTGCGATGTGTAAATCTTAACAAAATTGAATTCGAGTGGTCAAGCCTACTAGATTTGCTCGTTTTCTGAATCAAATATCCCGGTCCGCCGGAACGTTCTTTTGCCCATCATGTCGCCTCGGGGCGTGTGGGAGGTTCGCCTCGGGGCGTGTGGGAGGTTGGTGGCCACCCGTTTGTTTGATGCTTAGTCGGTCTTGATGGGGGCATACTGAATCCTTAATCCAAGATCGTCAAAGAAGCTACGCACCCGTTGAGAGATGATCAGCAATGGATCGCGTGCTCTCTCGGCCCCACCACCTATCCGCTCCTCGGTGATTGCGAAATCGAACTCAGGAATCACGGCAAAAGCCGCTGGGTCGAATGTGGGAATCGGTGGATAAAACAGATCGTTGATCATGAGGCCCTTGCCTGGGTCATCTGTGTCAGCGTAAAGATTCAGCATCTCTGGCAAGTGCAAGTCACTCCAAAGCTGCCATACGACCGGGGCGGCATGGTGGACCTTCCTTAATGCAAGATATTGGAAGCGTTGCGCTTGCAGCTAGGTGCGCAAGAGGTCATCGCAAACCGAGGTGGATGATCCGAAGACGCGTCCCAGGGCGATCCGCTTCTTGATCGAGCGTGGTTTCACATAGAGTGATCCGTCATCTTCGTGACCACCTTCGCCTGCAATCTCGTCCTCAGGAACAGCATGGAGATAGCGAGCCTGATCAAGCTCTTCGCTGTCGAAGATTCGTGATCCCTTTAGCTGGAAACGCCCGACCTCCTTCCGCTTTACAGATGGATACCGGTGCCAATTCGCAGAATAACCACCGACTTCGAGAAAAGACAGGATCTCACTCAATTCATTAGAATCTCGCGGGAGGCTCACCTTGAATGAATGGCGCTCTGAGAACGCGGGCCAGCGATCCCTGAGGCTCGTGTAGAGACTTTCCGGAAGATCTGAACCTCGCTGTATTCGTGAGGCTTCCTTTCTCGGAAACAGAGTGAATTCAACGATTTCATTCATCGAACGTCCGAAGCATGGCTGCCTGATACGGGGGCGATGCTTCGACAACAGATTAGAGATTCGAATTAGGTTAGTCAATCAACTCACAACGGTATCAGGCTTGCCATTGCTGCCTTGTTCTGTCAGGCGTCTTTTGTGAGCCCCGTGGAGTCGATCAGACTTTTGAAATTCTTCAGTTCCTCAGCGGGCAGTCGGACCTTCAATTTGAGCGTCCCGCTACTTGGATCCGTCATCTGGAATCTAAATCCCATACCTGCCATCTCCTGCGCCATGTAGGCGCCATACTGATCGTTGAGACCATCTGAGAACTCGGCAAACTCCGTCCCCGCGACGTCGTCCCAATCGTCGAATGGCTTGAGTGTAACATCAAATTCGATGAGTTCTCCGGACGCGACCAATGCAGCAATTGCATCATCAATATCCTTCAATAACTCCTCAACAGGCCCGGGATCGGCGCCTCCCATACTTTCAAGTGCAGCGAGCATCACGCCTGCATTCTGACACTTTGCTGAGAACGCAATCCACAGCTCCTTTGGTGAATCAGCTGCGCTAAGCAGAGAGGTTTGGAGAAAGATCGCAGTAAACAGGAGTAGTCTCATTTTTTAGACAGAACAGTTTTATTCTCCCGCCGTCGCTTTTGTCCCTTGGGAGGCGACAGTTCCCTCCCAAGGTACAAAAGCGACTTTAAAGGGTAGAGCTTCGCGGCGGGAATTCATCGGTGATGCTAACGCATCGGGAATCCCCGTAAAAGAAATATTGGTAGTTTTTCGGAATAATTATTTTGAACTTGCAGGAATCAAGCAGCGCCCAATTTCCCGTGACGGTTCATTGAATCGTTTTAGATGTTTTTGTCGGCATGCGGAACTGTTGCTGGAGGAACTGCACTCATTTCGTTACGAATAATGTTCAAATGAACGTGTGATGACAAGAGAAATTTCACCTAATTCCCAGCCACGTGATGCACCGGTTTCCTCATGTCTCCCGGCAAAAACGGAGGCGAAGTGGCGGCCCAACCTGTGAATCGCGGGGCATCTTACGGCCGAGGCTAACGCCCCTATTGCGGAACCCGTGCGACGCTTTTCCAGAAAGCGATTCACCCCGGTCCCCGAAACGTTCTTTTGCCCGTCATCGATTTTAATGACGACCGAGGGAACGTTCTTTTGCCCGTCATCGATTTTAATGACGACCGAGAGAACGTTCTTTTGCTCACCATCGATTTTGATGACGACCGAGAGAACGTTCTTTTGCTCGTCATCGATTTTAATGACGACCGCGGGAACGTTCTTTTGCTCATCATCGATTTTGATGACGACCGGGAGAACGTTCTTTTGCCCATCATCGATTTTAATGACGACCGAGAGAACGTTCTTTTGCTCACCATCGATTTTGATGACGACTGCGGGAACGTTCTTTCGCCCCTTTACGAATGGTAAACGACTGTGGGAACGTTCTTTCGCCCGTTTACGAACCGTAAACGACCGCGGGAACGTTCTTTCGCCCGTTTACGAACCGTAAACGACCGCGGGAACGTTCTTTTGTCCGTTTACGAATGGGAAACGACCGAGGGAATGTTCTTTTGCCCGTTTACGAACGGGAAACGACCGCGGGAACGTCCTTTTGCCCGTTTACGAACGGGAAACGACCGCGGGAACGTCCTTTTGCCCGTTTACGAATGGGAAACGACCCAAAGAACGTTCCCGGGGGTGTTGGCGAAGCACGCCGGTTGCCGAAATCTAAAAAAATTCTAAGCGTTTTGCCTCGGCGGTGTCCTCAATAGGTGAAAGGATGACTTTGTATTTTGAATCAGGCTGCGACCAACATTAGCGCGATGCCGAACACGCCCCCAGACCACGGGCCCATCGGCGATGGAGCACGGGTATCGAACCGGAAAGATGGTTCGATTCAATCGCTTTTTATCGCCGAGGAAAGCCCGCTTCTCCGATATGCGTTTGGTCTGACGGGGCGACGCGCCATTGCTGAGGAACTGGTTCAGGAAGTTTTTCTGCAACTCCACACGCATTGGGAAACGGTGGAAAACCCCAAAGCCTGGCTCTACCGCAGCGTCCGGAACCGGGCCTACAACCATCATCGCGATAACAAACGGGAGGTTTTCACGGATAAAATCCAGGAACCTCAGGCGGAAAAATCTGAATCTCCCGAGAATGTTCTGCAACGGATGGAAGCGAGCGGTTTTCTCCGCATGCTGGTCTCTGAATTGAGCAAAGACGACCGGCAGCTCGTCGAACTGAAGTATTTCGAAGACTTGAAATACCGCGACATCGCCGAGCAGACCGGGCTTTCGGTCGGGAATGTGGGCTACCGGCTTCACCACATTCTCAAGGAACTGGCTACGAAGCTGAAACAACTCGGGATCGAAGGAGGAAGCGGGATATGAGCTTTTACGAACAGACCCTGTTGGGTCAACGAACCAACCCTGTTGGATCGTTTGGGCGAATAATTTTACGGAAGGAAAGGAAATGAACGAGGAAGATAAGAACAATTCACAGAATCTGCATACCTGGATCGATCCGGAGCTGGAAGTGCGGATCGTTGCCCTGGTGCTGGGTGAAGCGTCGGACTTCGAACGCGGGGAGCTGGAACGAATCATCGCAGAGAAACCCGAGCTGATCGCGTTTCAACGCCGGATCGAGGAAGTCCATGGCATCCTTTGTCATGAGAAGGAAGAGGATAATGCGACGTCCCCCTCCGGTTCTGACTGGAAACTGAGTGGTGACAAACGAAGCCAGCTGGAAGCGGTGTTTTCCGGAAAGGCTGAAGTGGTGTCCGATGAAACGTCGGAGACCAACACGGTGATCCCCATTCAAAAAACCCGGAAACCCCGCAGTTGGAATGAGATTGCAAAACTGGTCGCCGCTGTGGCCATTCTCATCGGGGTCGGTGCGATTCTGCCGGTTACTTATCTGTCGATGAATGAGTCCAGCCGGATGGCAGCGGGATTCGAGAACACGGATCACTTTTACTTCGATTTTGATGCGAATGCTCCGGCACCGGCAGTCCAGTGGGCGGATGCAGACACGAATTTTGCCGGCAGAACATCGAGGGCGACGGATGGCGGTGAGACAACTTTTGCGCTGAATGACTCTGAAAGAACCTGGGACTTCAAAAGTGACAACGGACGGCTGGGCGATCGGGTCGACTCACTGGAAACGCGATTGTCAGTCGCCGGTTCCGAAGTCGAGGTCGAAGTGGGCAGCCGCTTTGGTGAAACGGAAGTGAAGACTGAGAGACTGGCTGTTAAGAGTCGAATGGACGGTGAATCAGATTTGCGGCGGGAAAGTTTCGAAGCCGTGGATCGGGAAAAGGATTCTACCCTTTTTGAATCCAGAGTGCAGGTGAATCCGGTGGCTCAGGGCATGGTGGCGCTGGATGGTGCCGTAATCTCGAACAGTGGCGAGATGACTGCGAGCAACGGGGCCGGGGCGGGAGGCCGGATTGAAACGGGAGACATAGCAACTCTGTCAGTCGATACCAACGGTGTCGCACTGAATGATCCCATAGCTGCAACCAACGGGGACATCACGGTTTCGAGCGGGGCAACGATTGACGCATCCGGAAAAACTGGAGGTGGATCCGTCAGTGTTAGCGGTGGCTTTACGGGAAGTGATGCAGTTGATGGCAAAGCGCCCGCTAGCTTTTTCGCGAAAGAAGCTGTCCCCGGGCAATCCGGCAGTCGAGATGACGGATACGCACAGTTAGGGCATGGCGGCAGGGGAATGGAGGTAAATGAATCGAAAGTTCCCGATGTGGCCGCTCTCTATGGGGATTTCGATAACGATTCGGAAACCCGGGTAAACAATCCAGGCACTAACAAACCCGTCGAAGGCAATGCTCATTTGCTCTTTGCCCGCCCGGAAATGGAAGTGGCTGATTCGGGTGCGGATAACAGCAAAAGCTTTCGGTTTCTTGCGGAGGAAAGCAAACAGGCCCAGCCACAAGAACCGTCCGCACCTGAGCCCGAGGCTCCTAAGCGCGCGCTTTCTTTACTTTCCCGAAATGAACCGGTTGCCTCCAAACGTGATTTTGAGGGAGAGGAAGACAAGAATGCAAACTCCAATGGAGTGATGGATTTCGGAACTGTTTCAAATTTCCGGTCGATGGAAACAAAGCCGGTCGCAAAAGCTGAGTTGATGAAAAAAGAGCCAGCGAAACTGGCTGAAGCCGGGACACTGAACGAACTTCAGAGGCTGAACGAAGCTGCTCCCCCGTCAGGTGGAAACGGTGAACAGAATCTGTTCCGGAGCGGGGCAGCCGAAACTCCTCCAGCGGATCACTATGCTTACTTCGGAGCAGGCTCGCAGGATAAGTCGGCACCCCGGTCGGGAGAGGAAAGAGAGCTGAAGCAAAGGCAACTGGCCCCCATGCAGAAGTTCATTGATGAATCTCTGATCCCCGCAGATGAGGCGGAAAACACGGCACGTATCTCCGGACTCAGTGACCAGCTTGCACAGGAGTATTATGAAGTAGCCCGCGATCAGACACGGGCAACCTTCATGAGTAAAATCGCGGAAGGTTGGGAAATGCCTGTGCCTGTAGGCGCTGATCCGCTAGGCAAGTCGGATGTTGCGATGACAGAAAGCCCAACCGTTGCAGGTGCGGCGGATGAATTGAAATCCCATGGGAATGTCTATTCCCTGGGAATTGATAATGGCGGGACGGTTCGTGCGGCAGGAGAGACACGGACAAGGGGGACGGTGATGGTTGATGACTTGAGCAGGAAAGCGGATTACACCCAGATTGGGCACGGTGGATATGATAGTGATGGCACGAATGTTGAACTTTCAGCTACCGATGGAACGGTCAGTTTCGAAAGGCAATCTGAGCGGGCACGTGGCGGTGCAGGCCTTGATTCAGATGGTGAGGTCACGGAATGGTCTGAGCGTTCTCTGAAGGAAAGCGAGGAGTCCACTTCTCTGGCTACTTTAGGTCAGGTGATCGCCGGAAAACCGGTCCGGCAGGTTTCCCCGAAGAGTTCAAGTGACATGCCTGTCGACGCAATCGTTGCTGGAGAACCGCTGCAAGAGGGTAACGACACTTTTTCAAGGCAGTATCCCGGCGGAGCCAACAACCTGCGCGGGTTTGACTACCGTGATTCGAACAACAGCGACTCCCCTGATGTTCTGTCCAGTCTGGATGTGACTGACTCAGATTTCATCAACGGCGGAGACGTCAGATTTGATGGGGCAACGACCTGGGGCACGCAACCGGATGCCACCACCGGGGTCAGCAAAGATCTCTTCGATCTGGTACCCCGGGTTGTTGGCGGAGGTTCTGTATCCGGCCAGCAAAAGGGTTTCGACAATGAAGAGGAATATCTCAGACCCCAAATCAATATTGTAAAAGAAAACGTGGAGTTTCAGGCGGGAGACGGCCGGAATGCCAGGTTTGCGAAGATCGGTCACGGAGGAACCAGTTTGGGTTGGGATCAAAATACTGATTCAGGTCTCGACTCCAACAATCAGGAGGGGATTGAACCGATCCAATTGGGGCGCACCCGGGAACTCAGTGGTGCTGCAAATGACCGGAGTTCGACCTCAGTCGCGAGACTGGCGCCAGTCTACGGAAACATCAATACTCTTTCAGGGATTGACTCTGATGGTGACGAGCGCGCGGCAACCGATGGCACGAAGGCTTTGGAAGGCATGCAATGGCTGAATTCCACGCCGTATCGGAAAACTGATCCGGTCTACCTTCCCGGACTTGAATTCGGGACCACGGATGTGGTTCCAAGGTTCGAAGACACCACCAACCAATCCTGGTTTGGACGGACTCAGGGGAACCGTCCGGAAATGAACTTTGGTTTCGATGCCAATTCCGACAGCGTCAACCCGGAGTTTGCTCTCCCAATAGTCCCGCCACCTGCCAATCTCGATGAGCTGACGGCGGCTGACGAAGCTTTCTCAACTTTCTCTCTGAATGTGAGCGACGTGTCATTCAAGCTTGCCAAGTCGGCCCTCGAAAAAGGGGAATGGCCGGAAGCAGACAAGATCCGGATTGAGGAATTCGTGAACGCCTTTGACTATGGCGATCCCCTGCCCTCTCTCGATGATAAAGTGGCCTGCCGGGTTGAGCAATCCATCCACCCGTTCATTCAACAACGGAATCTCGTCCGCGTCGCCATGCGCACCGGGGCAGCGGGTCGGGCGGCGGACACTCCTTTGCGGCTGACGTTTCTGCTGGATAACTCCGGTTCGATGGAACGCCCTGACCGGAAGGAAACGGTTAACCGGGCTTTCAGCCAACTCGCCTCGCAGCTGCAACCTGCGGATCAGGTCACGGTCATCAGGTTTGCCCGGCAACCTCACCTCCTGGCTGACCGGGTGACAGGTGACAAAAGCGCTGATTTGGTCGCCGCAGTCCGCGACATGCCGAGCGAGGGGGGAACGAACCTGGAAGCGGCAATCGATCTGGCTTTCGAAAAAGCGAAGGAGCAACAAGTTGAAGGCGCACAGAACCGCATTGTGCTGCTCACCGATGGTGCGGCCAATCTGGGGAATGCAAAGCCGGAGATATTGGCGAAGCGAATCCATGAGATGCGGGAGGCCGGTATCGCTTTCGATGCAGCGGGAATCGTCGCCGATGGACTGAACGACGATATTCTCGAAGCGCTCACCCGGAAGGGGGATGGGCGCTACTACCTGCTGGACAATCCCGACGACGCCGATGCCGGATTCGCCAAACAGATCGCGGGGGCCCTGCGGCCATCGGCCGGGAATGTGAAGGTGCAGGTGGAGTTTAATCCTGACCGGGTCGGCCGGTATAAACTGCTGGGCTTTGAAAAGCATCGTCTGAATAAAGAGGACTTCCGGAACGATGCTGTCGACGCTGCTGAGCTCGCAGCCGAAGAAGCCGGCGTCGCGGTCTACCAGGTCGAGACTCTCCCTGAGGGCCAGGGGGACATCGGTTCGGTGTCGGTGAGGTTCCGCGATTTCAATAGTGACCGGATGGTCGAGAAGCTTTGGCCGATCGCTTACGACGCCAATGCTCCGCGCCCCGATCAGGCAGACGCCTCGATGCGGATTGCCACAGCCGCGTCCATGTTTGCCGCGAAGTTAAAGGGCGGCCCGCTCGGTGACACCGTGGAGCTGGCGGAAGTCGCGAAACTTCTGGAAGGATTGCCCAAAGCTCTGGCGGAGACCGAACGTGTCGGCGAACTCCGCGCCATGGTGCAAAAGGCTCAGGAACTCACAGCGGATCAATAAACGCCAGCCCACGGCTCGAACCCCCAATTTTAGAATACTGAATCTCATGAATACAAACCCGATTGTCGCCACCGCTGCTCTCATGCTCCTGGCTTTTACTCCCGGCACCTCTGCACAGGAAGGCGGGGCCTCGGTATCAACCTCCATTACTCCGGCCGGCACTGGAAAGATCGTTGTTGAAGCGACCGGAGAGCTTCCGGAAATCCCGGCTCTTTATACGGCTGTTGCAACGGGTGACGCCACAGTGTTTGCGGACCGGATCGAACAAAACATCCGACTGGTGATCTCGGTGATTCAGGGAGAAGCGGAAACGTTTTCGCTCGCCATTTCCGGTGGTGGGGAAATCACTGAAGTCGCCGGTGATCAGGTAACCGGATGGTCTGTCCGAAGGGAAAAGGGTGGCGCGCGGTTTCTCGACATCTCTGTTCCTGCGGGAACCAAATCGATCAACCCGCTGGTGAAGTTATCGAGGAAGGAGTTGAAGCTTCCATCAAAGGTGGACCTGCCCCATCTCAGTCCGGGAAATGCAGTGGGATTTTCATCACTCCTCTCTGTGAAGTTTGCCCCGGGCGTGGCTGGCAAAATTTTAAAGGCTGACGGCTTTATCCCGGCGAAGGAGGCCAAAAAGTTTCAAACGACCTCAGGGGGTAACATCCAGATCCAACTGGCTCGAAGCGGATCAACCTTTGGTCCGATCGAATTGGAGAAGACAAGCCTGGTTGGAGCGCTCGCCCCCGACAAGAAGTCGGCAACGTTCACCCTGACGGGAACGGCGCGAGTGACGGAGAAAGACGCGGTATTGAATGTGTTGTCAGGCGACATCGCGGTGAGTTCTCAACCTCAGACGGATAATGATGCGAAGCTGCGACTGACAAAAGACGGTCGCTATGAGTTGGCCTTCGAACAGCCCGGCGAATACCCTTTCACGCTGGAGTTCGTGGCCGTGGTGAAACCGAATAAGGAATGGCAGTCGATGAACTTCTCAGTGGCCTCGGGAGCTGTCGCGCCTCTCGACCTGAAAGGACTGCCTGAGGGAGCGGAGTTTGGCGGTGGCTCGACGGTTTTCCCGCAGAAAGAAGGGCCGGGGGTTCTCGGGTTTATTCCGGCCTCCGGGAATGTGACTCTGGCGTGGAAAGCCTCGAGACGGGTGGGTGAAGGAAAGCTTTTCTTTTCGACCGAAGCAAAGATTGAAACCTTCGTGGGGGCCGGGCTGTTGCGCCAGAATCATGTGATTGATTACCGTGTTCTCCAGGGGGAATTGAAGTCTCTGATGCTGGACTTGAAGGGTGAAGGGGAAGTGCTGGACGTTCAGGTAGGAAATCTCTCCGGCTGGAAAGTGACCGGGGAAGGAGACGATCGCGTCCTCGAAATTGCTCTGAACCGTCCTGTCACGGCCAACACCCAGTTGACGGTGCGAACGCAAACACCTCATGGAGCGTTTCCGGTCAGAACCGCTGGACTGCGACTCACCCCTCAGGGGACGGTGCGCCATTCAGGGTTTATCCGGGTCTCCAACTCGGGCAGCGTCCGGCTGGAACCGGCTGATCTTTCAGGTCTCACCCAACTGGCGCCGGATCAGTTCCCCGGTGAAGCGAGCAAGGCTCAGCAGGTTTTCGTCTATCGCTTCCCTGCCGGAGAATACAGCTTTGAAATCGCAGCGGACCGAATCAAACCGGAGATCGGTGTCTCGGAAACCGTCGTCTATGAACTCGCTGAGACCGACCGCCTGATCACTGCCGCAGTCGAGCTCGATATCCGCGAAGCGCCTGTCCGTGAGTTCGATCTGCTCGTGCCTGAAGCCTACTCGGTAATTTCGGTGACCGGCGCAACCATCGGAGACTACGTGGTCGCCACCGAGGCGACCGATGGATCGAAGAACCTGAAGGTGATCTTCAACGCGGATGTGGCCGGGCGTCAGTTGATCAATCTAAATCTGGAACGCAACGAACCGGCAGCGGCAGGGGCCTGGGTATTGCCGCGTCTGGAATATCCCGATGCAAAATCGGTCAGGGGAGACATTGGGATTGCCGCGGCTGCCGGGTATCGGGTCGCCGTTGGTGATACGGATCTTCTGGCGGAAAAGGCACTGTCCTACTTCCCCATGTCTGTCGCTAATCTGCAGCAGGCATTTCGCATCCGCGAACCGGGCTGGAGTGCGACCATGCAGATCGAAGTACTGGAGAAAAGCGTTCAGGCAGATGTCTTCCACCTTTATTCATTGAGTGAAGGCACCGCTTTTGGCAGTGTGTTAGTCAACTATTTCATAACCGGCGCACCGGTCGCCGAACTGGAGTTCACCGCTCCTGAAGGTCTTGAGAACATGATCGTTGACGGCGAAAACGTCCGGACGTTCAAACGCGAAGGTGAGTTGCTGAAGGTCACGCTTCACCAGCCGGTCATCGGTCCGTATACTTTATTGCTGACCTTTGAGGAAGATGTCCCCGCAACAGGTGGCTCACTGAACGCAGGTCGCATCGCCCCGGTCGGTGTGCAGGACGAGCGTGGGTTTGTGCAAATTGTCAGCCCGATCCTTGTCGACATTACTCCGACCTCAGTATCCGACTCACTCCTCAAGCTTGATGCCCTGGAGCTGCCTGCAGAATTCCGGTTGCTCAGCTCGGCCCCGTCGCTCGGAGTCTGGCAATACACCGAACGCCCGTTCGAGCTGAACCTCGGGGTGACGTGGTTTGATCCCGGTTCCACGATCTCCCAGGTAGTGGAGTTTTCTGATGTGCTTACCCGGGTATCGCCAGACGGCGAGCTGGTGACGGACATTCTCTACTACGTGAAATCCAAAGGCCGGCGGGCTCTTCATCTGATGCTGCCCAATGGGGTGCGGCTCTGGGCCGTCTCGGTGTCCGGCCAATCGGTGACCGCGAGAAAGACAAAAGACACCACGCTGATTCCGCTGCCCGGGGGTATCGATCCCAATCTCCCGGTCGAGGTTCGCATCCGGATCGGTAAGCCTTCAGCCGGCGGCAACCCTGTCCTGGGATTGCCGATAGTGGATGTCCCGGTTCTGAAAACCGAATGGCAGATTGTGGGAGACGAGACACATGTTCTCGTTCCTTCAGGGCAGAAGATTCAGCCCTCTCAGCCGGTCCTGAGACCATCCGGCTTCTCCTGGGTCGCCAAACGCGGGCTGGGATGGTTATTCGCAATCGCCCTGCTGGCAGCTGGCGGAGTATGGTTTGGGAAATCCCGTGGTTGGATCCGAATCATGGGCCTGATGCTGCTGGTCGCATCGTTTGTGATTTCAATTCTTGCGGTGTTGGAATCGCGTAACTTCACCGGCGCTCCCTCCCCTCTTCGCCTGGGACTACCGGTCCTCGCGGCCGGGGAAAGTGTCGGCCTTGTGGTTCGAAGCGTCCCGTTATGGCAGGTTGACCTCTCATGGTTCGGACTGCTTCTCATCGCCGCCGGCATCGGGGTAATTGTCTGGGACTACTTCAAGAAATACGAAAGGCGTTTCCTCATCCGGATGATTTGCGGATTCATCATTGCCATCGGATTGCTGATGCAGCGTGACGGTGCCCCCTGGTTCTTCGGTGTGGTTCCGGCGCTCATTGTATTGTTGTGTGTCATTCCCCGC
>JBLWYI010000043.1:0-50219 GCA_048267005.1 Verrucomicrobiales bacterium | reverse complement strand
TAAGCCGGCCCAAATTCCCCGTGCCTTCGTTCCTTTTCAGTCGTGGAGGAAACTCCACTTCCTCAAAGCGCCTTGTCGCAGCAAATTTTGACTCGGCTGATTCACGAAAGGACTTTTGAGAAACGGTCTAAAAATCCAGTGGGCTGGGCGCTCCTGCGCCCGGCTTTTTCATAACGTGAAGATAAATCATCGTGGTTGAGACATCGGCGTGTCCCAAAAGTTCCTGCACGGTCCGGATGTCGGTGCCGTGCTCAAGGTGGTGGGTCGCAAACGAGTGTCGCAGCGTGTGAAACGTGGCGTTTTTGGTGATTCGGGTACGATCAACTGCTGCTTTGAATTGCCGTTGCATGGACTTTTCATGAAGGTGATAGCGGGCCGCGTGTTGGGTCTGCGGATGCAGGCAAAACCGGACGGCGGGGAAAAGCCACTGCCAACTGAACGATTTCCCTTTGGTCGGCCATTTTCTTCGTAACGCGGTTGGCAGATGCGCTTCTCCTTCTCCGATGGCGAGATCCTGAAGGTGTTTTTCCCGGAGTGTTTCGATCCGATTTAAAAGTTCGGTTTCAAGAGATTGCGGCAGGGTGACAGTTCGATGTTTTTCACCTTTGCCGTCGTGGACGTAGACAATGCCACTTCCGAAATCCAGGTCTTTGATCCGAAGTCGCATCACTTCACTTTGCCGAAGCCCAGTACCGTAGGCGATTTTTGAAATTAATTTCCAGGGATCAGTAAGTCGGGCAAAGATCTGATCAATCTCTTCCCGTGCTATAACGGTCGGTGGTCGACGATTTCCAGGGCGCCCGGGAGTGAAGGTCAGCACAGGATCTGGCTGATCGTATACATGTCTGGAGAGAAAAATAATGGCATTCAAAGCCTTGCGTTGCGTAGAAACGGAACACTCTCGTTCCAGGGCAATAAAATTGAGATAGGCGTCAGCTGAGTCCGCCTCAAAAGTATCAACTTCCTCCCGGATGCGGCGAAGTCGAAAATAGCAAAATTTGCTGATGTAGCTCAAATAACTGGTCTCGGTCGTTGGAGCATAGTTTAACAGGCGAATCTTTGCTCTGGCAGCTTCGACAATTTTCCCGACGTTCTCTTTTTCTCCTTCGACCGGTATTCGATCCCGCTCGATCTGTTCCGAATTACAGGGGCTGCCGAAACGGTATTCCGCAACCAGGTCGGATGGGTTGTTTCAAGATCGACGGCCAACCTGTGAATTCCGGGGCATCTTACGACCGAGGCTGACGCTCCTTTTGCGGACCCGTGCGATGCTTTTGCAGCGCGATGCGATGCCTTTGCAGGACTGTGCGACGCCTTTGCAGGGCTATGTGACGCCTTTACGGCGCTGTTCCACGCCTTTTAAGGGCTACACAACGAATATAAGTTGCCGGCAGACGCCTTTAACTTCTTGTTGAAAGAACCTACATTCCTGCAAGACGACTATTCAGTGCTGCAAGAGGCGTCTAAAGTCACTTGATTCGCCTTTGCAGTGTTGTGAGACGCCGTTGCAGTGCTGTGTGACGCCTTTGCAGTGTTGTGAGACGCCGTTGCAGTGTTGTGCGCCCCTTTTGCAGTGTTGTGCGCCCCTTTTGCAGTGATGTGCGCCCCTTTTACAGTGCGATGCGACCCTTTTGAAGTGCGATGCGCCCCTTTTGCAGAGAACGGATTCACGAGTCAACAGGGTCTGATTGGTGAATCAACCCTGTTGGATCGTTTTTGTCGGATTTTTTTCAATTCCCGGTAAAGTGGAGATATGTCCGATTTTTTGAATGAACCTGTCGTTGAACCGCTTGCCATCACTGACTCAGTCACGCTTGGTGGTGAAAAGCCGCTTTTTATCCTGGGACCATGTGTCATTGAGTCCGAAAGCTTTGTCCGGGAAGTCTCTGAACAAATCAAGACGATTGCTGACTCGGTGGGTGCTGATTTCGTTTTCAAAGCCTCTTACGACAAGGCAAACCGGAGCTCTGTCTCTTCTTTCCGCGGAATGGACTGCCGGAAAGGGTGCGAGTTGCTAGCTGATGTCGGGCAGCAGCTCGGTGTTCCGGTGACGACTGATGTGCACACTGAAGAACAGGCGACCATCGCGGGAGATTTCATCGATATTATCCAAATCCCTGCCTTTCTTTCCCGTCAGACCGATCTGATTGAAGCCGCAGCGAAGACAAATCGGGTCGTAAACGTCAAAAAGGGCCAATTTATGGCTCCATGGGACGTTAAAAACATAGCGAAGAAGATGGATAGTTTTGATAACTTAAAATTCTTTTTTACTGAAAGAGGGGTTAGCTTCGGGTATAATACTCTCGTGGCAGACATGAGATCGCTTTACTGGATGCGCGAAGCAGGATTCCGGGTGGTGTTCGACGCAACGCATTCCGTGCAGCGTCCGGGCGGCCTTGGTGAGTCCAGTGGCGGTGATGGCATGTTAGCCCCCGTATTGGCTCGTGCCGCTGTGGCAACGGGATGTGAAGGTATTTTTATGGAAACTCATCCCAACCCCGCAGAGGCACTTAGCGATGGACCGAATCAGGTGCCACTTGAGCATCTGGGTGCAGTTTTGGAACGAATCATGCGCGTTCATGCCGCCGCACGAATTTAATATTGCGACAATTCATTTGGCTGAAAAATCACCAGCAACAAGGTTTCGAATCTTCGGAGGTCATGCTTTCGGTCGATGCAGCGTGCTGTTTTTGCTCGTCTTTACCGTATTGACTGATCGCGCCTTCACACAGGAATCACTCGATAAGGCGGCGATTCCCCGTCCCGGGGCCGCCCGAATGAAGCGCGAGGCAGAGGCCCGTGCTGCCAGGGAGAAGGCCCGCCGTCTCACCATCGAAGCAGCCATCGCTGAAGCTGAGGGGCGGAAGATGGATCTCGAAGCTGAAGCTGACGCCCTGGAAGAGGGTGAAGAAGAAACACCGGACGCTGCAGAGGAAGCTGTGGCCGGGGCAATTCCTCCCGAGTTAGCGCAAATGCTACCGGTTGGTGCTGAGTTCGAAGGTGTGCGTTTTCCAAACTACTCCGGCGACAGACTTACCTCTGTGGTGAACGCGGAGAAGATGTCCCGTCTCGATTCGGAACATCTCGATTTGATCGATCTGGTAATCGATGTTCTCAATGACGTCGGGGAAATCGACACTAAGATTTACATGGACAGGGCCGTTTACGACCTGACTGAACGGAAGCTGACAAGCCGGACCGACGCAACCATTGAGCAGAAGCCCAAATTTGTGATGACCGGCGACAAGTTAATTTTCGAAGCAGCTACCGAAAAAGGCCACATGATAGGCAATGTGGTGATGCAGATATTTGGCGTGAAGAAGACAGCAGCAGGCGGTATCCTTCCGGGAACAAGTCCTAAAGCTTCAGAAGAAGAGTAGTTAATAAAAAAGGAATAGATCCCAATGAGAATCCCCCCTTCAATCAGAGTGTTCGCAGCATTTCTTGCTGTGCTTGCGGTTTCCGCAACGGCGCAGGATGCAGAGACCACAAAAAAGGCAAAAGACGCAGCTGAAACGCTGTTTAAGAATCCCCAGCTTCAGGAAATCATCACTTCAGTGAAAGAGAATCCGGACGCTGCGATGAAGAATGTTTCCAACATTGCCCGCGAACAGCTCGGAAAAGTCCAGGGCACGCAGTCCAATGGAGTACCAGCCACCCGGGCGCAAGTTCCGGCGACTCCTCCGGCATCAACTCTGCCAAAGGTCAATGCCCCCACTCAGGCTCCGGCAACTCCATCCACAGCGACGCCAGCAGTTCCCGCTGCGGCAACCACGCCTCAAAGTATGATTCCGGAACCGGTAGCCCGGGGGACCCGCCCTGAAGCTCCCCCGGCTCCTGCAGGGCTTCCACCTGCGACTCCACAGCCCCCGCAAGCGGGAACAGTCCCTCCACCTCGTCCCCTCACCCCCCGGTATGACAAGAGCGGAAGCAACAGCGCGACAAAATCAAACAAGGGCAAGTCGAATGCTGAGATGATGGAAATCACCGCAGACGAATCAGTCATGGATGATGCGTCGAACATTCTCACCTTCACCGGGCATGTGGTTGTCCAGAGCCCAGATTTCAATCTCAGCAGTGACAAACTGGTCATCTACATGAACGACGACGCTGCGCCTGATGGAACACCGGCCCCGGAAACTGACGCTCCTTTCAAACGCGCGATCGCTACCGGCGGGATGGTCGAAATTGAACGTATCGGAGAGAAGGGCGAAGTCCAAATCGCTAAAGCTCGCAATGCTGACTACAACGCGGTCACTAAAGACATCGTTCTGACTGGTGGACCTCCAACACTGCAAAGCGGGAAAGCATTGGTGAACCCCAATTCACCTGACGCCACGATCATTCTAAAAGGTAACGGGCAACATATTGTCAAAGGTGGCCGCAGTACCTTCAGCGTGCCGATGAAAGGTGGCGCCATGAAACAAACCCTCCCCGGCGGCAGTCTTGAAGACTTCAGCAACCGGGGTGGAAATTGATTTTTGTTCCGCCTGAATTTCACGAAGCCCGCTCTCGCAGGAAAGCCAATATCATATGAGTAAAGATTCCGACGAATGGTTCGGCGAAAAGCCTTCAGCTACTGCGACTGAGGACGAAGCCAATGTCGAAACTTACTATCATCCCGGCGCAACAGGAGGTGAGATCGACCCGCCCATGGCAGACGTGAGTCCGCCAATGAATGTTGAGCCCTTTGAGGCGGCTTCGGCCGGCTACGGCTATGGCGAGGAAACGCCTGACGAAATTTATGCGTTTGAGGAGTCATCCGGCTATGATCAAGCCGTTCCCGGACAAACGGGTGAAAAGGATGAAGCTGTGATCGAGACCTATATTGACGAAACGGGACTCGTTCAGGATGGCGAATATTATTACGAAGAGGTTGAGGTCGACGATGACGACGACTCGGCTGAGTATGAATACTACGAGATTGAGGAAGTTGAGCCTGGTGATGACACTCCCGTCAGTGACGGCAATGCTTCAAATGAAAGCGTCATTGAGCCTGCAGCCGATGCTTCCGCTGCCCCTCCTGAGCAGAAGCCAATTTCAGAACCAACGCCTGCAGAGCCAAAAGCCGGTGTATCGTTAATTTCCGAGCCGACACCTGAAGCTCAGGCTGCTGCCACGGCGGGATTCGGGTCGCTCCTGAAGGAACAGCAATACAAAGATGAAGCTGTGGTGAGCGATCCCGCGCCAAAAGCATCAGCGGCTTCATCAGGAAAATTTTCTCCCATCCCTGAGTTGGATGCTGAACCTCTCCCCGCGAAAGGGGCAAAGGAGGCATTTGTTCCCAAGCCGGTCGCAGATCGCGAGATGCTGCTGCAAACCAATCAGCTTGTAAAAGTTTACGATGGTCGTGCTGTCGTTAACGGGGTGGATATCAATGTACGGCCCGGTGAAATTGTCGGATTGCTGGGTCCAAACGGAGCTGGGAAGACAACAACTTTCTACATGATCGTTGGTCTCGTTCCGCCGAATGGTGGCGCAGTCGATTTCAACGGAAACGACGTGACCCGCATGCCAATGTATCAGCGTGCGCGCCTGGGAATGGGCTACCTCCCCCAGGAGGAATCCATTTTCCGCAAGCTGACTGTGGAGCAAAACATCATGGCGGTGATGGAAACGCTCAACCTCAGCCGGGCTGAGCGCCGCGAGCGGACACACGCGCTCATGGAGCGTTTTGGTATCACGCACATTTCTCAAAACACCGCCCTGCAATGTTCGGGTGGCGAAAAACGCCGGCTCACCATTGCCCGGTCGCTGGTAACCCAGCCGAATCTTCTCATGCTGGATGAGCCGTTCTCAGGGGTTGATCCGATTGCGGTGAGTGAGATTCAGAAGATTGTGACCGACCTTCGGGAATCCGGTCTGGCGATTCTGATCACTGACCACAACGTTCGCGAAACCCTTCAGATTGTGGATCGGGCGTATCTCATCTTTGAAGGCAAAGTTCTCCGGGAAGGAACTCAGGACTTCCTCATCAATGATCCGATGAGCCGGAAGCTCTACCTGGGTGAGAACTTCAATATGTAATCTTGCATTGTGAAGTTCGCTTTCTCTGACTGATTTCAGTGAGAAGCCCGGTGTCAGAGAACAATGGCTTGAATCGGTCATTGCACCTGAAGCCACGATTTTCTAGCCTTCGGCATGGCTAAAGAAAAACTGCGATTTGCAGGAATCGGTTGCAACGGCATGGGCTGGAAAGACGTCTCGACCATCGGGATGCATCCACAGGTCGAGATGGTTGCGTTTTGTGACGTTGATACGTCTCGAATGGATAAAGTTGAGAAAGGCTGGCCGGGTCGCCCCAAATTTTCAGATTGGCGGGAGTTGTTCGACAAGATGGACGGCAAAATTGATGCCGTAAATGTCACGGTCCCCGATCACAGCCATGCCATTATCACACAGGAAGCTCTGAAGCGGGGCATTCACGTCTACTGCCAGAAACCGCTGACGCATACCGTTTGGGAAGCTCGACAGATTGCGACGTTGGCAAAGAAGTCGGGAGCAGTGACACGAATGGGAAATCAGATTCACTCTGAATTTCAATACCGCACCACGAAACTGATCGTTCAGCAGGAGAAAACCATCGGGAAGATCAAGGAGGTCCATACCTGGATCGATGCCAATGGTCACGGACGAAGTGGATTGCTGCGTCCACCTGAAACAAATTTACCGGTGCCGGCCTCTCTGAACTGGGATGTATGGATCGGCCCCGTAAAGGAGCGAAATTACGGCGGAGACCGTGTTTATCATCCTTTCGCCTGGCGCGACTGGCAGTTTACCGGTTCAGGTTCGATGGGAGACAACGGTTGTCACCTTCTCGACCCGCTCTACACGGCAATGAACCTGACTGATCCGATTTCTGTGATGGCGACGCACTCCGGTATGAACGACGAAGTCTGGCCTTATTCGGAGACTGTCGACTTCATTTATCCAGGCACTGAATACACGAGTGGCGATACGTTGAAAATCACCTGGTATGATGGCGGTCGTCGTCCCAACTGGAAATACAAAGGGCTCCCAAGCGGAAAGGAGATGATCCAACCCGCTTCCCTGCTGGTTGGTGAAAAGGGCTACTTACTGTTGCCACACTGGGGCACACCGAAGTTGTATCCGGAAGCGGATTTTGCCGGCGTTGAATTGCCCGATCCCGGCCCGGCGCATCATTGGCATGACTGGGTCGATGCCTGTCTAGCGGGCAATCCCAGCATCTCTGATAATTTTCAATACGCCGGACCTTTAACTGAAGCGGTCCAGTTGGGCAATATTGCTGTCCGCTTCCCGGGCGAAACGCTGAAGTGGGATGCTGAGAATCTGAGAGTGACAAACATCGAAGACGCCAACCAATATCTGACAAAAGAATACCGCACCGGCTGGGAAGTTGAGACGGCCTGAATCACTCCCCTTCTTTATTTCCTCCGATTTTCGAATTCATGAAATTGCCCCTGTTTCTCTTTGCCACATTCTTGTCGACCACTCTGCTTGTTGACGCTCAAGATGGCGCCTCCTTCGAGCCGCTCGATTCAGCAACGAAACAACGCTGTCTTAAAACTCTGCGAGCAGGTCTGAAGAGCGATGAATTCTGGCCTTCGATTCACGCCGCTGAAGGACTTACCCTCGCCGGCCACGGCGACGAAGTGATCGCCTATCTTGAGCCCAGACTTCCGGCTGAGAAAGATGATCAGCATCGATGCGGTATCTCCCGCGAGATGGTCCGTGCCGGGAAGAAAAAATACGTGTCTGTGATGGCCGGTATTTTAAGCGGCGAAGATCCTCATGGTCATATTCATGCGGCTGAAAGCCTCTACAAAGTCTTTGAAATCGGCGACCTGGTGGCGATGGAAAAGGCCTTCGCAAAGGAAGGCGTTATCAAACTCCACCTGATGGCTGCCGGGGCACTTGTGCGACACAATCAGTCTCCCGAAGCCTATGCTGCGATCCGGGCGGCTTTGGCAGGTGACAATCCTGAGGGAATTCAGATTGGAGCCTGGCTACTTGCCCGGGTTGGTGACAAGAGCGACATCGAACCGCTTCGCGCCCGACTCCCCGATGTGGCAGACGATCCTATCATCACAGTCTACATCGAGCATGCTCTCGCGACCCTGGGGGATCCAGCGGGGCTCAAAGCAATGAAGCAAAATCTCAAGTCGGACGATCCCGCGATCCGAACTCATGCAGCGACCTTTGCCGGCGATGCCAAAGCGTTTTCATTGCGGGATGAATTGATCAAACTACTCGATGATCCGCATCCTGACGCCACTTACCGGGCAGCTCAAACGCTCCTGCAACTGGATGCCGTTTCGAAATAGCCGTTCAAACCCAGTTCGTCCATCGACCGCCCTCTGTTGGAACACGGCTCACTCTTCGAGCCACCTTACCTTGCCCTCGGGAATCATCTTCAAGAGATCAGGTAGATCATAAATTTTCAGCACGCCATGGATCACATTGTGTGTGTGTGGAACCGAATCAGCTTCTCGCATCAGCGACTCCCAACTGCGCAGTCCACCATGCAACGTTACGGATTCAAACAAGTCCGGCTTAAGCGCCACGGCATGCAAAGCAGCTGGAACCAGCTCTCCATATGCATGAATGTGAATGCCTTTCACTGTGTGGATATCCCGCTCACTGTCTGCAATCGCCAGGATCTCCTCAACCCGATACTTCAGAAACGATTCGCCAAGCATCAGTGCGATGAATGAGTCCGCGCCATAGAATCGCCAATTCCCTGTCCTGGTCTCGCCAATATCACACAAATCGACTGAGAGGATCACGTCCTTCGCAGGAACCTTCAGTAAAGATTCCATCGCTTTTGGATGATTTACTGCGATTCCCTGGTCATGAAAAACCAGGATTCGATTCGAGCTATCAGATTCTTCAGCTCCGCTCCGGACCGCAGGACAAACCAACCCGTCCACTTCGAATGTGAACAATTCACCGACTTCCGGATCGAAAAGTATTAATGTTTGTGACCGGGTTGCTCTAACCGGCTTCAAACTAAGAATTTCACGAATTCTGGCTCTCTTTGCCATCAGGTCCATCGCTTCCCATCCAACGCTGCGCTGCGACGCCAATAAGTCCGCCTGCTCTGCGTTCAGATCAAAAACAGTTCTCTCCCCTTCCAGTTTCAAAACCTGGCCCGAAGGGGTGCAGATCAAATCCGCCTCTTTCTCAACCCCGACTTCATCAGGTTCTGTTATCACGACATCTTCCCCCTTCAACCATCGGGAGAAAAACCGGGCCGCTCCTTCCCGAAGTCCTTTGGTGAACCCGTGCTTTTCATCAACCTCAATCAAATCCACACGCTCTGGATACCCCAGTTTCGTATACACACGCTTTGCCTGACGAAAAGCTTCCCACGCCCCCTCGATGGGAACAAAGTCTCTGGTGGCGGACAGAATCAATGTTGGCTTCGGTGCTCGAATGATTGCAAAATCAGGATGATCCAACCCCTCTCTGATTTGCGCAAAAAGAATCTGCTCAGGATCTCCGGGACCTGGTTTTTCGTTCTTCATCCGCGTAGTTGTTATGAAACAACCCAGTGCGGCCGCCTGGATACGAGGATCCAGCGCCATCAAAAACGCGGTCAGGTTTCCACCACCTGAGTTACCCATACACCCCAATTTAGAAGCGTCGACATCCTTACGACCAGCAAGGTAATCAAGCCCGCGCATTCCATCCCAAATCATATAGCTTCCCAATCCCCGGCCAAGTAAAACCGGAGCACGCCCAAGTGCCTGATGCTCCCCACTTGCCCGCAGCAATGCCGCTCCTTTGGTATTCAGCAGTTGTTTTCTTTCCCCCTGACCGATTGGATCAAAGCACAGCACCGCAATTCCGTTTTTCGCCAACAGGATATTAGCCTTCTGGTATCCTTCGTATGCTTTTCCGTTCTCACTGTGCCCGCAGGGATGGAGCACAGCCGGAAAAGGCCCCTCACCTTCGGGAAGATAAAGGTTACCCGTTACATGGAACGATGGCTGAGACTCGAACAAAACCTTCTCAATCCGATAGCCATCCCGCTTCAAGACGCCCGTCACTTCAGGATTCAGTGGAGTTCGCTCAAACGAACCGAGATCAACTGAGACTGTGAAAAATTTGTGCAACCGGGCCTGATACGATTCGATTGCCCCGGGGGAATCGAGAGCCTCCAAAACCGATAGCCGCTGATCGAGAGCGTGATGGACTTTCTCACGCAGAAAACTGCGCATCATCTGTTTTTCCTTGTCGGCGTTGAAGTCGGGAGCGAGAACGCGAATCTTATCCTCTGCATCTGACAACGCCGAAAGGGTCAACGCCAATGCGCTGAGTGACATCAACCGAAGCCAACGCTCACGAAGCATGTCGCTGTAGAAATTCCTCGGCTAATTGCCGATACGCATTCGCCCCTGAACTGTTGGGAGCGTACTCCAAAATTGTCTGCGAAAAGCTCGGCGCTTCACTTAAGCTGATATTCCGCGGAATAACGGTTTGATAAGTCACTTCGCCAAAAACGCTCCGCACATCATTGATCACACTCGTTGAAAGGTTGGTCCGCCCGTCGGCCATGGTGAAGATGATTCCTTCCAGGATCACATTTAAGTCGGCCCCGGAATTTCTGATTTGCTCATGCAAATCCACAATCTTAGCCACCCCTTCCAGACCGAAATACTCGCACTGAAGCGGAATCAAAAGCTCATCCGCAGCGGCCAGTGCAGAAGTCATCATCACTCCCAACGACGGCGGGCAATCCATCAACACATAATCAGCGACCTCCGCATTGCGGAACTCATCGAGAATTCCTTTGAGCCGTATCAATCGATCCCCCTCCTGGGCCATTTCAATTTCACACCCTGCCAAATCCTGCTCCGAAGGAATCAAACTCAAATTCTCATACTGAGTTGGAAGAATCAGATTTCGAATATTTTGATCCCCCATCAGTGCACTGTAGATGCTTTCATTCTCTCCCGGTGTATAGCCGAAGGAACTGGTGGAGTTTGCCTGCGGGTCCAGGTCCAGAATAAGGACTTTGACCCCGCGTTCGGCGAGACAGGCCCCGAGATTTACCGACGTAGTCGTTTTCCCGACGCCGCCTTTTTGATTGGCGATTGCGATGAACTTCATCAATTGTTTGTGCGGCCTCACTTTGCCAGAGTCTTTGCATCCGCAAAGCGGAAAGATGATTTTTTTGGGCACGTGAATTGGGGAATTGAAGGTTGAGGTGAGCGCAGAACGATTTGAGATAAGCGGTTTGCTTAACAGTAAATCACAGGGCAACGTCCTGTTGCGCACCATTTTATGGACTTTGAGATTGAAGAACCCACCGAAGAACAACGCCTGGAAGCCGTGTTAGGGCAGGCTGTAAGGATGGCCTCCCGTGCCGAGTGGGACACCGCAATCATCGCTTACCTGGTGACCCAGAAAATGTCCAAAAGCGAAGCGATCAAGCACCTTCCCGGGATTCGCGAACGCGCCCGCCCTCTCATGAATCGCCATTTCGGCAGGAAACGGATGATCGGGTGGCTTTTAATCATCACCGCCATTGGAATCGCAGCGGTGTCCATCTTTCAGGAAACCGGGCTCAGTGTTCCGGGGCTGATCCTCAGTGTGATTCCCCTTTTTGCCGGGATCAATCACATCTTCAAAAGCCGCACCCCTGATGACTCCGAGTTGGGCCTTTCAGAACCGGAATAAGGTCACCAGACCAGTCTTCCGGAAAAAGGTGCATTTTGCTAACGTTAGACTTGATCCGTAAACGGACATTCCCTAATAATCTGCGGATGATTTTTAGGAGAATCGCCGTGTTAGCATTTACGCTCCTGGTATTTGGAACTCAGGGCACATCGCAGGAAGTTGATCGAAAACAACCTGCTATCTTTAAAGAGAAGCTGGAGGCACTTCTCACACCATTGGAGGAAGTTCTGGAAAACTCTTCCGACAAGTTTCTCGATGATGAATCCGGAGCGGTCCTGATTCAGGAACGAATCGACTTCGTTGGAGATGACGGAAAATTCTATAGAGTGGCACGACAGGTCAACCGGGCCAACACCCAGGCCGGAGCGGATGCCATGGAGAGGGAGATATTCGGATTTTCCACTTCGGAAGAGAGAATCACCCTGATAGAGGCCAGAACCATTCAGCCGGATGGAAAGAAAGATCCCGTAAGAAATAACGCAGCTCTGATTCAAGATACAGGTGATGCCGGAAACGGAATTTATCAGGACCGCTCCGAGCTGATTGTGATTTTTCCCAATGTGAGACCCAAATCGATAACTGAATCGATCTTCCTTGTTACCAGAGAAGAAGGCTTCCGGATACCTGATGAATTCATGACGATTCTGCCCTGGAAGCAGAATATCTGGCCTTTGGTGAAGCGGAAAATGACACTTGAAGCCCCGAACAGCCAGGCTGACCGGTTCAATGTGACACGCCTGGGAACCGGCGTTCCGGAATTCAAAAAAGAAAACGTGGAAGATTCACGGACCCGGTTTTTGTGGACAGTGGAGAACCTGGACCGGCGTCCGTTTTTACAGAATCGCCCTCCTGCCAGGCAATCCGGGCCAGCTACATTTTTGACTTCCTGGGAAACCTGGGATGACCTTGCCGTTTGGTATGCGGGACTTTTGGAGGGGCGGGGCGACCTGCCCGACGAGCTGAAGTCCAAGCTGGCTGGGTGGACGAAGGATCTCACAACTGAAGAGGAGATTATCGAAACACTCTATTCTAAAGTTGCTAACGATGTTCGGTACGTAGGGCTGGAATTCGGACTTTCCGGTCTTCAACCTTATGCCTGCGGAGACGTTTGGAAAAACGGCTACGGTGATTGCAAAGACAAATCGAACCTGCTCCGGGCACTACTTGTGGAAAAAGGCATCGAAGCCCACCTCGCTCTTGTGGACACCGAACACGGGGGCGATGTCGAAAAGCGCAGCCCCAGTTATCAGCCATTCAACCACGCTATCCTCGCGGTCAAAGATCCAAAATCAGATACCGGATGGCGATTGATGGATCCGACAATATCCCGGGCACCGGCAGGTACTCTGGGGCAATGGGTTGCCGACCGGGATATTCTGATTCTCAAAGGAGACAAAGCAGTATGGACACGAAGTCCAAAGTCCACGGCCGGGGAAATTGAGTATGACTTCAAACTGGATATCGAGTCAGCAGGCAGCCTGAGCGGTTGGCTGGAGTTGAAAACTAAAGGGTTTATGGCGGCCTCCGTCGCAGACGATTACGCCAACCGCGGAAGGGAAGCTGCGCTCTATTCAGCCCAGAATCTCGTCGTCAACTTTTTCCCGCGGGCCGAAGTGATTGATCTGGAGTATGACGAGATCAAGACGACTCATGAAGAGTTTACTCTCCGTGCCTATTTTGTGACCCCGTTTCCTTTTCCGCAGAATGCGAATGAAGCGGTGCCGTTTTCATTCCCTGATTCAAGAACGGTATTGCCCTATCTGGGAGAGAAAAGCAAAAGAAACGCTGCCTGGTTCCAGTGGAAAGACTTAACCCGCCTCAACTTCGATGTCGGTATGCCTGATGGGTGGAAAGTGGGAAAGATGCCTGATCCAATCGCCCTCGAAAGTGATGCCGTGGAAGCGAAAGGGAACTGGAAGACTGACGATACCGGCACCCGTTTAACCGGCTCTTTTGAGATTATTCAGAAAGAGTCAACGATCGCCGGGGCAAAGTTTGCCAGCACATTCAATGCGGTCAACTCAATGGCAAACTGGTTGAAACGACCTGCGCAGTTTATTCCCGGTGACGCTGCAGCTGCTCCGGGCAATAACAACCCCAGGATGACCGTCAAGCTGCCGGTGATGCCCACCGGTGAAGGGCAATTAGCTCTGGTAGAAGCCCGTTACCCCGTCGAAGCGGGCGTTGATGAACGACGTGCCGCGCTACAGCAAACAATGCAGTATTTTCCTGATGATCCGGAAACCCAGTTTGCAGCACGCAGCCAGCTCGCCTATCTGGAATATATCGAAAAACGCTACGCCAAAGCAGTGAAAGACATGGACAGCATCTTTGCTGACCTCGGGAAAAAGGCGTCGATCGAGCAGCGGGGCTGGGCTCGGTTCATCCGAAGCTTGGCCCTACTTGAGATCGAGGAACGCCGGAAAGAAGGGGTCGATGATCTGGTGAAGCTTGCCGGAAACCTCCAGATGGATGAATACCGGCGAACCTATTCTGCTCTCAATGCGGCAGTCGCTCTTGAAGAGGAATCCCCCGAACAGGCCGCCAAAGTCATTGAGCCCCTGCTCAAAGCAGAGGTCGCTGAAGTGGTTCCCGCTCTCTACGGATTTTACGCATCGATCATGGTCGATTTGGGCAAATCCGATGAGCTCCTGAAACATCTGGAAACCACCCTGAATGATGGCCATCCTCTGGCCTCTCTCATCTTCACCCAACTGGCAAACGTCGCCAAGACCGCCCTATTTGAGGTGGATGACAAGAAGGAACCCACCCCGGACAAAACCGAAGGTAAACCTCTCCACGAATTGCTGGCTGGTTTGAATCTGGCTGCACTGGTGGATAACGACCCTGAACTGGAACGAGCCCTGAAAGATCTCAACTCCAGCCTCGACTCCCAAAAATCTCTGGGCGGACTTCGTGAGAAACTGGTCGCCCTTTTGAAAGCGGATGATGCGCCTGACTTCATGAAGAAAGGCGCTGCCCCCGAGGATCATGAAAGCGTGGAGGAATTTGAGTTCTATCTCGAAGAATTGCGGGAGAACGGTCAACACCCTCAGTTCCTCACTGCGGTGACGACCTATTTCGAAAAATACCAGCCAACCGAAAACTTCTCTTACTTTATCTGGAAACTACTGGCCTACTCAGAGTTTTATGAGCGCCCTGCACCGGGTGCTGATCCGCCCACCAAAGAAGACGACAAAAAAGACTTCTTTCCAAAAGTCCTTGAGATCGCCAATGCTCTGCCAACCACGGACAGCAATTACCTGGAGTGTAAATTCACAGAGGGGCGCTGGCTCGAGTTTCGTCAACGGTATCGCGAAGCAGCCCAACTCTACGAGACCCTGCTCAAACACCCGGATTTCGACTCAGACTTTTCTGTATCCGCCACAACCCGGGCCGGGGAAGCCTGGGAGAAAGTCGGGGAATTCGAAAAGGCCGAGGCATCCTACCTCCAGTCCAAGCACGAAGCCAACAATGTCGCTGAAGCCGTGGACGGAATGCTTCGCGCCGCTGTCATCAGGCTTGAAACAGGGCGGGATAAGGAAGCGATAGAGCTCTTCGATGAAATGAGGCAACTCGATCCTTCGACCATTCAAGCCGCCGCGTTTGTCGACGTCATCAGTTGGTTTCTCAAGCTCACCGAGGATCCTGAGAAAGCTCAAGCCTACTGGAAACACACAGCCAGTTGGTGGCCGAAATGGCGCGACCTCTGTCACGGCCTTCCCGGTATTGATGAAACCATGACCGATCGAACGGTTGTTGGGCTGATCGCCGACGGCGAATCCTATCAATACGATTTCAGCCAGGGAGTCACCACAAAGAACGGCCCCCAATTTCTACAATCCTATGAAGTCGCCGCTCACGCCGCACGCTGGGTACCGGATATGACGGCAGAGTTGGCCCGCCTCACCATTTACGGAGCATCGCGTCTCAAACCCGCATCCGCCCCGGAATTCAGAGCGTTCGTGGCGAACATCTATGAAAATGTGACGCCGGTTGATGAGGAAGACACGGCCAGCTTCTACCTCTTTGAAACAGTCGCTCTGGCCGATGAACAACCGGAGAAGGCAGTCAAAGTCGCCAAGTCCTACTTTGCCGACCATCCCGATAATCACGATGACCTTGAGGTGGCAATCGCCAGAGTATGGGCGGTCTCAGCAATTGCTGCGAAGGACGCAACTGCGAAGGCTGAAGCCGCAGCGATGTTGGATTCCCAACTGCAGAGTACCACGCCTATCGGAGAGCGCGAAATCACGATTTCAACGTTGGCCGACCTCTACCGGTCCGAAGGGAATGTCGCTGCAGAAACGGCGCTACTCAAACGGGAACTGACAAACCCCGCAGTGCGAACCAACGAAAACTTCAGCAGGGCATTGAGTTCACGACTGTCCGCACTCGCTGATGCCAGTCAGGACGGCGAACGTCTCACAGCTGCTATCAGGTCCTGGATCGACACCAATAATCTGCCGTGGCTGGAAGCCAGCGAGCCGCTCACGCTGAAAGACCGCCGGCTTCGCAACCTTGAGGAAACAGTGAATCGTGGGTCCAGCGGTCTGGATGACTTTGGCAACATTAAGATGTGGCTGCTCGCAGCTGAGAAATCTGATCTCAGTGTCCAGGTTCGATGGTCTGCTTTCCAGGAAGCCGTTGCGATGCTGGTTGATCTCGAACCCAACCGGGATCGTAAATTCGATCTTTATGCATCCGCTCTCGAGCTCGATCTCCCCGCACGGTTTCTCAATTACTTTGCCTACATCTCCACCGCACAGTTCTCGGAATACCCCAACCGGGAGAAATACCTGCATTTCAGAAACCATCCCGCCGGCAAGACTCTCTGGGACAGAAATGACAAGCGCCTGCTTTTATTCGATGCCGTTTCTGAAGCCCCGGCCTCTGATCCCGAAGCCCGTCTCGCCGCGGTCGAAAAGATCACGGCCGACGATGTGTCCTCTCTCGGACTCAGCGTACTCAGCTCCATTCACCTTCAGCTTCTGGAATACTGCTTCTATGACGCCGCCGACGAACTGCGGGATTCAGTCTCTGACTGGAACCTTGATAACACCGTCGATCAGACCCCACTCACCTTGAAATTGTCGTTCATGAAAGTTCAAAAGCAGGTCACTGAATCCAGAGAGCGAAACGAGGCCATCCGTCAACTGATCGTCGATAAGGTTGGATTCGACGACCTCAAAGAAGGCGATCAGACACCTTACCTTTACAGCGTCAGCGGACTTCCATCGAAGATTTCCCTCGATGACACCCACCGCATCCTCCTTCAGGCAGTGAAAGACGGACGCGTGGGATTATGGGGCGCGACCGAATGGTATGAAGTTTGTGACAAACTCCCCTATTCACCAGAGATGATGGATCTGCGCTTCGAATTGTTAAACACGTATCTCGATATGACCGATGATGACCTGGAAAGATCCCTGGGAATTCTCTTTGTCACGAGTTTCATCGATACCGATGAAGCCGCCAACCGGGATCGCCTCGAAAAAGACGTCTTTCCAAAATGGGAAGCCAAACGAACCGAGGCTCCCCTCACATGGGACACCATTCGGAATTTCCGGATCAGAATGGCAATCCGGACCGGCGACCAATCGATCAATCCCGAGAAAGAAATGGCCGGGATCAATCACCCGTTCCTTCAGAATTCGAAAGTCTCCACTGTCCTCGAATATGCGCTTGCCCGCAAAGATAAGCCACTGATCGACCGAATCGTTAATAATCTGGATGTCGAAGATCTGGTCTCTGATCGCATGTTGGCCTTGACGCTTCCCGCCCTGGAAATACTCGAACGCGAAGCTGAACTCGAACTCGTTCGGGAAGAAGCCATGGGAATTCGCAACCGTTCAGCCATTGAAGCCTGGGCCACCGGGGATATGGGTGCAGCCTCCGTCACACTCGAACTGTCCGAGCTGCTCCACGAGCAGGAATCCCTCCCCAAGGGTTGGTTTGAAGGCACCTTGAGCCAACTGAAACAGGAACGTCATCGGCTCAGCCTTCTGGCCGACGAAGCCATGCTACGGGAAGACTGGAAAACAGCCATCAAACATAGCTCGGCCGCCATCGAAAAATTCCCCACCTATTACCACTTCTACGGACTGCTGGGACGTTCCGCTTACAAAGAGGGCGAGTTCGACAAGGCCCGTGACCCACTGAAGACATTCATCAAATACGAAAACGACAGCCTCCATCACGAAGAGGCGAAGTCGATGCTGGAAGAAATTGAGAAAAAGTAGCGAAGGAGTCGGGAATCAGGATTCGGGATTCAGGGACCGAGGAAGGCCATCGGTGAGAGTTGGGGGCACCCGGCAGAAGCGTCCCGCAATCCGATTGCAGGAAACCTCCTCTCACACGTTTTCGGAGCTTGAGGTTTCCTGCGAAACCTGAAATCGTTTCTCACATCATGAGCAACGATCCATCCCCCCTCCCCTCATCATCCCGCCGCAGCGCTATTAAAACTGCAGCGGGTGCTTCAGTTCTCGCTGGAATATCCCTGCCTCAGGTTTTTGGCCAGGTGAATGAAGAAGTCAAAGTCGCCCTCATTGGAACCGGCGGACGCGGAACAGGAGCCGTCAAAAATGCTCTGACCCGGTCCGGCACCGTCGGCCCGGTCAAACTGCATGCCATGGCTGATGTCTTTCAGGACAAGATGGATCGCAGCTATCAGACGCTGAAAAAGGATCCTCAGATTGGCGACAAAGTGGATGTGACTCCCGACCGCCAGTTCATCGGATTCGATGGCTATCGCAAGGCCATGGACTCTATGAAAGCGGGAGACATCGCCATTCTCACAACCCCCTGCGCCTTCCGCTGGCCCATGTTCGAATACGCCGTTGAAAAAGGCCTCAATGTCTTCATGGAGAAACCCCTTTGTGCCGACGGTTTCTCTGCCAGGAAGCTTCTTGAGATCAACAAGAAAGCCAAAGAGAAGAATCTGAAAGTCGGTGTCGGCCTGATGTGCCGCCACTGCAAATCACGGAACGAACTCAAGAAGCGGATTGACGACGGTGCCATCGGCGACATTACTTTTATGCGCTCCTATCGAATGCAGGGCCCTATCGGATCATGCTTCACTCCGAAGAACGATGGGAAACTGAGCGAGCTCATGTATCAGATTAAGAACTTCCACAGTTTCATCTGGCTCAGTGGTGGTTCCTATAGTGACTTCTTCATCCACGGTATCGATGAGATGTGCATGATCAAAGGAGCCTTCCCCGTCAAAGCCCAGGCTGTCGGCGGACGTCATTACAAGCAGATCGAAATCAACGGTAAGTTGGTGGATGCCGTCGATCAGAACTTCGACAGCTACGGAGTGGAATACACCTTCGAAGACGGCACCAAAGCGATTTACGACGGCCGAAACATGAAGGGCTGTCACCAGGAATTTGCCGCCTATGCCCACGGAACCAAGGGCTCAGCCGTGATCTCATCCAAGAGTCACGTCCCGGCTTCCTCGCGTATCTTCAACGATCAAAACATCGACTACAACATCCGCGCCACGCCGGAAAACCTTCAGTGGGCATTCCCTAACACCAGCAAAACACGCGGTGGTCACAGCGAGGGTAACCCCTACGACATCGAATGGGACGTTCTCCTCGAAGCGATCCGTAATAACACCGAGCACAACGAGGTCGATCGTGGCGTTGCCGCCTCCGTGGTTACATCCATGGGCCGCATGGCAGCTCACACAGGGCAGGAAGTCACCTACGATCAGATGCTCAACAGCGAGCATGTCATGTGCCCCGATGTGACGAAGCTGACGCTCGACAGCGACTCCCCCGTCATGCCTGACGAAGCGGGTCTCTACCCGATCCCCGAGCCGGGCATCAAGAAAGACCGCGAGTATTGATTTTCACGATCCAACAGGGTTGGTTTGGCAAATCAACCCTGTTGACTCGTTTTCCCGTCTTTCAGATCATCGCCGGATCTGATCGGCATGATCGCTCCTCGTTCAGGAAGCATGATGTTTTTTTGAGGAATTTTGTCCGGTTTCTCCCTGATTTCGCGCATAGTTAGAAAGAACCTTCCAGCTATGAATTCAGCCATCCCTCTTAAAACGTCCCTGTTCCTTAAGGTTTTTCTGACCTCCCTGCTTCTCCTCTTTATTACACTGCCGGCACTTTCACAGGAACTGAAATCAGGTGGCAGCGGGAATCCTGTGGCGGTCGACTTTGTGAACGGCACTGATGGCAAAATCGGAATTTATTGGATCGATTTCAAAGGCGGCGAACAATATTACGGCGACATCGAACCGGGAGCATTCTATCGCCAACCAACCGGGGCCGGTCATGTCTGGCGTGCCAAATCAGGGGAGACCGAAGTCGGGATTTTTACGGCAACCGAAACTCCGGAACAGCGCCACACGTTCGAAAAACCAGTGCAGCCGGCGCAACCAAAGAATCAACCGCCACCAAAGGTGATGCCCACTGCCAGTGAGCCACCGGCCGGCCCTGTTCCAGAAGGTGCGGGTAAATTTGTCCACCCCGACAAAGGGACTCCAAATCCCAATCCAAATCAGGCTCAACCTGCCGGTCCAATGCCAATTCCGCAGTCAGGCGTGCAACCTACTTTTCAGCCCAAGGGAATCCCAAATCCGAATCAGCCTCAACCTGAAGGAGCGATGCCAAATCCGCAGCCGGGTGCCGTCCCACCGGCTGATGCCAAAGGGACAACAGATTCTCCACCTCAGCCGAAGACAAATCCGGAAGCTCCCATCGGTGGACAGGACCAGCAAAAGAACTTCCGACAGGATCCTGCTCTGAACCGGGCCATCAATCCTCAGCAACCGGATTTTGACTCCATCCACCAGGCCATTGCTCTAGTGACCAATGAGACCCGCATCAAAAACGGTTTGGCTCCGTTGCCAATTTCCCCCCAACTGACTGCGGCGGCAAAGATGCATGCTGACGACATGGTCAGTGGTGATTTTTTCGACCACCAGAATATTCGCACCGAAGCAAAGCAGTCGCCAGAGCAGCGGGCCGCCATGCACGGAATCGCCAATCCTTCGATTGCAGAGAATATTGCTCAGAATTTTGCCGTTCAATATGCTGCGGGAACTCTCATATCTTCCAACACGGTCATCCCGCCACACACTCCGCTCACTCTGGCGGATGCGTTGGTGACCCAGTGGATGAATTCTCAGGGTCATCGACAAAATATCCTGTCAGATCAGGCAAAAGCGATTGGTTGCGGGGTCCAGGTGAGACCCGCCCAGCCTTTCCCGGGTATCTATGCCGTTCAGAAGTATCAGCTGACCAACGATATCCAGCTGATCAAGAGTCAATAGGGTAGGTTCGCTGATCAGATACGGTTGCTTCGTGAAGTCCTGGCCGCCATACAAACCCTACCACCCTAAAAACAGGTATATCACTGGCTATCAATATGAAGCCCATTTATTTACGCCTGCGAAGTGAACAGGAATCTAACTATGGTATGAGTTTCCGGGGTTGCCCGCTATGACGTGGATGGCTCCTGCCTCGAGCGCGTGACTGACCATTGTCTGATGCGCTGAAGATGCATCTTTGTGGCATGAAGGTCGTCATTCACTCGCGGACGACCTTCCTCGTGGCAGGAAGGTCATCTTTCTCTCGCCGACGACCTTCCTCGTGGCAGGAAGGTCATCTTTCTCCCGCCGACGACCTTCCTCGCGACAGAAAGGTCATCTTTCACTCGCCGACGACCTTCCTCGCGACAGAAAGGTCATCTTTCACTCGCCGACGACCTTCCTCGCGGCAGGAAGGTCATCTTTCTCTTGCCGACGACCTTCCTCGCGGCAGGAAGGTCATCCTTCTCTCGCCGACGACCTTCCTCGCGACAGGAAGGTCATCTTTCTCTCGCCGACGACCTTCCTCGCGACAGAAAGGTCATCTTTCACTCGCGGGCGAGCTTCCTCGCGGCTGGCTGATTCGGCCGGCCCAATCTACGGCCATTTCGCTACCCTGTAGGGGCGCGGGTATTCGGCACGGCTTTTGCCTCTTCCTCAAATCGCTTTGCCTTTTCCTGTTCTGTGATCTTCCGGCTGACTTCCCGCAAGGTCCCTAGAATAGCAGGTGGGGTCGCTGGAACCGGCAGGTCAATCGGTACTGGTTTGCGACCTGCGAATGACGAGATCGCATCCCGCACGGCTTCCCGCGCAGCCATAGCCAGAACGATCGGAGCTTCGGCGCAGGGAGCGCCGGGCACTTGCGACAGCTCACCCATGGGACGCAGCCGGTCGATTTCGATTTGAATCGGGGCATCACTCAACCCCGGCATCCCCTCCTCGCCGGTGCACAGAAAGTCGATGGGATTATCGGTGGCCGGCGCTGGTTCGGAGAGCAACCACCCCTGCCCTTGTGCGTAAGCCCGCATAAATTGGGCTTCATCGCGATCAGCTTGATCGGGTGCCGGACTTCCCTCGTGAACAAGATCGACCCGCATCACGTCGATCTCTCCGGTGAAGGCATCGATCTGAACTTCGACAACGGCTGCACCGTAAGCGTAGCCGGAAAACGGCCAACCCGCACCGACCTCGGCATCCCACCAGAGATTGGGTGACCGGAAAAATCCGATCTCAGTTAAATTAACGCGTCGACGAAAGGCTCCACTGATCAATTCGGAAAACGACAGGCTCCGGTCACTCCCTGCGGGGCCAACTCCGGCAAACCCGCCTTCAAACCGGATTGCTTCCAGCTCGATCTCCATTTTTCCCCGGGCCGCCAGCATCTGCAAAGCCACGGTGCGAAGTCTGTCCTGAAGGTTTTCGCAGGCATTGATCACTGCTTTCAGAACCAGGCCAGTGGTATCAACGCCCAGCCGCGGGGTCATGTGCGGTGTTGCGTCCGGATTTCCGGTAAAAACAGAGACTTGTCCAAGCGGAACGCCGAAACTGACAGCCACATCGTGCTGAACCTGAATCATGAGCCCGTCAAAAACGTCGACAAACCCCGGGTGCACCCGGATGGAGCCATCATTCAAGATTTGGACCTGAGCGGTTCCCTGATTCCGGTCGCTGCGTGGATCACCAATCCCCACCTTCATCGGCACCATTCCGATCCCGCGCTTGAAGCTGGCATTCTTGCGATTCCACTTTCGAATCGCCCGGGAACGTTCCTTAAATTCCGATCGCCGTCTTGCCTGGGTCCACACCCGCGCGATGGCGGCGCCACTGACAGGCTGCCCGTAGTGAGTGGAGTTCTCCGACATGTTATCCCGGTAGAAATTGGCTTCACGGACAGATTCCACCGGCTTTTCCAAATGAATGGCGAGACGACTGATGATTTCCTCCATCATCCAGGTTCCCTGAGCCACCCCTTCGCCTGGAAGGTTTGCGGTGGTGACGGAACTGGTTTTACAGAGCACTCCGCGCACTGTGAAGTCGGGGATATAATAAGCGGCGTCCGCATGGAGCATCGCCCGATCAAGAACGGTGTCGCTGTCGCCGACTGAGAACCCGGCATCAATCGCGATCCGGAGATCTGCGGCCAGTATTTTCCCTTCGTCATCGTGATGGACCTTGTAGGTCCCATGTGCGGAATGTCGTCGCCCGAGAAGCAGTGCGTTTTCCGCCCCATCCAGACGCAATCTCACCGACCAGCGGCAGCGTTTAGCCACAACCGCGGCGAGGACAGCCAGCTTAGCTGATTCGATTTCACGGGCTGCACCGGAATTCTCCAATGGCAGAGCGGAGATGGAAACTTCGCTTTCAGGCAGCTCAAATGCCGCAGCAACAGCTGCCCGAACCATGGACGGGGATTCCGTTCGCAGCTCAACGGTGATGGCGCGTTCGCCGGGCCGATAATTGATCTTCACTCCGGGAGGCCGAGTCCCGGGCAACTGAGCTCCGATGGCAAAGTGACCTTCAATCGTCGAGTCCGGTGCCGCTTTCTTAAAGACCGCCGCTGAGTCTCCCCGTGAAATTTCGCGCTGCTTCCCGTGGAAACTTTGCATCGCCATGGCGTGATCGATCGAGAGAATCCCGGGAGCCGAATGATATTCGATCTTGATTTTCTCGCGCGCCTCACGGCAGGCTGCTTCATTTTTCCCCACGATAACAGCCACAGGCTGGCCACAGTAGAGAACTTCGTCTTCAGCCAGGATCGGGTCCTCGGGGCGCCACGGCATCAGCCGGTTGTTATCTTTCCCCAGATCAGTCGAAAACATGACAGCTTCGATGCCTTCAACCTCGCGGGCTTCGGCACCTTCCTTCCGCACAATGGTAGCCGCCGGATGAGGGCTCAGCAAAAGGGCGACAACCAGATCATCCCCCTCCATTCGCACGGCCCCTGGAATACCACCGTCACCATCGAACTCGAAGGGATCAATCCCGACGGGATTTTCAAAGGAAGAGGAATGGTCATCAGCCCCTGAATCCAATTCGTTTTGATCCGGGACAGGGTCCGGAACAATCTCGAAAGGAGAGGCTGAGGTAAGGTCTGTTGGGGGGATGATGGAGTCTTCGCTCAAACCGGCTGGGAAACAAAAAGTTAAGAAAAGTAATGCTTTTTAGAGAAAGCTCAAACAGGGGGTTCTTCAGCCATTGATTCAACAAAAGTAACCAAGGTTTGCTCGTAATAGCGCCCCAATTTGGGGAATGCCTGCACAGTTTCCCTCAACTGAGGCATTGCCAGACAGTCAGCAAAGTTCACCTCTGCCACATGTAGCCCCTCTATCATCTCCCTGTCCGCCGCAAAACCGAACAAATATTTAAATTCGTCAATCAGTTGTCTCTCCGTAAGTTCTTTGCCAAGCCTTGAATAGAGCAGTTGAAAATATCCACACACAACCAGCCTGAGAATCTTTAAGTGCCTAATATCCTGCCGGTTTTCCTGCTGAAGGCAGGCCACGTTGTGCGCCTTGGAAACAAATAGAGAAATCGGATCAATGACCGGAATACCTCCGACAATCTGAGATCGCCTTTTGAGTCGCTCACTGGAAACCGGCCCGTAGACTGAACGCAAGAGATCGAACTGAAGCTCGGGATCCGTATTCGATTTAAAGAGACCAAACATGGGCTGCCGGACATCCTTAAACCGTTGCAATTTGCCATCAAGAACGGTTTCCATTGCGCGGACCTCAGAAAGCGAACTAAGTAAATCGATGTCCTTTGACACGAACGGCAGGTAATCACCCAGTTCAGGAACCGCTTTGATGAAGTATTGCGCCCAAATATTAACCGATTGGCCTGCGACGACGACGAAGTTAATCCCCGCCTCTCTAAGCTGGACCAACTGAGACAAAAACCGTTCAGGAGGAACACTGTCCTTCTCGCTACTCATTGATCATCGGCCCACTTTTTCGAAGAAATCGGGTATGCCCGCAATTTCCACCCAATCAGTTGGAAAGGCCGAGTTTTCAACCTGCAATTCTTCTACTGAGACCTCACTACCTTCCAGCCTCTCACGATCCCGTTGACGGGACTCTGCTTTTTCCCGAACACGGGCCGCACGGGCTTTGTCAGTATCAAGTGTTGATTTATCAGCCATATTGCAATGAAGGTAGTTTAACCTGCGCTCTATGACTTGTAAACTTCACACCGGCTGCGCCATGGCATCGAAAAACGGCTGCTCGGGTTTTGCAAACTCACTGGCTGCCCCCAACTCCAGCGCTACCTCATCGTCGGCTTTCGGATGTTGATAGAAAAACTTCTGGAAGAGCGTGACAACCAACTGCCGCCGGTAATCCTCGTCTCCACGCTCATCGCCTCCGACTTTGATTTCCTGATTCACAGCCGGCAACACCTGCATGATCGCTTTCTCGCTCCACTTCCGGCCCACCAGTTCTTTCTCTGCCTTGCGGGCGCGAAGGGGGCGATCGCTCACACCGGAATATGCGATCCAGGCTTTCTTCACCGTTCCGTCGGCAGCCAGTTCCACCGCAAAAGCCCCGGTCATGAGCGGCTCACAGAGACTGCGGCGGCGGGTTACAGAATAGACATCACAGAGCCTTGTCTTACTGCCACGCTTCTCCAACACTGCTTCGGTGTGTCGGGGAACGATGATGCTGCGAATCACCTCACCGGTACGCAGGATGGTTTTACCACCGCGATCGAAAAACATGGCTATGGGAGCATCCCGCTCGCCATCAAGGGAGGTGAGATGCACACGGGCATCCAGCGCGATCAACATGGGTGCGATCTGTCCCCAGGAGGCTGCTGTTGCCATGTTACCGCCCAAAGTTGCACGATTCCGCATAGCCCTTGATGCGAACCGGCTCAACAGTTTCCCGAGCGCAGAGACATCGTGCCCTACGGTTTCTGCGATCGAAGTCAGAGTCACAGCCGCTCCGATCTCCCAATGGTCTTCTTCTTTGCTGATCATTCGCAGCTCGGCGACATCTTCTGTAGAGATCAGGCCGGTCCACTCCACAATCTCCGCTTTCTGGCCCAACTCAGTTCCGCCGGCGATCACTTGAGCGTCCGGATACTGCTTTTTTAACTGAAGCAACTCAACCAATGTCTTGGGCCTGTAGAACCGGCGCTTTGAACTGTCGACATAGCTCAAATCTTCGTCGTCCTCCGGGAAATAAGCCACGAGATGCCGGGAGAAAATATCATCAAACACGTCGAGTCGTCCTTTACGGATCAATTGGCCAACACCAGAGGCTTTGGCGACTTGCTCAGCTTCGTGGCGCATCCGCTCAGCTTTGGCAAAGATCTGTCGAGCCACGCGTTCGATCGCCCGCCAGTTGGCAGTGCGCGAGACGATACCGTCGAGCTGTTCGCGGAGTTGTCCCACCCAACGTAAATCATGACGATAGTAGCCTTCCACAAGTAGAAGCCCCAGGCGAGCTTCGGCTCTCGGGCCGCATTCCAACATCGCGGCGCGCATGGCCCGAACCACGGTGTGCCCGGGGTCCATCAGGCAAAATGCCTCCCAGGTCCAGACATGCTGCCCGGCCACCATCGGCATCAGCAGAAGCGTGGCGTCGACCGCTCGATACTTTGGTCGGCCCACCGCATCAATGGTTGCGAGAAGAACCAGATCACCTCCGGCCCATGAATCTGTTGGTGCAAAGCACGGCCCATCCGGCCACGTCCCGCGATCGGCGAGAAACCGGGCAAGCGATTTGTGGGTATCGATTCCCTCAACCCGACAATCCGCTCCATTGAGCTCAAACGTGAACCAGCTTTGCATAGATCGCAAAGCTACGCCTAAAAGTTAAGATGCTCAAACGATCCGGAAGTGAGGGCTCGCACCCCTTCCTAAGGAGTTTGAATCAACCGAAGAGTTCCTTCATCGGCTTGCCCAGATACAGTGGCATCGGACGACCTGCGGTGTCATGCCAGACTGTTTCATCGGGAATCCCCAGGGCATGGTAAATGGTAGCGGCAAAATCTTCCGCAGTCCGACCGTCTTTGATCGGACGCCCGCCAAGTTTATCTGTCTCACCGAGAACAGCACCGCCCTGAATTCCACCGCCGGCAAACCAAACAGTCTGCACCGCTCCCCAGTGATCCCTGCCCGGATGCTTCTTGCCTTTCAAAGTAAAGATTTTCGGGGTGCGCCCGAATTCGCTGGCCATGACAATAAGCGTATCATCAAGCAGACCGCGTTCCCCCAGATCATCGAGCAGCGCGGAAACGGATCGATCCATCGGCGGAAACAGGTAGTCCCGCAGGTTCGGGAAAATCGCCTGGTGGTTATCCCATGCCTCGTTGTTCCCCAGATTTACCTGCACAAGGTTCACCCCGGCTTCAACGAGTTGCCGCGCCATCAGCAAAGACCATCCGAAAGCATTCTCCCCGTATTTCTCCCGGGTCGCAGCATCGGCCGTGTTGATATCGAACGCCGCCTTGGTTTTCGGATCGGCCAATAAAGAGACCGCCATGTCGCGGTATCGATTCATTCCCTCGACCGACACATTCTCCTCCAGATGAGCAGCCTGCTTTTCGAGGATGTTCCGCAACCCCAGCCGATCCTGAAAGCGGGCGTAGTCAACTGTGTCCGGCAGTTGGAGATTCAGCGGTCGGAATGTCCAGTCGTTTTCAACCGGACCATTCTCATGATGGAAGAGGTAATCAGGATAAGCACCGTAGCTCGAAGCATTGTAACGGGATGTCTCAAGAAAGAACGGATCATGCTGTCTTCCCAACTGCCCCGCGAACTGCCCCGGTAAGGTTCGACCTGTACGATGAACCAGCTTCTCAGGCAGGACCATGGCAGAGGGCAAAGTTTTACCCGAAGGAAGCAGATGGCCGGCAAGAGCGGCAATCGATGGGAAGTCTGACTCCTGTGGTTTTGACGGACTGAATCCCGTCGGCAGCGGAGTTCGCCCCGTCATCATGATATGATGACCGTTCGAGTGCTCATTCGATCCGTGACTGATCGTGCGGCAGAGCGCCCACTTGTCACTTCGTTTCGCCAGTTCCGGAAGATGTTCGCAGATGTGAAGACCGGGAGTCTTTGTCGGTATGGGGCGAAAATCCCCCCGAATATCCGAAGGCGCATTCGGCTTCATGTCGAACGAATCGATCTGTGAAAGCCCGCCTGACAAAAAGATGTAAATGACGTTTTTAGCTTTCCTGCCGTTGGGAAGCGGGCTTGCAGCCTGAAGCTCTGATAGTTGATCGATCCCCAACCCGCCCAGTGTGCCAAGTGCACCGGCCCTAATTGCAGCCCGGCGGGAGATGTTTTTGCCCGTCAACGTCATCTACATAAACTTCACATGGTCAGTCAGTTTGGCAAAGGCGCTTGAAAGGCGGTTTTGCGTGATAGGCCCGGACGACTCCTGATGGCTTGCCTAAGTTCAAGAGTTTCCTCATGATTGGGACAAAGGATGAACACTACCACTCTTACCAATCGCCACCCGGTCCTGCTGCCACTCGTCATCGCTCTTGGATTTTCGCTTGTGAATGCCATCGGTCAAAAGGCTGACACAAAAGCGTGGAATCAATCCTACCATCACCAGGGGACCGGTGTCATTCTGCCGAAGTCCATGGCCGAATTTGAGTTGGTCGAGCTTTCTGCCTTCGAGGGCGGGAATTATCAGGGCAATGATGTAAGCATTCGCTTTGTCGACGACCTTACCAAGATCGATATCTACATCACCAAAGCGGATAGTTTGAAAATTGATCCGGAGAATCCGTTGGCTGCTCATACGGACGGAATCAGTAGAGTGATATCGGCCATCAAAACTATTACTGAGCGGGGGCTGTATCACGATCTTGAGGTGGGAGACTCAGCCAGCGTCAGTGAATTCAACGGGGACGGGGACGACAAACTTGCCATGGTGGAGATGGTGATCTCTTACCGTCAAACCGACACCGGCCAGACCGCGAGTGATCTTGGAAATGTGAAACGGGAATCAAGCATCGCGATCACATTCTATAAGGGATATCAGATCAAAGTCCGTCACACTTTCCCCATCGCCAATGACGAAGCCATCTTGAAAGAGCGGCGCGACAAACGCGACGCTTTTCATAGTGAACTGCGCTCCCTGATCACAGAGGTCAGCGTACGTGACGAAGTAAGAGATGCGATCGCGAAGCTAAAGAAGGATCCGGCGGATAAAGATTCAGCCGGATTATTAGTTGGCTATGCGGAAGCCTCAGCCCTCGTATCACTCAGCATCTCGGCAGAGGTTCTTCCATTCTTTGGAGACGATGACTTTAAGGCTTCGACAGAACTGTTGGCCGCATTCATCGCAGGCAACATCGAGGGGCAACTCAATGACGGAGTCTTCGAAGATCACCCGGTCACCGGAGCGCTGTCGATGCTCGCGGCCTACGAATTACTCAAGAAGTCAGGCAAATGCGGCCCGAATGAAGCACTCGAACAGATGATTAAATCCCGTGACGCAGGAACCCTCGACAGCGAGATCAGGAAAAAGTTAGCTAAGTAACCCCCCCCCTACACACTCCGAGCTGTGGACCACTTGTCTTCAACCCACTTTTTGAACTCCTGCCACAACCATGAACCGAGCCGCTGACGGTCCTGCTCACGAATTCGAACATAGCCGAACTCCCCTTCCCTGAGCGGGAGCTGGACTTCTTCATCCACGATCAGATCAGCATACGCTGCAAATCGTGCGCTCGTCAGTTCCAGTCCCTGAGGGCTGTTTCCCCCGTCCAAATCAGCAAAGTGCCCCAGCTCTTCGCTCGCGGACCGGTTGTACTTTGCCAACCCCCGCTCGCGTTCGCTCTCCGCCTCCGCCCGCTGACGGACCGCCAGTGGACCGCCCGATGTGGAAGCGAGCGCCGGATGCGGGAGCGCCACGGTGGCTTTTGACTCGACCCGTTTCAAGTTTGCGTCCAACGCCATAGGCCGACTCTTTAATCGCACCTTCAAATCGACATTGGCCCCCGTGCTCAGCGCATTCACTGCCCGCTGCTTCGCCGAAATAACAACCTCGGGTCGGGATTCGGGCATCACCGTGAGAATTTCCGTTCCCTGCCGCAGGAATCGACCCGGCAATGTCTCCGGCCGCTTCACAAAAACAATGCCGCTGATCGGAGCGCGAACCGTCAGGCTGTTGATCATCCGCTGCAACACGGTCATCTTTTCCCGCAACCCGGCGAGATTATCCAGTTCGGCCTGATGAGCAGCCACCTGGCCATTCTGCAAAAACTGACGACTCCGCAGTTCTGATGTCGCGATATCCAGCCGCACGGTCTTCAACTGCGTCTGGCGGTCAGGATTAAACAACCGTGCCAGGATATCCCCTTTCTCTACGACCTGACCATTCTCGACACTTACCATTTCAACAAATCCCTCAAGCTCGGCGCGAATTACTTCTTTGTCCGCATAGGTGATCACTGCCACAGCCCGAGTGTAGGGTTGAAATCGAATAGCGTAAAACGACAGGGCCACCACCCCGATCAGAATACCCATTCGCACGGCCACCCGTCCCGGTTTCGGTTTAGCTCCCCTCCCCTCGGTTCTGAACAAACTGACCAATCCTTTGATCGCAGCAAAAATAAGACCCGCCACAGTGATCGCCACAAGAACAATCCCCGCGCCCCGCCCCAGAAGACTGACGATGATCATGATACCAATCCAAATCACGATTCGCCACAAGGCGGCAAGGATCCCGTATATTCCAATCGCCCACGGTTGCTCCCGGCACTGACTCGGCAACGGGATCTCTTTCATTCCCAGCAGAAGGCGTTGCGCCGCCCACTTGAGAAACGTCTGACCTTTTTGCCCAAGATTCGAGATATTCAGCAGATCCGCCAATATATAATAGCCATCAAAGCGCATCAGCGGGTTGCCATTAAAAAGCAAGGTGATGAATGACGCGGTGATGACCACGTTGTAGGCAATGGTATTTGCCATTCCCGCCGCGGTCTGATCCCAGACGATCATCGCCATCGCAGCAACTCCCAGTTCCACATACATCCCGGCCGCCGCCACCGCCATTCGATCCCGTCGACGGGGGAAACGCCAACTCGATGTTGCATCCACGAAGGTAAGCGGCGTTACGAAGATCAACAATTGGACCCCCCACTCAGGAACCGCGCCTCCGAATTTCCGGGTAGCGATCCCGTGCCCAAGCTCATGAATCACCTTTAACACCGCAAAGACCACCAGCATGATGATCCAGTTTCCGGGCAGAATGACATTGGAAGACTGTTGAGCGAGGGAGGTCCAGTTAGCCCCGGCCAAATACAGCGCATAGGAAATCAGCCCCAGCCAGACGACCAGGGCCGCTTTGGTAAAGATCCAGCCCAAAACCGGAACCAGCCCCGCTAGAAACGAATCCGGATTCCCCAACGGGATCCGAAGAAACAGCATCTGTTTCAGCCAGCTTTGATTTTTCTTCGCCGGACTCATCCGTTCCTGAGCATGATCAAATCGCCGCCGGTTCTGGTCCGCATTCTCCGTTTCCAGCAGTTCATTATCCACCAGCCAGCTCACCAGAGTGAGACCATCCTGTTCAGAGATCGCCCCGGCCCCCAGCCCCCTGGCACTCATTGCCAGCGCCTCAGAAACCGTACGCTTCCCGTTCAACGACTGGATAAACTGATATTCAGCCACCCCAACCTGAAAATAGCGGCGGTGCACCAAATCCTCGACCACATACACAGGCTTCCCTCTCCGTTGGTGAAAAGAAAACCCCACATCCTTCCGCAATCTGGGCGTGGATATGGCCCACTCGCGTACAGCGTGGTCTAATTGCGGGTCTGGATTCATTAAAAGGGAGCACAATCTATCCCGTTAAGAGCCCGTTGGAAATACCGGATGATGCATTTCACCATCCGACATTTCGAGTTTCGATTTGAATCAAGTTTGCAATGAAACCTCCAAACTTCACCCTGCACTCAACCGAAATTCAGCAAACTAAGAGACATAAGTGTAATTTTCAGAGAAGAATCCACCAAAACACCTCAATTTACACCCAAATGACGCATTTTTAGATTGCCAAACCCCTAAAAACAACCACACTTCCATCAGAAAACGCAATCTTTACCAAAATGGCAGCAAAAACCAATCCCAAAAAGAAACGGCCCAAAGAGACTCTCGATGGAGCTCAGGCGATGATTAAGATCCTCGATGAACTCGGTGTTGAGTACGTCTTCGGATATTCAGGTGGAGCAGCTCTCCCGATTTTCGACGCCCTCGAAACTGTGAAAACGAATATTAAGTTCGTTCTCACAAGACACGAGCAGGGAGCGTGTCATATGGCGGATGGATACGGTCGTGCTACCGGAAAGCCGGCTGTTGCCCTCGTAACTTCAGGCCCGGGTGCCGGAAATACCATTACCGGTATTATGACAGCACAGATGGATTCTATTCCAATGATCATCCTCACCGGCCAGACGGTGACCTGGATGCTCGGGAAAGATGCCTTCCAGGAAGCCGATATTTTCGGCATCACGATTCCAGTTGTGAAACACAATTACCTCGTTCGGGAAACGAACGATCTGCCACGTATCACTCGTGAGGCTTATCATATTGCGACAACGGGCCGTCCGGGTCCCGTGCTCATTGATGTCCCTAAAGATATCAGCCAGGCTCCTTTTACTGGAGACCTTGATGCCGAGATTGATCTTCCGGGTTACAACCCTGAGAAGGCTTTTGATATCGACGAAAAGTCAGTCGAAGACGCTGCACTTTTGATCAATTCCTCGAAGCGTCCCCTCATCCTGGCCGGTCACGGTGCAATGATTTCGGGTGCTGAGATGGAATTAATGGAACTGGCGACGCGTTTGAACTCCCCGGTAACGAACACGCTACTGGGTAAAGGAGTATTCCCCGAAACACACGAACTGGCTCTAGGAATGCTGGGCATGCACGGCACGGCATACGCTAACAAAGCCGTTTGCGAGTGTGATTTGATCATCAACATCGGTTCGCGTTTCGATGACCGGATAATCGGTCAGCCGGATAAATTCGCCAAAGACGCGAAGATCATTCATATCGATATTGATCCAGCGGAGATGAACAAAATGATCACTCCGGATGTGGAAGTGGTTGGTGATGCTAAAGCCGCGTTGAAGAAGTTGCTGAAGCTCGTTGAGCCACTCGAAACCACGGAATGGCGTGCGAAGCTTGACGGCTATAAGAAGAAATTCCCACTCGCCTACTCAAAGCAGGGCGGGTTGCGTATGCAGAAGGTGCTCGACGAGTTTTACGACCTCACCGACGGCAAGGCAATCGTCACGACGGATGTTGGCCAGCATCAGATGTGGGCCGCTCAGTTCTATAAGAACAGCGAGTCTTTCAAATGGATCAGCTCAGGTGGTGCCGGCACGATGGGATTTGGTTTCCCTGCGGCAATTGGCGCCCAGTTTGCTCATCCGGATCAAACAGTGATAGCAGTATGCGGTGATGGCGGTTTCCAAATGACCTTGTGTGAACTGGCCACAGCTTGTATCCACAAATTGCCTGTTAAGATCCTGGTGTTGAACAACCACTATCTCGGCATGGTTCGTCAGTGGCAGGAGTTGTTCTTCGACAATCGTGAGAGCGGTGTTGATCTCGAGGGCAATCCGGATTTCGTGAAGCTTGCTGAAGCTTACGGTGCTAAAGGCATCAACATCAAGCGTCCAGCGGATGTTCGCAAGAAGCTGCAGGAAGCCCTCGACTACAATGACGGCCCGGTTCTCATCAACGCGGAGTGCGTTAAGACTGACCTCGTTTTCCCGATGATCCCTGCCGGTGCAGCTCTGGAGGACATGATCACCGAGGCGCCGAAACATAAAATGGCTAAGCCTGTTGGCTCCACCTAATCGAATCCGTATCCATCAACCTAGACTTAATTTTCCAAGACAATGGCTACCAAACGTAAAATCACAACAGCTGATAAAAAGCCTGCACCGCGTCCCGACATCGTTGGCGGGCACACGCTGAGCATGTATGTGAACAACCAACCGGGTGTGCTTATGCGCATTTGCCAGGTGTTCGCACGCCGTGCCTACAACATCGATTCACTGGTTGTGTCGCAGGGCCGTGACCCGCGTTTTTCGCGTCTCACCCTCGGTATCTCAGGAGACCCGGCCGGTCTCACCCAGATCATTCTGCAATGCGCCAAGCTGATCGATGTCATCCACTGCTTCGAACACATGCCGCAGGACGCAGTTGTCCGCGAGCTTGCGATGATCAAAGTGAGGGTCGAAGGCGGCGAAAAACGCACCGAAGTTCTTCAAATTGTTGAACACTTTGGCGGCAAGACCGTCGACCTGAGCGAAACCTCAATCATCGTGCGAATCGAAGGGGCCAGCGACAAAGTTGACGCTGCCGTTCGCCTTCTCGTGAACTACGACATCATCGAGACCGTTCGTACCGGTAAGGTGGTGATGGCTCGGGGAGAGCAGGTTACGTAAGTTTCTCCAGCCAATATTTTGAAAAAGCCGCGGATCGGGTAGTCTCTCGTTCGCGGCTTTTTTGTTCGCACTTCATTTTATTTCCAAATTACGTCCATTTTGAAAGCACTCCTTCTCAGCAACGAATTCCCTCCCAATGTTTACGGGGGCGCAGGCATTCATGTTCAGTATCTGTCCCGTGAGCTGGCCAGACTTTGTGATGTCGAAGTCCGCTGCTTTGGTGACCAGAATTCTCCCGACACCAATCCCGCAGCACTCGGGTTTGCCGCTGACGCCTCTGACTTCACTTCCCCGAAAGCGCTCAACTCTGTTTTCACCTCATTGCAGCGCTGTCTCGATTTCAACACCACCAACATCGATGCTGACGTCGTCCACCTTCACACCTGGTACTCCCACTTCGGCGGAATCCTTGCCAAACTGAACTACGGTATCCCCCTGGTCCTGACCGTTCACTCTCTGGAACCCCTCCGCCCCTGGAAACGGGAACAACTCGGAGGCGGATACGACTTTACCCTCTGGCTCGAGAAGACCGCCATCGAAATGGCTGATGCCGTGATTGCCGTTTCGACAGAAACGAAAGAGGACATCCTCCGCCTGTTCGATGTCCCGGAGGAAAAGGTCCCTATCATCTATAACGGGATCGATCCTGACGAATATCAGCCTACTTATGACGAGGGCATACTTCGGTCGCTCGATATTGATCCCGACATTCCCTTCGTCCTGTTCGTGGGCCGGATTACCCGTCAAAAAGGCATCATTCACCTCGTCAACGCCATCCGCCACCTCACCCCGGGCACCCAGGTCGTGCTGTGTGCAGGCGCTCCGGATACTCCGGAGATTGCGAAAGAAATGAAAACGGCCATCGACGCGGTTCAGGCTGACTTCGATGGAAAGATCGTCTGGATCGAGGAGATGCTGCCAGATGATAAGAAAATAAACCTCTACTCACACGCCTCAGTCTTTTGTTGCCCGTCGATCTACGAACCTTTCGGCATTATCAATCTCGAAGCAATGGCGTGCGAGACCCCCGTCGTCGCCAGCAAGGTGGGTGGGATGAAAGAAGTGATCCTTCACGACGAGACCGGACTTCTTGTGCCGCTCGAGCAGCAGAAGGAATCTCCTTTCGAGGCCACCGACCCGGAGCAGTTTTCCAAAGACCTCGCAGCAGGTATCAACGACCTCATGGGCAATCCCGACCGCCGCGAGGCCATGGCCAAAGCGGGGCGTCAGCGCGTCGTGGACAAATTCAGCTGGGCAGAAATCGCACGCAAGACTCTCGATCTTTACGAGAGTCTCACCTGATTTACGATCCAACAGGGTTGGTTCATCGAACAGACAGGGTCTGATCGTGGACCCGTTCCGGAGATATCACGGTGATCGCCAGCCACGGGCCTTCAGTGCGGTTCAGTGCGGCGTCCCAAAACCAGCCGGATATGTCCGCCCACTCCCGCTCGCTGTGGATTCCTGATTCATAGACTCGTTCGAAAACCTCGAACCTTTCCGAACCACGCACCGCCTTGAAATCCCCGGGCCGGTTGTTGGTAACTTCGTACCCTGTTGCCTTCAGGCAGTCAGCACTTGAATGCAGCTTGCGGGTCGCCCGGTTAACAGTCCGCAGAATCACCCGGTTCTCACCGGCCTGGAAGACCCCTATTTTTCCGGGGAACCCCTCTGCAAACACCGCTTCCCGCCGGGTCAACGGCATCGGCTCCAGCCACTCGCCTTTCCATTTCTTCGGCCAAACGGCTTCGGTCGCACTCACTTCATGCGACCGGACGAACGTCCCTGCAAACGGCACCGCTCCGGCAAAAAGTGCCATCACCAGAGATGCAACAACCAACCAACGGTTCGGCATCAGGTGCATGTCAGTTTTCCGTTGAACCGGAGGACGGTCATTCGATCCGGCGAGTTTTGATCCGAGGACAAAGATCACCCCCACCACACCACCGAAGATCAGGACGCCGATGCCTTGATGCGTCCATTCAGGCAGACTCCAGATTCCGGATTCCTTGAAGAACAACACCGTCACTCGCAACGCGTTCCCGAGAACCGCGACCACGATTCCCGCGCCGCAAAGCTGCCCTGTTCGCCACCACGTAAGGTGTGAAAATGCGGCCACCGAAAAGACAATCACCAGACTCGTATAAAGTGTCTGGATTCCTGAACAAGGAGCATCGACCCCGATCACTTTTCCCAGGTAAACCAGGTCCGTGCCAGTTCGGACGATGTCGTATTGCATTAATGTTAGAGCGGTGGTGGAGAATCCGGCAGCCAAGACACGCAGTGGAAATCCGGCATAAAACTGAAGGCTCGCCACGACCGGGAGCGAAAGAAACATCAGCCCGATGATACCCGGTGACCGGAATGCCGGGCCGAAAAACACAGCCACCACTCCGATGGCAAAGACCGCTCGCAACAACGGTGGAAGCACCGAAAAAGTCAGCCCGTAGAGCATCAACAAGCCCATCGAGATCGCCGCCTGCCGGTTGGAAAACGAGATCCGGCTTTTGAACTTCCATCCATAGAAGGCCGCAATGATGAGCGCGACGATTCCATACGATTCGTCCGACCCATCCACCGTGCGCAGCACATACCAACGCCACACCGGCCAAAACGCAGCGAAGATCGCTGCCAGAAAAATGAGCCATCGCTTTTCTATGCGCATCGGACACGACGGTTGAATTTCATCCCCATCAGCACCAGCAGAGCCACCAAAAGCAACAGGTAGAACTCCGGCTCAGGAACCGTCGACACACTCGGCGTGAGATCCGGGTCCACCGGCTTCAAGTCGTTGTCCTTGTATTGTTGGGCCGTTTCCAAAACAACGGCCCCGGAGAACGGGGTCACCAGTTGATAACGCGCCGCCAGCGCCGTGTCTTCTTTATTCCACTTCCCGGTGCGATGCCGCGCCATACTCGTTTCAAAGGCCCAGCGTCGCGCCAGAATATCGCTGACCTCAACTGCCCCGGCAGGAATCTGAGCTTCACTTTTCACCCGTTCCCATCGGTGAGTTTTCCGATCCTCCCCCTCAATCAACTCAGCCACCTGCTCCACCAGATTCACAGCCCGCGTCGCGGTTCGCAATTGCGGAGCTTCTGACAAGGCACGGAGTAGGAAATTCGTCCCCACATGGGCGCTCAGACAGTGCACTTCCAAAAGATGACGTTTCTTCAAAGCCTGTTTCACCGCTGCCGTTGTATTCGGATCCGTTTCCACCGGTTGATCCCCGTGCAGCCAGATCAAACGGCAGACTTCCTTTTCCGGGATGGATTGAATCGCCTCAGCCATCGCATCCGAATTGTCCACTCCACCGCGGAAGCGCATATCCTCGATGTGAGACGCGACATCACCTCCGGGAATAGCAGTCACTCCCTCTCTGCCGGCAACAAACCACGACACATTCCTCCCGCCTAAAACTTCAGCCAACTTCACCACATCTTTGTGAAAAGGTTCCATCGCCCGGGACGAGTCCACCACCACGACAGTTGGCGGAGCTTCCTCTTCCGGCTCTTCAATTTTACCGGAATACCGAACCAGGAATCTCCCCTCACCTTCAGTAGCCATTGGATCTTCCGTCCAGACAGTATTCGCATTTTCCTCCGGCAGAATCAGTCTTCCCATCGGCGCCGGAGAGCTGAACCGCTTATGACCGAGCTCTCCCATCAAGACCTGCCCTTTCTGCGGATGATCAACCACCTCAAGTCCCGTCCCCGGATCGCTCACTGCGCCATCGGAATGCAATCTCACCGTGTGATGAAACGTTTCCGGAATTTCAAAGTTTGAATCTGCAATCAACGGAGCAGTCATCGCCCCGGCTACCGGACAAATGTAACCAATCCTGAACTTCATGACCCCGCCGTTTTGAGGGACCGGGAAACATTGAACATAAATCCGGTCCGGAGCCACCCAGCGAACCAGAACCGGATCCCGCTTTTGCCGGACGATCGATTTGTAAGCCGCCGCCACTTTGTTCTTTGCCGCGAAGGCTGCTTCACGCGGTTCGCCATTCACCCACAGCGTGAGCCGGGAGACCACACTGCCCTGGGGGAGCAATACATTGAACCGACCCTCCTGCTGGCTTTTGGTATCGTTGCGAATCTCCATCGTCCACTCCTGGTAAGCCAGTCCGGAATCCGTCTCGATCTTCCCTGAAACATACGAACTCTGGAGCCGGAGATCGCGGATCACTTTCGCCACTTCATCCCCTCCCACATTGGGATCCCATTGGCTGAATACATCAACCGTTCTCCGCATGTGGGGCGTTGCATCGTAGGCCGATGCACCCGTGATATGATAAAACATCCGGGCAGCCGCCTTCGCCTCACGGTTTTGTATTTCCCAGCGGTTCGACATCCATCCCCCGATCACCGCCGCTGGCGGAGAGCCGGTGCGGGTCGCCAGACGGATGCAGGTCTCAGCCGATCCAAACTTCTCAACGTTGCGCGCCGCTACCAGCACATTCTCTTTGTCAGCCTGTTTCGCCACACGACGAATTTCAGTGATCGTGTACCACGACGGTCCTTCGGCCAGAATCAAAAACACAACTCCCGCCAGAACGCCTGCCAGCGGATACCACTTCCGGTTTTCAGAAGACGAACGGCGACAGGCACGAATGCCGCCGACCAGGGCAAAGACGAACGAAAGCAAAGGGGCCAGGACAAGGAAACCCAGACCAAAATAAATGACCGCGATCACCGCAAATCCGAGTACCGGTCCCCATACCAGACAAAAATACCCCGCAATCACCACGTTCCACAGATAGAGAAAACTGAGCATCTCCTCCGTCAGCCAGTCGAGCCCTTTCACCCGTTTCCACAGCCCCAAAGCTGCGATGACAGGCACCGAGGCGATCGCCGGGATCATCAAGGCGGATGCCATCGGATCAAAAATCGTCGATGCACAAATGCCTGAAACCAACTCGATGAGGAAAGTGGCCAATGGAATAATGACCGCCAGAATCAGAGTGAAGACCGCATTAACTTGTTTCATGGGTCGAGATTGCCGCTCGAATGTGAAACGGAAATGAAACCAATGTGAATTGCGCGTGAAAACCGCAAAAGTTCATCGACTGAAAGACAGATTTGCCCCTGTTTCACCAAAAAAGAGGCGTTTTTGACCATTGCACGAACGGTACCTCCCCGTCAGGACGTCCTGACGGCAATGTTTGAGCGGCACCTTCCCAAAAGGACGTCCTGACGCCATGTCTTGAACGGTACCTGCCCAAAAGGACGTCCTGACGCCATGTCTTGAACGGTACCTTCCCAAAAGGACGCCCTGACGCCATGGTTTGAGCGGGACCTGCCCGAAAGGACGCCCTGACGCCTTGGTTTGAGCGGGACCTGCCCGAAAGGACATCCTGACGCCAAGCTTCGATTGGCACCGTCCCGAAAGGACACCCAATTGGCTCAATCCCTTCCGTTCCACTATCGATTTAATTCATCAAGCCCGTTCAATTTATCTAATGGGTATAGAAACCACTGACAAATCGGAGATAAAATCGAATTACCTCCCGGTTTTGCATAGCCGGTTGAAAAACATTCACCGCCCAGTGTCAGGACCGACACCCGAAATCACCCCCAAGACACTGAAAATCAATCAGTTTACAGGATTCATTTATCTTGCAGCATCAGGCGATTTCTATAGTCTCGAAGAATCTCACCCCTCACCAACTCATTAAATCACTCATATGAAATACTATCTTCAGAAACTGGCAGTCCTGCTTTTCCTACTTATCGGGGCATCGACGGTCAATGCAGCCACCGTAAATGTATTTAATAATACGGATAAACCGCTGAATGTTTATGTCGTAAATGCCAACAACGTCTGGACGTTCTGGTCGACGGTGCAGCCGAAGGTCGGCAGTTCCGGAGGGTCTACGGCAATGACAGGGTTGTCCCAAGGCCAGCAGGTTGGAGTCGCCGATCCAAACAAGAGTGGCGTGGTTTTTCTCAAGACAAAGACCGCGGGATTTCTGACTCAAAACATCACCATATCCCAAAGTGATATTTCGACCGGGCCGAATCCGCTCCCTAACCCAAACCCGAATCCCGGGCCCAACAGTGGACGGAAGATTCAGGTGTTAAACAGATCATCCTCTCAATTAAACGTTTATACGAACGACAGCGGAAACTGGCAGAAAATGGCCACTCTCAATGGCGGTTTTCAGCAGACATTCGACACAAAAAACGGTTCGACCTGGGGATTTGACGACCCCGGAACTTTTGGAATTTCCCTCATCAAACAGACTGTAGTGAAGGTCTTCGACATTTCGCCAAAACTGAGCATCGCCAATTCCGAGCTCAATTCGGGCCCCTCCCCGATCCCAAACCCCGGACCAAATCCCGGCCCCGGCCCCATCAACACCGGCAATAAAGATGTGAGAATGATAAACCGGACCGCAAACTCGGTCGCTATTTACACATCAAATGACGGCGCAAACTGGAGCTGGAAGGCCAATCTCGCTTCAAATTCCGATCGGACCTTCCAGAATTGCCCCATTGGAACTTTCTGGGGATTCGCAGAGAACGGATCTATTACCAAAAGGCTCAAGGTAAGCAACCTCGCTTCAAATGAACTGACTCTATCCCCGACCGGAGGAGGAAACGGCAATGGCTTCAACTGGGGCAACGGAATCTTCGGGGGGAATAACAGCACCAGCCCGGGAGACACGGGAGTGACTTTCGGGAACTGAACGACTGGCATCGAAGCCAATCCATCAAGCCAACCGGGCGATCGCACTGTTCCTCGACTAGCGGTCGCTCTTTTCACAACCAGAGAGAGTGGGCATTCCCGTTCACGGTCTCCGGATTGCTCTGGACTCCCCGCTGGAGGGAAGGAGTCAGGCGTGTCCTTCAGGATTCAGCCTTTATCGCGTTCATTGCGATCGAAGGTAAACGAAGCAACCCTGTTGCTTCAGCAAACCAACCCTATTGACTCGTGAAACCGGTTTTTCTCTTTGCCCTCTTCCTAACGCTTTCCAGCGCACTCGCCGCAGATCTCCCCACACCGAAGCTCACCGAGTCCACCCGGATTTGGGACAAGGCTCCGCACAATGCTTTCACGGATCTGCTTTTTCACGAAGGAAAGTGGTACTGTGTCTTTCGCGAAGGAAGCAAACACGTCTCTCCGGATGGATCGATCCGGGTGATCGTATCTGATGACGGCAAAAAGTGGGAATCGCTGGCCCTGATCGAACATGAGATCGAAGATTTGCGCGACGCGAAACTGTGCCTGACACCCGATGGCCGGTTCATGCTGAACGGGGCCGGAATGCAGGCGGAGAAGGAAATCCGGTATCACTCCTTTGTCTGGTTCTCCGATGACAAGGGGAAGACCTGGACAGCTGAGAAACAGATCGGCGATCCCGGCTTCTGGCTTTGGCGAGCCCAATGGCACAAGGGCAACTGCTACTCGATGGGATACCGCACCGACCGGAATCGCGACGAGCGTATTGTGCGTCTCTACCGCAGCAAGGACGGGGCGAATTACGAAACACTGATACCGAAGGTGAATCTCGAAAACGGTTGCGGTGAAGACACGATCCTCTTTCTGGAAGACGACACGGCGCTGTGTCTTTTCCGCCATGAGACGGGAGACAAGATGGGAGTTCTCGGAAAATCAAAGCCGCCCTATGATTCGTGGAGCTGGACACCTTTAAATGCGCGGATCGGTGGCCCTAACATGATTCAACTTCCTGACGGAAACATAATCACCGCCGTTCGGTTATACGACGGAGGGGCCCGAACATCCCTGGCCTGGCTCGACCCGGAGAAAGGAACGCTGACCGAATGCCTGAAGCTCCCTTCCGGCGGTGACACCAGCTATGCCGGTCTGGTGTGGAAGAATGAGCAACTGTGGATCAGCTACTATTCTTCGCACGAAGAGAAAACCTGCATCTACCTTGCAAAGGTGGCCTTTGAGTAGGGCGCTTCGGCGCGCCTTTTACTTTTTCGGCTCGGGAGTTTCGATCGGCTCCAGATTCAGCTTTTTGTCCAGCAATCCCTTTTCGATCGCTGTTCGATCTGTCTTTGCCGGATTGATCCACACGGTGACGAAGCCCTCGTGAAAACTGGCGACAGCCCGCTCGACGCCATCGAGATCACACACTGCTAAATACGCACCATAGGAACAGCCCCGGCAGTCGAGACCGTAGATTGGGATTTTCTCTACCTTCCACTTCTTTTTCGGAAAAGAACCGGGTGCTCTGACATCGAAGTTGCCTCGAGTCACCAACCGCAGGTCATGGCCGAATCTAGTAATGAAGGCTTCCATGTCCTTTTCCCTCTGTTTGATCCAGGGCTCTCCCAATCGAACCACGGCTCGCCCGGTTTCGTAGTCGCAACTAAGCAACTCGGCATCGTGCAGGTCACTCATTGCCTGCCTCAGGTCTTCCATACGCTCTTTGTCAAAGAGCCCGATGATTCTGAACGCCTGATCGCTGTCGTCAGCCTTCAGTTGCAGGGGAAATCCGCAGAGGATCAGTGAGATGAGGGTTCTCAATTTCATCGGGTATCGAAGAGTTCGCTTTGGATGAGTTCGTGAATGAGGGTGCGAATTCCCCCGCCTTTCTGTTCCGTTGCGGTCACGATTTTAGCAATGGGATCTCGATCGGAGAAGGTCATTTCTCTACCCGTGGAATAGGTCGCCAGTTGACGGGCCACATTGGTCAGGAGCAGAGTTGGATTCTCAAGCAGGAGCTTCCGCAACTCGTTAACATCATTGAATGCTCTGCCATCCGGCAAGTGATAGGAACTGTCGACTTCCGGTCCCACTCTGAAATGGATGTTGATGAAAGGATCAATCGCACCTCGCTCACCTTTTTCCCCAACGTCCACGGTTCGGTAATTCTTTCGAAAGCCGCCGATAACATCAAAAGACTCCAGCGCAAATCCCACCGGATCCATTTTGGCATGGCAACCGGCGCACTCGGAACTCTCGCGGTGTTTTTCCAGCAACTCCCGGATGGTGGTGGCTCCCTGGAGGTCGGGCTCGATCGCACTCACGTTTTCCGGCGGTGGATCAGGAGGCACTCCCAGCAGGCGATCCATCACAAACGCTCCTCGCGGAACCGGTGAGGTGGTGGTGCCGTTGGCCGTGATTTTCATGAGTGAGGCCTGAGTTAGAAATCCACCTCGCAGACTTTCAGCGGGAAGGTCCACCCGGCGTATTCCGGATCCACTCACGCCTTTGATACCGTAATGGACCGCTAGCTTCTCATTCAGCATCGCGAAATCAGAATCGATCAAATGAGAGGCATCGAGATCCTTTTCAACCAGCTCGCGGAAATAGGCCTCCGTCTCCGCGATCATCGAATTCTTAAGATAGGTGCTGAACTCGGGATATAGTTTTCTGTCCGGGGAAGTCGCTGAGATTTCCCGCAGTCGCAGCCATTGGCCGACAAACTCTTTTACGAAACGCTCCGACTTTTCCCTGTCAGCAAGGAGTCTCTCCACCTCCCTTTTCAGCACATCAGGTTCCCTGATAGCTCCTTCAGAGGCCAGGCCCGAGAGTCTTTCATCGGGCTTTGTATTCCAGAGAAAGTAGGAAAGCCGATTGGCAAATGCTGCGTCATCCAGGGTATCGGATCTTTCGACGTGGTAGAGGAAATCAGGCGAACACAGGGCTGCGCGATAAGCCCATCGCATGGCCAACTCGAAGCAGTCGCCGGCTTCGAGTCGGAGTTGAACCTGTTCCGCATAGGCATTAATCACCGCAGGCTCCACCGGGCTGCGAAACGCTTTGGGTAGGAAGGTAGCGAGCAATTTGCGGGCATCCTCGCCCGGGGCATCACTGTGAACGGTCCAGTTTCCGGGTGCTTCATCCTGCCGGTTTTTCGCTCCAGTCATTTTCTGCTTGTACGGAACTCTCACGGGGTAGTTAGCCCCATCAGTCTTGGGATCGAACTCTGAAAGTGGCAAATCACCAAATAAAAGTTGATGTCCTGCCGGCGGCCATGCGTCATGAATCGGGCCTTCGATATCCACATAATCGCAGGCAATTCCCGGTCCAGTGAATGAAGACGCATTGCGTTTGTACTGGTGATAAATGTGAACCAGAGCCAGCGACCCAACATTGTAACCGATGGTTTCCCCGGAATTTAACCACTGCACGAACTCGTGCTCCTGTGACTCCAGAGAAGGTGCATCGAAATAACCAATCACATAGCTCGGGTGACCACCACCCCGGCCGTTCCCCTGCAACTGTAGCACCGAAAGTCGGGCTGCCTCGACTCCCCGGGAAGCTTTGACCTCGCCTCTATCCCAAGTATAGCTCCATAGTGAGGTCCGAATCCGGTAGCGTCCCGGATAGATCGCTGCGAATCCCCGAACCGCAGGACGAAACGAATCGTCTTCGCTGCGGAAGATTCCCACGGCGCTCTCTCGATCATACATATTTAATCGCTCGTGGGCACCCCGATCGACGTGTTGATACACAGTCGTCGACGGAAATTCAGGGTCAGGCTTCTTGTCTTTCAAATACACGGCGGATCCATTATTCGTGAGCATCAATCGCACGCCACCGCCACTCGCCAGCGAATAGCGAACACTCTGAAAGGTTGGCGGCTCCGGCTGTGTGGCGATCGCGCAGTCGAGAATATAATCAGCTGCCTCAATGTATTTCGCCATGTTCACATGAGAGATGCTGAGGGCGGCGCTGTTCTTATCAAATCCGTGAGCCAGACCATCGGCTGGCAGCCGGTCTTTCACTCCAAGCCCCGGCATGTCGAAGAGATCACGGATAGTGTTTTCATACTCCACGCGTGTTAGCCGTCGTAAAGGGGTTCGCCCTTCTTTTGCAATCCGTTTCTGCTCACCGTCGAGCAGCAATTTTTTTAATATCGCCAGCGTTCCTTTCCTATCCCCGGTCGAGGGGCGTTCCTTCTTCTTCGGTGGCATCTCACCGCTCTCTATTCGATCAAAGACTTTCACCCATTGTGCGAACGCGGCCGGCTCTGAAAAATCACGGGGCAACAAAGTGAGATCCAAGTTTCCATCGGCACTGTCTTCGTCGTGACACTCATAACAGTGGGCATCGAAGAAGTTCTCGTATATTTCATCGGCGACGGTGCTTTGCCCGGGGAGCAAAACCGATCCCGCTACGACAATGATCGCTACAAAAGAACAGGGGATGGTCATCAGTTCGACAGGGTTGTTTCGTTAAACCATTTCCAGCCCCTGCATGGTACCTGACGATGTGGAAAACGATTTTTCCTCGATCCCCAACCGGTGTAGCATTGAGAGATACAAATTACTAAGTGGGTAATTGTTGTTTCTGTCGAATGCGAGGTGTTGTCCGTGTTTGAATCCTCCCCCGGCAAGCAGAACCGGGAGATTAGTGTTGGAGTGGGAATTCGCGCTCCCCATATTCGTTCCGTAAAGCACCATGGAGCGGTCGAGCAGAGATTGGTCACCTTCCTTCAATGTTGAGATTCCGGAAAGGAATCCGTTCAATGCGCTGATCAGGCCTGACTCATGGCCTTTCAATTCGGCGACCACCTCAGGCCGGTTTCCATGATGAGTGAGCGTGTGAATGACAGTGGTATCGATGAAGAACGAAGCCACCCGGGTCGAATCGGTCTGGAAGGCGAGTTTGATCATATCAAACATCATCGTCGTTTGCTCCACGAAGGCTTCGCGCTGGGTATTATCCACTGGGGGATTCACGTCCACTCTGGGCTTCGGCTTGTACTGCCACGCTTCCGCAGCTTCCATTCGCTTTTCCAATTCGCGAACAGATGTGAAATACAGATCCATCCGATCCTGATCTCCTTTGGAAAGCTTGTGATTGAGTCGCTTGGATTGGTCCCCGATAAAATCCAGCATACTGCGCCCCTGTCGCAGGGCATCGACCTGAGACTCCACTTCCTCCGGGTTACCCTGAAGAAATAGTTTCTCGAACAACTTCGCCGGGCTTTTTTCCGCGGGAATAGGCGAGCCGTTTCGCGTGTAGCTCAACGTCTGCGTTTCGTTCGAGACGGCAAGTGTCAGTGAAGGAAAGCGCGTTTCCGCTCCTACATAGTCGGCTGCCAACTGATCTAACGACACGCCATTCTTAAAACCGCCACGTGAAGGGTGCGGAGTGCCCGTCAGGAAACATTTTTCAGCAGCATGACCTCCATCAACACCAGGTAGACTCACTCCGGAGAAGACAGTCATTTGATCCCGGTGATCAGCCAGCAGCTTTAGATAGGGGGTCAATTCATAGTCCCGCCCCGCTTTCTCTGGAAAGAAGAACTGCGGCATGATCCCCTGATTGCTCTCAATCGCCAGCATCCGACGCGGGACAGTTGGCTCTGCGGCAAGAGCAGGGCGCATTGCATCCAACATGGGTAACCCCAACACCGTTCCCGCCCCTCTCAGGAATAATCGACGATTCAATGCGGTCTGTAGAATGGGGCGGGGAAAGATTTTCATCTGTTGATTACCTTGGTGACACTCAGGACATAAGAAGTTTGCAACAAAACGCAAAACTTTGCACTGGCGCATATTGGGTCAGTGTGCCGGAATCACGCAAGTGACGCGGGGAGTGGTTTCTGCCCATAATCAGGCCGACATGACAGCTAAGTTATCCTTTTCCATCCTTGTTCTATCTGCACTGACCATCGCCGGAATTGCTGCCGATCCCACTGACATTCAAAACCGGCGGGAACTGTTTGTGGATGAGAAATTGATCGAGTCGATGTCCGGGATTGAACTGGTGATGCATCAACCGCGTGACGAGGGAAAAGTTCTCTCTTTCGACAAACCGTGGGAGGGACCATTCAGCGGCTACGCCACAGTGATCAAGGACGGCGATCTTTATCGGCTTTATTACCGTGGCTTACCCACTGCGGGGGCGGATGGAAGCAAAAATGAGACAACGAGCTACGCTGAGTCGAAGGACGGCATCCACTGGACCAAGCCTAACGTGGGGATCTTCGAACGCGATGGCTCGACCGACACGAATATTGTGATGTCTGAGGTTGCACCGGCGACGCACAACTTCTCGCCCATGCTCGACACGAAACCCGGTGTATCTGCGGACCAGCGCTTCAAAGGACTGGGAGGAACCATGAAAAGCGGACTGATCGGGTGGGTATCCCCCGATGGCAAATCGTGGAAGAAGATTCAGGAAGCACCCGTCATCCCCAATGAACTGGTGAAATACCCTTACTTCTTTGATTCACAGAACCTCGCTTTCTACTCCGAAGCGGAAGGCAAGTATCTGTGTTTTTTCCGTGTTTTTAAGGATAAGATCCGCCGGATTGCCAGGACTGAGAGTGATGATTTCATCAACTGGTCCGAGCCTGTCCTCATGGAATACATCCACCGGGGTGGCGAGTCGCCGGTGGATCACCTTTATACAAATCAGACCCATCCCTACTTTCGCGCCCCTCACCTCTATGTTGCCATCGCTGCGCGGTTCATGCCCGGACGCCAGGTGCTCAATGACGAGCAGGCGAAAGCTATCGGGGTGAATCCGAAATACTTCAAAGATACGTCAGACGCGGTCTTCATGACGACCCGACCGGGACAGGAATACTACGACCGGACTTTTTTGAGCAGCTTTATTCGTCCGGGGATCGGCGCACAAAACTGGGTATCGCGTACGAACTACCCGGCTTTAAACGTGGTGCAGACCGGGCCTACCGAAATGTCGGTTTATCTGAACCAGGACTATGCACAGCCTACAGCACACCTCAGGCGCTACTCGATGCGGCTTGACGGGTTTGCCTCAGCACGGGCGAAATATACCGGAGGGGAGTTGGTGACCCGGCCGATCATCTTCTCGGGAAATGCACTGACATTGAACTTCGCCACATCTGCACCCGGAGGAATTCAGGTGGAAATCCAGGACGCAAAAAGTGGTAAGCCGATACCCGGTTTCACTCTGGGTGATGCCAGCGAACAGATCGGAAACGAAATCGACCGGGTCGTAACCTGGAAAGGCGGCAGCAATGTATCGGCTCTCGCCGGAAAGCCCGTAAAACTTAGGTTTGTCATCAAGGACGCTGACCTGTATGCCTTCCAGTTCATCAATCAGTAACTGTTGTCTAAGCAATACCGTCATGAAATTACTCCCATCAATTCTCGCAGCCGCAATTACAGGCCTGTTTGTATTTCAAACATCAGCCCAGCAACCGCAGTCGCCTCCGGTTGCTGACCACAAAGATATATTTTACGGAAAGGAAGACCGGAAGGCGCAATTGCTTGACGTTTATTTCGCCGCTTCCCCTTCCGGCAAAGTGGAGACCAAACCTGCCATGATTTATTTTCACGGTGGTGGCTGGAATGCCGGATCGAAGAACAAGATTCCGGTCTTTCTTGCGACTGGACTCCGGGAAGGCTTGTTTCATGTGGTGGCGGTGGAGTATCGCTTCACAAACGTGGCACCGCATCCGGCACAGACCAATGATTGCATGCGCGCCATTCAGTTTGTCCGGAAAAACGCAGCGCAATGGCACATCAATCCCAAAAAACTCGGTGTTACAGGAGGCTCAGCCGGCGGTCACCTCTCTCTATGGGTCGCACTGCATGATGATTTTGCGGATCCTGATTCCGACGACCCTGTGGAGCGCCAATCCTCGCGAGTAGCATGTGCGGTGCCCTTTGCTGGACCGACGGACTGGAGTCTACTTTCCACGATTAAGCACATTCATCCTGCTTATCGCCAACTGATCGGATACAAGCCGGGGACGCCCGCATCTGAAATGGACGAAGCAAAAATGAAGGATGTGTCGCCGGTGACATTCGTTTCCAAAGACGATCCACCGATCCTGATTTTCCACGGTGACGCCGATGTGATAGTTCCCTATGAGCATGCAACGGTTCTCAAGGAAAAACTGAAAGCAGCCGGAGTCGTCCATGAGTTGCATACTGTTGAGGGAGGGAACCACGGTATTGCCGGTGCTGGATCAAAACTACTCCAGCAACAAGCCCTCGAGGGGTTGAAAAAGCACTTCCTGAAGGACTGAATCCAGTGGGTGTCTCAGCTATCCAGCAGGTCCTTCAGCGGGCTGTTCCCGTGAATCTTTTTGTACTGATTTGAGAACTGATAGACGGTTTCGAAATTCATGAGGTCAGCAACTTCACCAACCCTCAGGCCTTCCGTCTGAAGTATCTTCCGCGCATATTGCATACGCTCTTTGAGGACATATTCCTTGGGTGAACAGCCGACCGCCTTTTGAAACAGCCTGCGAAATTGCGGAAGTGAGAGCCCTGCTATTCGGGCGAGTGCGGAGATTCTGAACGACTGAGTGAGGTGTCGATCAATGTACTCGAGTGCGGTCTGGATTCTCTGATCCACCCTGGTGTTCTCCTGTTTCGAATCGAACAAAGCCAGCTCGACAGCCCCGGGTATCAATGACTCAACACCGTGTCCGCTCTCCCGATCGATTGACCACAACAGGTATTCCAGAGTTCGGCAATGTGGGGACCGTTGAGATATCTCCAGAAACGGTCCGGGAATCAGTGGTTGGGACACATAAAACTCCACATAGAGATACGAAACGGGAAGACCGGGAGCGTATCGGATTTCCCGACTGCCGGGGCTCAACAAGATCAGAGTTCGCGCTTCGATCTTCAACGCAGTGTCATGGAATCTGAACTCGCCCTGGCCGGACTCCACCAAAAGGAAGCGGTGATTCACGATCTCTCTCGCACGGAGGTGGAGTGCCTTGTGAAACCTGACATGCGCGCTTTCGATATATCTGCAATCCCTCCACATGATCGTTTTTGTTAAATTTGAAGTTCCCCCGAATTGGTAGACACGGTGCCTTTGGTCTGAGAACATCAAAATCAGATCATCATGTCGAACACAG
>JBLWYI010000042.1:0-50744 GCA_048267005.1 Verrucomicrobiales bacterium | reverse complement strand
AACCAATCAAACGAACCTTTACACCTGAACTGTGGTTCAACCGCCGGATGCTGAAAACGGCACGTCCGGTGGTGTGGGAGGGGTGAGCGGCGCAATCCGCTCACCTCCACCCGATACCTTGGCTCTTTGTGGTGAAAGCAGCCTTTTCGGGTGGAACGAAACCATCGGCTCGCGCCCTGCCGGGAGGCCTATGGTCCTGAATACCTGAGAAACTACACCAGCTTCAAGGTTCGATGGCTTTTCGATTCGTTCCCTGTCATCCTGACACAGGAAGGACCTGACCCTGGCTCTTTGAAGTGAAAGCAGCCATTTCGGGTGGACCGAAACCATAGGCTCGCGCCCTGCCGGGAGGCCTGTGATCCTGAATGCCTGGAAACTACACCAGCTTCAAACCTCCGACGCAGGTCCCTCCTGCGTCGGGATGACAGAGGCGGTGTTTTGGCTTTTCGATTTCGGCGGGACGACAGCAATTTCCCGAGATGTTGAACGCCTTAAAGTAAGGAATCTGATATTTCGGTTTCATTCTGCTCCACTGACTGTTAGGGGAGGTGAAATAATAATTTGCGGAAAGCCGCGAGAGTGGGGATTTCGGGAAATACCCGGATTATCCGCAATTTTATCGCAGAAATTAAAACAAAAGGCTGTCACGCGTTTCGCACCGATGACAACTCTAAGTGAAATAACACGCAAAAATTAAGTGATTTTTGCATTTACAGAAGGGCTATATGCTGTCATTCCATTACGGTTTGTAGTTTATCTTGAAATAGAAGGCCCGAGAACCATCTCCTCCTAAAGACCCCAACCCTTGTGCCATCATGGACCCAATGATCAATTTTATCAGATCACACCAACGGTTTCAGCGCTTTGTGCTGAGCCTCTTAATGCTATCGTTCGCCTTTCTGCCTGATGCAGTTCGGGCGAATCCGACTGGAGGCGTGGTGACTCACGGTGATGTAGGATTTGAAGGGCTGGGAACTGGAAATCTTCAGATCAACCAGCTGAGTGATAAGGCCATTATTAACTGGCAGGATTTCTCGATCGGAAAAGGCGAATTGACTCAGTTCAATCAGCCTGGTGTCAATTCACTGGTCCTGAACCGGGTCGTGAGTGGCAATCCCTCCTCCATTTTCGGTACTTTAAAGGCGAACGGCGGAGTGATGGTGGTCAACACCAACGGAATTCTGGTAGGAGCCGGCGGAGTGATTGATGTGGCAGGTGCGCTTACGCTTTCCACACTGGATATTGACGACAATGATTTCTTAAACGGGGGAGACAATCGTTTTCGTGGCAAGAATGGTGCAGGAGTGGTGAACTACGGAACCATCAACGCGGGAGGCGATGTGGTTCTTTTGGGTAATTTTATTGATAACCGCGGAACGATTGGGTCAGTCGACGGAACGGTTGCTTTAGGTGCGGGTGGCGACATCATCGTCAGCTCAGCAGGGGATGCGAAGATTTCGGTGAAAGCAGCCGGTCGTGGCGGTCAGGTGGGTATTAACAACGAAGGCACCATCGAAGGGGCTTCGGTCGAGCTTAAGACTCACGGCAATGTTTACGCGCTCGCTATTAATAATAGCGGAATGATCCGGGCGAACGGAGCGAAGTACGCCGGTGGCGTTCTCACGCTGGATGCCGGTCCCGGTGGTGTCATCACCAATACAGGTACTTTACAGGCGCGGAATGCGGATGGTTCCGGCGGAACGATCAATATCAATGCCGGGCCTGCCGGTACGGTTAATTTGGATGGCGGCGTGGTGGATGCCAACGGCGACGGCGGTGCTGATGGCGGCGTGATCGATGTCCAGGGTGCTTACATCAATATCATCGGCGGTGCCCAGGTAACGGCTGATGGTGGAAATGGTGGATCAATCACCGTGGGTAACGAAATGGATACCCGCTCAGTTATTATTGGAGCCGGCTCAACGGTGAGCGCTCTGGGTTCCGGCGGTGACGGCGGCGTCATCAATGTGACGGGGCGTCCTGATTCCGTGATCAACATCGAAGGTGATATCCTTGCGGATGGTTCTGTTAATGGCGGCACGATCAGTGTGATCGGCGGCGTGGTGACTCAGTTTGGATCTTCAACCATCAGTGCCGGTGGTCAGAGCGGAAGCGGTGGCGCGATCAATTTGAATGGCGCGACCAGCGTAACGGCTGACGGGAATTTGAATGTCGGTTCTTTGATGGGTGATGGTGGAACAGTCAAGGTTGGTTCCATTCTGAGTGATTCAGCGACCGTGGGTGGCAATATCAATGCGGCCAGTCTCATGGGGAGTGGCGGTAATGTGGATGTGACCGCTCGCGAGGCGACGACACTTGCAGCCGGTGCCAGGGTTGATGTTTCAGGTTTTGATGGTGCGGGAACGGCCCGCATTGGTGGTGGTTATCAGGGAGCTGAAGACGACATCATCAATACCAAGGTGAACAACGTTGAAGCCGGTGCTCAAGTGATTGCCAACTCAGAAGGCGGAAATGCCGGTAAAGTGATTATCTGGGGCGACAGCGATACAACTTTCTCAGGTGATGTGAGTGCCCGTGCCTTCGGCGCGATTGGAAACGGTGGATTTGTGGAGGTCTCCGGTAAAGATACTCTTCGCTATCGTGGATCAGTGAGCACGCTGGCGGCCAGTGGCAGAACGGGAACGCTTCTGCTTGACCCGACTAACGTGACGATCACGGACGGCGGGACTACTTCCGGTGGAACGATTTCTGACGATGATATCAACGCGGCGCTTGCCTCCAACAACCTGATTATCCACACCGGCGGTGCGGGAATCGATCAGGGTGATATCGTGGTTGAAAACCATGTCCGGATTGAGTGGGGAAATCCAAACTCTGATTTTGTTGCTGACGGTATTGTGGATGATCCCGGAAACTTCACGGATTTTACCCTCCTGGCGAACCGCGACATTGTGATTCTTGGAAATATCATCAGCCATGGCGCTGGTAATATTAATCTGGTTGCCGGTTGGGACGGAGTGACCGGTGCCCCGACGGGTGCGGTTGACCCTGCGGGAGTCGCGTCGACCAGTCAGGACAGTATCAATGGTCCGATTGATTTTGCCGATTTGTCCACTCTCGGTGGTGCGATGTTCGGAACACCGGGAGATGGTGACGTCTTCATCAATGGTCAGGGTAACGATCAGGCTGTTCAGGTGGGAAGTCGCTTCGGTGAGACCAACGTGATTGCCAATAATTTGAATATCATCGTGCCTGACGGTGGCAGTGAGCGTTTTGCTCATCTGGGTTACCGTCCTTCAACCAATGCGGAGTCCGGTGGTGCCGGTCTCTATGGTTTGGTAAATACCTCAAATTACCGGAAGCAGTTTGCCACCGGTTATGCAGCCGGAAGTTCCACGATTGATTTGGAAGGCGGAATGTTCCAGGTTGGTGCCGGGGATACACTCGATCTGGGAGCAGGTCACGCAGGAGTTTACACGGTGGTGTCGAATAGTGGCGGGATCATCACCTTGGACCGGGGACTGGATGTTGCGGTGGGTAATGGTGCCGTTCCGAATATCACTTATCTGGCGACGACGACGACAGCGACCGATTTCACAACGACGAATACTTCTCTTGCAGCGAGCATGACGGTGGAAATTGCCGGCGGAGCTGTAGATCCGGGAGTAGGGGACTTGCTCGATTTCGGTGCCGCTCACACTGGCGGTGCCTACATAGTGGTTTCTAATGTGGGTGGGGTCGTTACGTTGGACCGTGGTTTAGATGTGGATGTGGCTGCCGCTGAGGTCCCGACAGTTGTTTATGATGTAACGGTAACGACTGGCAATGATTTTAACACGGTGAGCCAGGGTAACTTTGCCGGCTCAAACCGGTTTGGGTCGAACACACTGGATATTGACATGCGGGGGTCAGCTTTTGAGACCTACCTTATCAATGAAGGCAACAGCGGTGATATCAATGTTGAGCTTCAGGGGTCACTGACGATGACTGGTGATTTCACGGGTGATGCCCGCAAATACACTCAGATCGGTCACGGCGGTAACTCAAACTCTTATGATAACGATCTGCGGACGGGTGGTAATGGAAACACCAGTGAGACTTTCTTCAGTTTGATCAATGCCGACAGTTCCGGCAATATCGATGTCAATGTCGGGCTGGGAGCTTCGCCTGCCCAAATCTCCATGCGGGCTGGTCGTGATACAGGATACTCCAAGATCGGGCATGGTGGTCTTTCCAATCCGGATGGAAATGCTACGGCACGCGGTGCGGGTGCTTTCAAAGGGGATATCTCCGTGGTGAACAACAGCGGTGGTATTTTCGCTCAGGGAAGTACTTCAAACAGCTGGGCCGGTTACGTTCAGATTGGTCACGGTGGTTACCGGAACTCACGCGGTAATGATGTGATTGAAGGAACCGACACCAACAACACGGATGCGAGGGATAATGCCGGGTCACGGGTCGGTGATGCCGTCAACTTGAACTTCGATCAGTCTTTGGGGCCACGCGCTTTGGATCCTGATCTTTTGACTCCTGATGGAAACCGGGTGGGTGACCAGGGGAATATTTATGTGGAAGCCAAAGACGGCAGCATTATTTTCCAGACGGGAACGGCAAGCCGCTCCAGCGCCCGGATCGGACATGGTGGTCACGAGCGCTACGGTAATATCGGTAACTTCAATGCGGACGGCACGATTGATGACGCCGGTAAGGCGAATATTGATGTGATCGCTTCCGGAAGCATCAACTTTGTTTCTCCTGAAGATAATGACAATGAGCGTGTTGCTCAGATTGGTCACGGTGGTTATCAGTCACCGGGTAATGCCGCGGGTGATATCAATGTGGAAGCGCGGGGCGGTGAGATTCGCTTTATCGCCGGTGACAGCCAATCTCCTGCGAAAATCGGTCACGGTGGTCATGTTCACACATGGGATACCGACAACCAGGGGGTTGCCGGAAGTCTTCGCGGTAACATCAACGTGGAAGCCGCAACGGATATTATTTTCCGAAGCGGAACGGAGCGTTTTCTCCAGCCGGAAGGTTCAGACCGGGCCTTCACTCAGATTGGTCATGGCGGATTTGGATGGACAGCCATTTCCATGGCTACGGATACGTTGGTGAACGGTCACAGTGGAAATATTTCGGTGACCGCCGGTGGAATGATTGATTTCATGTCCGGCCAGCCGGAAGTGGGGACTGCCGCTAACCAGGCCTACAGCATGATTGGTCATGGTGGATACCTGGTGCGGGGGGATCACTGGGGAATGATTGATGTCCAGGCCGGAACCGGAATCCGGTTTGAGGCTATCGGTGGCTGGGATTCGGCAAAGACTGATGGAACGTTAGGTGATGTGCGTGGTGATACCAACTTCGTTCAGATTGGCCACGGTGGGCGTGACAACGATTTTGAAGGTGGTAACAACGCGGGTGGAATTCGCGAAGCAACACTTGGCGGGGCAACCGGTTCGGATCGCGATTCGACGATCACTGTGTCCACCACAACGGGTGATATTGAGTTCATCGCTCCTCAGGCATCAACGATTGAAGGGCAGCTGACTGAAGTTCAGAGCGCTACGGGAGGACGTTGGTCAGATGAAGACGACAATTTATTCTCCCTGTATGCGGTCCGGAGCTGGGCGAAGATTGGTCACACGGACTCCGGTAACTCGGCCTACAGCGAGGGGATCTTTGGTGACATCAGTGTCACGGCTACCGCGGGAGCTATTACATTCCTCGGTAGTGATATCACGCAGGGATTCACCAATGATACGGCGAACCCCATGGCTTATCGGGATGCGTTTAACTCACGTCGTTCGGAGCAGAACTTCACAGGTGTTGGTTTTGGTGCCATGACTTCACGGGGCATCAAGAGCGGTAACATTACTCTTCAGGCCGATGGTGACATTACTCTTGAAGCTGGACTGGGCCGCCACGATCACGTAACGGTTGGTCACAGTGGTTGGGACAACGATGGTCGCAATAACAACAACAGCCTGGGGCATCAGCTCGATTCCTGGATGGGAGCCATTTCGGTCCGGTCTGAGAATGGGAATGTCGTTCTTCAGGGCGGTGATGGTGGTTTGAGTCGTCTCAATCCTTACGGGAATGTGATCCACACCGATCTGGATGGAACGATTTATTCCTATGCTCAAATTGGACACGGTGGCCGTAGCTCGAACGGCTCTGTGATTGGCGGGGAAGAGACCATCACGGTTTATGCCGGTGGTGGTGATGTGCTGGTTCATGCCGGTCATGGTTTTACAGACAACTGGGCTTTGATTGGTCACGGTGGACGTGACAGCCGCGCGCAGTTCTGGGATGGCGATATCACTGTTTTCGCCAGAGATGACATTTCTCTCATCGCAACTGAGAACGGTTACGGTCAGGCCAGTAACTTTGCCCAGATCGGGCATGGTGGTTGGGACACAGAGACCCAGGGTGATAACAATGACCGGTTCCTCAATGGAGCTACGATTACCGGGGAGATTAATGTGACTGCTGCAACCGGCGACATCATCCTGATTGCCGGAGAAGACAACCCGAATCCGGAAACGGGCGGGGCCAATAATTTCCTCTATGAGGGGAGTGAAAGCTTGAACCCGCTTTGGCCAAACAATCCAGGTGTTTTGCTGACTGGCTATGCCGGTAATACCGGAAACGCGAGACACACCGACTTTTCTCCCGGACCTGATGGTGACTTTGGCTTTGGACCGGATAATATTGGCGGCACTATGGATGATGATCTGGCGGCGCGGGCGGACAACTACCAGCAGCCCGGAGCCGATGGTTTGTATGATACGCCCGATGATGTTTATGGTGGGGTCGTTGGCACGCAGGAATCTTCAGGGTATTACTACTCACGTCGCGGAAGTCGTGGAGAGCGATTTGATCATGATGACAACGCCACCGCTGGAACGGATGGGATCCTGTTAACGGGAGATGATGGAAACCTGGACTTTGACGCGAACATTCGCTCATCAGCGGGTTGGGCGCAGATTGGTCACGGTGGTCAACACAACAACATCACAGTAATTGATCAGGACATCAATGTGACTGCCGGAAATGACCTCATCGGGATTGCCGGTGAGCAGCGTGATGCCAAGGTGGCGATCGGTCACAACGGCGGACCTGACAACTGGGGTGGAAACCGCAGTCGTCGTCGTTCAGTCATCACTGGAGACATTGATGTAACCGTAGGTGACGACCTCCTGTTGTATGCCGGTTCCGGTGATAATGCCGCGATTAAGATTGGTCATGGCGGGTATCAGCCAACCAGCGACCGGAGTCGGGTTGAAGGTGGCTCCGGCAATGGACGGACGACTCGCTGGGAGGGGAATATCTATGTGAAGGTGGGCGACACCATGATTCTCGATGCCGATGAGAATTTCGTCTTTGTTGGAAGAGATGGCGGCGTTGACTTCTCCGATCCGGGCCGCAGTACTAATTATCAGACTTCGACCAACGATGCCTTTGTTGCCACATTTGGACTTCAGGATACTTACGCAGGGGGGGACGACAAGAACCGCGTATTGATAGGTCATCTTGATACCAATGATAACCGGGCCAACCATCGGAATATTGTCAGTAACGTGGGCGCGACTTATGTGGCCGTGAGCCGGAATGATCCGAGTTCTTCGGGAACCGGGCAACTCATCACACGGGTCGATCCTGTTGGAAACCCGAACGGGGTGGTCTTCAGCTCGGCTTCAAATGGATTGCCAAGTCCGGGATCAAGTGGAGAGCTGAGACTCTATATGCCGAATGGAGCCACGGGTCCGTTTGGAGGAACGTTCTCCAATCAGATCGCTGATGGAACTGTGATCAACGGCTCGATTTACTCAGAAGATCCAGGCACAGCGTTGGCACCACGCTCCGACGGAACCCGTGATGATGAGCTTTTTGCCACGGAGTTTACCTTCGGGGTAGGACTCGACGGAGAACCAGTAGGAGACTTCAGCACGCCGGCCGAAGGTCCATATCCAGTGGCCAACGCATTCGGATTCTACTTCCTCTACTTCGCGGATGATCCGGTTGAACCGGTTGTGGTCGGCGGCCCGGGTGTAACACCGTTTGTGCCCGAGGTTGAAGAGATTATTGAGGACATCGTGGTGTTCGATCCATTCGACTTCTATCCGTTCCTTTTCATCGACAAGTTCGATTCGTTTGACCGCGATGACTTCGGTTTGATCTTCGGATTGACCGGTGAGGAATACGGCCTGTTCGGGGCGATTGGCCTTGAAGATGCCGAGGATAACGAGACGGAAGAGCCGGGACCATTCTTCCTGGAAGCACTTCTCGATGATGCGCTCGGTTCACGTCGCGGCGGAATCGGATCCGAAGAGGAGGAAGAAGAGGCTGCCCGTCTCGATGCCCGTCTCAACAGGGCGTTGTTGGGTGCGAATCCGGTTTTCTACATCTTCGATCCTGACACCAACCGTTACTCAAGCTTTAAGGTCTTTGGTGTGAATCGCGCCGCCATTAACCGGGCCAGGTAACGCTGGAAACGATCAAACAGGGTTGGTTCGATGAATGAACCCTGTTGGATCGCAACGACTCCTCCAAGACCTCCAAACGAAACCAATTTTTACCGACGCAGAACTTTTATTTTTTAGGGAGAAAGCGTCACGATTTAGCTAACTGAAACAAACCTTTAGTAACAACTCATCTCCTTAACGGAGGCCCTTTGTAAGACCTCCCGAGTTGATAAATCTCTCCCCAAAACCCCTATCAGGAAAGCCTCCCCTATGAATACAATGAAACGACTTCGAAAAGCTGTCTGGCTGCAGCGCGCCATTTTGGCGGTGTTGATGCCCGGCATGATGCTGATGCAGGATGTGGTCATGGCGAACCCAACGGGTGGTGTCGTGGTGCACGGGAACATTGCATTTGAAGGGCTGGATACGGCGAATCTCCGTATTACGCAGGGAAGCGACAAAGCGATTATCAACTGGCAGGATTTCTCGATCGGTAAAGGGGAGATTACCGAGTTTATCCAGCCGGGTAAGAATTCAGCTGTTTTGAACCGGGTGGTGAGCGGCAATCCTTCAGCGATCTTCGGAACGTTGAAGGCGAATGGCGGGGTCATGGTGGTGAACACCAACGGTATCCTGGTGGGAGCTGGTGGTGTGATCGATGTGGTGGGGAACCTCACGCTTTCAACACTGGATATCGATAACAACGATTTCCTCAATGGTGGAGACAATCGATTCCGTGGCAACAGCTCTGCTGGTGTGACGAACTTTGGAACGATCAATTCATCTGAAGGTGATGTGATTCTGCTGGGTAATTTTGTCGAAAACAACGGTTCCATCGGTGCCCTGAATGGCCAGGTGGCTTTGGGAGCGGGTGGCGACATCATTGTTCATGAGACAGGCGACGCAAAAATCACTGTGAAAGCGGGTGGCGTCGGTGGCGGCACAGGCATTACGAATACGGGCACGATCGAAGGTGCTGCGGTTGAGCTGAAGGCTCACGGTAATGTGTATGCGTTGGCGATTAACAACTCAGGGGCAATTCGCGCGACCGGCTCGCAGCGGATCAATGGCCGGGTGATTCTTTCTGCGGGTGAGCCCGGTGGAGACATCACGAATACAGGAACGATCGAAGCGACTAACGGTGCAAACGGCGGGGAGATCCTCATCGATGGTGGTCAGGCCGGGGTGATTGATTTGAGAACTGGTAAAGTGAGTGCCAATGGAAGTAACAAAGGTGGTTCAGTGACCGTTTTGGGCTCGGAAATCAATGTGGGACCGGAAGCGGAAGTGACTGCTGACGGCAAGGCTGAAGGTGGCAGTGTGATTATTGGATCGCCTGAAACCAACTCTGTGAACATTGATGGAAACGTCAGTGCCTCCGGCGGAACCCGTGGTGGCACCGTGGGTGTTTTTGGAAGCACAGTGGATGTGGCCGGGAATATTTCCGCAACGGGTGGTTCTTATGGTGGTGCTGTTAAGATTCTGGGTGACACAGTTACTCAGGCTGCAGGATCTCAGATCAATGTGGGTGGCGCCAATGCTGCAGGCAGTATTTTCGTGAATGGTGTGGACCAGGCTGTGATTGGCGGTTCACTGAGCGCAAACAGCTCACGAGGGTACGGTGGTAATGTAACGGTGACGGGTGCAGATCTGTTGGCCCGTTCGACTGCAACCATGGAATCGGTTGGTGCCTTTGGCGGTGCGGTTCGTTTCGGTGGTGATTTTCAGGGGAATGATGATTTTGGTCTTCAGGAATCCGACTTAACAACGGTTGAAGAGGGTGCATCAATTATTGTCGACGGAACGACAGGTGATGCTGGTCTTGTGGTGGTCTGGTCGAACAAAGACACAATTTACAATGGCGAAATTTCAGCCTCGGCCCGCGGTCCTGAAGGCAACGGGGGATTGATTGAAGTTTCCGGTAAGGAAAACCTGTTTATGCAGGGTGGAGTGATCGCGACTTCGGTCGGTGGTGAAGCCGGAACGGTTTTGTTTGATCCGGGCGATATTGAAGTGGGTAACTTTGGAGCCACTCCCGGTGCGAACCAGGTGAACATCGCCGCGATTAACCAGATTTTGCAGGGCGGGACTTCTCTGATCCTGGCGACTCAGAGCGGTAGTATCTTCTTTAACAGCGTCGGTGAAGGTGGTTGGGATCAGTCCGGGGCGGACAATGCGGTCTACAATCAGGGAACGGTATACGATTACGATCCAGACAACCCGCGCAACCTGGCGATTCAGTGGACGAACTCTTCAGCTTCATTCGGAGCGTTTGCGAGTGGTGCGATTTTTGTAAACAATCACATCCGCACTTCAGGGCGAGGTTCGATCAACCTGATGGCTGGTTGGACCGGAACTGAAGGGGAGATTAACAGCCTCCTCTTTGAAAATGTGTTCACTGCGAATGCTCTGGACAGCGTTGCCGGCCCCCGGATTTTTGATGATTCAACCGCACCGATCACCGCAACGACCGGGGTGTCTGACATCTTCGATTACTACCTGGAGAACGGGCAGTTTGGTCAGCCGGGTGGAGCGCTCTTCGTTGGAAATTCGACGATGACCCGCCACGTGGAGGTGGGAAGTCGTTTCGGCACCACCAATATCGCGGCAGAGAACGTTTTTGTTCGCGGTTCTGATAACAACAACTTCAATCGCTATGCTCAGATCGGTTTCAAAGATGATGGCGGGGTTTTTGGACTTCGATTGAATAATGGGGGAGGGCGTTCTCTGGACCTGACCAATGCGGCCGGTCAGTGGTATCTCAGTGATGGTATCAATAACGGAGGGGCGATCAACAACGGTGAGGCTGGCGTTAATGGTGTTTTTGATCCGATCGCGGCCATCGTGGGGATGAATGAAGTGGATATCAACGGTGACGGAATTGCGGATGGGGTTTGGGGTGTGAACAGCTCAGGTGTGTTGGATGGCAGCAGCAATGGTCAAACAGCGGGAGATGCGACTTTTATTCCCTATGCAAGTCACTTCAACAGTGTTGCTCACGGTAACTGGTGGTGGCAGCAGATTGAAGATGCTGGTTCCAAAGAGGTGAAAGATCCGACCGGGCTTGGAGCGTTGCGTCCTGAAAACGGTGCAGGCGCAGAGTTTTTGACGGCGGATATCAATGTGGTAGCGACCGGGACGGTGGATGTTCGGGCTGGTGATGGACGCGATGCCAACTATGCGATGATCGGCCATGGTGGATTCAGTCAGAGCTGGGGAGGCAGTAGCCGTTCAACTCGCGAGACGGGCAATGTTGATCCTAATAACGGGAGCTTTGGAGATGCCGGAATTGAGCAGGGACAGCTGGAGCGTCGCTGGACCATCAATGGTTCTACCAATGACCGTAGTGCGACATCAATCGGACGCCTGGCGCCGGTTTATGGAAATATCAACGTCCTGGCCGGGGTGAACACCGACGAAGACATCACGATCAACCGGACGCTGGGAACGATTTCAGCAACCGTTGATGACGGCGGCAACGTCATCCTCACAGGGGGAGAATTCGGGAATTATCAGACAGGGAACCAGTCCAGCAACTCATTTGCTCAGATTGGTCACGGAGGTATTGCCCAGTTTGGTCAATACATTGGTGATATCTATGTCGAGGCTGCCGGACGAGTCGATGTCCTTGCAGGAACGGCTACCCGGACACACGCTGCCATCGGTCATACGAATGACGGGTATTCGTATTTTAATGCGACTAACAATGTCGACCAGCAGGTTCGCTTCTTTGCGACATCTTTGGATATGAGAAACCCCAACATGAGGCGGGGAGAGTTGTTTTCGGGCGTGAATACCACTGGATTCACAACGCTTCTTGATCCGGTGGAGGCTGCGGGTAACCGGGATATCACGGTAGCGGATCTGATGGATGAGGAAATTCAGAACCCACGGGGAAGCGGGGCGACTCAGGAAAATGCGGGGAATCCTGACCCCGGTAACCTGATCGACCTTCAGTATCCTGATGATCGTGGAACGATCAATGAAACAGCTATCGGTCCTGTTACGGTGTCGGCTTTGGATGGAAGTGTGGTTTCAGGTTTTCATGGAGATGTCACTGTGGTGGCAAATGGTGGAAGTGTGACAGTTACGGCTGGAAACAGCCCGGCTGATGACACCGCTCAGACACGGGACCGTCGTTTTGCAGCGATTGGACATGGCGGGTCGAATTTCGGTCACGCGGTTGATGGTGCCGGTTACAACGGATCGAATCTTGGTGCGCCGTTCGATAGTGGTGAAGACCGCGAAGTGGTGAACTTTCGTTCAGAAAACGGGGATAATGCCCAAACCGGTTCAAGGGCGGTGATTGGTTCGATTGGTCCTGTGGATTTGGATCGCAGTGTGACCTTCATGACCATCACGGGTAATGTGGACGTTCAATCGGCGGCAAATGTAAGCGTGATTGCAGGAAATGATATTTATGACAATGCCCGCATTGGACATGGTGGTAATGACCTGGCGGATATCGAGACGTCCTCCTTCATCCTCGGAGACATCCGGGTGACTGCTGGTGGAAGTGTTCTGGTCGAAGGTGGTGGACGAGTCAGCCACGAGAGTAACCGCAACAACTTTGATATGCGTGCCCAGGCACAGATTGGTCATGGTGGCTATCAGTCTGGATTCTTCGATTTTACCGGAGATATTGAAGTGACTGCTGATTTGAACGTGACTGTCACTGGCGGGGCTTACCGCTGGAATTACGGCCAGATTGGCCACGGTGGCGTTCAGAACTACGCGCAAGTGGGTGGCGATTTTGTCCGCGATGAAAATTATCTGCGAGACGGGATTTCCATTGATATCGATTCTTCCGTCGACAGCAGTGGTGCTTCGGTCATCTATACTTACGCTGACAATCCTCTAAGTACAGGAATGGAGGTCAGCCCGGCGGGAACGCTTCTCTTCAACAGCGGGGAAGGTGACTTGGTCACTGCGGGGGAAAGCGGGATTAATACATCTAATGTGATCGTAACCACAATCAACGGTGATGTGATTATGAATCACCTGGAAGAAGGGCGGAACAGGAATCAGAAGCAAGTAGCTGCAGGTCGTACTGAAGGTTCACGGACAGGGCAGGCCTGGAGTTTGATCGGTCACGGTGGAAACGGCGAGGATGCCTTTAATGAAAATAACAATGCCACTGATTACGGTGACAAGAATGCGAAGATCTTTGTCACCTCAGGAAATGACATTCTGATGCAGAACGGTCAGGGCGGTAGTAATGGTGGTCAAACCTGGACCCGAATTGGGCATGGTCTTACAACCGGCGCCGGTAATGATCGGAACGGAATTGACGCTCTTGAGTTGGTGGGTGACATCACGGTGTATGCTGAAGGAGACATCACTCTCGATGCCTCCGCGGGTGGAGCCATTTACGGAGATGATCCGAACGACACCGATCCGTCAGATGGCATTGACCAAATTGTGATCGCTCAGCAGCGGAACGGGGTTAATGGAGGAACGCTCAATGATGGTGGTATAATTCCGATTGGACCTCCAGTTGAACTCAGTCCGGTTGTGATCGGTCATGGTGGGCTCACCAACAACCGGGATCTGGTTGTGCTGAGCAACGGTGAAGAGATCAACGGAATTGAAGCGTCATCGGACATCTCGGTGACGGCACGTGGTAATATGACGATTCAAGGCGGAGCTGGTTCAGGAACACAGGCGAATGTGTTCCGGGGTAGCTGGGCTCAGGTGGGCCACGGCTTCAGCACCAACGGTGATGACCGTGCCTTGAGAAATGCGATTCCTACCGGGTTTAACGGAGATATCACGGTGGTTGTGGATGGGGATTTGAGTGTGCTGGCCAACAACCTGGCTGGTTCACAGCAGGGGTTGGCGACTGCCGGAGTTTACGAAGGGGTCAACCATGGCTTCGCAGCGATTGGTAACGGCGGGGTTGGATTGGATGCTCCCGCAACCGGTGATATCTCGGTGTTTGTAGGGAATGATCTCCTTCTGCAGGGGCAACAACGTTGGCAGGGAGTGTTGACGCCGGTTTCCGGCACAGGAAATACTGCGGGTGGTGGTAACTTCGCTAAAATCGGCCATGTTGGATTCGAAGATTCGCTGTTCACGACAAATAATGCGAATGACCGGGTGGTTAACTCGGATCACACCGGAGACATCACCGTGGTTGTGACCAATGATCTGACCATGCAGGGAGGAACGGTTCCGGTTGATCTGCTTACTACGGGAACATCAGGAGCCTTTGTCCAAATCGGTCATGGTGGCCCCGCCATTACGGGTGATCTTGATGGTGATATCCTGGTTCTGGTAGGAAATGACTTGAATACGGCAAGTGGTAGTGGTCGAGGAACAGGCGATACCACCGCTCCCGGTAACAACTACGCCATGATCGGTAACGGAGACTGGATCAAAGACGGGGTGGATCCGTTTATTGCCAACTTTGCTGATGGAACCCGCCGCGGGGATGTGGAAGTTGCGGTAGGGCGAAACGCTAACTTCGTTGAAACCTTGGTCGGGCATGCTGACAGAAGAATTCAGAACTCAAGTGCGATCAACGCCAGTGGAAGCACTCGGGTTGCTGCGAGCCGAAATTTTCCATTCTATGATATTCTGGCAACTGCCGGCCCATTGAATGGGGGATTGACTGCGACGACGTCTTCAGTGTTTTCAAGCGGTGGATATGGATCGAGTGGGAACCTGGAATTCTACATTCCACAGCGCTCGCTCAATTTCATTGACAATACCACTCGACTGAATGAAGCCGTTGCGACATACGAGCCCATCACGACTGATTTCGCTGATTCACCAATCGCAGACGGCGGGGTGTTTGATCCTACCATGGAAGAGTTTGCAGGTCGAAATGATGAGATTTATCTGACACCTGACTTGTGGTGGGACAATACCGGGCTTTCAACCCTTCCGGGAAGTAGTCCTTTTCCAACGAGTCTGGCTGAAGTTCAGGGCGGATCAATTTCTGATGTTGATGCGCCGGGCGGCCTCCCAAATCTTGTTGCGAACAATGCCGGCGATTTTGGTGACAGTGGTGCTGGATTTTATCAGGCTGGAAACGGTGTCAGTGGAGGAGGACAATACACTTTCTTCTACGATGCGATTCAGCCCGTTGGAACCACTCCGACTCCAGTACCGGTCCCACCGGGAGTATTTGTGCCGGAAGTCGAAGAACCGGTTGTGATTCCGATTTTCATCCCGTTCGACTTCTATCCGTTCCTGTTCCTCGACAAGTTCGATTCCTTTGATCGGGATGATATGGGACTCGACGGGCTGACCGGTGACGAAAATGGATTGCTGGCAGCGCTTGGTCTCTTCGAGAGCGAAGAGGATCAGGATGAGAGCGAAGTTACAGACGCTGAGCGTGCACTGGATAACCTTTTCGGAGACCGGAAGGATGAAGATGAAGAAGGTGAGCAGGATGAAGAGCGTCAACGGAAGCGCGAGCGTAATTCACGGGCTGTTGGCAACATCGGTTTGGTCTTTTACACCTTTGATCCACAAGGAAACCGGTATTCAAGTCACCGGGTCTTCGGGGTTAATCAGACCATTTTCCCTCCAGCTCAGTAAGCTTGAGAGAGTGAGCAAAGTTTTTGAGATCAGTATTTGATCGTGGGGCCTCCAATCGCAGTGATTGGAGGCCTTTCATTTATGAGTGAAAAAAGTGAACATTCAGCTTGCGCTTGAAGGCTAAGTCTTTCAATATCCAAGGTTTGAAGCCTGTCTCCTAGCAGGATTTATCGTTATGAAACGCCATTTAATTGTCTCCCTTATCATTGGATTGTCTGCCTGCTCTGTTCGGGCACAGAACTCTCCGCTCGGGGGATTGCCGCCGGTTCCAGAGCTCGGCGATGGTGGAAAGAAAGAGGATAAGGGGTTGGTTAGGCGGATGAAAGACCGTCAGAAAGCGAATGATGAGCAGCAGAAGCGTCAACAAGTCGCACGACAGGAGGCCAGGAAAAGAAAGAACGGAGTGGTGGGGGATTTGGTTCGTCGACCCACCGTCCGCGAACAGGGTGAAGAACCTGCGAGAGCGATGCGTTCTCCGAATAGTGTCCCCGGGCAGATTACCCTTCCAGATGACCCTTTGACTCCAAGTGGCGTCCAACTGAAGCCTTTTGGTGCGGAGGATATGTTTGAGACCGAGGAAGTGACCGAAGAAGCGATTGTTGAGCTTCCTCCGATGCCTGACTACCGGACTCCTCAACAGAAATCATGGATTGAGCGGTATCGTGAAGCGAAGGTTGCGGAACACGATGCTCGGCATGAAGCGATTGTGAAGAAGCAGGAAGCTGAAGAGCAGGCAAAAAAGGCGGCTATGATCCGCCGGACACCGCCGGACCCTTCAACCGCGCTTGTTCAAGTGGAGCGTCAGCAGGCACTCTATGGATATAACGGGGCACCCGTTGCACCTGAGACGCCGAATGGCCGCCAACTTCAGAGTTTCAATCAGGGGTCACGCTACGTGCAGGACAATCAGCTGGTTTACACTGGTGCCCGTCCGGTCCGGCCTCAGACGCGTTGGATTGAACGCGGAATCAATCCGGGAGCGACTCCAGGAGATGGAGGTAGCAAGTGGGAGTGGCGCAATCCGTTTGCACCGAATCCAGGCGGTTCTCGTGATTATGAGGTTACACCTCTCGAAGGTGGAACCGGTTTTCAAAGCAGTGCGGCACCGGTTGATGACGGAACGCCTTTGGTTTCGAGTCTCCGTGGAATCCGAATTGTAGGTGGTACCCGTGATGTGACCAAGGCTGGTCTGGGTGGAATTAATGGGATTGTGGTGAGCGAAGGCGTGATTCTTCCTGAGAAAGCTGAGAGTGCGCTTGCTGCTTATCTCGGCCAGTCTTTGACTTTGGGGACATTGAATCAACTGGTTCGCGATACAGTCATTGCCTATCGCAACAGTGATATGCCGGTGATTGATGTTTTGGTTCCAGAGCAGGAGGTTACTTCAGGCGTGCTTCAATTGGTTATCATTGAGGGACGTGTTGGAGATGTCCTTGTTGAAGGTGTGGAAGGCGGGACAGCTGCGCTGCTGGCCAGTCAGGTCCGATTGGATCGGGGTGATGTGATTAAAGAAAGTGTTTTGCTCGATGATTTGAACTGGATGAACAAGCACCCTTTCAGAAGGGTTGATTTGGTCTACAGCCCCGGTGCTGAATACGGCACAACCGATATTATCCTGCGTGCCGACCAGATCAAAGCGATGAGTGCTTATCTTGGTTATGAAGATTCAGGTAATGAAATCCTGGGCAGGGATCGCTTCATCGCAGGTGCAAGCTGGGCGGGGCCTTTGTTCTTCAGTGAAGAGAGTATCCTGAGTTATCAGTTCACTACCAATTTGGAATCAGAGTCGGAGTTGTTGGGGCATTCCGCTGTCTTTTCATCCTATTTGCCATGGAGGCACCAGTTTACCCTTCTGGGAGCTTATGTGGAGTCTGATGCTGTCATCAATATTGACGGGCAGGAACTCGCAACGGGAGGTCTTAACCAGCAGTTAAGTGCCCGTTATGCTGTGCCGATTAAATCAATCGGGTCATGGACTCATGAGTTTGAAGTGGGAATGGATTTCAAGTCGAGCAACAGCGATCTGACGTTTAATTCTCTTGAAGTTTTTGATACTACTTCTGAAATCGTTCAGTTCACAGTGGGTTACAACGCTCAGGCGACTGATTCTACCGGCACAACGAGGATTGATTCTGAAATCGTCGTTTCTCCCGGAGATATGACGAGCAAGGCGACTGATGAAATTTATGAGCAACAGCGTGCCTTAGCCAGTTCTGATTATATCTATGGTCGTATCATGGCCGAGCGTCAGCAGAATCTTCCGAAGCAGTGGCAGTTGATTGGCCGGGTTCAAGCCCAGGCTTCAGGTTCAAACTTGCTTCCAAGTGAAACTCTGGGTGCTGGTGGTTATGATTCCGTTCGTGGTTTTGAGCAGCGCATTGCCCGTGGTGACAATGGTTTTGTTGGGACGCTTGAGCTGAGAACGCCTTCAATTTCGCCATCAAGACTTCTTGGCTTCTATAACGCGCGGGATGCTGCTGTGGCACTGGTCTTTCTTGACTACGCAAATCTTGTCAGTTCTGACAAGTTGCCGAACGAAGAGAGTGTCAGCCTCGGGAGTGTGGGCGCAGGTTTCCGCTATCAGTTGGATGACAATGTCACATTCCGACTCGATTACGGTGCGCAGGTTGTCGAAGAAGGCTTTGACGACGGAGAGACAGGACGTCTCCACATTGGAGCTCGTGCCACATTCTAGGCGAGGATATTCACGGAAACAGCTGGCAGCGAACGAGACATCTGATCAGGTGTTGGCTTGTTGGAAACGTAAGCTTTAGAATTGGATGCTTCCTCATGGCCTTGAGGCTTTTTCGCAATGGCTCCGCGTTCTGACGAAGGTCACACTTTTAAGGTTTTGCGACAATAATCCCTGAAGGTGGAACTCAGTTCCATTGTATGACATAAACGTGCTGGATTTTCTGCCTTAATTTCTTGACCCAAGTCCTTGAAAGTTAGTCTAATCTTGCTCAGGTAATAGTGCTTTGGTTAGCATTTCCACTCCCCTCCTTTTCACTCTCAATCAAAAGCTATAAGCCCCCCCTCTTAGCTCGCGGTCTTTCCGGGAATTTTCCAGGTTAGCCTAGCTTAACGTTAAATTATGAAGAATTTACTTTATTCTTTGCGCCAAACCCCCCGGCTCCAGACTTTGATCGTAGGGCTGCTGATGCCTGGTCTGGCACTGTTCCCATCGCTAAGTTACGGCAACCCCTCCGGGGGTGTCGTGGTTCATGGCGGGATTGAAATTGGTGACGGTCTCAATGGATTTCTGCAGATCAATCAAAGCACGGATAAAGCGATCATTAACTGGGCTGATTTCTCAATTCAGGCGGGCGAGACCACGCAGTTTTCGCAACCGGGAACAGGCAGTGCAGTGCTCAACCGGGTGGTCAGCGGAAATCCTTCGGCGATTCATGGTGCGTTGAAGGCCAACGGGAACGTATTTGTGATCAACCCGAACGGGATTCTTGTCGGACCAAGTGGGCGGATCGATGTTGGTGGCCTGGTGCTCTCGACGTTGGATGTGAGTGATGCGGATTTTCTGGGCGGTCGTGACATGCTGTTTAAGGGGAGCAGCGATGCGGGGGTAAAGAACATGGGTCGGATCAACGCAATCGGTGGTGATGTGTTTCTAATTGGTAAGACGGTGGAGAATACGGGAACAATCAAGGCACCCCAGGGGACTGTAGGCTTGGCAGCAGGCAGTGAGGTTCTGATTGCGGCGAATCCGGATGCGACGGGGCAGCGGGTCTTTGTGAAAGCGGGCACGAGCGGCAACCTGGTTGATAACAGTGGATCGATCTCTGCGGCGGCCGTTGAATTGAAAGCGCACGGGAATGCTTATGCGTTGGCGATTAACAACAGTGGCTCGATTCGGGCAACGGGAGTGGATCGCAGCGGTGGTCGGGTATTTTTGAATGCAGGTGCAGGAATGGTTCAGAATTCGGGCACGATTCGGGCAACGATGCCGAATGGAGATGGTGGTCGGATTTTGATCGAGGCAGCCAAAGCGCGCCTTGGCGGAATGATTGATGCGAGCGGTGAAGGCAACGGAGACGGAGGGACGGTCGAAGTGATCAGTGAAAATATAGAAGTGACCGGGAGTGTGTTGGCCAATGGCAAGAACGGAGGGACGATTGCGATGCTGGGACCGAATGGCGGACCGGCCGATGCGATTAACGTAAAAGGCGGAGCGGTGGTTTCCGCGAACGGGACGGACGGGAACGGCGGAACCGTGACACTTCTAGGCAACAATGTGGTGACGGAAGCGAACTCATTGATCTCGGCGACGGGAAGCGTTGATGGGGGATTTGTGCGTGTGACAGGAGTGGAGAGCGCGACGATTGGAGGTCAAATCAATGTGGGTGGAGCCGGAGGTTTTGGCGGCAGTGCGATTGTTGAGGGGGCGAATGTAAGTCTTACTTCCACGTCGTCGATTGATGCCAGTGGCGGAGCGGGCGGTGGTCAAGTCAATGTGGGTGGTGGTTTTCAAGGAAAGAATGATTCGATATTGAATGCAGAGAACACGACGGTGGACGCGGGAGCGAAGATTGCGGTGGATGCAATTCAGAACGGGAATGCCGGAACCGCTGTGGTTTGGGCGAATGGGAATACGATTTATCAAGGGGAAATCAGTGCTCAGGCACATGGCGCGATTGGAAACGGAGGATTTGTAGAAGTCTCCGGTAAGCGGAATTTGAGTTTCTGGGGGAGCGTGGATGCCGACAACGGAACTCTTTTGCTGGACCCGGATGATTTTGTGATTGGGGGAGCTGAAGACGCCGCGATTGAAGGGGCTTTGAATGCGGGAACGGATGTTATTATTTTCACAAATCCTGCGGATCCGGGAGTTGGGGGAACCGGCCTCGGACATATTCGGGTGCTCAGCGATATCTATTCCGGATTTGGTGCTGGCAACAACGGTGACCTGACCCTTTTAGCGGCGGGAAATATTCATGTGGTGCGTGACATTCAACTTCGGAGTTCAGATGGTGGAAATCTAAACCTGGTGGCAGGCTGGGATGGGACGACAGGATTTACTCCTCCCGGGGCGGGCGTGGGTGTGATTCCGACTGATCACGGAGGAACGGGTGTGATTGACATGGATGCTCAGTTTTTTGACCAGGCGGGTACTTTTGGGGGCAACAATGGAAGTGTTATAATTGGTGTGGACATTGCCGGGGGAACCACTGGAAATGGTGTGGCTGTGGGTAGTCGCACCGGCCAGACGAATGTGGTCGGATATGACGTAATCGTTCAGGGATCGGCTGCCGACAGGGCGTTTTCGATGATTGGATATTACGATGAAACAGCCGGTGTGGACCGAAATCCGACAGGCCGAATCAAGGTGGAGGCTTTGAACAACGTGATTGTTCAAGCGGATGAGCTCAGCACTGAACCGGTCGACCCGGGTTTTCGCGAAGCCTTTGGGATGATTGGTCACGGCGGTCGATGGAATGGGGCAAGGAAACCAATTTCAGGAGACATCGAAGTCAAAGCCGGGAACAATGTTGCGGTTGGCGGCGGCACGGGGCGCTGGAGTATGGGCCAGATTGGGCATGGTGGTGTTTATGGGCGGACAGAAGGCATTGAAGTGGATCGACTGAATTCATATAACGGCCGAATCACTATCGATGCTGGCAATGCGGTGAATGTGTCGGGTGGATCCGGGAATGACGCCTATGCTCAGATTGGGCATGGGGGGATTGAAACGCGTTTCGAAGCAGACAGTGGCGGAATCATTCAAGTCACGGCCGGGGCAGGTGGTGTCAATCTGGATGGCGGTGATGGAGCTGGAGCTGTTTTTGCTCATCTGGGCCACGGAGGGTGGTCCGCTTCCCGGGCTTTGGACAGCACCGGAGGTTCGGATAACGCTGTGGATGTAAACGGGGTTGGCTGGACCGGGGATATTTCGGTCACAACCTTGAATGGCGGGAATATTCGGGCAATTGCGGATGGTGACGATGTGAATCGCGGATTTGTGATGATCGGAAATGGTGGCCGCTCAACCCGGGGAAGCCACAGTGGAAAAATCACTTTAAATTCCGATGGGGATATCCGGTTTGCTGGAGGTAGCGGCAACGAGTCATTCGCGTTTGTGGGGCACGGCGGTTTTGATTCCCGCTCTCAGAATGCGGCGGGTCATTCCGGAGATATTTCGGTCAGTGCCGAAAACGGTATCACATTCATTGCAGGGACCTATGGAACCGCTGGCAACAACACCGACGGTTACAATTTTGCTCAACTGGGACATGGCGGCCGGGATGGTGACGCATCGGGAAGCAACACCCTCACCGATGGAATTGGTCACGTTGGGGATATTCAGGTCTCAACCACCACAGGCGACATTCTTTTCCAGGCGGGAGACACTTCCGCTGGAAGCGCGGGAGCGGATGAAGGGCGTGAACACTACGCGATGTTGGGACACGGGGGGACTGCTGCTGGTGGTGACCATAGTGGTGCCATCGATGTTGAGGCTGTGGCAGGAAGCATCATTTTTAATGGAGGAACAGACACGGACGATAATTCAACAGACACCTACAACTTCGCATTGCTCGGACACGGTGGAGCGGCCGGGCACTGGGGGAATAATTCGAACCGGGCTGGTAATCTGAATGCGACAGCCAGCACTGCCGTTGGTAATATGGGATTGATCAACGGGATTTCAGTCACGGCCGGTAACGCTATCAATTTTACCGCCGCGACGGGTCGGCGCGGATTCGCTCAACTTGGACTCGGTGGGTATGAATTTCGCGGTGCTCAGGACGGGACGCAAGACCACTACGGTGATATCTTCGTCACTTCAGGTGCTGGCGGAATCAGTTTTCAGGCCGGTTCAGGCGGAGGTTCCGGTAGCGTTCCCTTTACGAGATCGAGAGAAGCTTATGCGCAGCTCGGTAATGGAGGTTTTGAAAGCGATGGTGGGCACGGGGGAAATATAGTGGTGATGAGTGGTGGCGAAGTGAATTTCATTGCAGGTGATCAGTCTGACAACTATGTGCAGGTCGGCCATGGTGGACGAAGCAGTCGTGCTGGAGATTTTGGATTTGATGGATCGATCACGATTAATGCCACTGGCGATATCAATTTGATCGCAGGCACATTAAACGACCCTGATATTCTGACTGAAGAGGACGGCCGGATCTATGCTCAAATTGGTCACGGCGGATGGGACGCCGATTTGACTCAGGCAGGAGGGGGGCAGTTTACGGGTGACGGATTCACTGGTGATATCATTGTCAGCACATCTGGCGGTTCTGTTAATATATTGGCCGGAGACAATGATCGGGGATTCAAAAATAGCCTGGGTGACGGCTGGGGAGGCTACGGACATTATGCGCAAGTAGGACATGGTGGTCGCGGGGCAAGTGGTGATCACACTGGCAGCATTACGGTCAACGCAGGGGGGGGAGATGTTCTGCTGGAAGCAGGTGATGCGTTCAAAAACGAAACTGCTGATGCTGGACTGGATGCCCGGATTGGCCACGGCGGGCGGGATGCTCAGGGTAATTTTGGTGCGAGGGATGGAACGGATGTGATCAGCGTCTCCGCGTCTCAAGATGTCATCGTTTCAACCCGAAATGGTGCAGCGCTCAGCAATTCACAGATTGGCAATGGCGGACGGAGTGCTCGAGGTGATCATTTTGCTGCAATTAGCATCAACGCAGGTCGTGATGTTTCAATTTTAGGCAACCTAAATGGGAATACCGAACCTGTGGCTGGTTCGGGGCTTCAAGCCGAATACGCCAGAGGTGGCCATGATTCACAAGGTTGGAATGCCAACACAAATCAGGACTTTGCCGCAAATCGCGCGGGTCAGGTATTAAACATTCAATACAACCGGGTCACTGAAGGCTCGATTGTCGTTGTCATCGCCGATGATTCAGGAAACATTCTCGGCACTGCCTCTGATGCGGCGACTCCAGGCAATTTGATCGCTGACTCAACATTTACAGCAGATTTTCAAGATGGGAATGGCCCGACCACGATAAACGCGGGAGATCCTATTGGGACAGTGGCCTACTCCAACCCGGACGGGACTTCGACTATAACTTTCACCAGAGATATCAACCCGGGCACAGACGGGGGGACGGCCGGTAACAACAATATGGTTGGAGATCGAGGTGTAAGAAACATCTGGATTCGCGCTGAACATGGAGACCGGGACGACGTTTATGCCATGATTGGTCATGGTGGCCGCGACGCGGACAATCCAAATGATAATACGACTTTGGGCAACCAGGGCAACATCACGGTCATTGCGGGGAACGGTATTGTAGCCATCGCAGGGGATGACGGGAATAATTTTTCATCTTTGGGGCACGGAGGAAATCTTAATAAAGGTGCACACTCTGGTAATATTTCCGTCTCTGCGGGCGCAGGGGGAGTGTCATTCACTTCAGGACGCGGCGGAAGCGCCTATGCTCAACTCGGACATGGCGGTAACGATGCCGATGGCGCCCATTTTGGAACCATCACTGTCACGACATCGAATGGAGGGGATGTGAGTTTTTCAACTGTACAGGGGAATGATGGTTATGCCCAGTTGGGTCATGGAGGTAGGAACGCAGACGGGAACATCGGAAATACCGGAGATGCAAACGCTGCGGCCTTAAGCAAAATAACGGTCAATTCAGATGGAGCGGTTGCTTTTGGCGCCTTTCAGGGAGCGAATGCATGGGGAGAGTCGAACGTTGGTTATGTGCAACTTGGACATGGTGGATATGGAGCTCGGGGTGATCACATCGGTGATATTGAAGTGACTGCCCGGGCTGGAGGTATCACATTTACAGGAGGTTCGGGGGCAAGTAGTTCGGCACAGTTGGGGAATGGCGGAGGTGAGGCAGACAGCCCAAACAACACAGCCGGTGTCGGAAATGTGGGTAAAATTGATGTTACCACCACGGATGGTGGAGACATCACCTTTACAGCAGGTGGAGCCAGCGGGGCTGGACGTCGCAGTTTCGCTCAATTAGGGCATGGAGGTTTTGACAACTACGGGAACCATGGAGAAGACCCAAATGCGGCGGGTGACCAGACTGTCAGTGCGATCACAGTGACGTCAGATGGGGGTATCACGTTTCAAGCTGGTCAGGGAACTGCTGACAGTAACGAAGCATATGCTCAGTTGGGGCATGGAGGACATCAGGCCCGCGGCGACCATCTCGGAAATATCGATGTTACAGCTGAAGGAAACATCTCATTTACGGCTGGCAACCGCTCATCGAATTACGTCCAGTTAGGGCACGGTGGATATAACGCTGATAATCCTGATAACGGAAGTCCAACCGGCCTTGGTAATCGCGGCAATATCGATGTGACATCAAACGCGGGTAATATCGAATTTACAGCATCTCAACAAACGGCCACAACTCAGGGGTATGCTCAGATTGGTCATGGCGGTTACATCACGGAGGGTAACAATTCCGGGATTATCGACGTGGAAGCGACAGCAGGAGGAATTATCTTTTTGGGTGGGGTTCGAGGTGATTCCTATGCCCAGATTGGTCATGGTGGACGGGCAGCGCGGGGATTCAGCTCGGGGGCGATTTTTGTTCACGCGCAGGACGACATCACTTTTAAAGGATATGACAACAGCAACGGGGTGACGGATCACAATCATGCTTATGTCCAAATTGGACACGGCGGAACAGACACAACGCCCCAGGGCGGTTTGTCCGGCGGACATGAGGGGGATATTTCGGTAGTTTCAATAGATGGCAGTGTCAGTCTTACCGCAGCCTATGATGATCGTTCTTACGCCCAGATCGGCCACGGAGCTGACCGGGCTGCGGGTGATCACTCTGGTAACATTGAAGTGGAGGCGGGCGCTGACATTTTAGTGGCTTCCGGCGGTGGCTCACAAAACTGGAAGCATGCTCAGATCGGTCATGGCGGAATGGAATCTGCCGGAAACATGACGGGAGATATTTGCATTCACGCGGGAGGCTCTGTGACCCTTGACGCGACAGATGCGACCGGAAGCCGAAATTTCACGCAGATCGGCCACGGAGGCTATCTTACAGCAGGAAATCATGCGGGAGCGATCACTGTGCTGTCCGGACTGGATTCCACGACTCCTGGAAGATCGGGAACCATTAACCTCCTTGGCGGTACTGTGAATGACTCTACGGCACAAATCGGACATGGTGGAATTAACAGTGGTGGAAACCTTTCAGGTAGCATCGCAGTCGTTGCGCAGGACGGAGCCGTTGCAGGGAGCGGTGATATTAATGTTATCGCTGGAGTTGGGGGAGATTGGCGGGGAGCTATGATTGGACATGGGGATGCCCATGGCAATACTTCCGGAACTCGGACAGGTGGTATCAATATTTATGCGACGGGAGCTGTGACGGTGACTCCTGGAACTGGAAACAGCGGGGCGTTTGTTGATCACCGAACCTCCAGCGCTATTGGTGATGTGTCATATGCGGCTTCTGGAGTCGGGCCGATTTCAGGGCCGGGACCGCAGGGGGGCTATTCCCTTGTCGGTATGGAAGGGCTGAATCTCCCAGCGGGACAGATGGACAATATCTTCAGCGTAACGGTCGCAAAGGCGATCGAAGAAGGAAATGTAACGATTGCGGATGGAAGCTCGACCGCAGATTTGGTTTTCAATGCCTCTGCAGATATCAATTACGAAAATGGATTCGATCTCAATCTGATTTCCGGTGGCGACCTGACCATTATTTCGAGCCTACAAAACTATGGCACCGGGGATGTGAATCTGGTGGCCGGGTGGCAGGGGGCCGCTGCGGGAAGCCCTGCGGCGAGTGGTTTACCGTTACCTGATCTCACATTTGTCTGCGAGCCTGTCTTTGATCAGACTCTGAACTTCAATTGTGACAATACCGGCTTGAACAATGGAACTCTCACAATCGGCAACGGAAGCCAGACAACCGGGATTGCTGTTGGAACCCGGGCAGGAACGAATAATTTCTTCGCCTATGAAATTGAACTGAATGGTAGCAACGACACTGTCAACGGGATCAACGGATTCGCGCAACTTGGTTTCCGTGACGAGAATGCACTTGGAACGACCGCGGGGCTCACCGATACTCCTTCGGCCATCAATCTGTTCCTTAAAGCAGGTGGATTGGATATGAACTCCGGTGATGCTGATGGGGGTTACACGCAGGTCGGGCACGGCGGATTGGGCGCCGACGACAATCGTCAGAACGGAACGGCGAACAACCAGATCAATATTACCTTTTGCGAAGCAGGTGATATCAATATGGATGGTGGTTTGGGAGTGGACAGCTACTCTCAAATCGGCCACGGGGCCCGGAATACCAACTCGAATCGCAATCGTCAGGGGAACATCGTGATCACGGGTGATGGTGTCGGTTCTGACGGGTTCAATAATATCATTATGAACTCCGGCACCGGTGTCGGCGCTATGACCATGATCGGTCATGGAGGATTTGGTGTAACCGGAACCAAGGCCGGGAACATCACTCTGAATGGAAACAACGGCGGAGATGTCCAGTTAAATGGCGGATCAACCGGCGAAGATTCATTCTCTCAGATTGGCCATGGCGGTCGATTGTCGAGAAGTCCGTCAGTAGGCAATATCATCATTACTGGAACGAACAATTTGACCCTTGCGTCCGGTGCGGCAGATCGCAATTACACGCAGATTGGTCATGGCGGACATGATAGCGACAGCGCCGTAACGAATGGCGCTGCCAGCGCGATTGATATCACCTTGAATGGTGGAAACTTGACGATGAGCGGGGGAAGTGATGACACCGCTGTTGATGCCTACACCCAGATTGGTCATGGTGGTCGGAGTTCGACTAACGCGAAAGAAGGAAGCATTACCATTGCAGGTGCCAATAATGTAACGCTCAATGGCGGGGCGGACAGTGTCACCTACGCCTTTATTGGACATGGAGGACAGGGCGCAACGGGTAACGCGGGTGGCAATGGTTTGGTGGACACCATCTCAATTACGGCTGCCGGTAATGTTGATTTGAACGCGGGTGCAGTTGATCCAATCATTGGAAGACCTCTTCAGGCATGGACTATGATTGGAATGGGAGGCGTGAATTCAGATGGCGCCGCTCAGGGGCATATCATTATCAACGCAGGTGGAGATGTAACGCTGGACGGCGGATTTGAAGGACCTGGAGGCGCAACAGATGACGATGCTTTTGCATTGATAGGAAACGGAGCATTCAACCATGACGGAACGAAAGACGGCAACATCACGATCACTGCGACCAACGTTATTCTGGGGGCGCAAACGGCGTTTCAACAAGGGGATTACAGTTCAACGCAGATTGGTCATGGCGGCCGAAATGCAACCGGGGCCATCGGCGGAACCGCAGGAGCTATTCAAATCGATGCGACGAATTCAATCACCGTTCAGGGATCCCAGTCAGGGGATGGATCTCAGGCCTATGGCCAGATTGGCCATGGCGGATACAACACGGGAAGTGTAGGAGACACGATTAATGGTTCTATTGCACTCACCACACAGATTGGTGATGTGTTGGTCAGGGGAGGCGACGGGGGAACCTTTCAAGGATACTCGATGATCGGATTCGGAGGATTGCAGAGTAACTACAACTCGACAGGAGGCATCACAATCAATGCGGGACAAGGTGGCGTTACCGGTGGTGTGAGATTGGATAGCGGAGGGGCAACCAATTCCCCGGGACAGATCGGCCATGGCGGAGTCAACGCTACGGGAACTGCAGGCGGTGCGATTATCATTACTGCGCAGGAAGCGGTTCAGTTGCTTGATTTCTCAGGTGGTGGCGATAAATACGCCCAGATCGGCCATGGTGGATTGAACAACACCGGCGCCAGTTACACTGGATTGATTGACGTTCGAACGGTGGCTGGAGATGTGGTTCTCAACCCGGGCGACCAGGACTTTTCCTACGCTCAGATAGGTCATGGCGGACGTGGTTCATCGGGGAATTCAATCGGAACGATCAAAGTTGATGCGGGAACCGGCAATGTTTCCGGCGAGATCGATCTTCAAACTGGATCTGACCCTAATACCTATTCTCAAATTGGTCATGGTGGCGCTTCTGCATCTGGAAATGCGTCAGGAAGTATTGATGTTGATTCATTTGGGCAGATTCGGCTTCGTGATAATGGAAATGATGCCAGAAAATATGCGCAGATTGGACATGGTGGGCGCGACAACAGCGGCGATACCTATGTCGGAACCATTGGCCTCACGACACGTGCGGGTGGCTTGAATGTGGACCCTGGAAATGACACCGAGGCTTATGCTCAGGTCGGTCATGGTGGTCGTAATGCAGATGGTGCTGGATCCGGTAACATCACCTTAAATATTGTGGGAGGTGATGTGATTTTTGATACTCCGGGCGGAAGTAACCCTAATGCCTACACCCAGCTCGGACACGGAGGGTATAAGGATACCAGAGTGGTTGATACCTCAGATGTGGATACTTCCCTTCATACAAATTCGCCAGACTCAAATTATGTTTACGCGACACACAGTGGAAACATAATCCTCAACACCACCGGAAGTGTTCTGTTCGATGCAAGCGGCGGAAATTTCAGCTATTCGATGGCTGGACATGGCGGTGTGCGTAATTCCGCTGTTTCCGGACAAGGACATACCGGCTCGATCACTTTTGATTCGGGAGGGGATATCACCTTGAATGCGCAGGGAGGATTTGGTGGTTTTGCCATGGTCGGTCACGGCGGTTACCAGAGTGTCGGTAATCATGGTGCGGCCAGTGATACAATTTCGCTCACCGCAGGAGGTGGCATAGATGTCAATGCCGGAAGCGGCGATGCCGCCTTTGCAATGGTGGGCAACGGAGGGTTTGATGCGGATAATGACACCTTCCTTGAACCGACGTTCAACCCAACGGATGCGCCGGTTCAACTGGAACTGGCTGATAATACACCGGTGACCCTTCGAGGTGACATTTCCCTCACGACAGGCAGCGGAGGTCTGACTGTGGGTGGTGGAGAAAACGGAGCGGCAGATTCTTTGCACGCTTTTGCCCAGGTCGGCCACGGTGGTTTTGACACGACAGGTAGCAATGGTGCCGGCATTCCAAGTTTCATGGGAAATATTGACATTGAAGTCGGTGGCGGTGATCTGATTCTTCGGGGGGAGCAAAATGGCGGGGGCGACAAAGCATCGCGAGGTGCCTACGGCCAAATCGGTCATGGTGGCGCTGTCAATGTCGAGGTCGATATCATAGGGAGTCCATTGCTTGACCCCAATGCCGGGCTGGTTCCGATGCAGGCTGGACATAGCGGGACCATCATCGTGAATGTGTTGGGGACCGGCAATCGTATTCTCCTTGACGGCGGAGTGGACGATGAAGGTTACGCCCAAATCGGTCACGGCGGCACCAATGATGGCGGAACCGAAGGACACACCGGCTCCATCACCGCAACCACAGCCGACGGTGATATAAGAATCGACGGTGGTCCCGGCGGGGGATTCCAGAGCCCGGCCCAGATTGGTCATGGCGGAACAAATGCCGATGGTAATCACAATGGCTCGATTACTGTGCAGGCGGGTGTTGGTGTCGGAGCAACCGAGGGGCAGGTATTACTCAGTGGGAGTGGCTCCACAGGCAGCTTTAATCAGATCGGTCATGGCGGGCACAGTGCTGATGGAAACATGGGCTTGGGGACTGACAATATTCTTGTGACTGCAATTGAGGATGTCTCAATCAATGCAGGGGGAACGGAATCCTATGCGATGATTGGGAATGGAGGCTTCAATGCGATAGGCAACCATTCGGCCAATAATATAACGGTGACAGCAGGAACCTCAGTTTCGCTGTCCAGCAACAGTACCGATGGATTCACCATGATTGGACTCGGTGGTCGGAATGCTGATGGAAATCACAGTGCGAATTCGATTTCGGTAACGGCCAACGGCGGCGACCTCACATTGACGAGTGGTGGCTCCCGTGGGTTTAGCCAGATAGGCCTAGGAGGACATGGTGCACAAGGCAATACCACGATGACAGGAAACCTTTCCGCCACGGCGAGCGGTGCGGTGACTTTGACTGCCAGCAATGTTGGTGAGGCGAATGTACAGATTGGGTCCGGTGGTAACAATGCCGATGGCAATCACGCAATCAATGGAGTAAACGGAATCACCGTGACTGCTAACGGAGGAGACGTGACGCTTGATGCCCGGAACGCGACATCTGCTGATGATACTTATGTTCAGATAGGAAATGGCGGCATTGATATTGCAGGAAACCTCAACAGCCATGTGAATGTTGTCTCGGCCACCAACCATGTGAATGCGTATGGTGGAGGTGGGAATAACATTGGATCATTTGTTCAGATTGGTAACGGCGGGCAGTCAGTGAACGGGACCAAAGACGGCAATATCGGTGTAACCGCCCAGACAGGAATTAACTTTGATGGCGGGGCAGATCAGCAAGCTTTCGCTTTACTTGGTCATGGTGGTGACAGTTCCGACGGCGCAATTGGTGCGACGGCCGGGAACATCAATGTATTGGCCAATACCGGCAACATCACTTTTCGATCCAATCCAACATCGGATGTTGCCGGCAATCGCACCTTTGCTCAGATCGGTCACGGTGGTCTGAATGATGGAGCTTCAGGAGACTACCTTGGCAATATTGATGTGGAGGCGACTTTGGGGGCAATCACGTTTACGGCTTCCGATCACAGTAACAATTCCTACGTGCAAATTGGACATGGAGGAGTGAACAACGACGGGAATCATGGTGGTTCAATTGATGTAACTGCAGGCACGACGATCTCGTTTGATTCCGGTAACACGACCGACGGAAGCGTTCGGTTCAGTCAGATTGGTCATGGAGGCAGCAGTTCAGGAGGAAACCATAACGGGGCGATTACGGTGCTTGCAGGCGGGAATATCACCATGCAAGCGGGAGAAGATGAGGGCGCCTATTCTCAGATCGGTCATGGCGGTTTGAATGCAGATGGTGACCTCAGCGGAACCATTGGTGTCACCTCATCGGGTGGATTTCTCGATCTCAATGGAGGAACCAATATTGTAGCTTATGCTCAGGTGGGGCATGGTGGTTCAGATTCGGATGGAACGAAGTCTGATGCGATCACAGTCATGACTCAGACCGGTGTTTTTGCCGACGGTGGATCCGGGCAGGAATCGTATGTGCAGATTGGTCATGGCGGAGACAATTCGCTCGGCAATGCTTCAGGAGCTATCGGCGTTACGGCTGTGACCGGTGACATCAATTTCAATTCAAACCCTACGGCGTCTACCGCCGCAAACCGGGCATTTGCTCAGATCGGTCACGGGGGGTATGACGACCGGGGAAGTATTGAAGACTTCAGTGGTGTAATCTCAGTCACCGCCTCAGGCGGTTCGATCAACTTTATTGCGGCGGCAGATCGGAACAACAACACCGTCCAAATTGGACACGGGGGAGTTGCCCGTAATGCGACCACGGGTCATACCGGTGCCATCACTGTGAATGCGGCTGATAACATCGTCTTTCGAGCAGGGACAGACAATGGGGGCGCGGGTGGCGATCAGCGTCGCTATGCGCTGTTGGGGCATGGGGGCGACAATGCTGACGGTAGTCATGACGGGGCCATTACAGTCAACGCAGGAACTGATGGAAGCGGCTCCATCACATTCGATGGAGGTGATGCTCAGGAAGGGAGCGGAGCAGCCGGTTACTTTGCACAAATAGGACACGGAGGGCACCGCGCTGACGGTACTATGAGTGGCACGATAGGAGTCACCGCAGCCGATAATATCTCCTTTACTGGTGGTGACGGCCTTGATAGCTATGCGCAAATAGGTCACGGCGGACGTGAGGCAACTGGTGATAAGTCCGGCCAAGTTGATGTGACTGCTACCAATGGTTTTATCGACTTTACGGCGGGTAATCTAACGCAGAGTTATGCGCAAATCGGGCATGGCGGCCACGGCGCAAATTTCGCAACAGGATCTTCGGACGCTATCAATGTGACTTCAGGCAGTTTTATCCGCTTGCGGGGATCACAGGCAGGAACGCCTGCGGCCAATACAGCCGCCCAGGCTTATGGCCAGATTGGGCATGGTGGGCATAACGCTTTTGGCGGTCATTCGGGAATCATCACGATAAACAGCGGTGCCGCAGTGGCGCTTGAAGGCGGAAACAGTAACCAGACTTATGCCCAAATTGGGCATGGTGGTCTGGACAATAACAATGGCGCGCGGGGAAATCAGGATGCTGCCATTGATGTTGATGCCGTAGGAACGATCACACTCAAAGGCGGTGACCGTGAACGTGCTTATGCTCAAATTGGAAATGGGGGGCTTCAGCGCGACGGAAACAACGCAGGACTCATAACCGTCGATTCAAGTGCAGGTTCGGTCGTTCTGATGGGGGGAACTGACTTCGATTCAAATGCGCAAATCGGGCATGGAGGAATCGATGCAGACGGAACCCAAAGCGGAAGTGTGACCGTTAATGGTCAAACTGGCATTTCCCTGACGGGAGGATCAGACGACAGTAACAGCGTTCGCATCGGACATGGCGGAAATAATTCACAAGGGAATAAATCGGGCGCCGTAACTGCGAATTCAGCTGCTGGTGGCATTTCGCTACTCGGAAATGGCGCGAGCAATACTGCTGCGCAGATTGGACACGGCGGAGTGAACACGGCCGGCGATTATTCAGGTGACATTATGTTGTCCGCCCTGACTGATATCAGCCTAGTTTCGGGTGGCACCAATTCCTACACGCAGATTGGTCATGGAAGCGTCGATGGGGCGACAGGAGACTCCGACGGTTTACGTGATGGTAAGATTGTCATTCGGACAATTGCCGGCAACTTCAGCTTGGATGCGGGAACCGGGGACGGAGCCTATTCACAGGCCGGACATGGAGGGATCCAGAATGACGGAAATCAGTCGGGAGGGATCTACATCACTGCCGACGTCGGAAGTATTTCTTTTAACAGTGGTGCTGGAGCCAACGCATATGGCCAGATTGGTCATGGTGATGCCGTTGCATCAGGAACCGGCAATCGGGCTGGAGATATGTATTTGAACGCTCCATTGGGAATAACGGCGACTTCGCCAAGTGGTGAAGCGATTGCTCTGGGGCATCGTACTGCTGCGGGAACGAAAGATGGAGATTACGCTTTGATCACAGATACAAATTTGATCAACCTCCAAAGTGGGAACCTTTTCATTGATGGTGGAGCAGATGATTTCGTAACCATTTTTGACGAGGGCAACATCACAACCCCGGCTGATTTGACAATCATCAATGAGTTGATCTACACCGGAGATATCAACTTGAATCTATTCTCAACTGGAAATTTGAATCTCAATGCCAGCATTCAGAATTCGGGGCTGGGGGGAGTAAATCTTGTTGCTGGATGGGATGGAATGACCGGGCTCGCAGGAGATCCAAATGCTCTGGGGGGAATCTTCAACCCTGACCATCTGGTTTGTCCTCCAGTGACCTTTACTCTGGCCGAGATTGATCCCATCAAGAATACGGTTGCTGCCTGGGGAATAAATTCATCGGTCATCAATGTAGGAAGTGGTGCCGAATTCACTCCTGTGGCTGTAGGCGGTGCCGGCGGCCAAAATAATCTGTTGGCCTATGGTGTCACTCTGAACTCCGGGGCCGCTGCTGGAGCATTTGCTCAGGTGGGCTTTAACGAAGAACTCTTCAATTCATTTACTGGAGTTGACGGAGCAAATTCAACTGGTGGGATCATGATCAGCACTAAGGAAGACGGGCTGGTTTTAAACAGCGGAGCGCTAAATAATACAGCGACCCACGTTGGCCATGGCGGCTCAAGCTCTGTTGCCGCCTCGCTTGCCGGTGAGATCATGGTGGATACCTCATTTGGAGCTTTTGATGGAATCGTGGAACTCAATGCGGGAGACGGAGACAATTCCTACGCACAAATTGGAAACGGCGGGACGAATTCCCAGGGAATCAAAAATGGGGCTATCACGGTTTCTGCCTCTGAGATTGCCCTCAATGCAGGTGGTGCAGACAGCTACGCCCAAATTGGAAGCGGAGGGACGGGTAGTGTCGGTAATGCCGTTGGTGACATTGTTGTAAGGACTTCTGTAGGTGGGATTGATCTTGATGGATCCAATGCTGGAGCCTATGCCCAAATTGGTCATGGTGGCGCGGTACTCAATGGAGGAGCGCAGACTGGGAATATTACAGTTGATTCAATGACTGATGTGAATCTCAATGCAGGCACCGGTCTCGCCAGCGTTGCTCAAATCGGACACGGTGGATGGTTTTCTCAAGGTGGTAATCTTGGTTTGGTCACAGAGACGGTCATGGTGACTGCTCGCAATGGTGACATTAACCTCGTTGCTTCTGATTCAGCTATCACGACTGGAACTCAGATCGGTAATGGGGGATACCAGGCGTTTGCAGCTGCTTACAATGGTGATGTGATCGTTAGCGCCGCCAATGATGTTAACATCATTGGTGGAATGGCTGATAATTCCGTAGCGCTGGTAGGCAACGGCGGTATCGAGTCTGACGGCGTCAAACGGGGGAATATTTATGTCAATGCGATCAACAATGTGAATCTTGATGGTAGTGCAGGGGCCGCCTCTGATGCCCAGATCGGTCATGGAGATCGTGCAGGCACAGGAACCGGTGGCAGGATTGGAGATATCCAGGTGAGCTCCGGCTTTGATATCATTGTGACTGACGCCATCGTGGGTCATGTAGACCGGACGTTGGCACCAGATTTACAGCTCGTGGGAGATACCTTCCTCGCTGTGAGCCGCGTCAATGATGGAGCTGATGGCGGTCCCGGTAGTTTGATCGTGGATGCGGACAGTGTGTTGACATCATCTGGCACTGGCGAGCTGCGCTTCTATATGCCGAACCGTTCATCCAATCAGATAGCGATGGGTGCTAACTTGAATGGCACGCCGTATCTGGGTGTGAATCCTGATCCAAACGGTCAGTTACCAACAGAATTTGCAGTGAACATCATCCACCCAACCACAGGGGCGATTACGATGGCCAATGAGCATTCGAATCTGGTTCCTCAGTGGGCGGACAACATCAACAGTGGAGGTCCTGTGACAGCCGATACGACGAATTACACGGCGAGTGCAAGCTTCTACTACGATACAATCACCTCTCCCGGACCGATTGTGGTTCAACCTCCAGTGGATCCCGTTGACCCGGTGGATCCTGTCGACCCGGTTGATCCTGTTGATCCGACTGACCCTGGCGTTCCCGGATTTCCGGATGCTACGATTTTCGGTTCATTTGGTGGTGCTGACCTGTTTGTTCTCAATGGCAACCTGGGATTCATACTCAACGGGCAATTTATCATCCTTGGGCCGATCGCAGCCAATGCGAATGATCAAGAAGAGGAATACTTCTACCCACGTCGTCGAGTTACCGGGAATGGATCGACGATCACCTATGAGCCCAGGGACGGATACGGAGATACACGGAACTATGTGTTGGATATCAACGGCAATCCGATCTTCACCGGTTTCTTCGTTCCGGGAGGTGTTGAATCCAATGATGAGTTGCGGCGTCAGATTGAGTCGCTTGAAGAGAGTCTTCGGAACCTTGGAATCATTGGCAACGGAATAACCGGCACTGAAGAATCTGATCAGGACGAAGAAGAAGGGGATAACAACTCAGAGAGCGACGAGGAAACTTCGGATGCCGGTTCCCCGTCGATTGATCCGTTTGGTGCTCAGTGATTAGAGCACACCGTTTCCTCACAAATTACGAACACGACTTGTGGCGATCAGGGAGTCCCTCAACATGGTGGGCTCGTTCGACTTCAAATCAATCTGAAGCGACTATTTTCCCTCGTTGTCTTCGATATAGTGATTCGCCAACGCCACGAGATCCTCGCCGCCGTCAAGATAGCGATTGCGATATTCACTGACTTCATCTTCATGAGTGGCAATAAATTCAGTCACCTCATCACTTTCGATGTTGTTTTCGACTTTAGCCCAGTGAAGAAAATCGGAAACGATGCGGTAGGTGTGATTGGCTCCGATTGCGCTGAGGTTATCGCGAAACAAAGTAGCGTTATCCCAGTCGATTTCAGAGATGAGCCGGTCAATTCCACTTTCTTTAAGATCAGAGTCAACTTGCTCGATGACTTCAGGCTTCACATTGCGTGGATTGTGAGGAGCGCAGGCAATAAGGGCTTCAACGAGAAGAAAGCGGTTCCGAAGCGGACGTAACCTCGCAGGAGAGAGCAAACTTGAGATGTCCGCGTCATGATCCAGCAACAGATTGATGATGTGGCGGTGGCGATTCATGATCGCCAGGAACATCGGACTTCCACCATTGTAGTTTGCATCAGCTCCATCTTCTTCAATGGCTTCGATTGCATTGTCTAAGGAACCGACGGTACAGGCAAGCTCAAGGGTGCGATTGGCAACAGAATCACTCATTGGATGTGGGATTGAAGAGAAGACAAGTTCAGGAGGAGGCGAACTATTTAACTTAGGAAGTAAACCACGTGCATAGAAAGTAATCAATCCCGTGATTACGAGAAATTACAATTTTTCCAGTAATCCAAAAGTGAGTCGCAATTCCGAACTGATGCTTCTTATCTGATTTTTCCGCATCCATGTCGTTTTTTCTCAATGAAAGTAGAATCTTGTTCGTCTACCTAAGGAACCCAGTTAAAGAAATCTCTATTTTTATGAAAGACATCACATTGATGGCGACAGTCATCGCAACTTCAATTGGCCTTTGTGGCCTTGTTAATGCTCAGGATTCTGTTGAGGCAATCACTGAGAAATTTGATACAGAAAAAGCAGCTGCTTTGGAGGAATATCTGGCAAAGAACCCCGAAGCGGAAGATCATGCAGAGGGAGTTCAAACACTGCTCTTCACCTACCTGCAGATGGGAGCCGTGGACAAACTGCCCGATCTGATTGAAAAGGCCTATGCCGCTTCGGACCAGAGTGATCCGCAGATGATTTTTCAACAAATGGTGATGCCTATGATCAAGGCTTGTTCTGAGACAGGGCAAAAAGATCGGGCCCGGGACTTTATCAAAACAGTTCGTGCGGATTTTGCGAATCACCAGGCAGCACAGCAGATCACTCAAATACTGGATCAAATGGAAGGGCAGCTGAACCTTCCGGGACCGGGAGATACCATGGACATCGCGTTCACGGATACAAAGGGAGACGAGTTCGATTTAGCCAAATTAAAGGGGAAAGTCGTATTGGTCGATTTCTGGGCCACATGGTGTGGTCCTTGTATCGCTGAAATGCCCAATGTGATTGCTGCATACGAGAAACACAACTCTGACGGCTTTGAAGTCGTAGGTATTTCGTTGGATCAAAGCAAGGCCGACCTCGAAAAGTTCGTGGAAGAGAACAAAATGCCCTGGACCCAGTACTTTGATGGCAAAGGTTGGCAAAACGACATTGCTGGTAAATTCGGGATCAACAGTATTCCCGCCACGTTTCTGGTCGGCAAAGATGGCAAAATCGTTGCTTCAAACCTTCGCGGTGCTGAATTGGAAAAGGCGGTAAAAGAAGAGCTCGCGAAGTAATTCAGCCTAAGTTTATAACATCTCAATTGAACGCCCGGCGATTTGATCGTCGGGCGTTTTTTCTTGTGTCCGCTAACTGAGAGGGAAAGAAATATTTGTAATTAACCTTGAATGTTATGGTAATTATAATAACGTAGGCCCTCTCCTTATGAAATTGTATCTTCTGACTATCAGTCGGTTGCGCATTATTGTTGCGGCATTCCTATTGAATTTGATTCTCGTTTGTTCTCAGTCACAGGCGATCACCTTTGAGTTTGATTACACCTACGACACCGGAAACTTCTTTGGTTCCGTTGGATCGGCCCAGCGAAACGCTCTCGAAGAAGCGGCTTCTTTCTTTGAGACTCATCTTGCAGATAATTTGTCAGCCATTACTCCAGGCGGTGGAAACACGTGGTCAGCCACCTTCTACGACCCGACGGACACCTCTTCGATCATTTCCCAAAACAATCTGAGTATCGCTGAAGACACGTTGCTTGTTTTTGTTGGATCGGAAAATCGTGGCACTGGAAATCTGGCAATTGCCGCTCCCGGTGGAATAGGAGGCGGAGGTGGGTCGCCGGATTTCGTGAACGACGTCCTCTACCGTGATCAGGCTGGTGCTTCGAGTGGAACAGATTTTGGTCCGTGGGGTGGTTCTATCTCTTTCAATGACAATTCCGACATCAACTGGAATTTCGACACCAGTGTTCAACCGGCAGGCAACGAATTTGACTTCTACAGCACTGCTTTGCACGAAATAGCCCACGTTCTGGGGCTGGGAACAGCAGCGTCGTATCTGAATCTGGTTACCGGTTCCGGGGAATCCAAAGAATTTACCGGGGCAAATGCCGTCGCTGAGTTTGGTTCCAATGTTCCTCTCACTGCTGATGATCATGTCGATGACGGGACAATGAGCACCGTCTTTGGAACCGGAACGAGTCAGACTTCACTGATGGCTGCCACTGCGAGCGAAGGGGATCCACGTTATTTTGCGACGGACCTGGACATGGCTATGCTCGAAGATACGGGTTGGGAAGTCGTTCCGGAACCGGGATCCGGAATGTTACTGTTGAGCGGATGCGGTTACCTCCTTCTGCGTCGCCGCCGCCGTCGTCAAGAGGACACAGCTCCCGCCGCTGCTTAATCATTGTTACCCAACCGTTCCCTAAGCGCCGCTGCGGTTTGCTCGGGTACAAAGGTGCCGAGTTCTCCACCAAAGCGGGCGATTTCTTTTACAATTCGTGAGCTCAAGTAAATGTGTTCCTGACTTGGAATTAGAAAAATTGTCTCCAGCGAATCGCAGAGGTTGCGATTGACCAGCGCCATTTGGAATTCGTATTCGAAATCCGACACCGCCCGGATTCCCCGGATGACCGCGTTGGCTTCCTGTTCGTTGAAAAAATCAACCAACAACCCCTCGAACGATGTCACGACAACGCCATCCAAATGGGCAGTTGTCTGTTTGATCATCTCAACACGCTCTTCAATCGGGAATAATCCGTTCTTGGAAAGATTGCGTGCCACTGCCACCACCACAGTGTCACAGAGCTTGGAAGCCCGCTCGATCACATCGAGGTGGCCATTGTGAATGGGGTCAAAACTGCCCGGATAGATTGCTTTTTTCATCTATATCCTGAAGATAACTGTATTTTTAAATTTATTCACCCTTTCAGCAAAAGTTTTGTAAGACAAATCTGCTGACTTCCGCTAGAATCCGCCGAAATGAAGATCAGACATTTTTTAGGAACCATTATGGGCATGATCGCCGGTCTCTTCGTTCTCACTTCCTGTGAAACGGACGGAACACCCGGTGTCAACGGTAGCGGAGCAGCAAAAAGTGGCTCACAGTTTTTGACCACAGACTATGAACCACTTGAAGAATGGTTCGAAGAACGGTTCCAGGTGAAATACAGGGATATGACCCCTGAACTGATCTTCGATCAGGTGCCGATCAATCAAATCAATTACGATACGGAAGGATTGCCCGCGAATGCACCCAAGTTTGATTTGGAGTCGAACAACCTTTCCAGACGTGAAATCCTCAAGCGGATCGCTGACTTCTGGAATCTCAAGATGTCCATTATCAACGGCGAAGATGGAAACCCAAGCGTCGTGAAAGTCCGCAAGCGGGCGTAGTCATTGAGCCGCCATTGCGGCATTTTTCGACGAGCCTCTCATTCTGGAAAACCACCAGGGGAGGTTTATGAAAAAGATCAGCACGATCGCTTCGAAGTAGATAAACTGAAGGTGCATGACCGCGTTGATGGACAGGTGCATGGCAACCAGGGCAATGCCGTAGATCAGGCCCATTTTTCGATTTAAGATCGCCAAAACAGCGAACAACTCGAGGTAAAAGGCTGAGCCAAATACAATCATGGCCGGGACCGGGTAGTTGATCACAAAATCGATTGATGCCTGATTAAACGCCGCGTTGTCCGGCAACTGCAGAGCATTGTAGTAGTCCTGTAGATTGTTTTTCTCAAACTGCACCGCGATATTCGGGACCTGTGCAGTCCATTTAACACCGGGTATGATTCCGCCGCCGGAGTTGATCCACTTACTGATTGCGCTGACGGTATAGGCCGCCGCGATCATTTGCTGGGAAAAGAAAATCGCCCCGCTGGGACGGTCGAGCGCGCCGGCTTTTTTCCCGGGGCTCCATTGAGGAAAAAATTTATCCCGCACCGCTTCCCATGCGAACCAGAGAAATTGCCCCAGCAAAACCATACCCACGATCTGAGTCGCATGATGGTCTTTTGCAGGGGAGCTCATGATTGAACCTATCAGCGTGTGAATCAGAACCAGCAATGCAGAGACGATGAGGGGGAACCTGCCGATCACATACACCACCAGTAATCCCAGGAAGACATATTGAATGACGTCTTCGACCACAGGCTTCCCGACCCAGTCGAGATTGAACAAGCGAGCCAAACCGTTGGCCTTTTCCTGATCCGTGTGATCCTTGATGTCCACAGGGATTGGGAACAGGCGATGGGACGTTCCGAGCCATGCAATGACAGCGAAAACCAGACGCATGACCGTCCATTCCCAGCTGGCATAGCGAACCTGGCCCAATTCGTTTTTGAAAAGTGTGCGGAGCATAGCTGAAATCAGTCGACTTTTCCTACCACCGATTCCTCCCGGACGATCTTGCCGTCCCGGAGAAAGATCCGTAAATCGACGATCTCGATTCCATCAGCCAGGACCGCCTTGTGTTCAGTTTTCAGCCACTCGAGCGTGTCTTCGCCCGCTTTCGACTTAATGGAGGTGTCCCAGTCGAAGTGCGATCCCTTGTGATCCTTCTTCAGGTCAGCCAGCTCGTCGCCGTAGCGTTTTTTCAGCTGGGACGCGTACATATTCACCGTCGCGACCGTCGGCAGCTCATTACCCTCAGCGTCGCGGAGATAGGTGATGTACGTGCGATCATCGAATTTTGAATACATCGGGAAAGAGGAAAGGGGATAGAATTCCTCCGTGAAATAACAAATTGCGATGATTACGAAGAAGGGCAAAAAACTAAGGCTTCTGTGAATCATTCGTTTGCAGTGAAACGTAAATTCCCCCATCTGTCTTAGCAAATCCTGTCTTTTTCGATTCCTTTTTAATGAATTTTACCCTCGCCTACGCCAACGTGGATTGGTTGTGTTACGTCACGATCGTGGCCAGCCTCATCCTCGGGTTTCGCTATCGTCACACGTTCTTCGCCCTCCCGTTTGTCGTCGCGTTGTCCCTCCTCGCTCAGGACAATTTCTACCCGCTCTCATATTTCCCGATGTATTCCGATCCGGATGAAAGCGAAAACTACTTCTACATTGGCACCTGGGAGGGAGGCACGGACCCGAAGCCGGAGGACATTAAGCCCCTGGCTGTAAGGCAGCTCACCGGCATCACCGCTCCGACCATCAAGAAAAGGCAGAAGGCATGGATCCGCATGCGCGCAGCCGAGCTCGACATGAAAGACACTGAGCTGCCGGAAGAGGAACGGGTCTTAAAATACCTGGAACTTCTCGATCACTTGCGGGATCACCAGCGGGAGGAACTCCCTGAACGACTGGCTTTGGTGGAAGTCTGGATTGAATACGATGAAGAAAAGGGATATCGCGAAACACCGCGTGTCGTCGCCGTTCAACACCCCTGAAACGCTCTGAATTGATAACAACACATGGCTGACTTTTTCGAAAGACTCATCGCGCGCATCATTGCCGGCTGGAATTGGTTCTCAAACCACCGGTATAAGAAGAAATTTATGCGGTTCGTACGCGTCCCGTTCAACACACCACGGTTTCACGGCTTCGAAATCATATGGATGCGCGTCCTGTTCGCTATCGCCGTTTTTCAAACCATGCCGTTGGGAGGCAAGTGGTCCAACTGGTCTTACACCGAGCTGCGCGACGCAAAACCGGACTGGTTTGAGTCAGGAAAAATCACCGAAGAAGCCAACAAAACCTTCCGGCCTCCGCTTTTGCCGGTGATGGAAATGCTGCCCAATGCGTCCGGGGCCATGACCTACACAGAAATGAAAAAGCCGAACGGGTTCGCCATGCTGGCACCCGATCCCAAGGCTGACGCCGGTTTCTTCACCTCCATTCGCAAGATCTTCGATTTCACCTATTTCTCAGACCCCGATCTCGTGAAAATCCTGCCATGGCTGGTGATCCCGGCCCTGCTGCTTTATGCCAGCGGATTCGGGATGCCCGTGGCGTTGGCGATTCTGGTGTGGGTGAGCATCGGCAGTCGCACCCTGCACAATTCCCAGGGCTCGATCCATCACGGCTTTCAGATGCTGACCCTGGTCCTCGTCGCCCAGTTCCTGTATGTCCTCTGGCATTGCAAGACCGACTGGCGGGAAGCCTTTGGCTTTCGCAGGGCTCAACGACGGAATGGCATCACCATGTGGGATCACTTCATCCGCTACGCCCAGATCATGGTAGTGGCCTGCTACGTGATCGCCGGCGTCATCAAGCCGGTGAAATCCGATTGGCAGTGGTTCAAGAACAGCCACATGATCGGCATTCAGATCGTCAAGACCGACCGCCAGGGATACTACAACGACCTCGACGGCGTGAAATTCAATCAGGAGCCCGTTCCCTATGCCAAAGACATGATGGAACACGCCAACCTCAGCAGGATTTTCCTGGCTATGGGCGTGTTGCTTGAGATCTTCGCCTTCCTCGCATTGTTCAGCCGCCCCATGGGATTGTTAATGGGGATGCTCTTTATCAGTTTTCACATGTTCAATGAGAAGTTGATGGAGCTCTATTTCTACAACAACGAGAAGCTGGTGTGGATCTTCTTCATCAACCTACCGTTCTGGATCTGGTGGATCTACAACAAATTCCGCAAGCGCCGGGTAAGCGATATGCTACTGGCAGAAGTCGAGCCCAGCGGAGCTTCCTAGCAGGACTCTGCTAAAACGCAAAATGCCGCAGAGAAATCCAATCCCTGCGGCATTGTGACCGTTCCTTCAGATTAGCTGGCCGAAGAGCCGGAGCTGCTGCCCGCGCTGGATGAGCCAACACTGCCTGATGAGCCGGCCGAGCTGGAAGTCATGCTGCTGGAGCTACCCATGCTGGAACTTCCAACGCTGCTGGATGAAACCGAGGTCGAAGTTGAAGTCGATGTGGAAGTCGAGCCAGAGTTGGATCCGCCGCCGTTGCCCACAGGGGGAGTCACGCCACCCCCATCACCAGTCACCGGGCCGGACGCCGGACCACCGATCAGGTATTGCTGCATGTAGAGCCCGAGCTTGCCTGGATCATTCGGGTGTATTCTCGCAATCTCCAGCACATTCAGAAACAACTCATCTTCCAGATTGGAGCGGGCGTCACGGCGTTTCGCCTCGGCGTCTGCCTTTTGTCCGGTGGATTCTTCGCTGGCATCGTGAAGGGAATTCCAATCGTCGCGAAGCTGCCCGACTTCAGCGAGCAAGTCTCCGCCCACCTCAGTCTCATACAGCATGGCTTTGTTGACCACTGCCGAGAAGATGGCTCTCCAGCGTGTCATCCGCGCAGGAGCTGAATATCTTCCGGCCACTGGGGAAGAATTCGCGCAGAATCTCCGACTGAGGCCCGAAGACCGAGATCAAATCCGCATTGATCTTTTCTATCGCCGGCAACAGGTCCGACCGGAACCGGTTCTTGGCGATCTTCCGCGCTTTCCGGGAACCGAGGCTTTCCACATTTGTGGTGAATGCGGTGTTGAGAGCTTCGAGCGCAGTTTCCGTCGCCCCAATGCGAGTGTCGAGTCGACCCTCCACATTTTGCGTCTTGAACCGTTCCAGGAGATCGGTGGTGAATCGGATCAAGCCGACCACACTGATTTGGGCCGTCTTGAAGGGGTTTGTAATGAAGTATATTAACTTTTTCATTCGATTATCATTTTTTTGTTTCTTGTTTAAAGGGTTCCCCACTTCAGTTTTGAGGCAGGAAACGTTCCGATAAGAGGGTAACCGTTTGCATACCTAATGCAAGCATGAAACGCAAAAAAATGATCGAGGCTTGGTAAGTCTCTTGAAAAAATGGAGGAAATGCGAGCACGACCGTGGCCTCGAAACCAACAACCGACGAAGAACACGACCACTTCCTATTCCACAAAGATTGCCAACAATTGCACTTGATGAACTCAAGAAGAATCCCCCGTTCACTCAAAAACTTTAGGGGATTAATCCTCCTTGGGCTGGCAATTCTGCTGTTGTCTGCCCTCTGGATTAGATCAAGTATGAAAGCTGGAGTATTACTGATCGCATACAACTTCCCGGTACCCGGCGAAGCCAGGATCTGCTCGACTGCTGGAAGTCTTTATTTAACATTGCGAAGTGGCACCTCATCTCGACCGAATTTATATATTTTTGATCTTCCTTTTCCTGGGCCGAATTTTCCAAACACCGAACATCTTGATTTTGGTAGCTCGAGTCCAGTTTTCCCCGGTCCAACATTTGTTTTTGACAGCGATTCACGAGGGTGGCTGCTCACAGTGTCGATGCCATTTTGGTTGGCGATTCTTTCTGCAATCCTCCTTATTCTCATAATTTTTCGAAAACGTGATTGACACGAAAATGCGGAGAGAGAACGTGCAATGAAAGTCCGGTTCAAAAATTAAGATGGGCATCTTAGAGAAAATAAAAACGTTATTGTTCGACCCTGGCGCTACGCCAGAATCAGAATATTTCCATAAAGCCCTGGGAACTCTAACTTGGTGTGAAGAAATCGAAGGATGGAAGGGGGAGTATAATCAAACAAAATTTTCGCTTGGGTATGAGCGAGATTCTGATGTTCCTCCCCCTGAGGTTGTTGAGCATGCTTTGGAAATATTGAACTCAAGCTTTAACCTTGCAGAGCGATTGGAAAACTTAAAGATTGAATCACTCAGTGAATACGAAGCTTTCTATCATCAGGAAATTTCCAAGCTTGGAATTGACGATATACATTTTTATCGTCAGAAGGGAGGGAGAGTCGCAATCGCGAACTTATTAGGCGGCAGTGATTCACGAGTGTGGAGATTTCACGTGATTGGAACGAAATTGTGTAACCTTTGTTTCGATTCTTGAGTGTGAAAAAATACAAGTGCAAATTTAGATGAACGCCGCGATGAGTAACCAAGAAAAGTAGGCTGTGCGATCAGGTCAGTTCGCGTTTTGAAATTTCTGAAGCGCTTCGTTGCCGCGCCGATTGAGATCTGCTGAAAGGTTTGGTGTTTTCATGGCGGCTTTTATCAATTCGATGGCTTCGTCTTTCTTGCCGGCTTCCACCAAAATCTCGCCTTTGTAGATTGTGAAAATGATAAGATCGAAATTGTAGGGACGCTCTAATGCCAACGCCCGGTCGATCAGCTTGAGCGCGAGATCAGGCTGCTTTTTCTCGCGAGCCAGCCTGGATAAAAACATGGCGGTGTTTCCGCGACGAATTGCGGTTCCCTCGGTCAGCGTGTCGGCCCATTTCAGCATCTGATCGTGATTCGCCATGCCGCGATAGGTCCATTCTTTGACGAAATTCACGCTCCGGTGAGGGAAGGGGGATCTGAGGATTTCGGCAGCAAATTCCATCCGTTTTTGCATGTCATCGCGCATCGACGGGGCGTCCTGCCCGATTTTTGCGGTCACCCGAAGGACATTGTTCAGCCCGGTCGATGCGACCGACGTGAGAAAAGCCTGATGTTCTGGCGGGAGGGCCCTAAACCATGGATTCAACTCCTCGCAACGCCCGGCAAGCGCGCTCGCGCTAACCAAATTGTAGATTTCTCCACCCCGGCTGGATGTCCAGGTCGCCTTCGGGATTTCTGAAAACACTTTGAAAATCTCAATCCACTCCTCGTATTTTTCCGGCGAAATTTCCTCGCTGGTCGCGACCGAAGCACGAAAGCTGGAGGCGGTGAACGTTAATAATTCATCGAGAAATTCATTGCGGGATTGAGCCCATTTCCATGCAGTACTTCGTCCTCTCACGATTCGTTTCTCTGCAGTTTGCGAGGCCCCGGTTGCGGCTTCGATCAGCGTTCGAACATCGGAAGTTTTTCGTCCTGTTAATTTTGAGATGTGCCATTTCGCATGCAAAAGCATTGCTTTGCGTTTTGCGCCGGTTTCATATGGCTCGCCCGCGATGATCTCGCCCGGTTCTTGAAGTTGGAACCATTTCTCGATTGCTGCCTGAAGTTCTACGGGCGGTTTCTCTGCCTGCGCCATCAGCAAAATCGCCTTTTCAATCAAGGTCGGGATGAAATCAGCAGTTTCAGAATGATCGAAGGATTTACCTAGAATCGTTGCGATTTCCCGTCCTTCTTTTTCGATTTCATCCGCTTTTCCACCCGGCGCGAGGTGAAGCAGAACGCGAGCCAGGAGATAATTTGGATCATCTGTTTCCGCGATTTCTTTCAAAAACTTCGCCGCGGATTCTGAAAATCGTGGCCCCTTTGTGATTGCATTGGGGGCTGTATTGTAGAATTCCCGATTTTTTTTGAAGGTCTCGACCGTCATGCGAACACACCCGCTGTTCAGCGCAGCGATCAATAGATGAGGCTGGCGCTGAACCCCCTCCCACTTTTTGACCACGGTGTAGGCGAATTCCTCTCGATCCAATTCCAGAGCGATTTGAATCATTCGAGACAGTTGCTCGTTTTGATGTATCGATGCCTGGCCTGTGAGATAGCGCTTTTCCCACGCGTCCAAATACTCTTGGAACAACGCTTCGTTTTTTCCGGTATCGAGCCTGAGGTGGGCCGCTTTCACAATTTGCAGTTCATCGTATTTGTTGACGTGGCGGAAGGATTCATAGTGCTCGATCAGCGTTTTCAGCCCCTCGATCGTGAGTTCTTCGGTGCGCAATCCGTGTTCTTCATTCAAGAGCGAACAGGCGAGCGCGTATCGCCAACTGAGCGGTTTTTCCATGTCGCGGAGCGCCGTTAAATAAGGCAGATCGAGGCCGTTCGCGTCTTCCGGGATTACACTTTTCAGCTTTTGAAAACGCATTCTAATCGCCGTTTCCAATTGATCGAAAAGCGCCGTTTCGATGTCCGAATTGGCTTTCGAGTTTTCGATTCGAACGCGATCATACATTTCATTTGCGCGAACATCATTGAACGGCAACCGGTTCGTTAAATTCCGAAAACCGTCGATCATCAGCGGCACCGCATCGGGATGAAGGTCTTTGGCGAGGGCACGCACTCTTTGGTGAAACTCGTCGTAGCGCGGGTCCAATGGCATACGTGCGCCGAGCGGTTCTACCAAATAATTGCCGATTCGACTCGCGAGTGCATTTCGATAGGAGAACCCCACTTTCCCTTCTCCATCGACAAAGGTATTCAGACAAAAAATCACCCGCTCCATATTCGAGCTTGTTTGGCTGGAAAGTGAACTCACGATGGCATCGCCGAGGGAGCTGCTCCAGTTGGCGTAGGCCGCCGGATCCTGTGCCTCTGCGTATAGTTTCGATACATGAAAAATGAGTTCGCGGGCGCGCTGTGGATCTTCCGGAATCTGAACAACCAGGAGTTTGATGACTGTTTGCGTCGAAATAGAAGGGTGGGGGTGTAAATACAACTCCTCCCACGTTTTGGCGGCGAGCATTTCATCGACCAGCTGAAGCATCATGCTGGTGATATCGTAGTCCGCCAGCCACTTTTTAAAGTGATGCAGATCGTCGCGCTCCAAATTGGCGGCACCGACTGCGAGCCGCGTCGCGATTCCGATCAAATTCGCTTCGATATATCCCGGTGCATTTTCCACGTCATGCATATTCGCTTCGAAAAAGAGGGCGACGTTCAAATCTGATTTCTCAGGATCTTTCAAAAAGCTGATGGCCAACTGACAACCAAATCCGGGCTCGGGAATTTTCCTTAGCAACTGAACCAATTCAGCGGCCTGTTTTTTCGAAGAGGCGAAGTAACGTAGCAACCGCTCAAGCAGTGAGTAGTTCTGAAGATTGAACGGTCCCGGATCGAACTCCGGAATATCCGAGATCAGCGGGGAGAAACGAAGGAATTCGTAAACGCGCTCCGGTTGTTCGCGCAGCAAGACATTTTCAAAATCCGCGAGAATGGAGTCAGCCAGCATCGGCGATCCCCAATCAAAATGCGGCAACCGGTCATACATTTTCCACACGCAGCGCGGTGATGCAGCCATTGCTTCGAGAACCTTCAAACCGTCCTCGCCCTCCTCGAAAAACGAAGAATCACCCGAGTAGGCATTGCCGATCGCCGTCAAAACAGCTGGCACGATCTCGACGCTGTGCTGTTCAACCGCATTCGACATCCAAACCGGAAACTGAGGATCCGCCGCAAGTTGCTGAAAAGCTTGCCGTGCTGCTGGCAGGTTTTTCGCTTCAACTTCCTCGATTGCATTTGCCAACTGAGTTGACGACGGATGCGTTTTCAGGCTACTGATCGCTTTTGAAAGCAACCCCGCTGAGTCCTGCGCGTTTGCCACGCTCGACAAAAACACGAGGGCGAAAAGTGCTAATATAAAAGCGGCTGGAGGTTCCTTCATTTGAATCAAAAGCGTAAGAAGCCATGATTCTGATGTCAAGGTGGGCGAGAGGACGGAAGGTTCACCCAGTGAGAACTTGAGTGGCAGTTGAGAGACTGGCTCCCCTTTGCGGAGCAATTGGTCGCTGTGGCAAGCTGTGGATAAAACAAAGATGTGTGGGAGTGGAATGATCGGATTCACCAATGGTCCCTCGGCAAAATAGAGATGACCCATATACGAGGAAGAAGGCCATCTTCGTTTCAAAGAGTCGTCTCGTCCGCGGAAGAAGGTGATCTACGAAATAATGATGACCCAAATCCGCGGAAGAAGGTCATCTTTGTTTCAAAGAGTCGTCACTTCCACGGAAGAAGGTGGGTCTACGAAATAATGATGACCTAAATCCGTGGAAGAAGGCCATCTTCGTTTCAAAGAGTCGTCTCGTCCGCGGAAGAAGGTGGTCTACGAAATAATGATGACCAAAATCCGCGGAAGACGGTCATCTTTATTTCAAAGAGTCGTCGCTTCCACGGAAGAAGGTATAGGCACGAAATTGGAATGGCCTTCTTCCTCGTATTTTTGGTCGTTCCGGTTTGATGCGATATTGCGGACAGGGTTTTTGGCAACGGTTTCGAAAACTGAGAATTTCCATCTGCTGTCATCCCGACGCAGGAGGGACCTGCCCCTGGCTCTTTTGTCAGAAAATAAGGGGAAGGCGGAAACGACATTCCACGCTCACGCCCTGCGAAGCGTGTGATGCCTGATGAGGTTGTTGCTACCTTTGGCACCCCAAGGCTTCGGGGCAGATCCTTCCTTCGTCAGGATGACAGGTCTTCCGCCCGCTGTCATCCCGACGCAGATGTCGGCAGACACGAAGACGATGGCGTCCGTGGATGATCAGCCAGGCCCGTAGGGCCGACATCTGAATAGCCGTGGTTGTAGTCGAGCTTGCGAGACAAGGCCACGGAACAATCCGTAAAATAATGAAAGCCACGTAGTGGCGCCACAGCCGTGGTTGGCGCTCTTTTCGCCAAACATAAAACCCCGATGGTGTCGCCGCTACGCGACTCCCGTGTTAGCGGGACTGGGTCCATGGCCTTGTCTCGCCGCAGGCTCGACTACAACCACGGCTATTCAGATGTCGGCCCTACGGGCCTGCTGTTTTAAGTGACCTAGGGGGAACGAACTGGAAACAGGTTCGCTTGGGGCGCTACTCCAGAAAGTACTGAATCCTCCCACCTGCTGTCATCCCGACGCAGGAGGGACCTGGTGCGCCCGGCATGGGTGATAGCTAATTATATGAAAGGAGATAATCGGAA
>JBLWYI010000041.1:0-52625 GCA_048267005.1 Verrucomicrobiales bacterium | reverse complement strand
GCGCAGAAGCTTTGGTGAAAAATTCGCGTTCCGGCCCTGCCGGAAAACGAGAGCGTTTTGGCGAGCGTGAGGAAGCTGCGGAGCCGATCCGCCGAGCCTCGAGGCTCTGCAGCTCGCTCACGCTCGCCGGAACATTCCCGTATTCACCCTCTTGCCCAATATTGATACCACCTCATCCCCTCGCCGCGCCAGAGCTCTGAAACTCCACTCGCTCACGCTCGCCGCCACAACTTTTCCCTCCAGACAAATTAGAGTCTTTGCGCCCGCATCTCACAAACCAACAGGTGCTATCCGTCGAACGTTTCCCTGTCTACTGGCCCTCACTTTCACTCACACCCACATCACTCGGCGGCTTTAACAATCATCTCGCCACGCATCAGAATCCAGTGCCCGGGAAAGGTGCAGAGGAAGGGGTAAACACCGGGCTTTTCCGGCGCAGTGAAACGCATGACTTCACTCTGGTTCACGTTGAGCATGGCAGAGTGCTCGATGATTTTTTCCGACTCAGGAAGGAACTGGCCGCTCTTCGCTGCCTCAGGGTCTTTGGCCATTTCGGTCGCGGCCTGACCGACCTCTTCGAGAGCGCCGGGCTCGACAAAGACGAGATTGTGGGGAGTGGCATCGGGGTTGAAAAACTCGAGCCGGACCGGTTGTCCGGCGGACACTTCGAATTTACTCAGCGAATAGAGTAGCCGTTCCTTGATGATGGAGATGTCGACGCGCTTGATATTTTTCTGAGCGTCAAATTTTCGATCCTCCGGAGTGGTGGGCTTCACAGGCTTGAGCTTCTGGCCCCGGTCAAAAGCGGCGAGAAAGGTGCCGATTTCGGGATGCCCGGCAAGGTATTCGCCCTGGCCTTCCGCCCAGTGCCGCTTGAGGGTATGCGAACCGAGTGAGGTGCGGATGGCGTAGGTCAGATGGCCGCCGTGGGGATGTTTCAGGGTATCCAGCATCGCGGTAAGGGCGTCCTCGGTGCCGATGTAGGATGCCGCGATGGCCGCTTCCATGCGCACCAGTGCTTCGGGATCATTGGCGGCTTTGGCAAGCAGGGCACTGGCGTTATGCAACTCTGACGACCAGTAGCGAAGTTGACGCGTGGCTGCGGCACGGGCGTGATGCTCGTCGCAACTGAGTAAATCGACAAGCAGGTCGGAGTTGATGAGGCCAATGCCCCGATACATCCACAAGGCCTCGACCTGATGGTGGCGATAGCGAGGGTCGGCGGGATCGAGCGCGGCGACCCACGGGGCGAGTGCTTTGCCGACTTCGATGTGATCGCGGTCACGCAATTCGCGGCGGCTCCAGTAGCGGTAGCGGTATTGGGGTAGTTTCAGGTTGTCGAGCAAGGCCGGAATGTCGGCGTCAGCGATCTCTGGAGGATCGACGGGCGTGCTGCCTTTTGCGGTGACCCGCCAGATGCGCCCCGACTTTCGATCACGCCGGGGATCGCGCATCGAATACTGATTGTGGCTTTTGATCGGGTTATACCAATCGCAGATATAGAGGGCGCCGCGCGGGCCGAAGCGCAGGTCGACCGGGATGAAGCAGAGGTCCTGAGAAAACAGGATGTCGTTGGCGTATTTTTCCTCGTAGCCGAACTCGCCCTCCACCCACTGATGAAATTCGATACGGTTGGTGGGCTTGTAGCGGGCCTTGACGAAGCCGCCCTGCATTTCTTCGGGAAACGTTTTAAAGTCGACAAAATCGTGACCGCAGGTACCGGAGTAGGCCGGCAGTCCGAGTGGCTTGGGGTGTTGCTCCGGATAGGCCGGGTCGAGGGCGTGAAAGGCGGAGGCAAAAATCGGGTGGCTGGCGACGTGCTGCCCCCACTCGTCGTAAGTGACACCCCAGGGATTCGTGCTCGAGTAGCTGCCGAACGATGTCAGGCGTTCGGTCTTGGGATCGTAGCGAAACCAACCGCTGTTCTGCTGGCGCACCGGGCCATAGGGCGTTTCGATCTGTGAATGATGGAAGATCGACTCACGAAACAGCAGGTCGCCGTCCGGAGTCCACGCAAAATCATGCAGCGCGTGATGCGAATCTTCGCAGCCGAAACCGGTGAGAATTTTGCGCCGCTCATCGGCCTTGCCATCGCCATCCGTGTCCTTGAGGAAGAGCAGATGAGGCTGCTCGGAAACGTAAACGCCGCCGTCTCCGAATTCGAACGACAGCGGAGTGTAGAGACCTTCAGCGAAGATGGAGGATTTGTCGGCTTTGCCGTCGCCATCGGTGTCTTCGAGGATGACCAGTTTGTCGTTGGCTTTCTGGCCGGGAAAGACCTGCGGGTAGGAGGTTGAGCAGGATACCCAGAGGCGTCCCCGGGAATCCCATCGAATGCTGATCGGGCAGGCGATCTCGGGGAACTCTTCTTCACCGGCGAAGAGGTTCACTTCGAAGCGGGGATCCATGATGAACGCTTCTTTTTCCTTCTCGGCGGTAAGCCATGGATTGGTGCCGCGGGCTTCCCAAATCGGTTCGAGCGGCGGCAGCTTAGCCGGCTCAACCTTCTCAGGAACGGCTTCGCCACGGGCGAGTTTCCAGATGTTCTCGTAGTGATTCGCCACCAACAGGTCGAAGTTGCGCATCGCCGGGAGGAAATCGTTGTAACCGTGCTCTTCGCTGCGGCCGCCGGTGTAGTAGTAGGTGTTGAGCGGACGATAGCGGTAGAAATACTGCTTCGCTTTTTCATTCACCTCGGCGCGCAGGTCTTCATTGAGGTCGGGGGCGGATTCCTCGAAGAGTTGCCGGAAGATAGTGTCGGCCAGCAGCTCGTAGCCGTCCGCTTCAAGATGAATGCCGTTCATCGTCAGATTGGTGGCCGCTGAATCCATCGCGGTTCGGGTGGCGGTAAAGACATCGACAAAGCCGACCTTCTGCGCCGCAGCGACTTCCCGCATCGCCTCGGAGTAGAGGGCCAACCGGGCATTGTTCAAGGTACCGGCGGCGACCCGGTCAATGTCCTCGTTGGCAATGGGAGACAGCAGCACGATGCGCGGTCCGGTCTTGCCATTGAAGCCGCTCGATTTCAGCTTCTCGAGATACTTCCCAAGCGTTTCACGGAACTGCGGCAGGCCCTCTTCACCGGCGAAAGATTCGTTGAAGCCGAACGCCGCGAAGATCACATCGATCTTCTCGTAAGTCAGGTGTTGCTCGATGTCTGCGAGGTTGAGCGGCCGCGGTTGGGAATCGAGTTCATCACCGGCCCAGGCTAGATTGCGGATGATGAGTTCGTGTTCCGGAAATTTCTGCTGCAGGAGGGTCTCAAGGAACCCGAAGTCGCGAGCCCGGTCCAGAAGCGTGTTGCCGATGAAAGCGATTCGATCGCCGGGATTCAATACCAGTGGCAGGGAGGTCTCAACAGGCGTCTTTTGTTCCGGTCGGGGAGCCGAGCTCTCGTACATCCCGTATTTGGCAAGCGCCGGATCCGGTTTGGGCTTTTCCTTTCCCGTGAAAATCAGCCGCATGTTCTTCTCCGGTTCCTTACCGAGGGCGCCCGGCTTTCCCGGAGGTGGGTCGGCGGCCTCAGAGGTAAGCATTGCGAAGCCGGCGAGCAATGCGGCGGTAAAAAGGGACCTGGTGGATCTCGAATTCATACGGGGAAAATAGTGAGAGGGGTTCGGTGACCTCCACAGGGCGAAAGCTTACCAGCCCGGGGAACGGCATGTCCAATCCTGCGACCTTACGGCAACGCGGAAGACAGCGGCAGCAATGCACGGTATAGCGAAGCGGAAAGATTGCCCTGTTAACTTACTCAAGTCACAGGCGCTCTCGCACATCAAGAGCCTCAATGAACTGCTCGGCAGTCTGTGCACCTAATCCGATTCCAATCTCCTCGCAAAGTCTCGCCAACGCTCGAAAGTCGTGACGATACCACTGATCTTCTGTAAGCTCCGGTTGCGTTCTTATTTTGGTGCAAGAAAAGCAAATCTCAATTACCTTAGTCACCTGTTCAGCGTCATCGTAAAACAGGAAAATATGGTGGGGATCGTAGCATGCCGCCGGGCTTGTTTTGTTTTCTGCGTTATGAACAGCCGATACCAACTTGCCAACTTGCGTGTTTGAGAGTGTTGCCTGCTTACGTTTCAATTCGTCAAGCTGCTCGAAATTGATATTTCCATCACTCTGGATAAGCGAGAATCCAGAGGGAACTGGAACGCCTGGCTCATCATCTCCGGGCAATGCAAATCTGAAGCCGACGACCCTTGCGCCTGAGTTCAAACCTCCAGTGCTTGAGTTTTCCCCGGAACGAGGCACTGCGTTTTCTTTCGGGTCAGGCTCGCACCCCACAAAAAGAATCACAGCAAGAAGAGCTGTTAGAGCAAAGCGGATCGTTTTCGGGGATATCAGCATGAAAAGTCGAATCTAAGATCAGTAGTCTCACTGACCTCCACAAGAAAGCTGTCGCATTTTACGATTGCCAGCCCCGATGTGTCAATGAGTGCCATTGATTGTTCCTAGCTCACCTTTACGGAGACATGCTCACTCCCCGCCATCAGGAATCGCCATTCCAGCTCCATCGCTTTTGAAATGCCGATTCGGACATCGGTTTCGACTTCGAAATCGTCGTTCCCGGATGTCCAGAAGCCGGAACGGTTTTTGGCCGGGGGGAGCGTCAGGTTTTTGCCATGATCTTTCCCAGTTATCCCGAGGGCTTGTCCGAGTTTTCCGGGACCGGAACAGAGATCTTTAAGTCGCTCTTTATCGCGACGTTTTTGCATCGTGGCAATCCCGGTTGTGGGCTCCAGCGCGCGGAGCAGGACAAAGCCACGATCCCCCGTCACGGGATTTTTGCAGACGACATTGACCAGCCAATACATCCCGTAGTTCAGATAAACGTAGGCCGTTCCCGCTGGTTTTTTCCCTACAAATTCGCGGGCGCTCGGACGCGAAAAGAGGTGGCAGGCCTCGTCACCGTGTTCGGCATAGGCTTCAGTTTCGACGACGATCCCGGCCGCTGATTTCCAGCGAAAGGTGCAGCCAATCAATTCGCGGGCACAAACCAGGGGATGCCGCTGGAAGAAAGCGGCGGTCAGCTTTTCCATTCGGTGATGGGACGGAGCGGCTTCCCTGCCTCCGCCTTTTCGATGTCCGCGATGATCTTCTGAAGTGTTTCGTAATGTCTGGCCATCTTTTCGTTGTGACGACGTGACTCGGGCTTGGAGATCTCGAACTTCTCGTGCTCGTAAAGCGCTTGAGCAAACTCACGGAGCTTCGGGAGGGCCGGCTTTGCCGAACCGCCATATTTCTTGAGCGCATTCAATCCGCCCCGAACTCGTCCGTCTGATCCCCAGCGATCGAATTCCATCAGTTCGACACAGAGATCGACTCCTTCTTTGACCCGGTGATTGGCCAGGATCTCGAGCCCCGCCATACGGATACCGTCCGAGAACATCACGCCGCTGGGGGATTGATTCACGACCGCTTCATAGATCGCCGGGAGCAGCGGCGCAATTTCCTCTTCAGAAAGCTGAGTGTAGACCGTCTTCAAAGCACCACGGGCGCGACCGTCATCGTTTTGCAACACCGCGACTGCCGCCGCACGGAGTTGATCACGATCCACGGATTCAATCGATTTCCCGATGAGACCTCCCCGTTGATCGAACAGGGCAAAGGCGAGATAACGCTGCAGATAGCTTCGTTTGTCGGCAGGGTCTGCCGGTGCCGCGACCAGCTCCAGCAGGTCAGGAATCGCCACCCGGGCCGGCTCACCGATCCCCGCGAGGGCTTCAGCAGCCTGAGCCTTGACCCAGAAATCATCGTGCGACAGCAATTTACGCATGGCAGGTACACCGGCCGCGCCTTTCCCTTTCAATTGTTCAAAGCCGGCGCAGGCTCCGAAGATCTCATCCGGATTTTCCGATGCGGCCATCTGCAGGAGCCGTGGAACGATGGCGGCAGCGTTCTCCTTCTTCGCCAGAGCGATCGCGGCCCGCTCCCGAATGACAGGCGACCAGCTCGCCAGATTCTTCAGCAATTCATCGACTGATCGCTGGTCGTAGGAATCTGACTTTGTCGCCGGCATCCATCCCCTGCCCTCTTCGATTATGGTGGCGACTTCCTCTTTCGACAGCGTTGGCGCGATGCTCGGCTTTTTCCCGGTGAAACGGGTGCCCTTTCTGCCCAGCGAATAGCCCAGCAGGTAGGCGCCGGTGCAATCCCACCCCCCGTAGGAATGCTCGCCACCAACTGCCGCAGGCTTGCCGAGGAAATCGAATGTGCCGTCATGCATCCGGGCCAAATCAAGCAGCCAGGCCGATTCATTGATCCACGCTCCCGTCGCCTCCGGCCCGCTCCTCGAGACGCCCGGAAGTGCCCACAGCATGTTGAAGAAGTTTCCAGTGTGTCCCGACTCACGCTCGATACCATAGCTGGCGGTGCCCATCTTTGAGAAAAAGGCGGCCTCTTCTTTGTCGCCGAGAAAGTCGAACATCACGGCAGCAGCGGAGGCTTTGCCATTGTCGTCGTGCATCTGCAACCACGGGTGATGATCGCCGTAGGGAATGGCGCCGCGGCCGGCGTAGAACTCAAGAAAGAGCCGGCTCCGGGCAATGGCGTCGTCGACCTCGGGGTCATTGACGCCGGCTTCGCGGGCGATGACCATGGACGCGGTCAGGCTGAGGCCGACCTGATTCATCGCACCGTAGCCCATCAGAATTCCGTTGTGTTCGTAGGCAAAGCGATGCCCCCACGTGCCGACGTTGCTCTGTCCGTTGGCGATTTCGTAGCTGAGCTTTTTCATCGCAGGCATCACCGACTTGTCGCCGGTCGCGAGCAGGTATTCGGCGAGAAACAGATTCACCCATCCGGCCGGCCAGCAGTGCAGATCTCCTTCGCTGATTTCCCATTCCTTGGCCCACTCGATTTCTTTCTTCACCAGAGGAAGGTATTTTTCCTCGCCGCTCGCGAGCAGGGCCATGGCGTTGAGCGCCCGGACGATGGGATGGCGGCGCTTTTTGTCGGGCGTCTCGATGTTGCGGGCAATGGCTTCACAACCCGCCTTGAAGATGCGGTCTGACTTGTCGCAATCGTAGGGAGCCGTGGCCGAGTATTTCCCGAGAACCGGAATCTGAATTTCAACGGGTGCCGACTTCCCGTCTCGCCAGAGGCTCAGCTTGATCTTTCCGTCCGCGGCTTCCGCCCGGGTGATGGCTTTAGCAAATGCGATGCGGGCATCAGAATCGAACGGCTTGCCGTCGAGGCCGAGGATCACGTCGCCCTTCTTCAAAATCGGGCTGGCCGGAGAATCAGCCGCAACACCTGTGATCAGAATCTGTCGGCTCGCGGTCGATTCGCCTTTCGCTGAATAGACCCAGCCCCGCGCACCGGTCGGCCCGAGGTTCCAGTCATGCGGGGCATTGCGTTCAAGTTTCGCTCCCGCTGTGAAATCGGGAGGGGCAGGCAAATCCGCCGCCATAGCGAAAGAGCAAGCCAGAGATAAAAGCGCGATGGTCCTGAGCATGTGGGAGTTTTACACGAAACAGCGGGGATTGCTCAATGATTTAAGAGGGGATGCCGTGCGTTGCCGACGCCCCTGAGTATCGCGGATTCCCCGGTTGCTCCTTCATCGCCGTAGCTCCTTCATCGACCGCCGCTCCTTCATCGACCGCCGCTCCTTCATCGACCGCCTCTCCTTCATCGACCGTCGCTCCTGCATCGACCGTCGCTTCTACATCGACGTAGCTCCTCCATCGACCGCCGCTCCTACATCGACCGCCTCTCTTACATCGGCCGCCGCTCCTTCATCGACCGCCGCTCCTTCATCGACCGTCGCTCCTTCATCGACCGCCGCTCCTTCATCGACCGTCGCTCCTTCATCGACCGCCGCTCCTTCATCGACCGTTGCTCCTTCATCGACCGTTGCTCCTTCATCGACCGTCGTCCCTACATCGACCGTCGCGTAGCGACTGCTCATTCATAGGCGTGGGTTTTAACCCACGTAATACGATCGGAAATTCACCGACGTCGCGTAGCGACCGCTCAATTCGGCACGCTTAGTTACCCCCACAGGTATTTTTCCTCATATTCCACGCCGTGTTTCTTCAAAAATGCCACGTATTCTTCCTCAAACGTCATTCGCTTGTGATGTTTCCGCTGTTCCGCGATGTATCGCGAAACGTCCGGAATCGCCGAACTGCTCACGGTGAAGGCAGAATACCCATCCTGCCAATTGAACCGCTCCCCAACAAGCCCCGATTGGCGGATTGCCTTCGAAGACCCGCCCTTAATCCGCTTCATCGCCTCTGAAATCATCATATCCTTAGGAATATCAATAAGCATATGGATGTGATTTTCGATCCCGCCAATCCTGCGGACAGTGACTCCATGACGTTTGCATGCTTCAGCCACGACCGCCCAAATCCGCTCTTCGATCTCCGTGACAATGATCATTTCACGACTTTTCGTGCTGAAAACGCAATGATATTGGAGCTGTGTGAACGTGTTAGCCATTGGTCGCCACCCAGGTTAAACGGTCGCTACGCGACGTTGAAGGACGTTGAAGAAAAATCGAACCTGGTCCGTGGATTAAAATCCACGGCTATGAATGAACTGTCGCTACGCGACGACTGGAGTTATTCCGATTTTGATACCAGTTGGCACATAGCTGGCAAAAATAGCCTCATTGTGAGAGCGCTCGACGACGATGACGGTGGGCGGATCGTGAAGATGGCTTGTCATGGGAGGGATACCGCTCAACGATGAAAGACTGTTCGGGAAGATGGCTTCGGATTTCCCGTCATTGATCTTTCCATCTGCACAGCCGCTCGTGCGTGTCATGGCCCGGATGGGTGTCATCTCGAACTCCTGAAGACGGTCAACAGCCCTGCGGGACCCAACAGACCCTCCGTTTCTTGATGATCAGTCAGCAGTTGGTCGAGTGGTTCGCCGTTTGGCGTCGGATGGCATCAGCAAATCAAATCACACACAATTTCTTACCGGCCCGATGCTTTGAACCCCTTTTTTATCCCGATAGACGACTGGCAAATCCCCTCAAATCCCCGCGCAACTTTCAGTTGCCAATAGGCGCACCCCCGCCATCTTCTCCGGCGTATCATCCCACTCAAATGAGCGAACAAACAAAACACGTAAGACTCCACATCCCGGGGCCGGTTGAGATTTCTCCCGACACCTACGAAGCCATGGCCACTCCAATGATCGGCCATCGTTCCAAAGATTTCGTTCAGCTCTATGACGACATCCACCCGCGGCTTCAGGAGCTGATGGGAACGACCCAGCCGGTCTTTTTGTCGACCTCCTCCGCGTGGGGAATCATGGAGGGCGCGCTGCGCAACCTCGCCGGCAACAAGAAGGTGCTTTGCTGTTGTTCAGGGGCGTTCTCTGACAAGTGGGTCGATGTGGCCCGCCGCTGCGGATATGAAGCCGAAGCTCTGCAATATGAGTGGGGCACTCCGGTTGATCCTGCAGACGTGAAAGAGAAACTCGACACCGGTGAATTCGACGTTGTCACTTTCATCCACAACGAAACCTCCACCGGCGTGATGAATCCGCTCGCAGAGGTGGCTGAAGTGGTGCGCAGCTATGGCGACGACGTTCTCCTGGTGACCGATACCGTTTCCAGCTTCTCTGTTGTCCCGATGAACTTCGACGAGATGGGCATCGACGTGCTTCTCACTGGTAGTCAGAAAGCCTTCGCACTTCCTCCCGGCCTCGCGATTTTCAGCGTGTCCGAGCGTGCCATGAAGCGTGCCGAGACCATCGAAGGCCGCGGTTACTACTTTGATTTCATCGAGTTCGCCAAGAATCAGGAGAAGTCCATGACTCCGAGCACGCCGTGTATCCACACGATCTACGGGCTCCGTCATCAGTTGAACAAGATGTTCGACGAGGGATTGGAAAACCGTTTTGCCCGTCACGAAAAGCTGAACAACATCGTTCACGCCTGGATCGACGAGAACGGGTTCGAATACCTTGCACCGGAGGGCTTCCGCTCGAAGTCACTGACCTGCATCAAGAACAACAAAGAGATCGACGTTGCTCAGTTGCAGAAGATCATGCGCGAGGAGCACTTCATCGCGCTTGATGGCGGTTACGGTCAGGTGAAAGGCAAGACGTTCCGCATTTCCAACATGGGCGACGAGACCGAAGAGACAATCGGCAACCTCCTGTCTGCTCTGGATGCTTCTTTGGCGAAGCTGTGAGTCCGGGAAATTTTTCCTGATTCAACCAGAATATCACACCGAACCTCACTTCCCGCTGCGCCCGGGAAGTGGTGGAGGTGAAATCTTGTGCATTTTGCCCTTGGGAAGAATGCCGATCAATATCGATAAGATGACCACCAGGGGACCCAAAAAGTACCGCGTTAATTGCCGGCAGACCTACTGACTATTCGAACAAACCGTCCCCACACGATCCCCCATCCGCGCATAGATCTCGCGGCCGGAAGCGGTGTGTTCGATCAGATCCCGATCCAGTTCGACACGCCCCGGTTCAATGAAGGTGATCGTCATAGAGCCGCCAAATTCAAAGTATCCTTTCTCTTCGCCCTTCGCCACCGGCCCGGGAGTGCTGGTCTGCACAATGCTGCCAACGTTGGTCGCACCGACTTCAAGGATCAGGATAGTTCCCGCTATATCCGATTCCAGCCGCGTGAGCACGCGTTTGTTTTCGGCCAGAATCCCGATGTTCCGCCGCAGGGCGATGGGATTGACCGAATAAAGGACGCCGTTGATTAACTTCGGCTCGCCACAATTCCCCGCAGCCGGGAAATGATATCGGTGGTAATCCACCGGGCAGAGTCGCGAAATAACCGCTGCCCCTGCTTTGAATCGATCTGCCAAGTCAGCATCGCCGAGTAACTCCAGCAACGAAAAGGACTGCCCCTTGGCGTAGATCCGATCCACTTCGGATAAATCCTGGAATCCCAGATGGCGGCCATCCGCAGGAAAAATGACTGAAGCGGGATCAGAGTCAATGGGGCGGACTTCAGGCTTCAACTTGCGGATGAAGAAATCATTGAAGCAGCCAAAGTCCGACACCTCTTTCTGGAAGTCGTTCGGATCCAGCCCGAAATCTTCGATAAACTTCGTCACCGTTTTCTTCGTAGACGGCCATTTTGCCCACCAGCCATAGAGACGCGAGAAAAAGGCCCGCTTAATGATGGCCTCACAAAAGATCCGGCCGATCGCTGTCTCGTAGGTCCACTTCAAAGGACCTCCACCGAAGACTTTCTCAGTCTCGATGGACTGAGTCACCCGGTTGTAGAATTCGATCTCGGAAGAATCAGAAGGGGCCATGAGATGGGGAATAACGTTCCAACAGGGTTGGTTTACCGACTGGATACGGTTGGATCATGAGTGGTAGGCGAAAAACGTTCACCTCACAATCCTAAACCGTTTGCAGGTGATTCCGACGAAGAGACTACTCATGCTTCGTCGCATCCCCGCGGCATTTCTGGAACGGAACGGAGTGGACGATGGCTTTGACCAACTCGTGGAACTTGTGCCCTTTTTCCGCAGTGGTGTGGGCCACTTCCGAGAGGGCCGGCTTGTCGTAATATTCGATGCCCCGACCGAGGGCATACGTCATGAGCTTCTCGGTCAGGCAGCGGAGGAAGGCTTCAGATTTGGTGTCAGCCAGTATCTTTCGCAGTTCAGCCGGAGAACTGAATTCCTCGCCGGTATACAATTTGCCCGCAGTGTTGATTGGTTTCCCGGCCTCCTCTTCCCGCCAACGACCGATGCCGTCAAAATTCTCCAGCCCAAAGCCGATTGGGTCCATTCGCCGGTGACAACTCGCGCAAAGTTTTGCTTCGCGATGGATCTCAAGCTGTTCCCGCAGTGTCTTATTCTTGTTGTCGCCTTTCCCGGCTTCTTCGAGTGGCGGAATCTCCACATCTTCCGGTGGTGGTGGAGGTGGGGTGCCCAGCAGGTTTTCGAGGACAAAGTTCCCCCGGTTCACTGCGGAGGTGCGCGTCGGATTGGATGTAATCGTCAGGATGCTGGCATGAGTCAGAACGCCGCCGCGTTGGCGCTGAAGGTCGCCTTTCAGATCAACACGCTGAAACTCCCGTCCTTTCACATCAGGAATTCCGTAAAACTTCGCGAGGGATTCGTTCACGTAAGTGAAGTCGGCATCAAGGAATTCAAGCACCGAACGGTTCTCGCTGACGATGGCGGCAAAGAACCGCTCCGTTTCCGTCCGCATATCATCGCGCAATGAACCGCTCCACCCTTTGTAGGTCTTGGGATCCGGAGAAGCGATCTGGAGATTGCGAAGCTGAAGCCACTGGCCGGCAAAGTTTCTGGTGAGAGCAGCGGCTTTACGGTCGCTTAACATGCGTTCGATCTGGGAATCGAGGTTGGCTCTGAGTTGCTGTTTCGAAGCGAGTTCGAAGAGTTCTTCATCCGGCATTGAGCTCCACAGAAAATAGGAGAGCCGGCTGGCGAGGGCGTATTCATCGATCTCGACAATCTGATCCGCGGCCCCGGGACGATCTCTGATCTCTCCGCGAAACAGGAAGTTCGGAGAAACGACCGTAGCCTTCATTGCGAGTTTTACGGCTTCGTCAAAGGTTCCTTTTTCTGTATTCCGAACGTTCTCGTAGAATTGCATGAGCCGGTCGACTTCGGCAGCGTCGACCGGTCTGCGCCACGCGCGGGTCGCGAACTTCCCGATTATGGCACGGGCTTTTTCGGGGTCCGATTGCTTCCCTTCCCCTGCAGCAAACAATCCTTTGTGGGCGGAGGACGGAGGTGGGATCTTTTGATTCAACGGCCCGATCACACTGACACCCTGCAGGTATAAATTGCGGTCGCGCTGTCGAGGGTCTTTAGCTTTCGGATCGTATTCGTCATTGATGAATCCGATATCGATCCAGCGGCCGTCCCCTTTGTTCCACTTCGCATTGAGGATGTAGTCCTGCGTATTCTCACGGGGTTTATCGACCCTGAAATCTTTGCGCGGTCCTTTCTCAGTCGTCACCCGCATGATGGGCCACTCGTTTTTCGCAGGAGATCCGCTGGCCCGAATCTCGATTCTGTATTCCCCATCTGCCGGCACCTGAAATTTCACCCCGAGCGTTCCGTTACTCGACATCGATCCGGAATTCACATCGGGCCCACCACTCCTTTTTACGTATTGCCCGCCACCCCAGCGTTTCGTGGATGGCTTCGGCACTTCGGTGACGATAACCTGATCAAGCACTTCGCTGCCGGCTTTGAGGTAACGCTCCAGTAAGGCGGGAGACAGAGACAGGACATCGCCCACGTTATCGAAGCCATAGCCGCTGTCATCTTCGGGAAAGCTTTTCGCCGGGCGCAGATCCATGCCGACGAGATCGCGCATCGTGTTGTTGTATTCTTCACGGTTCAGTCGCCGAATTGTAACGCGGCCCGGATCAGGATTCTTGGGATCCAACTCAAAGACATCCCGCTCAATCCAGGCGATCAGCTTAGCCCGTTCTTCATCCGTCGGTTGCTTTTTCTCAGCAGGGGGCATGAGAAAACCTTCCACATTCTTATAAACTCCCTCCCAGGCATCGCGTTCCCCGAGGAGGTGCTCGATGGATTCAAACTCATCGAGAACGACGTCTCCTCTGTCCGATCCGTCGCCATGACAATCGTAACAATAAGCCGCAAGGATGGGCTCGATCTCGTCCTCATACCGTGATTCCGCGGTCGCGCGCATCGTGAAGAACATAAAACCACCCAGAATACAGGCAGCTCCAACAGCCACCAGAACCAGCGTTTTGTTTCCAAGGGATCCTTTTGTCTTTTTTCTCACGATCGTCCAATCAATTCGATTCAACCAAGTCTTCAGCACCACAATTGCGTAGTTTTCGGTTGCGTCACCTGAAAGCGGCAGGTCAATATGGGCTACGAGGAGTATTCATGAGAGAACAAATGTCAGGCTCAAGAATCTTAAGCTGGGCTGTCGCGGTTCAAGCTTGTGTATTTGTGTCATGTGAGCAGCCAGTAGTGGAGCAGGTTGGCTCGCCGTCGGAAATTGAGGATCAGAGAACGCCCGCTCCAGCAGTGGTCCATCTTCCAGTGGATCGAATAATCACAGATAACCAGGGTCGTGAACTGGATGTGACCATCGTGGGAAAGTCGGATACGGAGATCACCTTCAACCGTAAGTCTGACGGCAGAGAATACAGTCTCTCTATCGGCTCGTTGTCCAATTCTGACCGGGCGTTTCTATCGAATGTGATTGCCAGGGAGGTTGAGAAATCTGAACCCGACGCCAGGCCGGATGAAATTGATCCAGCTCGAACCCGCCTTGATAATCTCGAACAGGCAATAAGCCGCGTGAACGATGAAATCGAAGTCCTCAGACTGAAGATGACCGGACTGAGTTCAAACTCCCCTCGGGCGCGAGGCTATCAAAAAGAGATTTCGCGTCTTCATTCCGAAATAGTTGATCTCAAAGTCCAGATGAAAAGAATTGAGCAAAACTGAATCATGTGGTTCTCGATCTCCTCATTCTATCCCGGACATGACTTCATCAAGGTCGCAGGCCTCGCCCTGCTTTTCCTCCTGCCACAAGGATGCGAAAAGCTGGGCTTCACCAAGGTCGAGAAAGTAGAACAAAGGCAATCGCTGACCTTCCCGGTCTCGCGATCAATCAAGGATGTTGAAGGCCGTGAACTTGACGTGGATATTCTGGGCCGTAGCTCCGATGACATCGTTATTGAACGCAAATCTGATGGCAAACGCTTCAAACTCCCTATCGACCGACTCTCCGATACCGACAGGGCTTTCGTCAAAACGCTGCCAATCAAGTCCGCACCTCAACCACAGACTGCCGTAGCGGAAGCGACGGTTCAATCAGCAGTCCCCCGTTACATTGAAGCCCGGCTGAGTGACATTGAGGAAATCGAGGCGCAGATCGCTCAGAAGAATGTGGAACTGACCGCGCAGGATCTCGATCCAATTACCATCAACAGTCAACGACGGGCAATCAAAGCCCTCGAACAACGTGCTGAGGATTTCAGGCGCGACATCGAAACCTACAAGCGGAACAACCAGTTGTAGCAGGCCTACAGAATCGGGGCGGCCAGTCGGGCGAGCCGAACCCCGACCCGGAAATACAGTGGACGGGAAGTATAATCTGTAGAGTCAATCTCCGTGCACTCACTCCAATCGGCCTCAAGCATTTGCTCAACCTGTTCACAGAACGAGCGGTTCAACACCACGATGCTGATTTCAAAATTGAGGCGTAAAGAACGGTTATCGAGGTTGGCAGTCCCCACGCAACCGAGGCGGTTGTCGATCAGGATTACTTTCTGGTGAAGAAACCCGTCGCGATAACGGAAAATGCGAACACCAGCCGCTTCCATCTCCTTCAGGTAGGAAAAAGTCGCCAGCCAGGGGATGTATTTGTCGGGATTGAGGGGAATCATCAACCGCACTTCTACTCCCCGCATCGCCGCCAGTTGCAGGGCCGACCGGATAGATTCGTCAGTCACAAAATACGGACTGGCAATCCAGATTCTATCTTCGGCACTGTTGATGGCAGTCAGGAAAAAGAGAGTGCCCCCTTCGACATCATCGACCGGACCGGTCGGCAGCGGAAGGACGACCATCCCTTCATTCGGTGCATGAAACTTAGGATACCAGTCCAGCTCCGGTACCGTTCGGGTCGCCCAATACCAGTCACTTAGAAATATGATCTGGATACTGAGAACGGCCGGCCCCTTCACCCGCACATGAGTATCCCGCCAGTTTCCGAAGCGCTCACTCTTGCCCAAATACTCGTTCCCCACATTGTGACCACCAACGAAGGCTGATTTGCCATCGACCACGACGACCTTCCGATGATTTCGGAAATTGATCTGAAAGCGATTACTTCTCCCGCGACGCGTGTGGAATGCTGAAACGGAGATCCCTTCCGACTTCAATTTCGCTATGTATTCGGAAGACAGCTTATGACTCCCGATTTCATCAAAGAGGACAAAGACGCGGACTCCCTCCTTACGCTTGGCGATTAACCTTTCCTGCAGCTTCATCCCCAGGTCGTCATCCTTTAGAATGAAAAACTGAATCAGGATATAGTGCTCGGCCTCATCTATCGCCTCAAAGATGGCGTCGAAAGTCGCAATCCCGTTCACCAGCAGGGTAACCTCGTTGTCATTACTGAACCGTCGCTCGCTCAACTGCTCCAACACCGCAAAGTCCCGATACTTCTTGTCCAGACAATCTATGTAATGCGGTCTCAGGGTTTCTGACACAGCTTCCATCAGGTCCTCATGCTTTTCGCGCACATCCCGCATCTGCTCCTTGTACCCTTTAAACGTGCGACGCCCAAAGACCCAGTAAAGCGGCACCGCCACGAACGGGAATGAAAACAACGCCAGCGCCCAGGCCCACGTTCCGGTTACAGTCCTCGACCGCATCACGACATTCATGATACTGAGGAATGCGCAAATCCACGCGAAGAGAATACCAACGGTCCAGATCGTCCAGCTGTTGAACAGCCGGGGAATCATCTCCAGTAAGGAATCCGGGCCGAACCCGCCCGCGGCGATCAAAGGGAGTTCCTGCATCAACTCAGCAACGCGCGAATAGGCTTACCCCGGTCCGTAATCGGAACCGGACGATCTCCATCAAAAAGCTCTTTGGCCGGATCAATCCCCATGCTGGCATGCACGGTCGCAAACAGGTCGGGAACGCTGACTGGATTCTCGACAATCGTCTTGGAAAGCTCATCCGTGACACCATACGCCCCCTGATGCTTCAATCCTCCACCGGCCAGCACAACCGTGAAGGCTGTCCCCTGATGCCCGCGCCCGCCGCGCCCGTCAAATCCCGCCGGTCGCCCGAACTCTGTGTTGACCATAATCAATGTCTTATCGAGCAGCTTGTGATTCTCCAGGTCAGTGATCAGTGTCGACATTGCCCGATCCAATTCCTGAATCAACAGGTGCTGGTTCAGCTGGCCTTCGTTGTGTGTATCCCACCCCGTGCCGTTCATGAAATTCAAATTGTGCGACACCTCGATGAAACGCACCCCGCGCTGAATCAATCGCCGGGCCAGAAGACAACGTTGACCAAACTCATCACCGAAATCATTCCGCAGGGAATCCGTCTCCGACTTCAAGTCGAAAACATCCATGAACTCAGGGCCTGACAACCGTAACGCTTCTTCAATGGTCGTATCGTAATCAGCCAGCTTGTTCCCGGATCGATTCTGAACCGCCGACTTTCTCATCTCGGCCAGCAACTTCTCCCGCCGGGCCTGCCGCGCTGAGGTAACAAACTCCGGCCGCTTCAATCCCGCAGGGCCAGCCGCAGTATCAAGCAGATACAAAAATCCGGCCTTCGCACCGAGGAAGCCGGGACCGCGAGCCAGATTCGGATACCCGATCACCACATAGGCCGGCACACCATCATCGGCCGCTCCTTTTTCATGAGCCACACACGAACCAATCGATGGATAAACAATCGTGCCGCTCACATCCCGCCCCGTATGCATCCGGTTCGTGGCCGCCGCATGCTCATCAATCACATCATGATTCACCGTCCGCACCGCCGTGATCTTATCCATCATCCCCGCACAATGCTTCAGGTGTTCACAGATCTGAACACCCGGCATATTGGTATCGATTGCAGGATAATACGACCCGGGCTTACGGGCCTTCGCATCACCCATTTGCTTCGGATCCCAGGTATCGATCTGGGCAGCACCGCCGCCCAGCCAGATCTGGATCACATGTTCGACTTTGCCGAACGGGATGTCGGAGCCTGCCGTTTCGCTGGCCGACAAAAATCCACTGCCTGCCGCTACGGACAGCCCGCTCGCACTTGCTGTTTTAAGAAAGATTCGTCTCTTCATCGCTGTTCCAATAGTAATCCCCGTCTTACGGCACAAAAATAAACTCAGGAGAATTCAACATCGCCCAGAGCATGTCTTCGACGTTCTCCCGCCACTTCGGTTGCAACGCCACTGTGGGAAAATCACCCACCGCAGCCCGCTTCTCCATCTCCATCTTAATGGAATTCGCTTCCGCCGACAAATGATTCGACCACGCCACGTGACCCAGCTGCTCCCATTTCTTCTGCTTCGGTCGCTTGTCTTCAGGAATGATCCGTGAGCTAAATCCCTCACTGAGCAGTTCCGCATAAAGGATCTGTTCTGATTCCGACGGCTCGCGGGACAGCACCCTGCGGAAAGCGGCATCAATAAAGTCATCGAGCGTGAGGTCACTCTGCATTGCCAGCCCGGTCAACGCGTGGTCCTCACTCAACGTCGTCACCCAGCGGCCCACCAGACCATTCGCCACAATGGCCGATTGCCGAACGTTGGGCTCCGTTTCGCGAACGCTCTTCGGTTCAGCCCGGGCACTGCGCCAGCCGAAGTTCTCCAGCATATCCACGATTGCCTGCGCTTTCGGAATCGCGAGACTCGGCCGGTCACGCTCGTTCGACAGCGATGTAAATTCCCAGGCGCGCTGCGGCAGCCCGAGATTGATCATGTTCTTCTCCACCTGCGTGCCGTCATTATCCATCGTCAATTCCTCAGACTCAATCGGCTTGCCGGCCACGGCGAAGAGAGAATCCACCACCTGCTCCGCAGACATCCGCCGCTGTATCTGATGCGAGAATGTCGCATCCTGACCCACCGCCCGGGGGCGCGCTTCGCGCTGATACGCTTCGGAATTCATCACCACGCGGACCAACTCCTTCAAATCATAACCGGACGCCACAAAGTGATCGCCCAACTTCGCGAGCAGCTCCGGGTGACTCGGCTTGCCGGCCTCCCAGTCATCCACCGGATCAACAAAGCCCTCTCCCAGCAGCCGCTTCCACACCCGGTTCGCCATCACCTGCGGAAAACGGTCATTGTGAGGAGAAGTGATCATCCACGACACTTTATCCCGCGAATCCTTCACCCCCGCCCACTCAGGCGCATCCGTTTCCCCGGTCAAACGCCCAAACGGCCAGTTCGGCTCGATCGTTTCCCCCGCTTCCAAAGTCATCTCAATGAGCGGTTCCCTTCCATCGGGAATCGAACCGGCGGGCACGGTCGAACTTTCCGGAAGCTTGATCCCCTTTGTGTTCAACATCGCCGCCAGTTCAAACAAATCCCGCTGCTTCGATTCATGATACGGCGCGTCATGACAACGGGCACACTTCATCTCCACACCCAGGAAAGCAGTCCCGATCGTGTGAGCCTTGGCTGCCATGGGCACATCATTCTGATAAGCCAGGCCGAATCCCGCCGGACCACCATTGATCTTGCTGCCCCCCATCTTGACCAGCTCCGTCACGAACTGATCCATCGGCTTGTTATCCAGAAGCGCTTCATAAATCCAGAACCGGAACGGTCCCGTGTTATTCAGGCTCGGCTTGAGAATATTCGGATTCTCCGCCAGCACATCCTGCCAGTAACTCACCCAGTGATCCGCCCAGCGATGGTCCGCCAGCAGACGATCAATCGCGTTCGACCTGCGGGTTGCTTCATCGTCATTCTGAAAAGCCGCAATCTCCTCCGGACTTGGCACCACACCCACAATGTCCAGAGTGGCACGACGCAGGAAATTCATGTCGTTCACGATCAAAGAGGGTTCGATCGCTGAACCAACCCTATCAAGTCGTGCCGCTCCTTCGGTGATCCACGTTGAAATAGCCGCCCTTTCCTTCCCGGTTAACGCATCCCCTTTCGGCGGCATCCGGTCCTCCGCATCAGGATGCACCAGTTCCACCAGATAACTTTCATGAGGCTTACCGGCCACAAGCGCCGGAATCTCGGAGTCGCCCCCATTCAGGATCGATTCATGATCATCAAGTCGCAGGCCGCCTTTCACTTTCTCAGCATGACACCGGAAACACTTCTCAGAGAAAATCGCCTTCACCTCTTTCGCCGCAACACTCAGAGGCTCACTCTTGCCGAGCGCCGCCCATGATTGCTCCAGCATCGCATCAATCTCGCCCGGCTTGAGTTTCGCACTCACCACCTCAGCAGCATACTCATGACGCTTGTCCCAATATTCCGTCAAATTCGCCGCCCCGGCGTGCCGCTTCTCCGCATCCAGCTTCCGGAAGAAAGCCACCCGATCCTGACGGAAGTCATTCCACCCCTTTTCAGTCAGCCACGTCTTCTCCTCCGTGGGGGACATCAGATAAAACTCATCACCCGCCTCCGAGATACTCACACTGGTCTCACCGAGCGAGGCCCGAACCGATCCATTCCCCGCTATCGTTTCCAACACGAATACATGCTCCTTGCCGTCACCCTTCAGCATCGCGAGATGCTCACGATCACCCGGGCCCAGGATTCGCATCTCCGGGGAATGCCGCAGCACCACATCCGGCACCCCATTGTGCCCGCCTCCACCTGTGTAGGCAAACGCCGTCTCCGCGATCATCTTGCCATCCATCCAGAGCCTGCCCGCGCCCCGCGTCCGCAAGACAATCCGCAGATTCGCATCCGGTAAAGTCACCCGCGCACTGGCCCGCACCATGAAAGGATTCGTCCGGTCCGCCCGCAGTCCTTTGTCATCATACTTTTGCGGCAACCGGTAGAAAGCGAAGTGATCATCAAAGAACTCCTGCTTCGGATCAGCATCCGGAAAGCGGCGCGGCCACTTCTTTTTCACACCCAGCCCCTCAATGATCTCAACACGCACCTTCCCCTCAGGGATCGCAGTCAGATCGACCTCCGGCTGATACTCCGGAATCTCAATGCGCTTCTCCAGCAGCTCTTCATCAAACTCCCGGCGATAAACCACCAGTTCATCCAGCATCCCCTGGAAGCTGTTAGCCGCACTTCCCTTCATCGTCGATCCGACCCAAATCTCATCATCATCCACAAAAGGTTCCTGCTCCGTCTTGCCTCCCATGTCCCACACCCCGGAGATCGCTTCGCCATCGATCCACGCCCGGATCGACTCCGGCTTCCCAAACACATACGTCACCACCACATGATGCCAGCCCGACCCGATCTTCACCCCGCCATCAGCCTTCCACCGGTGAAAGTCCCCCTTCATCACTTTGGCGTCCCGGGTTCGGAAGAGAAAGTTCGGCACGCCGAATCCATTTTCCCCGGTCAACCGCAGCGCCCAGTTCTGGTTGTTTCCGCTAAACCCGGCATTTCCCGTTCGTCCTTTCCCGATAATGTAGGCATGCGCCCCCTGCGTGATCTCAGCAGGATTCACCCAGCACTCAATCGCAATAGGATCCCCGTTCTCAAAATCAAACTGACTGCCCGGCCCCGGATCAGAGATCACGATACGCGCCCCGTCTCCGCCGAACGTCGCGGCCTGATTCTTTTCCGGCAAAAACTTCGAGACCTTCGAAGTCGGACCTTCGCTACCGAACGTCACCTCTCCCTTGACCTTACCAACTCCGGCACTCGCCCCTTCAAAATCCCAATACAACACCGGTGCCGCCCCGCGAATGGCATCACGATAGTCATTCCCCATCGCAGAGACTGAGATCAAAGCCGCCACAGCGACCATCATTCGAAAACTCTTTCCGTACATACTTAAGAGGGTAACGAAGAGACGACGATCAATCCAGCCCCTAAAAACGCCAGATTGTCACACCTTCACGGTGGTGATGGCGGCGGGCGGCGGTTGGTTGGCGATTAGTGATTGGCCGGAAGGTGTGAGTGATTAGTTGATAGTGATTAGAGATCAGTTGCCGACCTACGAAGACAATTTGTGAGGAAATCCGGAAAGCCAAGTAGTGGCGACACAACTCGAGGTTTCCATTTTGCGCAGACAAATAGAGAACCACAGTGGTGTCGCCGCTACGCGACTCCCGCAGTAGGTGACCGGATCCATGGCCTCGCCTCGCCTCAGGCTTGACTACAACCATGGCTATTCAAATGTCGACCCTACGGGCCTGCATGAGAGGTTGCGGTACAACGACAACCGGTGTGCGACGCAACACAGAGCAGGCACGTCACTGGAAATTCAGCATCCCCTTAAAAAAAGCCCCGCAAGGACGGCCCAAGCCAGTGCCACGCGATCTACCCAAAATCGTACCGTCCCTTTCGGGAATATCGTAAATATCCCCTCCCCAAACGGGCAAATCCTCAACACTCAGCGCTATGGGATCGCGCATCCATTTGCCAATGCAGAATCTCAAGGTAACCTTTAGGAGCAGAATCCATCCAATGACTGGAAACGCCTTATTTTTCGAAAGTGTGACAAAATGTCTCACATTTTTGAATGCTGTTCGTGAGATGAGATATAGCGTCTGTACGATTTTTCAGTCATTCGCGAGACGAGACACGCTGTCTGTACCATTGGTTGGTCAATCCCGGGACGGGACATACCATCCAAACTTTTCGAAGGTAACTCCCGGATTGAGACATCATGTCTGTACGATTGGATGGTCACCCCGCGAAATGAGATATGCTGTCCAAACCTTTCGAAGGTATCTCCCGGATTGAGACATCGTGTCTGTACGATTAGATGGTCATTCGCGAGATGAGATATCGTATCTAAAAGTCAGGAAGACCACTCCACGAGCCGCGAGGTCTTATCCAAAGCAAAACCTGAATCTTGAATTTCCCGTTTCACTTCAGAGGAAGACCGGGAACTTAACCTTGCGGAACCATTTCTGGAAGCCAGGAACAAAGCGTTCTGGATTGCAGATTCAGTAACGCGAGAGCCTGCAAATCACGACACACTAAAATCCAATCACTATTTACTAATCACCAATCACTGCCCCACCCGGCAACTCCCCTCAAGATCTCCGCTCTCCAGACGTCATAGGTGTTTACAGTTGCTCCCGAATCATCCCGGCGTGTAACCTTTCACCAACTCCCCCATGCAACGGTTCCTCACGGCTTTCTCTTTCTGCTTTCTGCTGATAATCGGTCTCTCAGCGCAGGAGCCGGATGTCGCTGCGGCTCCACCACCGATTTCCCTCAATGGAGAGATCCAGGACGATGCAATTTCGGAGAGAATCCGCTCGATCTTCGGAGCGATTGAGGCTTTCAAGAGCATCGAGGTCGATGTCTCTGCGGGGGTTGTCACGCTGTCCGGGACAGTGCGCGACGGTGATACGGAGAAGCAGGCCATTGAGCTGGCGAACCGGATCGAAGGGGTCGTCACGGTGCTCGATAAGCTGGAAGGGAGCGCGGAAGTCAGCTCCCAGCTTTCGCCCGTCGCGGATAAAATCGCAGGGCTGTTTACGAGTTTTCTCAAGCGCCTTCCCCTCATCGGGCTGGCGCTTTTGACGATTTTCTTTTTCTGGTGGCTTTCCAGTCTGGTGTTCAGCCGGGAGGAGTGGTTTGCGCGGCTTCGTCTTTCCAGCCTGGCGCGGGATCTTGCCCGCAGGATTGCGAGACTGGTGATTCTTGCGGTGGGGCTCGTGATCGCACTGGAGATTCTCGACGCCACGGCGGTGGTCGGCGCGGTGTTGGGTGCAGCCGGGCTGGCTGGATTGGCGATCGGTTTCGCATTCAAGAGCATTATCGAGAATTACTTGGCAGGCGTTCTCCTCAGCACCCGCAACCCGTTCGAGATCGGGGATGAAATCGAGATCAACGGAAACCGCGGAAAGGTCGCGCGGCTCACGGCCAGGGATACCGTTTTGGTCACGCTCGATGGAAATCACCTCCGGATTCCCAATGGCATCGTGATCAATTCCGAGTTGCTGAATTTCACCCGCAATCCGAAGCGGCGGTTTGAATTCGAGGTCGGGGTTTCCGTAGAGCTGGATCTCAATGAAGCGAGACGCGTCGGGTTGGCTGCGATGCGCGAGAATCCTGCTGTGTTGGACGACCCGAAGCCGGTAGTGCTGGTCGATACGCTGGGGGACAGCGCAGTTGTCTTACTGTTCAAAGCGTGGCTCAATCAGTCGCATCATGATTTCTGGAAAACCCGAAGCGAGACGATCCGACTGGTCAAAACCGCTTATGACGATGCCGGTATTGAAATGCCTGAGCCGATTTACCGGGTACATATGCGGGAAGCGGGCTCTCCAAGCCCTGCGCAGAAAAGGGACGACAAAATAGAGATACCCGTGCCCGGCCAGGCCATGATCGAGGAGGATCTTTCGGCAGACCGAACCATCAACGAGCAGATCGAAGAAGATGCCGCCCGTTCCGGAGAGGAGAACCTTCTGACCTCCGAAGCAGGCCGCGAAGAGACAGAAGCATCCCCCGCCAGCAATCCGTGATGTCGCCCCTGCTGAATTGACGTTTAGTTCTTGATCGTCGGGCGGTTTGGCAGAATCCGGTTCACACAAAATTCCTGACACTCCCGTTGAAAACCCAGCCGATTCGCCGATAGCTGACGTCACATGAGCAGCAGTAATATAGTCCGTGCAGGTGTCGCAGGAATCGGCGCGATGGGAAAAAATCATGCCCGGATCTATTCGGAGCTGGAATCTTCAGAGTTGACCGCGATTTATGATCTGAACACGGATCTCGCCAAGGAACTTGCGGCGCAATACGGCGGAAAGCTCGTGGATTCGCTCGACGAATTCATCTCTCTGGTCGATGCCGCAACCATTGCAACGCCGACGGTCACCCATCGGGAGATTGGCTGTGCCCTGCTGAATGCGGGAAAGCATGTGCTGATGGAAAAGCCGATTTCCGACTCCGTGGACGACGCCATGGCGCTGATCGATCTCGCTCACGAAAAGGGACTGGTCCTGCAAGTTGGTCACATTGAGCGGTTTAATCCGGTGATGGCTCAGCTCGAATCGAGGCTGGATCACCCGAAATTCATCGAAAGCCACCGGCTGTCTCCGTTTCCGAATCGCAGCATCGACATCGGGGTGGTGCTGGATTTGATGATTCATGATCTCGAAATCATCCTGCATCTTGTCGATTCCCCGATCGCTCATATTGATGCGACGGGGATCCCCGTGCTGACGCACCGCGAAGACATTGCCAACGCACGGATCAAATTTGAAAACGGTTGCGTCGCCAACATCACCGCGAGCCGGATCAGCCCAGAGAAGATGCGAAAAATCCGGGTCTTTCAGAACGACGCCTATCTCTCGCTCGATTATCAGGACCAGAGCGGTTGGATTTATCGCAAGGACGGCATCTCGATCGCCCGGGAAGAAGTCGAGGTCGAAAAGGACGAGCCGCTCAAATGTGAGTTGGCGTCGTTCATCGAATGCGCCGCGCAGGGATCGAATCCGGTGGTGAGTGGTCAGCAGGGAGCTGCGGCTCTGGATGTTGCGCTGCAAATCACCCGTATCATCGACGAAGCCAATTCGACCCAGGCACAGGATTGAGCCCGGTACCCTTTCACGATCAGACCCTGTTGCTCCGGCGAACCAACCCTATTGACTCGTGAAACATCTTTTCCTCGTAGCCGGTGAAATCAGTGGGGATACCCACGGGGCCGCGTTGATGCGCTCCCTGCCCGGCGACGTCAAGTGCTCGGGGCTGGGAGGGCCGGAGATGTCGGCCATATCCGCCCCGATCGAGGACTGGCTGGCTGATGCCGCAGTGCTTGGGCTGTGGGAGGTGCTGAAGAAGTACGGCTACTTTCGCAGGAAGATGGACGAGACTGTGGCACGGGTTTTTGCTGAAAAGCCGGATGCGGTGGTGCTGATCGATTATCCCGGATTCAATCTCCGTCTCGCAAAGGCTTTGAGACAGGGCGGGTTTTCCGGAAAACTGATCTACTACATCAGCCCGCAGGTCTGGGCATGGAAACGCGGTCGTATCAAGACGATGGCCGAGCTGCTGGACCTGATGATTTGCATCTTTCCGTTTGAGAAAGAGCTCTATGAAGATTCAGGATTACCCACAGAATTTGCCGGCCATCCGCTGGTTGATTCCATGGAGGAAAAGCGGATCGAAGGTGTCACCCGTGATCCTGATCTGGTGGCACTGCTCCCCGGCTCTCGCGAACGTGAGGTGGAGGGGCTGTTCCCGCAGATGCTGGAGGCCGCGCAACTTTTGCAAAAGGAGAGGCCTGAATTGAGATTTGCATCCACAGGGGCAACGGCGGTGCTTGATGCCCGGATTCATGAGATGGCGAAAGAAGCAGGCATCTGTATCGAGAGTATGCCCGCCCACGAAATCATGCAGCGGTCAGCGGTCGGCGTGGTTGCTTCGGGCACAGCGACCCTGGAGGCAGCGTGTTTGGGCCTGCCTTACTGCCTGACCTACAAGGTGGCGTGGCTCACGGCGATCGTGGCCCGGCGGGTGATGAAAGTCGATTTCCTCGGGATTGTGAATGTAATGGCGGGGCGCGAAGTGGTGCGGGAACTGTTGCAGGAAAACTCCACAGGAGAAGCGATCGCGGGAGAACTTCGGCGGTTACTTTCGGATGAGGAGGCGCGTAATGCTTTGCAACATGACATTGCCGGTGTGGTTGCCATGCTGGGGGATGGGGGTTCACATGAACGGGCTGCAAAAGCGGTCATGTCAGGTTTAGATTGAAGTGATGACAACGGGTAAATTCATTCGAATTGCATTGGTAGGGTTGCCTGCGGGGATATTCCTTATCGCAGGGATGGCGGTGGTGGTCACGCATCTTTCGCCGGACTGGCTGTTTAAATCGACCGAAGAGTTTGCTGAGGAGCGCAAGGATGCGGCCGAGATCAACCGGCGTGAAATCAACGAGGCTGATCTGAAAACGTATGTGAGGATTCTCTCTGACACCATCGGTGAACGGCATATCGGGGAGCTTGGTTCGCTAAAGAAGGCCGCGGTTTGGATTGAATCTACTCTGGGGCTCACCAACACGGGGTATCCGATTCGGCGGCAGAATTTTGATCATGCGGACGACAAGATCTGGAATGTGATTGTTGAGCTTCCCGGAACTTCCAGGGAGAATGAAATCGTGGTGGTCGGGGCGCGGTATGATTCTGCGGAGGGAAGTCCCGGGGCGCACGCAAATGCATCCGGAGTGGCGGCGATGGTTGCCCTGGCACGGGCGTATTCCGGAAATCCGCAGGCTCGCACGATTCAATTCGTAGGTTTTGCCAATGACGAAACGATTTCCGGATTTGCAGCGGCCTCGAAGGTGTTCGGCAAGAAGATTCATTCGATGGTCTACCTGAACTCGCTGGGGGTCTTTTCGGACGAACCGGGGAGCCAGAAATATGAAACTCTGATCGACCCGGTGCTACCCAAAACGGCGGACTTTGTCGCTTTTGCGGGATATCCGGAGTCGGAGGAGCTGGGGGAAAGGGCGCAGACTGCTTTTTTCCGCGCGTCAGAGATTCCCACCGTTTTTGCGACGGGGATTGAAAGCCCTGAGCTGCTTGCATTTTCCAAAGGGGGACTCGATGCCATCCAACTGACAGACACGGGAGCGCTGCGGAACCCTGACTATCGAACCCCGGCAGATACACAGGATAAGCTGGATTTTGAGCGTCTGACATCGGTCGTGATGGGGATGAAAACGGTAATTGAGGCGCTGGCAAATCCATGAGGAAAATCCGGTTGCCGGATTTGGGAATGTGGCCTAAAATCCCGCTCCCTCGATAAGGAATGGGGCATTAGCTCAGTTGGTAGAGCACCTGCATGGCATGCAGGGGGTCAGCGGTTCAAATCCGCTATGCTCCACCATTCCTTGATCCCGTTGAAGCGCGCCGCGCAAATGATCGACATTCCGATCGCGTTTTTTCCGGAGTAAATGTTAACTTTCCCACCTCGCACAGCATTTGCGACGAATGATGGAAGGTGATTCTCCAGATACGGATTCTGAATTTGTGGCGTTGCTCACTGAGCATCAGTCCGCTCTTCGGCTGTATGTGACTTCGCTGCTTCCGGGTGAATCGCGGGCGGCGGACGTCGCTCAGCAGGCAAATACCACGATCTGGAAGAAACGGGATGAGTTTGAACTGGGCACGAACTTCAAGGCCTGGATCTTCGCAATTGCCCGCTTTGAAGTGTTGAACTTCCGGAAGAAACAAGCGCGTGACTCACGTTTGGTCTTCAGCGAGGAACTTGAAGACATCATAGCGGAGGAGTTACCACGTCATGCTGATGACTTGGACAGGCGACAAGTAGCGCTGCGGGGGTGTTTGCAAAATTTGAAGGAGGGTGAGCGTGAATTGATTCTGCACCGGTATTTCCACCGGACGCCGTTGAAGAAATATTCGAATGAGGTGGGGCGACCTGTAGGATCATTGAAAGTTACGCTGCATCGAATCCGGGCGAAGCTGGCCAACTGTATTTCAGCAAAAATCGCGACAGCGGAGGTGCAAGGATGACAGCCAGTGAACGCGATGAACTGCTCGACGCCCTTCTGGATGGCGATATCTCTGAGGCGGATTTTCTCCGGCTGGAAGGCGAGATGCATGTCGATCCGGACGTTCGGCAGGCATATTACGAAAGGCTCAAACTCGACACGGGTTTACAGATCGAGGCGGAGTCGTATGAGGGAGGCGCGGGTACTGATACGGCAGTTTCCCGTTCGGAGCCGGGGTTGCCATTGGGTTGGCTGGGCTGGGCCGCAGCAGCCGTGCTTGCGCTCTTGGCTGGTGTGCTGGGATGGGAAATCCGACGGACCAATCAGGCGTTGGCAGGTGAAAAAACGGATCTGATTGCAAGTGGGTATGGAGTGGTGTCTGAGCACGTAAATGCCTCCTGGGATCTGGAACGGGGTGATTTTATCCCGCAGGGAGAGATTGCGCTGACGACCGGGATGGCTGAACTGGAATTGTTTAACGGTGTCACTGTGATCGTTGAAGGGCCGGCAAGGTTTGATGTCGTTTCCCCTAACCTCATCCAGGTCACGGAGGGCAGGTATTTTGCTCAGGTCCCGCGGTTGGTGGGAGAGCTGCGCTTTAAAACCGCCGCAGGTGAAATCTTTGATGTCGAAGAGGAATTAGCGCTGGAAGTGGATGGGGCCGGAGTGGCAAAGGTGGGTTCCGGTGGCGGAGTGATTGAATCCCAAATGGCGAAGCGGCTCGCGGATCAAAAGCAGAAATGGCTCATCAGTTCAAAGTCGCTGGAGAGTGATTCCAGATTGCTGGCGTATTATCCCATGACCGATGCCGGGAAGTGGGATCGGCAGTTGGTGGATCATTCTCCTGAAAAGCGGGACGGCACGATTGTCCGTTCGAACCGCGCCATGAATCGCTGGGGGGAACCTCTTGGCGGGCTCGACTTCACACCGGCGGGCAGTCGGGTGCGGGTTGATATTCCGGGAGATCATGAATCCCTGACCCTGATGTGCTGGGTGAAGATCGACAGTCTGGACCGCTGGTATAACTCGCTCTTTCTAACCGATGGCCATGAACTCTATGAACCGCATTGGCAGATCATGGATGACGGCCGGCTTTTCTTCTCTGTGAAAGCCAACGAAAAAGGCACCAAAAAGCTGAGCGACAAGCACATTGCTTATTCGCCCCCGATCTGGACGCCGGCCGATAGCGGGAAATGGATGCATATCGCCACCGTTTTTGATGGTAAGGCGATGACCACGACCCACTATGTGAACGGGAAGATGATCAGCCGGGATGAAATTCCGGCGGAGCTGCAACCGGATAAGGTGAGAATCGGGGCCGCTTCCATCGGGAATTGGAGCGATCCGACGCGTGGAGATGACCCTGAATTTGCGGTCCGGAACCTGAATGGAACGATGGATGAGTTTGCGCTCTTTTCTGAAGCGCTGAGCGCTGAAGAAGTCCTGATGCTTTTCGAGAACGGGAAGCCATAAAGCGATACCGGGAATTTTCTTTTAAAGAATTTGTTAACCTGCTCGCCGTGTCCGGCATTTGCTTGCGAATCCCCCATGATATTCGCAATGACACGCAACTGCTCCCTCATCACATTTCTGGTCCTGATTGCCGGTGTCGGTCGTGCCGAAGATAACTTCAACGAAGCGGACAAGCTGTTCACCCTGAAGGTAGCGCCCGTTCTTTCCGAGAAATGCAATGGCTGTCACGGGGATGATCAGAAGAAAGTCAAAGGTGGCTATGACATGCTGACCCGTGAGAAACTGCTCGCTGGTGGAGATGAGTTCGGGAAAGAAGTCGTGGTTCCCGGGGATGCGGCAAAGAGTTTCATCATAGAGGCGGTCAAGTGGGACGATCCCGATTGGGAAATGCCGCCCAAGGAAAATGACCGGCTTTCGAAAGAACAAATCGAGGATCTTGAGAAGTGGATCAATGCAGGGGCTCCCTGGCCGAACGAGGAAACTCAGGTAGCGATTCGCAAAGCGGAGTCGAAGAAGAAGGTGACAGCGGACGGGGTGATTGTTGAGACCAGCGGCGGGCTTGGAGATGAGTGGACATTCCGTCGCTATAAGCCGGAAGACGTCTGGGCTTTCCAACCTGTGGTTAAACCTGAACTACCGAACGAGGGGGCACAGTCAAATCCGGTCGACTCGTTTATTCTGGCAAAGCTCAAGGAAGCAGGCTTCGAGCTGGGTGCAGAAGCGGAGCCACGAAAACTCCTCCGCCGTGCGAGTTATGATTTGATCGGTTTACCGCCGACTCCGAGGGAAATGGATGCCTTCCTTGCGGCGTGGAAGAAAGATTCTGAGAAAGCATGGAGCGCTGAGATTGATCGTCTTTTAGCGAGCCCTCACTACGGCGAGCGCTGGGGACAACACTGGATGGATGTGGCGAGGTATGCTGATACCGGTGGTTTTTCCAATGACTACGAACGCTCCAATGCGTGGCGGTATCGGGATTACGTGATCCGCGCCTTCAATGAGGACATGCCTTATGATCAGTTCATCATCGAGCAGCTGGCGGGTGACGAACTGGCGAATCAGTCAGTGCGCAAGCGCGGTGGCGATGTGAAAGAAACCAGATTGAAAGGTGACTACAATCAGCAGGAGGCTGAGTGGCTGGTCGCGACCGGATTCCTTCGTATGGGGCCATGGGACGACGCAATGGTTCCGTTTGAGGAAGCCCGTCAGTTGTATCTCGATGATGTGGTGAACGCAGTTGGGCAGACGTTCCTGGCAACCACGATGCGTTGTTTCAAATGTCACGACCACAAGTTCGACCCGCTTCCGACGAAGGATTACTACCGGATGTATTCAACCTTTGCCGGCACCTGGATGGCAGAGCGGGATGTTCCATTCCTGAAGGAAGAAAACAAAACCGGCTTCAAAGAAGGCAAAGCTCTGGTCGAGACGATGCACAAGTTTGCGACAGCGGAGTCAAACAAGATCCTGACCAAACAGGAGGACGCTGCGAAAGCCTGGTTCAAAGAGAACGGCCTGGATTACGTGAACGAGAATGATCGCAAGAACCTCGACGATGAGAAAAAGCCGCCGCGCGATGTTGGTCTGGACACCACCGAGCAGGGTCAGAAAAAAGTGCGGATGCAGGACAAGTGGATCTGGGAGCGTCGCAAGCAGCGCTACTACCCGATGGCGCAAAGTATCTACAATGCAGGAGTGAAGAAGCCAAAGTCCGGCTCGGCCCGCAACTTACGCATCGATAAGAAGGCACCGATTGAAGGGAAGATCGAAAGCTACATCTACACGGGCGGTTCCTACGAAGCTCCCGGGGAAAAGGTGGGACCGGGCGTGATCAGCGCGTTGGGTATCCCCGTCGAAGGAGCGCCTGAAGATGATCCGTATGTGTTGCCCGGGTCAATCGAAGGGCGTCGTCTCGGGCTTGCGAAGTGGATCGCAAATCCAGAAAACCAACTGACCACCCGGTCAATTGTGAATCGCATTTGGCAGGGACACTTTGGCGAAGCGATTGCACGCAACCCGAATAACTTCGGCGTAAAAGGAGCCAAGCCGACCCATCCTGAGCTGCTTGACTGGTTGGCTGCGGACTTTGTCGAAAACGGCTGGACCATGAAGCGGCTGCACAGAGTCATCATGACATCCCGGGCTTATCGCGTGGCGACGACGCACTCCGATTTGGCAAAGCTGCGTGAGGTTGATCCCGACAACAAACTTCTCGCCTACCGAAATCCCCGCCGGCTTTCTGCCGAAGAAATGCGGGACACCTTCCTCGCTGCAACCGGGGAATTGCAAGTCGACACGGGAGGACTGCCGGTGATGCCCGAGATCAATATGGAAGTGGCTCTGCAACCACGCATGATTCAGTTCTCACTCGCACCGGCCTACCAGCCAAGCCCGAAGCCGGAAGACCGGAACCGTCGTTCCATCTATGCCTACCGGGTGCGCGGCATGGCAGATCCTTTGCTTGAAATTTTCAATCAACCAAACCCGAATGACTCCTGTGAAATGCGGGATTCGGCAGCGGTATCACCCCAGACGTTCACCCTGTTGAACAGTGATGTGGTGACCGACCGTTCAGTGGCTTTCGCAAAACGATTGCAGGCAGAAAACGATACGGTGGACGATCAGATCAAAGCTGCTTTTAACTACACACTGGGCCGCAGCCCTGATGAAGATGAGCTGATCCGACTCAACAAATATGTCGAGGACATGAGCGATTATCATCAGAAAATTTCCCCGTCTGAAGTGTCCTATCCAACTCAGATCACAAGAACTCTCGTCGAAGAGTTTTCCGGCGAGCCTTTTGATTACGAAGAAATTCTTCCAGCCTTTGAAGATTACCAACCTGATTTGAAAGCCGGTGATGTTGATGTGAAGACACGCGCGCTGGCTGACCTCTGCGTAGTCCTGCTCAATTCCAATGAGTTCATCTACGTCTACTAACTCAGACAAAGCCCCTAAACGATTATGAATAATTCCCTTTGTTCCCGCCCCGTTTCAACTTCCGCCTCGAGACGGGATTTCCTCTACGGACTCGGTGCGGCCTCGCTTGGCTCCGTTGCTTTTTCCAACATGCTTGCTGCCGAAGGAACTGCCGGACCGCTGTCCGTGAAGAAGCCGATGATTCCACCAAAGGCAAAGAATGTGATTATGCTCTTTATGGAAGGTGGCCCGAGCCACATGGATACCTTTGATCCCAAACCAAAGTTGAGGGAACTTCACAAAAAGGAATCGAAATTGACCGGCGGTCTCGAAACAGGATTTAAGTTCTATGTGGGAAGTCCGTTCGAATCCCGCAAGGTCGGAAACGGCGATATCGAAATGAGTGATCAGTGGGTTCACATGGCAGATCCCGAGGTGGCTGATGAACTCTGCAACTATCGTGGTTGCACCGCGGAATCTCTCAATCACCCCGAGGCACTTTTCCACATGAACACAGGAAGCCGATTGGGGGCTGATCCAGCTCTCGGTGCCTGGGCGACGTATGGTCTGGGAAGTGAAAATCAGAACCTGCCGGGTTATGTCGTAATGACTGAGCAGGCGTTTCCCCAGGGAGGAGCGCGAAACTGGAGCAATGGATTTTTGCCGGCGTATTATCAGGGAACCCGCCTCCGTCCCGATGGATCACCTATTCTCGATCTTCAGCCACAGGAGTTTAAAAGCCGTGATCATCAGCGTCGGGCGCTCGATGAACTGAGTTTTCTGAATCAGAAACATGCAGGCGCACACCCCGAACATGCCGATCTGAAAGCACGCATGGAAAACTATGAACTGGCTTTCCGCATGCAGATGGAAGTGCCGGACGTGGTGGACATCGCAGGTGAATCCGAGGCCATGAAGGAGGCCTACGGTTTAAACCACAAAGACACCGAGAAATTCGGGCGCCAGTGTTTGATGGCGCGTCGCATGGTTGAAAAAGGCGTCCGGTTCGTGCAGATATTCTCAGGCGGATGGGACAGCCACGATTACCTCGAGCGCGGGCATTCGAACCGGATTCGAAGCGTCGACAAGCCGATGGCCGCCCTGATCAAAGACCTCAAAGAGCGCGGAATGCTCGAAGACACACTTGTTATGTGGACCGGAGAGTTCGGTCGCACTCCGGATAACAACAAACGCGGTGGCGTCTATTCACTGGGTCGGGGCCACAACGCGGATGCGATGACGATGCTTTTTGCCGGCGGCGGTGTAAAGAAAGGTACCGTCGTTGGGGCGACTGACGAAATTGGAAACAAGGCAGTAGATGTTGTTCATCCGATTCGGGACGTTCATGTTACGTTGATGCATTTGTTAGGGTTGGATGACAACAAGCTTACCTATCTCCATGCAGGACGTCATAAGCAACTGTCGCAGTTCGGCGGGCAAATTATTCCGGAACTGATTGGTTAAGGGCGTTCTTTTATTTGGATGAGAGAACGGTGAAATCGTCGAACAAGACCCCCTCCCCCTTCAGGACAAGACGGTAACCGGTTTTCCTGTTGGTGAGCTTCTCGTGTTTTGCTTCAAGCTTCACACCATTGTCGAATTCAACCTTCACGGTGTCACCGACGTTTTCACAGGTCATCGTGTAGGTTTCGCCCTGCTTGAACTTCCCTTCAGCTTTGGCAAGAGCAATTGCTTTTGATGCGGGATCCTTCTTGTCTTTGTCGAGATTAACCTGTGCTCCCGCCTGCGTGACATTGACCCGGTAGAGATGCCCTTTCGGATGATTAAAACTGAGTCCGAACCCTTTACTGCCGTTCAACTGAAACGAGAACTTCACCTTCGAATCTATGTGGGGGGCTTTGTAAGTGATCACAGCCACGTGATCATCGGAGGCAAGCTCCGCCCCACTCAATTTATCATCGACCACCTTCCACGTTCCTTTAGCAACGGCCCAGGACTTTGAAAGTTCTGCAGAAGAAAAGTCGTCAGAGGCAACCGGATCCGCAAAGGCAGTAGTGACAGCGAAAACTGCAAAGACGGAGAAGAGGGATTTGATCATTGGCAATTCTTAGCGGATTCCCTGCGCAAAACGAAGCGCACGAACGAGGTAGCTCCGGATCATAGGCTGGACCTACAGGTCCGCTGCGATTCGCTTGATAAATTCCCGCAGGCCCGGGCCTACATCATCCCGCATGAGACCGAACTCGATATTGGTTTTCAGAAAGTCGAGTTTGTTGCCCATGTCATATCGCTTACCGTCAAAGCGAAGTCCGTACATCGCGCGATCAGCCATCATCCTGGCCATGGCGTCTGTCAGTTGAATCTCCCCGTTTTTACCCGTGGTCTGGTTCTCCAGATAATCAAAGATTTCGGGAATGAAAACATAACGACCGGCAATCGCCAGATTCGAGGGGGCGTCGTCCCGGGAAGGTTTCTCCACGAGCTGATTCAGCTTAAAAAGCCCGTCATCGTTCACCGCGTCGCCACCTCCGATTCCGTAGCGCTCAACTTTGTCCCAGGCCACTTCCTCCAATGCGACCACTGATTCCCCGTGCGCTTCGCAAATCTCAATCATTTGCTTGGTGACGGGGCGGCCGAGCTCGTCGTTGGTGCCCAGCAGGGTGTCTCCCAGTAGAAGAGCAAAGGGTTCGTTGCCGACAAAACTGCGGCCATACATCACAGCATCCCCCAGGCCGTTCAGCTCTTTCTGCCAGACGAAGTGGATGTTTGCGAGATTGGAGATCGCTTCGATTTCCTCCAGCAGGTTTTTCTTACCCTTCTGACGAAGCTCGTCCTCGAGTTCATGGTTTCGATAGAAGTGCTCCTCGATCGCGCGCTTCGATTTACCGATCACCATGAGGATATCCGTGATTCCTGATTGCACGCACTCTTCGACCACATATTGAATCGTCGGGGTGTCGACGATCGGCAGCATCTCTTTGGGCTGAGACTTGGTGGCGGGCAGGAAACGGGTTCCAAATCCTGCGGCGGGGATAACGGCTTTACGAACTTTCATGGGAGTATGAGCGCCGAATGAAGCTGAATAATGAGAAATTCCGAGCAAAAAAAATGCCCCGAACCCTGAGGCTCGAGGCATTTGTAAAATCTGCTGTGACGATCAGACCCTGTTGGATCGTTGAACCAACCCTGTTTGATCGTGAAGCGGATGTGGTATTACCAGCGATCTCCGCCGCCACCGCCACGGTCGTAACCGCCGCCACCACCGCCGCCGCCGCGTCCGCCACGATGACCACCGCCACCGCCGCCACGTCCGCCGCGGTCTCCACCACGACCACCGCCACCGCCGCCGCCACGGTATCCACCGCCGCCGCCGCCACCACCACCGCCGCGGTATCCACCGCCGCCGCCGCCACCACCTTGTGGGCGGCGTTCTTCTGCTTCATTGATGCGAAGAGGTCTTCCTTCAAAATCAGTTCCGTCGAGGTCTGCGATCGCTTTTTCACCGGCTTCACGGGAATCGAGCGTTACAAATGCGAATCCACGGGGACGTCCGGAATCGCGATCGAGTGGGAGGTAGAAGTCGGTGATAGCACCGAAAGCTTCGAATAGTTCGCGGATTTCCACTTCTGTGGCCGCAAACGGCAAATTGCCGACAAATAATTTCATTTTCTTTTCCTTAATTTTCAATTTCCCCGTCGCATTCGTCGGGAAAACCATTTCCCCCAAGCGACCTCAAATTTGGCGGAATCGAAAACGAAACCTCTAAACTGACTGGCCAGCACTCTAATATTAGAACAAACGACCACAACGGTGGGAAAACGTCTCACGTTGCGAATGGAATGCGAGCGATTTTTTTTACCCGCTCAGGGGACGTAAGATCCCCGATTTGCAGTCAGTTATTGCCACTATTCCCGCCTGAGGCCAATGGCTGAAATGTCTTGATTACGGGCCCTGGAACAGAACCGGGGATCGCCGCACGGGGCCTGCCTGATGCTGACAGCAGCGTTGCGTGACTGAACGTGGCGAATTTTTAACAAAGGCTCACCGGGAACGGGTTCTTCGGGAGTGGCGAATCGGAGCATAACGAAAAAACTACCACATAGGGCAGACCAGATTTTACATTGGCCTATGTGATAGCACATAAGCCTGTGCAAAATTTGGTCACGCCTATGTGATGGCACATAGAACTTTTCCAAATTCGGTCAGAGTCATGTGACAGCACAATGAATAATGTAAAATTCGGTCGCGCTTATGTGACACCACATAAGGCTATGCAAAATTTTACACAGGCCATTGTGGTCTTACATGACTGGTTCGTACGTTGGGAAATGACTTCTCAACGAGATTTTGCCGTGTTGCGGGATTTGAAGGCGCTTCGAATCAATATTCGGGGCGTTTCCCTCACGGCGCTCAGCTGCACATCAGGAAAACACCGCTCGATGTGATATCACCGGGCTTTGAAGTGTTTAGACGGTCCTTCCGCTCACAGAACCGCCTGTTGCAGGGATTTCCCGACTCTTCCGCCCGGGATCACTTCTTTTTCGCTTTGTTCTTTTTCAGCGGCTTTTTCTTGTAGGGCTCGCCATTGAGATAATCGATCCGGCGGTTCACGGCATCATTCAATGCGGAAGGCTTCAACAGGGATGGATCGATGTGGTAGGCGTCGTAGTGATCCTGAAACAGAACCACTGAGTTGAGTGCTTCAGCAGCGAGGACAGAATCAGTGGTTTGGTTAATAACCTGCGCCAGAACGGGAAGAGGGTCAGATTCTCCGACGATTCCGAGGTATTCAGCCGCCCGCACCCTGACGATTTCACTTGAGTCGCTTTTTGCCAGCTGAGTGAGTGCGCCGGAAAAAGTTTCGGCCTTTTTACCAAATGAGCTGCAAACCATGGCGCCCCACATCCGTTCAAATTCGTTTTCGGATTTCAAGGCGGCTTCGATCTCTGGTTTGGCTTTATCAAAGGAAGCCAGGGCGAGATCGGCGATGTCGGCCAGTTTGGCAATTTCTGCCGCGTTTTTCTGACCAAAGGCAACGGGATTCCCTATGGCATTGGCGATGAGGTGGCTCTCGGGATAAAAGCTGAGGTCAGGCATGCTGCTGACCTGCTCATGCAGCGCAGTGCGCATTTGCTGAAGCGTTTCAGCATAGGCGGGATCGCCGGCAAGATTGTTCACTTCATGCGGGTCGGCTTCGGTATCGAAAAGCAGCTCGACAGGCTTGGGCTTGAAGAATGCGGCCTGAACGGCATTGAGCTTCCCCGCTTTGAACAGGCTGCGCCATTCGTTGTAGGCGAGCATCCGGTAGCGGTAATTGTTCTGCAATCCGTCCGGCAACCAATTCTGGTAGGCGCGAATGTACTGAAACTTCCCTTTGTGAAGGCTGCGGAGAAACTCGTATTTCTCATCGAAGCGATCGGCGTACCCGAATGCGGTGTCGCGCGCATTCACCTCTTTCATGGTGGTGCCTTTGCCGAGGAACGGTTTTCCGTCGACTTGATCAGGCACGGTGACACCGGCAAGGTTGAGGGCGGTTGGCCCGAAGTCGATGAACGAGACAAACCCTTTCTGACGCGTGTTGAGATCGGAGTCGACGAGGTGCTTGAAGTTCTCCGGAACACGAATCACAAGCGGCACGTGGAGCCCGCTGTCATAGATGTATCCTTTGCCACGTGGCAGGACACCGCCGTGGTCTCCAAAGTAAAAGATAAAGGTGTCTTCGAGAACTCCGTCTTCTTCGAGTTTCTTCACGGTCTGACCGACGATATCATCGATGGTCTGAATGTTGTCGTGGTAACGGGCGTGAGTGTAGCGAAAAAGCGGGGTGTCGGGAAAGTAATCCGCCAGCTTCACGCCTGCGGGATCGTTTTTGGTGGGATCATTCTCGTAGCTTTGCTGCGAAAAGTGCAGTGAACTCTCATGGGACTGCGTGTGGCTTTCCATGTGAAAGAAAGGCTGTGCTTTGTCGCTGCGGTTTCGCCAGCCTGCTGATTTGGAGCTTTCATCCCAGACCCCGGGCCCCTCGATCGCTGCGTAGTCTTTCTTGGAATTGTTAGTGGCGTAGTAGCCGGCCTCACGCAGATAGGCAGGAAACATTCTCAGTCCTTCAGGCATGGCCGCGTCTTTGAACCGACGATGAAACTGCGTGCCAATGCGGGGTCCGTAGCAACCGGTGGCCAGGGTGGTGCGGGCGACAGAACAGACCGGGGCGTTTGAGAAAGCGTTTTCAAAAATCAATCCATGCTCTGCGAGAGCTGCGATGTTCGGAGTCTTCGTTCCGTCTTTAAAGAAGAGGTCCAGATAGTGGTGTGAATTGTCTTCGGAGACGATGAACACGATGTTAGGGCGGTCTGCTGCAGAGATGTTGGCAGCAACGGAAATGAAGAGCGCCAAAACGGCCAGAAGTCTTATCATGATGAGGCGAGATTAAGAAATCTCCCTTAAAACGTCAAACCACACGATCGGTGATGGCTTTCCTGCGGAATTTTTGATTGAATTCCTGAGATACAATTCTAAGAATTATAGAACTCTGAAACCTTTGACTACAATCAGTATGGATTGTCTTGCCGACCGCTTTTTTCGAATTTCTCTCGCTCTTCTGGCGGTGGTTCTTGTCATCTATTCACCACAGAGCTTTGCTCAGGACACCAAAAAGGAGGCGGATAAAACTGAAGCGACGGAAGAATCCAGTGAAACGCCCGAAGACGGGGAAACTCCGTCTGTAGAAGGCGGGGAGAATGAAGCAGACGCCGGGGAAAAGGAGCCGGAAAAAGAAAAGACGCGAGAGGAACTCCGCGAGGAGATGATGGAGAAGCTGGCAGACAATCTGTCCCTGCGGGCACGAATGCTCTCAAAGCGCGAGACCTCTTTAATTGATCGCGAGCAGGAATTGCTGGAGCGCGAGATCGCGATTTCTGAACGGGAGAAGGCTCTCGCTGATCTGGAATTACTTCTCGAAAGTCGTGAGAAGATTGTTCGTCGACGTGAAAATTTGCCTCCACCGCAGGCCTGGAGTGGACCGGAAGCCCCGAGTGTTCTGGGAAGGCACGCCGCAGTGATCGACGGACAAACGATGCAATTTTACTACAAGAAGTCAGCGGATTATAAAATCCCGGTGGCCAGCACCCAAAAACTGATGACCGCGCTGCTGGTTTGTCAGGCCGGAAGTCTCGACACCGAGTTGGTGGTGCCGAAGGAAGTCTACGATGTGGAGCCAACAGTGGTGGGAGTGAAGCCGGGCGAAGTTTATACCCGGCGGGAAATTCTAACGGGATTGCTTGTGAGAAGCGGGAACGATCTGGCGGCAACTCTGGCAATCGACAACGCGGGAAGCGTGGAGGCCTTTGCAGAGAAGATGAACACTCTCGCCAAAGCTCTCGGTATGATGGATTCAAATTTCGTGAACCCTCACGGTCTGCCGGCCAAAGGACAATACTCAACGGCGCATGACATGGCCCTGGCAGCTTTCGAAGCGTATCAGGTCCCGGAGATTCGGGAGATTGTGAAGAAGAAGACTTACGAGTTTCATCTGAAGTCAGGCAAGATCTACAAGCTCTACAATACTAACAAAGTGTTGAGCAGCCTCCCCTCCTGCAACGGAATGAAGACCGGTTTCACCTATGCGGCGGGAAATTGCCTGATCAGCAGCGCTTCTGATAATGGGCAGGACCGGATCACGGTGATGCTGAAGAGCAGCCGTCCCAACGTTTACACAGATTCACAAAAGCTTCTCGAGTGGTCTCTCGCGCTGAAACTGGAAGGGCCCATCACTGATGATGAGGAAAAAGATGAGACCGGCGCTTTGATTGAGAACGACCAGCCGGGCGATTCGGTCGCCATGATCAAGGGCTGAAAAACGATCACTGCGATCGCACCCTGTTGATTCATCAAGCGAACCCTGTCGAAACGGTTGGGCATCCGAACTCACCTGTTGAGGCAAGTATTTTTCTGAGGGGATCGTTTTTTCTTGTCTTTACATTGTAATTTCACAATGCTTGGCCGGTTTTAGGGGAATTTCATGGCAAAACGATGCTCTGAAGTATCGATTTTGAGAAAAACCCGCAAAATATCCTTGTATTGTCATTGTAATTGCATCAGTTTACATTGTAAAACATTTGAAGGCTTGTAAAAGGGTCGTTCAAAAGTATCCACCCAATAGAATTGCATCATGAAAATCGTAGAAAAATTCCGCCAAATCGGTAAGCAAAGCGGAAATCGAAAGGGAGTGGCGCTGGTGACCGTTTTGACGGTGATGTCGCTCGCAACGATTCTAATTCTTACTTTCTTCTCACTTGCGCAAAGTGAGCACCGGGCTTCGGCTACTTATTCACAGGGGCTCCAGGCTCAGCAGGTCGCTGAGCAGGCCGTGAACATGGTGATCGCGCAAATCCGCGAAGCCACCGTTGGTGATACAGCCTGGGCATCACAACCCGGGGTTCTTCGAACCTGGGATGAGAACGGTGATTTTGCGATTGGCTACAAGCTCTATTCAGATGATCAACTTCAGACCAAGAATGAAACGGACCTGGTTGACACTGATTTCGATGACATTCAAAGCTGGAGCAGCCTGCCTGATGTTTATGTGGATCTGAATGAGCCTGTCATTCGGGGAAAGAAGATTTATTACCCGATTGTGGATCCGATTGCGCGGGATCTTCCAACCTGGCCGAAACAGATTGGTAATGATGACCGGGGAATTGAGGGATTTGATTACAACACCGGCAGTGGAGGTAGTTCGAATAAAGAGCTTTCGTCTTTAAAAGATGCCGGCCCGATGAGAGATGCCGTGAAAAACGCAGTGACCGGATCAACGGGTGGTGAAGTCCTGCCGATGCCGGTAAAATGGATCTATCAGTTGAGTGATGGAACGACCGGAACCATTGATCAGACCAGTGAAGGTCAGCCGGGCAAATTCAATGCCTTTGAGGGTTCGGTGTCACCCACTGCTGAAAACCCGATTGTGGCGCGATTTGCCTACTGGGCGGATGATGAGACTTCAAAGCTGAATGTGAATGTTCACGCTGGCGGGCTTGCCTGGGATATTCCAAAAGCCGGGGGAGACATGGATATGAAAATGGGCCAGTTTCAGCCGGCTCAACACGAGTGGCAGCGCTACCCGGGTCACCCTGCGACGACGCATATGATTCCGGTGCTGGCTCCGGGTGTGATTGATATTGTCAATGACCGGGACGCCATGGATTTGATTTTCAACCTGGTTCCACGGGTTGTGGGAGGTGGTTCAGAGTCAGGAACACGAAAAGTGGACCCAAGGAAAGTGGAGGAGCGCAATGGTTTGATTGCCGACAAAGATCCATTGTTCCCATCGGTTGATGAGTTTCTGTTCCGCCCTGACCGTTCGGTGGCTGAGTTTCCAAGCGCATCAGGCCGACCGATCCGGGACTACGAAGAAGTGGCCGACCGGTTGGAGCGATCCAAGTTTTTCCTGACGGTGACGAGTCGTGCACCTGAGACGACTTTGTTTAACACGCCGCGAATCTCAATGTGGCCCATCTATAATGCGGAAAGAAGTGGCAACGCATCTTCTGATTATCAGAAGCGACTGACTCCATTCGATCGCCTCATTCATTTCTGTTCAACTTTGGGAACCAACAGCTCGGGTCGTGCTGATTACATTTTCCGTCGGGAGAATGCGGACAGTTCCACCTTTGATTACGAAAACATTCAGAGGAACAAGGACTTGTATGCCTATCTCGACGCATTGATGGGGCAGGATGTCCCCGGTTATGGAGAGAGTTTCCGCGATAAATACGGGTCTGATCAGCAGCGTCAGATTTTGACCGAGATTTTTGACTACATTCGGTGCACCAACCTCCATGATGACAGTCTGTTCGGTGAGGACTGGGAAGATGCGATGATGGCGGGCAACACAGATGACCACCTTACTTACACCAACCCACGTGCTGATCGTAAGAACTACGATGTCATCGGTGAGGACCTTCTTCACAAAGGGTTGGGACAGGTGACTCCGATTAAGATTAATAAAGGAGGAACTGAGACGAAAGGTTTCGGACGTTTCTACACGCTTTCAGAAGCCTCTATTTACATGATTTGCTGTGCTCAGGCGGGTAACCCCGCAGGTGGGGGTACCCTCCCTCTTGGCGGTGTCGCGATTACTCCGCGTTATCCGGGGATCACCAAGTATGGCGGTGGCTTTTACGAGCAGCCCATCAACGAACCAATGTTCAGCCATATTCCTCCACTGCCTTCCGGAGTGGCATTGAATTACAACACAATGACTGATCCTGAGAAGGCTGCGGCGAGGCTTACCTGGCCGAATTGGCTTCAACAATATCCTGATACGGATCCGTTGATTGCAGGTTCCGCTCCCGGAGCAGGTGGCGTGTTTGATCCGGCTTCGTGGAACTGGCATCTCTGCTGGCTGGCCAATGACAACTTTAGAGAACAGCCCTATGGAAATCGGGGGAGCGTTCCCAACACTGATGAAGTCAGGCTGGATGCAGGTGAGAAACTGGTGCAGGCCGCCATGTTGTTCCACTTGTTCACCCCAAGCCTTGGTTGGATTCCAATCAACCCTGACATGATGATCGACATCAATATCGACAGCTCAGTCGAGTTTCAGGGAGTTGATGGCGGGGTTAAATTTGAGAACGGCGGCTCGGGACGCTGGGCAACCAATCGTCGTCAAAGTGCATGGCACGACCGCCATTACGGTGGAACGAAGCCGATTTCCTACCAGCTCTCAGGTCCGGGTAGCACCGGGCGTTACACCCCTCTCGATGCAGGTTGGTCGGACAGCAATGAGACGAATCAATATCCATGGGTCACGAAACCCTTCCGGATTGCTGACAACGAAGTCAATATGACAGGTGGGAAAATCAGCTTCGAAATCTGGTCAGCCGATTCAGCGATCTGCGAGAACAGCGCTTCTCAGGACAGCACACCGGACAAGATTCAGTCTATCGTTTTGGAGTTTCCGGATATTAGTGGAGTGGAGGCACCGGGATTGACGGCGGGACGCCCGGGATACTACAACGAGTTTGGAGCTATTCAGTCCAGGGCGATTGTTCCCATGGAATTGTGGAGCCTTACCAAAACGGGCGTGAACCCACAGGTCGCTTCCACAGGAAGAATGGAACGGATCAATGGAGGCAATGGAATCATGCTTTCCAATGAGGACCTGGTGCAATCAATGAATGTGGGGCACAGTGATTACCGGATTGCTGCAGCCAGATCGGAGATCGCAGCGGGTGAAATCTTTGAGCCGCATTGGTTGTATTCAAAAGCCCGCATGGCCCATTCGCTCTCACTGTCTCCCGGGTGGAGTTACGCAGGTTATGTGAAAGACTCTGACCGGGCTATGGTGACTGGAATTGAATACGGCGGAAAGTCGCCGGTGACGATTACCGGAAAAGCTTATACCAATTCATCGATGGTCCAGCGGTATGGGGACTTTGATAACGGTCCGGGACTGACGGTGGATGGTCCGTATATCAACAAGCCAGATGAAGGGAATACTCATTCGCTTTTCAACCGAACTGACAACACGCGAATTGGTTCCGGCATGTGGGAGTTCCGAAGAGACTACGGTGACTTCCCATACTTTGTCCGTGACTGGATTCATGAGGCAGGCAGTCCTTCATATTTCTCTCCGAACCGGATTGTGAATGGCCCGGGTATGCTGGGATCGCTTTCCACTGGCTCTGTGGATAATGAGCCATGGAGAACCCTGTTGTTTCGGCCTGACATCGTCAGCAACGGGAATGGCTATGAGAAGCACCCCGGTGCAGAAGATCCACCGGATCATTTGATCATGGATTTATTCTGGATGCCTGTGGTGGAGCCTTATGCAATCTCTGAATCGCTATCAACTGGTGGTAAAGTGAACCTGAATTACCAGATGTTGCCTTTCCGCCACATCGAAAGGAGCACGGCTTTACGTGGTGTTTTCAAATCTGAGTTCATGTTGTGCCTTCCGACTCCGAACGGGAAAAATCGCAGCCGGATTGCGAAGGACTACAAGGTTGGTGCCGGTCGCGGACGCGGGTATCACTGGAGAGACCGCCCATACGGTGGAAATTTGCAGAAACTTAGATTGAGAACAGTGATTCTTGAAGATGAAACGCTCGATCAATTCTTCTGGAAGTTCGATAGGGAGAAAGAAATCTTCAAGGCTGCCAGTGAAGTTACCACCATGCACCTTGTCCCCCAGCAGGTTGCGGACCGAATGGGATTGACGAGTTTTGATTCCAAACTGGAAACTTACACTCCGAAAGTGACTAACGGTAAGGTTCCGGATATGGATTCCGGGAAGTATTGGTCAGAACATGCGATCGTTGGCGATAACGGACGCGAACGTCCTTATGCCAACATTTATTCAAGGGTCACTACAAAATCGAATACCTTCAAGGTGCATTACCGGGCTCAGGTATTGAAGCAGTCCCGTCGTGATGAACCTTCGCAGTATGCGAGTTGGAATCCGTTGGTGGATTCAGTGGTTGGAGAATATCGTGGCTCTACGATCGTTGAACGTTATGTTGAGCCCAATGATCCGGAAATCCCTGATTATGGCAGCAGCACAGATCCATCGAGCTTGCCTTCTCTCGGTGAATTCTACAAATTCCGGATTGTTAACCCGACACGGTTTGCTCCTTGATCGCCCTCCCCTTTCTCATTGTGAAATACGGACATGAAAATTAATACCAGAAGATCTCAGTCGAGAGGTTTCACCCTCATCGAAGTGACCATTGCGCTAGCGATCACAGCCGTCGCTTTAGTGACGCTGATGGGAATGATTCCTCAGGGACTTCAAACGATGCGGGAAGCTGCGGATCAGGCGATTGAAGCGCGAATTCACCAACAGATATTGAGTGAGCTTCAGCTCACGCCTTATTCCAGTAAAACTGGATCGAGTGATGATTCCCCGCTTAATGACTTTGATGGTCAGGAGCGTTACTACGACAGCCAGGGAATTGAGCTGCTGGATTTTCAGGCCGGAAAGTTTGAACATGTTTACACCGCCCGAATTCATCTCCCTGAAAATTCAGGCGGCACGATGCCGGAGAGTGTTGGAGGTGAGTCTTACAATGGGGTCAAGCTTCCCGGGAGCGACGAGCCGGGGACCGAGTTCCTGAGAGTTGTGGTTGTTGAGATAACATCTCTTCCGTATGTCGATCCGTTCGACTGGGAGAACGAGAATAACCAGCGGCACATTCACACCTATCAAACCACTCTGGTTAAAATGGGCCAGGATTACACCCAGTGATCGAAAGGCTGACTTAATTTTTTGCGACGAATGAAAACGAAACCAAATAATTCCGGCTTCACTCTGATCGAGTTGTTGGTGGCCATGACAATTTTGTCAGTGCTGCTCCTTCTACTGACGTCACTGTTGGATCAAGTTCAGAAGACCTGGACATCATCCCGCGATCGAATCGGACAGTATCGGGAAGCACGGGTTGCCTTCGACATCATTTCAAAGAATCTCTCGCAGGCGTCATTGAACACCTATTGGGACTATCACTACGATGACAACAATGTCCTCGATCGATACGAACGCCGATCAGAACTTCACTTCAAGACGTTGTTCGCCGCCCAGGATCTTGCCGGTAAAATGGGTTCAGGTCAGTTTGTTTCTCATGGGCTGTTTTTCCAGGCTCCGCTCGGGTTTTCCTATGGCTACAAGAATTTAAACAATCTGTTCAATGGCAGAGGTTATTTTGTCGTGTTCGGGACCGACGAAAAATACCGCCCAAAATTTGTGCAGGCTGAAGATCGCTACCGTTACCGCTTGATGGAGTTTCGTCCGCCTGCGGAGGAGAATCAGGTTTTCGCTGATGGATTGGCTGAGCGCAGTCAGGATCGCGAAGTCCAGCTCGATAAGTGGTGGAAACATGCCGAGTCGTCGGTGGTGTCACAGAGTTTTGAAGACAATGTCCAGCCCTTGGCTGAAAACATCATCGCTCTGGTGGTCTCTCCCCGGGATACCCTGGAAGTTTCTGGCGAAAACCGGCGAGATACCTACAGTGAAATCGCCAGCAACTACGAATTTGATTCCAGTTCCATCGAGGACGAAAAGTATTCGGAGCAGGTCCCGCCGCTGGTCCGGTTGACGATGGTTGCAATTGATGAAACCGGAGCAATCCGCACAGAGATTCCCGGAGGAGGATTCCCCGATCTCGTTCCTGATACCCTCTTTCGTTCCACGAACAAATACGATGACGACATTGAGGAGTTGACCAAAATACTGAGCGACAAAGGCATCGACCACAAAATTTTCAGCACCGTTGTTATGCTGCGAAGCTCTCGTTGGAGCACTTTTGTGGTGGACGAAATTGAATAATTTTTACACAAACAGCTTTTAGAATTCTGATGAAACCAATTCGAAAGAAAATCTCCCGGGCGTTCTCACTTATTGAAATGATGATCGTGCTTACGGTCGTTGGAGTGTTACTCGCCTTTGCTGCCCCAGACCTTTTCAGTCTGATTCAATCATCAAGCCTCTCATCTGAAGGATCCTATTTGAGGAACCAACTCACACAGGGGCAACAGCTGGCATTGGCCAAAAATGCTGATGTTGAGATGCGTTTCTTTGAAATGGCTGACGACAGCGCAGGCGAACAGTTCGAAGGCTTTCGGGCCTATCAGTTTTTTCAGTATGATAAAACCGGAGAAATGATTGCCGTGAGTCGTTTTCACCGGATCAATGCTCCAGTGATCTTGAGCAAGAGATTGAGCACGATTTTAAATGCTCAGGCATCAGGGACAGCCCAGGATCAACGCTCAGGTTTCATCTCACCGCGTTCAGGTTCCGCTGAGATCCCGGTCGGAAATAGGATGCAAACCACAAACTACATCTCATTTCGATTTCGTCCGGATGGAGCGACCGATCTGCCAAACCGTGCAAGGCCTGATGATACCTGGTTTCTGACTCTGGTTCAGGGAGAAGGTGCTGCCGATTCCGCCAGCCCTGACAACTACTACTGCCTTCAGGTCAATCCGTTTAACGGTCAGGTCACTGAGTTCCGTCCCTGATCATCCGATCGCCCCGGGCCACTCTCTTTCACTTATCAGCGACCGTTGGACTACGATACAGCGTGTCGACAACGTTGCGGACGTATTGTTCATCCGACAACCCCAGGGTGATTTCCTCCGGAAACTCTGACTGGCTGCGGAAGTGATCTGCCAACCGGGAAAACACGACAAGCCGGCTCGAGTTCTCAAGCTCATCACGCCTTGAAACGGAGTCCAGTGCCACCCGGGCTTCATCAGGAGTGATCACCTGACGCAACCGCGCTTCCAGATGAGGGTAGGCGCGGAAAGAATTCTCAGTACCCGCGAACAGCTGGTCTGTTGCAGGCTCGCTTACTTTGACTTTGCGAATAACCACAGTGCCCGCAGCGATATCCCCGAGGCGCTGACATCGCTTGGTGAGCAGGCAGGCCAGACCACCCAGGAAATAGAAATTGGTCGGCAACCCGTCGACTGCGCGAAACACATTACGAAGAATGACCTGCTTCGCGCTGAGATTCAAACCTCGCTCGTCGACGACTTGCAGACCCATCACTCGTTTCCCCACTGTTTGCCCCCGCCAAATCCACTCCATCGCCATTCCATAGCCGATGGAAATTACGAACTGGGCAATGATGATCATCCCGTTACTGAAATCAGCAATCGCCGGCATCGCCGCCCCGAGTTGACCAATGAAACTGATACAGGCAGCGATTAATCCGGTCAAAATTGAAACAACAACCACATCAACAGCCAGAGCCAGACAACGGGAGACCGGCCCGGCCAGCGGCAGATCGAAGGAAACACCTTCGGGAGTTCGAATTTGGAGCGAGACGGTTTTCCCTAACATGATTCAAATTCAATCGATCAGACAGCGAGAGCTTCCTGATGTTTTTCCTGCTTGTTGCGACCGCAAAAGCCAAAGTAATAAATCAAAAACGCCATTTCCAACGCACCGAAGGCAATCTTGAATTTATAAAGCGACGGACCGTGATATTGAGAAATGAACGACTCTACAATCCCGGCCCAAACCAGCATCAGAGCCAAAAGCCCCAGTAGAGTCAACACATCGGTTCGTATTCGCGCCAGCCTTTGCCGCAATTTCAAGTTGGTCCCCCAGCCAAACATCGCATGGGCAATGATGAGCCCACACTGCCCCCCGATAAAGATCGCCGTCAGCTCGAACGAGCCGTGTGGAAGCAGCCAGGCAACGAGAAACTCTCCTTGTCCTGCTTGAAGGTAATCGTAAACGATCACTCCGATAATCCGACCGTTGAAAAACAGCTCGATCACCGTCATTACCCCGAATAAAATTCCCCAACAGAGCACACGGATACACACTGAGATGTTGTTTCTCTGTAGCTGGGCTGAAAAAGTGTGGCGCCCTGCGAAACCGTCAAACTCTCCCTTTTCCTCCTTCTCAACCCGCTTTTCCGGGGCATCAACAAGATGTCCAAACTGTGCGGGTATCAGTTCAAATTTGTCTTCATAATTCAGCGCCAAAAACAACGCGCCGAACAATCCACCCAGCCAGAAAACAGCTGTGGCTAAAGCAAAGGCCTTCCAGTGCCGACGGAATGTCCGGGGCACTGCTTTAGTCAACCACCAGCCGGGACGGAACGGAATGGAACGGCCCCGCTTCTCATGCAACTGGCTGTAGGCACGGGCCACCAGGCTTTCCAGAAACTGTTTCGCCTCTACATCACCGGCGAAAGTATTCAGCTTCACAAGATCCGAACTGGCCCGCTGATAAAGATAGTGAAACCGGCGCGCTTCCTCAAGAGGCAGACGCCGGTCCATCTCTTTTTCATTCCTCGTCAAAAGCGTCTGCAACTCGTCCCAATGCGGTTGCTCACGTGTTATAAACTGGTCGAGGTCGAGAATCATCAGCGGCTTTTCATCATGCCGCTGGAACTTTGAAAGGGCAAGAGCGAATCACCCGCTTACCGCACGATCAGACAGGGTCTGACCGATGAGGCAACAGGGTCTCTTCGTTTTCGTCGAAATTCAGCTCGGGCGTCTCTTCAGCTTCTACCGGTTGTGGCTGCTCTTCTTCCGAATCGCTCTCGTTGTAACTGGCGACGACAAGTCCGCTTAGAAAGCGGTCAGGGTTCGCCACCGCTTCTTTCGTCAGGGTGAATGCCTCCTGTCCGGTATTTTTTTGAATCAGCTTGAGACCGAATTGATAATCGTGAAACAGCTGATCACACAAGTTCAGCGCACTCATATTCCGCTCGGCCTGGAGTAAGGAAAGCGCCGTGACAGCATCAGGATCAAAATTCAGCTTCACCCCGTGAGTTTCGTAAAACCGACGCCGGAACCCTGACAGCTCCGCAACGATTTTTGAATTCTCCACGCTACCTGCTTTCTCACGATACGATTCAATCGCCAGTTTAGGGTCATCCACCAGATCACCATCGATGGTCAATTCAGAAACAGCCGTCCCGGGAAGCTCAAATTTGAAGTCGCGCAAAAGCCGCTCACAAACTGTCATCAATGCCCGGGCACCAGTCTTCTCCTTCTCGGCAAGCTCAGCAATTTTCTCAAAGGCGGATTCTTCAAATTTCGCATGGATCCCAAAAGCCTCGAATTCCCTTTCGTATTGATGAATCAAACTTCCCTCGGAATTCTTCATGATCTCGCAGAGATCAGCTGCCTCAAGGTGTTCGCAAACCACCCGGACCGGGAGACGTCCGATAAATTCAGCCTCAAAACCAAAGTCGATAAAGTCCTGGGTTTCCGCCTCTTTCTGCAGAGCTTCCGTTTCGGGAACGCTGATAGATTCGGCACCGAAACCGATCGCGCCCTGTCGCACCCGCTTCTCAATAATTTTCTCCAGGCCGGAGAAAGCACCACTCACGATGAACAAAATGTGGCGAGTATTGATCGTGTCGCGATTAGAACCACCGCCTTTTTGCATCTCAAACATCGCCTGCATTTGGCTTTGAATGTCCTGCGGATTGCGGATTGAAACCTCAGTTTCCTCCATCAATTTAAGCAAGGTGGTCTGCACTCCCCTGCCGCTCACGTCGCGACCGATTGATTCACCGCGCGTCGCGATTTTGTCGATCTCATCGATGTAAACAATTCCGTATTCCGCCAGGTCGACATCACCATCCGCCTTGCGAACGAGCTCGCGCACGAGGTCATCAACATCAGCACCGACGTAACCCGTCTCAGAGAATTTGGTGGCATCCGCCTTCACAAACGGCACCCCGATCAGATCCGCGATGTGTTTTACCAGATAAGTTTTACCCACCCCCGTTGGACCAAGCACAATCACATTCTGCTTCGCGAACTCAATCTGAGAGGCCTTCTTCGAATCCGTTTCGGCAAGCCGGCGAAGGTATTTTGCGTGGTTGTAGTGATCACACACCGCAATCGAAAGGGCTTTCTTAGCCTCATCCTGTTTGATCACGTAGCGATCCAGATGGGCTTTGATATCCCGGGGAAGATACGAGAAATCGAAAATATTGTGAGCTTCCGGCTCGGATTTCACATCGTGGTTTTCGCCTGACCCACTCTCGTCGCCATCATTAAACTGGCTGAAAGGATCCTGAAAACTAAAATCCACGTTTTGTCCCTGAAAATTCGATTTCAGGAAATCAGAAATCTTTTTGAAGGCTTCATCCGGTGAAGGAGGTTTCTTTGGACCGTCATCGTCATTATTGGAAATCATAAAAAAGGAGGAGGTTTACCTGTTAGTTGCTGAAAATTTGGACCGCTTACACCTGAATTTGTTCACTTTTGACCATAGTAGGCCCCCGGACCGTGCTTCCGGAGGTAGTGTTTGTTCAAAATATGGGCCGGGATTTCGCCCTGACCTTCAGCAAGTTGCCAGGTTCCGAGAGCCATTTGAGAACACACTTCCAGAGCAACTGAATTTTTCACGGAATCGATGGCATTTTTTCCCCAGGTGAAAGGGGCGTGATACTTCTGAAAGCACCCGGGCATTTCCATGGGCTTCAGCCCCTTTTCGCGGAAACATTCTACAATCGCGAGACCCGTATTTTTTTCATAGGCATCATCGACTTCGCTTTCCGTCAATTCGCGAACAACAGGCACTTCACCGTAAAAGTGATCCGCATGCGTGGTGCCGAGGCAAGGCAACGGAGTTCCTGCTTGTGATAACATGGTTGCGTGGACTGAGTGTGTGTGAGTTACGCCGCCGATTTCAGGGAAATCACGGTAGAGTATCCAGTGCGTAGGAGTATCCGACGAAGGGTTCATGTCACCGTCGACCACTTCACCCGTTTCGATTGAAACCACGACGAGATGTTTGGCCAGCAGATCGGAATAGGGAACCCCGCTGGGTTTGATGACAAAAACCCCGGCATCGCGATCCACACCTGAGACATTTCCCCAGGTCAATCGCACCAACCCTTCAGATTCAAGCATAAGATTAGCTTTGAGAACCTGTTGTCTGAGAGCTTCGAGATTTGCCATGATTTCGTGAAACAACCTCATCAATGCGCTGAGTCAACCCCCTCAAGGTAACCGTCGTTTTCTTCCGAAGGGGCACTTCCCGGTTCGCAAGCCGGCAAAATCCGCTCCTATTTCACTGGGACAAAATTCAACTCATTCTCATTGAAACCACCATAAACCCTCCCCGGTTGATACACTCAATAAGATCGGGGGCCGAAACGGTACGAAGGCTACGGTCTACCCCGGTAACATTACAATGGTCCACATGAGGACTCCGGTCTGCCCCGGTAGCGTTACAATGGTCCACATGAGGACTCTGGTCTGCTCCGGTAACGTTACAATGGTCCACATGAGGACTCTGGTCTGACCCGGTAGCGTTACAATGGTCCACATGAGGACTCTGGTCTGACCCGGTAGCGTTACAATGGTCCACATGAGGACTCCGGTCTGACTCGGTAACGTTACAATGGTCCACATGAGGACTCTGGTCTGACCCGGTAACGTTACAATGGTCCACATGAGGACTCTGGTCTGCCCCGGTAGCGTTACAATGGTCCACATGAGGACTCCGGTCTGACCCCGTAGCGTTACAATGGTCCACATGAGGACTCTGGTCTGACCCGGTAACGTTACAATGGTCCTCATGAGGACTCCGGTCTGACCTGGCAAGGGGCCTGTAAGAAATTCTGTGTAAAAGGTGAGCCTGTCAGGAATTTTGTGTAAACGGCATATCAAATAAAGTTAACTAACGAGAGAACGATATGTCGAAGAGAAC
>JBLWYI010000040.1:0-54319 GCA_048267005.1 Verrucomicrobiales bacterium | reverse complement strand
GCCGGCTCAAATAGCACCGGCCACAACAAGCCGTCGCACTGAACCGCTGACAGCCCTTGAGTTGTCCGCCATTTTCGTTATTTTGGGAGTGTTCTCTCGTTTCAGAGATGGTTCGTAGTTCGAGCAGCGGCGAGTGGGCTTTGACGTTCGGCAGAAATATTGCCAAGGTTGACGATGTCCAAAAGAGCAGGATTTATCTGGTTTCTGATCGCAAGTATTACTTCATTGGGATTCGGCGTTCTCCGATACTCAAGCTGTCGTAAAACTGGAAGTTCCGTTTTTGATTCACTGTTATTGGGAGGACTCGCTGTTGTAATCACCTGGGGAGTGTTGAGCGTTATAGCGATTGCTCTATCGGCTATCCTTTATGGTAGCAGCTCTGTCACAGACGATCCGAAACCGACAGAGGAGGAAGCAAATCTAGTGCGGAGAAACGCAAGAGTGATGCTAGCAGAAAGACGCAAAACCAAGAAGAGCAAGGCAGAGTAGCCAAGCCTCACCACGTCGCTAGTCGAAAGCTTTATGAACGTTCAACCTTCATCCCAGATTCGGACTGGCGCTCTCAGGTGAGGCTGGCTATCTTCGGACGTTCGGTGAAGAAATTATGTTCCGCACTCGCGACATTCAAGGGTGGAGAGATCGGTTCTCGCTGGTCTCAATTGACCACGCAAACTTAGAGGCGCGGTATATTGATCCGGCTACAAACGACGCATGGATCGAGTATTGGCCGCTCGGACACGATAGATGTGCTCCTCAGTTTCGAAGGGACACTATTCCAACGGAGATTTCTGAGCTTCTCCGGCGTTCCTTGCTTTCGGGCGCCGAAGAAGATTGGGAAGGCGTTGCTCACCATCTGAGCGGCGTTGACGGCCTTTCAACGGTAGTCGAGTCACTACGGCAACTTATCGCTGATTGCGAGATTCGGCCACGCGCAATGGAACTGTTCCGCCGCTATTATTCGCCTCGACATGATCCCATTGCAGACCGATCACTGAGAGTAGAGCTCGACCAACTAACGCGAAGCACCGAACAAACACCTGAGGCCAAAGGTCAAGTAAAGTAGGGAAAGTTATTCACGTTTTTTGCTCATTGGAGAGTAGTTCGTTGATGGCTGGGACGAGGGGGCTTTTGGGTTCTTTGCAAGGCCTTGATATAGGTGTCTTCGCAATAGGGTTTGCGGTCCTGCCAGCAGCGCCAGATGATGCGGATCCATTTGTAGGGCGGCGCGCGCAGCGCGGTGTAGTGACTGACTCCTTTGTCCCGCTGTTGGAAGTAGAGCGCTCTCGACCGTTTCTCAAAAGTCCTTTCGTGAAGCAGCCGAGTCAAATTTTGCTGTGACAAGGCGCTTTGAGGAAGTGGAGTTTCCTTCACGGCTGAAAAGGAACGAAGGCACGGGGAAATTGGGCCGGCTTAAAAAAGCCAAACGAGCGCAGTGAGCAATGATCATACGGTCTAAAACGATTCAATGAACCGTCACGTGAAATTGGGCGCTGCTTGATTCCTGCAAGTTCAAAATAATTATTCCGAAAAACTACCAAAACTTCTTTTACGGGGATTCCCGATGCGTTAGCATCCCTTATGAATTCCCGCCGCGAAGCTCTACCCTTTAAAGTCGCTTTTGTACTTTGGTAGGGAACTGTCGCTTACCAGGGGGCAAAGGCGACGGCGGGAGAATAAAACTGTTGTCGCAAAAATGTATCCATTCGAAGATCTTTGCGCTCGGGAGGATTATCCTTTCGCCTATTTGCTTGGAGTCCTTCGAAAAATGCCGAAGGAAAAGGATCTGAACGCTGATTTTTTCACAGATGAGTTCAGTTGGCTTCACACGAGAGAGGATCAGTCCAATACCCCGAAGGAGACAATCTCAGGAGTGGATTTATACAAGAGGTTTGTTACGCCAACTGCACCCCTAACCATGACCCCATCTTGGTCTCCGTTTCCTTTTGCTTCCGAGATGCTGCCGAACATCGTGACACACGGTCGGAATGATAAACGCGATGCTTCAGCCTTTGCCATTTGGGAGCCGGAATTGGTATCGACTGGCGAAAGCGAACTCAGAGCTGATGACGAGGTCGTGGCTACGTTTACGAATCGTGTTTCTGAATCTGACATTGATTTTAACGGCGATTTGAACGCACTCCACTTCTTTTGGCTGCTCGAGATGACAGTAGAACGTGCGCAAGAGATGAAGGGGTGGGTAGTTCTCGCAGGCTGTCCCGGTTGGTCATACAGCAATGAATTGAAGCACCCTTCACCTCCACACATGAGACTTCGACTTCTACAAGCGGGATACCTTTATCCGGAGCGTATTCCTTACGCCGCACGAAGCGATAACAAGCCAGAGTAGGCAAGCCTCACCACGTCTCGACTCGAAAGCTTTATGGACATTCAATCTTCAACCCAAGTTCGGAGTGGCGCCGCCAGGTGAGGCTGCCTATCTTCGGACGTATGGCTGGGAATTAACATGGAGGAGGAAAGCGACGGCATCGATATCGATCCATCCGAGATCGAATGGGTTCCCCCTCATGAGCCGATGAACGAGACTTTCTGGGAGATTACAGTCACAGAGTCAAATTTTTCACTCACCAAGTTCTTTGTCTGGCTAGTTGCCATTGCAATTTTGATCGCAATCACAATCTACCTAATTCGACGGTTCTCCTCGAGCTAACGCGGGCCTTATCAAGCCGGCGCACTCAACCCGATACTCGCTGGGAGTCGATTGACTTTCCTACTTCGACTCTTTACCCTGCTTTCGTGGCCGCGCTCTCAGTATCGGGCGAGTGGCCTTTGGCGTTCCAAAAACCCTAACTTCTGAAAATGATTCGTCGGATCATCAGCCCAGACTCAATTGGGCGAGTAGAGTGGCTTTTTCGGACTGTGGCTATTGTCGCGTTCAGTGCTATCTATCTTTTAGCACTTGCCCCGAAACCACCATTCACAGGCAACGATTCGCTTCAATGGGCTGCGGAGATTATCTTATTGCTCGTTCTCGGGATAACTGCAGTGGTTCCGAGACTACGCGATATTGGCTTTGATCTCAAAGAACCAAAAGGAATTTTTTCAGCCATCGCATTCGCGGTGTGTTTCGTGTTTGCACCTATCTTAACAATGCTGCTTTTCATTCCTCTTTGGTTTTCTCGAAAGGATGCATGGACGATATTCCGCTCGAAAAGAAAGGTGATGACCAATAGCAAACGGGCACAACAAGGCGAGGATCCCAAGCCTGATAATGCCCCGAGTTGATTGACTTCCGTAGTTTGAATCCTTACCATCCATTCGAGATCGCGCTCCCTAATCGGGCTGGGATCTCTTGAACGTTGTGCCTAGAAAGGAATGAAATTTGAAAACCGATTCCACCTCTGGCTCGCAGAAAGTCTACAAGAACCAATTCCTGACTCGGTATGTGGGTTTTGCTTTAACTTGTTCGAGCCAGCTCCTACAGCGAAAGTGAAATTCGCTATCGAACTAGTTGGCACTCGGACCTTCTCCAAAGATAATGAAGATTGGCCTTGCGATGAGATTTGGCGGCCTTCAATTCGCTATGAAGCTATTCCTAGTTCTTATTCCAGCAACGACTGGAAAGCTTGCCTTGCTACGATGACAGAACTTGTCCGATCATCACTAAGTAACAGTTCAGCACAACGACTTCTCGAAGCCGAAGGGGTTGGCATAGGATTTGTTGACGGTGATTTGACTATTCTCCATTCACGGTAGCAACATGCGCCATGGCATATCAAGTCGCAGTAGCCAATCCTGATCCTGCCGGAGTCGGCAAAGCCGACACTCGACAGGATCGGATGGCTATGCTATATCGTTAGCCCAAGAAAATGCCGCTTCTCTCACCGCCCTTTTATGAAGCGTGCTTGCTCTCATCCGAAACCATTCGATTTGATGACGAGAGGATCGATTGGGCGCCCGCCGTCGGAGGCATTCTTCATTCAGCGCTTTGCCCATCATGCACCGCAAAGACCTCATCCGCTGGTGAACTGCGCCTAAGGAGCCCATTAGCTTCCGATATCGCGCAATCTTTGGATGGTTTTTATGTCGTATCACCTTCGGCTCAGGCAGAACTCATGGGCATCGGTGTTTCAGCATTTCATCCAATTAGTGAATCGGAGTATGGCGTCATCATCGTAGCAGATCTGCCGACGATCGAGCTCGATGGAGAGGCGTCTGGCTTAAGGGACTCTGAGATCTGCGAGAGATGTGGTGAGGTTCGCGAGACGCTCTACGGGATCAATACATCAACTCGCCCTCCACAGCCGATGAAGCTGATCTACGACGAACCCAGGTTCCCGATTGGTCGAACGAACTGCAGATTTGGCGCCGGCTTTCGCCGGGTTGAGAAGCTATTCATTTCAGACGATGCTCTTGCTCGAATCCGCACGAAGGGGTTAACTGGAGCTGATCCAATCAAATGGGGCTAATCGGGTAGGAACGGGGATTGAACCCGCTCCCACACCACCCGGCATGCGGGTTTGACGGCGGTCGTTCCTCCCTTGTGGATTCTCCAGATGACACCCCAATTTAATTTTTACGATGACCAGAGACCGAACATTTTGGACGACTGCGATGCTAGCGCCAGCACGGATTTTTAGGATGACTGCGTATCAAGCGCCAGCACCGACTGAAATCATGAGTGCGAGAACAAGATAGCAGCGTTCGCTTCTTTAAACAGATGACCACGGATACAATCATGCACCGAAGCCCGCGAAAAGATGGCTTCCCCGAAGAGTGCGAATGGAAGCGAGCTGTCCTGTTCATCAAATTTCCACCCCAAACCAAACGACAACACTGGACCCAAAATTGAAATTTTGATATTATCTCTTGAATGCCTTCTTCGAATTGTGCCAATGGTTTCCATATTTGTTTGATGGTATTCGTAGTATTCGATTTCACTATGAATAGGCATCTCAAACAGCGAACAAATCGCAGTAGCCAGTGTGGTTTTCTCCAGACAGCGCTGCTAAGCCGTATCCCGCCGTGAGTTGACAGTGTAGAGCTCACTACTACATTTTTTGTAATTGAGATGCGCCCCCGGGATCGGCTCGACTGGCCTTTGACGTTAGACCATTTCTCAAAAGTCTTTTCATGAATCAATTTTTTTTGACCGTATGATCATTGCTCACTGCGCTCGTTTGGCTTTTTTAAGCCGGCCCAAACTCCCCGTGCCTTCGTTCCTTTTCAGTCGTGGAGGAAACTCCACTTCCTCAAAGCGCCTTGTCACAGCAAATTTTGACTCGGCTGATTCACGAAAGGACTTTTGAGAAACCGTCTAGTGCACAAAGACAATAATGAAACTACTCGCAGAGTCTGATCTCCGGCCAAAGATCGACAAGTTGCTTGCGCGCGTTTGGAAGGACGCGGAGACGGAGGGAGTAGCTCCAGCAACGAGCATCGGTCTGCACCTCTATGGGCATGGTGGAGAGGTTAGTGTTTTGCTGAACATGGACGACGATGAGTCCTTTCAGGCCGAAGCAATTGAGTATTTTGATTCGAAGCGATGGGGAGAACTCACTATTCCTGAATTGGAAGGATGGGTGACCGGGGGAGAGGAGTTTGAGTTCGAGAAAATTGATGGTACCCGCGTCCCTAAAGGTCAGGAAGCATATGAAGCATGCTTTTGGTCGCTGGTGGATGCCGCAAAAGCATACATTTCCAATCTTGATGAAGGGAGGTGGCGCCCGAATTTTTTCGTCTACGAAGATAGCCCAGTCCTCATGGATGGCGGACTCTGGAACTGCCCAAGTGGTATTCCACTCCCGCCAAGGCCCGCAGTGGCGGATGAGCCGGTCTCTTTGAATGGATTTCGATTTGGATGCCCGGACGGCTTGAAGGTTTATTCCTTCGGGTTCACCGAGAGAAAGTACTGCGGATTATACCTTTCGCGGGAGGGCCCGGAACTTCCGGAGCGAAATGGTATCCCGATTTTTGAAGAGTGGCCAATGGGGGTGAAGGCTCACGCCTGGGCCACGCACAAACGTAAAGGTCATCTCGCCCGCGTTGACAGTTGTTCCTTTGCAATCAATCGGAATGCTCCGGCCGCACTCAAAGAATGGCTCTGTCCATTCGCGGAATTTTTGCCAATCGAAGACGAAGATGGGCAGGGCTGGGAGATTGTCCATTTAATTGGTGAAGTTGCAGCGTCTCCCAAAGGAGAGGGGAGATCGCATTGCAAGAAGGCTCTGGAACAAGATAGAGACGGTTGGATGAAGGTGGGGCAGCCAATCTTCCGCGGATCCGACGGTAGAGACGTGCGATGTTTCATCATCGTAGACGCTGATCCTTACCAAATAGACTTTCTAAAACTGGCGCACCAGCACGACATAAGAGGCGTACAATTTGAATTGTTTTGGTGTGAAGACACGGTGTTTCTACGCGACCGTCTTCACGCTGCAGCGGAGCAGATAAGAGACAAGGCTGAGAAGTATTCCGGTTCACGAGAACTTACAGGGCCGTATTCAGAATGCTGGACCGAAAGAGACTTTGGCTTTCATCAGCTTGATCGATCCACACAGGATCACACCGACCTAAAAGGTAAAGAGGGATGGCTATCCGCAAACTTATGGCACTATTACAAAGTATGAGAATATTATCAACACGCCAGGGAACAAACGAAGCACTAAGAAAGCAGTGCACTCCAATGGCAAACCGCCGTGGGTGACTGCAGGTGTTCGCCTCATAATAATTCCCTGTGAGTGATCCACGCGAAAATATTCTCGAAGCGATTTGGGACAGCGCGAAATCGATGCGGAGCGATGCAAGGATTTGATCAGAGACAGGGTTGGCAGGCCTCTTTCGATCTACTATGAAAAAGTGCTTCATCATGGTGACCGTGGCGCTTGTGGGACTTTGGATTTTTTCCGGGTTCTTCCACCCGACGTTTGAACGATTTACAAGAACGAAGGCGATCGGGGTCGCGTTGCATCCTGGAACGATAAAGTTTGGGATTTATGACCACTTCCAAGTTGGATGGTGCGGCACTTTTGATTCCCGGCTTTCGTTCTCGCCGCCTATAGGAGCAGACCCATTCTCTACGCAAACTCCGGAACCGAAGGCTTTATTGGGAACCTTATTCGGGTCTTTGGGCTTCGACTCACACGCTGGCTCGGCGTTTCTCATTTCCATTCCTTTTTGGATCCTGACGTTGGTCGTTGCCGGTGTCGCGCTCGCCATCAGCAAATCAAGCCGGCGATGGCATCCCGAAACACGTTCCGAGGTGATTGACTTACCTGACTAAACCCCCACCTTGTTTCCGAGGTCGCGCCCCCGTGCCTCAGACGTCAGGCGAAGAAGATGGATTCCCTTCCCATTGCAGCGCTCCATGAGGATTGGACCAGGATTCTTGAAGAGGTCACTCCAGGACCCGGTTCGCCTGCCACAGTTCTGGTAATTAGCATCGGACCTCAATGGGGATCCGTAACTGCCGGAACGATAGCTGACGATATACCCGACGAGCACTACTTCGATACGCAGGACTACTATCCCTTCACTCAGGAGTTTGACCTCTCTCATGATCGATTGTTCGACGCTGCGAACGAGGATATTCAGCTCCTTTTAGAATCGGGCGATCCCATTCCGCTCGACGATGGCGATGATGCCTTCAATGCACTGATCATATCGGTTTTCCGGGAGTGGGCGCTCAAATTCCTGGGTGAGCAAGACCATCATCTGACATGGCTGTGGCTTGGAGACCATGAACGCTCATTCTGGAAGCCAACCCGCTTAACAAGTCGGCGATCGTAAGACCGATTTCGCCGCGAGTTGATTGACATCCCTGATTAGAATCCTTAACCTCCGACCTCGGCCACGCTCCCGGATTGGGCTACGATGCCTCAAACGTTTCCAGAAAATAGAAATGGATGCTAATAAAATGGAGTCGAAAGATCCCGGATTGCGTGAAAGGATCATCGCTCCTCTGAAGGTTGCGCTGAAGTGGAGTTTCCGCATTTTGATAGCTGTAGGGCTCGGATGGCTTCTCATCACTGCCGGAAATCTCATTTGGATAGTTATTGTTTCGCTCTGGTTTCTATTCTGCCTATTTGTCGGACTCGTTGTCGCGATTTTTGCTGGCTTTGAAGTTGGTATCGGAGTGACTTCCTTCCTGTTTGTTTCAGGTCTAATTCTCTCGCTAGTGCTGGGATTTTTCGGAGCAGTGGGTGACCTCCTTGAACAGGTTCGGTCCGATATGAAGAAGAGCCCCAAAAAAGGCAAACAACGAGATCAAGTGGACGCTGACCAACCCGCTACCGCTCCGGAATCAGAGTCGCAGGGTAGTTCAAAACCTCAATCAGAATCGGAGGGGCGCTTCCAGTAGCGGGGGCAGGCCTCAGACACTCGAGATGGAAAACCTGGGTGGGTCACAGATATTGGGTTGGTTGCCTTTCCAGATACTCGTTTGCCTTCTACTTGCGACAATTCATCTCCGGAAAACTAGCGGGAAGATTGCGAAGTCAGCGAGTTCAGTTCTTTTGTTTCTCTTTGTTCCGTTTATCATGGATTGGCACAGCAATCATTTGTGCGATCAGGGAGACGTTCCCCCATTTGTGAAATACGGTTTCGGAGTGATCGGTGCCGGCCTCCCTTGGATTTTTCGTTCGCGGCCCTGGATAGTCCGGGCGGCAGTGATTTCGATTATTCTTGCTGGAGTTCCCCTGGCCAGCTTCCTGACGGATTCCTATCACCGTGATGATATCACCGGAAACCCTTATTATTCTCAGGGAAAGTTTTGGCACACGCCCTTCACGGGGCAATACATTCGAGAGTCAGAAGAGGCCGCAGCAGCCCGTGAAGCAGAGATTCAGCGTCTCCGGGAAATGTAGACCGAATCCACAACAGGCTGCGGGATTCAACCTCCTGACCCGTTTGCGGTCGAAAAGTCTTTTCTGATTTTGAAGTTAATTTACCATACCACCGGCGGCTCCCGTCAGGCGGCGAGTTCGGCTCAAAAACTCAACCAATGAACTGGATCAGATGGTGGTCAACGGTGGAAGGAAAGGACATCAACCACGAAGTGGGGGAAGGCTATTTCTTGTTAAGCGGGAAGCAATCGCGTCTGAATTGGTTGGGATTGGGCATAGGAATCGTCCTTGCCACAATTTCTTTCACGATGACGGGAATCATGGCAAGGTTTTCGCCTCCTGAACCTACGGGTTTCTGGTTCTTCCTCCTGTTCGGAATTTTTGCCCTCGTATTCACTTTTGGAATATCACTCCTCACCTTCCTGCGGAAATCAGAGACAACCTGCCTGGTGTCTGACGGAAAGATTACTTGGAATGATGAGTCAGGTCTGTCGAAACGTTTTGACCACCATGGCGAAATTGAGATCGCTTCTATCAAATCCGTCACCGTGGCCGAATGGGCCGATGGCTCGATCCAGGGTATTGAGTTTGATCTGGGCGACGAATCCACGATGATTGCGGGCAGTCTTGGGCCCGCTCTCTCCGGCCGGTGGTTTGATGAGTTTATGGATGTGATTTCATATTGGAATCCCGGGGCTGTTGGTAGCGCGAAGTTTGACACCCCGGCCGGACAAGGCGCGGCTGAGCAACCCTCTACCGCTGGTGACTCAACATGATATTTTCTACCCCAACCCTTAACCCGGTTGCGATGTAGCGCTCCCGATAGCGGGTTCCAGCGCCCAATCGTTATGGCCATATCGATTTTCGACCCTGTTGGATCACCGAACAGAACCGGTTCGTTCGCGTCGGCAAAAAACGAAACCGGAAAAACGCTGCCCGAGTTCATCAGGCAACGTTTCTTTTTTGATTCGTTTTGAATCCGATTTTCAATGATGGTTCGCTCAGTTTCTTCGCGGATCGAAATTGAAATTCGGGCTGCCTCCTCCGGGACGGCGAGGATGTTCAGGACGCCGGTTGGCGACTTTATCGAAGTTATCGAGCTTCTTTTGATACTGAAGTCGCTCGAAGAATTCTTCCTGATTTTGTTTCTGTTTTTTGCGGCGGTCGGATTCGGCTCCAATTACGGAAATGCTTCGCTGCAGCGGATCACGGGGTTTTGAGCCGCAGGAGATCAAAAGGCTGCTTCCGACGAGGATGATTGTGATTAGATTGATTTTCTTCATTTTTTCTTTGGGTTTGGATTGGTTTGCTATTTCCCTTGAAGAAGTTTTTTCGAATTCGTTACCGCTTTTTCTGAATTTTTTTATGAACGATGATTTGCCCGATGAGGAACCTCCGAAAGAGCCCTGGCAGTTTCCTCAGACGCGCTGGAGTTTGGTGCTGAATGCACAAGGTGAAGATGAGGGGGAGAGCGCGCAGGCTTTGGGTGAGCTTTGCAAGATCTACTGGTATCCACTTTATGCGTTTGTGAGGCGCCGCGGGCTTAGTCCTGAAGATTCGGAGGATGTCACGCAGGGGTTTTTCTATGAATTGATTGCGAAAAACCGGGTTCGTCTTTTCTCCGGGGAGAAAGGAAAACTGCGGGCCTATTTGCTGGGGGCGATCAAGAATTTCGTTAATGACCGCGCGAAACTCGACCGTGCTGAAAAACGCGGGGGTGGGGAGAAGGTGTTGTCGCTTGATTTTGAAATGGGAAGTGCGGAGGAGCGTTACACGCTGGAGCCGCCTGAATACGACACGCCTGAAAAACTTTTCGAGATGCGCTGGACGATGGCGGTGCTGGAACGGGTTTTCGAACGCCTGGAGGCGGAATTCAGAAAAAAAGGAAACGAGGCTCTCTTTCAGGAATTGAAGGGGGCCGTCGGCGGCGAAAGCGACATACCGTTTTCAGAAATCGGAGCGCGTCTGAATATGAAAGAAGGAGCGGTGAGGGTGGCTCTTTTCCGGATCAGGAAACGTTACCGGCGGATTCTGGAAGACGAAATCGCCAACACGCTGGCCGAGGGAGAATCGGTTGATGAAGAAATCGACTATCTCACAAAGGTATTCGAGCGCTGACTGGACTGACGTCGCTTATGTCTTCCCCCTCCTCTCAAATTTGTCGGACCTGTGGACTGGAAATTCCATTTTGGGCGGTCTCGGGGAGTTGTCCGAAATGCCTTTTGGGCGGCGGGTCGGGGGATGCGGACACGGAGGAGAATTCGAAGAGGAATCAGGAGATTGTCGAAGGATGGAGTCTCGGCGAACTGATCGGTGAAGGCGCTTTTGGGGTGGTTTATAAAGTCAGCCAGACGACCCCGATGAAGCGCTCCGGGGCGATGAAAATTTTGCGTCCGGCGATGTGTTCCAATGAATCCCTGGCCCGGTTTGATGTGGAACGCGAGGCTCTCGCGATGCTCAATCACGAAGGAATCGTTACAATTTTCGATGCAGGTAAGACGGCTGACGGGCGCCCTTTTTTCGTGATGGAATTTGTCGACGGCATTCCGGTCACGGAGTTGGCCGCCGGATTAAAATTGGAGGAGAAACTGGCCTTGTTTGAAAAAATCAGTTCGGTGGTGACACATGCTCATCTTCACGGAATGATCCACCGTGATTTGAAGCCGGCCAATATCCTGGCTCTTCGCGGCGCGGATGGCGAACCCACTGTCAAGTTGCTGGATTTTGGAATCGCGAAAGCAACGGAATCGGTGATGACCGGGAGGACGCTGATGACCACTGAAGGTCAATTGCTGGGAACGCCCGATTACATGAGTCCCGAACAGGCGGCGGGTGAGGAGGTTGATTCGCGGGCGGATGTTTATTCACTTGGAGTCATCCTTTTCGAGTTGTTGGCCGGGCGCCCACCTTTTGTGCTGGAGGGGAATTCGCTGGAGGCCGTTTTCGGTTTTTTGAAATCGGTCCGCGAAGACACGCCCCCCAATCCCTCAGATCTCGCTGACGAACTGATCCCCGCAGATCTGAATTGGATTGTCGGCAAGGCGTTGGAAAAAGAACCGGAGCGCCGTTATCAATCTGTTCGCGAGTTGTGCGACGATCTTGAGCGGTTTGCTGAGAATCAGCCCGTCAAGGCGCGTCCGCCGGATCAGATTTACATTCTTAAGAAATTTCTTCGGCGACATTGGAAAATGGCGACGCTTTTCGTCGGCTCGACGGCTGTGATTGTGGTTGCGGCAGTCATCAGTACTGTCATGGGCATTCGGGCGCAGGAAGCTTCACTCGAAACGGCAGCTGCCTATTCACGCTCTGATTTCGATCTCGCGGTGCAGGCCCTCGATCAGAATCGGATTTCGGCATCGGTGCGTTCGTTGCATCGCGCCCTGACGGTTCAGCCGTCCAACCGTGAGGCTGCTTTGCTGCTCGATTCCGTTGTGCGTTACTTCCCGGAGCCTGAACTTGTTTCCGAAGAGGTCCTGCATGAGCGCGGTGTGACCCGGGGACGCGTGTTGGATTTTGAAAAAGACACCGCGTTGTTTGTTGCCGAAGGAAATCTGCAGTGGACCGATGACCGCGGGAAAAGTTTGAGGATCGGCGGGAGTCATTACAATCCGCTGGCATTTTCAATGCGCGACCTGCTGGCAGTGGGAAGTCTGCAGGGGAGTCTCAGTTTGGTTGATTTGAAGACACGGACGCTTCGGGCCCCGGATCTTTTACCGGGAAACCGACAGCGATTCACCTCGTTGAGGTTTGCAGATGATGGCCGGCGTCTTTTCGCCGCGACCCGGGACGTGGCCGTACATGCCTGGGATGGCGAGACGGGTGAGTTGGAGTGGCAAATTAAGCCCGCGTCACGTCCTCTCGCTCTTGTGAGTGATCCAGAGGGGCGTTTCCTGATCGCAGGATTGCAGAACGGGATGCTTGAAAAACGATCTGCCTCCACCGGTGAGAAAATCGATGAGGCCAGGGTGACGGGGGAAGTTCTGGAGCTGTTACGCCATAACCCGGCGGAAGTTTTCGTCTTTCATGGGAATGGCGCGGTGACACTTTGCGATTTCAAATCCCTGTCGCCCCGGCGTCTGCCGATTACGTGGGAGGGGGAATTTCAAACCGCGAAACTACGTCCCGACCCGACGTCAGCGAACTCCTCCAAGACGCTCGCTATCGGAACCGACGACGGGATTTTGCTGTTGAAAATTTCAGACCGGTCACAAGTATATTTTCCAACCAACAGCCCCGTGGTGGAAATCGCATTTCATCCGACCCGTGATGTGGTCGCCGTCGGGACTGAGAGCAGCGGGATTCAACTGTTTGATTTTGCGGCGAGCCGGATCATTGCAGCAGACATCGAAGATTCAGAGAACCCGGTTTACCTCGATTTTTCCCCGAATGGAAAACACCTCAACTTGATCACGAGGCGGGGAATCAAACGGGTCTATCGACTTCCTCCCGGCCGGGAGACAACAACTTCAACGCTCTCTGGCGAAGACAGCATCCGGAACCTTCCGGCGTCGATTCGTGAGATTCCACGGGAGGCCCGCAATTTTGAGCTCCAGACGGTTGCCGGGATCGACTGGCCAAAAGAAATTTCGGATAATCCGATTCCGCCGGTCGCGGCCGCGCTGGGAGGCGACTTCTTCGCCGATTCGCGTCGGGAACCTGAAAACGCATTGTTCATCACCAACCTCACAACAGGTGAAACAATCACAAAATTAGCCTCCGTCCCCCGTACCTTTATCCGTTACGTGGATATTACCGATGAAGGAAAATGGATGACCTGGTCCTCGTCCCACGGCGAAGCCAGAGTCATGGATCTGTCCACGGGTGAAACGAAACCTTTCAAACTCAAACATCCCCGCTCAGTCAGCTGCGTGACGTTCGACTCATCGGGAGAAAAGCTCGCGACCGCAACCTTCGGCTGCAGCATCTGGGTGTTTGATGCAAAAACCGGTCAACTGATAGCCGGGCCCATGTTTCATGATTCGTTCGGTGAATTGACCCGTCACTATTGCCGATTCTCCGCCGATGGAATGAGGCTTGTTTCGTGGGGGCAGACCGACAACCGCTTCCGGGTCTGGAATTCCGCGACCGGCGAGGCCGTCAGCCCCGGTTTGAAAATGCCCGGACTTGCGCGTTTTGCCCGGTTTCATCCGGAGATCGATGAGTTTCTGTTTACCGTTTCAGAAAACGAATCCGGAGGCTACAGCGCCCGGCTCTGGATCGCCGAAATCGGAGTGCCGGTCACCCCGATCGTGAATTTCTTGCATTTCCCGACCGTGAACGACCTGCCGCTTCCAAAGGATTCCGGTAGCCTCGAAACGAAAGAAGAAGCAACCGAGTGACTCCAAATCGGCAATCCACGGGACTGACATGAGTTCGGATTCTTCAGCACTTGCGACAATCTTTACCCGTTCAGGTTCATAGAGGATTGCGAACCGCTTCGCTTCGCCTGCCTGGTGATCCGCGCACGCCGTTCCGCGCCGAAGCAGCTCAGGATAGTAGTGAGTGGATTCGGAGAATTTTTCAATTGCGAGATGAACCCCGAGATCACCTGCCCCGGGATGTGGGTCCTCTGGGCGCATCAGCGTATCCACCCAGACGCGCAGTCCGGATTGAAGGCCCGTTCCCTCCGCCGACAAAGCGAGGGATGCCCACTGGATGCCGCCGATGGACGAGCCCAAAAATCGACGGCGGGAAAATTCCGATCCAAAGTTTTCGGGGAATGATTCCATCTGCGGCAATCCTATCCGATTCCGAAGCAACAGAGTAGGTTCATCGAACAGCCCTTGTTGTTTTGTTCGGAGATTAGAGACTTCGATCAATCCCGCCAGTCTGCCAAGCCCCGCCCGGTTTTGCGAATACGAAAAAGGTGCGCAATTCGGGGCACGGCGCTCTTTGCACAACTAACCAGTTTCGTAGACCATAGGGTTGAAATCGAACTAGGACCTCTGAGCCGTGTTCACCTGTCGCCGAATTGCCCGACTCGTCCTCCACCCCCCCCCGGAAGTCGAAACTCCTCCAATGGATAGTTGAGAACGCAGCCAACCGTTTCTTTGGAAACGGACTAAATCCCACTAAATATTGCAAGACGAAGGGGCTTTGCCTAATATGAAAACATGCTCGAGACGCTTATCATTGGTATTGGAAGCTCCATTGCTGGAGCCACTTTGAAGATGTGGCTTCACGAAGATCATCCAGTTGCAGCTGCCGCGAGTACCAAGATCACGGAGATACTGCTAAAGGCGTTACCAAACAAATTTAAAGAACGTCGTGCAACCGAACGACAATTCGAGGAAATCGCAGACAAAGCTGGCACCAGCATTCTCAAACTTCTCGAAAACGAAAAATCGGAGCATAAGTCTTTGGAAGATGCGAGAATTGAAGTTGTAGCCAACGCCGCTTCCGAGACCATAAATAACATCGAATTCACTAGTGCATTTCTTGCAGAGAAGACTGACCTACAGGCTGAAAAGCTCACGAATTTTCTTCTCGGACGAATCGCCGCAGAGGGTGGAAGCCCTGGGCTAAGCGGCGATCTCGACAATCCCGCAGCCGCTTTCTTCTCTGATGTAGAACGTGAAATCTACCGCAAAATTCTAGACCACGCTGCACAACTCATTGTCGACATTGCTTCACAATTGCCACATTTTTCTGAGCGTGTGCTCGGTGAAATCTTGACTCGACAAACCGACTTTGCTGTCAAAGCCGACCGGATTATCAACGACCTACAACGGATTCGCGATGTTATGTCCGGGGGAGACAGATTAGCTGAGGATTTCGAGGCACGATATCGGGCAAAAATCGTTCGTCAGCTTGACCGGCTCGAACTTTTTGGCGTCGACCTTCAAGAATGTAATAAACGCTACCAACTTAGCGTAGCTTATGTGTCATTGCAGCTTGAACGCCCGATTCAAGGGGGGAGTGGCGAAACCATATTTCAGCGGTTAGATGTTGATGAAGCCCTGATTTATACTAAAAAACTCTTTCTCCGGGGTGATCCGGGTTCTGGTAAAACTACGCTACTTCAGTGGATAGCGGTCAATGCGGCCAACGGGCTATTTAGCGGTAAACTAACACCTTGGAACAAATACGTGCCCTTCTTCATCAGGCTTCGATCTCATTCAAATCGAAAACAATTGCCAAATCCTGATGAATTCATCAATGAGGTCGCACAAACCATCAAAGACGAGATGCCGAAAGGCTGGGTGAACCATCTCATGCGATCTGGTCGCGCGCTAATCCTCATTGATGGTTTGGATGAAATCCCCGATGATCGCCACGAAAAAGTCCGAACTTGGCTGGAAGAGCTTACTTCAGATTACCCTAGATCATGTTTTATACTTACTTCTCGCCCGTATGCTCAAGATGGCGATTGGTTACAAGAACAGATGTTTGGTACTGCGATGCTTAAGGACATGCCTGAAGAAGGTATTAATGTATTTGTTAATCAGTGGCATGAAGCCGTTCTTCGCGAGACATCAGAGGATGATGAAATTGAGCGCGTAACTCGTCTGCGAGATCAACTTCGAACAGAGTTTCGCCGTCGGCGAGATCTCAATGCCCTTGGTCGCAGGCCATTGCTCTGCGCCATGATATGTGCGTATCACCGTGAAAAAGATGGAAATTTACCTGCCAATCGCATCAAATTGTATGAAGCGTGTGTGCAAATGCTTCTTGATCGCGATAAGCGCCCAGGGATTAGAATTCGAAACTATGTTAATATAAAGGACGATCAAAAGATTCCAATTCTACGCAGGTTTGCGTGGTGGATGGTGCAGGAAGAGATGAGCGAAATCAGTAATGATCGAGCTTTCGATTTTTTAACTACCGTAGGTTCGGAAATGGGAATAGAGCCACCCGTTCCGCGAGTTGATATCAAAACAGAACCTCACTTTCTTGGAAAAGAAATAGCACGCTACTTTATTGATCGGACGGGTATCATTCGTGAGCCCCGTGACGGAATTCTCGATTTTCCGCACAAAACTTTACTCGAATACTTAGCCGCAAACGCAGCTACCTTTAACAGCGCAGTCTCACAACTCGCAGCGAGTGCGCACACGCAAGGATGGCAGGAAATAGTGATTATGGCGGCCGGAATGATGCCGAAGCGGGATTTAAACCATTTGATAGAACGATTGATGGGGGCCTTCGAAGATGAGGATGAAGGCAGGCTTCGAGCATTTGTTGCCTGCGGTTGTCTCGAAACGGTGTCTGAACTTGATACTAAGATTCGGGCGCAATTAACAACAAAAGTAGAAGAGTTGCTTCCTCCTGCATCTGTTCAAGAAGCAAAACAAATTGCGCTGGTTGGTGACCTTGTGATTCCGTGGATTCACGATTTGATAAACTTAGAGTCTGAGGAAAAAGTCGCGACTATTCACTTAATGGGCGCAGTAAATACACCATGGGCGATGCAAAAAGTCGCCGACGAACCTTTTTGGGAGAGCGAAGAAGAAAGGCAGCGTTTGTTCGACTCGATTTTAGACGCTAAGGATCCAGTTGAGTTTGGCAATTTGATTTCCAGAATTCTTTTCGGAGACCAGCTTACGGTTCTATCAGAAGCATCCGTTTCTCAATGGAGTTTGAAAAAAATTGGATATAAACCTAATAGGAGTGCATTTAAGAAAATGATGGCGGCTTTGGACTTTCGCTCAGTCAAAATTCAAGACATCAACCCATTGGGCGAATGCGCTAATGTTAATTCGCTAGATCTGTATCGCACTGATGTGTTGGATATTGGGATATTGAACAAAATTCCCAATCTTGAATACCTGGATATCACCCATACGACAATAAAAGATATTAGTAGCTTGGCGGCCTGTAAAAAACTCCACTCATTATTTATGGGCTCAACTCAAGTTACGGATCTGAGTGCATTATCCCATTGCTCAAACTTGCAAAAACTCGGCCTAATATGCACTAAGGTGAATGATCTTACCCCGTTATCATCTTGCGAGAATCTAAGCATTCTTGATCTCAGATATACAGAAGTCAGCAAGTTGGATGTCTTAGAGTCATGTGCAAATCTCGAAGAAATCCATCTCAAGGGTTCCAAAGTGAGCGATGATCAACGAGAGAAGATTGCGAGGCGGATTCCCCAGTTGAATATTCATGATTAAAAAAGATTGAAAGATGGGCGTTGAATGAGAGTTGACATTTTTTTGAGGAGCTGCGCTTGGGGCACGATGAGCTCCGCAAAGGGTGATACTGAAATCTGCGCTTCGCACGGGGCAGGCTGAGAATCTTGACAGTTACCCTTTTTGAAAAATCGGCAAGTTGGCGACGGACTCACGGCTGCACAATAAGTCTCTCGCCATCGGGAGGAGCGGGAAGAGTGGGCTCTCCTTCGAGGTAGCCAAGCTTCTTCAGAAACCGGTCGGCGGCGGTGAGGGTGATGTCCGCCCAGGGTTGGTAGTTGAAAAAGGCGTGGCCCTCGCCTTCGGCCATCTGAACTTCCACGTTGTCGTTTCCCATGGACTTGAGTTTTTCGTAGGCCGGGTTCCATCCCTCGAGCCACTTGTCTTTGCTGCCGAAGAAAGCGATGGCGGGGGGAAAGTCCGCTTTGAGATGCTGGATGACGTCGATCTCCGGATCGCCGGCGTCGCCCCTGGACAGGGCGGGATTGAAGAGGATGTAGGCGGCGACCGAGGCGTCGAATTCTTTGGAATCCTGCGGGTCGTTCAGGCCGGGATTATTGGTGGCGACGAGGCAGATGTGGCCGCCGGCCGATCCTCCGCCGGCAATGATACGCTCGGGATCGATGCCGAGCTCGTCGGCCTGCTGTTTGTACCACCTGATCGCGCTCTTGGCGTCGGGAACGCCGGTGCGCTTGCGGGACTCACCCGGCTTGCGGGAAGCGTTCGACTCCTTTTTAGCGAGTTTATAGGTCACGGTGGCGGCGACGAGGCCGCGGCTGGCGAAGTAGTGGCATTGATACTTGAACGCATCCCGGGAACCGCCGCCCCAACCTCCGCCGTGGAAAAAGATGAGGCCGGGAACTTTGTCCGTGGAGGGATCATGACCGGGAGGAAAGTAGACTTCGATTTCCCGGGCGACGCCGTCGACTTCCTTGTAGGTGTAGACCTTGCCCGCCGGACCGGAGACGCGTTCGGCGGCGAGGGAGGGGAGTGTCGTGGCAAAGACAGCGAGTAGGATCAGGAGCGGCGTAATTCGTTTCATGGACAGAAGAGGCTGGAGGTTTGGAAATTGGGGATTGGCTTTTTGTGGCGGGACGACTGTCTTCCTCAGTTACCGAATCTCAATCGGTTGATTCCGGGACCTGACACTCTTTTACCTTAAGATTGGTCGAAAGTTCCACAATTATCTCCTGACTTTCTCTGTTTGCATCTGCGTTCACCTTGCCTCGGCAGGTGAACAAGCCAACATCAACATCACCGACGACAGGGTTACGGCGGACTCGGCTCTACCTCATTCGAGAGATCCCACGGTATTATCGAATTTGAATCGCCCAGGCTTGACGAAGGGAGTTTCGAAAACAATCCTCACCGAACTCCATGGCAATTCAGAAAAAGAAATTTACAGCCCTGTCCAATATCCTGCTTGTCCTGATCGGTCTCGTGTTTGCGGGAATGGTATTTCCCGACTGTGAACGACCTGCCGCTTCCAAAAGGTTCCGGTAGACTCGAAACGAAAGAAGAAGCAACAGAGTGACCCCGATTCGGGATCGACTCTGTTGCCCTTTCCTCTTCCAATCCGCGAAGAAAAGCGGATCTCTGATCAGTTCCCGACCTTTGAATCTCTGTTTTCGTTCTCTTCAGCATCTTTCTCATCCGGGCTGCCCGATATCTTGTGGACTGCGGCCGGGTCCATGGGATCAACTGTCCCGCCGAAATTGTCGATGATTGGCAATCCTTCGAAAGCCTCAGGAACAGGGGCTGGTTCCCCGTTGTAAAGATCGCCCGAACCGGGATTGACCAAATGGTCGACAGGTTGACCGCGTTCAGGGCGGGGCTCATTCGGAAGTGTCCCGGTGTTCGGATTATCCGGATCAGGCATCGTCAGGCCCCAGGTGTGAATATCTCTTTCCAGCTGATCAGCATTCAGCGCAAGCGACAGCCGAATGAAAAGCTCCGCCCCGGGCGCGTCGAACACATCGCCGCCGTATCCGCCTTCGCCGGGTGGAAGCGGCATTTCTTCGTTCGTGGTGTCAGGATTCAGAGCATCGTTATTGTCGGCGATATCAATGATCAACTGAGTTTCCCCGGTTTCGACATCAGTTTTAAGGTTGTCTACCTGGTTGGCTGCATCGATCGCCTCCAGTGCCCCTTCACCGGTCTCGAGATTCCAGTCTTCTAATGCTTTCTCCGCCGCAGCCTCTGCGGCTTTAAGTTGCGATTTATGTTTTTCCAGCAAAGCGGCCGTTTGTTGCGCAGGATCACTCATATCCCAGCCGCTATTGCTTTCGCCGGGCTCCATCAACAACGGGTTCGGCTCAAGCGGATTGAGTTGACCCAAGTCCTGCAACATCTGCTCCGTTCGAGCGAAAAACTCGGCCATCGTGTTGACGAACGGATCGTAGTCCCCGCGCATCGCGTCATCGAGACGGTCATTCTGCCCCGAGTTCGGACTGAACCCATCCATGAAACGTTCAACCAGGCGATCCAGGCGGTTTTCGATCTGTTCCAGTGTCTGCTCCGGGTTGTCCGACTGTCTCAGAAACTCCACCGTTTCCTGAAACACTGTTTCAAAACGCTTCGAATCTTCCCGCTCTAATACCTCCAGCATCGCCCCGAGCTCGTGCACTTTCTCTGCTGCTTTCCCGTAGATGAAATCATCCGGGCTCAGACTGTACTTGTCGTTTTGCTGCTCCGGGTCAAAAACCTTGATCGCCGGGTCTTCCACAATCTTGTGAGAGCCCTGAAATGATTCCTTCGAATCAGAATCTGCCGCCCGGAAAACCGGGGCGGTTCCAATACTGATAACTGCCAACCCGGTCATAGATAACGACCGGAGGCACCGACTGAGGTTTGCATGATAGTTCATGCTCCCTTGAAGAAAAAATTCTTCTAACGTTACAGCTTTTTATCCGCAGCGGTCGGGATAGGTGGCGTTCCCATTGGCGGACGCCGCATCTATCAGATGTTGAACAAGCCATATCGCAGTTGGGCGAGGTGGATCGAAAGTCGGAAGGATGACAGAGAATCAAGGGGTGGAGGGGCACTTCACCTTGACTTAAAGAGTGCCTGTCCTGAGTATCCCCTTAACGGAGATGGAGAAGCTGAATTTTCGAACTAAACTGTTGTTGTGTTTCATTGGGTTGGCACTCTTCAATGCTGCGGTGTTTTCTTCGATCGCGATATCGAACACGCGAAAAACGGTCGTTGATGATATTCGTTCGAACGCGCTCAGCATCGCGGCGAGTGCGGCGGTGCTTGTCGATGGTGATCTGCACGAGCAAATTCAGAAACCCGGGGATGAGGCCTCGGAGGCTTATGTGAAGCTGGAGGCCCAGCTGCGGGCCATACGGGATGCGAACCGCCGGGAGGATGTGAATGTGGTCTACATGTACACGATCCGCCGTGTCTCGTCTGATCCTGATAAGTGGGTTTATGTGGTTGATGCAGAGGAGGCTGTCGGTGGACTGGGGGAGAAATCCACGGTAGGCGAGGTTGTGCAGTGGGAAGGGCAGGGCACGCCGGGAAAAGAACCTCACAAGCTTGGGGAGGCCTATGCCAACCGTCATTTTGTGACGGATGACTACGGCTATTGGTTGACGGCCAATGCCCCGATTCGAAATTCGAAGGGGGAAATCGTGGCGATGCTGGGAGTGGACTTCGACGCTAACAATGTGATTAAGGAAACCCGTCAGGCCATGAAGGGCAGTTTGATCGGGTTGATCCTGAGCATCATTCTCACTGGATTTGTGGCCGTCCTGTTATCGCAGTGGATCTCGAAGCCGCTTAAGGAGATTGTGACGGGCCTGACGAAAATCGGGAAGGGGCATTTGAATTTGCAGATGGATGAGTCGCGGGATGATGAGTTTGGCGAGATCAATCGCACGGTTAATGAAATGGCTCAGACACTCTTGGAACGGGATGCTCTTCAGGGGGCCTTGTCGCGCTATGTATCGCAGGATGCGGTTCAGAATCTGATCAAGAGCGGGGAGTTCCCGACCTTTCGCGGGAACCGGAAGAAGATGACGATTCTCCTGTGTACGATTTCGAACCTGGAAGATCTCAGTGAGAGTATTTCACCGGGTAAGCTTGTTGAGATGCTGAATTCCTTTTTTGACCGGATGGTGGGTGTGATATTCAAGCATCACGGGACGATTGATCAGTTGCCGGGCGATGGCCTGAGTGCTGTCTTCGGGGCACTCGGGGATGAGCAGAATCAGGAGAACTCAGCAGTGCAGGCAGCTCTCGATTTGATCGCTGAAAATGAGGAGAACAACAAGCGGCTGAGGCCTGACGGGGTTAGTGGATTTGAACTCCAGGTGGGTATTCACTCAGGAGAAGCGATATTCGGGAATATCGGAAGTGATCATCGGGTGGAGTTTACGGTGGTCGGGAAGACGATGAAAATTGCGTCGGCCCTGGGATCTCTCAATGAGCAGTTCAAGACCCGGGTTTTGGTATCGGAGGCGACTCAGGGTGCGATTCCCGGTGACTACCCGTTTGTCGAAGTTGGTGAAATCAAGGTGGGAGTGGAAAATTCGGTTCTCCGGCTCTTCACCCTGAAAAACCTGCTCACGGAAGAGGTTTCCAAAAAGATCGATGGGCTTGCGGACGCTGATCAGTGAGGGGCTGCGGTAAGGTATGGGCCAGTCACTTGGCGTAAGGTTTGGTTTGCCATGTGTAGTCGCCTATTTTGAGCTGGGAATCTGAAGGCAGGAGGACTGGATCACCGGGTTCGACAGTGACTCCATTGATGCTCACCAGTCGTTTGTTGCCCATAGCGATGACATAAACGCCGCTTTCGCGGCGAAGGAAGAGGCCGAGAACTTCGACGTCTGTTTTTTTCGGGGCCAGAATGAGTTTGCCTTCGGGATCAATGCCGAAACGAATATCGGTAAAAATCCATGCGGTGGAATAGTTGAGGGACTGGGAGAGTTTTCCGGGACTGAGAACCAGGGCGCCGTTCCGGCTCCCTTCGGACTGCGGGTTGTGGAGGATTCGCTCTTCTTTTCCCATTGATGAGGCGGTAAACCGGAGGTTCAGCTCGTATTCACCTGCCACAAGGAGGAAACAGTCTTTGATGATTTCCTGGTGTCTGTGGATGGGGGTTCCGCCGACAAATGACTGATTGGTGTCGCTGGTTTCCTCCACTTCCAGAACATCGTCTCTCTTAGATAATACAAGATGCTCACGGCTCACCATATTGGTGAGCTCATTGTTCTTGGGGTTGCGCGGGAGAAACTGGACGACGAAGTCGGCAGTTCCGGATCGGCCAATCCGAAGATCGTCTGTGGCGATCAGGCCGGTGATTCCGCGTTCCAGTGATGAAGGAATGAGGCGGAGCTTGTCGCAGGCGATTCCGGGAGCGGTTTCTTCCTCCGATGGCGGAGGCGGCGGTGAAACCGGGGGGCGGGGATCGGGATGATTGGTCTCGTCGGGCGGAAGTGCCGGGGGGGACGCCGGTTCTTTTGCAGGGGGATCGATCGGCTGAGTGGACGTCGATGTGCGAACGGGAAGCGGGCTGGTTTGTGGATCGAAGTTTTCGACGGGATCCGGGACGGTTCCGTCTTCGAAGTTGTCGACAAAATCAGTGATCGATTCAAAGAGGGCTCCGCATTTGGTGTTGACGATTTGTTCCAGCAGGCGATTGCGGTGACTGCCGATGTCGGGGAACGGGTGAAAGTTTTTCGCGGAAGACGGCATGCCGAGCAGGTTACAGGCGACCTTTGCGAGCTGGTCAACGTAGCCACTGCTGCATCCGTGAAAGCCCTGGCCGCCGGCCACCGTCTCCATGCCCGGCAGTGGAGGGATGGTGATGGGGATTTCGGTTTTATCATCCCGGTCTGAGAGGAAGAGGGTGTTGAGATCGAGCTCGATTCGCGGCCAGCCGTGCCGGGTGATTACTTCAAGCCCCGTGGCCAGTTCGCGGAGCAGCTCAACTACTTTTTCGAGTTCGAATTTGCGCTCTTGGCGAAGTAGCTGGGACACAGATTGAGTGCCTGTCAGCTCGCTGACCAGATAGTGGCCGCTGGCTTCCAAGCGATATCTTTTGAGCCTGCAAGCGTGAGGGGACGTGGTGCCCCTGATGATCTCGAGCGATTGCTTTTGAGCATCCAATTCGGTCTCGCTCAGGGGGTGCATATAATCCCGCGCCACGATGAGGCAGGGTTTGTCGTCGACGGCGTCGAAGGCAAGAATCCGATGGGTATTGGGGACCCGGGAGAGCGGGTTCAATCTGCGAAAGTACAAATCGATGTCTTCTGAAAAGGCTTTCAGGCATGCGTCCCTGCTTTCAATCGGGGGGCGGGATTCATTAGAGGGCTCGTGGGTCATTTGGGGCTCGTCGATGTATCTTGCAGAATCGCTCTGACCATGCAACAACTGAATAGATATACTATGAGTGACTCTAGAGACGAGCATGGCGCTGACGATCTTTTCGGCGACTTCGAGGACCAGCCGACAATCCGCGGGTTGAGGGTCAATGATTCTATTCTTGGCAGATTTTCGCTTAAGGAATGTCTTGGCCGGGGAGGAATGGGAGAGGTGTGGTTGGCCCGGGATTCGACTCTGGATGAAGATGTCGCGCTGAAAATGCTTCCCCGGATGATTCACTTTGATCCTCAGGCAGTTGAGGAGTTGAAGAACGAATCAAAAAGGGGGAGGCAGCTTTCCCACCCGAACATTATCAAGGTCTTTGACTTCTATCAGGACGATGAGAATACGGGGATCGCGATGGAGTATGTGAAGGGGGAAAACCTCGCCGCTTTGCGGGCAAAGGCACCTCAGAAGGTTTTTTCCGTTGATGAAATTAAGGGATGGGTGACTGAATTTTTGCAGGGGCTGGAATATGCGCACCAATGTGAACAGGTGGTTCACCGTGATTTGAAGCCATCCAATGTGATGATCGAGTCGAAGTCGGGTCGTTTGAAGATCGCTGATTTCGGGATCGCCCGGTGTGTGGCTGATTCGATGGAGCGGGTGACGATTTCCACTCAAAGCAGGGGAACGCTCTGTTACATGAGTCCGGAACAGGCGAAGGGCAGGGGAGTGAATCATCTCGACGACCTTTATTCCTTTGGAGCAACGATTTACGAACTTCTAACGGGGGCGCCGCCGTTTTTCACGGGGGACATCTTTTCGCAAATAACCCAGGTTGCTCCGGTGCCGATTGTAGAGCGCCAGAAGGAACGGGGAATTTTGAATCCTCAACCTGTGCCGGCGGTTTGGGAGTCGACCATTATGCAGTGTCTGGAAAAAGACCGCGCTGCGCGGCCGGCCAGTGCCGGGGTGATTCTGGAAGCGTTGGGGTTGGGGACTGCGAGCTATAAGACTGAGGCCTCAGTCAACGAGAGCGTCAATCCAGTGATGGAGTCCCGTGATCTGACTTATACGGAGATCCCAACTCGAGATTACGAGCGTCCCGTGGAGGAGTCCCGCCGGAAATTACCTGTCGTGCCGCTGGTGGTGGCTGGAGGTTTGTTGCTGTTAGCCGGGATGGCTGGCGGGGCGTTTTATTTGTTCGGGGACAAGGATACTGAAGGTCCCGGGGGTGATAAAGTCGTAGATGGCGGAAAAGGAACTGTTGATCCAGGAAACACTGGACCGGTGCCCGGGGGAGGGGAGCCTAAGCCGCCCATTAACGTTGAACCGGTTGATCCTGCTCCAAGGCCTGATCCGATTCCGAAACCTGATCCGAAACCCGAACCTCAAATGGCTAAAAAGGATCCCGAACCGGTCAAGCCTGATCCGGTAGATCCCCGGATTGCACTCTTAAAAGAGAAATACTGGAATGTGCCGGGCCTGTTCGATACGATTCAGGAGGCGATCGACGCGGCTGAACCGGGCAAAGTGATTTTACTGGAGGGGAAGACTTACGATGAAAGGATTGTGTTAAAATCAGGTATTGCGATTCATGGTCAGGGAACCGCGAAAACTGTGGTGAGGACACGTGGTGACCGGAGTGAAGCTGTGGCGGGTGCCAATGCAGAGAATATCGAACTCAAAGGGATCAAGTTTGAACATTTGGGGGAACAGTTGCTGGCGAATGGAAAGTCAGTGGGGAGTTTCACCAACTGTAACAACGTGAAAGTGCTGAACTGTGAATTTCATAAGGGCATGGAGCACGGCTTGTTTGTTTCCGGGTATGGTGAGATGACTATTTCGGACAGTGTTTTCAGCAACAACAATGACAGTGGTGTCTGGTGTGAAGGAGGGGCCTCAGTCATTATGAAAAAGTGCCACTCGCACCACAACAACGCAGGCGTGTCGATCAGGGGGATATCGAGCCAAGCCTCCATAGGGGAGGAATCGAAGATCACTGACAATGTTCAGAATGGTGTTGAGATCAAACAGCAGGGAAGACTGACGATGACAGGGAACTGTGAAATTACAGGAAACAAGGAGACGGCAGTCTTTGCCCGAAGTGAAGGGACTGGTATCGAGTTGAAATCCAGCCTGATCAGTAAATCAAAATTTGGAGTCCTTGTGGATGAAGGTGCGTCGGTGTTGATTGACGACTGCAAATACACTTCGAACGATATTTCGATTCTACTGAACAACCCCGGTAAAGCCGTGGTCAAGAACTCAGAGATACGGGGCTCTACGATCTATGGAATTAATTTCGAAGCAGTGAAGAGTAGTGGTGAAGTGGCGTTCCTAAACAACACCATTGCAAACTGCGGACATTTTGGTGTGGCGATCAGTGGTTCATTTGCCAAACCGCAAACGAGTGACAATAAACTGGGACCGAATGGCCAGGGCGATATGATTCTGGCGAATGAAGCGAGTGGTCGCTATTTGAATAACAAGTTCTTCTCGGCAGCGGGGTGCATCAATGAAAGCAACGCCCTGGTTGATGAATCAAATGTTCATACCCCGAAGGAGTCGAATTGATCAAGGTGTGGCTTGAACAGTAGGCTGGATACCCTCAAGCCAGGTGGAACCGCGAGCGGTTTTCATCAGGCCCATGGGAATGATAAGGGCCCCTCCACCCTGAATCGGCGATGCATCAATCCACACATCTTTTCCGTATGTTTTTTCCCCTGAGATAACCAGGTTAGGGCCGCCTTCAGCTTCCTGTAATGCCAGAAGAAATAATTCCGAGGTGCTCGCAGTTCCTTCGTCAACAAGGACTGTTAATCGTTTAACCGTTTCAATTCTCGGTTCTTCAGTCGTGAGATCACGAAGAAAGTTGTCATTCCGGTCATGAAGCTTCCCGACAACGAGCGGTCGAGGTCCTCCCGCAAACAACCCCACGAGATTTGCCACCGCATCATAGGGCCCGCCGCCGTTTCCCCTCATGTCGATGATGACGTCGGATTCACCGGATCGTTCAAGAAAAGCCCTGATCTCATCCGCAGTCTCTTTGGCCAGATGGGGAATTTTGTAGACTACTGAGTTTTGGTATTGCTCAGCTGTCACCTTCCTCCCGAAATAAGATCGGGTCAGTGTAACGGTCAGGGTTCGGCCGGAGGTTTGGCGTACGGTCAGTTCAACTTTTGAATCCGTGACCCCGAAGAATCGGGAAGCGAATTCAGCAAGTTGCATTTGCTCCACAGGTTGCCCATCGTATTTGATCAATTCATCGCCGTTCCGGATTCCACGTTCCCAGGCCTGACTGTTAGTGAAGGGGTAGCAACGCAGAGAATCGCCCGGTTTTTGATGTACTTCAAAATCCGGGCGGGCATTTCTATTCGGATCGTCTTCGAATTCCTTTCTTTTCTGCCAAAACTGTTGCCGCCAATATTGGGAGAATTGGAGGTGGCTCCGGCAAAACATGTCGGTCCCGATTTCCACATATTGCGATGCGGGGTATCGACTTCCGTAGCGTTTCCTGAATTCGGAGATGAAGGCGAAGAACTTCTCACGAACTTCACCGACATCGCGAATTTCGTTCAGGTTTTTCGGGTGAGATATCAGTTTACCGCTCTTTGCGGCATGTTCGGTGAGTAGTTCTACAACCTTATCGGTGATTTGTGGCTCGGTCCACGTAACGGGGTTTCCGGAGGGATCGATGCCGAAATAATTGGCTTCAATCCGCGTAACCAAATCGATCCAAAGAGCCCTTTCTCCCCCGATTGCATTTGATTCAAACGCTGTTGACGATGAATCAGGATTTTGCCCTGTTGCAATCGGGAGAAAGCTCAGCCAACTGAGCAGAGTGAGAAAAGAACTCTTGGGGCGAGCCATTCAACTCAATAGCTCCGCGCCCGCGCGTTTTGCCGCGCTGTATCGGCACGGAGTTCATCAAGTACCATCTGACGTTCACTGATTCTCTGATTTGATTTGTGTTCGCTCCAGCCAAAGAATCCGCCGGCGGCAGGATCACCAGTGGTTTGGCAGGAAGTCAGAGAAAAACTGAGAGCGGCAATGCAAAAGATAACGATCTTCGTCATGATCTAAATGGATTGGAATTGATTAAAGACTGTTGAGGAGACTTCCGTACTGACGGCTGAGTGAATCAGTGTCAGATTTTGTCTGCTTCATATTCGAAATTTCCGAGCTGTAGGAGCGGTACTGGGAGTGACCGGACCCTGCGGATTGCAATGTGCGATTGCCGCTGCTGATCTTTGAACCGAGGCTCTTTGACTGACTGGCAAGAGCCGTTTTCTGGCTGTTTGCTTCGCGCTTAATTTTGGCGAGTTCGCTCTTGTTGCCAGATTTTCTGGCAGCGTTTGCCCGCGCCTGGAGTTTTTGGTAAGCATTCTTAGCTGCAGTGACGCGAGCGCGTGCCTGTTGGTTAGCTCTTCTCGCACCTGCAATGGCGCTATCCAGATCCGCTTCCCGTTTCTGTGCGACGGCCTTTTTAGCCGCTTTTGAACGGCCTGCCATGTTCCCAACAGCGCCACCGATTGCTGCCCCGGCAAGAACTCCACCGACACCAAACTTCTTATAGAGAGCTGCGCCCCCCGCTGCACCCAGGACTCCGCCTACCACGGTTGGTTGTCTCACTGTCTTCTTATTATCTTCAATGAAGCGCTGCTTCTCGGCACTTCCACCGCCTCGGCGTCCAATGGCTCCTACGGCATTACCGCGAAGGCTGTTGAGTTCGCCTTGCGAAACGGCGACACAGGATGTGAAGAAAACAGGGGTGAGAATGACAAGTAACAGCCGGGCATGGCTGCGAATTTTCTTAAGCATGGCTCAAATTATGGTTCCAGTGTTGTTGTTTTGGTAGTTAGAAGCATCGATACTCCTAACATTGGGACATGTTTCAAATATTGCCTCGATGTGCAAGCAAAATAAGCCTTCATCATCAGAAAACAGTCTCTCCACGATCTGAGAAAGGAACGTTCTCGAGAATTGCTTTTACTGGGCTGCCCCGGCACCAGCTTCTTTTCCAGCGGCAACCACTTTGGCAACAAGTTCACCAAAGTGCTTATTCAACTTCTCAACATTTTCTTTAGGCACTGGCTCATACATTCCAATGTTGATGATTTCATGGGCCGTTGGAAGGAATTTGAGGATGTCAGCCACCACTGGATCCGCCTTCATTTCGTCAGGCAGTTTGTTGAGTTCGGAGATCATCAATTCAACCAGTTTCGGTTCCCTGAGAATATTGGAGACCTCTTCATTGTAATTGGTAAGGATCACGCTGGTTACACACTGTCCAGCCTGAATCCAGCCTCCCAAAATGATTAGAGAAACTTCGTCTTTCTTGTCGGGAAACTGTTCCAGGTATCGAATCACTTCATGCTGAAGAAATCCAAGCGCCATGAATGCCTCAAACCACTGATTGTTTGCGGCGAGTCTTCGAACCAAATATGCTTTAGTAAGGTGGGACTTGTCGACTCCAAGGCGCTCAGCCAGTTTCTCCATTTGTGATGCGCTCGCGTTCAGTTTCTCCACGTCACGTGCCTTGAGAGCAACGACTGCGTCGGATGCCTTAATTCCAAGAGCCAGCGCAATAATGTTCTTGTTTTGCGAATTAATGACATCATTCGCTTCCACATGAAACTTGGTGAAAAGGTCTGAATAACTTGCGGCCCAGTCATCCTCGGAATTGCGTTTAAGTTGCTCGGAAAGAGCAACCTCGACAGCCATCAATTTGTCGATAACATTGACTTGAGGAATGCCAACATTCTCACGGTTCTGAGGTGCGCCTTGAGCATGAGCAATCTCGAAGGTGAGAATAGTTGGAATCGCGAAGAGACATAGGGCAAAAGAAAATCGGCGCATGGCGGCAAAATTGCTTGTAATTGGCAAAAGTGTCAATCATTAATAGGTGGGAAAGGATATAAGATATGAAGAACGAACTAAGTGAGCATGATATTCAGATCAAAGGGGGCAATTTAGGAACGATCTTGTCCAGGGTTTCATTGAGCATCGCGACCATCGGAATCGCCGTCATTTCTGTTGGTTGTATGGATGACACAGCGAAGATGAATGCAATGGTGGAACCGCTTCGTCAACAGTTGGAAGAAGCCAACTCAGCTTTGACCGTTGCGCAATCCGGAGAAAAGCAGGCTCGAAGTGAGTATGATAAGTTGATGGGGCGTCTTCAAGAGCTTGAGAAGGCAAATAAGCCGAAAGACGCAGCTCGGGAAGCGGCCGAACAAAAGAAATTGGTTGATGCGATTACAGCGTCATTGAAGCCGGTGATTGAGGAGTCAATAAAGACAGAAGTGAAAGCACAGCTCGCTAATGTTGCGCAACAGCCCATTCAACAACCGGTCAATCAGGGGCAACCCATCAATCAAGGTCAGCCGATACAACAGGAATCCGGGGTGCGAACGACCTCGGGGCAGGGGCAAAGTAATCCCAACAAATTTCGTTTTGACTTTGGGAACTGATGCTCCAGTTCATTCTCATAGGTTAGGTGTGACTTCAATACGTTGAATGAAGTCATTCTTGTATTGGATTGCCTCCGATGGGAATCGTCTTGAGGCCGAGAGGTGTTTTTCGCTCGACGAATGCAGAGAGCGAGCGACTGGAAAGTCAGCTGTTTTCGGGCTGGGGCGTGAAGCTGGATCAGGAATCGTCGTAGATCATCCTTCCATTCGGAGGTATCACCTTTCTTTCAATTGGAAGGCACGTCACGCGACGTGGTCGATCACCAATGAGGGCCCGACTGGAACTGTTAGGGTCAATGGCAGTGACCTGGGTGAAAAGGAAAACCGGTTGCTCTTATTCAATTCCTGTCTCATTGAAATCGGTGATCAGATAGAAGGAGAAGGTTGCCTGTTCAGATTTGAAAGAACACCCGAGGCTCCTCAGGTAGGAGGAAGGGATGTGAGGGAACTCAGCCTTGTTCACGATAAAATTATTATCGGCCGTGGTACGCGTTCGAAAGACAGTGAGGAAAGCAATGCACTTCGGCTGTGTTTAGATCCGGATATTCGAACGATTTCGTCGAAGCAGGTTGAGATTCGGAAAGAAGGTAAGGGGTTCAAAGTTATTAATCACAACTCGGGTTCTGCGGTCCGAACTGTTTTAAATGGTGACCAAAACTTCGATGAGCGTGAACTTGTTTTTGGAGACTGCATTCAAATGCCCGGATACTCCTATTACACTTTCCAATTCATGGGGAGTTCGCTTGTTCATGTGGGAGGGCGGGGAACGATTCAGGCTCGAAGTTTAACGAGGATAGTTGGTAGTGGAAACAAGACGAAGAAGATTCTCAATACGGTAGATTTGGATCTCTCGGGGGGGGAATTTGTTGGCATTTTGGGGGGTAGTGGTCAGGGGAAATCAACACTTCTGAATGCTCTTTGCGGGATCTTTCCTGCGTCATCAGGAGATGTGTGGCTTGATGGAAGAAAGTTACGCGGCACCGCTGACATGGCGATCGCCGGGATTGGTTATGTTCCCCAGGACGATATTGTTCACGGAGAATTAACCGTGGAACAGGCGCTGTTTTTCGCGGGTCGGCTCCGCCTGAAATTGCGTCCTGCACTGCTGCGACAAGCTGTGGTCAGTTTGCTTGAAACACTGCAATTGACTGAGCACCGAACGACTCAGGTATCGCGCCTTTCCGGTGGACAAAGAAAACGAGTTAGTATTGCGAGTGAGTTGTTAACCAGTCCCCGGTTTTTACTTCTGGATGAGCCCACTTCCGGACTGGATCCGCAGACCGAGAAGAGTTTGATGGATGAACTGTCAATGCTTGCGCGGCAAAAGCGAATGGGAGTCATTTGTACGACTCATGTTCTTCAAAACAGTCATGTCTTTTCGTCCGTTGGATTCATTCAGGGAGGACGATTGATTTTTTGTGGCAAACCACTGGATGCGGTGCGCTACTTCCTGCTGGGGCGCCCTTTCGAGGATGGTCCAGCAGTCGCCAGTAGCCCTTCACCCATGGTGGAATCTGCGACTTCTACAGGTCCCGCTTCGCAGTCAAAGCCTAATTTTCAAGAGGGAAACCTTCTGGATAAGCTTCCTCATGTTTATGATGTGGTTGCCACTGCCGCAAAGCGCCGGGTTGACTCAGGTTCAACATCTGCAGAAGTGGCGGAATGGATGGAGAAGTCCTTCAATGAATCGACATTCAAAAGAGAATTGCGTCCAATTGAACGAGCCGCTTCCAAGTCTGAGAAGAACCTGGAGGTGAAAGCCTCAAAGCCGTCGTTCTTCAAAAGTTTTAAGGTGTTGTGTCAACGTCAGAATAAGATTCTATGGGCTGACAAGTTGAATGTGTTGTTCCTGTTGGCTCAGGCGCTGTTGATTGGAGGTCTGGTAGGTTGGGTAAGCGAGAACCTTGTGTTTCAGATGTTTCTTTCAGTCATTGCCACTCTGTGGTTTGGCTGTAGTAACGGAGCTCAACAAATTGTGGGAGAACTCGCAATCTTTCGCCGCGAGCGGTTAGCCGGTCTGGGGCTGAACTCCTATCTGTTTAGTAAGGTCATTTTTGTTACGGTGGTGACCTCAATGCAGGCCATTCTCCTTTATTTTGCCGTGCTGGTGGCCAGCCATACCTTCCACTCAGATTTATTGGTGGAATACGGCGAGGAGGGAGAGAGCAGTTGGGAGCGGGATCGCAAAGCTTTTGAAAGCATGATCTTTGTGGGGACTTCTGCAGGCAAGGAGGAAACGGCCGAATCAAAAGCTGCAGATGAATTCACAATCGTTTTCGACGAATCCCTGAAACAGTTTGAGTTGGATAACGCGCCGAAGACTCATTACCGGAATCCGAGTCGGTTAAAGGCATCGGATGCTGAGTTTACTCTGATGGCTAACCTATCATGGTTCTTCAGAGTCCGGCAGAATATGATGGACCGCCTTAAAGTGGTATCGGTTCAAGTTCCACCGGGGCAGACCTTTGATGAGGGGCCGAAAGTTTCATGGATCGGAGAATTATCACTCCTTCTGGGGCTCAGATTTGCAGGGCTTTTGGCGGCTGCCATGGTCGGCGTGGGGCTTGGTCTTGTAATTTCAGCATTGGTGAGAACTCCGACTCAAGCGGCTATGTGGGTGCCCCTAATTCTAATCCCCCAGATTCTCTTTGGAGGATTTGTTGTTACCTCTCCGGAGATGGATAACAGTGTTTTTGCTTTCAGCCGTTTCCTGCCCAGTTACAATGTTCAGCAATTGATGGATGTCGCCAACCTGTACGGACGGAACACCCCCAGGATAACGAACAAGACAAAAATTCCCGGATTTTTCGAGGAACCTCCCTACGAAAAAGAGACCGTATATTTTAGGAATCGTGCTGGAAGCCAACTGGAAAAATACGACAAGCTTTCTCAGGTCAATAAATCGTGGCAAAACCTACTCGTGACTCGCCACAATGTGGGGGAGAGAATGCAGGCGCCAGACAAAGATTCCGTGGAATCGAGGGTGGATGTGTTCTTTACAAAGGGGCAACCGTTCCTGTTAACTGGGGCCGTTGTATTGAGCCTTACCATTTTAGGTGGCTGGCTCCTTTTAAGTTACGGTCTTATTTTGTTTGGTCTCATTAAGAAGCAATCCGGGAAATGAAGCGCTATTTGAAGGAACTTATCTCTATTGTGGCATCGTTGATCTTCCTGTTGCTTGGAACGTGGTGCGATTTGGCAACTGTTCCCATGGCTGGAGCCGTCTCCGTTGCGACCATTACCTTTGGAGGCTGGTTCAGGGTTGGGGTTGTTTCTGTGTTGTTGGTCGCCAGTTTAGTCGGCGTCATTTCAAAGCGGAGGTGTCTTTCGTTGGTCTCAGTTTCAATTGCGCTTGGGTTTTTTACAGAAATGCTCTTATCGGGAGTCTATTGGTATCAGGAAAAGACTTCGTTGATGGCCGAAATGGCAGGAGCGAGTTCGTTGCAAAAAGCGATAGAATTCGGGGCTGGAGGACCATTCATTGTCGCTGCTTGGGTCTTAAGCATTGTGAGTTTGGTGTTCCTTTGTTTGAGGCCGCAAAATTGAGGGAAATGTAGAGAGCCTCCGTAAAGCCGTACCTGCATTATGCTCGTGGTTGGGTGAAAGTTTACGCATTCTCGAAATGCTATGACTCTGCCCAAAATTGTCTTTATTGCCATCGTCGCATGTAGTTGTGGAGAGTTATTAAAATCTGCGGAAGTCACACCTGAACAACGGAAGTATTTCGAGAACAAGATTCGTCCAGTTTTAGCAAAGGAATGCTACGAGTGTCATTCTGTCGGAGCAAAAAAGATTGGCGGGAAACTCTTGTTAGACACATCGGAGGGATTGAGAAAAGGAGGGGAATCAGGAAGCCCCATGGTTGCCGGAAAGCCGAAAGACAGTCTAATTGTCCATGCACTTAAGTGGCTTGATGATCTTGAAATGCCACCTGACGACCCATTGCCGCCCAATGTGATTGCAGATTTTGAGAAGTGGATATCGATGGGCGCACCGGTTCCCTCTGATTCAAAGGAAGGGCAGGAAAAAGCACCCACGGTTGTAGCCAGGAAATACAAGCCCGGTGAACTTTGGTCGTTTCAGCCCGTGGAAAATCCACAGATTCCTAAAGCTGACATGGAATGGCCGAGAATTGCGATTGACCGGTTTGTGTTCGCCAAAATGGTGGATCAAAGCCTCACCCCAACCGCGGATGCCTCCCCTAATGTACTGATCCGACGACTCTATTTTGATTTGATTGGACTCCCGCCAACGATTGAAGAAGTAAAATCCTTTGAGACTGATTTTTCGAAACACGGTCAATCTGCAGTCGCTGAGTTGGTTGATCGATTGCTTTCCTCTCCTCATTTTGGTGAGCGATGGGGGCGACATTGGTTGGATGTGGCCCGTTATGCGGAATCGAATGGAAACGATGGACTGAGTAGAAACGCTTCGTTTCCGAATGCCTGGCGCTACAGGGACTACGTCATCGATGCGCTGAATCGCGATGTGCCATATGATCGCTTTATCACTGAGCAGATTGCGGGTGATTTGTTGGAGGCTGAGACAGATCTCGAGCGGGATCGTCAATTGATCGCAACGGGGTTTCTCGCTTTGGGAGCCAAACCTGCCGTCGCAATGAATACAAACTTTGCGATGGATGTTGTAGCGGACCAAATTGAAGTCGTGACCAGTGGAATAATCGGGTTGAGTGTGGGGTGCGCTCGTTGTCACGATCATAAATTTGATCCCATTCCCACGAGGGACTACTACGCCCTGGCTGGTTTTTTTACGAGTTCTGAAACTCTATATGGAATCGCCGCGAATGAAAAACTGACCGCCCCCCCCACTTCGCTGCATGTCCTCAAGACTCCACCTAAATTACCGGCACCGCCTGAAGATTTGAATCTGATGGTGGAGACAGAAAAGCTGGAAATGCGAAATTATCCCCGCCCTAAAAAGGAACATACCTACCCAGTTGGGACACCTGTAGCGATGGGGATCAGGGATCGAAAAGAGCCAAAAGATTGCAAAATCAATCTCAAGGGGGATGCCAAGAAGTTGGGGGATGTGGTGCCACGGGGAGTACTCTCTGCATATCCCGATAAATCTCTAAACGACTTTTCAATCGACAAGTCTAAGAGCGGGCGGCTGGAGTTGGCAAAGTGGCTTACCGATAAGAGGCATCCTCAGACGGCCCGGGTGATGGTGAACCGTATTTGGCTGCATTTGTTTGGACGGGCCATTGTCGGGACACCGGACGATTTTGGTGTGTATGGCGAAAAGCCGACCCATCCTGAACTGTTGGATTATCTGGCGCATCGCTTTTCAGGAGAACATTCCTGGTCCATCAAATCAATGGTTCGTGAGATTGTTATGTCCCGAACATATCAGTTGGGAAGTGAGGTTAGTTCCAATCTGCGAAACGCTGATCCTGAAAATATTTGGATGTCCCGCCATACAAGACGGCGTTTGGATGCGGAATCGTTTCGTGATGCAATTTTAAGTGTGTCTGGACAACTTGATCCTGAGCCTGCAGATGGTTCACCAATTCGGCACCTGGAGATCCTAGTGAACCGGGCCCCTGATTTGCACAAGCCGAGTAATCACCGAAGCGTGTATCTTTGTTATTTGCGAAATTCCCCTCCAAGGGAACTGGCCGCTTTTGACCTTCCTGACGGCACCAAGGTTACCGGTAAGCGAAGTGAAACGATGCTACCAACTCAAGGGTTGTTTCTCCTGAACAGCGATTTCATAAAAGAACAATCGGCGCATCTTGCGCAGTTATCGGGGGAAAACATCCGGAACATGTTTAAGCGAGTATTGAACCGTGAGCCTACCTCAACCGAGTTAGAGGGAGCAAAATATCTTCTTGAAAATACCGAACCAAAAGAAGGTGCCTGGTCATCATTGGCGCAAGCGCTTTTGGCAACGAATGAGTTTCGATATGTGGATTGAAGGATTCACCGCACCTGAATGCGGACTTGTTTAGATTTTCTAATTAAATAGCCTATAGCAATGAAGTCCGAGATATTTTCCCGACGCCAGATGCTTTCGACCGCTTCCTGTGGATTTGGCTCTCTCGCGCTTTCCGGATTAATTGGACGGACCACCATGGCTGGACCGGCCGGCCATTCGTTGCAGTCGAGAATTCCCAAAATACCGGCGAAGGCCAAGCGTGTGATATTTCTCTGCATGAGCGGAGGGCCTGCTCAGATGGACACATTTGATTACAAGCCACAGACCGGTAAGAAGCCTCATCCAGGTTCTGTATACGACTTTTCTCAACATGGAGAGAGCGGACTGAAAATATCCGAATTGCTTCCCGAAACAGCCAGGCATGCTGATAAACTCTGTGTGTTGAATGGAATGTATTGTGACACAGGAATTCACGCTCAATCTTTCCTCCAACTTCATACGGGAGACCGGCTGAGAGAACGCCCCAGTTTGGGGGCGTGGGTAAATTACGGGCTGGGAACCGAGAACGACAGCCTACCCGGGTTTATCAGTCTGAATTCATCAAAACCGTCATGTCATGGATCCGCGTTTCTTCCAGCGATCTATCAGGGGACGCCAATAGGAGTGAATGGGGAGGATATGAGTAAAGCGACAATTCCGAACGTCGCGAGCGGACATTTGACATTGGAGTCAAAAAGAAGGCAGTTAGATTTTGTTCAATCGCTCAATCGTGAGCATCATGTAAAAAGCGATACCGACCCGAAACTTGAAGCGGTCATTCAGTCGATGGAGCTTGGTTTTCGAATGCAGGCTGCGGCACCGGAGTTGTTGGATATTTCGAGGGAACCAAAACATGTTTTGGAGCGTTACAGGGTTGGAGCCAAATATGCAGTGGGAACTTGTCGAGAAACAGATTTTGGTCGCCAGTGCTTGTTGGCACGACGTTTTCTCGAAGCCGGTGTGAGATTCGTGGAGGTAAATCATGGTAGTTGGGATCAACATAAAAACCATCGTCGTGATCTCGAGGCCAACTGCCTGGCCACAGACGCGCCGATCGCTGCGTTGCTTCAGGATTTGGAGGAGCGGGGGATGCTTGATGATACGTTAGTCATTTGGGGAGGGGAATTTGGGCGGCCCGGGCTTACACCTGGAAAAGACAAAGATCAGACAGGCCACAACTCTAATGGTTTCACGTTCTGGATGGCGGGAGGGGGCGTAAAGTCAGGTTTCACATATGGCGCAACTGATCCCACTGGAGCCCGGTCGGTTGATGGGAAAATCCATTTCAGGGATCTACATGCTACAATCCTCCATCTCCTGGGGATGCCCCCGAATGACTTAACTTTCCATTATGCGGGAAGAGCGCATCGACTGACTGGACCTGAGGGAGGTCGAGTGGTGACTGAAATCTTAGCGTAGTCAGCTAAGAGCCCGGGGAATCGGCATTTGTCGGATCGTTTCAGTCTTGCCTCGACGTATTGGGTATGTAAGCTTGGGGTCCTTTAAAAATTTACCTGGAAAATAAAAATTATGTCTTTGAAATTACACAATGCAATGTGGCCCGGCCTTGTCGGAAAAGGAACTGATGAAGGACAGGAGCCGCCAATCTCTCTTGAGCGAATGCTTGAATTGACAGCGGCGGCGGAAGTGAACGGCCAAAAATATGACGGAATAGATTACTTCCTGTTTTTGCCACACACAGATCCCGAGGCGTCAGAGGACCAACTTAAAGAGATTGCCGATTCGATCCAGGGATACGGATTTGATGTGGGATCGCTTGTTGCTCCAGTTTGGCCCGGTACTGTTGGAGACTCCGCGATGGGGAGCGCCGAGCAGACTGGAAAGTTTCTGGATGCGGTTAAGGTGGGTTGTCGTATTGCCGGTGTTTTCAATGAACATGGTGTTCGCAAGCGCGGAGTAATCCGAATTGACTCAGCAGAGTTTGGTGTTGAAAAGTGGCGGGAGGATTCTGTGGCAAATACCAAAAAGATTGCGAAGACTTTTAGAGAGGCAGCAAAGATTGCTGCCGACCACGGTGAGCGCCTTGCCGCTGAAGGTGAAATCTGTTGGGCGGGGATGCATTCATGGAAAGACATGCTTGATCTGCTTGAAGAAGTTGGGATGCCTGAGACTCTTGGTTTTCAAGCTGATCTGGCCCACACTTATCTTTATCTTCTGGGGTACAACGCACCTGAGCATGCGCTCGTAAAAGAGGGGTATTCTGAAGAGGAGTTTTATTCGGCATACGAAGAGATGACTGACAAACTTCGTCCGTGGACAATTGATTTTCACGTCGCTCAGAACGATGGCGAAGTTCATGGTGCGGGAAGCCATGATAAGACCGGCAAACATTGTCCGGCTGATGATCCTAACGGTAAACTTGATATCGTGAAGTGCGCCGGATACTGGCTGAAAGATTATGCGGATCGAGGAATTGAGCATATCTGCTGGGATGGGTGCATGTTCCCCAACGCGATGCTTGAGAGAGAAGACACATGGAACACGATTCTCTCGACCATGATTGATGTGCAGAATGCACATGCTTGAATCCGACGGCGGGAAGGCGACAGTGAGTTGAATGAAACTTCTCCGTCGCCTTCTTGTCATCTTTTGCCTGGTCGCTTTGATCGGCGCGATATGGGGGGCCGTATATGCTCGAAAATACGGATTTTCTCAAAGTTGGCGGACTCGTATTGAGCAAGAAGTGGCAAAGCGCGGATATTTCATCCGTATTGGGAAATTGACCCTTGGGCCACTTCGAGGCCTCGTAGCTGAAGATGTTCAATTCTTCCAGAGTGAGAAGCGTCGTGAAGAAATTGCTTTCCTTGATGACGTCTATCTTGATTTGGATTTCCGCAATGTGTTCAATCGGAAACAACTGTCGATCAATACCCTCGATATCCAGAAGGCTAAGCTGTCCCTTCCGTTAGAACCCGGAAATACCAACAGCAAATCAAAGCTAAAGATTGGGAACATTTCAGGGCGTGTCGTAGTGACCGAAAGCCAGATCGAAATCGTTCGGACATCTGCTGAGATTGAAGGAATCGAAGTTTCGATCAAAGGATCGCTTTACCGACCAGCTGAAGCGTCGGAATTGTTTTCGAAGAAAAACCAATCAAAAAGCGAACGGGAACAAGAGCTACAGGAAATTGCTGATCGTCGTGCGTTAGTTCGAAAGGTGCTTTCTGAATTGAAACGGTTTGAATTCTTAACGAGCGAAAAACCGAGGCTTGAGCTCGAATTTCGAAGTGAATTGGAGAATTTGACTGAGTTACGAGCTCAAGGCCGGTTTGTAGCCAGAGACTTTAGACGAGGGCGGTATACCGTCGAATCAATCGATATAACTGCCGAATACGATGGTGAAAGGGATCGGGCAATTTTAAAAGATCTAAAGCTTCGTGACGAAAAAGGAGATTTGCGGATCAATGCTGAGTGGCAGGAAGATTCGAAAGACTTGCGGTTTTCATTGCATTCAACTGCTGACTTGCCTCAGCTTGCCGCATCGATTTTGACGAGGCATAAATTAGGTGAAGTGGTGTTTTTCTCGCCTCCGAAAGTTGAAATGGAGGGAAAAATTAACCTCGAAGAAATCGGTAGAGAAGATGTCCCTGAGTTTTGGATTCCCGCAGATGTTGTAGGCCATTTCAGATGCGACCGATTTGTCGCGAAGGGAGGGGAGGTATTCAGTGGAATGGAGTTCGATTTTTCCGCGTCAGGTGATCGGTTTTATCTACGAAATTGCCGGCTCGATCACAAGACGGGGATTGTTCAGGCAAATTTGATGTTCGATGGTAGTGGAGGAGAGCGCTCTTTTCGTTTTCAATCGGAGATTAAAATGGATCCCGGAACATTCTCTCCGTTTTTTTCCGATGAGAACACGCGTTCTTTCCTGGATTTGTGGGATTTTGATTCTGATTCCACAGTTTATGTAGCAGCGGTGGGGCAAGGGCCTTCACTTGATTCGAACACCTGGCAGAGTAAGGGCGTTGTTGATCTCCGAAATTTCAAATTGGGGGGAGAGCCTTTTGGTGAACTTGAAGCAAGCTATGAGTTAGACGGTTATACCCAAACCTTTCGTGATGTTCGGTTGCTGACACCCACTGGTTTGTTTAAATCAGATGAAATTGTTTACAATGCCAAGACGAAGAAATGGAAGCTGCCGGAGATCTTTCCCGGGCTCAATTTACTTGAAAGTCCCGACATTCTGAACCCAACGGAGAGGGAGCCTGAAAGCGGCGAACAATGAGGTGGGGCTATTTTTCCAGCACCCTTCCAACTGCAGAAATAAATCGCTCTACTGCTTCAGAGATAGGCCCTGCCATTCGAGTTCCCGCAGCAAGCGTGTGCCCCCCGCCTCCAAAACTCCCGCATATTTCGCCAACATCTGCTCCAGAGTTCTTTGATCGCGAACTGACGCGGATTTTGCCATCAGGCATTTCCTCAAAGAAAATAGCAACGACAACGCTGTCAATCGAACGAATGACATCAATCAATCCTTCGGTATCGCCCGGTTGGATGTTGAGGCGTCTTATTGCTTCAAGACGTAACTGCAGGCTGGCACAGCGCCCATCAAAATCGAAGCGCATTTCTTGCAACAGTTCTCTAAGCAGTTCAACTCTTCGCTGTGGGTAAGTTTCGTAAAGTTCTTGATTTATGCGGCCAACATCGGCACCGGCATCAATTAAGTCTGCACCGATCCGATACGTTTTAGCTGTGGTATTTGGATACCGAAAGCTACCGGTGTCAGTTGATATCGCGGCATAGAGGTTGTCGGCAGTTTCGGTCGTTACCGCCTGTTTGCCCGAGATATGCTCAATTAGCTGAAAGATGATTTCACCGGTTGCAGGAGATTCAGCATCAACATAATTGAGATCGGCAAAACGGGTGTTGCTGATGTGATGATCGATATTGATCACTGTTTTACATTCAGCGACTGACTGCCAGACAATATCGCTGATTCGATCCTTCCCCGCTGCATCAACTGAAATCAACAAATCGACTTTGAAGGGCGGACCGGGTTGTTGAATCGATTCGGTTCCCGGTAGAAACCGCAGCGCAGAGGGAACAACATCGGCGTTGATTGCTACAACTGACTTACCTTCGTTGCGAAGGTAGGTTGAGAGTCCAAGAGTCGAACCGATAGCGTCGCCATCAGGGCGGTCGTGACTTACAACCGCAATACTTTTGGCATCAGCAATTGCTTTGCCGATGGAATCAAATGTCGCGTTTTCCATCTGCAAAGGGAGGCAAAGTTTACTTTAAAGACTACTCAGCCTTTGCTTTGCCTTTTTCGCTTTCTCCCTTTGTCGGTTCGGCTTTGCCTTTGGCGTCATCACCTTTAGCGCCGTCAGGTGCAGCTCCCTTAGCGTCGTCTGCTGCCGGCTTTTCATCTGTTTCCTCTGTTGGAGGAGCGGCAATTGCCATTTGAGGCAAATCAGGACGAACTGCGTAGAGTGCGTAGTCAGAGGGGAGTTCTGAAATGCCATAGGTGTTTTTGAATTGGAAGGCCAGCCCTTGAATCTGCTGTAGAGGAAGCTTGTTCTTTTCGTTTTCGAGACTCGGGTCTTCTTTATGGATCGCCAGAGCGGCCAGCATTGCCTGCTTAGAGAGGACTTTATCACTGCCAAAATTCAAAGTGAACGCGCGGTAGTAGTCATTGAGAGCTTTATCTTTCTCACCCGCAGCTTCGGCAATTTTGGCTCGAAGAAATGCCATCTGAGCCTGCTCATTTTCCGGGAGATCGGTCTTTAAGTCATCGGTTGGTAAAAGGTCACTGACGGCCACTGATGCAGGAGCGATTGCTGACTTCAAGGCGTCCATATCACCCGAACCGTAAATCGCCCAGATCTTGTTGTATCCAAATTGCTTTTGGAAGGCTTCAGCGATGTGAGACGGGATGGTTTTTGCTGCGGTCGATTCAAGGGCGGCCGCGATATCAGAAAACTTACCTGCCCGACGGAGGCTTTCTACCTGATACCAGGCAGCTTCGGTGGCAAAGTTGTGTGGAATGTAGACGATATTCGGAAACGCCTTCACAACCTTGGCAAACTCTTCTGCGGCGGCTTCAAAATCACCATCAGCGAATGCTGAGCGGCCCGGTGCCAGAGCTTCGGCCCCTCCTTCGAGTTGGATTTGGAGATCAAGCCCTTCACCTTTAATGTTGGCGAACGGCAGGACTTGCCCCGCGACGCCTTCGCGTGTTGAGAACTGGATGGCGTCGGGGCGGGAATTCTGGATGACCCCGGCAGGATTGCCGCCCTGCTTGAGTCCAATCCGGGCTCGAACTTCAGGAAGTCCTTGCGCAGAGCTGTTCGAGGCCGCCGCAAGCGTGAACGCTACAGCAGCAAGCACAGCGAATTTACGAATGTCAGTATTGAATGTTTTCATGTCGTGAAATCTGTTAGTCAGTTGAAAGCTGCTTAATTTTGTTCAGGCAATCCCAGGTCGAATTTGATTTTCGCATCTTCTTCCGGAGTGATCTTAAAGTCGATCTTAAGAGCATCGAGTTCCCGGCGGAGTCGCTGGATTGCAGCGGCACCATCGTCAGACATTTTATCTTCCTTAAAATTCTGCCAAACATACATCTGCTTGAAGTAGAGCTTGTAGAGGTCCAGTTCCCGCTTCCGCTTTTCGGCGATTTCCTCAGGAGTTGTCGTCGGCAGTTCCGCAATAGCTTTCTTCGAGAGTGGCACAAACCGTTCAAATGCCTGTGCAACCCAGTCGGCATATTTTCCATATACTGACCAAACTACGAGATAGGCTTTGGCAGCAGCAGCCTCGTCTTCCATTTGCTCAAGAGAGTATCCCAGCAGGTAGGTGGCTTCAGCACGTTTTACCAGTTCTTTGGAGAAGTATTTCTTCTGTTTGTTGACCACATCAAGAGACTCAACAGCGTCTTTCCAGTTTTTGTCTGCGATGTAAAGGCGACCCAGCTGGAGATACGACTCGGGGATCAACTCCTGGTCTTTGTATTTGTTGATGACCCGGAGGAATCGTTCGCGAGCGGAAGCCCGCTTTGCTGGATCTTCCATTTCGATCTTACCGATCTCAAAGTCAGCCGGGCTCTTGAAGGCCTCCGCTTCCGGGTTCGTCCGGTTCAGCAGTTCTTCAAAGAATGGAATTGCGAGGAACCGGTTTTCAGTGCCGGCGAGATAGAGACCGATCTGCTGAAGTGCGTATTCAGAGAGGTTTGCTTTCTCGTAGGTTGCCAACTCTTCAAACACAGCTGAAATCCGGGTGTCGATGGCCTTGGCTTCGTCGCTGCCTTTCTCGAGATCCTTTTTCATTCCCTGCAGAACGATGACGTTCTGAATCTTGAGCCATGTGGCAAGAATCTGATTGTCTGGAGCAACTCCGGGGAAATTGTTGAATGTTTCGATGGTGGCTTCCGCCCCTCGTATGCGAACGGATGCGTCGGAATAGGAACCGATCATTTCGCGAAGGAATTGGAGGTCTTGTTCCTCTTTTGGCTTGGTGCCTTCAACCACAATCATTTTCTCGGCCTGTTTCAACGATTCTTCACCACGGTCCACTGCCTCCAGGCATTCGATAGTGAAAATTGAAATCTGGGATTCCCAGCGATTGCCGGTGTAGTTGGGAAAGAACGCATCGTAGATTTTGATCGCCTCCGCACAGTTCTCATCCTGAATGTGAATGTCAGCGGCTTTCCACATTCCCTCTGCGACAACGACTTTATAAAACTCGGGATTCTTACCCTCTGCTTCTCCTCGTTGACCTGCCTCAATCGCACCCATGTATGACTGGAGTGCCTCGTCGCGCCAGGCTGGAACCTTGTCCTCGTTTTCTTCGTCCGCATCATTTGCCTTCACCATGTATGAGTCGCCCCGGACATTCATGGTGCGTCCAAGTTGAAGCGATTGCGGTTTATCCTGGAGAAGTCGATCGGCAGCAGCAATGGCTGAATCGTAATCCTCTAAATTGAACCGACAGACTGCCAGGTCACTCAGGGCGTTCTCAAGATACTTGTCAGAGTCGGGGAACTTCACCAGAAAGTCTTCGATCTGCTCCGCTGCAATTCGGAACTTCTGTAAAATCAATGCGTTGCTCGCCCGGTGGTAGGAAACCGTTTCCAGGTTTGCTGACTCAGGGAAATCGTTGACGAACTCATCAAAAGGAAGCGCGGCATCCTGAAAGCGGCCCAGTGAATAAAGCGAGAGTGGATAAAGCATATCCGCCAGCTCCCGTTTGGAATCTCCGGCATCGTAACGCTCTCGCACATCTTCGGCGATCTTGATCACAGTTTCGTAGTCACCTGAAGTGAAAAGCGACTGAATCATAAAGGTCGAGACATTGTTCCGCAGCGGATGGTCTTCGGGCATTTCAGACATGAAGGTCTCGCCGAAGAATTGAGCAGAAGAGTAATCACCCATTTCTGCAGAAAACTTTGCCGCTTCGTGAAGGACTTCAGCACGGGAACTCGTAGGCAGTGCGGGATACTTGCTCGCGAGGTGCCAGTAGATCGTGCGCGGGGCCATGCGGTTGCCAAGGCGCTCATAGCAGATGGCCATGAGACGGAGAACCTCAACATCCGGCGGAACCTCTGCCTTTTCACGGGCCTCGATTTGATCAAGCCGCTGTTTGTAAGCTGGTGGCATGCCGGAAACCCGACCGAGCATCGCCACGCGGGCATTGATGTCATCCTTCAATTCCTGAGTCGTCGGCATGTAAGACAGGTAACGCAATGCCAGCGAATAAAGCCCCGAGCTGGCTGCCTTCAGAGCGAGCGGCTTCAGGCGGTCAATAAACCCGTATCGCATCTGATCGAATGGCTGCAGATCGAGAAAGTTACCGTTCTTGTCCATCCAGGCAATCGCCTGATCTTCAATCAGATTCTTTTTCTTGGTGTCGGCCCCTGCATCTTGAGCTTGCTGGTTCCAGACGCCACCTATTTCCAGGAGACCCTGAACAAGGAATGCCGGAGTGACTTTCCATTCCGTGCGGTTGTCGAACAGTTCCTGGATCGTCGCGATCCCGGCATCCATCTGTCCGGATTTCATTTGAGAGGTGCCATACCGCAGCTTGTATCCGGTCCAGACTTGAGCTTTTTCACTCTGTGGCGGATTCGTGCCCATGTATTGATCATACAGTTTCAAAGCTTCGGCATGATCTCCCATCTGAGCTTTACAGAACCCCAGTTGGAAAAGCGCGAGATTGGCACGTGGGTTCTCGTTTTTTATCACAGAAATTTCATCCGCGAGTTTTTTGGCTCCGATACATTTTTCAAAGGCCGCCTCTGCGTCGGTCCAGCGCTGGGTTTGCAACAAAGTCAATCCGTAGTCAAACATCAGGCCGCCTGCTCCTGCACCGTAATCTTCGACAATCGTTTCCCAACCATTGGAGAGATCAATTAACTTTTCGAATGTCGCGGCAGCTTCGGCATGTTGACCCGCAATAACCTGTTCGCCGGCTTTCCGATACAGCCCCTCGAAGCTCACATCTTCCTCTTCGTCCTGAGCGAACGAAGCAATTGGAGCAGCAACCAGAGCGGCGGCTAAAACACAGTTCATCGCGATTTTCTTCGCGTGGTTCAGATTCAATCTCATAGCTATAAAAGTGTGTGAAAAAACTAAAGGTTCTTCAATTCAATTGTACAAAACATTGCAACTTTTCCGGTTTATCGTGACTCGGAATTTGAAATGCCACGCGTGCGGCATCAGTTTGACCATTCGTCTCGCGCAACAGCGACATTGCTGATCCCGACTTCTGCCAGGCAGTTTAATACATCAATAAAGCGCTGACCCCGGGCGGAATCGTCTGCTTTGACGAATACTTCCGGGCGCTCATCGGTTGGAGCAAGGCTCCAGACTTTCAGATAATCACTCAGACGATCCTTGAGAACGGGTAAGTGATGAGTGGTGCCTGCCGACTCGACCGCTTCGTCAGAGTAAAAAATCTGACCGTCAGCAGCGATCTCGATCACTGGCGGTTCACTGATCATTTCGAATTTCGTTTTACCGTCAGGAGGTCCCGGCATGGTTAAGGTCAGATCAGCGTCAGGAACCTGGAGAGTCATTGTCACCAGAAAATAAATCAGCAGCAGAAAACTCACATCAATCAGCGACGATAAATCCAAACCCGGTTCCTTCTCGGCTGCGATGGCGTTGCGTCGGCTGTTCATTCCTGATGTCTGCTTTCTCCTTGGACTTTTAGGGCTTCATTGATTCATCACCCGGCACTCTATTCTTCGGTGAATCCTGTCAGGGTTACGTTTTTGATATTGATCTTATCGTTACCCAAAGTGTTCAAGACATCCACGAACCGCTGACCTTTCGCTCCATCATTTGCAGAAATAATCACAAGGGGTTCCTGGTTCACCGCATTGGCAGCGTCAACAATGGTCTGCAGGCGATCAAGCAGCATTGGCAGTTTGCGGGATTCCGTGTCGGTATCGAGCGTCTCATCATTCATGATGATGTGCCCCTGTGCGTTCACTTCGATCGTGTTTTGATCGAGCTCAATCTCCACAGTGGAATTCGACTGTGACGTTGGAAGTGTAAACCCCAGGTCAGCCTCTTTCGGGTCCAGTGTTGAGGTCACAAGAAAGTAAATAAGGAGTAGGAAGGAGACGTCAATCATGGACGACATGTCCAATGCTGGTTCTTCTTCGGCGGGAGCTTTTCTGCGTTTACCCATAAATGGTGCGGATTTCGATGAAATTAAAACTAATGAAGGCCAATTCGACGGCGATCAATCAACGGCGTGTGCCCCGAAGATCACATCAATCACACCGGCTTCTCCGGCGGCCTGAATGGCTTTCTTGATAAACTTGGTCTCGACCTTCTGGTCAGCCCTGACATGCAGTCGGCTTGGAATATTCGCCTGCTTGTTCACCTGGTGAATCTCATCAACATAAGCCGTCACTGAATCCGACGTTTGAAGCAGCGCGCCGTTCTCGTCGTGAATCGTGCCGTCATCATAGATGTTAATCACAATCCGGCCGATGGAAGACTCAGCCACTGCGGCATTGACCGCTTTGGGCGGGGTCACGTTCTTGTCAATCTTCACAACGATCATGTGAGAACTGACCATGAAGAAAATAAGGAGGAGGAAAACCAGATCAATCATCGGAGACATATCCATCTCCATTTCCTCAGCTTCTCCCGCGATTGCTTCTCGTAACCGTTCAGATGCCATAGTTTCAGTATGTTAAGGATTTTGCCGGTTGATGAAAAGCCTTTTCGCGACTTTTCACCTTTCCGGAACAAATGCTAAGCGTTTCCAGAGGCTCAATCAGCCTTCGGAAATACCTTCAGGAACCTTCGCAAGCTGCTGGTCAGCATTCACAGTCGCAATTGCTGCGTCCATTGCCTGAGCTGCCGTTTCCTGAGAAGCGGTCACCATGCCGTTGAACTTGTTCTTGAAGAAGTAGAAGAAAAACAGGCAGGGAAGCGCCACAACAAGACCGGCGGCCGTTGTCATGAGGGCCTCACCAATCGCAGCAGCCATCTTGTTCGGGTTCGCGCCCCCGGAATTACCGAGTTCTTCGAACGCCTTAATCATACCGGAAACCGTTCCCAAAAGTCCGACCATCGGCGAAGCCTGGGCAATCACAGAGAAGTAACCAATCCATGACATGTAACTTGGGTTCTCTTTTACCGCGAAGTCAGCGATCGCGTCTTCAACTTTCTCACGCCCCAGACTTTCAGGGTCCGTCGCATCCACAAAGGGAAGGGAAGAAGCCATCATCCGACCAAGGTAGGATGGATCAGCCGCAGAAGCTTCAATCGCACTGCGAACACGAACATCAGTCATGTTGGCGAGGATCGTCTGCTGAAGGATCGGTGGGTTGAACTTGCCCCTGGTCAATTGCATGAAGTTGTAAACAGCAAGTGTAATCATGCACAACGACAGAATCGCCAGCGGGATCATTGCCCAACCACCATTGATAATCTTATCAAGAAGGGTTGACTGTGCCTCAGCGGCGGCTTCCTCACCTCCGGCGGCATCCTGTGCCATTAGATCGGGAGCTACAAAGGCGAACAATAAAATAAGTCCAAAAAGCAGCAGGGGAAGTTTTGAACGGAGGAATGACGGGGTGTCTAACATTTTATCCAATGGTTTATGGGATTTCAATCAATTGTGTGAAAGGCATTGAATGGGATAAAATTGGAACCATGTAAAGAAAATTTAGATTTTTTTGTCAGTTATTAGGCGTCTCATTGTCGCTCTCCGTCATCGCCAGAAAGATCGACTCCAATCCCTCGTCCTGCTTTCCGCCTGCCAGTATTTCGCTCATTGTGCCAACCTTGACCAGTTTTCCGTGGTTGATGATGCCCACGCGATCAGCCAGTTCTTCGGCGACATTGAGCAAGTGGGTCGACAGGAATATGGTGGTGCCTTTCCGGCTCCGTTCCTTGAGTTCCTCTTTCACAACCCGGGCATTCTTCGGGTCGAGCCCGACCATCGGTTCATCAATGATAATCACTTCGGGCTCATGGAGTAAGGCGGATGCGATTGCGAGCCGCTGACGGGTTCCGTGGCTGAGGTTTTCGATCCTCTGCCGAGCATAATTGTTCAGTCCGAACCGCTCGAACAAGTCAGGTGTGCGCTGTTCCGCATCACTTGCAGACACTTCAAAAAGGTCCGCGATGAACCCCATAAACTCCAGCGGTGTCAGCTTGTCGTAGAATTCTGCGACGTCCGGAATGTAGCCAATTCTGCGCTTGGCTTCGAGGGGATCTTTCTGAATATCGAACCCGCAAATCTCGGCAAAACCTTCCGTGGGACGAAGCAACCCGGTCAGAAGTTTGATGGTTGTCGTTTTTCCGGCTGCGTTTGGGCCGAGAAATGCAAAGAACTCTCCCTTTTCGATTTCCAAATTCAGGCCGTTCAGTGCCTGCAAGTCGCCGTAGCGCATGGATAAATTCGACGTCTTGATCATTCGGCTGTTTGGGAAAAGTCGCTAGGTTACGCTTGATTAAGGACTCCGACAAGCAGGCTTGAAGTGCCCGTGCGAATTGTTTTCTCCGATCGTAATTCAGGAAAGGATACGGAGACGCGCAGGGGAAGCGGGCTTCCGTTGTCTGTTTAATTCCTTCATGATCGTTGGATGAAGGCGAGAGAATGTGTCCGGGCGATTATTTTGTCAGCGTATTGCCTTACCGTAACTTCAGCATTGGGTGACGTCGAAGCCATCACTTTGGGGAAAACGGAAAGCGGAATCGAATTCGGCATCATGGGGCCGAAGAGCGGGGCGCCGACACCGGTGTTGGTTGTTTTGTCAGGAACGATCGAGGGCACGCTGGGGAGTGCCTACTTTCGTCAGTGTGGGAATGATTTGATGAAAGTGGGAGTTGTCTGTGTTTCCATTGATATACCGTGCCACGGCACCCAGACAGGCGAGGGGAAACCGAAAGGTCTCAGCGGATGGGGAGTGAAGGCGGCCAAAGGGGAAAACGTTGCTGAAGAATTCAATGCGCGGATGTCTCAGGTGCTGGATCATCTGATCAAAACAGGTGTGGCAGATCCAGAGAAAATCGCGGTCTGCGGGACATCTCGTGGAGGCTTTCTGGCTCTTCACTTTGCAGCGCATGATCCACGGGTTACCTGCGTTGCTGCGTTTGCTCCGGTTACAGATCCTGCTGCATTGAGCGAGTTCAAAGGGAAAGAGACGTTGGCGGTCACTAAAGCAATGAGCCTGGAAACCCAGGCGATGAAACTGGCCGGCAGACCGGTGTGGGTTGTCATAGGAGATCAGGATGCCCGTGTCAGCACTCGAAAGGCGATTGACTTTGCTCAAGCGGTGACCGCTGCTTCAATCGAACAGAAGAAGGACAGTCAGATTGAGTTGCGAATCATGCCGGAGCCACGGGGACACACGACTCCCCGGGGAGCAGCAGCGGAAGCTGCGAAGTGGATCATGAAGCAGTTGTTCCCGGGGTGAGGCACCTGGAAACCAGGCGGTCACGAGTCAACAGGGTTGGTTTGGCGAACAAAGAGGGTTGGATCGTTGAGCCCTCACAAAGCCACCATCTTACTCCAGATCCGGACGATCTTAGACTTCACGCTTCCCAGGTCGCCGGAGTAGTTGTTTACAAAGATCGCAAAGGCATATCGTTTCCCGGAACGGGCATTCACGTAACCGGAGTAATTGCGAATGCGATCGAGAGTTCCGCTCTTTGCCTTGACCCGTCCGTCTGCGGCACTGCCCCGGCCGATGCTGCGCAGGGTGCCCGATTGTCCGGCCGTGGGGAGCGATGCATAGAAGGTTTCAAAGTGTTCCGCCTTCGCGGCATGGTAATGGATCAGGGCGAGCTGGCGCGGCGTCACCGTGTTGGATCGCGAAAGCCCGCAACCGTCAGCCATGTAAAATCCGTCCATGTCGATCCCCTTGGCCGCCCAGTGCTCTTTGGTGGCGCGGGCTGCGTCGAGAGTGGTTCCCTTGTTGCGCTTCTCAAGACCAATCATCCGATGAATACACTCAGCCCGGAGATTCACCGATTTGTGGTTTGTCAGGATCATGATTGATCCCAGCGAGTCTGACTCCTGTTCGTAGATCGATTTTCGCTCAGCGAGTTTCTTACCATCAACGGTCATGAGCCGCAGGGTGGTCGGTTCCTCTGAGACAGGTAGATCATGCCCGTTCAAGTATTTTGTGAAAGCCCGGGCGCAGAAAAAGGCCGGGTCGGGGAGGGAACCCTTGATGGTGAAACTTGAGTTGCCGGCAGGGACCGTGCCCCGGAGATAAAAGACCTTCCCGTAGGGAGTTCCGTAGATGTATCCCTGGTCACCTGATCCCGCGCTTCCGACCCTCATTTCGTTGATAAACTGAATACCCGGCAATTTGGGATCAGTGCCGATCAGACTGGCGGTTGAGCCTGCGCTTCCCGTGCGGAATGAGCAGTAGAATTGATTCTGATGAAAGGTCAGTCCACACGCCCCGGCTCCGTAATAGTTACCGATGTCGTTCCACTGCCATGAATCGGGCAGAAGCTTCGTTCCAAAAACCGACGCATCACCGACCACGGCGCCATCAATCTTCTTCACGCCGGCATCAGTGAGGGCGGCTTTCCACTTCACAAACGTATTTGCGATTCCGGACGCACCAAGCGTGGGATCTCCTCCTCCCTTCACCACCACATTCCCTTTGAGTGTTCCATCTTCAGCGAGATCGCCAGCCAGTTGTAGCTCTGTCTTGAAACGAAAATCCGGTCCCAGGATCTCGTTCGCCGTGGCGGTGGTGATCGCTTTCATCGTTGATGCAGGGATCAGTCCGGTATCAATATTGTATCCCGCTGCGGCAGAAGGTTCACCGTCGATGGGAACGATACAGACTCCGATCGAGGCTGTCTTCATTCCCCATTCGCCCTGAATTTTTTTCACCTCGGCAATGACCTCTTCCACAGTTCCCGCTTTGGCAGAACCACTGAAAAGCACAATGAGAGCAAGGAGTCGTCGCATAGAGGAAGAGACGCTTTTTTCAATCAACCATCAACCCTTTGATCGATTGCGGACTTGAATGAATTGGAAACGCGTTATCGTACCGGCAAACTTAAATGAAACCCTTTCTCCTTTCGCTAACCGCCCTTGCCGTTCTCGCTTCCTGCTCCGATTCGCCAGACACCACCGCCTCCGTGCCGGGACAACCGACCGTTTACGCCGTCAATTACCCACTGGCTTTTTTCGCGGAAACCATGGCGGGTGATGACACCGGGATCAAAGTGGTGTTCCCGGAGATCGATGGCGACCCGGCGTTTTGGAAGCCTTCCGACAAAGATGTGGCCGGGTTTCAGGGAGCATCTCTGATATTGATGAACGGGGCGACCTATTCGAAGTGGGCGGCAAAGGTGAGCCTGCCGGAATCCATCCAACGCGACACTTCGGCAGCGTTTGCCGGGGACTATATTACCGTGACTGAAGCTGCGACTCACAGCCACGGGAACGGCGAAGCGCATGCTCACGCCGGGACGGCTTTTACCACCTGGATCGATCTACAACAGGCGATCTGGCAGGCCGAGGAGGTCCGCGATGCTTTGATTGAGCTGGCACCTGAACATGAAAAAGCAATCACAGACCGCTTCAATAAAGTGGCGGACGAGCTGGATGCGTTGCATGCTGAATTGATCGCCATCGGGAAGCAACTGAAGGATCGGCCCCTGGTCGGCTCCCATCCCATTTATCAATACATGTCCCGCCGCTACAAGCTCAACCTTCGCGAGGTTCACTGGGAGCCCGATGTGGTCCCCGACGAGGCGGGAATGAAGGAGTTGAAGGAGAAGCTCGTTGATCACGATGCCAAAGTCATGATTTGGGAGGATGCCCCGGTCTCCGAATCGGTGGACAAGCTGAACGAGCTGGGCATTTCCAGCATCGTATTCAATCCGGCAGGAAACCGTCCCGAGTCCGGCGATTTCCTCACCGTCATGCGCGAGAACGTAAAGAATCTGCGTGGTCTGGCAGGTGAATGAGATTGAAGAGTAGACGTTGAAAACCCGGGATGAGTCATGGATAGCCGACAGGATACCGTGAAGCGGCAAGCAAGGCGCGACCGAAGTCAAACCCGGATGCCGGGATGCGAAGCAATACCTGCATCAACCTGTTGTCGAAGTAGACTTTGAGGGAAGAGCGGGGGCAGTCCCGGTTCCTACCCGATTAGCCGTTAGCGTCGCTACGGAGAATTTTACCCATATCTTTCCCCTTCGCTAACTCGTCGATTTGCTTGTCCAGAAATCTGATCTTCTGCATCAACGGATCCTTCACTTCCTCTACCCTTACGCCGCAAACGACACCCTTTATCAGAGAGCTATTCGGATTGAAAGCGGGTGCCCCTTCAAAGAACGCCTCCACGTCTGCGCCCGAATTGATCTGCTCTTCCAGGCCATTCTGATCATAGCCAGTCAGCCAGCAGATGATTTCGTTCACCTCAACTTTGGTGCGTCCTTTCCGCTCCGCCTTGTTTACGTAGCACGGATAGAGTTTTGCAAACTCCATTCTGAATATTGGATGGTCTGACATCTCGGCTGGGTGCAGTCGCTATCGCACCGGTCTCTTAGACTAATAATTGAGCGAACCCGGCTCGATCCAGAGAGCGCTGATGGAATCGTAATTCAGTGTCCGAAATCAGAAAAGCCTTTTCGACTCGTCACGGGATCGGGGCGACTGGTCGATAAATTACGGTAGATACGGGAGTTTATTACTCAGGGTGAAAATTCTATTATATTTGAATAAATTTGGTTTCTAACAGGCTCTACCCAGTCGGGATGCCTCAGAATGAGTGTGAGGACACCCAAAGGAAAACATTTTGCTATGTTCACGTTTGTGCAGTGACCAGAAGGCAAGCCTTTTGGTGGGTGCACGTTTATGCAGTGACCAAAATAAGGTTATTTTGCCACCTACGAACTCTTGCAGTGACCAAAATAAGGTTATTTTGCCACCTACGAACTCTTGCAGTGACCGAAATAACGTTATCTCGCGCTACTCCGGTTTGTATGCGGCTCATTTTCAGATGTTTGCGATTTTGATGAGTAGATAGTGACGATTTGGGAGGTTTGCCCCAATGGGAGGATGGTGGGGGCGAGCGCAGTCGATTTCGCAAGAGATTGTGTGAAAAGCTTCGATTCGGAGGGCCTGTAAGAAATTCTGTGTAAATTGATTTTGCTGATGCAATCCAATACGAAAAGGAAAGACATCAGATGAAATC
>JBLWYI010000039.1:0-54338 GCA_048267005.1 Verrucomicrobiales bacterium | reverse complement strand
TTCTCTTCGACATATCGTTCTCTCGTTAGTTAACTTTATTTGATATGCCGTTTACACAAAATTCCTGACAGGCTCCAACGGCTTCCGATCAACATGCTGAGACCATCACAGCACATCCATTTCGCCGCTGATTCAAACCTTGGATTGGCTCGCCCGTTACGGACGGGTATCAAAGACGAGCAAGTGGTCTTTCAATTCGTTTTTGTCGTCTTCCTGAACCGGCAAGGCTAATTCCAGCTTCCCTGCCGCGACGGCAATTGCTCTTGTAAAGGCCTCAGAAACGTTTCCGGCCTTCAGCTCGCTCGAAGCAATTTCGCACATGGAATCGAGCAATTCCTGCCCGGCAGCCTCCATCACCCCACTGTCGGCTTCAACGATCACACTTCGCTCATACAACGAGACATAAATCAGCAACCCGCCACGTCCCGTTGTTTTGTGCAATCCCTGCGAGGCAAACACGTGCATGGCAGCCCGTTCACTTTCCTCCCTCATTTCACGACGCCCTGTGAAGAGTCGCCGGATAGAATGGGAGTAGCTCAGCCACAAATTCCCCGCCACAAACCCGAGCACCACCGCAATGGACTGCCACGCGAGAGACGGACCACTGACCGCCCAGGCCCCTTCGCCCGGAGGATTCGCTGCGGTGAGATTCACCACGACCAGCAACACCAATCCGAAAAACAATCCGCCAAGGGATTCAGCGCGGTCATACCGCCCCGATTCCGTCGCCACTGCGCAGACAATTTCCGCAGAGGTCCGCGTTTCCGCTTCCTTGACGCCGTCCTCAACTTCACGACGCAGCTTTTTGTCGACTATTTGATTTGCGATCATTTACCAGCCTCCTGATGCGCCTCCCCCGCCTGAAAAACCACCGGAGAAACCTCCCCCGCTTGAAAATCCACCACCCCCGCCCCTGCCGGACGCTTTCCCGAGGATAGCGAGGATGAACAACACCACATAGGTCAGCAACACACCGACGATAATGAAAATGCCGGCTTTGATCAAAAGCCCCCGGTAATCGGGGAGGAACCAGGCCAGGACCAGACACCCGACACCCACCGCCAGCGCGATCAGACCGATCCCTCCCGGCACCAGACTGGCCGGGGTGATCTTCTCCTTCGAACTGATCTCATGAATAGTATCCATCACCGAATCCCCGGGAGCTTCCACATTCGGTCCCGTTTTCGCCATTTCAAAAAGCTCAGCCACACCCGCTGTGATTCCGCCGGAAAAATCCCCTTTCCGAAAAGCCGGGAGAATTTCCCGATCCATAATCTTTTGGCTGTGTTTGTCCCATAGATGCCCCCAGTCAGCTCCCAGCTCGATACGCGCCTTGCGATCGCCTTCGCTCACCAGTAGAAGAATTCCCTTATTCTCACCACCGCCCTCGCGGTTCAGCGTCCCGATCTCCCGGGAGTCGAACCACTTCCGCGCAAACTGCTCGATCGACATCTTTTTCACATAATCGCTCATCCGCTTGATCGTGACAACGATGACCGGCGTGTCATAGACGACAAAGGCCCGCTGCTGGAAATCACCGATTTTCTCATAATCGTCCGCATCAATCAGCCGCGCATAATCCTGCGTGAAGTTTTCATCCTCCGGTTTCGGGAGAAACTCCTGGGCTAGTCCAACCGCCGTCATCCCAATCAGAGTAAGGGTCGAAAGACAGGTGATAAAGAAGCGGAGTTTCATTGAACAGTTCGAAACTAGAGGCGCCCTTCCGAAATCACCATTATAAAATCGACTAGCACATCTTTTCGTTTCGCGATACGGGATGAACGTTGGCTGTTCGAGTTTATTCCGGACCGGATCATCTACGACACTGCTAAATCTTTCATCAAGAAAAATGGGGGCAATTAAAAGCATTCAAAGTATGGCAGCGGCGGTTATTGCTGTCTTTCTGGTCTCAGAAATTAGGGGACAAGACGAGTCGTCGTTTGACCCAGTTGCCTTATTCTATCAGTATTTGGATCTCGATGGGCAACTGTCGGAGCAGGGGCTTCCCATTGAGGGGCGAAAAGCATTGACAAAGGAAAGAGACCAAATTCGAGACCTGTTGCTTGCAAATGCCGAAGCTTCAAAAGAAGCCTTTGTAGAGGAATATTCGGCTAGGAAAGCGCGAGGTGGTAAGACTTTCCAGGGTGAGTTAATGACTTTCTCAAGGCATACCGGGCTAGCAAAAACTGAGTTCGCCGAGTTTGCGCGTGATGCAATTTTGGAAACAGATCTGAGCGAACCGCGAGAACCGCTCTTGACGACGGCCATCGAGTATCTGGGCGAGCATGGCGTTGAATCCGACCTTGAAATAATGGCTAGGCTTGATGACCATGTTAACCCGACTTATGCGAAAATCCGTGATCGCTTCGCGGAGCGCCTCAAGCAACGTCTAGCGAATGGGAATGCCGCGGTCGCCGAACTTGTCACAAACTCGACTGAGCCACGCACAGTTCCAAATCAGATCGTGGAAAATGAGTCGGTAGTCCAGAACGGTGAAGCTGGAAAATCATCTCTTTCAAGTCGGGCGCTAGTTGTGATTGTAGTTGCTGTGTTTGGCATCCTTCTTCTCTTTATCCGGGCGTTTTTTCGAGATCGGGCGTCGTAGTGCTTTTTTGTAGCACCGGAAACCGGGACATCGATGGACTTTGAGCAATCCGTACTGATTACCCAACAGTGAATCCTACTTTGCTAATGTGGACAGGAAAGGCTTGAGCTCAAAAAATGGCTCGAACCAAAATCCCCCGATGGAACCAAAACCCTCCCCAATCTTGCTGATAGCATTTGGCATCTTCGCAAGCACCGCCCTGGTCTATTTAAGTTCTCGCCAGGCAAATTTCGATTCCGAATACTCAAACCTGGTAACGAAAGAGGAAGATGAACTGAGACCAGTTCCAATAGAGCACAACCACATCGAAGTGATCCAGAAGCCCCTGAAATATTTGTCATGAAGAAGGTGGAATGAGGATCGCGCACTTTTGCTGCAGAAGTGTTATGATCTATCATGTGGAATCGGGCCTTTCGGAGAATACAAACGCCTTGAGTGGAAGGACCCTGAAATTCAGTTCTTCGAGGATCACGAAACCTTAATATGAAAGCTACGATTTTATTGTTATCCAGCTTTCTCTTCGCTTCCCTATGGGCCGGAGATGCCACTGAAGTTCCAATGGCCGGCGATGTTACTCTGGTTTTCGATTACTCCAATTTAGCTGACAAGAAATCCGCGAGCTTAATATTGGAAACCAGTAAGGGGCGAACTGAAGTGTGGGTTCGGGATTCGGCTGAACCTGTCATCGTTAACGGGCATGTATCGGCTGACGATTATGAAGAGATGGAGTTGGTCACTGCCATTTTGAAAGGGGAAATCTTGGCCACTGTTTTCAAACTCTCACCAGGAGAGTTGAAGCGTGTACCCGCGCACTATTTGTCACCTCACAATTTTTTTAATCCTCGTGGAGTAACCGCCAAAAACGACTTTGTGGTTCGAACGTTTTCTAAGGTGGGAGGACAGTGGACCCCTTACCTGACCTTCTATCCGGCTACGTTATATGGCGACTTGATGGACGAAACTCCAAATGACATCGAAGTCTTGAGTAAGGACTTCATCAATCTGATTTACAAAGGCTCGTGGAGAATTTTCGGCGGCGACAAATATACCAGTGAAGGGCCATACAAATTCAAAAAGAAGGAAGGATCCACGTCGAAGCAGTTTCGCTATTCACCGGAAAAAAGGATCCTGTTTACGGTGAATTCCGATCTTGAGGATCAATACACTGAAGGGGCAATCTGGTGGACCGGAATTCAAGACTTTGAAATCAGCGACCAATCCGTGAGAAATGACGAGTTCTCGCTCATCACAAAGGAACGGGAGAAGAAGCTGGAAGCTCTCGGGATCACCCGGAAGAGCCCGGTATTTGCATCACCAGTGCCTGATGAACATTTCGAGTTGTTTCGAAAGTGGGATGAGTATTTGGAAAACAAATGAGCAGCCCGGCCTTCTATCACGCATCACGATAGAGCTCGCCCATTCGGCTGAGGCTGCCGTCGGCTTTCAGGAGGCTGTGGGGACTTCCCTTTTTCGGATTAAAATACGCATACCGTTCCACATCCGAATTCCGATCGAGAAACTTCAGCGAGTCCTTCAGGAATTCGTAGTTCTCATCTTCCGGCCCGGTCCAGCCATTGAACTCGGTGATCCAAATCGGTTTGCGAAACTTCTTTACGAGTCCTTCGACAAACTTCTCGAATTCGTCGGCGTTGCGGCTCCGATACCAATGCATTGCGACGAAATCGATGCGCAGCTTCCGTTCTTCCGCTTCTTTCATGAATTTGGCATGCCACGCCATCCCCGGCCCGTCTGATGTGGGAGCGGGCGATCCCAGCCGCAGGTTTTTCTTTTTGGCGAGAGCTTCCAGCTTCGGCCAGGCTTTTAAAGCGTCTTCGACCGTGATATTGCCCTGTTTCTGCCGCGATGGTTCATTGAACCCCAGCAGGCTGGAAATCCCACCCATCTTCTGGACGGCGGGGATTTGCCCCAAACTCCACGCGCCTTTCATCATGGGGACAAATTCGCATTCTTTGGAAGGCTGGGTCTTCGGGCTCCAGGTGTAATACCATTTGGCCTTGAATTTGCGGTGCAGATCAGCGCTGCCGCCACACCACCCTTTTTTCTCCGATCCTCCCGCCGGGTCGGCCGCCACCGCCAACATGAGCGGGGAAGCCAGGCCGGAAAGGGCGAATGATGTGAGTGCCTGTCTACGTTTCATCTTCAAAATGCGAGCAAATCAGGAGAAGACTGGCAATCTCACGAATGAATAACAAGCGCCAATTGAAACGATCAGACCCTGTTGATTTGGTGAACGTACCCTGTTCGATCGTTTGCACTCGCCGCAACCGTGGGCTAATAATTGGGCAGGAAACAACGTTTTATAAACATGGCTGACAAACAAGATATCGAAATCACTGCTTACTTGAAGACTTTCTGCGGATGGAGCGAAGGTGTTCGCGCAATCTTCCGCAAGTATGACCTTGAGTGGACCGAGAAGGACATCATCAAAAACCCGGCTTACCGCTGGGAAATGGAGCAAAAGAGCGGCCAGCCGCTTTCTCCCTGTGTGATCGTCAATGGCAACATGCTTGCTGATGTCTCCGGTGAAGAAGTTGAGGCGTGGATGAAGGAAAACAATTTGGTCCAGGAGAATGCGGTTCAGCCGGATGCTCCTATTGATTCCGCCTGCACAGACGAGCAGCACGAAGAGATGGCCAAAGCGGCTGCTTCCGGTGCCTCGATCCGTATGGTCGACTGATTCTTGATTTCAGGCACAACTGGTTTGTCCTGATCTTGAATTCCCGACTCCCCTGCATCCCTCATTCCATCTCAAATGGCTGTTAAAAAAGGTCTCGGCAAAGGGCTTAGCTCTTTGCTCTCTATCCCGTCCGAAGCTTCGGTCCGAAAACCGTCCGACGCTCCGGCTGCTGATCCCGCCACGGGTGAAGCGGTTCAGTATGTGACGCTGGATCAAGTCGTTCCTTCTCCTTATCAGCCGAGGAAACGCTTTAACGATGAGCACCTTGCTGAGTTGGTGGCTTCCATCAAGGAGCATGGAATTATCCAGCCGCTGATTGTCCGCAAGGTCAATGGCAAGATGGAGCTGATCGCCGGGGAACGGCGTTGGCGTGCCTGCCAACAGGCTGAATTGGAAGAGGTTCCAGTGATCACCCGCCGTGCGTCCGACAAGGACGTGCTGGAAATGGCGTTGATCGAGAACTTGCAGCGGGAAGATCTCGACCCTCTTGAGGAGGCTGAAGCTTACTCCCGTCTTGCGCAGGAATTTAATCTGAAGCAGGAGGAAATCGCCCAGCGGGTGGGTAAAAACCGGGCCACGGTGGCGAACACGATGCGTCTGCTGGATCTGGACTCGAATGTTCAGTCGCTCGTTTCTGCAAAACTGCTCAGCGCCGGACATGCGAAGGCGATTCTGGGGATCAAATCGAAGGCTGAACAGCGCATGATCGCTGATGTGATTGTGAAGAAAAAGCTCAACGTCCGTGCGACTGAGAAGCTGGTTTCGGATCACATCAACGGCGGCGTCAAATCGACTAAGAAAGTCGCTTCCGGGAACAGCAAACTGCCCCCTCAGGTTGAGACTTATGTTCGTCAGATTCAGGACAATTTGCGGGGACGGTTCTCGACCAATGTGAATATCACGCACGGCGAGAAAAAGGGTAAAATCGAGATCGAATATTACGGGAACGATGACCTCAGCCGTGTTTTGGAATTGCTCGGGGTTTCAGCGGAATAACCGTCTTTCGCTTTGAAAACCCGTCTTCTCAATTTCCTGCTTCTGGCTGCGCTTGGGGTTCTCTCCTCCTGCGGCCCGACTTACCAGTTCGACGAATCGACGGCTGTCTTTGACAATTTTTCAGGTCAGAAAGCCTACGATCACCTCGCCAGGATCGTGGAATTCGGTCCGCGTCCTCCCGGCAGTGAGGGGCACAAAAAGGCACGGGAATACATTGTCGCTCAATTGGAAGCGTTGGGTTGGGGTGTAAAAACTGAGAAATTCGAATCCAGGACTCCGCTTGGCACGATCGAATTCTTTAATATCAGGGCCCGCTTTTCTCCCGAAAAGAAGCCGGCCGCCTGGGACAAAGGTGTCGCCGGGTTGATTTGCTCGCACTACGACTCGAAGAAGTTCGGGTTTGAATTTGTAGGCGCCAATGATGGCGGATCGAGCACAGCTGCGCTGATCGAGATTGCCCGTGTCGCGGCGGAGAAGCCGGAATTGGCTTCTCAGTTTGAGCTGGTCTTCTTCGACGGAGAAGAGGCGTTCGGAAATAACATCACCAGCACTGACGGACTTTATGGAAGCCGGGTGTATTCTGCGCAAGTGGCGCTGGAAGCAAAGGAATCACCCAAAACACGCCCTAAGTGGGGTGTGCTGCTCGACATGGTGGGTGATTCGGACCTGAAGATTCGAGTGGGCGTGAATGTCATTGAACCGTCCGTCGCCGAGAAACTGAAGGCTGAAAAAGAGGGGGTATCTGTGGACCACGCGGCAGTCACGAGCCGGCGCAGGGAGATTGGAGATTTACTTGTCGAAGCAGGAAAAGAAATCGGCCATCCCCGGAAGTTCGGGATCAGCCCGAATTTTATCACTGATGATCACGTGCCTCTGAACACGATTGCCGGGGTTCCAACGGTCGACATGATTGATTTTGATTTCGAATACTGGCATACGCCCGGTGATACTCTGGAAAAGATCAGTGCCGAAAGTCTGGAGATCTCAGGGAAAGCCACTCTGTTGTTGGTCGAAAAGTTCCTTCTCGGAAAGGAGTGATCCGATGCGAACGAAGTTTATCAGACGTCATCTGCTCAGCCTCTCAGCGGTTTTTCTGGCAGTGGTGACGTTGTTGGGGTGGTTCCGCAGCACTCGCTCGCTGACGTCCTACAATGCGGAGACGCCTTTTGGCATTTTCCAATTCCAATCGGAGACATCGATGTTCCAGGCGGGGGCTAAATTCATGCAACACGAACATCGCTGGTCCTTCTGGCAGAACTCAGATCCAGTCTGGGGGGATTCGATGGAGTTCGTTGCCGTTGCGCCGCAGGTCCGTGTTGATGGCGGACTGGTTGCGATTTATGCACCGTATTGGCAGCTGTTTCTCGCGCTGCTGGCCATTGCGACAGGTCTGTTTTTTCTGGAGAGGCGGCGGATCAAGAACCGCACTGAAATGATCGAAGAAGCGATCAGTGAAAAATGAAGGGCACCCCCATCTCTTCAAACACCTTCTTTTCTTCCGCCATGTAGCGATCCGCCAACCGGTCGAAACTGCCTTCCTCGCGGTATTTCTTGAGAAAGGCATTCACGTTGTTCTTGAGCTCATCATTTCCCTTTCTGATTCCAATCGCCCAGGTTTCCTCGCGGATGGGCTTCAGGATTGGCCGGGTTGTTTCGGGGTTGTTCTTCCAGTGCTGATAGATCGATATTTGATCATAGATAAAAGCATCCGCTTTCCCCTGAACGACTTCCAGTACACAGGTTGCGGCGTCGTCGAGTTTGATCAAATCCACCCCTTCGAGATGTCCCATGGCCCATTGGTGTCCGGTTGTTGCCAGTTTGACGGCGACTTTCTTTCCGCTCTCTGAAAGATCATCAACGGAGTTAATGTCGGAATCTTTTTGAACCAGCATACACAGACCGTTGGTGACATAGCCGTCTGAGAAGTCGATGGCTCGCTCCCTTTCGTCAGTGCGGGTCAATGATGAAATAATCAGGTCGATCTTTTGGTTCTGAAGGGCCGGAATGATCCCGTCCCAGCCAATGTCTTCAATCTTGACCTCTCGTCCGAGAAATATCCCAAGGTCCTTTGCCATTTGAACTGAGATCCCGTCCGGTTGATCGTTATGATCCCGCATTTCGAAAGGCTTGTAGGTCAGCTCCATTCCAACAACGAGAGGTTTCGGACCGGATTCAGCGGTATCGTTTTCCTTACAGCCACAGAGAAACAGGGAGATCACTGTCAGCAAAATTGTCCAGACGGATGCTTTCATACCCGAAAATCGACGTTTCACTCTAAATCGCAATGAATTCTGCAGTGACACCCGTTATTTGACTTCATTTTACGAAAACGTAAGTTTCGCCTCGCGTTACCGTCCTCATTCCAGGTTTTTTGTGACTTTTCACATCAAACACTTTTCTAACACCACGGTGATGCCAGATATTTCTACGCAACTTATGGAGCCTGCCCCGCGTCTCGATCTCGAGAAAAAATTCGTGTCACACGCCCCCGGCTATTGGGCAGGTGAGGACATTCCCGCTGAAACGTGGAATGATTACAAATGGCAGCTGAAGAATCGGATCAACTCGCTGAGCGATCTCGAAAAGCACATCACGCTGTCAGAAGAGGAACGTGCCGGAGTGATTCTGTCAGGAAACAAGCTGGCGATGTCGATCACGCCGCACTTCTTTAATCTTATTGAGAAGGACAATCCGAACTGTCCAATCCGCCGGCAGATTATCCCCCGCGTTGAAGAGACCTGGATTGCTGATTACGAAATGTCAGACCCATGCGGGGAAGATTCACACATGCCGGTTCCGGGGCTGGTCCATCGTTATCCGGACCGTGTGTTGTTTCTTGTAACCGACCGCTGTGCCAGCTACTGCCGCTACTGTACCCGCAGCCGGGTCGTAAGTGGCGCCGGCGAGCAGACCCTCGACATGGATCACGAAGCGGCTTTCAAGTATTTGGAAGAACACACTGAAGTGCGTGATGTCCTCCTCTCCGGTGGGGATCCGTTGCTGTTGTCTGATGGTCGTCTTGAAAGAATCCTGAGCCGTTTGCGCTCCATTGAGCACATCGAGTTTCTACGGATTGGCTCGCGTATTCCCCTGTTTCTCCCGCAGCGTATTACGCCGGAGCTGTGTCAGATGCTTCAGAAATATCATCCGCTTTTCCTCAGTGTACACGCCAATCACCCGCGGGAGTTGACGATTGAGGTGAAAGAAGGGCTCGAGCGTCTCGCCAATCATGGTATTCCGCTGGGGAACCAGAGTGTGTTGATCAAAGGCGTGAATGACGACCTGGAAATTATGCGGAGCCTGGTCCACAAGCTGTTGATGTGCCGGGTGCGCCCTTACTATTTGTATCAAATGGATTTGATCAAAGGTTCAGCTCACTTGCAGGTGCCGGTGGCGAAAGGGATCGAAATTATCGAAGGACTGCGCGGCCACACGAGTGGCTATGCGGTACCTCAGTATGTGATCGATGCTCCGGGTGGTGGCGGCAAAGTCCCCATCAATCCTGACTACATGGTCCAGCGAAATGAAGAGCGGGTCATTGTTCGCAACTACGAGGGGAACAAATACGAGTACCCCGAGCCGGCGATTGATCTGGCGGAAATGCCGTAACGTTTCGCCCGGAACCCCCGCTTCGAGAGGTCACATTTCGGTTGCCGTGAGGCATTTCGATTCTATGATCGCGATTCCGTTTTATTTTGGATGAGCGAGTTCCTCGTTTTCGATCACGTTTCCAAACGTTTCAACGATTTCATCGCGGTCTCTGATGTCTCTTTTTCTGTCGAGAAAGGGGAAGTATTTTCGTTGTTAGGACCGAGCGGGTGCGGAAAGACGACCCTCTTGAAAATGATGGGCGGCTTTATGGAACCGGATGAGGGACGCATCCTCCTGAATGGCCAGGACATTGCTCACTTACCCCCGGAAAAACGACCGGTGAACACGGTATTCCAAAACTACGCGTTGTTCCCTCACCTCACCCTGCGGGAGAATGTGGCGTTTGGCCCCGAAATGACCGGGAAGCTGTCCCGAAAGGAAATCGACACGGAAGTCGAGCGTATGCTTGAACTGGTAGACCTCGCAGCGCACGCCGATAAGAAACCCGCCCGGATTTCGGGCGGACAAAAGCAGCGGGTTGCTATCGCGAGAGCTCTCATTAATAAACCGGAAGTTCTCCTGCTGGATGAACCGCTCGCAGCTCTCGATCTAAAACTGCGCCAGCGGCTCCTCGTCGAGCTTGAAGATTTGCATGACGAGGTTGGGATCACCTTTCTCTACGTGACCCATGATCAGAGCGAAGCCATGGGCATCAGCGATCGCATGGCAGTGATGCACAATGGAGTGGTTGAGCAGATCGGAACGCCTGCTGAGATCTATGAGACTCCGGTGAACAGCTTTGTGGCCGCTTTTATCGGCGACACGAACTTCCTTCGGGGGACTGTTGAATCTGTGATCGACAGTGATTACAGCCTGGCTGCGGTTCCTGATTTTGGATCTCTCAAGGTCTACAACGACCGCGCCATCGCAGTCGGTGAGCGGATCAGCATGAGCCTGCGACCGGAGAAAATCCTTCTCTCACGGGCAGAGCCACAAAACCTCTCGGAGAACCGCAATGCGGCTCAGGGGGTGATTGAGGACATGATTTACCTGGGTTCGTTGACGCGGTTCTGGGTTCGTATCGGGGAGCAACTCATTGCGGTTGAATCTCAGCATGGTCGTTTCTTTCTCGATGACGAAAAGCCGCTGACATGGAAAGACGAAGTGTGGCTTTGCTGGCATGCCGATGATGGGTATCTGCTACAGGATTTCGACGAAGACGACCGCCAACTTCTTTCGCTGCCGGGAGATGAAATCGAGGACTAATCACCTCCTCCATTGACCAACTCCTCCCTCAATCAGCCTCCATCAGTGTTGTAATACAAATTGCGCCTCAAGCCGCCTGGCTTTTCCCGAATGAACAATTCACGTAAGAACGAACTCCTGCTGACTGCGCCCACGTTGTCGTGGTTGGTGTTCTTTTTTGCGATCCCGTCACTGGCCGTCATCTTCATCTCTTTCAAGCCGGCCACGATTAGCGGCGGGTTTGGTGATGGCTTGTCTCTGGACGCCTGGAAGGCTCTGGGAAACCGGAACTACCCGCTGATCCTCTGGCGCACCGTTTGGCTGAGTATCGTCACGACTGTTCTTTGCATGGCAATCGCCCTGCCCATTGCCTACCTGCTGGGGAGAATGTCGGGCCGCTGGCGGGCCATCCTGCTGATGCTGATAATCGTCCCTTTCTGGACCAATTTCGTGATCAGAGTCGCGGCCTGGCGAGTCATGCTTCATCCCGAGGGAATCGTCCGGCAAACTCTGATCTCACTGGGACTGATCGATTCCAGTACCCTCCTGCTCTACAACGAAGGCGCCGTGCTGATGGTTATGGTCTACACATACTTGCCGTTTGCGATCCTGCCACTCTACGCCGCAGCGGAGCGCTTCGACTTCAGCCTGCTCGACGCAGCACGCGATCTCGGGGCAGGAAAAATCGCCGCCTTCTGGAAGGTCTTCATGCCTGGGATCAGCCGCGGTCTGATGACTGCCACGGCCCTGGTTCTGATCCCCGCGCTTGGCTCCTACTTGATTCCCGACCTCGTCGGTGGGCCGGCCGGAGAAATGATCGGCAACAAGATTGCACAGCGCACTCTCAGCGATCGAAATCTCCCGCAGGCAGCGGCTCTGTCGGTGGCATTGCTGGTCATCACGCTGGTCCCACTGATTGCGATCTTCAAACTCAACCGGAAAGAGGCCCCGTCGGTCGTGTGACCTATGAAAAAGAGCCGATTCCCGCAACTCGTCACGGCTTTTGCCCTGGCGTTTCTGTATATCCCCATCCTCTTTCTGGTGGTGAATTCCGTGAATGAAGCGCGCTTCAGCTCCACCTGGGGCGGTTTCTCACTTCGTTGGTATGAATCTCTGTTCTCCTCAAAAAACCGTGACATCTGGGAGGCCGCCGGACTTTCTCTCTGGATCGCTGGAATCTCCAGCCTTGCCTCGATGGTTCTCGGCACTCTGTCTGCCTGCGCCCTTCACTGGTATCGCTCGCGACTTCAGAAAGCCCACTTCTCCCTGATCTACCTCCCCATCATCATTCCCGATTTGTTGATGGGAATCAGCCTGCTCCTGTTTTTCGTCGCCCTCGGGGCAACACTCGGCACCGAAACCATTCTGCTCGCGCATATCACCTTTTGCAGCAGTTTCGTCGCGGTTGTTGTTCTGGGAAGGCTTCAGGGATTCGACGAATCAGTCATCTCCGCTGCGCGCGATCTCGGCGCGTCTCGACTGGTCACCATCCGCAGGATCGTCCTGCCGCTGCTGGCTCCCGGAATCATCGCCGGCGGACTGCTCGCCTTCACGCTTTCGATCGACGACTTCGTCATCACATTCTTTGTCTCCGGCCCCGGATCAACCACTCTTCCGCTGAAAATCTACAGCATGGTCAAACACAGCCGGGAACTTCCACTGATCAATGCACTTTCGACTCTGCTCCTCACGTTGACTTTTGTCATCGTGTGGTGGAGTCAAAAACTAACTCAATCCAATCCATCCACTACCACTGCATGAAAAATATCCTCCTTGTGCTTCTCGCCGCCCTCACTCTTTCCTCCTGTGGCGACAAACGCCCGGTGCTTCACGTCTACAACTGGGACGACTATATCAATCAGGATCTCGTCACCGCTTTCGAAGAAGCACACGGTTGTAAAGTCGTCATCGACACCTTCGATTCCAACGAGGCCATGCTTGCCAAACTCCAGGCTGGCGCCACCGGCTATGACGTCCTCGTCCCCAGCAGCTACATGGTGAAAATCCTTGCTCGCGAAGGAATGATTGTCGAACTGGACCACTCCAAGCTCCCCAATCTTCAGCATGTCGATAAAGAATACCTCAAGAACCTCGCATTCGACAAAACCATGAAGCACAGCGTTCCCTACATGCTCGCCCCTACCGGAATCGGCTGGGTCGGAGACAAGGTCGAAAACGTGGAACCTACCTGGGCCATGTTCGACCGCACTGATCTGAAAGGACGCATCACACTCCTGAACGACTCCCGCGAGACCCTTGGAGCCGCCCTCAAATTCCTCGGTCACAGCTTGAACACCACCGACGACTCCCAGATTGAAGCCGCTAAAAACGTGGTCATTGGCTGGAAAAAGAACATCGCGAAGTTCGAGAGCGATCAATACAACACCGGTCTCGCATCCGCTGAGTTCCTGTTGTGCCAGGGATATGCAGGCGACGTTTTTGTCGCTCAGGAAGACAACGAAGCCGTCGAATTCGTGGTTCCCAAAGAAGGCACTTCCCTCGCCTGCGACGACCTGGTCATCACCAAAACGGCACCGAATCCTGAACTGGCCTATGCCTTCATCAACTTCCTGACCGACCCGAAGAACGCGGCGGAAAACATGGAATACATCTACTACCTGGCTCCTAACACACCCGCCTACGATCTGGTGAGCGATGAGTTCAAAGAAATCGACGCGCTATTCCTCAACGACGAAAAGCTCAAGACCTGGGAAATGATCGACGATCTCGGTGAGGACAATGCCAAATACAACAAAGCGTGGGACGACATTAAAGCCGCGCAGTAACTTCACGAATCAACAGGGTTGGTTTGTCGAACCAACCCTGTTCGATCGTTTCCGCCTCGAGTTGAGGCGATCGGGAATGGTGATTAAAACACACCGCACTGCAACATCGCATCCCCGACCTTTACAAAGCCGCCGATGTTGGCCCCTTTCACGTAGTCGATCCGGTCTCCATCGCCTCCCCCGTATTCTTTGCACTTTCCGTGGATGTTCGTCATGATGGTCTGCAGCCGCTCATCCACCTCTTCTTTCGACCAACTGATGCGGAGCGAATTTTGACTTTGTTCCAATCCTGAGACGGCCACTCCGCCCGCGTTCGATGCTTTTCCAGGAGCATACAAAACGTTCTTGCGGAGAAGATGCTGGGCGTCCGCGTCGCAGGGCATATTGGCTCCTTCAGCCAGTGCGATCAGCCCGTTATCAATCAGTGCCTTTGCATCGTCACCATTCAGCTCGTTCTGAGTAGCGCAGGGAAATGCCAGTTCAGCTTTCACATTCCATGGTGTCCCTTCGTGAAAGTCACAGTTGAACTTCTCCGCGTATTCAGAAATACGCCCCCGTTTCTCCTGCTTCAACTCTTTGAGCCATTCCAGCTTCTCCTCATCGATCCCGTCGGGATCATGGATGAAACCTCCACTGTCACTGGCAGTGACCGGTTTTGCTCCGAGCTGAATCAGTTTCTCCAGACAATAGAGCGCCACATTCCCCGATCCGGATACCACTGCCGTTTTCCCTTCGACGCCCTTATCAATTGTCTTCAGCATTTCCCGCATGAAATAAACCACTCCGTAACCGGTCGCCTCGGTACGCCCCACGCTTCCACCAAAGGACACGCCCTTACCCGTGATTGCTCCGGTGAAGGTGTGGGAAAGCCTCCGATACTGGCCGAACAGATAACCGATCTCACGACCGCCGACACCAATGTCACCGGCCGGCACATCAGTGTCCGGACCGATGTAGCGATGCAACTCTGTCATCAATGACTGGCAGAAGCGCATCACCTCGTCGTCGCTCTTGCCCTTCGGATTAAAGTTCGAACCTCCTTTGGCTCCGCCCATCGGCAATCCGGTGAGGCTGTTCTTAAAAATCTGCTCAAAGCCGAGAAACTTCAAAATACTCTGGTTCACCGACTCGTGAAAACGCATCCCGCCCTTGTAGGGCCCGATCGCATTGCTGAACTGAACCCGCCAGGCACGGTTTGCCCGGACGTTTCCCTCATCATCCTTCCAGCTTACCCGAAACGAAATGATCCGGTCCGGTTCTGTCAGGCGTTCGATGAGACATTCATCCTGATAATCGGGGTGATCAGCGACGAAAGGCAGCACATCTGACGCCACCTCCTGAACGGCTTCATGAAATTCTGTTTCGCCGGGGTTCCTCTTGCGAAGACCCTCCATGAAGGTGTCGAGATCGGTACATGTGTTTTTCATAAACGGGGGGGCGTCCTGGTTTTTGTTAAGACGCCCCGCTTCCGTTTACCTTATCAAAGTTCTCCGAATCAGTCACTCTCAGGCACCAGATCATCCGGATCGTATGACCAAACCGCAAATTCGTTACCCGAGGGTTCAGTGAATTGAAAACGTCTCCCACCGGGGAATGAAAATATCGGTTTAGTGATCAATCCGCCCGCCGATTCCACCTTCGCCTGAGTTTCCTCCAGTTGTTCACTGAAAAAGACCACCAGCGCCCCGCCATTCTCCGTCGTGGACGCAAGGTCCGACTGGTAGAAACCACCATCAAGGCCTTCATCCAGAAAGCTCGTGTACTCCGGACCGTAATCCTTAAACTTCCAACCAAAGGCTTCGGTGAAGAATTTCTTCGTTGCGGTCAAATCCCGTGAAGGATATTCCACATAGTTCATTTTCCCGTTCTTATTATTCATAAATAGAAAGCGTTATTAGTGATGCCCCGGTTTTCTACTGTGAATGATGATCACGTTTCCAGACGGATCCAGAGCCATAGCCATGTGGCAGCCCGGAGTCTCAAACGGTTCCATCTTGAAGGTGACCCCGGCTTCTTTCAACTTCGCAACAGCGCCTTCGAAATCCTCCGTCTCCAGTCCACAGCTGGGACCATCAGCACTCGGCAACCAACCGGGTGACTCCCCGATTGCAAAGGTGTGAGGCCCGAGTTCATATTCCACCCAACCACCGCCATCATCCATCGGAGTGACGGATGCAACTTTCAGACCAAGGAGGTCCTCATAAAAAGCCCGTGATTGAGCCAAATCAGTGACGGGATAACAGGTGAATGCAACTTCAGTGAATTTCATAGATAATAGTGTGTGTGTTGTTAAACATCGGGAGTCTCACACACCCCACTGACAACCCTATGTCAGGAGTGTTTCACACCCTGGCTATTTCTTTTCATGATGTGCAATCGCGGCCCTTGCCTCATTGAGCAAATCCAGGCGCAAAGACTCCGGCTCGATGATTTTTACCTTGTCCCCGAAACTCAGCAGCCACCTCGCGAAATAGGGGGACTCACCAATAGAAAGCTTTACCCGGACGCCGCCTTCCACAGCTTTCTCTTCCAGTAACATCGGTCCCCAGTTCCGCCGAACCGAGTCCATCAGTCTGGGATGAAATTCCACAATCGCCTCCGTTGTCGTATCCGGTCCCAGGCATCGCGATAGATAATCAGCAAGATCAAAGTCAGGCCTCGGTGGAGTCGGCTCATGCTCAACCGTGCATGCCACGATACGATCGACCCGGAAATCACGCACGTCACTCCGCAGCCGACACCACGCAATGAGGTGCCAGTGATCCAGATAATAAACAAGCCCCAGTGGTTCGATCTCCCGCGCCGTCGGTTCCCCGCGCGAGGCACCGAGATAATTCAGCGTCATCACCTTACCCTCCGCCATTCCCATCTGTATCCGGCTGAGCGGCACGGGGCCGGCCACAGGTTTTTGCCGTGTGACCCGCATCGCATCCTGCAGTCGATGCACCCGATCCTGCAGCTCGCCCGGCAGCACAGCCGTGAGTTTTCCCAGCGAAGTTCGCAAAGCTTCCCGCACAGAATCATCCGTCATGCTTTCCGCCAGAAGCCCACCCGTCACCAGAGCAAACGCCTCGGACGGCGAGAACATGACCGGCGGGAGCTGATACCCCCGCATCAGACTGTAGCCAACACCCGGTTCGCCCACGATCGGCACACCGCCTTCACCCAATGCTGCGATATCACGGTAGACCGTGCGCTCCGTGATTTCGAAATGCGACGCCATCTCCGCCGCCGTGATGACCCGACGTGACTGCAAGAGCATGACAAGGGCGACAAGGCGGTCGGTTCGGTTCATAAGGGTTCAGGTAGGCCAATTCCGGCAAGAGATAAATAACCAAGGTCCTACACACCGAACGCAGAGCCGTCACTTCAATTTGGAGATCTTGCGGTCGATGAGCCGCAACCGATGTTCAACAATTTCAGTGTGAAATTTCGGATGATCACGCATCGTCGCGTTCATCTCAGCAAACGCCGAACGATACTGTATTTCTGCGTCCTTAAAATTTCCAGCAGCTTCAAGTTGCTGAGCTTTTTTTAATGCCATGTACCCTTTATACCAGGCATCGGAGGGATCCGTAACTTTCGGATGATTGGAAAACCAGCGAAGGGTTTTGATTTTTGTATCGAAATATTTTTCAGCGAGAGATTCGCGATTCCCCGGGATCAGGAGCCCCCCCAGACTCACGACAAACAAAACGGCCGCCGTGATCAACATCCATCGTTTTGAAAGGGCTGAAAATCGTCGTTCGTCCATCCAGGTTGAGTTCTTCCTCAGATTAATTCTGAAGTTTCATCCAAGATTGTAAAGCCGGAACCACATTCCCAACGCTCACGGAGCGACGGTAAACTCAACCATGTAGCGTCGGCTTTACAGGTTGTCGGACTTTTTGAACGCGATTGAAGTCGAGATTACTTCCACTTCAGTGAGGAGCCGACATTCGATCCAATGATTACGAAGAGCCATGTCGCGTAGCGACTTCTCATTCATAGCCGTGGGTTTTCAACCCACGGAACCTGGTCATCGTATCGCATTCGTCGCGTAGCGACCGATCAACCGGTGGAGACTACGACATCGGCCTTTTTGAGCGGTCGCGATGCGACGTCCGGACTTCCGTATTATCTCCGTGGGTTGAAAACCCACGGCTATGAATGAGAAGTCGCTACGCGACAGGCATCGCTAAGTCGGCGAATCCATAGCAACCGAATTTCGTCGCTTCAGTCAACGAATCCAACGCCCCCGCCTTCCGTCGTCGACTAAAGCCGACGCTACAGAGAACCCGGCATACCACTGATAACCAGTCGGTCACGATCCAACACGTGCCTTCACGGTCTTTGGCACGTATCTCTAATCCCCCAGCTCAAACACCGAGTTGTGGATCAGTCGCTCGACTTTCTGGCCATCCGGACCTGACAACTTCATCTCGATCGACATGCCCCAGGTCGGTTGAATGTCGCGAATCTTCAGGGTCACCGTTTTGCCGTCTCCACTGACTTCCGCCCCCTCAACCTTCAGCTCACGTTCGTTAAAATGCTTGGAGCCGTAGTTCTTAGTCCGTTTCAAATCCCAAGCCATCACGGTGAAATTCCCGGGCTTCACGGATGCCGGATCGATCGCGTCTGACAGCTCAAAACTCATTCCTGATTTCGTCGCATGCAACGCGGTCGGGACAAACGCCGGCTTCTCCGTTTTCCGAATCCGGTAAAATCCACCGGCCTGCTGTTGCGTTCCCGCCCAGGCAAACATTCCGCAGGCATACAACTGGCCGTCCTCCGGATGAAAACGTCCCCGCATCACCCCGGTCGGAAATTGCTCGAAGGGCAGCTCACACAGGCCGCCCTGCTTCTGACCATTCACTTCCTCATGGGGCACGACGAAGACCTTCCCGTAACCATAACTGAGGTTCAAGAGCTGCCCGTTTAGCGATCCCCAACCAGCGTCTTCCGGAACCCAGAGCAGCTCTGACGGCGATCGATCAAAAGCGTTCGTGATCCAGCAGAGCGGATTCTTCATGGCCGAATCCGCTGTGTCAGTCACAGGAGAGTAGCCGTAGATGTTGCCGAAGAACTCATCCGGCCCGTCGCCATTCACCCAGTTGATCCGGTTCTTGGGATTCCAATGCCCTTCCTGGTCTGTCACGATGAAAGATCCGTCGGGATTGATGCAGACACCGTTTGCCGCCCGGAATCCGGTCGCGAGTATGTCGGTCTTCTCCCCGTCGGCGGAAATCCGCAGGAGTGTCCCGTGGTGGGGCACCAGCGAGTCCTTGGCATGGCGGGCGCTTTTCGCGTAGTAGAAATTCCCGTCCGCGTCGGTCTGTAACCCCATCGCGAATTCATGAAAATGTTCCGTCACCTGATGGTCGTTGTTCACACACTCGATGAAATCGATCGTTTCATCGCCGTTCTTGTCGTGCAGCTTCGCGAGTTGATCCCGACACGTCACATAGATGGAGCCATCGACGATTTTCAGGCCGAGCGGCTGGAACAGCCCCGAGCAGATCCGTTTCCAGGTCAATTCCCCTTCTTTCTGATCGATGCCCTCCACGATCCAGACGTCTCCCATCCAGGTGCAGACCGCAGCCCGCTTTCCGTCCGCAAAAAAGTCAAACCCGCTCGTGCGCATCCACGATTGATGGGGATTGAGGTCGGCGTCGGGCACGGTGAGGACATCCACGGCGAATGGACCGCTCTCCGATCCCGGTTGGATCTGTGTGGTGACCGGGACGGGAGGGGCTGGCGACTTTTTCGACATCCGCTCAATCCAATCGGATAGACCGAGGTCAGGCATCTTGAATTCCCCGAAACCCGACGAGGCCGACGCTGTGAACACCACACCAATTCTACCGCGGTTCCCAATCTCCACAACGTAAGGTACTAGCTGCCCCTGTAGCCCCTCAACCTGTGCAGCCCTTAATTTCAGGCCTTTCTCACGAGGAGCCAACTCCACCCCCCTCGTAAAATGATATTCACCTTTGTCACTCACACTGACACTTACGCGCTCATAGACCGTCACTTCGCCCACCGTGTATTCCAAGACCGGCCCCTTCCCGGTATAGTGGATCCCCTTGTACTGCGCCCAGTCCCGGGGAATGGGACCGAACTTCCGTCCGTCTTTACCGACCACGCGCGGCGCATCCCACTCTCCCGTTTCAGGATTGGCCCAGCCGGGCTTGTCAGGGTTCACAATGATTCGTTCCCCCACGATACTGGTGTGGGTTCCGTGTGACCCATCGAAATCAATGCCTTTCCAGTCGACGAACTGATCCCCGGTGTAGTACGCCGCCAATCGCATGGTGTCGTGGTCATAGATCGCCCAGGCATGGCCTTTGGAAACGCCGCCGGGACCGGGATCGAGCCGGATCGCGATGCCCTTTTGAGCGATGTTGACGTTTTCGTTGATAGGACCGGGTTCGATCTGGTAGGTGCCGAAGAGCACGTTACCGAAGTCCATCAGTTCATACTGAGGCGGACGCTTGGCCGCTTCCTGCTCTTCCACGAGCGTCATTCCCCGGGGCAGAGCCGCGAGGTAGGCATCGTCGATCTTTGAAAGCTTCTCCGGATTGTGTTTGGCCAGAAATTCTTCGCGGATATAATGGATCACATCATACTTCTGCCGGGTGGAATACTGAGGCATGGGCGTCATCAGTCCATAGCCCTTCGTCAGCGTCTGATACATCCGATACGGATCACTGCCGTTTTTGAACTCCGCGGCGGGGTCGTGGAACTTGAGCGACAACGGAATCGACCCCTCCTGCGTGGCCGTCCCGTGGCAGGTCACGCAGAGATGACTGTAGATCGTCTTGCCCCGTTCGAACGATTCTGCATTCCAGCTTGCAACGAGTTTTCTGTGATCAGATTTCTCCAATGGTTGAACCCACGCTTCGTGAAACTTGGCCCCACTGGCATCTTCCAGAAAAATCCCGGTCGAGTATCCCTGCACCGCCCCATAGTCGACAAGTGCGCTCGCCTTTTGGGTGGATCGCTTTTTCCCCGCTGCCTGCCAATGAAAATCGGGAGTATTCACCTCCCCGACGTCACCTCTGGTAAGCGCCTCCCTTTCCTTTCCGATCAGGCTCCGCTTCCAATATGTCACCTGTTCGATCGCGCCGTCTTTGAAATCCCCGGCGAAGTTCGTTGCAGTGCTGCCTATCTTAAAGACGTGTTTGGGATCATCCTCCGAAGTAAACGCCTTCTTCTTCGCCACTGACTTCCCATCAACATAAAGCTCGGCGTTTCCGGCTTCATCCACAGTCAGCACTGCGATGTGTTCCTTTCCATCAGCCAGCTTCCTGCCGCCCCGAATCGCTCCCACCCAGCCAATATCATAAGTCAGCACCCCGCCGCGTAGAAACAGGGTTTTACCATTCGGTTGCCACTTCCCATTTTCAGGAGCACGACCTGCAAGGGTTCCATTTTCAGCGGTGGTATTGAATCGCGCCATCAGGGTGAAGGCTCCGCTCATTGGGAACTCGCCGCCCGGCTCCGGTTCAAAATTCGTCGTTCCATCCGAAACAACCGATTCCGGCACTTCAATTCGCTGAGGTTCCAGGTCCCCCTCCCGCTGAAGATGAATCGTAGCCGGCTTTCCGGGAATATGCTCGAATGTGATATCTGCAGTGGTCCCCTCACCTGCCGGCAATTCGATCGGGTGTCCTCTCAGCTTCACATTGAAAGGAGTCTTGGCGTCGTATTTCAGAAACATTCGGAAATTCGAAACCGGACCGTGCTTTCCCCGAGCAATAACCGATGGATCATCCGTGAGAATGGATACCTTGGTTTCATCGACCGTTTTTGCCGGGATCGTCGGGATTTGTCCACACACAGAACACGCCGCAAGAATCAGGGCCGGAAAAAGGAATCGCATTCCCGATGGTGCCACATAGCGATTCCCAATGTCAAAGCACGGATCAACCGGCACCGGTCGCGTCTGTGCGAGCAAAGATCCACCTTCACGATCCAACAGGGTCTATTCATCAAACCAACCCTGTTCGATCGTTTCGCAACTTTTGAGTCATTTTCGGTCTTTGCTGGAAACTCATGGCCAAATCGGAACGACCTTCTGAACGTTCAGCGATGACTTCCTGTACGCGGAATGACCTTCTGAACGTTCAGCGATGAATTCCTGTACGCGGAACGACCTTCTGAACGTTCAGCGATGGCTTCCTGTACGCGGAATGACCTTCTGAACGTTCAGTGATGACTTCCTGTGCGCGGAATGACCTTCTGAACGTTCAGTGATGACTTCCTGTACGCGGAACGACCTTCTGAACGTTCAAACAGCCAGAGTCGGAGCGAGGAAGTGATAAAATTTTAAAATTACAGGTGAACTTTTTCTAATAATCTGGAAAATCGCCTAATTATGGTCAGTTTTGTTTTTGCATTTTAAAATATTTAAATTATCATCACGGTCATGAATGCCAAACTAACTCTAATTGCACTCACAACCCTCGCTCTCGCATCGGCTTCTGCCGTTGCCGGAGATCGCGTTGTCAGCTACAGCAAAAACCCTGTCTATTCTAAGAATCCTGTCTCCGCTCCGCTCTGCTATGATGCCGGATATGAGTTTGGCATTTTTGGAGCCGGATTTCTTCCACAAGGTGGCGGATCTGGCGATTACCACTGGAACAACGAAGGCCTCGAAGAAGCTTTCGGTGGTGGTGTCAGCCTTGGATATTTCTTCAATGAAAACCTCGGTCTCGATTTCAGCGCAGCAATTTTCGGAACCAGCAGCGAAGTACACAACTACACACTGGATGTTGTTTACCGTTTCCCAAATCAGGATGCATGCTTTGCCCCATACGTTTTCGGTGGTGGCGGTGTTCACACCAACGGAGAGACTGAAGCTCTTCTCCGTGGCGGTGTTGGAATCGATTACAAGATCGCTGAATCCACTTCTCTCTTCACCGACGGTGCCTACACCTGGGTCGGCGGAAGTGTTGAAGAATACGTGATCGTCCGTGCCGGACTTCGTTTCAGCTTCTAATTGTAAGAAAAAAAATTCCCTTACATTCATTCTGAAAACGCCGCCGGATTCGTCCGTCGGCGTTTTTTGCTGTCCGGTGCTCTATTCTTTGATGTGTGCGCACATCTCCCCGTCACCGTAATAAGTGATGAGGACCGCATCCTCACTGGCGACAGCCTCGAAGAGGTCCAGCATCATTTCCCAATCGGCCGGCCAGGGATAAACGAAAAACAGATCGAAGTCTGCCGTGGGAATATCCATTCCTTCATAACAGAACAAGGTTTCCCCGTCCCCGGAATCCACTCCGAAGGTCAAGAGGTCGTCGCTTTCTGACACCAGATCAGCGCCACCAAATCCGGCGACGGTGTCGAGTCCCTCAGGCAGATAGCTTGATTCGAGAAATTCAGCTTCGATCTCCAGATCGGAAGCCAGATCCCGTGAAAATTCGGCCAATGAGGGTTCAATTTCCAGACCGTAGGATTCATAGCCGAGCAAAGAAGCAAGGAGCGTGGCGGTTCCGAACCCGCTCCCCCACTCGCAAAAAAGGCGACCTGTTACGTAGCCCTGATCAGTGACGGCTTTGATCGCGAGATACTGCAACACGGGGTCGCTCGGGACAATGCTCGGGATTGTCTTATTTTTCCCGGAGTCATAAAAGACATCACTGCGCTGATCCACCTCCGCCAACAGTTCAGCAACTGCGGGCGGAAGTTCGGGATCTGTCGGTAGATCGAGTTTGATTTCGCGTAAAGGCATTCCAATGATTGGCCGGTAACCAGTAGTCAGGTTTCTGACTTTGAAAGTGAAAACTCTGACAAATGAGTGGCTGCCCGCTTCAGTTGCGTTCCACAGAGACTCTCCAGGTACCAAACAAAATGAGGACGGCGCCGGCTATTTGCAATGGAGCAAAGCGTTCATCGAACCATGCCAGTCCACCGAGGGCCGTCAAAACGGGCCAGAGCATCTGCATGGAAGCGCCCACCGCAACGGTGAGACAGCGGTAGCCTTCATTCATCATGAGCTGGCCGAAGCTTGCCATTGTTGCTGCAGAAATAAGGAGGAACCATTCAAACCCGTCCAGGCCCGGCAATTCCCTGTAGGTGAGGAAAGCCACGGGCAAAAAGATCCAAACGCATTGTGCCAGAAAGATGGTGCTGATCGAATGATGCACCACCAGCTGCCTGACCAGGATAACCGACCAGGCCGCAGTCAGCGCTCCGAGCAATGCGATGATTTCATTGATCCCGACGGAGAATCCTGAACCGGATTCGGAAGGACCAGTCAACAATACGATTCCCGCGAAGGCCAATGCGAGCCACGCAAACCGTTTACGGTTCAGCTTTTCACCGAGGCACAGAGCAGCGATGACCGCAGCGAAGATCACGTAGGTGTTGCAGAAAAGTGTCGCTTTACCGGCTCCCAGAGTCGGCACTGTCCAGTAATAAGCGGCTGTCCCCACTAGACCGGAGAAGCCACGCCATATGAGTTTCCGCTCAGTAAAAACGGGCTTCACCCGCGTGGGACGACGCCCCCGGAAAAGGAACAAGACAATGAGCCCGCCAATGCCGGCCCGAAACAGCAAAGGCAGCATCGAGGAAATCTCCCGCTCTTCTGAACTGAGATATTTCAGCAACAGGGTGTTGATCGAGAAAAACAAAACCGAGAACAGCATCACGATCACTCCCCTTCCGGGCGATGAATCGGGTTGTGTTGGATTGTGGGATTGGGGCGTTTTCATAGAAAGCAGAGCCTTGGCGACGGGGCCGACTCACTGAGAAAAACGCCTGAACAAACGGAACTAAAATTCAGAAACAAAAGCGCATGTAAGAAGACCTCCAATCGCAGATCAGCGAATAATTCGCACCCATCCGCAACGCACGTCGAGCACGACGGCGGCAGGTTTTAGGTGGAGTTTGCTGAATGCAGGGGTCATCAGTTCGTTTCTGAAGTCTACGAAAGTCGGCGGGAATCAATCGGACGCAACCGCAAATTTCTCCCCCACCTTGGTGCTATGCCTGTCGGCGCGAAGAGGTCAGGTTCGTTCCTTGATACAGATGCCCCGAAATGATCTACTCGCGCTATGTGGAAAGTTTACCTCCAACCTGAACTATGACAAAAACCATTCTCTTCTCTCTTGTTGCACTGAGCATATCCATAAACGCGCAGAACCCGGACAAGGTAGAAGGTCCGCTCGCTCCCTTCCTCGGGGATCCGGAACTTGAAACCCAGTCAATTCTCAAAGGGGAACGCTTCCCCAACATCGTGGTCACGAATCGCGGCACCGTTCTCGTCACCTGGGGAAACAAGCAAATCCGCTCCCGCCGAAGCGAAGACGGAGGCAAAACCTGGGGCGATGAAATTGTGATTGCTGAGTCAGGGTTTCAGGGCGGCGGGACAACCGTCGATGAAACGACTGGTGATATCCTGGCCTTTGTCGAAGAAAAGCATCCCCCTGCTCCACTCACGATTTACCGCAGCAGTGATGATGGGAAAACGTGGACTCCGGAGAAGCCAACGATCAAGCCGGCAAAGAACGGTGACATGCCTTCGATGCACATGAACGAACACGGGATTACCCTTCGCCATGGAGAGCACGCCGGTCGACTTATTCGCCCCACCCGGTTTTACGGTGCAGGCAATCGGCCCGAGTCCGTCTGGTATACGCACTACACCAACGCGATGTATTCCGATGACGGCGGCAAAACGTGGCAGACGAGTGAGCAGTTTCCGGAGAACGGCACGGGCGAAGCGACCCTCGCTGAATTGAGCGACGGGAGCATCTATTACAACAGTCGTGTTCACTGGCAGGAGCGCCCGAAGAACACACGCCGCCGTGAAGCCTGGAGCCACGATGGTGGCCGGACGTGGACGGATTTTCGCATCATCGACATCCTGCCGGATGGACATCAGCACCGCAGCTACGGTTGTATGGGGGGACTGGTTCGACTTCCGGTCAAAGGTCAGGACATTCTGATTTTCTCTAACATCGACACCAAAGAGGCCAAACGGGAGCGAGCCACGGTGTGGGCCAGCTTTGATGGAGGAAAGACCTGGCCGGTGAAGCGACTCGTTTTCGACGGTTCCAGTGCGTATTCGTCCCTGAACGCAGGTCGGCACGGAACGCCCAGTGAAGGCTGGATCTATCTGAATTTCGAAAGTGACGGACAATCCAAAGTGGCACGCTTCAATCTGAGCTGGCTCCTCGAAGGTGAATCGACCGGAGATGGCAAAGTTCCGGCAGACCTGAAATAGTTTCGTTTCACTTTCGCAGCCTACCGCCTCCGGTTCCAGAATTCCGATTCCGGCCAACGCTGTTCCATAGCATATTGCTCAGTCAGTTTTTGCAGGTAGGCGTCGAAGCTCTGGCTTAGCTGCGCTGCATAATCTTGCACTTCCGGCTGCCCGGTCTTGATCGCACCGGCAATGGCTCTTCCTGCGTAAATCCCACTGCCCAGCGCAGCCGTCATTCCATACGAGGAAAGCGGATCATACGCACAGGCTGCGTCCCCCACGGCCACCCATCGATCGCCGCAGAAGTGATCTGCTCTTTGAGAACCGGAGGCAGCCACCTGTGACACCGCCTTTAGAATTCCGTCCCTGCTCATCAAGGGTTCGAGGACTTCATGAATGTGTGTTGTCTCTCTGATGAATTCCTGCCACTTCGCGTCCCAGTTCTTCCGATTCCCCTTTTGCAACAACAGGTCGGAGTCCGTGAGATAGACCAGTCGCATGTCCCCTCCCGGCATGGGAGAAAGATACCACCATCCCGATTCGGTGGCCTCGATAGTCAGCATTGCTTCACTCGCAAAATCCTTTTCGCACTTCAACCGGAGGGCGACAGCGGTCAGTTTGTCGGAACGATGCCTTGGCACCTCGAGCTGATAAAGCCCTGCTCCTTGCCGACCGCTCGCATCGACAATCCACTGAGCAGTGAGCTCCCGCGCATCAAACTCGCCCACCATCTGAACCTGCCACGATTCGTCGCACCGTTTCACGGAAACCACGCGGGACTGCTCCCGCCATTCGACTCCGCGGTCCTCCACCTCTTTCCGAAGTTTTACAGAAAGCACAGCCCGATCAACCAGGTCACCGTAGCCACCGGCCTGGAAGATCGCATTGCGCTCAACAAGCCCCGGGTTACCCCAGGAAGATCGCAGCCCGGTGCAAGTCAGCTTTGGGATCTCGGAGTAGTCTACTCCGAGATCACGCAACGCCATCACACCGGTCGACGAAAGACACTCGCCAACGACGTCGGAAGCCACGGCCCCGGCACGATCGATCACGATTGTATCAATGCCCAGACCAGCCAGAGACAGCGCTGTCGCGCCACCGGCCAATCCCCCGCCGATAATCACGACTTGCCTGGAAACCATACTGCCTCGTTACAGTTCGTCCCGGCGACGAGTCCGGCGACGCTCGACAATCGGCGTTTCAAGCGCAACCGCTTTCACCGCCATCGCCATTCCATCGGGCTCCAGTTCCATCTCGCCGGTCTCAGCAATGAGGACCTGTTTGAAGGTCGGGTCATCCTCCGTGAATTTCCTGTCCAACTGCGTCTCTGTCCACAACACCGAAGGTAAGCCGGATTCTTCGTGGTCCGACGGACCTTCACGGGGAGCAATGATCCCGACTTTAAACCACTCCTTCGTATTCGCATTGATACTCTTTACATAATTGGAACCGAAATACCGGAGCCAATCCTGTCGGTAATGCAGGTGCTTCAGTCGTTGCCCCAGTGGCACCGATGTGTCCATAAAGCGATCGTAAGAACGCTCACTCATCACCTGATTAGGAACCCTCGCCGCCCAGAACGACGGCAGTCGCAGATAGGTCGCGATGTCGTATCCCGATTTACAGCTGGCTTCATCAGTCTGCCACGGAACGCCCATCCACCAGGTCAGGGTTCCCGGCCCACTGCTGTCCACCACCCCACCGGGTGCCAGAGCAGTCTCCGGGTGCAAAGTCGGGCCATAATCCATCTTCGGAGCGGCTCCTTCTTCAAGCACATTCAGACGAAACAACTTACCCGGCTGCCACATAGAGGCGACCCGCATCGTCCAGGTGATTTCGATCCCCGGATGAAACGGTCCCCCAAGGCAGTCCTCAAGATTCGCCCGGTCCAGAGCATGAGCCTGATCGCTCTCCGGGTAATCGTCCAGAGACTTCGGCAGCGTGACTTCTTCAGTGGTAAAGTTGCCGATGGCCCATTGCTTCAGCCAGGCATACTGAGTTCTCGTCACTGGTAATCCTGTACCCGGTACGTTTTCAAAATCACCGAAGGCATCGCCATAAAACGGCGGTTGATCCACTGGACGCTCAACCGTGGCTTCAGGATCCCTGGCCCAGGCCAGAATACGCTGCCTTAACGGCTGACTCTCCGGTCCCGGGTTTCCAAGCTGTTTCACCATCTCCGCCGTATTGAAATCCGAAGGTGAATCGTGGCCAAAGAGAATTGATATTCCGCTGTTCACCCACTGGTTCTCCGAGAGGTTTTTCAACATCGGATAGATGTGTTTGTGAAAGCTGGGCTTCTCCGGTGCTTTCAAAGGGAAGGACTCATCCCTGGCAAAGAGATCGTAGACGACATCATACATCGTGACGACACCATACAAACCCTGGCCGTAATTCGGCGGAGTCGTCGCAACAACGGCCGGTTCAGCTTCATACGTTTTTCCATTCAACTCCACCTTCGCCCGGACAGGACCATCTGAGGTGTCGTCGTGCCACTTGTCGTTGTTGGCAAAAGTCGTCGCATCACTGCCATCGTAGGAAGCTGAGTGTCCATGACCGCCGAGAAACAGCAGCCGCCCTTTTTCATCCGTCCGCAGCTCCCCCAGATAAACTTCCTTATCCATGAACTTCCCGGTATCAAACCGATGGTCTTTCCCACCGCCCTGATTCTTTCCGGAGATTGAACGGGATCCCGGATCAATCACCAGCTTCTCCCGGTCACTCCCGGTGATAGAGCCATTTCTCAGCTCAGTGCATTTCGCGAGATTCCCCAGGTCCATCGCGTTTTGAAATTGATACCACCCGGATTTCCGGTTGGCCACGTGGACTCGCCATTCGATGTTGGCATCGTCCGCTGTGATCTCTTTCACCACGTCCCCCGCGGCATTGTAACCATAAATTCGAAAGCGTGCCGCCTGGCGTTTCACTGCTCCGGTTGAATCCTTAAATCCACCCGGAGGATCAGGCACAGCTCCCGGTACCTCCGGCCCGATGAAATATCCATCCTCCTCTTCAGAGTTTCCAACGCGGGCAATCCCAACTCCGGGATGAATCGCCAAGTGAGTAATTTCGGTATCAGACATATTTGGTTCCTTAGTAAGCCCGGTTTTGGGCGTGTGATTTAGAATGATCGGTCAGAGAGCCGGTTCAATTCCCTCTGAAAGCTGCGCCTCCACGACACAGTCCCGCATCGTAATCACAGCGCTCTAAAAATTGGAATCAAAAACCACTCTGCCTCGCTGGTTTTTCTCATCCCGGCATCTCTCACGCCCCGGAATCCCGACGGTCCCTCAGACAGGTCCAGAACCAGCGGTCTCACAATAACTTTTGCGCTTGATTCCAATAATTATGATTAACCTCTGAAACTTCTCGGATATGCTTTACATTTGGGACCTCTAAATGGCTTATCTCCCAAAACTACTCGTGTCTCATCCCTGGGTCGCCCGCGGCGGCTCTGAAGCCACTGCGATGTGGACGCTCCACGCGTTGCAGCACCGTTTCGACATCACATTTGTGACCGCACATGTCGATTCATGGGAAGAACTGAATGCAGCCTACGGCACTTCGATTGAGGAGGACCGCATCACAATTGTTCGAGCATCAAAGCTCCCTCTTGTGACCAGCCCCACTCGATTGGTTCACCTTCAGCACCGCCACTTCGAGAAATTCTGCCAGCGGATCGCCCCGCAGTTTGATCTCTGCATCAGCACCTATAATCCGGTCGACTTCGGAGACGACACTCCGTCTATCCAACTCATCGGCGACTTCAGTTTCTCTGAAAAGATGAGACGTAAACTCTACGCCGATACCCACACGGGATTTCGCCACCGCGCGACTTTTGCCCGCCAACTTTATCTCAAAGCAGGCGACCTCCTCGGTGTTCCTCAGCGTCCCCTCGTCCATCGGGAAAATGACCTCATCGTTGCCAATTCCCGTTGGGCAGTCGATCAGCTCGCCACCGGGTTTGATATCCCTGATGCCCCGGTTCTATACCCACCGGTTTTGTTGCCGACGTCCCAACCACAGATCACAAAATCCCCGCTTTCATTTGCCTGTCTCGGACGCGTATCCCCGGAGAAGGAAATCGAGAACGTCATCGAAATCCTGCGACGTGTCCGTACTGATCACGGCCATGAGGTGACACTCACCCTCATCGGCCAACTTGACGGCTCCGACTACAGCGACAAGATCGAAGCACTGGTTTCAGAAAATATTGGGTGGATCAAGCCTGCCGGGTTTCTCTCTGCAGAAGCAAAACAAAATCTGCTCGCCAAACACGAGTTCGCCCTGCATGGCTGCCGCATCGAAGCCTTCGGTATCGCGGTTGCTGAAATGGCATCACTCGGCTGCGTGCCGGTTGTCCCTTCGACGGGCGGAGCTCGTGAGATTGTTGAATTCAACGCGCTCTTCTACACTTCCATCGACGAAGCCGTCGCAAAAGTGGTTCATCTCATCGAGAACCCTGACGAGACACAACAGTACCGGACCCAGCTCAGCGAGTCAGTCCACCGGTTCGGACCTCAAGCTTTTTCAGAGCGCCTCGGCGAAATCATTCAATCCATCACCGGCCCCTTAAATCCGGCAACGCCGCCCCGCAATGTCGAAGAGGGTTTACCAGCGACAGTCTGATCCTTCCGCACGACCACGCCTTGATGATCGTCGACGAGGACGAGGTCTTTAGATCAAGACTCATTTTTCGAGTGGGCAATACAGCCGTCCGACATCCGTATTCTCTGCCGGAACGCGGCGAAGGCAGCGCCCCTCCGCAAGTAACGAATCGCGATGAACCGGATCTGCTTCGCGAAGCGGAAATGTCAGAGTCATGCAGAGTCACCGATGTCTCGATACTCGAATCCCCCTATCACATCACTCCGACGGCCCAGCCTTTCGCACCCTTCCGCCATGCGGGTTTTGTAGGAATTACCAACCGGGAACATTACTCCGTCGTCCGGTTCGACAAACCACGGCAATCAGAAGCCGCAACGAACGAACAGGGTTCGATGGACAAACCAACCCTGTTGACTCGTTGAACTGCTTAGCGGTTCTCCTCCATCGCAGAGCGATAATCCCTGGCCAGCGACTCCTTCTGTCCCTCGGTTAGGGCCTTGCCCGCCATCTGGAAAACCTCGTGCTCCTCTTCATCAAGGTGATGCGTCACCTTGTGCGCCAGCTTCCTGGCCGTGACCAGCCATCCGGGACTGCTGTAATCCGTCCCTTCGAGTTCCTCGATCAGCTCATCCATCTCGTGATGCTCGGCAATACTATGTCGCGCCTTCTCCTGAGTGAGATCGCTTTCGATCAACGGGACATAGAAGTGACGTTCCTCAGCATCCGCATGAATTTCCAATTCATGCTTCAGCTTTTTGAAAAGCTCATCCCGCTTGTCCGAGTCGCCCTCCGTGGCAATCAGGAGGTCGACTAAATCACGCTGAATGTCATGGTCTTCGCGAAGGGATTCAAAAATATTCATAGTGCTATCTAGGACGCTTCCACTTCTCTGCTTTTACGCTTTTTCATAAGAAGACGTGAGTTTACGCCCCCCTCGAATTCTGTTCTCATTACGGCTCCATGAGAATCCCCGCCTCCTTCGCTGCCGCCCTTGCGCTCTTCCTGTTTATCTATAGCGCCAGCGCCCGGGCGAATAAGCCATCCGATCTCGTACTCCCCCCGGTTATCTATGCCGTAGTCGGTGAATCAGTCTCGATTGTGTTTCGAAATGCAGACCTCATTCCTCCCGGCGAGTCATTCCAGTTCGGGAGCGTCGATTGCCGGGTCGGTGAAACCGCGGCCAATCATGAAAGCTGGAGTTTCACCCCTGCAAAGACTCATCTCGGAGATCATTCTTTTGTCCTCAAATCAGGAAATCGCACCGCATCCACGATCATCCGCGTCGTGCCTCGCGACGCCGGATCCAGTGAATCGATTTCTCTTCTTATTGTCGGCGACAGCCTCACCAATGCTTCACACTACCCGAACGAAATCGCCCGACTGCTCTCAAAGCCGGGCAATCCCAAATGGAAAATGTCCGGCACACATCACCCGAAGAGTGCGGCCGAAAATGTCGCCCATGAAGGTTACGGCGGCTGGACGTGGAACCGCTTCAACACCCGCTGGGAACCTTCCCAACCTCAAACCGGCAAGACCCGAAGCAGCCCCTTCCTTTTTCTGAAAGACGGGTCACCCCAATTGAACGTCAGCCAATACCTTCAGGAGAACGCCGCAGGCAAGCATCCGGATTTCGCCACATTCCTGCTGGGGATCAACGATTGTTTTCATGCCAATCCTGATGACCCGGCTGCCATCGAAGCCAGGATCGACACCATGCTGACCGAAGCGGACCGCCTGCTGGCTGCCTTCAGAAAAGCGACAACTGATACAGAAATCGGAATCTGTCTTACCCCGCCCCCCAACGATCGCGACGCCGCGTTTGTCGCCAACTACAAAGATCGCTACCCGCGCTGGGGATGGCGCAGAATTCAATTCCGCCTCGTACAACGACAGCTTGAGCACTTCGGTGATCGCGAAGATGAGAACATTTTTATCGTGCCCACATCCACTGGCATCGATCCGATGACCGGCTACCCGGGCGACAATGCGGTGCACCCCAACCCTGCCGGGTATCAGACGATCGGAAGCGAAATCTACGCCTGGCTGAAGTGGCGACTCGCAGTCAGATCAGAGTGATCACAGCTTCACACCCAAGACCCAGGCCGGGCTTTGTCCGGACGGATAGGTTTTGAGTTGAGTCAATGCTCCGGTCTTTACGTCGCGGCGATACACCACCAACTCGGCAGCTCCCTGCCCTGCTGCCACTACATACATTTCCGCAGCCCCATCTTTGCCCGTATTGATCAGATTGAACGAGCGCGGCGTCTTCGCCGTTGGCGTTTGCCCCTGTGACGTGAGCTCCCCTGACTTTTCATCGATCGCGAAGACTGCGATGCTGTCGTGACCACGATTGGATGCATACAGAAACCTGCCGTCTCCACTGATCTCGATATCCGCACAGGAACCGCTACCGTCCCAGTCCGCTGGATGGGTTGAAAGCGTTTTGCGCTTGGTCAAAAGCCCCGTCTTCGAATCAAAATCGCAATGCGTGACACTCTTGTCCTGCTCATTCACAAGATACGCCCACTTCCCGTTCGGGTGGAATTGCATATGCCGCGGACCGGCTCCCTCAGCTCCTTCAAGGTGCGTGGGATCATTCGATTCCAGCTTTCCTGTCGCCGCGTCAAACTTGAACTGCTCCACCTTATTCAGCTCACCGGCATGAGGCACGAACACAAACTGATTGGTCGCATCCGCCTGAATACAGTGCGCCTTCTTCCCCGTCTCGATCACCTGAACCGGTTCACCGGTCACCTTGCCATCCACAATTCTACTGACACTCACATTCCCTTCACCGTAGGAAGCCGCCAACAACCACTTCCCCGTGTGGTCAGGGAAAATATAAGCCGCACTGCCTGCCGCCGGAGCCGTGGCTACCGAAGTCAGCAGCCCCGTCTTCAGATCGATCGACAGTGTCGCGAACTCAGGCACACTCCTGACCGATGCATAGATCTTCGTCCCGTCCGGCGACAACCAAAGGCATCCCGGCGCTCCATTCATCTCCGTTTCCCCGATACGGGTCAGCTCCCCGCTCTCCTCATCCAGAGAGAACGTGGCGATCTTCTTGTCTTTGCTTTCCGATACATAGACAAATGTATCGGCCTGACAAATGGGAGAAACGAGAGCCGCCAGGGCGGCAAGAACCGGTAATTTCATGGGAGATTAATGCAGTGTTAAACAAAGAAGCTCAAACCAAAGGCAAGGCCGAATCCGACTAGCCCAATCACGGTCGTGATCACAGTGAATGTGGAGAGGCACTGCTTCTCAGTCATCCCGAGATAGTTTTTCACCACCCAGAAACCCGAGTCATTCACGTGGGAAACCATGGTCGCTCCACACGCAATCGCGATCCCGGCAAGAGCCACGTCATGAGTCGACATCTCACCTGCGGCATGAGCGGCCTTGATCGCTGCGGCCATCAATCCCGACCCACCGATCATAGCCACCGTGGCAGATCCCTGAGTCACCCGAATGATCGTTGTCAGCAGGAATCCCAGCACAATCAGTGGCGCATCCAGTCCGCTGAATACTTCCGCCAGGGCATCACCCACACCGCTATCCACCAGGATTGCTTTGAAAACTCCGCCCGCACCAGTCACCAGGATAATGATGCCGGCAGGCCCCAGCGCTTTGGTGCTCAAATCCATGAGAGTCGCTTTATCCGTCCCTCGCAGCGTGCCAAGCAGGAACAGTGTGACCAGCGTCGTAATCATCAACGCAGTGATCGGGTGACCGATAAACAGGATCGCTTCAGTTACTTTATTCGGAACCGGCACAATCGTCACATCACCGGCGATAAACTCCGCCCCTTCTTCCAATTCGGGAAATTCTACGGTGTGCTTCTCAAAGAGCGACGTCCCTTCGCGAAGAAAGGCCTCCTGCTCCACCACCTCCATCGTGGTCGCGTCTTTCTGCAACCGTTTAAACTCGATTGATTCCTCATCCAGTCCCGTCTTCACGATCGACTGCGTCAAAATCAAGGCGATTGGCAACAGGATCAGCACAATCACCTCCCAGGCCGGCACCGGCTTCTTCCCGTTGTCTTGAGTCGCAGGCGCCTTCGCTTCTTCGAAGATCTGCGGAATCGGCACCTGCAATTTGTCCCCCATTCTGGCCCCGAGCAGCCCCGCTATCAAAGCGGTGGGAAGCCCAACAATCGAGCCCCACAGAATCATCGAACCGATATCAGCCCCGAGATTCAATCCCACCAGAATCGGTCCCGGTGTCGGGGGAATACACGCATGAGTCACCGCCATCGCCGCACACAGCGGCAGTCCGTAGCGCAGGATTGATTTGCCTGACTTTTTCGCCATGGCCACAAGGATTGGAGCCAGGATCACCAGCGCCACATCAAAGAACACCGGAATCGAAATCAGGAAACCCACCAGCACCATCGCCGTGGGCGCCCGCTTCTCGCCAAACGTTTTGTGAACCCCGTTCGCCAAACTCTGTGCCCCGCCGGAATATTCCAGCACCTGCCCGAAGATCGCCCCCAGCCCGACAATGGTCGCCAGCATCCCCAGCGCACTTCCCATCCCGCTCACCAGAGAGTTGGTGATCTCATCCAGCGGCATGCCTGACAATATCGCCACCACCATGCTGGTCAGGATCAGCGAAACAAAAGCCTGAACCCTCAGGGCAAGAATCAGCGTCAGCAACACCGCCACCCCGATCACCAGCACCGTCATCAGCCATTTAATATTGGGTTCGACCGCGACCACTTCGGCGGCCTGGGCTAAGATCGGTAATGCGTTGGGGAGAAATCCGAATGTCATGTCCTGAGGAGTCTTTAATAAATGGGAAAGAAAGGGCGGATTACATCATTGTCAGCGTTTCCGTGCAACCTCAATTTACCCGTTCTTCGCGCTACCTTGGATTCCGCAGGAAATAACCTATCGTTAGACCATGGAGCCGCCCCCTAATTCTGATAAGCCTGTTCCATGGTCGAGAAAGGCGATCGGTTGGATTGTCCTTTGCGTCGGGTTGATTGCAGCGTTCGAAACCAGCTGGACGTCTTATCACATGGATGAAATCAAGGAGGCCGCGTATCCCTTGCCACATCAGACCTTCCTCCAGCTCTCTTCATTTCAAATAACACTCGTCACCTTCGCTCTGATGGGGCTGACTCTGTTGTCACTGTGGCTTATCAATGTCGTCGCAGAAATGGAATCCAAACTTTATCCGCTCCTGATCGGAGTCGGCGCATTTTTGATTACCGCAATCCTTTATGCCACATTGAAAGGTGCATTCAGGGAGTATTCTGCGATCCACATCATCCCTTACTCTTGTGGCCTTATCGTCAGCCTTAGTTGCCAGAATATAATTTGGCCTTCGCGCGGAAGAAAGAACGTCTCGAATAAGGAAGACGCCGATCCGCCAAAACAAGTTGGCTGGAATCCCCCGCCTGAAAACAACTGGTGGTCGAAATACAATTGAGCGAGAATCCTCCTGTGAAATCAGGTTCCCAGCTTCGCGAATCCTTTCTCAGCCAGATCCGCCCGGATCAGGGCTTCCAACTCCTGTTCGATCACCTCCCCGGCGTTCTCTTCTTTGCCAAAGACACCCGGGGCCGCCTGCTTGCCGCCAACAAGGCGTTGCTTCAGCTGTATGGATACGCCGACGAAACGAAATTCTGGGGCATCACGGATTTTGAACTCCTGCCCCACAGTCTCGCCGAGAAGTTCCGTCAGGATGACCTGAAAGTCGCCGAAACCGGGGAGCCGTTGCTGGAGATCGTCGAGGTTTTTATCAGCCGACAGGGAATTCCCGCCTGGTTTCTCACCAACAAGGTCCCCATATTTAATCACGAAAATCAGGTCATCGGCGTGATGGGCACCATTCAGGACTACAATGTTCAGAGGGAACTTCTTCCTCCCGACATGGACATTTCCCCTGCCCTGAAACACATCGGAGCCAACTTTCACACCACCGACATCTCCATTCCCAAGCTCGCCCAGATGAGCGGCCTCTCCGTGAGACAGTTCGAGCGGAAATTTAAACAGCACCTCAAAGTTCCGCCCCAGCAGTTCATCGTAAAAATGCGGGTCTATGCCGCCTGCGACGATTTACGCCGCACTCGCAAATCCATCGCTGATATCGCCACCGACTTCGGGTTTTACGATCAAGCCGCCTTCAGTCACCAATTCAAAAAGCATATGGGACTGACCCCGATGAGTTACCGGAAAGAGTTCAGGTAGGATTCATGAAGAAATGGTGTCGCCTGTCAGGTTTCGGGGGGGCAGCAGAGCGCATCTTGTGTGGGAGAATTCGTTCAAGCCAAAAAACGATCAGACAGGGTTGGTTCGCCGAACGAACAGGGTCTGATCGTTCGGCGATGGATCATCCTGTCTGACCAGATGCCTATGATCCGGATGACGATGAACGGCCCGAAGTGAACGATGCCATGCTCGAAGAATCCGGCGTAGACGAGCTGCCAACCGAAGAGGAGGAGCGAGTGCTGCCGCCAGTGCTTTCCGCCGCATTATCGCCAGCCGGTGAAGACAAGGAGCCCGACTTCCCTTCCAGTAAATGCTGCTGCATATAGAGAGCAAACCGCTCGGGATCGCGGGGAAACAAAGTCATCAACCTTGCGATGGTGAGATACAGTTCCACCTCGAGATTTTCCCGCGCATCGCGTTTCCCGGCCTCGGTCGCAGTCTTTTCACCGGACGCAGCTTTGCTGGCCTCATACACTACCGCCCATTCATCACGGACCGCCTCCGCTTTCGCGAGGACATCTGCCCCGAGAGACGCCTCATATTCGGCAATACCCGATACCAGGATATTGAGGTGATTTGAGACTTCGCCGTCACGGAGATGGTACCACACCGATCTCCCACCGGGGAAGACTTCCTCCATCTCCGGAGATGGATCTCCGAAGGCTTCCCAGACTGCGTTGTAAACAGGCCGGATCTTATCCACCAATCCGTCCCGAAAGCGACGTTTCTCAAGTTTCGCCCCTTTGCGGAGACCAAGTTGTATCCCATCGTCAATAAACGTGGAGTGCAGTCTCGCCAGGGCCCCGGAAACGGCATCGATTCGCTCATCCAGTTTCCCTTCGGGGTTATTGGCTGTCATTCGCCGGATCAGTTCCGTCGTGAAGGCGATCAAAACGGCAAGGCCCAGTTTCGCTAACATGAACGGATTCGTGAAGTAATATGCTAGATTTCTCATACGATTCTCTATCTGTTTTTTGTTATCATTTCAGTTTCAGTTTGATGTAAATGATGAATCAGGGTGATTCATTTGATTTACAGACCGAACGTAGGCAGGGATTTTTCGAATTAAAAAGGCCATTGGGTCGTTTTTGCATTTTTAGGGCGATTTTTTTCATTTTTTTTCGCGAAAAACCGATCAAAGCAACGCGAAGCCCCGATCACCGGACGGGGAGCAACGTCAGAACCATTCGAAAGCGCTCCGCAGGATGAGGGCATGGTGTGGAAATTTTTCGAAGACGCCCCGCCAGACAGGAACTCATGTCTGTACATTTCGAAGGTCACCTGTGACTCAGGGGCCGTCTGTCGGTATCTTTCGAAAGCCGTCCCCGTGACCGGGCCTACGATCGAATGCCTTCCGGGGCTGTGTCCCGGGGGTGAAATTCGGTCCCACCTGTTTAAATGGTCATTCCTGAGCCGGGGCATCGTTTCGAATCGGGAAGGGAATCTTTCTTGATAAAGCGGCTAAGAAAAATCCTCTTCGCGTGTCGATACTGGTATGAGAACTCCCCTTTCCTTCGTCTTGATGATCCTGTTTGCCATCTTTCACAGCCAGTCATTTGCGATGATCTCTGTGCGAACTGTCACGAAGGAGCAGGCCGAAGAATTGGGCATTATCGTCCGGGCCAAACCCGGTGGGCCGAAACATGCCTGGATCGAGCTGGAATTCAAACCCGCCGGAAAACTGGAAAAATTCCAATGCGTGAATCTCGAATACACAGACGGCGACGAGCTGAGGCTCGGCTGGACGCCATTGAAGGACGAACGGACCCACGACGGCAATGTGATTGTGCGGGTTATGGGAAGCCGGGCTTTTCTGGAGAAACTCACCCTGCGCATCGTACATGGTGATCTCGGAGGCGTTGGCGACGATGTCCGGATCAAAGATTTCGTGAATTTTGACGAGTTGGATGAAAAGAAGCCTTCCGAATGAGATCGGTTCGGTAGAATTGCGAGGACCGGCACGTAGCCGCGCTCGTAAAAGCGTGGGGTGTTCGATTAATCGCGCGCCGAAATCATGAGCCGGCCTTTCACCCCCCATCTTCTTACGAAGACGGCTACGCTCGAAAATACGTGGTAAAGACGACGTAGCCGCGCTCGTCAGAGCGTGGAAGGGTTCGACTATTCCCGCACCGAAATCGTAGTCAGGCCCTGCACTCCCCCCACCTTCTTACGAAGGCGGCTACGCCCGGCAACGCCAGCCAGAGGCCACGTATGCACGCCCGCAAGCGCACAGATCGCCTCCACAAGCCCTGCCCCGAATCCCGATTCCCGCTCCCTGAATCCTTCCCAAAACATTTTTCTCCTCCTGCGTGTCACAAAAGGTAACACTCTCTTCGAATAGGCGGCTGAAGAGAACCTCATGATCCCCTATGACTGCGCCCCAACTTGCTGAAATGCCGACGGAACCCGAACTCGAAAGTCAACTCCCTGATCTTCGGGTCGTGCCGGAACCAGGGAGCCGGGCGGCTTTTTCCCAACTGATGCGGGAACATCACCGCGACCTGATTGTCTTCGCCGGAGCTGTGGTCAGCGATCAGGATGCCGGGAAAGATATTGTTCAGGATTCTCTGGTCACGGCCTGGAAAAAATTCGATCAGTTTGATCCTGAAGTGGGAGATTTCGGCGCCTGGGTCCGGGGCATCATCCGCAACAAAGCGAAAGACTATTTTCGCAAGATGCAGCGGACGCCGATTCCCAGTCTCGACCTCGTCGAGATGGAGGTCGACCTGGCTGCCTGGCAAAGTGCGCGGGCCGCAGGCACCGGTGTCTTTGAGATTGTGGAGGGTTGCCTCTCGAAACTTCCAGACAATCTCAGGGCCGCCGTGAAGCAATTTTATTTCGAAGACCGCAGCGGAGATGACGCGGCAAACGACCTGGATATCTCACCCGCGAACCTGCGCAAGCGCCTCGAGCGGGCGCGCGGATTACTGCATGAATGCATCGCGGGAGAAGCACGGGGACTTGGGAGCGCTCAGTAACAAAACAACCAACCGGAAAGGAATTTTTAAGATGAATGTCAGCGACAAAAATCAGAACGAAGAAGAACCAAATTCAAAGGCCGCGGATCAGTTGATTGATTCCCTGTTGAAGAATGCAGCAGCGAATCCGGAGGGCGGCGACGATGAAGCTTTTCTCTCCCAAATGGAAGGGCTGCTTGATGCCGAACCGGGAAAAGAGAAACCGGGGTCAAAGCAACGGGCATTTCTTGTCGTGGCTGGAGGGATTGCGGCTGCGGTGGCTTTGGGTTTCACAACATGGTTCATCGTCGAGGCCGGGAAGGAGCAACTGGTTGTTGAACAACCGTCCGAAGAAACGGGCGCAGCCCCAACAACCGCAAAGGATCCCGGTTTAGTTGCATCAACAGTTGAAGAAACTCCAGCTCCTCAGCCTCTACCAGGAATTCCGATCGATCGTAGCGAAAATGTCTCAGAGAAAAAAGAGGCTAATGAATTTCATGTAAAAGTCCCACGTAGCGCGGCAGCTGAAGCTGCCGCTACTCCGCCATCCGACGCGGAAGCTGATATCCCACCCGGAACACAGCGTTACATCGCGCAGCAGCAGGAACTGGTTAAGAAAGCAGATGAGGCCGCTTTGCGAGGCTCCCAAATGATGGCTGATGAAGATTACGAGGGAGCAGTCGAACAATACATCGTTGCCTTGAACACTTTACCAGACGTGAAAATTACCGAGGCACGGAGAGCAGCTTATACAAGGCAGTATGCGAACGCCAGTGTTCGGGTTGCTGAACAGCGTGCCGAGGAGGCTGAATACGCCCTGGCTACGCAATTGGTTCAGAATGTTCTGCAGCCAAACATTGATCCTGATAACCGGGAGGCTAAGCGGCTTTTGGAACGATTGCAGGATCCTGAATACTACTCACCGGCGTTGACTCCAGCTCATCTCGAAAAAGTTCGACGGGTTGAGTTTGCATTAAAAGTTGCTCAGGCACATCTTGACTTGGGAGATTACGATGGAGCTGAGCGTCGTTACAATGAGGCACTGACTCATGATCCCTATAATTTCTCTGCCCGTCGGGGACTCGAGGCAACTGAACAGGAACAGTTGGAATACTTTGAGGTGGCCCGCAATAAGACCCGGTCGACCTTTATGAGAAAAATTGTAGAAGGCTGGGTGATGCCCGTCCCCGCTGGGTCGAGTCCCTCTACAGATGCAACGAAGAACGAGAAGGCAGGAAGTGATGGCGGTAGTGGTACGGTTGCAGGCGCTGATGGCTCCGAGACTTCCACTGGTATTAACATCACCGGAACAATGGGAACCGGCGGGAATGTGAGCGCGGCTTCCGTGAATTCCCCTCCTGGCGCAAACCAGTCCCATTTACTTGCCACGACCGGTAGCGATGAAACACAGTCAGCACCGGGCAAGGTTCAGGTCGGCTATCCTCCCACCACATCCGGTTTGAGGGCTGGATCTAATTCACCCGGCGTAATTACCGCTCCCGCGCCGGTGACACCCGTTTTCGAAAACCTTGCGAAACGGGGCAATCAGACCCGGGGAATGAACGACTTCGAACGAGATAACTTCAGGGGGGCAACACGACGCACTGTAAATCCAGCCGGGAACCAACCGATGGATGCGACCCCTGAGCCCGATCAGTTTGGGCGGCGGATTCTCCCCCCGGAAGAAGGCCATCCAGCCGCAGCAAGAACGGTAACACGAGTTTCGCAACTCATCGACAATCCGTGGATGTCACCACTCGGTGAACCTCTCTCCACTTTCTCGATCGATGTGGACACTGCGTCGTGGACCAATATTCGTGGAATGTTAGAGCGGGGTATGTCGATGAACCAGATCCCGCAGGACTCGGTTCGGATTGAGGAAATGATCAACTACTTCGACTGGAAATACCCGCAGCCTGACAACGAGCATCCCTTCGCCTTTGCGGTCGAAAGCGCCGCCTGCCCCTGGAACGCTGACTCGCAGCTGCTTCGTGTCGCCATTCAGGGTAAGGACATTCAGCGCACCAAACGCCCCGCGTCCAATCTGGTTTTCCTGCTGGATGTCTCGGGCTCGATGAATCAACCGAACAAGTTGCCGCTGGTGAAGAAGGCGATCTCGGTTCTGGTCGAGGAATTGAATGAGAATGATTGTGTATCGGTCGTGGTCTACGCCGGGGCTGAAGGTGTCGCGCTTTATCCCACCAAAGGGAATGAGCAGGCCGAGATTCTTTCCGCTCTGGATCACTTGAAGGCGGGTGGCTCGACCAATGGCGGTGCAGGGATCAATCTGGCCTACAAGATAGCGGCGCAGAATTTCATCAAGGATGGCACCAACCGCGTGATCCTGTGCACTGACGGCGACTTTAATGTGGGGCTGACGGGAACGGAGACGTTGACCCAGCTCGTGGAGCGGAAGGCGAAGAAGGATCGCGTGTTTCTTAGTGTGTGCGGGTTTGGAAACGACAACCTGAATGACGCGATGCTGGAGTCGATCACCAACAAGGGGAACGGCACCTATTACTTCATCGATACGTTTGCCGAGGCCCGCAAAGTGTTTCTCAAGGATATGATGGCGACGCTGGTGACGATTGCGAAGGACGTCAAGATTCAGGTGGAGTTCAATCCCGGCCAGGTGAAAGCCTACCGCCTGATCGGATACGCCAACCGTCGACTTGCAGCGAAGGATTTCGAAGATGACCGCGTTGATGCCGGTGAAATTGGAGCGGGGCATTCAGTGACGGCCTTCTACGAGATCGTTCCGGCTGACAGCAAGAGTAATCCACTGCAGGAGATGACATCGAATCTGCGATATCAGAAGGAGGTAGCACCCGAACCACTGCCGCAGGCTAAGATGGAGATCGTGAAGAGTCCTGAGTTGGCGTTGCTGAAGCTGCGCTACAAGGCACCTGATGGTGACGTGTCGAAGCTCGTCGAACAGACCGTGATGCCGAACGGGCGGGACTGGCGCAATGCGAGCCGGGACTATCGGTTCGCCTCAGCCGTGGCGCTCTTCGGGATGAAGCTGCGCGGGCATGACAGTGTGCGTTCCGTGGAGATCCCGGAAATTATCGCCATGGCGGAAGCCTCCATGGGAAATGATCCGCACGGGTATCGTGCAGAGTTCGTGAGGTTGTTGAAGAAGGCAGCGCAGTGATCGCGCCGCCCCGCCCCGATTTGAACGGACGACGTAAGTAGCCGCCTTCGTAAGAAGGTGGGCCCGGAAGACTCGAGCGAAAGCTGAGACCGAATTCTCTGATCCACGCTCTCACGAGCGCGGCTACGCCGGACGCCCCAAACAGACGACACAAGTAGCCGCCTTCGTAAGAAGGTGGGGCGGACGACTCCAGCGAAAACTGAGTGCGGATTCCATAAACCACGCTCTCACGAATCGTGGCTCCTTATTCCCGCTCTGCTATTAAGTCGTAGACCTTCCAGAATGTTTCCCAATACATCTCGGTCTTGAAACCGAGGTCAGGGTACCCCGGCACTAAACCACCAACGAACTCCCAGTCGTTTCGATCACCCACTAACATTCCCCGAACCGGATTCTCAGCGATGTAGCTGGCAACCGCTTCAAATGCACCACGCTCGCGATCTTTCTGACGCAAGACATTGTCGTGAGCTTGCTTTTGCCAACTGAGCCCGACTTCCCCTAAAACCGGTGCGGTATATTTCCTGAAGAATCGCATCAGGTTCAGTTGATCACATGATTCCATTGATCCGAGGATCAAAAGGTGGGCATGATCTGGCATCATGCAATACACAGGGCACACCGCCCCGTATCGTGCCAGTGCATGAAGCAATTGCTCTCGAACCCGTAGATGAAGCCGGTCTGTCAGCCAGCCGCGCTTTCGATCTTTGATCGTCAGAGTCCAATGAACAGCCGCCAACCCTTTGTATGCATTTTCATGCAGCCGCGGCAGGTGGCTGTGATCATCGGTGGCCATTGGACGAAGCCTTCGCGCTCGGGCGAGCGCTGCCACGTTCACTTCTTCTCCACGATCCACACATTCCGGAATGCGACGGGATTTCCGTGGCCCTGGAAATAGATCATCCCCTTTTCCTTCTCTGGCCGACCACCACCTGCGCCGGTTCCTTTTTCCAGCTCAACATCATCGTGAATGAGAACACCGTTCTGCTTCACGGTAATCCGTGCGTTCTGAACTTTCTTGTCCCCTTCGAAGACCGGTGCCGTGAAATCGATGTCATAGGTCTGCCATACGAGCGGTGGGAATACCATGGGAGTGTCGGGCAGCTTTGTTTTGTAAAAACTTCCGCACCACTGATTGTTCTTCGACTTCACCTTGAACGGATTGTTTTCCTCAACCAGATCCAACGCGAATGAATCAATCACCTGACACTCGTAGTTGTTGAAAATGTATACTCCGCTGTTGCCCCGGTCCTGACTGCTTGGTGTGGTTCCGGGCTTGTAGGGCAGACGGAACTCCAGGTGCATTTTAAAACTGCCAACCGGTGTGGTGGTTTCGCTTCCCGCCCACAAGAGCCCGTCTTTGACGGTGCCTTTCACATGATCGGTCTGTGAACCGTCAAAGATGACCAACGCACCTTCCGGTGCCTTCTCCTCGAGTGTGGGACTCTTGCGCTCAACTCGCTCCAGGGATTCGATCTTCTTTTCAAAGTCAGCCCGTTCCATGATGACGCAATCCAGCTTGGATCGGTCCCAACCATCACCGGGCAGCCCCCCGCGATAGGTTGTCACCAGGAACTTTCCTTCATCCAAAGCCGCAGCCTGAACTCCCACTTTTTTCCGGTTAACCTTCCCTGTGTATTCGCCCTGCACAGCGAAATCAGGGTGCTCTACTACAGCTACAGCGGGGTCAGTCCAGACCGTCGTCTTTTCGTCAACGGGCTTTTCCTTTCCGGCCGGGGCGGCGTTCGATACGATGGCAAGGAGGGAGAGTGAGGTAATACAAATCGATTTCTTCATGGGAATAGTTTGATTTGTAGCAGATGGTGCCACGATTAAAATCGTTTTGTTGCACACAAATGATCTCTAAGAATTCCTCGCGCGTTGTTTCACTTGTGATCCTCATCATGCTCTTTGCGGTCGGAATTGTGATTTGGATAGTCAAGCCGGGCACCACAACCAGCCAACCGCTCGAGCAACGTGCCTATGTTTGGCAAAGGGTTCAAACCGCTCCCGAGGTTGCTTCGGCGATCGATTCTCTGCCGGACTTCGTTTCGGGACTCCTGCCACTCGTCGCTGAAATCCACTATCGCGATGGAGCTGACGCACCTCCGGAAATAGTCCGCCCTTCACTCGCCGTGGCATCATTTCAAAAACGCGCGGAGGCAAAAGCGGATGCGGGGGTGATTCGAATCGGCATGTCAGCAAAAGACACCCAATGGAATCCGAAGGCGTGTCAGTTGGTCGAAAGCGTTGCCCGTGAAACCATGGAGTCCAGAATCTGGATACCGTCGGAACTACAGATCGACTACGATTGCCCTCAAAAGAAACTGGCCGACTACCGGAAACTTCTCCGACATCTGCGTGCTGCTTTTCCCTCCACCCGCCTGACGTTCACCGCCCTGCCCAGCTGGCTGGGTGAGCCTGAGTTCCCTTCGCTGGCTAAGGTCTGTGACTCCTATGTCCTACAAGTTCACTCGCTTCAGCTTCCGGATGATGAGTCCAAACCGGTCGTCTTGATCAATCCCGATGCGGCTCGCAGGGCAGTGGAAGCGGCCGGAAAACTTCGCCACCCGTTCGAAGTGGCTCTTCCGACTTACTCCTGTTTCGTAGTCTTTGAAACCGACGGCAAGGATGTCTTCGACGTGGTTTCAGAAGATATCCCTAACCGTTGGCCGGCCGACAAAGGAAGGATCAAACTGGGGCGGACCGATCCCGCGGAGATTGCCGGGCTCGTTCGCGATTGGGTGAGTGCCCGTCCCAAAGCAATGACTGGTGTCGTCTGGTACCGGTTGCCGGTTGAGACCGATGTCATGAACTGGTCGAGATCAACCTGGATGAAAGTGGCCCGGGGGGAACAGACCGCGCCCCATCTCATCATCGAATCAGTGCGGCTGCCAAAGAATCCAGATCGAACCAGCTTACTTTTGAGAAATATGGGTGATGCAGGTGGATTGCTGCCGACGCGAATCAACCTGTCTGTCTCCGGAGAGGGCGAATACCGCTGGGATGCCGGGCGGTTGTATTTGGGGAAAGGTGACCCGCTCACGTTTGAATTGAAGAGCGGTCCGGTCGATCACTTGCCATTGCCTCCCGGTGAATCCGTTTCCATCGGCTGGGTCGAAGGCGATGTCACGGTGACGGCCACCATCCAACCGTAGCCAAAATCACGCCCGGGGGTGAGCTTCATTGTAAACCTGCTTCATCCGCTCGATGGAAACATGCGTGTAGATTTGGGTCGTCGAGAGACTGGCATGCCCAAGTAGAGTCTGGACGCTTCGAAGATCGGCACCGTTGTCGAGCAGATGCGTTGCGAAACTGTGGCGCAGTTTGTGTGGGCTGATGTTGATCGGGATCCCCGATGCGCGGTGATACTTCTTGAAGACATCAGAGATTGCGCGCGGCGTCATCCTGCGCCGCAGCTTGCTGATGAACAGCGGACCATCCATGACGCGTGCCGCATTACGATAAGTGTGAATTGCCTCAGCAGCCTTGGTCCCAACCGGGCAAATCCGTTCCTTGCTGCCCTTACCAAAGACGCGGACACACTCGTTGTAGAAATCGAAGTCAGCCACATTCATCGCGGCAAGCTCAGCAAGGCGAACCCCCGAACTGTAAAACAACTCGAGAATGGCTGCGTCCCGTTCCCCTGCCCAATCCGGCGCCTGTTGCGGATGTTCGATCTGGAGCGGTAACATCAGCAGTTCCTCGACCTGATCTTTCGTCAATACAACAGGCAGTTTCTTCTCAGCTTTCGGCAACTGGACCTCCGCCAGTGGATTGACGAGTAGATTCTTCCGCCGTGTCAGGAATTTGAAGAAACTCCGCATCGCAGCGAAGTGAAGCCTGATCGTGGCCCGGGCCCAGCCTCCCTTCATGCACTCAAACAAATAATCGCGAAAATCTTCGGCATCACACTTCACCCACTCGGAGAATCCTGTCGGCCCCCGCTCAATGCGATAACGCATCAATGCATGATGATAATTGTGGAGCGTCCGGGGAGAAGCGTTCTTCTCGACCGACAAATATTCGAGAAACTCGTCAACGAGCGGATCGTCGATCGACTCAGTCGCCTCGCTCACAAGTCTTTCGCAGGGCGGAAACCACGACGTTCAACCGCTGCGCCGTAAAAATTTGCCTCGTGATGAGCCTGCATCTTCACCAATGGTGGGAGTTCCACACTGTCATCGGCGATCTTGCTAAAACCTTCGGAGTTTGCCCAGCCCAGCTCAATTTGATAAGTGCGGGAGCTGTCAGCCAGGGGGACAATCATATGACCCGCATCGTGACTCAAAGGCAGGGTTTCCTCCGCACCTGCGGTTTCATTCTGCACCCGCAAACTCAACCGGGCTCCACTGCCACCTCGCTTCGAGCTTTCTGCAAGATCCCAGAAAACCGCGACGGACCGGTTGTCGCGCACCACGATATCAAAAGTATCGTCCTGATAAGATTCGGGAACCATTTCAAGAGATTGGGCAAGAGCGTTCATAAGGAGATAATGCAGTGATGACTAAATCACAAATCGGTTCATTGTTCCAGAAATTTTAGTAATATTAAGTATTTTTCTCAGAATAGTTCCCGTATTCCCCTCCCCGGCCCACGGTTTTACGAGATTGTGCAGTTCTGTCTTGCTTGACACTTCTCATCGCGCCCCCCAAATTTACGGGAAATAGACCGAACTTTTTCTCTCATGACCACGTCCCCTGCTAAATTCATTTCCTCTGCGGCCGCTCTGCTGATTGCCGGCACATCCCTCGTTCACGCTGAAAACTGGGCCAATTGGCGGGGCCCAGATTTCAATGGAGCATCATCCGAGGAAGGCGACTTCCCTGCCGAGTTTTCGAAAACCAAAAACGTTAAGTGGGAAGCAGATCTCCCCGGCATTGGAGCGTCAACCCCGGCCGTCTGGGACGGAGCCGTGTTTGTCACAGCAGCAGATGAAAAAGAAAACGGCATCATGGCAATCCGCCTCGACGCCTCGACAGGTAAAATCGTTTGGAGCAAGAAATTTGGTGAAGGAGTCAGCAAAGATCCCAAGAGCACCTTTGCGGGTCCGTCCCCTACGACAGACGGAAAGATCGTGATCTTCTTCACCGGTAACGGGGATCTCGCTGCGTTTGACTTTGATGGCAAGGAAATCTGGAAGCGCAGCATTCAGGAAGACTATGGTCAGTTCGCATTCGGCTGGACGTTCTCCACTTCCCCTCTCCTGCACAAAGGTAAACTCTATCTTCAAGTCCTCCAGCGCGACACAGCAGTTGACGGACGCGGATTCACCGACAAAAAGAATGAATCTTACCTGTTGGCGTTGAATCCCACGGACGGCAAGGAGCTGTGGCGGGTCGAGCGTGATTCCGACGCAGTCGTTGAATCCCGGGAAGCATTCACCTCTCCTGTTCCTGTCACCCACGAAGGCAAAGAAGAGATCACGGTGGTTGGTGGTGACTGCATTTCCGGTCACGATCCTGAAACCGGCAAGGAACTCTGGCGCTGGGGAACCTGGAATCCGAAGCAGGAGAAATACTGGCGTCTTGTTCCCTCACCTGTCTATGGCGATGGAGTTCTGCTCGCTTGCGCACCGAAAGGCAATCCCGTTTACGCCATCAGCGCCGGTGGAACCGGTAATCTTGATGACTCTGCCGTTGCCTGGGTCAGCTCGGACAAGCAGGTTAGTTCAGATGTTCCAACCCCTCTCTTCTATGATGGCCACTTTTACATCCTGAACGGCCGTCAGAAATTCATCTCCTGTGTCGATCCCGCCAGCGGCAGAGTTCTTTATACCGAGCGGCTTGACGCAAAGCAGAAGCTTGAGTCATCACCGACCGCAGCGGACGGAAAGATCTATGTGATGAGCCACCTCGGCGAAGTCTTCGTGATCAAATCCGGCCCAGAATTCAAACTGCTCAACAGCACAACCCTGGGCGAGCCACAGAGCACCAATATTCGGGCTTCGGTCGTGCCGGTGAATGGCAACCTTTTCATTCGCACTGACTCCAAGGTCTACTGCATCGGAAACTGAGCCAACGAGTTAACAGGGTTTGTTTGACGATCAAACCCTGTTCGATCGATCCCGTGAGTCCCTGGCTGAACCTGCCTTGTTTGGCGGGCGTGGTCACTTTGGCTCAGGCCAGTTGAGGTGTTTGTGTAGAAAGCGATAAGTTCCCTCACCATTGATGGAGTGGGGACCGACGAACCATTCGATCTCGCAGCGATCGGGAATGCCCAGCTTGGCGGCATAGAGATGCCGTATTTTGGCAAACTCGTAGCCAACTGTTTCGTCAGGGGCAACACCGTCGAAGTGCCCGCGCTCCACCATGAAAGGACGCGGCGCCATGAGCCATCCCATCTCGGCATAATTGAATGTCCCCCCGAGATTCCACTCGAAGATTTCATACTCTCCTTTGTTAGCGTAACTGTAGCGCAATGAACGGGGATCGGTGGCCGCGTTCTTCCAGACCCATTCGTTGAAGTCCGCTGAGCAGATAGAGAGGGCGTAGTTGTCCACCAACTGAGGAATTCGCATGGCGGATTTACCTCCGTAGCTGAGCCCGTAGAATCCGATGCGCTCGCCATCGACAAAGGGCTGCGCTTTCAGCCAATCAGTAATCTGCTGGTGAGACGGCACAATCATTGAAAACAAAGTCTTCCCGATCGACTGCACCTTAAACTGCTGGATGCGAAACAGATCGAAGTATTTGTAATTATTCTGCGGCGCAAAAGTGATGAATCCCCGCTCAGCCAGCCGCGTCGCAAACGCCTTGTAGGCTTTGTATTTTGTCTCACCAATCACGTCCTGGGGAGATCCTTCCAGCCCGTGCTGACACACCACCACGGGGCGCTTTTCTCCTGACGCCAGATCCAAATCTTTTGGCAATGTCAGAACGCCGTATGCGATCAACTCCGGATACACATCCAGCACGACCTCATAGCTGATGGTCTTTGGTCCCTCCTGATACTTTCGTGTCCGGGCGTTGGGAGGGAGTAAATCAAGATCGAACCGCCCAATCACATCGTCGCGGAATTTCTCGCGGTAAGGCTCGATCGTTTTTGCAAAAGCTTCAGGGCTTTTTGTATCCAGGTCTTTGAAATAAGCAGCGCGGTCATTCGCCGCGTTCACCAACGCGAGCTGATTGTGCCTCTCAATTTCCGCCATCTGGGCAGCGTGTCTTTCGGCTATGAGATCCCGGCCCTTTGGATCCGGATAGACTTTTTTGAACGCAAAATCCGCAGGCGGCGTCCGAGGTTTGTCGATCAAAGCCTTTGCAAATACAGTGACAGGTTCCTTCGTAATCTGTAGGTTTTCGCTTTTCGAAATCCGCTTCGCCTCCCCTTCGGGATCGATCACCTGAAACTTACCCGGCTTGCCGTTCTTCGGTGTGCGTTTGAGACTTCGAGTCGGCTCACCGTCTTCCCCACCCTGAAACACAAACTCAGGCCCCGGGATATTCCCGATCACCAGCTTCCGCGGGGCGATCAGATCGGCAATTTCAGCGTCCCCAAAATCCCGGACCAATCCGAAAACATTATGATCAGCCAGCTCATTCCACAGCATTTCCCGCCTGCCAAAATAACCACTCACACCTGCGACCGCGATCCGTTCATCGAGCGCTCCGGCGAAAAGAGCAAGCCGTCCGCCCTCTCCCCAACCGTAAACCCCAATGGGCACCGCCTTCCGCTGGGTGTTTTGCAGTGCTGATACCCCTGCCAGGATCTTATGCAATTCATAACCGGTCAGCGTCCTCCCCAGCACGAACGAAGGCCGCTGGAGCCACTCACGATTGGTCATCTTGTAGGCGTTCCCGTTCCGATTGATCAGAGTCGGAATCAAAACCCGGCACCCCGAGAGAGCCAACTCAAGCGCATAAGACGATCCCTCTTTATCTCCCAGCCCCGCCACATCTTCCGGCGTTTCCCCCGCATCGGGAATCACGATCGCATCCGCCAGGATCGGCACGTCTTTCCCTTCCGGAAACAACATCAGCCCATCCCCGTGGACATCACCGAACGCCAGCCATCGCACATGATAAACCTGCAACCCTTTTGCGATCGCCTTCTGAGCCGTTTGTAAACTGTAGACCTCCAGCAACCCGTTCTCAGGTCGTTTATCGCGATCCATCCCCAGCAATTTCTCCAGATTCCCGCGATCCGGTTCGGGGCGCGCTTTTGCAGCCGCTGCGATTTGGACATCGAGAAAGCGATCCGCCCCCTGCGCCAGTTGCAGGGAAATATCCCCTTCCATCTCGAGGGGCTGCGTTCCCGGAAGCTGGCCGGACTCGCTGGCCGGTTTCAGGTTAGGCCAGGGATCCTGAGCCATCGCGACCGCAGCGGCAGCCCATAAAAAAACGCTGGATGAAAACCAATTCATCCAGCGATTTCACGAAATTTATGACCTCAGCACAAGGCCGGGCATATCACGCGATTACTTCGCGAAGGGGCTTGCGGCCAGCTTTTCGAAGTCAGCTTTAGCCGCTTCCACCGCAGCCGTCGGCCCCACGAACTTGATAAAGACGGCCCCCTGTTTCCCGGGAACAATAGCCCCGAGCATAGTGTAGCCATCTTTAGGCGTTTTCTGTCCCATGGGAGGCCCATCCAGGAACGTTCCTTTTCCGGTGAAATAAGTCACCTTGGTTCCGTTGTGATCCTTCTCTTCGATTTTGGTTTCCGCTTCGCCCTGAAAGCCACCTTTCCAGCGCTGGATGTTAGCTTCGACTGATCCGCTTCGTTCCCCGAAGTAGAAAAAGATCGCATCCACATCTGCGAGATCGCCTTCGTTATCATACTGAAGCTGCGCGACCCGCATCGAGCTGGCGGCAGGCACCTTCTTCCATGGCTTTGCGTAGGTGAAAGTGATTCCGCTGGCGCTGACTTCGCCGGTTTCGGCTTTATCCTGCGCAAAGGACAAAGAACCTGTTGCCAGGACGAGAGCAAAAAGAAGGGCAAATGATGTTTTCATAATGACGTGCAATTTAAAGCGGCCCCCGTTGAGTTTTCCAGCAAATTCGGGTGAATAAACGTGCCAGCCCAATCAGTGATCGCCGGTTGGAAGGTCAGCCTTACGAGTGATTTTTGACCTCAGGTGTTTGTTCGGTCCTGGTCAGTCTGCGAACAGGGCTTCGAATTGAGCTTTGGGGTCTTCCTCCTCATTTGCCTTCTGATACGACAGCTCGTAGGCATTGAGATCGTTATCCATCAAGAAGCCCTCTACGAGTTCGGGATCAAAAAAGCCTTCCGGCGAACACCCCTCCTCGATCAAGTCCAGAAGATTGTGGAGCGAATCCCGGCACTTCGGAGCCGCCACCTCCCCGAGACTGTGCAGAACCTCCAGAATCTCATCTACGGATACCTGATCCAGGCCATCAAAATACAGGAGACTGGTGAATTCGGAAACTATCGAATACGGGTCATTTGAAGGAGTGTCAGCGAGTGTGCGGCAAAGTTTCTTTTCACGTTTCAGGCGCTCTCTAGTTTCTGCATATTCTTTAGCTGCCTTCTCCATGCGTTCAATCCGACCGGGATCCTTCCAGCAAGGCATGCAGCGATTGTCAGTCGAATTGGCCGTAGCCTGCAGGATCTCTGCTCCACAGATTCTACATGTTGTCTTGGCTTCCATTTTTGATCGGACGTTCGAGTCTCTCACACCTGACCGAGGGTGGACTCCGAATTCTGGGTTGAGGGTTGGACACTCATGAGCTTTCGACTCGCCGAGGGGCAGCTATTGCGCAAAGGCGGGCAATACATGGATTACAATATCGACAGAGAAGTGCGCGATCATCGCGGCGAAAAGACTCCTTCTCCAATAGCACCAACCGTAGAGGGTGCCAACAACGCTGTTTCCGATGACGGTGCCGCCAATCGCGAACGGCGAACCGGCACCATAGGATATCAGCTGGGGCAAGTGGGCCAAACCGAAGGAAACTGAAGTGAGTACGATGATTGTCCAGACTATGAACGGACGGGGCTTCTGCTCCTTGAGCAGGCGCGCGACGCACCAAACCATCAGGGTCATCAAGCCCAATCGGAACCATACCTCTTCTGCTACTGCTGCTCCGAACGAGACCGCCAAACCTCCAAGAACGCCCCTGTGCCCGTAAGCTGGAATTTCCGGTGGAAGATAGGGGGCGCTGAGTTGACGAATTAAGAGAAGCAGCCCGCCTACCACAACTCCCAGAATACAGGCCAAGCTCGCATCCCTTCCTGCTTTTCGAATCCAACCTTGCTTTCTGGATAAAAGCTCTGCCAACAGCGGAGTGCCAAGACCAATCTGACGGCCCAGAGCAATACCAAGCCATATAGAAGGAATCGTAATGATACTGAGGAACACCAAGCTGGGCAGAACAATGGAGGCAAACCTCTCGTTCACATTGATCCGGCCATACGCAAGGCTCACCAGTTGCGCCGCAATGGTGACGCAGAAGAGAACTACAAGTTGAAGGAGGATAGGTTGGGAAGGGCGTGCTGTCTGAGTGGACTCGGAAACACTTTTGTCTGTATCGCGTTCGTCGGGCATCAGGTGTTCTTCTTGGCCAACGTTTGAAGCCTGGCACCCGAAAATGAGGGCGCGGCTACGAGAAAAGATTAAGGATTCGAGTTAGGAGAGTCAACCGACACACGACGTTTTTCGGGTTGCCCAGCGCTGGGTTGTTCTGCTTGGTCCATGCGAAACTGTAACGAGTCGAGTAGCGCCCGAGTCTGGATTCTATCGTTGTGCAGAAACGCTTGTAGGTCGTCTTCAGTCCCGTCGTAAAGTAGTCTAGCGTGAAATCCGACCATTCGGTCTGCTTCAAGGATAACCCTATCTTCGTTCGTCCAATAGATATTCCAGCCGTCACCAAGGATATTGAGCACGGGGCGGTAGAGGTCGACTCTCTTCCTGTTGTACTCTGTGTCTTCCAAGAAAAGGCCAGTAAGGGTGATCCGGTAAAGTCTATGGGAGAAGTTCTCTCGATAGAACGAGTAAGCCGTCAGCAAGTAGATCAGGACGAATGTGAACGGCGACAAGAGCACGAAAAGAAAAACCTTCCTCTTCGTAGTCGCGATCATTTTTGAGCAGAGACAATATGGCTGCGCCTCAGATCCGGCGAGCCCTTTCAGTTGAATTAAGCGGCGTGTTCTGAGGTTCAAATCGTGGGCTATCTCGCTTTTGAGGGCGGGACCTATCCAATATGTTGAAGCGATTCGAAACACTCAACCAATGAACCCTAAAATCAGAACGCGCCATGAATCCAATTAAACTCTACCTCGGACTCGACGTCCATAAAAACTCCATTGTTGTCGCCTCGGCCCTGGCTGACGG
>JBLWYI010000038.1:0-56777 GCA_048267005.1 Verrucomicrobiales bacterium | reverse complement strand
GGATGTGCAAACGTTGCTCGATCGCCTGGGTGCGAAGGCGGATGTGCCGAAAGATTTCTGGAAGAACCCGGCGGCAACGTTGAAGACCTTTCGCGGGGAGATCTTTGAAGCGGGACCGGTCGGGGGTGAGGATCTGGATCCCGCGGCGTTGCCGGCGAGTGACCGCGCCACGCTGGTGGAAATTGTCCAGTCGGGGTTCGAACAACAAAGCGGGGAATTCTCGGTTTCGACGGCTTTGATTCAACCGCAGGCCACGCGGGTGGGGATGTTGGTGGAGTGTGAGGATGGAAGAAATGCGCTGGCGATTCACAGAGGCGCCAGCCTGATTGATCTCGCGAAGCAGGCGACGCGATCGGTGATGGCCGGGAACCCGAATCCGGCTCCGCTTTCCCGGGTCATACTTTTGACTCATCCGATCGAGCTTTCTCCGGAGGATGAAGACAGCCGGTTCGAGACGGTGAGCAAAGGCGCGGCTCTGGCCAGCCTGGAGGGGCGTATCTCTTTTACTTTGAAGTCAGACACCAGCTCGATCGAGACGGTGCTGTCCAACATCGGGGTGAAGCGGAAGCAATGGGCGAAGGCGGGGGCGGAGGTCACGGTGTTTCACGCGGAGGAATTCCGCCCGGTCATCCCCGCGGTGATTCCCACCGCCACGATCGAACAGGGTATGATCGATGAACCAACAGGGTCTGATCGTGAGGCTGTCGGGAAACCGGCTTCGCCAAAGGCGGAGGTGGTCGCCCGCCCACGAAGTACCCGACAGGCGGCTTTTGCGGGGAAGTTTTATCCGGCTACGGCGGATGCGATCAAGGCTGAGGTGGATGATCTGTTCTTCAGCGTCCCGCCGGATGTGGCGCTGCAGGATTGCCGGGGAATCATGCTGCCGCATGCGGGGTGGGAGTATTGTGGTGACATCGTGGCTTCGACGGTCTCACAGGCGAAAATCCCGGAGCGGGTGGTGATCATCAGTCCGAAGCACACGAAGCTGGGGGCGAACTGGTCGGTGAGTGGTGATACGGAGTGGAAGCTGCCACACGCAACGATCCCGGTGGATGTTGAGGGCGTGGAGTTTCTCGCGGAGCGGGTCGGGGAGCTGGAGATCGAAACGGAGGCTCATCGTGAAGAGCACGGTATCGAGGTGCTGCTGCCGTTTCTGAGATGGGCGAATCCGCGACTGAAGATTGTGCCGATTGTGATCGGGGAGTCGGAGATTACAGCGCTTCAGCCGCTGGCGGATGCTCTGGCTGAGTGGCGGGCTGCGATGTTGGAGAAAGAGGGGCGTGCGCCGCTGTTGGTAATCTCTAGCGACATGAATCATTTCGCGGACGACGAGGAAAACCGACGGCTGGACAAGCTGGCGCTGCAACAGCTCACGGCGGGTGATCCCAACCTGCTGTTTCAGGTTTGTGTGGAGAACCGGATCAGCATGTGCGGTCTGCGGCCGGCAGTGACGATTCTGGAGGCGCTGAATACGGAGAAGCAATGCGAGGTTGAGGTCACGCAATACGACACGAGCGCGAGGATTTCCGGCGACACCAGTCGGGTGGTCGGATACGCAGGGGCGTTGCTCAAATAGATTGCCGCAGGCAGATCATCCCGAGGCCGGTGACGAGTCCGCAGGCGAGAGCGGCTGCGAGAACGAGGACGGGCGGGGGATTCACCGGACCAGTGCTGTAGATCGGGTCGAGCAGGACGAGTCCGCCGCTGCGGAAGTTCTTGCTGGCCTCCTGTTTCTTGTCGTCGCTGATGCGGGCGGCGCTTTCGAGCCGGCTGGCGAGTATTTCCGCGATGCTTTTGTCCCTGTGTTTGACAGAGAGGCGGATGAGCGCGGTGCGGGGTATCACGCGAACTGCAGTGGCTTTTTGAAAGGCTTCAGCGGTGTCGAATCCGTGCAGTTCTTTCAACACGGTTTTGTAGAGAGGCAGGCGTCGAAACTTCTCCGCCGCGGTGTAGAGATCGGTCTCGCTGTCGAATGATGATGCTGGGGCCTGGAGGAGGGCGGTTGCTTCGTAGAGGGGTGTTCGGGTGGCCAGATAAATGGCCGCAGCGATCAACCAGAGGATGACAGAACCGATCAACCACACTTTTCTCTTCAGAACGGTGGCGATGATTGATTCAGGTGTGGCGCTTTCAGGCATTGCAAAACCGTAGGGGGCGACTTTATCCTGACAAGCCGAATTTTTAAATGCCTGAACCTGCTGCCAAGCCACGCTGTGCGGATTTCCTCGTGATTGGAGCGATGAAATGCGGCACCACTACGCTGTATCACGACTTGAGAAGACAGCCGGGGATTTTCCTGCCGGATAAGGAATCGAACCTTCTGTTGCAGGATGTGGTGCCGGCTGTTTTTTCCAAAGCCGGAAGCGGGCAGTGTTGCGGGGAGGTTTGTCCGGATTACGCAAAGCTACCGGACATCGATGGTGTGGCGGCGACGGCGGCGACCGCCGGTCCGAAGATTATTTACCTGGTGCGACATCCGGTCGATCGAATGATCAGTCATCATCATTTTATCAGTTCATGGCCTGCTCCCCGAAACCGGGGGATGGGGCAGGACATTGATGTTGCGGTGGCGAATTTCCCCGAGCTGGTGAACTACAGTCGCTACGCCTACCAGTTGAAACCGTGGATCGATCATCTCGGGCGGGACTCGGTTCTCGTGATGCGTTTCGAGGATTACGTGAAGGATCGTGCGGGATCGGTCAGGGCGATCTGTGAATTCATCGGCGTGGATTTTGAAGTCGAACAGCTGGAGGATGATGCGGTTCACAATGCCAGCTCGGCGCGGCCGGTCTTGACTCCTTTCTGGAAGAAGATTCGGGAGAACGCGCTGTATCGATCGGTCGTGAGGCCGTTCACGTCCCTGGAAATGCGGGACCGGATCCGGCGATGGATTTTACCCGCTGCGAAAGGTCGTCCCGCGCCGCCTTCCCCGGAAACTTTGGCGGGAGTGACGGCGGCTTTTCGGTCCGACCTTTTGGAGTTACAGGAAATGCTGGGGCATGAGGCTCCGTTGTGGGATCTCGATTGATGAAAGCGGCTGCCATATTATCGGGGTTGCTCGCCGTGGTTTTCACGGTGGCTATGATCTCCAGCGAATCGTTCATTTTTGCCGCAGGCGGATTCTGGGCGCTGACGATTGTGATGATCCCGCCGGCGCTGGACAGGCGTGCTGGACTGTTTTCGATCTGGTCTTTTGTGGTGCTGACCGTGGGGATCGGGATGGCTTTGCGGGGGCTGTTCATCAGTTTCGAATCCCCCGACTTCGAGACGATTGACCGGCTTTATTATCTGGGCAGGACGCCGGAGTTTTTCGTCGGGCCGCTGATGAAGCTGCTGGTCGGACTTGGGACGATGACTCTGGGTTACCTGGCATTGATGAGTCGGGAGGCGAAGGCAAATCTCCGGGAGTGGGACCGCAGGAAGGTTCTCTGGCTGGGGGTGGTTGTGTTCGGCGCTTCGCTTGCCGGCGCGGTGCTTTATGCCATGTCGACGGGTGGGTTCAGCCCGGAGTCGCTCTCGGCCAAGCGGACACCGATTCCCGATATCGAACTGGCGGGGAGGGGGTTTCGGTCATTCGGGATTCTCCGGCACCTCTCATCGCTGGCGATTTTTGCGCATCTCATCGTCCTGGCTGAAGCCTTTCGATCGGGCAGGCGGGGTTTGTTTGTCCTCGCCTACGGGCTGTTGTTTGTCGCGTGTTTGCAGCCGTTTTATGCCAGTGTGAGGACGGTGGTGGCTGCTAATTTCATTTTGTCAGCCGCGGTGGTTTACTTCCTGGGTGGAAAAGACCGGCGGTGGCAACTTGCGGGGTTTGGTGTGGGTGTCGCGGCACTGATCATGGTGATGACGGCGCTGCGATCGGGCGAGGCGCAATCGAATCCTGTTGAGTCGGTGGTTTTGAACCGCAACCAGATCGAGCTGCCGAAGACGGCGCACATTATTGAGGCGGTTCCGGAGACGCTGGACTTTCAGTATGGCAAGACGCTGACCCGCTGGCTGGCGGCGCCGATTCCACGGGAGGTCTGGCCGGATAAGCCGGTGATCCATCCGGGGCCAATCATCGGGAATCATCTCTATGGTCAGCGTGTCGCGGGAGTGCCGCCGGGTCTGGTGGCGGAGATGTGGTGGAACTTCGGCTGGTTCGGAATCGTGCTCGGATGTTTCGGTTTTGGAATGGGTTTGAAGTGGATTGAGAACCGGTTTTCCACTGACCCGATTCCGGTGGTGACTTTTATTGCGGGGCCAATGCTGATCGGGTATGAAGCGGTCGGAAGCAGTATCGGCTCGGGAATATTTCGCTGTGTGTTAGGATTGGTGATTATTCGTGCCATGCTGTGGGTTGTCAGGAAGTAATGAAGGTCTTTCATCATGTTCAATCACTGGATCGCAGTCAGGGCGGTCTCGCTGTTGCGGTTGCTGATTTGTGTTCAGCGATGGCTTCGCAGGATTGTGATGTGACGTTGGGTATTGCGGGGGAGGATGAGTGGCCGGTTCAGCTTTCTGATGAGGTCGGGTTGATCTCACTCGGGGTGGTCAATTCCGCTTCGTCCCATTTTATGTTGGCTCCGGCTTTTGAGCCGGTTGAGAATTATGATCTGGTTCACCAGCACGGGATCTGGACACGCTCGATGCGAGTGGTCGCCGGTTTCATCGAGCGGGAAGGGGTTCCGCTGATTGTATCGCCTCACGGCATGCTGGAACCGTGGTCGCTGCAACAGCATTCGCTGCGGAAGCAGATCGCGTGGCGCTGGTATCAGCGGGATATTCTGGAAGCAGCCCGGGCCTTTCATGCGACCTGTGAAGCCGAAGCCGAGCATATCCGCGCGCTTGGATTTTCCCAACCGATCGCCGTGATTCCGAACGGGATTTCATCAGACCTCAAGCTTCCGGTCCCCGAAGAAACCACCGAACGGACTGTTGCTTTTCTTTCCCGGATTCATCCCAAGAAGGGGCTGAACTTGCTGCTCGATGCGTGGTCCGAGATCGGCGGGGACGGGTGGACGCTGAAGATCTACGGTGATGGCGATCCCGGCTACATGGCGAAGGTGAAGCGATTGATCACAAAGCTGAATCTCAGTCATACGGTGGAGATGTGCGGCCCGGTTTATGAGGATGCGAAGTGGCGGGCTCTGGAAGAGGCCAATCTGTTTGTGCTGCCCAGTTACTCGGAGAATTTCGGGATTGTGGTGGCTGAGGCGCTCAAAGCGGGGACGCCGGTGATCACGACGACAACGACTCCCTGGCAGTTGGTTGAAACCAGCGGGTGCGGTTGGTGTGTGGAGCCGACAGTGGAAGGAGTTGCAGGAGCTTTGCGGGATGCTCTGCTTCACACGTCCGTTCGTGAGCTCGCAGCGATGGGGCAACGCGGCGCGAAGTTGATCGACGAGGAATTCTCCTATCGGGAGATTTCGGAGAAGATGAAAGCTTTCTACTCCTGGATCACAGAAGACAGCGAAAAGCCGGGCTTTGTGGTAGATTGAAGCGTTGATCGATCTAAGCACATATTCGACGGGCGATTATAATCCCGGGTCACCGTTTAAAAGAATCGTCTGGATTGTCGTCAGTCGTTTCTTTTTCGAAACGCGTTTTCCGTGGCCCTCAGCTATCAAGGTGGCGCTGCTCCGGTGTTTCGGGGCGTCTGTGGGTGAAGGCGCAGTGATCAAGCCTTCGGTGAAGATCAAATATCCCTGGTTCCTGTCGATCGGGGATCACTGTTGGATCGGGGAGAATGTGTGGCTGGATAATGTGGCGGCCATCACGATCGGGAATCAGGTGGTCCTTTCGCAGGGAGCTGTTTTGCTGACCGGGAATCACGACTACAAATCGAAGTCGTTCGATCTGCGGGCGGCGCCGGTTGTGATCAGGGATTTTGTGTGGATTTGTGCTCACGCAAAGGTCGGTCCGGGAGTGGAAGTGGGTGAGGGAACCCTGTTGACGCTGGGATCAGTGGCGACTTCTTCGCTGGCTTCCCATGGGATTTATTCGGGGAACCCGGCGGAACGAATGCGTGATCGGGTGATGAATGAGTGAGCGGTCAATCAAGCAACCCATCATCATTATTGGGGCCCCGAGATCCGGGACGACTCTGCTCGCACGGATTTTTGCAGCTCATCCAGATGTCGCTTTCTGGGAAGAGCCGAGGCCGGTTTGGGAGATTGGGAATTCCCTGAAGAAGAGTGACGTGTTGTCAGCAGGTGACCTGACAGATCAAATCGCGGATAAGATCGACCGGCGCTTTGCCGGATATCTGAGCCACTCGGGCCGCACACGGTTTGCGGAAAAGACTCCCGCCAACACCTTGCGGATTCCCTTTGTCCATTCGCTGTATCCTGATGCGAAGATCATTCATGTCATTCGGAACGGCCCTGCCGCTGTGACATCAATCCTGAAGATGCGATCCCGCCCACCGAGGCCGGACCGGGTGTGGTCGCGACTGCGTGAGATGCCTCTCTCGGGAATCCCGGCTCTCTTGCTGAAAGCGATGCGCCGGGAACGCTTTCTGTTGCGGCCTGAAGGTTGGCGTGATTTTTCGGGCGATCCAGTTGAGCAAACCTGTCAGATCTGGAAGGCGGTGACAGAGAAATCGAAGGCGGATCTGGCGCGACTGCCGGACGATTCGTGGATGGAGTTTCGTTATGAGGACTTCATCAAAGATCACCATGCGCACCTGGACCGGGTTCTCGAATTCTGCGAGCTGAAAGACTCCGGCGCTTTGAGAGAAAAGGCGGATGCATTGACTGATCCCACTCGTTCGGACGTGGCAATTCCCGATGATGTGGCGGCTGCCTTTCGGAAGTACTTCGGCGATGAGTCGCCAGCGTGAAGCTCAGTCCTTCGAGCTCTTCGGGTCGAGCGCGTCACGCAATCCATCGCCGAGGAAATTCAGCGCGAAGAGAGTCAGCCCGAAGACGATACTGGGATAGATCAGCAAAGCCTGATCGCTCACCATGCGGTCAGCGCCCTCTTTGATGAGACTGCCCCAGCTGGCGTGCGGAGGTTGCACCCCGAGGCCGAGGAAACTCAGGATGGCTTCGAGACGCATCACTGCGGGGACCGTGAGCGTTGTGTAAACGATGACCGGCCCAACGGTGTTCGGGATCAAATGCCGGATGATAATCCGCCAGTTCGACAAGCCAAGGCTTCGTGCGGCTTCGACAAATTCCTGATTCTTCAGAGACAGCACCTGCCCGCGTACAATGCGGGACATGGTCAGCCATTCCACAGCCCCGATACACACGAAGAGCAACCACAGCTTGTTTCCAAAGAAAGTGGTTAGAATGATCACGATGATCAAGAAGGGAAGCGCGTAGAGAATATCCACGATCCGCATCATGATTGAATCGAGCCGGCCGCCGATAAAACCTGCCACGGCGCCATAGATCACCCCGATTGTGAGCGAGACCAGTGTCGCGAGAAAGCCCACGCCCAGGGAAACGCGGCCGCCGTGGAGGATGCGCGAAAAGATATCCCGCCCCAGATAATCACTGCCCAGGAGATAGAATACCTTTTCCCCGTCCTTCGAAACGGCCGACTTGAACGCGTCCATCGACTTGAGGTCCGGGTAGGTCTTGTTCGGGTCGGGGATTCCGGGGAAAAACGGCACCACCACGCAGGCAATCGTGATAATGATAAACGCCCACAGACTGAGCATGGCCAGCTTGTTTTTCTGTAAGCGATACCACGCATCCCGACCGAGCGATGAACCGCGCTCGATTTCTTCTGCCGAAAACTGGACGGCACTGATGGGCTCAGGGGTAGTCATGAATTCAATTTCCTTCGTGGGTCGAGCCACACCTGAATGATATCAACGACAAAGTTCATCGCGAGGATCAGCACAGCGATCACAGTCACGGTTCCGTTGATCAGCCAATAGTCCCGGTTGGTCGCCGCCTTAACAAAATGCTGCCCCAGACCCGGAAGCCCGAAGATCTGTTCAACCACAAAAGATCCACCAATCAATCCCGCGAGCGCCGGTCCGAGGTAGGCGACTACGGGGGAAATCCCACCGCGGAAGGCGTGTTTGAAAAGCACTTTCATCGGCGAGACACCTTTGGACCGGGCGGTTCGAATGTAGTCCTGGCTCAGGACATCGAGCATCGATCCCCGGGTAAGTCGCGCGATGTAGGCGGCGTAGTAAAGTCCCAGCGTGAGCGAGGCGAGAACCCACGCATTGCTGTTCTCCCAACCGGCCACATCGAACCAATCCAGCTTTAACCCGAAGAATAATCCAAGCAGGGGGCCGATTACAAACGTCGGCAGGCAGATCCCCAACATGGCAATCCCCATCAGGGTGTAATCCGTATTGGTATTGCGACGTGCCGCCGCGATGATCCCGACCGGAATCCCCAGCGCAAGCGCGATAGCGAGACCCAGAAATCCGATCACTGCGGAGACAGGCCATCCCTGGGCAATGATGTCATTCACGGTGAACCCCTTGTTTCCAAATGACGGCCCCAGATCTCCCTGGATGAGCTTGCCGAGATACTTTGCGAACTGAACAACCAGAGGTTTGTCGAGGCCGTAGTTCACCTCCATCTGCTTGATGAGGTGTTCGGGAACGGCTTTGTCATCGAGAAACGGGCCGCCCGGTGCGAGTCGTGCGATAAAGAATGTGATCGCAATGATGCAAAACAGTGCGAAGAGCGACTGCAGCAACCGTGAGACGATGTAGCGAACGGTATCCATTCAATCAGCCGATTTCAGATCGATGAATTTGTAAGAGTGATTATCGAGAAGCAGAGGATTCCAGTTCTGCACATCAGGGTGCAACGCATAAACCCTCGTGTACCAATACACAGGCAGGACCGGGAGCTCATCAAGCAGCACGTCCTCGGCCTCTTTCATTTTCACGTAGCGGGCCTTGTTGTCGCTGAGCTGTGCAGCCTCTTTTAAAAGCCGGTCGTAAGTCTCACTGCTCCACCCGGTTTGATTATTTGAATCACCGGTCTTCCACATACTGAGAAACGTGTTGGGATCGACGTAGTCAGCGATCCATCCGGCCCGGGCAATGTCGTAGTTGATGTCCTGAACGGTTTGCTGAAACACCTTCCACTCCTGGTTGGAGATCTTCACGTTTTCGATTCCGAGATCTGTCTTCCACATATCCTGAATCGCTTCGGCGATCGCCTTGTGGGCTTCCGAGGTGTTAATCAGGATCGTGAATTCCGGCACGTCTGCCCCGCTTGAGTATCCAGCCGCTTTTAAATACTCTTTCGCTTTCTCCGGATTGTATTCGATTACATTCGGCGGGACATAGCCCCCTTCGGCTTCAGAGGGGGGGACGAATCCGTAAGCCGGGATCTGACCGCCCATGGTCACATATTTCACAATAGTTTCCTGATCAATCGCGTGTGCCAAGGCCTTACGGAAATTTTTATCCTTTGTTGGTCCTTCATTCACGTTGCAGCGGAAAAAGTAGACTCCGGCATACGTCTCAGATCTCAAAACATCCGGTTGCTCCGTCCGGTATTTCTCGATCATGTTGGCCGGCAGCACGTAGGTGTAGTGGATCAGGCCATCGCGAAACATTCGCTCTTCGGTGAATGTGTTATCAAGCGGCAGGAAATCGATTCCATTCAGCTTTACGGTCGTGGCATCCCAGTAGTGAGGATTCCTGCGGACTTTCACGTAATCGTTGATTCGCCAGTCGGTAAGCATAAACGCTCCATTCCCGACATGATTTCCGGGCCGCTGCCACAGGGTGAAAGGATCTGTCATGCTGCCGAATTTCTCGATCGTCGCCTGATGAACCGGCAGCCAGGTGGTGTGCTTGACGACGTCTGGAAAATACGGGGCAGGATCTTCGAGCTTACAAACGAGCGTGTGATCATCCACTGCCTTCACGCCGACTTTCGAGAAGTCGTCGATTTCCCCTTTGTTGAATGCCTCACCATTCTCCAGGAAATATAACATCGAGGAATACGGGCTCGCGATGTCGGGGTGCAGGATCCGGTTATACGAATACACGAAGTCGTGAGCGGTTAGCGGATCACCGTTCGACCATTTGGCATTGTCTCTCAGGTAGAAAGTCCACTCTGTGAATTCCGGATTCGATTCCCATCGCTCGGCGACGCCGGGAACATGCTCCGAATCACTCGATGGATGATTGATCACCAATCCCTCGAAAAGCGCTCGCATAATATTCGAGTCGCCCACCGATGATACCAAATGTGGATCCAACGCTTTGGGTTCCGCTCCGTTGCCCAGTCTCAGGATCTTGTTTTTCGTGGCTTCGTCGACCCGGTCTCCTTTTTCACAGGAAGCTATCCCGGTGAAAAATGCAGCACAGAGCAGCGTACGAACCAACCCTGTTGGTTTGGCGAACAGACCCTGTTGGTTCGTGAAACGGGAAATCATGCAGAAGAAAGGACATCATTTTCACCATCACAGGCTGAATGGCAAGAATTACCCGTGACATATCGCGTTGACACGGGGTTTCGCCGTGGTGGTCGGCTTTGTAGAGCTTCAAAACCGGTTGGTGTCACGACAGGTGCTTTTGTATTGTTACAGAAGCGGTTGTGGCTGCGGCGATGGCCTTTGAAACGTTACAAAGCCACCTTTTGTCATGATTATGGCCTTTGTAAACGTTCAAAACCAGCCGTCAGGACCACGGGTCTTTTTGTAATGTTACATGGCCGATAGTTGCCATGCCGGTTGGTTTTGTGTTTAGATTTCACAATCCGGAGCAAATCAACAAGGTTGATTTGGCTTTCAAAGCTTGTTGATTTGTTAGATATGCGTTTGGCAACTCTTGTAAACGAATGGGGGGATGAGCAGCTCTGCTATTTCCACCAAAACCACTACCTGCCTGTTGAAGAGGTCGGGGCGGTTTATGGAACGTTTTTCCCCCGGGATCTGGCCGGACTTCTGGAAGCTGAGGGCGAATTCGAGGAAATGGTTGAGTGGTGGGATGATGAAGCAGACAACCGGCTTCCCCGCACACCTGAGTGCTCAATCTATGTTGATCATGCTGAGCCGGTGCCGGTGGTGATTCATCCGGGGAAGATCATAGATCAGAATCAAATCCGGCCCCGGAGCTCGATGATCACGCACAATCAGCCCATCGTTCTGCCGGAAGGAGTGGGATCGGTGATCGGCGGGGCGAGGCTGGGTGTTGTGATCCGTAAGAAGGTGAAGGGATTCAACGGATATGAACAAAACTGGGGCACTGTGGCGGCCGGGCTGGTGCCGGTGATCACGGCAACAGCGGTTGATGCGGGAAATTTGGGGGGAGCGTTTGATACCTTCACCAGTGTCGGGCCTGTCTTAGTCTCACCCGATGAGTTCGCGGATCGCGCCAGTATTGCGATCAAGGTATCCGAAGCGATTTCGGTGGTCTCATTGCACACCACACTGGATCCCGGGGACATCGTGCTGCTGGATGAACCGTCGATCAAGGTGCTGGCTGACGGTGTGGTTTTGGAGTGTAAATTTTCCGGGTTGCCTCCGCTGGTGAATCCGGTTGTGGCAGAGAGTTCGCTGGACAGCGAATAAACATTCGCCCACACTCGCGCAAAATGTCTCTGAGTGAACTTTTTCAAAGCGGCTGGCCGGTTTTGCTGGCCTATTTTATTGGTGCCACCCCGTTTGGTTATCTGGCGGGGCGGATGAAAGGCATCGATATCCGCGAGCATGGCAGCGGTAATATCGGGGCAACCAATGTCTTCCGGGTGCTGGGCAAGCCGCTGGGGATCACGGTCTTTATCCTTGATGTCCTCAAGGGGCTGGTGCCGGTGTTAATCGCCAAAGTGTTCGTCCCGGATAACAGCCTGGTTCACATCTTTGCAGCGATCGCCGCCATTATGGGGCACAACTACACATTCTGGCTCGCGTTTCGGGGCGGAAAAGGAATTGCGACTTCCGCCGGGGCGCTTGCGCCGATTTTACCGATTCCCCTGCTTGTCGGACTGGTGGTCTGGGTGGTCCTGCACCAGACGCTGCGCTGGGTTTCGGTGGCTTCGATCGGAGCAGCTGTGGCCCTGCCGGTCACCGTGGTTGTTCAGAATCTGATTTCCAAAGCGCCGTGGGATTGGCCGGTGTTGGGATTCGCCATCTTTCTGGCTGTCATGGCGGTGTGGCGTCACCGGGCAAATATTGCGAGGCTTTCCCGCGGAGAAGAACCGAAGACGCCGCGGAAAAAGAAGAGCGCATAGTTTTTAAGCAATCAGGATTTAGACTTTTACTTGTATGATAGAAGAAGCAGCAGTGTTGGGTGCGGGAAGTTGGGGGACGGCGTTGTCGGTCGCTCTGGCTGAACGCGGATTGTCGGTGACGGCTTACGGGAACGATCCGGATGTCGCGAATGATCTGAATGAGCATGGAAAGAACTCTGCGTATCTGCCAAACATCGAATTGCCGGATGGAATTGTGGGGTCGGTGGATATCAAAGATGTGGTCGATAAACCGCTCATCCTGATGGTGGTGCCTTCTCAAGTCGCGCGGATCGTGATGAAGGATCTCGCCGAAGAGGGGATTCCTCAGGAAACGATGATCCTGACTTGCACCAAGGGAATTGATCCCTCCACGGGAAAGTTGATGCACGAGCTGATCGAGGAATTTTTCCCCGACAACCCCATTGCCGTGTTGTCCGGTCCGAGTCATGCGGAAGAGGTTGCACAGCGGATGGCGACAGCGGCGGTGATTGGCTCGACCGATATCACGGTGGCTGAACGGATTCAGGAAGTGTTCACTTTGCCCTGGTTTCGGACCTACACGAGTGACGACGTGGTCGGGATCGAGCTCGGCAGCACGGTGAAGAATGTATTTGCGATCGCAGCGGGGATTATTGACGGCCTCGGGCTGGGGGACAATACCAAAGCAGCGATGGTGACGCGTGGTCTGGCTGAGATGACGCGACTGGGCACAAAAGTGGGTGGTAAGCCTGAAACGTTTCGCGGATTGAGCGGGATTGGTGACTTGATCGTGACGTGTTACAGCGAGCACAGTCGAAATAACCGGGTAGGGCGCCTCCTGGGAGAGGGCAAGACATTGGAAGAGGCCATTGCGGCGATGAACCAGGTGGCGGAAGGGGTGCCAAACGCGAAGAATGCTTATGCTATGGCAAGGAAACTTAATGTGCGGACACCGCTGATCGATGAGGTTTACGCTGTTCTTTTTGAAAACAAACCCACCGGCGAAGCGCTGGAATCTTTGTTGAATCGTGACCTCCGTGCTGAAGATGAAGATTGATTCCGTCGGCCGTTTGCTTTTGTCAGCAGCAGTGCTTTTTCTCTCAGTTTTTGCGGAAGCAGCTCCGAAGTGGAACACCCGGAGCGGTCAGGTGGTTGAAGGGGAGCTGGAGGCGTTCGATTTTGACAGGAAGGTCGCAGTGCTTCGCAACGATGTGCATGGGGAGATCCATGTGCCGACGTCTGATCTTGATTTTGCCGCCAGAAAGAAAATTCTGTTTTCCTCGGCCTTTCACCAAAGCTTCCCAAAAGGAAAATCGTCGATCGAACAGGCCAACATCCTTCTGATCCTGGCATTTTCGCCGGCCATCTTATTTCTCATCGGCTTTTGGATCGCCGGACTCGTCTTCACCAAACGCTGGAGTCCTTTTAAAGCGATAATCGGCTTTTTCGGGGGGTGGGTTGTCGCCGTGATCCTGATGGTTTGCTATTTTAAGTTCGCGGCCTCATCGCCGGGTAACGAGAAAGTGCTTTTGATTGTTGGTGGTCTCGTCGCGGTGGTGGCGGTGTCTGTGTTTGTTTCAGCCATCTATCGTTGTTCGATTGTGACGGGCTTTTACATATTTGTTTCGCACTTTTTCTTTTCGATCCTCGTAGCTGTGGGGCTGAATTATTATCTGCAAAAGAAAGCGGATCCTGTCTGGCTTGATGAGAAATCTGAGGAATACCTGTTCCAACCGGTCGGCATTGTCGGGAGTGATGACGTGGAGTCAGAGGAACCGTAAGTTGCGCTTAGGATTAGCTTTGCTTATTCTTGGCGTGTCCTATGCATGTTGAGTCCTTCAAAGTATTCTGCGACCTTGTCGAAACGGCCAGCTTTTCTGAAGCGGCTGAGAAGAATGGCGTGACGCAAAGTGCCGTGAGCCAGCAGATCAAAACGCTGGAGAATTATTACGAGGTGACCCTGGTCGAGCGAGGGCGTAGAAACTTTTCGGTAACGCCGGAGGGTGCTGTTTTTTTGAAGGCCGCGCGGGTGATATTAGATGCCTGGAACGGGATTGGCACGCAGTTGGAAGAAATGCGGAATGTCGTGGCAGGGAAGCTCGATGTTTCGACGGTCTACAGTATTGGATTTCACGAATTACCGCCCTTCCTCGATAAATTTCGCAAAGATTTCCCGGAAGTTGACCTCCACATTCATTACCGCAGGGCAAATCAAGTTTACGCGGATGTGCTTGAGGCTAAAGCTGACCTGGGGCTGGTTGCCTACCCTCAGCAGCGAAAAGGGATCGAGGTGGAACCGGTGTGGCGGGACCGTCTGGTTTTGATTTGTCCTCCCAATCATCCTTTTGCCCGGAGGAAGAAAGCGCCGCTCAGTGCGATTGATGGAGAGCGGTTTATTTCGTTCGAGCCTGACCTGCCGACGCGGAAGGCGATCGATGAGATGTTTCAGAAAGCGTCGATTTCCGTGAAAGAAGTGGTCGAGTTCGACAATATCGAGACCGTAAAACGCGGAGTTGAGATCGAAAACGCTATTTCGATTGTGCCATCGGAATCAGTTCGCCGCGAAGTCGCCGGGGGGAAGCTTTGCCAGATCTTACTTGAGGGCCGGGACGTATGGCGTCCCCTCGGTGTGATTCGTCGTCGCGCTAAAGCGATCACACCTGCGATGCGGGAATTGATCGAGTTGTTAAAGTCGGGTGCTGACTCAGTTATCTGAGATCTACTGACCGGGGTGCCAGACGCTTTCCGGGTAATTCCAGATTGTGGAGCTTCTTACCTGATTGTCGCGGTTCCGTATTAATAAAAATCATCTCACCGGATGGGATCGTTTTTGACGGATTGGATTTCGACTCTACCGTTCATTATCGAAACGCAACAATCAACATCATCGCTTGGTATCGAGGTGCCTATTGGACGGGTTGACCGGGAACTTCAGGCGCTTTTTGCAAGCGACGGAGATCAGGACACAGGTATTGCCCGCGCATCACTGATTAATCTGGCGATTTATGATGAGACAGCGGGTTCTCTGGAATCTGCTGCCGGGATCGTCGGGGAAATTGTCAAAGAAGCGGCCTGCCGATCGATTTTGATTTCGGCCGAATCGCAGGGCGACGTTTCGGCGAAAGCCTGGGTTCAGGCTCATTGTAACTTTGTGGGGAAGGATCAGCGAAAGTCAGTATGTACCGAGCAGTTGGCATTCAAGCTGACAGGCGCCACTCCGGGGTTGGTTCGGAATACGATCTTCTCTCATCTGGATTCAGACTTGCCTCTGATCTTTTGGTGGCGTGGAGAATTCTCTGAAGTATTCACCGACCAGCTCTACTCACGCATCGACCGGTTGGTTTTTGACAGCGACTGTTGGGCAGAACCAAGGTCCCATCTTCTGCGATTGAAGCAGGCAAAAGAAAAGGGGAGTGCACAGTTTGTTCCACATGATTTGAGTTTCACGCGGCTCAACCCAATCCGTTCTGCCATTGCGAAGTGTTTCGACAATCCGGTGGCCCGGAAGGAAGCGGACAAGATCACCAGGATCGAAATCACCCATGGTAAAGATCACCGCATGGCGGCGCTTTATCTTGCGGCCTGGGTGGCTTCCCGTCTTCGGTGTAAACTTGAAAAGAAGGAATCGCGCCCCGCGTTGTTTCGCTATTCGCGGCACAGTTCCGGGAACTATGTGGATCTCTCAGTTGCGTTGAAATCACAGGAGGATGGTCCGCAATCAATTCGGGCAATCACGATGCAGTCACCGAATGCCACGTTTGCGCTGACCCGAACAGGAAAGGAACAGTTTTGGGAGTTGAAATCGACTGTGGAAGGATGTCCCGAGACGGTAGAGCTGGTCCCCATGCGCGAGGGAACGGATGCGGTCCTGATCACTGAGATTCTGATGCGCGGCGGACGCAATCACGTTTTCAACGACACGTTGGGAGTCGTGCGGGAAATGCTGGTCGTTTGAGGAGATCCCGGTAGATCAAAGTCCCTTGGCGTTTGCGTAGGCGTTCGGATTGACCATTCGCTTCACGTCATCAACCGTCATCTCGGCGTCGCCGAGGAAGCCTGAAGTTCTCTGTACTCCGTCTGCTCTTGGAGAGTTTCGCAAAGCTTTCGTTCCGGTGTAGTTCGCTGTCGTTTTAAACGTGTCGTTGCTGCCTCTGAATCTTTTCGATGCGAAGGGATTCATCTTTTGAATGAATCCCGCTTCTTTTTTGGCGAATGAACGACCCGTTTCTGAAGCTCTGTTGTTGCCGTCTTCAGCAACCATGGAGCTTTCGTAAGGAGTCTTAATGGTGCCGTTATACTGACTGCGCTTCAGGTATTCCGGCGTCTTGAATTCCTTTTTGGATGCGTTTCGGTTTTGGATGCGGGCATCTTTCCGCCCGCCGAATACTTTATTTCCAGCCTTGGAGTCTCGGTTGGAATAGAGGTTTTTGTTGTCGGCATTGATGGTGCCCGACTCATCAATCGAGTAGCCGTGGTCGGTAAACTTCTTTCTGATTTCGTCAGAATCGTCGTCACCGAACTTGGTGGTCCCCCTGCGTTCGGAGAGAACCGTTCGCTTGGTTGCGCAGGAAGACAGGATGACGCTGGCAAGCGCCACTGCACCTGCAATGGAAAGAAGTCTGTTCATGGTCGGTTTCAGAGACGGATGGAAGTGTCGGGTAATTTTCCCGTTTCGGCAAGTTGTCTCCTTGCCTCCTCCAGTTCGATCAATTCGCCCTTGGTCAGGCTGAACCTGGCGGCGAATGATTCGATCTCCGGAATATTTCCGGAAACCGTGTGGTGTATTTCAGCGAGAATTCCGGGGTTGAGGCGGATCGACTTCTGAAACCCGGGGCGTAGAACTTCTTCTGCCAGCGTTAGGTTTCCCTGACTGGCAGCGAACCTGGCATATTCTCCGAGGAAGGCTGTATGTTGAGAACTGATGCGGCGAATGGATTCGAAATAAGCCCGGTAGAGTGATGCGGCTTTTGCCGTCTCGCCCACGGCCTGGAACTCGCTTGCAAGATGCCAGCGGGTTGCAAAGTTTGCGATGTCAGGGGACTGAGCTCTTTGGAAAAAGCGATCTGACGAAGTTTCTTCAATCAGTCGGGAATGAACTTCTGCCAACCGATGAGAGTCTTTGATCTTTGCGAAGAAAGTGATTTGTCGGGACGCGTCGCCCCTGAATGATGGACGTGTCAGATAGTCCGGCCGACTGGAAAGGATCACTTCCGCTTCTCTCTTTCCCGGTTCCCCCATGGTTGCCAGTCCCTCCAGCAACAGGTCCAGTTCTCTGAAATCCAGAGTGGAGACGAAGTCGGGATCAAAGGGGCCGGCTCCCTCGAGCTTCCAGAGAGCCAGCTTTGCCGCGGTCCTGGTTTTGGAGTGAACCAGATAAGGTTCCAGAAGGGGGATCCACTCTTCGGTCGCGTAATTGGCGGTTAGCTCAGCGAAAGTTTGAGAGTTTTCCGGGGAAGGATCAAAGTTGTCCAACAGTTGAACCAGAATCGAGTTTAACAAGGATGGCGTCGGGTTTGCGGTTTGTGATTCCAGACGAAGACAGGCCGCCAGTAGTTGAAAGCGGAAGGAGGCATTTTCTACGCCTTCGTTTTCCCTTGCCTGTTTAAGAAGAGCGCTTCCCGCTTCAGTCCCGGCACCGCTCTGATAAAGTTGTTCTGCGATTTCAATCGTGAAAACCGGGTCATGGTGTTTCAGGGTTTGCCGGATCAAGTCCGCCAGCTGTTCACGGGAGGTCAGTCTGGCTGACAAATCCCGGATCACCTCTTTTTCCGTGGCCGGTGCGGTTTGATCCAGTTGAATATCCAGCAGCCATTCCAGTGAGAGTCCCGGATTTCCCTGTTGAGCGATCAGTCTCGCTCCTGCCAGAAGTTGCGCCTTCGAAGCCGCGTCCTGCTCTCGCAAGTGCCTGAGAAGTCGAATCAGGGCTTCGTAATTTTGTGTCTGTACGTAGGCACGTCCCAGGGCATTCTGGTAGGCGAAGGTAGACTCAGAAGCGGCTTTTGTTGCGGTGGATTCCAGCTGGCTTAACTGGCTGAGACGTTCGACGTCTCTAAGCTGGAAGAGGAATTCCGCGTGGTAACGTTTGATGTCCTCGATCCCCATGCCGGCAGGAACGGGAATTCCCTGTGAGAGGTATCGATTGACGAGCTCGATGGCGGTCTCAGGATTTTTGGCAGCCAATGCCGCATCAAAGAACCCGCGAAGTTGTGAATAATCTTCCGGGTTGTCTCTGGAGCTCTTGCGAAACATCTGCATCGACTCATCTCGGAAGCCGTAGGAATCGAGGGTTCGATAGAGCCGGTCGAGTCCGTTTCTGTCCCCAATACGGTTATCGAGTTCCAGCAGGGGTTCCATTCTCTGTGCGGGAATCAGTCGTTCAAAATAAAAGGCTAGCCTCTCCGATTCGTAGTCTTCGAGTTCACTTTGCCCCTCATCGGAGATCGCGGGGATTGTCGAGACACTCGCCAGGATTTCATTGAGCCTCTCATTTTGCCCCGGTGACAACTGGAGGCGTTCGGCGAAGAATTTCAGGTTCAAACGCATTTGCATCCAGCGCTGTCGTTCGATCTCATCATCTTTATCGACGTCGCCTGTGGGAAGGTATTTGCTGATGGTGTGATCCCACAGCGGCTCGAAGGCTTCGATGGCAGCGTCTGTATTTCCAGAAAGCTGCTCCAGGAAAATCCTGTTTTGAAGCCGCAGGGCCTCGGCTGCATCTCGATTGTAATCGATCCAGTTCTCTATCCGGTCGTAGACTTCTTCTTTGGCAGAGACTGATTCCAGAGCGGCGACCAGTTCACTTGCTGTTGTGGTGTAATAAGTGGGCAGTCGGTAAATTGCCTTTTCGTGCATGAGATCCAGGGCTCGATCCAGCCAGTCAACTCGCTCGCTGTCGTATCCCAATTGCCCTGCCAGCTCGGACAGTTGAAAATGAAAGTCGCCACTGTTGGCCAGAGATTTCTCCTCAAGGATCTTGCCGACCCGGTAAGCCCCGGCAATATCGTCCCGCTGACGAAGGGCTACAAAAAGCCGGTCGCCAATATTGTCGGAGACCGGAAGCTCTCGCAGGTAGGAATCATAGAACTCGGGGAAAAGCTGACCGTGAGGCAAATCTGCCGCGATCAAAAACAGCGCCACCACAGGAAGGGGGCTCCGTTCAGCGGCATCTGCGTTGACCCACGCCATCACTGCTTCACGTTGGTTGCCTTGCAGAGCCAGGAAACTGAACCACACCTGATCCACCGTATCGATGCTGTTGGCCAGAGTAGGCGTAATGATTTCGACCACTTCGTTTCCGGCTCCGGAATAATGAAAGGCCCACAGCTTTTCGGTTGCTGAAGCATTCTCTGCCCGCTTCCAGCGACTGACCCATTCACTCAGTCCTTCAGCCGTTCCTCCGGCAGCGATCCGGGCAGCTTCTTCGATGGCTCTCAGCCGAATCAGAGCCGGGCGCTTCGGGACTTCGTCAAATTCCGGGTGTTTCTCTTCCAGCCACTCGATTATGCCCTCCTGCAATTCCTGCTGAATGAACGGGACAGCTTCGATCAATGCCTGCATGGCTTCGACGCCGCGGTTCTGCGAGCCAGTCACCGGCAGGAAAGCCAACTCTCCATTCCTGCCTGACTTCAACTCGTCCGAAGCGGCTTTGTTTTCGTGGCTGATGACAAGCTCGAATGCCGCCATTGCGCCGTCAAAGTCCGCCCGGGCGGCTCTTGCCAGTCCGAGTAATAAAGCGGCGCGGGTATCCCACGGTCGAAGGTCTACCAGACGCTCCAGCACCCGAATCTCTGACGTGACCTGCCCCGTCTTGCGATAGTAGTCGGCGATCTCCGCCAGGAAACCGGCGTCCTGTCCGAATTTGGATTCCAACCTGCGACGGATCAAGTCGGCTTCATTGACCCGCAGATCTTTCTCCAGCATGGTGATCAGAGATTTCCAACTCTCTATGTTCGTGTCTTCTTCACCGTGAGCGATCAACTGTCTGCGATAGTAGATAGCGCTCTTGAGGTCATCCGAGTTACCCGCCATTTCACCCAGTTGAATCAGCAGCTCCCGGTCATGGCCCGACATGTAGTAGGCCTTTTTCATCTCATCGAAGGCTTTCACTTCATTGCCGGCGGCCCGGTAAATCTTCGCAAGGGCTTCCGGGTAAAAACGGTCAAACGGCTTTGCCCGGCTCAGCTTTTCATACTCTGATTGCAGAACGGGAACCAAAAACTGACGCTGAGCCAGAGTCAGCTGGGTGTCGAATTGCTTCCGCTTTTGAATCGGATCAGTTTCGCGCTGGATCAAATCCAGTTGTGCTTTCAGCGCATCCTCAGGCATTCTCTGTTCGATCAATGCCGCTGTCAGTTGTTTGATGATTTGGCGTTTCTCAAACAGGTTGGCCCGGCGGTAGGCATCCTGCCACACCTCGATCTGGCGCTTGTTGCTATTCAGTTTCCGGTACACTTTCGCCAGAGTTTTCAGAGTTGAGAGCGAGGCTTCCGGTTTGGCTGCCAACTCCTTCAAGGTACGAACCGCTTCATCTTCGAATCCCAGCGCAAACCGAACCTCTGCCCACCGCTGTAAATAATCATCCCGGTTATCCGGGTCGATCTCAGCAAGGGTCTGTAAATGCTTTGCCTGAAAGGTGGGGCGTTCCATTTGCACGGCCATCTCGAGTAGAAGTTTTTCCACCTCCACCACCGGTGTCGGATTCTCTGCGCGGGCCTTTGTCAGTTGATTGAAACACTCCTGAGTGTCCTGCATCTTAAATGCCCACCATCCCGCGCGGTAGCGGGTTTCCAGGGTGATTTCTTCGTTGGCCTGCTTGACGATCTTCTTGTAGAACTCAGTCAGTTTTTGAGGTGGAGGTTGTTCGGATTCACGACGCCGTAAAGAAAGTGCGGCAGCAACTTTGCGCATCTGCTCCACATTCTGGATCACGCCCGGAGCGAGAGGGTCCTCTTCAGGGGAAGATTCCTCTTTGTCCACAATCCCCCGAAGCAGACTGAACATTCGCTGATCAAGCTCCGACTTTTCTTCGAGTCCTTCCGTGAGTTCGCGTGCCCGGTCAAATGAAGCCAGGGCTCCATCGATCGACTTGGTATCCATGGCGATCTCCGCCTTGGCGAGATGGTAGTCTCTGGTGTCCGGAAACAACTCGATCGCCTCGTCAATCGCCTGAGAAGCTTCAGCCCGCATCCCCATGTCTCTGAATCCGATGCTGACTTCGTGCAGGCGGCGGGCCCGGTCGGTCTTCGCTTCCCCGGCAGACTCCACATAACTTTTTAACGTCACCACCGCCTGATCCCTCCGTCCCCGTTCATGGAGAAAGCGAGCTAACTTGATCGGAGCTGACTCGGTGGCAGGATCTCCCAATTGACCGCGCAGCATTTCTTCGACGATTCCATCGAGATAGAATTCCCGGGCGAAATCCAGAATTTCCTTCCGTGCCGCGCTGCCCGGGTTTTTCTCTTCCAAATGTCTGCTCAACAACGATTCCGCTGCTGAACGCCCTTCCGCACTCAGGGCCACCCGGCAACGCAACAATGTGAACCGAAGCGGTGCCTGAGGGTTTTCCACCAGCAACTGATCGAGAATCGCAGCGGCCTCATCATAGTTGTCGTTGTCCATCCGGATCTTCGCGAGCCGGATTTGGTAATCTATATCGTTCGGCACCAGTTCGGCGAGACGCTGCACCCATTCCTCTTCTTCCTGAGGATTCGCCGTCAGACGGTAAAACTCGGCCATCTTCGAAACCGATTGCTCAGAAGGGCGCTCAGCCCCGGCCTCGGCTTTCAACTCCGCTTCCAGTTCGTCCAACCGGTCAAACCGCTCGTAGAGTCGCACCAGTTTAGTGAAAAACTCTTCATGGAAGTGATTCTTAAAGTGAACTACCGCAAGGGCTTCTTTGGCCGTTGCCAACGCACCGTCAAAGTCGTTGATGAACTCGTAAAGCCGGTTCAATTCCATCAGCGCCGCAAGTCGATGTTCCGGATCCTGCCCCCCGGCAGAGGTTAATCCTTTTAATACACTGATTGCCGAATCTGTTTTTCCTGCCTCGAGTAAGTGGGAAACCACTTCGGTCCTGAGTTTTATATTTCCCGGGTAGGCTTCCAAAACCGCATTCCAAATTTCCACCGCCTCATCGACCTGATCGGCTTCGCGGTGAAGCGCAGCTTTCCTCAATCGAATGGCGACCCCGTCTTCAGTGTCAATCGGGATCACCGCCATCGCCCGTGTGTAGAGCGACAATGCTTTGGCATCTCGTCGCTGTTGGTCGGCGATTTCAGCGGATGCCTTCAGGGCAATCACGCTGTCAGGTAGCGAGTCGAGGACCTGACCGTAGAAGTCCCGTGCCTGATCCAGGTCCCCATGCTTTCGAAGGAGGTGCGCATAAATCAGCTGGGAAACCGGAGCGGCATTGTCTGCTGAAGCGGCATTGCCTATGTAGGACATCAAGAGTTCAGTCTGCCCCTTTTTCTCATACAAATTCCACAGGAGATCGAGAACGCTTCCATACTCGGGTTGTTCCTGCAGCAACCGGATATAGTGATTGGCGAGTTTGGTGTCAGCTTCAGTCCACTCAACCACCACTGCCTCGTCATCGGATTTGTCCTGAGCCGTTACCTGAGCCGCGCCCCACAAAGCAATCAAAGCGATACCGAAAATCCATCGCAATATCGCCTGCCGCATTCTGTGTTGACGTCGTACCAACCGCATCCATGGCGATCGTAACTGAGCCGCGCCTGCCGGTCAACTGGCACGGTGCCGTTCTGTGCAGGCGTCAGGAAGTGTGATGCGGATGCCGGTCGCTGAGCTCAGCCTAAATCGTTGATCGAAAAATCAGCGCGGTTCCACCAGTGCTGCGAATCACCTGAGACAACCGACTCCGCAAACGGGGGCCTGAAGATCACAGCGTTTGTTGGAGTCTCCTGAATGACGAGACGATTGCAGAAGAAACCGGGATTCTCTTCCGCGAGAAAGGCCGAGAGCTTCGCTGCGTAACAGGCGGCCCGAAGCTCAGTCGTGGGGTCGCCGGGGGTGACCAGTAGTTTAGAAACCAGGTGGGACTCGTTTTCCTGAAAGTAGGAAATCAGGGGATCCTCTTCACCGAGGTGAAAGCTGTGATCCACTGACTTATCAATCCACTGAAACCACCGTCCTTTAATTCGGGAAAACTCGACCAGCATCTGAGTCTCCGGGTCGAGACCGGCGTTGGAACTTTCAGCAAGTTCCACCGTTACCACTTCATCATGGCCATGGGGCACCTGGCAGTTCGGGGCGACTCCCGAATTCAACCGATGCGCCATGCTGTAGCGACGGTTGAACTCAAGGGCAAAACCGAAGCCGTTTTCCGCCATGATGTCGAGCGGGTTACGCCGCAATCGCCTTCACTGCTTTCTCGGCAGCATCAGCAAGGTCATCGCCTGTAATAAGGTCGATACCCGAATTCTTGAGCGTCTCTTTACCGGCTTCCACGTTGTTGCCTTCAAGACGGACAACGAGAGGGATGTTCATGTCGACCTCGCCACAGGCAGCGACGATGCCTTTTGCGATAACATCGCAATCCATGATTCCACCGAAGATATTCACCAGGATTCCTTTCACATTCGGATCAGACAGGATGATTTTGAAAGCGTTGGAAACCTGTTCCTGAGTCGCGCCACCCCCTACGTCGAGAAAGTTAGCAGGCTCACCGCCGTAGTGCTTGATGATGTCCATGGTGGACATCGCAAGACCGGCTCCATTCACAAGACAGGCAATGTTTCCGTCGAGGCCGATGTAATTCAGATCAAACTTCGCCGCCTCAACTTCCCGGGGATCTTCCTCGGTCGGGTCATGCATCGCTGCGATCTCGGGCTGACGATACAAAGCGTTGTCGTCAAAGTTGAATTTCGCGTCGAGTGCCAATACCTGGCCGTCCGGAGTAGTCACTAGCGGGTTGATCTCCACCATCGAGCAATCACATTCCAGGAACAAATTGAAGAGTGACTTGAGCAGTTTGGCGAACTGCTTCGCCTGATCACCTGCGAATCCCAGCTTCTTGCAGAGCTTGCGCACTTCGTATGCTTGGAGTCCCGCGAGAGGATGGATCGCCTCGTTGTGAATCAGGTCCGGTGTCTTCTCCGCAACATCTTCGATATTCACACCGCCCTCAGTGGACGCAACGATCACCGGGCTGCGGCTGTCGCGGTCCATCAGGATTGCGAGGTAGTATTCCTTCTCAATATCAACCGCCTCTGCGATCAACACCTTGGAAACAAGCTTTCCTTCTTCACCGGTCTGATGAGTCACCAGAGTCTGGCCGATCATCTTTTCGGCAACCTCAGCGGCTTCGTCTGCGGTCTTAACAAGGTGAACTCCACCCTGAAAACCATTCTTGAATGTGCCTTTTCCACGTCCGCCGGCATGCACCTGAGCTTTCACGACGATTTGATCGCCTGTGATGGCTTCCGCGGCAGCTCGCGCTTCTTCCGGAGTGTTAGCGACCGTTCCTTTTGGAGAAGGAACATTAAATTTATCGAAAAGCTCTTTGGCTTGGTATTCGTGGATATTCATCGGGAAAAAATCCGCGCTTTTCGCGGAGCGCGGCAACTTACGACCGCGCCCCCTAGCGTCAAGGCGGGATTGCCGCACAAATCAATCCAGCGGCTTTACCTCGATGGATTGGTAATGAACTTCGCTGTCGGGGTCGTGTGCCTGCAGGGCAAAGGTTCCCTCATCCAGCTTCCGACCTGCGAAATTCGTTCCCGGGCCGCCTTCAGGCTCTGTGTAATCGACCGTGGTCTCGCCGTTCACCTTGATCGTGATCTGCTTTCCTTTCACTGTAATGTGATAGTCGAACCACTCGCCATCCGTGCTGGGAGCCTTATCCCGCTTCGTGTGTTTCCCGCCCTTGGGTTCTGCCTGTCCTTCCTTCAGCACCAGGATGTTCTCCACGGCATACAGACTTCCGGTTTTCTTGGGGTCTTTGTGGGTGGAGTTGACCTGACACTCGTAGCCTTTGGCCGGCCAGCCTTCCCCCTGCATTTCGGTGTGGAAATAAACCCCGCTGTTAGCGCCCGGAAAGGTTTTAATCTTCAGCTTCAGCTCGAAATTCTTAAACTTTCCACCGTTCACGTCGCCGGTGTAGAACAAATGACTGCGTCCGCCCTTTAAGACAAGGACTCCGTCTTTATTCACCGAGAATGAATCCTGATTCTCCTTGGATGGAGTCCATCCGGTCAAATCTTTGCCATTGAAGAGAGGAACGAACCCTTTGTCCTGGGCGGTTGAGGAAACGGCAAGGGCCAGAGCGAAAACGAGGCCGCCTACTTTCGAGAATGTCATGGTGTTCATTGCCGAGTATGTAGCGGAGACCCGTCCCGTTCGGCAAGTGCAAATACGTGCGATGGCTCAAGCAGCTTCCGGGAACTCGGGTACACAAAAAAAGCAGGCCGGAGCCTGCTCTTGAAATGTCCGTATCAGCGTAACCGCCGTTCCAATTACGGACGGGTGAACGGTCTCACCCGCTTAATCAATACAGGAGAATTCACTCTCCCGTAAAAAAGACCCCTTAAGAAAGAGTCTTGATGCGAGCCGCGCCCTTTGCCTTGATGTGCGAAGCAGCGTTTTTGTGGATCACGTTTGTCTTTGCTGCCTTGTCGGCTGCGGAAGAAAGCGTGTTGAGTGCTTTCTGTGCTTTTTCTGCATCACCTTCCGCTACAGCCGCTTCAAGCGCTTTACGGTAAGTCTTAACGCGTGACTTCACGGCCTTATTCTGCGTAGTCCGGGTCTGAATCTGACGGACGCGCTTAAGTGCTGATCTGGAGTTAGCCATAACTAAAAATGGTTTTCAAACAATGTGTTTCAGTTCCCAACGAGTTTGGAAGGGCGCGGAATTTAACTCGCAACGCACCCTAGTCAAGCAGGGAATCGACACCGTTTATTCTTCTTCGGTATTTCCCGCAACCAGGATTGGTTCGAAGTTTCTCTTCCTCGGAACGTAGTTATCAGGGGAGGGGGGCAGTGTCTTAACTTCGGCATGCGGAGCCGGAACCGCTGCCGGAGGAATTGATGCCGCCCCTGCCAGTGCCATTGGAGAGCTGACCGGGAGCAACTCGGGCTGGGTCGCAGGAGTGATCGTCGGCTGCCAGAGCGGTTTGTTCACCACATAGACATCCGCGCCCCATCCGACGATGTCGTAAAGGTCGATCACATCCTTCGATTTCATCCGGATGCAGCCATAACTCGCGGGTGTGCCAATGGTGCGCTCTTCCGGGGTGCCGTGAATGTAAATATAACGACCGAAAGCATTCCGGTTGGTTTCCTCCAGGCCTTTCAGCCACAAAATGCGCGATACAATCGGATCGCGGCCCGGGCTGTTCGGTTTTACGACCTCCCCGGTTGGCTTGCGGCTCTTAAACACCGTTCCGGGGCGCTTTTTGTCGCCAATCTTCTCCGCGATCTCGAATTTACCGATCGGAGTGCAATTACTGCCCGGATCATCACCCAGTCCGAATTTCGACGTCGAGATTGGGAAATACTTCACCGGCTCCCCTTCGCGATAGACTGCCATGCGTTGTTCAGGCACCGAAATCTCCACCACGTGGGTCCGGTCCTTCTCACGACGCGTTGTCGTACAGGCTGGAAGAAGTGCGATTAATGCCAGGCTGAATGCTACCGGGCATTTGTTGGAAACGGTTTCTAAAAAGTTCGTTTTCATCAGGCGTTGTTCAGAACGCCCCGAGGGAAGAATTATTAGCAATTGGAGTTTTTATTTTCGTTGATGCGGTCAGGCAATAATCGACTACCAATATACGTCAATACGGAGAAAATATCTAGGAAACCTTTTCCCACACGTCTAAGATGTGTGTCGAGTATAATGAACAGTCGAGGACATCATTGGTTTTGCTCTCTTACGACCGTTTTGGTCGTGGCTTGGGGGGGACTTACAGCGGTGAGCGGGCAGGAGATTCCGGATGACCTGCTTGAGGACGAGCATATCCGCGAAGAATTCGGAGTGAACCAGTTCACTACGCCTTCCATTCGGAAGATTTTTGAGGACCTCAATTCCCTGCGTCCTCTTCCCTACGATCAGCTCAAGCGTGAGGTGCCTGAAAAGATGCCGAAGGACCGGACCAAACTCGCTTTGGCGCTCGGTGGATTGCTGGCGGACGGTTTCCTGGCGGTGGAGGCTGAAAAACTCCTCGATCTGGAGCCTGTCGGAAGGGCTTTGTTGAAATATGCCAAAGTTTTGGGCGCCGGGACCCGGCTGTCGGAGCATACCAACAGCATTCTGGAGCACGGGGCTCTTGGTGATTGGGGTGGTTTGAAGACAGAGCTCGCCAAGACTCAGAAAGATGTCGAAAAAGAGATGGTGATGATCCGTGATGTTGATGCGGCTCACCTCATCAGCCTCGGCGGGTGGTTGCGGGCTTTGGAAATCGGATGCGCCGCTTCTCTGGAGCCCTTCGATGCCAAAAAGGCGGCCGTTCTCTCCCGGGCGGACCTGGCTGAGTATTTCCTGGAATCCATCAAGATGCTCGAACAGCGGGTCCAGGATAAAGATCACATGAAGAAGATTGTGAAAGGTCTCGAGGATATTCACGGGATGCTCGATATTCCGGAATCAAAAGCCTTTGCCGAAGTCGAGGTGAAGGCCATTCAAGCTAAGGTTCAGGAAATGAACAAGATTGCGATCGATTCGCCTCCGGCAGTCGTCAAAGCTGACTGAGTTCCTCTGTGAAAGTCGATTTTATCATCGTCGGCCAGGGGCTTGCCGGTTCTCTTCTCGCCTGGCAGCTTCTCGAGCGGGGACAACGGGTTCTTGTGGTGGACCGGGACGAGCCCAACACTTCCTCCAAGGTCGCCGCCGGTATTGTGACGCCCATCACCGGCAGTCGAATCGCCCCCAGCTGGCGGGTTGACGAGATGCTTCCTTTTGCGCGCAAGTTTTATTGGGAAATCGAGGAACAACTGGGGGAGACGTTCTTCCATCACACCCGGATCGCCCGCCTCTTCCGGGATGAGAAACAGCAGGAGCGCTGGAAGAAGCTCACTGCTGAATCCGGAGAACAGCTTTCACCGTATGTTTCAGACGCTCCGTTTGAGATTGATCGCAGTGCCTTCAATGCGGAGCTGGGGGGATTCGAGATGGTCCAATCCGGTTGGCTCGATGTGCCGGCTTTCCTGCGGGCCACCCAGGTGCATTTGCTGGAAAGGCTCGGCTTCGCTATTGCCAGGCTCGATCCGGATGACGTCAACCCGACCATGGATGGTGTGACGTGGAAGAATATTGAAGCGAGGGGAATTATCTTCGCTCAAGGATGGGAGGGGAATCAAAACCGGTTCTTCGACTGGATGCCGATGAACGCGACCAAGGGCGAGATTCTCGAGATCACTTGTGATGCCCCGGCTGTTCAGAGCGAGTCACGGATTATCAATCGTGGCGGGTGGGTTCTGCCGCTTGGTGAAGGGAAGTTCCGCGCCGGTTCCAACTACGATCACAATTTTTCCGACGGGGAACCCACAGAGTCAGGGAAGAATGCCGTGTTGGAAAAGGTCGGCCAACTGGTGAAGTCGGATTTTACAGTCACGAGTCACCGTGCCGCGATTCGACCCATCATCCGGCAGAGCCGGGCAGTGATCGGGCGACATCCGGAGTTCAAAAACGTCGCCTTTTTCAATGGTCTGGGATCGAAAGGCGTCATGAATGGACCTTTTGTCGCGGATCAGCTTGCGGAGCACCTCGTCTACGGCGGGAAAATCGACGACGAGTTGGATATCCGGCAGATTTTCTGAAGGTTTCTACTTCTGCGTAAATTCGGCCCCGATCGGTCGAAGAAACGAGACCAGTCAGTTCCCGGAACCGCCGTCACAACTTTGAAATGGCCGTTTTCAGAACCGCGATGGCCATTTCTGCGTTGAAACGGGTCCTGCCAAAAATGAAGCGACCATTTCGTCGTTGAAATGGCCTATGCAAAAAATGACAATGACCATTTCAACGCTGAAATGGGACCTGTAGAAAACGAAATGGGTCTTCCAACCCTGAAATGGCCGTCGCAGAAATCTGAAACGACGGTTTCAGTGCCGGGATCCCGAAATGGTGCAGGAAAGGGGCCTTCCGACTGAAAGTGGGTTACTTAAAAAACCGGCGGGTGCCCCGAATGCACCAAAAGATAGATGCCCCAATCGGTAAGCGGGCTTATTTTTGAACGTTTACGATCCAACAGGGTCTGTTCATCGATCAGACCCTGTCTGATCGTGAAGGTCCATGAACGAGGAGGTCATCATGACAATACACACTCCACAGATCCATTTCTCACTTCTTGCACCCCGCGCGACGCGGCGGTGACCTGATCGAAGTGTCTTTTTCACATCGGTAATATCCGCCGCCCGTCGCGGCTGACTCATTTCCTTCCGGGCAGAGCCATGTCCGGATTGCCCAAACTTTTACCTTTATGAAAAATGAAAACTTCACCTCAAAATCCAAACGAAGACGAACTCCTCGAGTTCTGTGATGAAATCCACGCGGATGATGGCGTATCGCCCGAAGAACTGTCCCGGAGAAAGCAGAAGGCCAGTCGGCAGATAAGTCGGAGAAAACCCAACCATCATACGCGACAACTCTGCAAGCAGGCCTGTCGCGCGATTGATGAATCCATCGTGTGCGACTGCGGAGACCCCGTGCTTGATGACCTGCGGACGGTATGGGTCCGCCCGGCCGGCAAAGGCGGTCAGAAGCTGGAAGTGACGTTCACCACAGCGGAAACCGATCTGGAGAAGATCGCTCTCATGTATGAGGCGCTTAGACAAGTCAGCGGAATTCTCCGTTCAGCGGTGGCGGGTTCGATTACGAGAAAGCGAGTCCCTCAGTTGACGTTCCGCATTGTCCCCGAAAAGCAGCACGGATGAGAATCCGGGATGCCTGAACCCGGTGCAGCCGTCTCCGTTCAAGGAGGCGGCTGTTTTCCTCCCACTTTGGTGTTTGGGGAATGATCTCGACAAATCAGGAGGGGCTGTTTCACTTTCTGCTCTATGAAATTCGGATTTACCGCTGCTCTTTTCTTTTCGCTGTGTGTGTCAGCCTTTGCGGATGAGCGCCCCAATATCGTGTTTGTGTTCTCGGATGATCACGCGACTCAGGCAATCAGCGCTTACGGTGGCCCTCTTGCAGAAATTGCTCCCACTCCCCATCTGGACCAAATTGCGGCGGACGGGATGCGTTTCACCCGCTGTATGGTTACCAACTCTATTTGTGGCCCGAGCCGGGCGACGATTTTGACGGGTAAGTACAGTCACAAAAATGGATTCTTCCAGAACGAGAAGACCAAATTCGATGGTTCCCAGCAGACCTTTCCCAAGCTCTTGCAGAAGGTCGGGTATCAAACCGCCATCATCGGGAAATGGCATCTCGCCAGCGATCCGACCGGATTCGATCACTGGGATATCCTGCCGGGGCAGGGGAGCTACTACAATCCTGACTTCGTCAATGCGGAAGGGAAGTATCGAGTGACGGGGTATTGCTCGGAAGTGATCACTGAAAAAGCGAAGAAGTGGCTCGCCGAGGATCGCAGGAAAGACGAGCCGTTTATTCTCATGGTCCAGCACAAGGCACCGCATCGGGCGTGGGATCCTGCACCAAAGTATCTGACGCTTTTTGACGACGTCACGATTCCTGAGCCGGAGACTTTGTTCGACAGTTACGAAGGTCGGGGGACGGCGGCGCGTGAGCAGGACATGACGATCGAAAAAACCATGACGCTGGGGCGGGATCTGAAAGTGAAGGAACGGGATGAAACGGAGGATTTTATATTGCGGGGTTACGGGCGTATGAACGGGGAGCAGAAGGCGGCGTGGGATGCTGCCTACCAACCGAAGAACGATGCGTTCGTGGCGGCCAACCTTTCCGGCAAAGACCTGGTCCGGTGGAAATATCAGCGCTACGTGAAAGACTATCTCCGCTGTGTGAAGTCGGTGGATGACAGTATCGGCGAGCTGCGCGCTTTTCTGAAAGAGCAGGGCCTGGCGGAAAACACCATTTTCATTTACTCGAGTGATCAGGGCTTTTATCTGGGCGAGCACGGTTGGTTCGACAAACGGTTTATGTATGATGAATCCTACCGCACGCCTTTGCTGGTGAGCTGGCCGGGGAAGGTGAAGCCCGGCACGGTGAACAACGATCTGGTATCAAACCTCGATTTTGCGGAGACCTTCCTCGAGCTGGCGGGGGCGGAGATCCCGTCAGACATGCAGGGCGCAAGCCTGGTGCCGATCTTCAAGGGGGAAAAGCCGGCCGACTGGCGGACCACGCACTACTATCACTATTACGAATACCCCGGCTGGCACATGGTGCAGAAGCATGAGGGAATTTACGACGGGCGCTACAAGCTGATGAACTTCTATGATGTAAAAGAGTGGGAGCTCTACGACATGGAGAGTGACCCGCAGGAAATGAAAAATGTGCACGGTGACCCGGCATACGCGGACGTTGCGAAGCGGCTTCACGGCGAACTGGCAAAGGCCCGCACCCAATTCGATGTCCCGGAGAACCAGCTTCAGGACTTAACGAATGTGGATATGCACTTTCATTCTGATTCCATTCGCGAACGCGGACTGGCCCGCAAGAAGGCGAAGGAGGAAGCCGCCGCCCGCAAAGCGGCAGCCGGAGGGAAGAAAGAGTAACGGGATCAGTGCCCGATCATCTGATCCTGAGCGGCCCAGAGTTTTTCGGCGTAGCCTTTTAACTCTGTGTCGTTGCACTTCACAATACCGGCGAGAGCGTTGAAGAAATTCGGGATCCCGAATGCTTTCGCGGGGAAGTCGTGGTTCACGGCTGCTTCCCGGTTTCTTGCGATCTCCTGGTCGCCGCTACCGGAAAAACTTTTCTCCAGGGCCCTGGCCAGCTGGCCGTCGGGTGAGAAATAGAATCTGCGCTCGGTGATCGTATCGATTGTTTTGTTGGGAGTGGTCGTGTCAAAACTCCAGTAACTTTCCTCCCAGAGCACGAATGAAGGGACGCCGTTCTGATCACAGAATACTTCGACGGTGAAGCCGCCGTGGTCTCCGGTCGCGACATTAAACTCCACCTTGCGGACCGCTCCGGTTCGGGAATAACCACGGATAATATCCCCGCTCATTTCGTCATCTGACTTCAACTGGCCGCCGTCGAATTCGAGCTCGGTCCTTTCCACATCAGCATAGACAGCCCGGACATGGTCAACCACCGCTGTTTTCTCCGCTGCGCTGAGATTACCGGCCGGCGGGTTGTGATGTGGTTGCCCCGGGGCAACTCCGCCGGGTTGTTGCGGTTGATCCGCAAACCTCACTTCGTAGAAATCATAAGATTCATTGATCCGGGCCGCGGTGCCGGGATCCTGAACTTCCCTGCCGTTGCGATCCACGATCGAGGCAGCAGTGAAGATGCCAATGGTGCAGGGAAGACGGGTCACGTTTGATGTGGCCTCGAAATAGTAAGGGCCGATCCGGGCGCCGCCGACTTCGCCGTAGTGTCGTCCGAGCCGGGTTCCGATTCCCACTTCGCTGATCTTGAAGGAAGCTTCGAGATGTTGCCTCGCATTCTGCGGGATCATTTCCCGAATGGCTTCATAGGCAACGCTGCCTTCGGCAAGGAGGGTGGTGGAGAGAGCAAAGAATAGGAGAACGGACCTCGTGATCATATTGGATTTTACGTCGATCATGGACGTTTGAAAACCGGCTTCATTCATATTTAGCGGTCGCCCGCCGGAAGGGCCGTGACTTTTTCGACACGGGCGGGAGGGTGTGCTCACATTTTCCGAAACCTTTAGTTGGGCGGCTTGTTTCATTCCGGTATTCTTTCCGACCATGAAAAGTTTCCTGCCCGCCTCCCTCGTCACTGCATTTTTCTTTATTCAGGCTGCGCCGTCTCAGGCAGAAAACTGGCCGCGGTTCCGGGGGCCGAATGGTTCAGGGATCAGCAGCGAAACGGGAGTCGCTCTGGAATGGAGTGCTGAAAAGAATATGAAGTGGTCGACGGATCTGCCGGGCATGGGCTCGTCTTCGCCGATTGTCTGGGGAGACCGGGTGTTCGTGACGACTTACTCAGGATACGGAGTTCCGGACGCGAGCAACAGCATCAAGGATCTGAAGCGTAACCTGGTTGCACTGGATAAGAACTCCGGGGAAATCATCTGGGCGAAGGAGCTGCCGGGAGTTGGTGATTCCGAAGACCCTTACTTTGGATTCCTGAATGAACACGGTTATGCCAGCAACACACCGGTCACGGATGGGGAATCGATCTTCTGCTTCTTTGGCAAAGGCGGTGTGGTGGCCTTTGACTGGGAGGGGAATCAACTGTGGGAGAAGCCGGTGGGCACTCTTTATTCAAGCAAGCGCTGGGGATCGGCTTCCAGCCCGATTCTGGTTGATGATCTGGTTATCGTGAAAGCGGGTGACGAAGCGCGGGCGGTCTTTGCTTTTGATAAGAAGACCGGGGAGGAAAAGTGGAAGGCGGAAGGAAGTGTTCTGGAGCAAACTTACGGCACGCCGGTCCTGCATAAGGTCAGTGATGACCGTACCGACATTATCGTTGCCGGGACCGGAGAGGTCTGGGGGATGAATCCGGAGACGGGGGCCTTGCGTTGGTTCTCCGAGATGGGTTTGACCGGTAATATCTCCGCCAGCCCGGTGGTTGATGGTGATCAGTTGGTGCTCTTCGGTGGGTTTCCCCGCACCATGGGGATTGGGCTCAAGCTGGGGCTGAAGGGGGATGTGTCGAAGGAGGCAAAACTCTGGGAGAACAACAAAGTGAAGGCTTACATGACCTCGCCGATCTTCCACAAAGGAAAGCTCTACTTTATCCGCGACGAGGGAATCGCCTGTTGCGCTGACCCGGTGAAGGGGGAGTTGATCTACGAAGAGCGCCTGCCGGATGCGTCGGGGACTCGAGGGAAAGGGAAGCCTTTTTATGCCTCACCGATCCTGGTTGATGGTCATATCCTGGCGGTCAGCCGAACCGCGGGAACGTATGTGATCGAAGCAAAGCCGGAATACAATCTGGTGAGAAAGAACGTGATCGAAGGGGACGAGACGCGGTTCCAGGGCACTCCGGCAGTGAGCGACGGTCTCATTTTCCTGCGTTCCGAGAAGACTCTCTATTGCATCGGGAAGTAACGGCGAAGTTCTTCGGGAAAGTCGAGGGGAATAGCGTAAGGTTCGCGCCATGTGGATTCTCGATGGATTCTTAGACCTGGTCACCTCGTTTCACCCCCGATTCATCTTGTCGGTGATCGCGGCGGCAGTGATAGCACTGCCGGTCTATTTCAAATACGAAAGCAGCTTCGCGATGTGGGTGTGCGGAGGTATCATGCTCGCGGGCGTTATCGTTGGTATTCGATGGGAGAGAAGCACTTCGAACTGATATGAGAATCTGGATCGGCTGGGTGGTGTCCACCCTTCTTTATATTGCCCTCAATGTGGTGGCCCTGATGTTCGGTAGCGGAATCCCGGGTATGGCCTCGATGATTGGCTGGGGCGCATTGATGCCGCTTTTCATGACGATCGGCTGGTGGGTCGTGGCGATCTCGAACCAGGGAGACATCCCCAAATGGAGGTTGTTGGGAATTCTGGCTACGGCTGTGTTTGCGATCGCAGGGATCGCCACCCTCCATCACATCGGGGGGATCTGGGCTTCAAGCAAGTAAGGCAGGATGAATAAGAAACCGAAAGAGTCCACCGTTTGGGTTGTCTGGGGCATCGTGATGGTGATTTACACCGCGATGAACGGGTTTTTCCTGACCCGGGGAGAAGCTATGAAGATGGAGGCCATTCTCGGCTGGGGGATTATTATGCCGATCCTGACCAACCTTGTCTGGTGGGCCATTGCCTTCCGGTTCCGGACTTACTTCCAACGCTGGTGGATCTTCGGGATCACCACTGCGGTTTTTGTGGGCGTCACCGGATTCCTCACCATGCTGATCGCATCCCGCGGGGCGTGAGGACATAAAAAAACGATCCAACAGGGTTGATTCAACGATCAAACCCTATTGGATCGTAAAAGTGCTTTTCAGCTCAGAGGTGATTAGCTTGCGCTCTCTTCACCTACTGCGTAGCGCTCGAAACGGGCGATTGTGATTTCGTCGCCGATTTCTTTGCCGACTGACTGGGCCAGTCCTTTGATTGTTTGATCAGGATCTTTAACGAATCCCTGCTCGAGCAATGCGTGCTGACCGTAGAACTTGTTCATCTTACCTTCGATGATCATTTCGATCTTATCGGCAGGCTTGTCTTTCATCTGGTCGCGGAAGATGTCTTTCTCGGACTCAATGAGAGCCTCAGGGATCTCTTCACGGGTGTTGCAGATTGGGTTTGCAGCCGCGATGTGAAGGGTGAGGTCTTTAACGAACTCGAGGAATTTCTCGTTTGAAGTAGTGTCCGCTTTGCCGGTTCCGACTTCTACGAGAACACCAACTTTGCCCTGCATGTGGATGTAAGTGGCGATCACGCCTTCACCGCTGAGGTCGTATTTGGCGCAACGGCTGAGAGACATGTTCTCACCGAGCTGACCGACTTTCGACTTAATGAAGGTATCGAGTGTCTGGGTTTCGTCTTTGAGGTGATTACCTGCAAGAACGGTTTCAAGTGAAGCGCCTGCATCAGCAGCTTCCACGTTGTCCATAACCTCTTCCACGAACTCACGGAAGTTGTCGTTCTTTGCTACGAAGTCAGTCTCGCAGTTTACTTCAACCAGGATACCGGATTTGCCGTCAGCAGCGATGCGGGAAGCGATGACGCCTTCAGTGGCGGCGCGGCTCGCTTTTTTATCCGCATCGGCGATGCCTTTCTTGCGGAGCACAGTTTCAGCTGCTTCGAGGTCGCCGTCAGTTTCCTTGAGGGCGGCTTTGCAGTCCATCATGCCTGCGCTGGTTTTATCACGCAGTTCTTTAATAAGGGCGACAGTAATTTCAGCCATTGTTCTTAGGTGTTAAAAAATTTAAGAATATAGATTTTGGTTCAAAACCGGCCCGCCGGAAAGCAGGGGCCGGTTTCAAAAACGTCAGATAATCCAACGAGCAAGCTTCCGGATCAGGAAGCGAGTGACGGTTGGATCAGTTTCTGGAGGATCATGCGGATCGAACGGATCGCATCATCGTTAGCCGCGATAGGGTAGTCAATGATGTCCGGATCGGCATTCGAGTCAACAAGGCCAACGATTGGGATCTTGAGCTTGCGTGCTTCGTTCACCGCGTTGTATTCACGGGCAGTGTCAACGATGACAACCGCATCAGGATGTGAATCCATCGAGCGGATACCGTGGAGACGGAGGAAAAGCTTGTTCTTCTCACGACCCAGGGCAGCAAGTTCTTTCTTACTCATCTTCTTGAAATCCGGAGACTTCTCGAGATTCTCAAGGTATTCCATGCGGTGAACCGACTGACGAACGGTCGAGTGGTTGGTGAGCATGCCGCCGAGCCAGCGGTGGTTGACGTAAAACTGCTTGGTGGCTTCTGCCGCTTCGCGAACAGCGTCCTGTGCCTGGCGCTTACAACCGACGAAGAGGACTTTCTTGCCTTTGTTGATCAGGTCGCTGATGAAGAATCCAGCTTCGCCGAGCTGGTCAACAGTCTTCTCCAGGTTGATGAGGTGCACATTGTGCGTGGTCCCCATGATGTAAGGACGCATCTTCGGGTTCCATTTACGGGACTGGTGTCCGAAGTGGACGCCCGCTTCGACGAGTTCAGAGAGAAGTTCGTTTGCCATATCTAAGGGTGACAACCTTTTTGCAGGTGTGTCGGTAGAGTTTGGGAAATCACCGTATTATTAAGAACCCGCCCTTTGATTTCCCGGAAGTTATCGTTCGGTTCGGAGCGGGCGCGCAATGAAGTCGGAAAATTTTAAAAATCAAGGCCGTTTTCCCCGAATGCTTTTAATAAGAGAGGGCATGTTATCTGAAAGGGCAGGAGATTGGGTGATGGATACGCGATGCCATTCTTGACGAAGGGAGCAGGAACGCTACAATCGCCGCCATTCCGACCCTTTTTTAATACCACATGAGCAACGACATTGATCCTTCACAAGAAGCCGCAGAGTTGGCTGAAATTAATAAACAACCGCTCGGCAAACGCCTTGGCTTCTACACGAAGAAGTCCGGTCCCGGTTGGCTTCAGGCTGCGATCACTCTGGGGGGAGGTTCCCTTGCCGGTGCCCTGTTCCTCGGTGTTATTTTGGAATACAACCTGATGTGGCTCCAGCCGCTCGCCATGGTCTTGGGTGTGGTGATGCTTAGCGCTATTTCCTATGTGACTCTTTCCAGTGGTCAGCGTCCTTTCGGTGCGATCAATAAACATGTCAGCCCGGTGCTGGGCTGGGCCTGGTTGATCGCCGCCATGATGGCGAATATCGTATGGTGTCTCCCGCAGTTTGCGCTGGGAACCGGGGCTGTACAGCAAAACCTGATCCCGTCCCTGGAAGGTGCCTCGTGGGCTCCGTGGGTGATAGGAGCCGTTCTTCTCGCGGTCGCTGCATCGGTCGTGAAGGCTTATGATCGTGACAGTGCCGGGGTAAAGCTCTTCGAAGTCATTCTGAAGGTGCTCGTCGGGATTGTGGTTATTTCTTTCTTCCTTGTGGTCGCCAAGCTGACGCTTTCCGGCTCGCTCGAGTGGGGTAAGATCTTCAAGGGACTGATCCCTAACTTCTCGTTTCTTTCCCAGCCGGCTCCGGATATTCAAACAGCGATCGCCGGCACAGACAGTGCTTCGGCGGCGACCTGGGCTTCTCAGATCAGCGGGATCCAGACCGATAAAATCATTGCTGCGTTCGGAACGGCAGTGGGAATCAATATGACCTTTCTTCTGCCCTACTCCATGCTGAAAAAGGGCTGGGGCAAAGAACACCGCGGTCTGGCGATCTTCGATCTTTCAACCGGCCTGATTATTCCATTCATGATCGCGACCGGTTGTATCGTGATTGCCGCAGGAAGCCAGTTCCACGGAAAATACGACGATATTCTCAATGCCGATGGAACGGTGATCGAAGGCAAAGAAGGCGGGTTCAACAGCGTGGCTGACACGTTTGTGAAACAGAACTTCGCCACTGACCTGGCAGCCCTGGAAGGCGATGCGCTCAATGCCAAAGTCACTGAGCTTCGTGATGGTCTGTCATTGGAGAACAAGCAGCTCGCAGCGATGCTGGTGGACCGGAAAGACCGGGACCTCGCAAAATCACTTTCAACGCTGGCCGGTGAAGGCGTTGGCCGGGTTATCTTCGGCATCGGTGTTCTCGGGATGGCCATCTCGACCATCATCATCCTCATGCTGATCAATGGCTTCTGTCTCTGTGAAGCGATGGGGCGTCCTGATGATAAAAAACTCCACTTTATTGGCAGTTTGATCCCCGGATTGCTGGGGATTTGCTTCCCGCTCATCTGGACGGGAGATTCAAAGGCCGCACTTGCTGTGCCGACGTCTGTGATTGGGTTCTCTTTGCTTCCGATTGCATACTTTACCTTCCTTCTGTTGATGAACTCGAAGAACCTTCTCGGCGATGCCATGCCGAAGGGTGGCAAGCGGGTGATGTGGAACGTGCTCATGTTCATCGCAACCGGTGCCGCAACGTTCGGCTCGATCTGGGCCATGAAAGACCGCTCATTCAACGGTGTTGCTTTCGGTAAGCTCGGGATCGGTGTTCTGATCCTTCTGTTTGTCCTGGGAACATTGGGATTCGTCATCAACAACCGAAAGAATCGTCAAGGTTGAGGTCTGCCTGACAATTGACACAACATCCTGAATACTGATCCCATCTATTGTATGAAATTCGGAGTTATCGGAGCCGGCATGATTGCCAATTTCCATGCCAAAGCCATTGCGGCCATGGAGGGTGGAGAATTGCACTCATTTTACGGACGGCGGCAGGAAGCTGTCGATGAATTGGTCGCTGAAAACGGCGGCATTGGTTACACTGATCTGGATGCCTTTCTCAATGACCCTGAGCTCGACATCGTGACGATCGCAACACCGAGCGGGGCACACCTTGAGCCCGCCGTTGCAGCCGCGAAGGCAGGGAAGCACGTTGTGTGTGAAAAGCCGCTCGAAGTCACCCCTGAACGGATTGATCAAATGATCGCTGCCTGTGAGGAAGCGGGAGTGACCCTCGCAGGGATTTTCAACCGTCGCTTTCACCCGGCGATGGATGTCTTTAAGAAAGCCGTCGATGACGGGCGGTTTGGCAAGCTCACGATGTGCGATGCTTATACCAAGTGGTATCGGGATCAGGCGTATTACGATTCCGGCGCGTGGCGCGGAACCTGGGCTCTTGATGGCGGCGGAGCCCTCATGAACCAGTCGATCCACCTGATCGATCAGTTGATCTACCTCGCCGGAGATGTGGCGGCCGTTTCAGCATCGATGGCCTGCCTTGCGCATGAAAATATCGAGGTTGAGGATACGGCGGTGGCTATCCTGGAATTTAAGAGCGGAGCTCGCGGAGTGATCCAGGGTTCGACGGCCTGTTGGTCATCCACAGGGCACCCTGCCGAGATTCAGATCTGTGGTGATCAGGGCTCTGCTTTCCTGGCGGATGAGAAATTCCGGGTGTGGGACTTCGCTGAAAAGGCGGAAATCGACACCGAAGTGGAAGCCAACCTGATGCAGAATTCCGAGGGTGGCGGTTTAGGAGCCAACGACCCCAGCGCGATTAACTTCACCGGGCATCAGCGCAACTTCGAAGATGTGGTGGAGGCCATCAAGGCCGGGAAAAGTCCCCGGGTTGACGGTCATGAAGCTCGTCGTGCCGTGGCTTTGATCTGCGCGATCTACGAGAGCGCCAAGAACGACGGAAAGAGAATCGAGCTCTGAAGCTGAGCCGTTCGTTACGAATCAACAGGGTGTGATCATTGATCAGACCCTGTTGGATCGTTTTAAAAGAGAAAGGTCAGCTGTGCTGTGCACTGCTGCCTTTTCCCAGATTCGACAGCAGGGAGAAGAATGATGCCACGGCCAGAATGATGGCACTGATTGTTTTCAGGACAAAAACACCGGGGCTGATCGTGCGGCTGTCGATTGCGTAAACAAGCAGTGTTGCGGCCATGAGCAGAACAACGGCTGACCCCATGGTGTTCACGGTTTTGTCAGAAACTTCGAGGCAACCGACAACGGAGAAAAAGACGGTAAAGACAGTCAGAAATCCGATCAGTGGCAGCCAGTTCCCTGTGCCCGCAGTTACGCAGGTCTCGCAGAGGGCCCAGCCCATGCCTACGGTGTAAAGGAAACCTAATGTGAGTGTGTTCATAGCGCGTGGAATGTGGCTGAATCGGTAGGGGAATCAAGTGCGAATTCTCCTTTGCAAAAGGTTTACGAATGGCTTGCCGTGAAGGGCGCAATAAGGCACACTCCGCCTTATTGAAAGGGATACTGACCAATGCTATCACGAGAGAATCGACTGAATTACTGCCGGTTTCGATGCTGGGTCGTAGTCCAGAGTGTAATGTGTTGATCGCTGATCCACGGGTTTCGCGGCGTCACGCCATGATCCGGAAACAGGAGGATGGCTTCTGGTTTTTTGATCTGGGTAGCTTCAACGGCAGTTATCTGAATGGTTCGCGGGTGACGGCAGCCCGGAAACTGGTAAACGGGGATGTCCTGGAGTTTGCTGAGATTCAACTCAGGTTTGAGCAGGAGGGCGACGGGGCCGAAAAGGGCGATGATGATTTCGGGGCGTCGACCATTGCGCTGATTCGCTCGAAGCCGGTGATCATGTTGGTGAGTGATGTGAAGGGGTTCACGATGCTGTCTGAGAATATTCCTCCGGATGATCTGGCGCAGATAATTGGGGGCTGGTATGCCAACTGCGAACTCATTATGTCGAAGTACGGGGCGACGGTCGACAAATTCATCGGTGATTGTGTTCTCGCTTATTGGACTGAGGTCGGTCCTGATCAACGGAGGGCAGCAATGTGTGCTGCGCGCGACCTGATGAAGGCGTGCGATGATATTTATGCGGAACGACGCGAATTGTTTGATGAAGCTGGTGTTGCTTTCGGCGCAGGATTGGCGCTCCATTTGGGGAAAGTGGCCTATGGAGGTATGAGTCAGGGGGAGTTTACCCTTTTGGGGGATCCGGTGAATCTGACCTTCAGGCTGGAATCGCTGACCCGGCAGTTGGGGCACTCCGTGGTGGCTTCAGGGGATTTTGTCAGAGACTGGAAGGAAGCGCGGAATTATTGCAAGAATTTGGGCATGCACACGATCAAAGGACGCTCTCAGGGGACTGAGATCTGGGCGGTGGAAAGTTTTCCAGAGGATTGACGCGCCAAACGGGGCGTTTTCCTGAGTCATTTGGCCCTCCTGGCGCGAGGAAGATCATCCGCGAGAGAAAGAAGGGTTTCCTGGCGCGAGGAAGATCATCCGCGAGAGAAAGAAGGGTTTCCTGCCGCGAGGAAGGTCATCCGCGAGAGAAAGAAGGGCTTCCTGTCGCGAGGAAGGTCATCCGCGAGAGAAAGAAGGGCTTCCTGTCGCGAGGAAAGTCATCCGCGAGAGAAAGAAGGGTTTCCTGCCGCGAGGAAGGTCATCCGCGAGAGAAAGAAAGGTTTCCTGCCCGCAAAGGAGGTGATTGCCCGATCCTTGAGGGCGCGTTCAGCGCAAATTAAGGGGCTACGTTAAATCAACGGGGAATGGCCGGAATCTTGGGCGGAAGGCGCTTGGGACTGTAGGCTTCTCCGGGCTGAAAAAGGAATCCGGGATTCTGACTGATGAGCTCGTATCTGGTGAGCTGGAATTCGGGGAGTTTCAGGTTCGAATTCGGATCGTATACGGTATCTCCAGTGTATCGACCGTAGAGTCGGTACTCGTAATTGTGATCAAACCCGTGCCTAGGGCCGGAAACGGGATCTTCTGCCAAACGGTCCGGGGTATGGGCGATGGACTCATTGATCATCACCAGTTTCGCCTGAGTCCAGGGTTGTCCGGGCTGTCTGATATATCCCCAAAAGCGGGTGCCTTCCGTCCACCAGCGGCGGCCAATGAAGTAATCACCCCGGGGTTCCTGGGCAATCTGTGCGTTCCGTGCCTTTACAGCGGGATGATTCGAGCTGTAGCCCGAGCCGCCACGACTGCTACCGGTCGTGGTGCAGGAAGTGAGAACGAGGGTTGGAAACAAAGCGATCGCGAGTGCGATCCGTTGAAGCGATTTTGTCATGGCGGCGAGTTTTAGGAGCCTGTTGCGGACCGGATACGGCTGCACAGTTCGTCGTCTTTCTTCAGTTCGGTGATTATTTGCTGGATGCCTTTCAGGGTTTGGGAGCTGATGTGGTGTTCCATCCCCTCGACGTCCCTGTAGGCGGTTTTATCTTCTATTCCCAGAAGTTCCAAAAATTCGGCCAATATACTATGCCTTTTGATGATTCGTCGAGCGAGTTCTTCGCCTTCCTGCGTCAGGGTCATGCCCCGGTATTTTTCATGTTTCACCAGGCCCTTCTTATCGAGACGGCGGACCATGTTTGAGACACTGGGGGGCGCGATCCCGAGACCTTCGGCGATGTCGGCAACCCGGGCGTAGCCTTTGGTGTCAATCAACTGGTGGATGATTTCGAGGTAATCTTCGACGGCCGTTGATTCTGGGGTGACGATGTTCGACATTGCGGGGGCGCTTTTCAGGGAGCGGGAAGCTTACCTTATACCCCGCTTTCCTCCTACCTGAAATTTCTAACATTTCCCCGTTTCCGCTACATCATCAGAGAAGCCGTGTGTCTTTGCGTTCTTCGCTGATGTCGATTGCTGATGCTTGAATGGCCATAAGAGGCTGTTTTCCATGGTAATGCTTCTGCGGAGGTCCCGTCATAAAGCTGCTATGTTTTTAAAGGAATGGATCACCACGGACCTTTCAAGTTTGCTTGGAGTCGCAATATCCGCTGTATTTGTTTACGCAGGGATAATCGCCTATTGCCGATTAACCGGGTTGAGAAGTTTTTCGAAAATGTCTTCGTCCGACTTCGCTATGACGGTGGCGGTGGGGTCACTTTTCGCAACCACCATTGCCACTCCTGATCCTACACTAATCCTGGGGCTCTTTGCCCTGGCGATGCTCTTTTGCGGGCAATGGCTGATTGCCATGATTCGCAAACACTCTGAGAAGGCGACCGTTTTATTCGACAACAAGCCACTGCTGCTAATGCGGGGGGAGGAAATGATCGAAGAGAATATGGATCGGTCCAATGTCACTCGCAGTGACATTCTGGGGAAATTGCGGGAGGCAAATGTCCAAAATTTTGGTCAGGTGCGGGCGGTGATCTTTGAGGCAACCGGTGACATTTCCGTTCTGCACGCCACGGACGAGAGTGAGTCTGAACTGGATGGTGCGTTGCTGGAAGACGTCATCGGGTGGGACAACGGTCAAGAGTGAACCGGGTCAGGGCGAAATGTAATCACTGGCAACGTCCCGCCAGAGGTTTGGGGAAAGGTCTCCTACCTGAAATTTCTAACATTTCCCGGCTTCCGCACCATTTTCAGGGAAACTTCGGCTTCGCGTTCCTCCCCGAGCCATTCGATGAGGATGTTGACGCGTTCCTGGGATGAAAGGACCTGGGTAACAACGGTTTGCAGGCCTTTCATTGGGCCGGACACGATGTCGATGGTGTCTCCTTCCTGAATTTCCGGCTGGATGACCCGGACTTCAGCTTCTTCGATTGGAAATTCAGCACGAAGGTCCGCCAGATAGGACTCTGTGATGGTGGGGTAGATATCCCCGAAGTGGAGAACTCCGCTCACATTCGGCGTTCCGTTGATGTGTCGCAGTTGGTTTTCAAAGTCGAATTTTGCGAATAAATAGCCGGGAAACAGGGCTTCGACGAACCAAACGGTTCCTCGTTGGGTGGGCTTTTCATAGCGAATCCTCGGGCAAAACACGGAAACGCCGTCGATTTTCGACAGGTGAGCGGCGGCGATATGCTCTGCTTTTGGCTTTGAGCGGACGCAATGCCATGCGGAGGCGGCGTCGGATGAATCGGAATCGGGCATGACTATGGGTGAATTTAGGGAAGGATCGTGTTTTTGAAAGGGCGAACCGTCACTCTTGCATCGGTTGGGTTCCTGCCTTAAGCGTTGCGGCACTAAAATTATGAGTAGTGGTGACTCACAACAGACAACGGACGGTGAATTGTGGCGTGGCTTGAATGATGAGGCCCGCGCTGCGTTGGAAACCCGGAATTACGATAAGCCGGACGTGGCGACGCGTTTGGCTACGACTGGCGTAGAGGCGGGCGAGCTCGTGACGGATGCTCCGGGGCCGAGGGCAGGGCTGGAAGAGGCCTGGATCCCGGGAGTGGAGATTTTTCCGAGAAATGTCTATCAGCAACGGCATCGGGGATGGTTCGCAGAATTCGCACGGCTCACCGAAGGCCGGCTTCATGATATCGGACTGACTCCTCAGCAGTGGGCCACGGCGACAATGTTTGCCGGCACGGCCAAGGGTTTCCACATCCATCCGCCATCGATCCCGGCAGATGAGGATCCGGCGGTGTGGCATCAGCGCATCTATGGTGATGTGAATGAGCGGCCGAATTACGATGTGCGCCCCTATGGTGAAGAGCAGTGGGACGCGATGTTTTTTGTGCAGGGGATGATCGAATTTCTCCTGCTCGACGAAAGGGCGGGGATGCCGCGAAAAGCAATGCGCTTTATGATCGATGGCGACAATTATCCAGGCAAAAACAATATAGGTCTGGTCATCCCTGCGGGGGTTGCACATGCTTTACGGTGTGCGAGTTCGGAAGACGTCATCATGGTCTATGGGACCAGCACGACGTTCACTCCACCATTTGAAGGGCGGCTCCACAGTGGGGTTGAAAACTGCCCTCTGCCGGATGGGTGGGATCAATATTTTCTCCAGAACGAATCCTAAGATAATTAGTCGCAGTTCGTGACAGTTCCGATGGCAAAAGAAGCTAAAGAGCCTTCAGGCAAGCAAAGGAAGATAACCGGCAAGGAGATCTCCGGGATGTCCACGTCGGAGTTCATGTCGGCCGCCAAAGCGCCTTACAAGCGTCTGATGGGTTATGTGAAGCCGTATAAGACGCGGTTTATCCTCGGGGTGATTTTCGGAGTGTGCTCGGGTATGTTCAATGGGTTGCTATTGGTCGTGCTGCGGACCGTCTTCACAGTCGTTCTGCCGGCGGCTCCGAGTGATACGGATGGGATCACGGAGATTCTCGACCAGATGGTCGTGGAGGAGCGGGTCGTGGAGGCTGATATTGCCCAGTTACGGGAAGAGATTGTTGATGTTGCCGATATCGAAACGGATATCAAACCGTTCGAAGACTTTCCCTTCTGGAATGATGTTGTAATCAAGCGACCTGATGTGCCTCCGGAAAAGCAGTGGGTTTTCGTGGCTGTCGTTTGTCTGAGTGTTCCATTGTTGCTTCTGACCCGCGGGCTGTTCACCTACTTTCACCAATATTGCATGCTGTGGATCAATACCCGGGTGCTCTATAATATACGGGACGAGGCTTTCACCAGTCTGATCAACCAATCTCAAAAGTACTTCAATAAGGCGAAGCAGGGTGAGCTTTTGCAGGGTGTCTTTAACCAAACGAGGATGGCGGCGTCGGCCGGGACTGAGTTGCTGAGTGCATTCATCAAACACCCGATATCGATCGTGATCATCTTCGGGGTGCTGCTGTGCATGGATTGGATGTACACACTCGGGGCGATGATTGTCTTTCCGCTGTGCATCCTGCCAGTCTCCTACATTTCAAGAAAAGTCCGCAAAGCCGGTGCCCAGGAGGAAGAGGAAGCCGGAGCGATCATGGTGATCATGCAGGAGAGTTTCTCCGGCATACGCGTGGTGAAAAGCCATGGCCGCGAAGAGTTTGAGCGCAAGAAATTTAATAAAGCCAGCCAGAGGATGAGTGAGTTCATCATGCGCTGGCGCAAGGCGATCGAGATCACCGGGCCTCTGGTGGAGACGGTGGCTTCATTCGGCATGGCGCTGGGGCTGATGTATGCCTTCTTCAGGCAAATCGATGCAGGCACCTTCCTCATCCTGAATATGGGGCTGATGTCCATTTACCCGCACGCCAAAGCGCTGGGGCGGGTTCAGATCCAGTTGCAGAAATGCCTCATGGCGACATCGAAGGTCTTTGCCTTTATCGATGCCGAGAAGGATGTGCCTGATAAGGAGGATGCGATTGTCCTCAAGGATGCCAAGGGAGCGATTAAGCTGGAGGATGTCACCTTCGGATACCAGAAGTGGAATCCGGTTCTCAAGAAGGTGAACCTGGAGTTCGAGCCCGGCAAGAATTACGCTCTGGTTGGTGAAAGTGGCTCAGGAAAGTCGACGATCATGTCGTTGATCATGCGTTTCTACGATGTGGATGAAGGCCGAATCGTGCTTGATGGTCATGATTTGCGGGACTACTGCCAGTCATCGCTGCGAGATCAGGTGGGGATCGTGAATCAGGAGACCTTTCTGTTCCACGACTCGATTTATAACAACATCAAATACGGCAAATTGGATGCCACGAAGAAGGAGATCGAACGTGCGGCGAAGCTGGCCCACGCTCACGAATTTATCATTGAGCAGGAAAACGGATACGACACAGAGCTTGGTGATAAGGGGTGTACCCTTTCCGGGGGGCAGCAGCAGCGGATTTCCATTGCCCGCGCAATCCTTCGCGATGCGCCGATCCTGTTGCTCGACGAAGCCTACTCATCACTCGACACTGAGTCCGAGAAAAAGATTCACCTCGCACTCGAGAAGTTGGTCAAAGGTAAAACCGTTTTGGCCATTGCCCACCGTCTATCGACCGTTCTGAATGCGGATGAGATCATCGTGATGTCCAACGGGGAGATACTCGACAAAGGAAGTCACGATGATCTGATGGAACGGAACGTGGAGTATCAGAGGCTCTATCATCTGCAGTTCAGTCGGCCCGATGAACTCGAAGAGGCGCTGGATAATATTTCTGATTCGGCGTAATTGTGTTTAGAATTCCAAGAATTTTGGTTTCACAATTTAGTTTTTGTGGCATTATGAACAGTATTCAAAAGAATAGCCTTGTTCTGAACTATGCCTGCCCTGATCATGCCCTTTCCGCTTTATTTTGATTCCGATGACTTCGCTTCCCTGAAGCCCGCGACGAGTGATTCGTCTGCCGAAAGTAAAGAAACGGAATTTTCATCCAAGTCAGGAGGCTACGATGCTGATTTGGTCCGTTCAGTTTGGGAATGTGCAGAGGAAGTGCCGGGGAATGACTCCGAATTGTGGCGGAAAGATGAATTTGGAGCCTGGATCTATCGGTTCGACTATGGGCGCCGGAATTCGGAATTTGGCTGGGAGATCTGCGATGTGAATACTGGAGGTAACTCAGACTTGCTGGCTATGCGGCCGATGCAATGGCAAAACTACATCGATCAGGTCGCTGCTCTGACCCAAAGCCGTGTCACCGCCCACGGCTTGCGCAACGGTCGGATGGTCAATGCTGATTGATCTTCAGTCGACTTGCTTGAGATCGATCAATCACGGGGACCGATCAACGAACCAACAGACAAATCGTTGGTTCGTGATCGTTCGCAGGTGTTCAGGAAAAGACGGCGTCCGCCCCCAGTGTGCCACGCAGCTTTTGCAGATAGGCTTCGGGAGTTTCGTCCGCGATTTTGATCCGCTCCTTCGCCTGTTCAAGGCGCTCATGAATTCCCAGGCGCTCCGCTTCGCTGGCGTAAACGGTCTTCTCGAGGAAGGCCTCAAGCGAAGCAATTTGGCTGGATAAAGTGCGGCGGCGAATCGCCAGCTTGGCATTGAGGCGGGCCTGATACCAATCGCTGTCGAGAACGGCTTCGCGATCAAAGAGACCTCTGATTGCGGGATCATGAATGGATTTTCCTTCGTAATCGCCATTGGCCATGATGTGGAGCAGGGCCTTCAACGGAGGGATGGCCAAATCAATGGATCCATCCTTGAAATACTGCCCTGCGACCTGCCGCTGGGTTTCGCAGATATTATCAATCCCGTCGATGTAGTCTTCCTCGCTTTGCAGCTCAGGACGCAACATGTCTTCTGAGAAAACAGTGCCGGGCTCATTGAACATCCGCCCGAAGAAGGTCTGCACAAAGCTCTCCGTGATGCGATAGCCGAGGCGGCTGGCGAGGATCTTCCGGCCATCATCCTTAGTTTCAAAGTCTTCGACTTTCTCAAGGTAGCCGTTTTCGATCAGCCATTTCGGATCGCGTTCGTTCAGGAACATCCGGCTCCAGACTTCCGGAACCACCAGTGACACATCGTGATCGACCTTGTATTTTGGTCCGATGTAACCTGCGGCTGTAGAGAAACCTTCGTAGCCGCTCACGATGTAGCTGAGCAACGCGGCATTGAGATCGATGATTGGCAGCAGAGCGTTGAAGGGCCCTTTGGTAAGGGCGCCTTCGGATCCCGCACCGGTGGTTGACGGGGATTTCCCGGTCAAGCTGGCGATGAAATCCATGAACAACTCAGGCAACTCCTGGTAGTGAACCGGCCCGTAAACAGCCAGCGGCCGAATCCCGGCTTCGCGATCTGAGGGATTGTTCCGGCGTCCCGGCAGCACCGCGTGAACAGGATTGAGAACCTGCTTGTCCAGCGGAATGCGACGATAAAGCCGCGAACCAATGTCGGCCAGATACTCAGAGCGTGGATCTTCCAGGTCAGGACGATTCTGGAGGTAGCGCGGATTCTCAGTCGGCTTGCCGTCCACGATCCTTGGGTGGGCAGATGAAACTGCATACCCGGGAGCATCCTCCGAGGAAGGATAGGCGAATTCTTTCAGCTCACTGCGAAGTGGTTTGGTGAAATGCCCGAAGCGGATCGCGTCTGCCACAATATCCTGCGCCTGTTTGCGGTCGATCGGAGCGTAGTTCGAAAAGAAATTACCGCCGCGTGAGAAATCGAGCTCGGTCTGCTTATCATACCCGCGATGAATGGCGTCGTCGGGACGCTGGAACAGCCGGAACTCACAGTTCTGGGCAAATTTGTAAGACGGAAATGAAACATCCGGGTGAATCGTCGATTCATCCAAACAGTGGGCCGGGACGGTCACCGATGCGGTGATGTCATCTTCGCGCTGAAGTTTTTTCGCGGGTGCGAAATCTTTGCGAAGCCCGAACATCCGCCATGAACCATCTGTGGAATAGCCAACCCGCAGGAACTGGGTGCGAACCGGAGCAAGGCGATACTTCAGGAGTGTCCCCGGCTTTCCATTGATGGAGTCGACATGGAAACGGTCGCGCCACTCATTGCCCCAATCAGGCTTCCAGTAACGCTTCAGGGTGAAGATGAAGTCGCGGACGGTGCGTGGAATTGTGGCGATGAACTCGTTGTATTCATCGGTAAACTCTTCGGATTGCGAGAACAGGCGGATCACCGACCCCAGAGACCGGTCGAGATCGAGGATTTTGCGGCTGTCGCCGGAACGCTTCGGTTTTTTGTAGCGGTCATTGTAATCGCGCTCCAACAACACCGCGACAAGTCGCATGTCGTTCTCGAAATCGGGCATGATCACCGGTCCCTCTTCCATCGCGTCCGCCAACGACTTCGAGATCTCGGACTTACCGCCACCGGAAACCGTGCACGGCTTGTGACAGAACGTCCCCTCAGCATTGGTTCCCACCAATCGCCAGCGCTGCCCGGCGCTGGGCTTGCGCATCTCCACTTTGTAACCGGATGGCATCACATAGGTGTTTTCCGGCGATAGATTGAGCGACTGCGCTTCATCATCCCAGGTGATGGATTGCTCGTGCAGATCAATGTGGGCATCACTCGGCAGATAAATGATGTTCGGGTAGGTCTTATCGATTCCGTAGCCCTCAGGCTGGACATCCATCAGGTCACCGTAGTTTTTGGAAACATTGGCAAAGGTGTGGTCCACCTCACGGCGAAACTCAGAGAGTTGGAAATCTTCACCCAAATCAAAGCTCGGGAACACCAGCGCACCGCCGGCATGTTCCTCTTCAGCAAGCCCGTAAAGGTTGGCCGAAAAGCTGATCTGCGTTTTCACCTCTTTCTTACAGTAGCCAAAATAATTATCCGCGATCAGCGTAACCATGACGCCGTTTTCATCCCGCGCTGTGATCTTGAACGCTCCACCGTTGTTGTAGAGCTCGTCCTCGTTCTCCCAACACATTCCCTGAGCTTTTTGCGATTCCGAGGCTTCGGAAATATGCGGCAGGCCAACGTCCTTCTTCTTCAGAGTGATCAACTGCGGAGCCAGAATCACGCACCCGGTGTGGCCGGTCCAGTGCTGGACGTCTAGACGGGCATCATTCTCCGGCAGGAATGGATCCCCCGCGTTACCGAAAATGGATTCCACAAAATCCAGGTTGGAGACCAGGTTCCCGGGTGCAAAGAAGCGAATCTCCAGCGACTTCTCGCGTGTGAATCCGGGAACGCGAGGGCAAACCACCGGGCGGAGCAGGATAGAGGCAAAAGCGTTTGTCGGTTCGTCCTCCTCCGATGTGTAAGGCAGAACGGTCAGGTCCTTCGGCGGATTCAGCGCTGCTTTCAGCATGTGGGCAAAAGTGATCCTCGGGACCACCATCTTGTCTCCTGCGATAGGAAGGCCACCCTCTGTGACGTGAAATACACCTTTGGTGGTTCGCTTGTCTTTGGCCGGGTTGTGCAATACTCCCTGCCAGGTGCGGTAGCTGGAAACGATGTCCGACTCGAATTTGTCCGAATTCGCGGGGAGAGACAGAAGGCGGGAGATACCGTGTTTTTCCAGGATCAATGCGTCAGGCAACAGGGCCTCGTCTTCAGAAAAAACCGCTTTCAAATCATCCCCGAGGTAGTTTCGGATCCAGTCCGTGATGTGCTGATCGGCCGGGCAACGGTGATCCTTCAAAAGACGGAGACGTTCCTGAAAATTCTGAAGCAAAGAGCGCCCCATCTCCAGAAAAGGGAAATTCTCTTCTTCCCCGACGATAGGCAGACCGCGGGCAGCGAACTTCAAGTTCACATAGTCCTGTAATCCTTTCTCAACCGAGATGCCGGCCTTTGCGTTTGATCTGAAGCCGATTTTGTCGGTGGAGGTGGGTGCTTTGTTCATCAATATTTTGTGTCTCTGAGCGCATGAATCGTGCCGGACTCGGAAATTTTCAAGTGAGGCTTTTATCATAGGAAAACAAAAGTGACCGTTTTCCCTGTTTCAAAACTCCGTTTGCGGGGATGAATAAAGCCCCTCCTCCCCGCGGGAACGTGCTTTCCGGCCCCTCATCTTTCCGTGTCAACAGGGTTGATTCATCGATCAAACCCTGTTGATTCGTGGCGTGAGTGAAAAAACAGATCATTTCGAAACCCGTGCGATCCATTCGGGCCGTGACTTTGTCGGAGAAACCGGTGCGGTGACCCCCCCGGTCTGGCTGACTTCGACCTTCGAATACGGAAATCCAAACGGATTTGATTACACCCGGTCGGGAAATCCCAACTTCCGGCTGCTCGACCGCACCATTGCCAGTCTCGAGTCGGCGGAATTTGCCACGGTTTTCGGCAGCGGAGTCTCCGCCATTACCGCTCTGGTCTCTACTTTGAAATCCGGTGATACCGTCGTCGCTGAGGAAAATATCTACGGCTGCACCTTCCGGCTCTTTGCCCAGGTATTCGCAAAATTCGGCGTTTCCATCGAGTACCTCGATTTCACCGAAGAGGCTACCTTTGATAAAATCGCGGCATTCGAACCCGCCCTGGTCTGGATCGAATCCCCGACCAATCCGAACCTCAAGATTATCGACATTCAGCGTGCTGCTGATGCCGCTCATGCAGCCAACGCACCACTGGTAGTCGACAACACATTTTCCTCCAGCTATCTCCAGCGACCGCTCGAATTCGGAGCTGACCTTTCTCTCATTTCCCTCACGAAATACACCAACGGACACTCCGATGCTCTCGTGGGAGCGATCTGCACGAACGACGAAGCGTGGCAGGAGAAAATGATCTTTGCGCAAAAAGCGCTGGGACTTCAGCCTTCCCCCATGGATTGCTGGCTGACGATGCGCGGTGCCAAGACTGAATCCATCCGCATGGAGCGGCATTCGTCAAACGCGCTCGCCTTTGCCACATTTCTGGAAAATGAAACCGATGCCGTGACCGTGCGTTACCCATTCCTGGAATCGCACCCTCAGTATGAGATTGCGAAAAAACAGATGTCAGGTGGTTCAGGAATCGTCACCGCAGACTTCGGTATGAGTCTTGAGAAAACCCAGCAATTTCTTGATGGACTCAAGTTTTTCCCTAAAGCGGAAAGCCTTGGCGGAGTTGAGTCGCTCTGTTGTCACCCCGCGTCCATGACCCACGCCAGCGTGCCGAAGGAACGCCGCGAAGCGGTCGGGATCACCGATTCACTGGTGCGCTTCTCAATCGGAATTGAGCACGTCGATGACTTGATTCGCGACGTCCGCGAGGGGCTGGAGTCTTGAGTTAAAAAGTGAAATTCAGGAATGCGCGATCTTTTCACCGACCCTCTCTGGCAAAAGGAAGACCTGGGACATGCGATCCCCGATTCCCCTCACGCTGTTTCAGTTTGTCTGCCACATTGGAAGCATGTCATTGGCTACGAAGAGGGAGACAAAGCAGTCATCGATCAGCTCGAAACCGGTTACCCTCGATTTGTGGCGCATCCGGATGTTGCTGAGCTCTTCATCGCGGCGCGGGATGAGTTTTGTAAACGCGACGGCAAGGAGATGGCCATGGTGTTCCCCTCGCTGGGCGCGGCCTGGCGATGTGCGGATTATCTGAAACAGAAAACAGGCGCTTCCTGTAAACTGGAATCCTACGGGTGGTATAATTTAGCGACCCTCATCTTTCCTCAGGAGGCCTACCCCGTCGCTTGGAAATACTGGCAACACAGTGGCGAAATCATCTCCAGCCGGATGGCTGAAGCCGTCTTAACCGACAAGCCCGCCGAAGCCGATTTGCTCGAAGCCGGAGCGAAGGCAACCGACGTCGTTCGCGCCCGGGTTGCGGAACATCTGGGCGAAAAGGCGGGAGCCGTCTTTCTGTTCTCCTGTGGGATGGGCGCAATCTCTGCCGTTCACCGATGCCTCACCAAAATGCGGCCGGATCTTGCCACGGCACAGGTGGAGTTTCCCTACGTCGATCTGATGAAAGTGCAGCAGGAGTTTAACCCTGCCGGACTCCATGATATTTCGGTCGCCGGGGATGATGGCGGTCTGTCAGCATTGAAGGCAGCGTTTGAAAAGAGCGGCGGTTCTCTGGCTGCGGTTTATACCGAGGTGCCGAGCAATCCATTGTTGAGAACAGCTGATCTCGCCGGGATCAGCCATTTCCTTCGCGAAAAGGAAGTGCCGTTTGTGATCGATGACACCCTCGCGACCTCGATCAATATCGATGCTTTTCAGTTTGCGGATGTCGTCATGACAAGTCTGACCAAGACCTTTTCCGGGGTGGGGGATGTGATGGCCGGGGCAATCACCGTTCGGTCGGACAGCCCCTTTGCAGATGAGCTGTGTGAGCTGCTGGCCTCCGAAGAGAGCGCCAATCCGCTCTTCGCCTACGATGCGATTGTGCTGGAGGAAAACTCCCGGCATTATGTTGAACGGGTTGAAGCGATCAATGAGAATGCGGAACTGATCTTCGAATACCTGCATCAGCACCCCGCCGTTGAGCGGGTTTATTATCCGAAGACCGAAACTCCCGGGTTTTATGAAGCGGCCATGAGGTCCGACGAAAGCGGCTACAGCGGCTTGCTTTCGTGCGTGCTGAAAGATTCGGCCAATGCTTCACCGTCATTTTTCAATGCCCTGCCGGTCAGCAAAGGGCCCAGCTTTGGAACCAACTACAGCCTGGCGTGCCCCTACACATTGTTAGCTCATTACGGCGAGCTGGACTGGGCCAAAGAGCGCGGGGTTCATCGCGATCTGCTCCGCATCTGGATCGGACTGGAGGAGCCGGAGGACCTGATTGAGCGTTTCGATTCAGCGTTTTCTGCGGTTTAAACTTCGGCGTGCGGGGATGATCTGGCGACGATAGGAACCGCTGAGGGAGGCCACGCAGACTAGCGTAACGCCCCTCGAACCACCAACGCGCGAGCGGAGGCATGGCGCGTGCTAAAGGGAGCTTGCGATGCGACCGCGCACGGGACATGCCGCAGCGGTGATTGCTCTTTGACTGGGTGGACGTCGTTTCGCCGACAGTGTTAGAGTGGGGATTATACCAACGCACTTCGCGAAAAATTCCACTGTGCAATTTCTGCCAAAGGCTCGCTGACCAAAGCGAGTGCCTGCGATTCAGTTGGTGCCCACTTCAATATCTCAAGACCGCTGGTTTCGCTTTGCAGATATGCGACAGCACTGAGCCAAACCATTTCTTTTAAAACGGATTCAAACTTTTCAAGCCATTCCTCTTTTTTCAGTTCAAGATTAACGAATTTGCCTCCAAAAAAAACGATCCGACCATCTTCGCTCCCATGACTGTAATCTTCAGAGGAGAAGGAAAAAAATTCTTCATGCATGGGTGGCCAAACATCTCTCGATGGCTGTCTCTTGATGGTTGCTCGATTTTTTCGAAACACAGCCTCGTCCATCTCCTTTTTCGCATAAAATGGAGGTTCGATGTATCCTGTAATTATTGTGCTGGCTCCCATACTTTAAAAATTCACGATTCCGTCTTCATCCATGATTTTAGATTTCAAACCATTGGGGTCGAGACTCTTGATCTTATTGATAATCGCCTCCTTCTGCGAAGGTTTAAGACAGCTAACATCATAAACCGTTGTCGTATCCTGCTTGATGAAGTGCCTACAGCCTGGCGTGCCCCTACACATTGTTAGCTCATTACGGCGAGCTGGACTGGGCCAAAGAGCGCGGGGTTCATCGCGATCTGCTCCGCATCTGGATCGGACTGGAGGAGCCGGAGGACCTGATTGAGCGTTTCGATTCAGCGTTTTCTGCGGTTTAAACTTCGGCGTGCGGGGATGATCTGGCGACGATAGGAACCGCTGAGGGAGGCCACGCAGACTAGCGTAACGCCCCTCAACGCGCGGGTTCACCACTGTTCCTCATCCATTCGAGTTGGAATGGTTTCGCTCAAGACTTCCGCTATGGTCTTCGATGTCGAAAAGATTCCATTCCCTTCTGCGACTGGAGCATTGGGATCGATCATCTGGTAGACCATCAAATAGAGTTTGTGGTCATCAAAGTGCTCATTCGGATTCAGAACCCAGTAGTTTCCATCTTCCGCAGAGCCAATTGGGAACCATTCAAACGCCCAGCCTGATCCGACTCTATCATTGGGATCAATTAAGCTCCCAAACAGGCTGGCCGAGGTTGCGCCCGAATAGATGATACACCTTCTTACACCGAGCGATTTATCCTCCAGCCTGTAGCTCACACGTGCGATTTTGGCATCAGTGATCAGCGACCCATACCATGAAGGAGAACTGGCGGGAACGGCCTGTTCAATCGCAGCCCATTCGTCGGGCGAATATGATTCGCCTACTGCTTGATGCTCACGAAGAAGGGTCTCAAGGAGATCTTTGCATTGAGTGACTTCGCTCATATCACGGAAGGATGTCTGTGGACATGTTGTTTCTCAGGAGTTCGCGTCGAAGCCACTCACGGGCCTGGCCACATATTGAGGTCGGCAAAGTCGGGGCTTTCATAAAGGGTCTTCAATGCTTCGCATCGCTCCGGCCTCCGCACCTCCCAAAACCTTAATCGCAAATTCTGAAGTCGATTTGTTGAAGAACCATCGCTCAAGCACAGCTCCTCCAAAGCGATTCTTCATTCCTTCAAAAACGAGGAAGTCACCCGCTGAGGTCAACTTATCTCCCATCTGGTGCGCTCGTGTCACGTAATCAACGGGATTGTCAACATATTGAGCCATGTCCGCGTAGCGACGGAGCGGGATTGCTGGACAGCTTGGGTGGCCGTTGACGTCACTGACAGTCTTCACGTGTGGTTCGCGCTTTCGCCTTAAACTTGGTTCCTCAGCAACGAAATCAGCGATTCCAAATCCTGCTTGAGCCAGCTTTTTCCTTCATCAGACCAATCGCTTGTGATTTCGTCGATGTTTCCTCGAATGCTCTCACACTCAGAGAGCAAACGGGGAAACAAGTTCGCCTCTACGCTTCCGAGTCCCGCATATTTGCAATTCGCGTGCAATCCAAAGTCAAGCGCCGCATCCAATTCCTCGCTGACGCCAGCAAAGCGTTCTTGCCACTTCGTAAGAACAGCCTGAAATGAAGCGTTGCTAGCTTCCCAGGATGTTCCGTTAGCGAACTTGAGGTAGGATGCCATTAGGATTTCCAGCTATCGAGCACGACATACCGCGTACCTGTCGAATCTTTGGATTTTAGGTGCGAAAGAATCTGCTTTTTCTGGGTTGTCGACAAGTCAATGATATCAATCACAGTATTAGTGTTCTGCTTGTTGAAGTGATGGTCGATCGCTCCCTTGAAGTTATCCCAATTGAAATGGTCACGAGGAACTGGCCCCATCGCATTCCAAATCTGATCGGCTTCATCAAGAAAGTCGTCAGGCGGGTTTCCTCGCCTCAGCGTATTTATAAACATGAGGTCTCACCACTTTGGTGAAAATTGTGAAGCATTAAATGTGAAAAATTGACCTTATTACATTTTTTCGACTCGGATGAGCCTGTCAGGAATTTTGTGTAAACGGCATATCAAATAAAGTTAACTAACGAGAGAACGATATGTCGAAGAGAACA
>JBLWYI010000037.1:0-57609 GCA_048267005.1 Verrucomicrobiales bacterium | reverse complement strand
CCACCCCCTGCCCCGCCTCCCCCCGATTCCCCCGGGCCCCCCCTGCTTTTCCTGCCTGCATCTCCAAATCGACTCTTCTTTCTTCATTCTTGTTCGATTGCAGGGCCTTCGCAATCGCTCCCAATGAAAGCTCCCAGAACCCGTATCGCTGCATTCGAGTTGAAAGCGTTTGCAGAGTTTGCACGGTGTGACCTTCTGCGTTGAGCAAAGCAGTGAGGTGCTTGACAGCAAAGTTCCTGCCGGCTCCTTCTTCAGATTCCTTCAGCAACTCCTCCAGCCAACCGTTTCTCCTCGTTGATTTTTCGGTCTCTAAGTCAATGGCCAGGGACAGAACTTCCAGCGCTTTGCTGTCCCCGCGATCTTTCAGGTGTTGATACAAGAGATGCTGAATAATCGGATTTTCAGGATGGATCTGAACGGACGTCGTTATCAATTCCCCGGCTTCAGAGCGGTTCAGTCTTCTGAGAATCCTGGCCAGAACGACCTTGGCTCCGGCATCCTCCGGATATTGTGTGATGTGGCCGCGATACAGCCCGATCAGATCCTCCAACCGATCCTCTTTTTGATAGAGCTTAACCAGCGATTCCAAGGGGGCGGCAATCGCCGGGTCGTAGTGAAGCGCGGTGCGCAAAGTCAGCGAAGTCTTATCAAATTCAGACTGCTGAACGGCGGTTTCACTCGTTTGAGCCAAAATTTGCCCACTAAAACAAAGGGCGGCGAGGAAAAAGCATTTCACGATCCAACAGGGTCTGATCGATAACTCAACCCTGTTGATTCGTTTTGCCAATAATCCAGACCGCATTCTTGAAAGTTACACTAACAAATCACCAGATCCAATGGCTCGTTGTGGTCACGCAGCCTTTGCTGTCGAGCTGATCGAATCCAGCAGTTCAGCCACTAAAGCGTCGACGTCGATGTTTTCCGCCTCACCTTCGAAATTCAGAATCACCCGGTGCCTCAGGGCTGACATCGCAACATGTCGAATGTCTTCCGTCGAGACGGCGGTTCGCCGGTCCAGAACGGCATGAACCCGGGCTCCGCGGATCAGGGCCTGCAACCCCCGCGGACTTGAACCATAACTGACATAGCGTTTAACCCTCTCGCTTGCGGTGGGTTGCTCGGGATGAGTAGCAAGAACCAGTTGGGCGGCAAATGAAGTCACATGGTCAGCAATGGGCACGTGAGTGAGTGCTTCCTGAAATCGCAACAAGTCCGCTGCCGTAAGGATTTTCTTAAGCTCAGGAGCTTCAAATCCTGTGGTTCTTTTAGAAATTTCGATCAAAGCCGCTTCGTCAGGAAATGGCACCTTCAACTTAAAGATGAACCGATCGAGTTGGGCTTCCGGCAATGGATAGGTTCCCTCCATTTCCATCGGGTTCTGTGTCGCCATCACGAAAAACGGAGCCGGCAGCATCATTGTCTCGCCGCCTGCAGTCACACTGCGTTCCTGCATGACTTCCAACAGAGCGGCCTGAGTTTTCGGCGTAGCACGGTTGATTTCGTCCACCAGAATTAAATTTCCAAAGACAGGCCCCTTTTCAAAAAACATTACCCTCCGGCCTTCAGCATTTTCATTGACGATGTGAGTCCCCAGAATATCAGCGGGCATCAAATCCGGCGTACATTGAATTCTGCCCGGCTCGACTCCCATCACATCACACAAGGTGCGAACCAGGAAGGTTTTTCCCAGTCCGGGCACACCTTCAAGAAGGATGTGTCCCTGTGAGAAAATAGCGACCAATGTGTCAGTCAATAAATCTTCATAACCCACGATCGCCTTTTGAATCTCCGTCTTTAGATCTGCAAATGACTTGGTAAATGCATTGAGTTCAGATTCGAGTTGGTCACTATTCATGGCTTTGTTGAAAAACCGACAGATTCTCACGACTCAGACACCCACGCTACCGCAAAATAGGGCGCGATGGGGGAAATTGGGACAAATCCAGCCTCCTGCCCTGAGGGATATGGTGGCTGCCTGTTTTTTGGAGCGACTGAGGTTATTCCGCTGACATTCAGTTCTCGCTGTGATTCAATTTTGAACCAAAAGCATGACTACCAAAATCGTAATCCCAATTCCAATCAGCCAACTCCCGCTTCTTGCGCTCTCAATTATCTGCGGATTCCCTCTCTTTGTGGCATCCGGCGGAGCTCAGGAACAACAACCGCTCCGGTTTGATAAGGAGCGGGAGGAAATCTACGAGCACAGCCACTCGCCCGATGGGAAGTGGTCGATCACCATGCCCCTGATCAGTCCGAAAATGAACTGGGATGCGCGTCATTCAATTGTATCAAACGAGACAGGGGAAGTCCTGGTGGTAATCGATGGTGTGGCCACGAGTGATAAATCCAATCACGGAAGCCTAAGGGCAATGTGGTCGAAAGACAGCCAGCGGCTTCTGTGGATTGTGGATTCAAAGTGGAATCAGCTCTCGGTGAACTATTTGACGATCCGTGACGGGAATGTGTCTCAATTCAACGTATATCGCTCAGCCGTTTTCGAGATTCTCGCTCGCCTTCGCCAAGACAAGCCGGATGAATTTGCGGAAGCGGTTGCTGAAACCGCTGGCAATGGAACGGCTTATCCCATGGGGTTTACCATCCGTCTTGATATTGATCCCAGTGAGATGAGGCCGGAACTGCCACTGAAATTCACTGTTGAGCTGACCTCCAATCCAAAGGGCATCACAACAGATCCCACTCTGGAGGCAACGCTCGAAGGGTCGCTGAACGACAAGCAAGCGCTGGTCTGGAAGAACTATTCCGCGAGCTATACTGCGGCGAAGCTTTTCTGACCCAACAGAGTTTCCATTTTTAGAGCCACTTTCAGCAAAATACCGAGCGGTCCGGGCGCGCTTACGCCTGTTTCGAGTGTCCTTCTTGCCGCGATCAAATTTCACAAACAATCCCCGGTTATTCGAATGTTGAGCAACTGAGGGTTAAAAAAGGTTTCCCGGATCCGGATTTTTTAGATGTTTCATCCTAAACACGGCTTTCGCTGACGGAATCCACGAACGCACGAAATCGGAAAGACCCAAATACGCAGCAGAAGGTCGTTACAATTTCAAACAGTCGTCCCGGCTGCGGCAGAAGGCATACGCACGAGATTGTAATGACCTTCGGCCGCGTATTTTGCTCATTTCAATTTCAAACATTTACTTCGGCTGCGGAAAAATATAGATACACGAAATCGGCACTACCTAATTCCGCGTATTTGAGTAGTCCCGATTTCATGCACCCACCTTCGGCTCGATATTTTGGTCGTTTCAATTTGAGGAGATGCCTTAGGCCAGTTTTGTGGCTGTTCGACTGAACATAAAAACCTCAGGTAATTTAAATTTTTCGCCCTTTAGCCCGGTTGGACTCAATCTGCCGCCAATTTCGCGCGGCGAAGCAGTTCATCATGGATTTGTTTTGATGCGTTGTAGAAAGTTTTTTCGTTCGCTTCCTCCGTGCCGGGTTTATTCGAACCATCGGATGCAATATCCTCCAATCCGACACCGTGGTTTCCCAGCAGCACCCAATATGTGGCTGAATCCGAGTGATCGACTTTTCCGCGAACGTATTTCCCTTCCGCAAAAATCTTTCCGAGTTGACTGAGTTTGAACTGATTGAAATAGTCATCCCCTTTCGGTCCACCATTCACGATTCCATGTTGGCCAATCGCACCGCATTCAAAATAGCGGATTGTGCCGGCCTGCGCTGTCTTTTTCAGAAACGCACAAGCCTCGGTATCTTCCGCGCAGTTGGGCACGGTTTCGGGATTTGCTTCAGTCCCCATATGAAAATTCGACCCCGTCCAATGAGCGATAAATCGAATTTTCCGGAGCACGTCTTCCTGTCCTGTGTTGAGACAGTGTTTCACCAGTATCGCAGGTTCGGTCAGAGATCCCCAGCAAAGAACATTCAGCGTCTCGTCTGAGCTTTTCGCCTCTTTCAACAGAGCCGCGACAGATGGAAGTTTATCCAGCTTTTCATAGCCGGTATTCGGTTGGAATCTCTCCGCTGTTTTTTTGATGCTCGACTCGATGAACTCGATCGACCGGGGGTATCCACCGAGATGTTTATTCAACTTCGCGACTTCTTCCCGGTAAGCTTTCCCGAAAAAACCATTCGCCCAGTCCGCCTGATTCGGTGTCGTAGCATGGTCAGGACGATTCGTGCTCGTCACAACGATTCCGCGGGTATCGAACTCATTTGCCATCAACAAATATCCGGCCATCGCAGAAATATCATCGGGATCGTTGATCGTGCCCCGGTGGTTGTCCCCCGGAAGTCGACTGTCGCTCATATCAGAAATGATCCAGACCCGCGGTTTCCCAGCCGAACAGCTGATCGACGTAAAAACCAGGAGCCAAAGTGAAAGAAGCATTCTCATCGTTCGAATTACCGAACGCGATTCTGAGGTTTGGCGCCTTTGGAATCAAGAAATCAAACCAGCTTCTACAAACCAATTGGGCCTATTAATCGAGAACAGCCAAAACCGAAGGGCCTGAGCGGTCGTAAAATCCGGCAAGGAAACGTAAGACCTGAAGTTTTTCCGGCTAAGAGCAGGTCGAATCGCATACTATGAAACTCCTCACGGTCATGAAACTTTTCTGCTTCTTTCAGTGAATTGAATCCGAATCACTCTGTAATTCAAGGATTCAGCAAATCACAAGATCAGGCTGGGAAGCGATCCGAGTCATTGCTTTGTAAGGAAAACTTTCAGGAAGTGCGCTGTATGGCATTTGCTCCAAATGCGCGACTGCACCGTCCCAGTCAGGAAGGCGGTTCGACTCTTTAGCCGCATCCAGTTCATAGCCAAGCATTCGAATCGCATCGTTCATCGAGCCGATAAGCGATCGATTGGAACGGGGAAACTGGATGACCGAGAGATTGCCAGCATCGAGCTGCCGACCAAAACGTGCCCAGGCCCGCTCGATTTCGAAGGTCAAAACCGGCAGAAACTTTCCCATTGTATTAATACCCGTGACTGGAATCAGAATCGGCCAAAGGGCAGCATCATTCATCGCCATCACAAACGGAGAGCGCCCCAGAGAAATTACATGAAGACTCCAGGCGTTGGGCCGCCCGTCCTGCTTGACCGATTGAGGCATAACTGAAACATCAGGTTTGAAACGTTTCGTAAACGCATTGGAGACGTGAAAGAAAAGCGGCATGAAAAAAGTCGTCCACTCGAACCAACCCTATCAGCTCGTCAAATCAAGAGTATCACTTCATAAACAATTCCTACACGAAATGAAAACCACCCATTCAGCTCCCTGACTTGACGAACCGCCCGGCGACCGCTTCGATAGCTCCATGCTTTTCGAACGCGATCACACGCGCACGATTCTTTCATGCCTGGTCACTGACTCCAATCTCCACGTGGGAACGTCGTCCTGGCGATTTCCGGGGTGGTGCGGGATGCTGTATGATGAGGATCGCTATTTGTGGGGCACCCATTTTTCAAAAAAGCGATTCACTGAGCACAGTTTGGAGGAATACGCAGCGGTCTTTCCGACCGTGGAAATCGACTCGACTTATTACGCTTTTCCGAAATCGGACATCATCGATACCCTTTCCGAACAGGTGCCCGACACCTTCCGGTTCTCCTTCAAAGTGCCGGACAAGATCACAATTAAGAACTATCCAAACGTGAAAGGTCTGGGAGATCGGGCCGGACAGGCAAATGAGTTTTTCCTCAGCTCCGGGCTTTTCACGGGTGCGTTTCTGAAACCTCTCGAAAACATCCGCGAAAAAGTCGGCATGATTGTATTCGAGTTCCCTCATTTCCACGTCGATGACTTTGCGCATGGCCGTGAATTCGTCGATTCACTGGATGAATTTTTCGGGCAGCTCCCGGACGGCTGGCAGTATGCCGTCGAAATTCGGAACGCCAATCTGCTTCATCCCGACTATTTCGAAATGCTCGGGAAACATAGCGTCGCTCACGTCTACAACCAGTGGACTCGAATGCCGTCCATCACGGAGCAATTGAAGTTGCATCCTTTGGATAAAAACCCCTTTATCGCCACGCGCTATCTATTGAGTCCCGGTCGCAGCTTTGAATTCGCCCGTGAGCAGTTTGAACCGTTCCACCAGATCAAAGAAGTCGATCCAGATGCCCGGGCCTCGATGGTTCAGATACTGACGTCATCCCCCTCCTTTGAATTCCCCGGCTATCTCTACGTGGGGAATTCTCTCGAAGGAAACGCACTGCATACGATTGCTGACGGGCTTGAGATGGCGGGGTTTACGACTGAAATGAACTGATTAGTGATAGGAATTCACTTATTCAAGAGGGGAATTGGTGCGTCGGTCCGGCCGGGCTTGAGGGGCAAGATGGCACCACCCAACTGGTGGAGTCGCAGAACAAGGGCATGACCGGGATACATGGCGCGCGTGGTCGGAAAGTAGGTTCAGACACACAGCTATTTATGATCATCGATCGGAGACGCCATCCTGAGTCGATTCAGAAGCAGTCATCGATTTGTATGGACGGGGATTGCAGAATCACCTACGTTCATAGAGAAGAGCGCAGTTTAATGATCTGCAAACAATCAATAGCGTGACGCCATTTTTGATCCCGGCGTCAGGCATCGTCACTCCAATTGCACTATTGGAAGTTTTTTTGCCCCTGCGGAATGAACCGGATGGGCCTAACTCAGGCATAAACCCTAACATACCTACAATCATGGGAGACAAATCACCAAAATCGAAGCAGAAGAATCAGGACCAAAAGGATTCAAAAAACTCCGCAGCGGAAAAAAAGAAAAAGCGGGCAATCGATGACAAAAAGAAACCCAAGTAATCGTTTCCGCGAACAGGCCCGTCAATTGATGGCGTTGCAGCCTGTGAAGGGGAGGATTTATTGAGCGCGCAGATCGTTGTTCCTCGACGCATTGCTTTTCTCGGCAGTCATCTGCCGAGATTGTGCGGAATTGCGACCTTCACTCACGACCTTTGCACTGCGGTGGCAGGCGCGGTGCCGGAGTCTGACTGCTATGTCGGAGCGGTTAATGATCGTTCGAAGGGATATCACTATCCGCCGAAGGTGAGGTTCGAGCTTCAGGAAAACGAGCTGGATTCCTACCGGCGGGCAGCGGATTTTCTTAACTTTCACAACGCAGACGTGCTTTGTGTACAGCACGAATTCGGAATCTATGGAGGTCTGGCGGGCAGTAATCTGCTGGCACTGCTGAAGGAGGTGCGGATGCCGGTAGTGACGACATTGCACACTATTCTTCAGAATCCGAATCCGGCACAACGGCTCGTGATGGAGGAACTGGTGGAACGAAGTGACCGGCTCGTCGTGATGGCGAAGAAGGGAGCTGAGATTCTGAGAGATGTTTTCGATGTGCCGGACGGAAAGGTTGACATCATCAACCATGGGATTCCTGATGTGGAGTTTCTTGCGTCAAAAGCTTACAAGGAGCAGTTCGGCGTGGCGGGACGGCAAGTGCTCCTTACATTTGGGCTGATTGGTCCAGGCAAAGGGATCGAGCATGCGATCAAAGCACTGCCTGAAATCGTGAACAGACACCCGAATGTGGTGTATCTCATTCTTGGCGCGACACACCCGCAATTGCTTGCCAATGAAGGGGAACACTATCGGTTGGGTTTGACCCGACTGGCGGAGAAATGCGGGGTAAAGGAGCATGTTATCTTTCATGATCGCTTCGTCACTCTGGACGATTTGAAAGAATTTATCGGCGCAACGGATGTTTACCTGACGCCGTATTTAAATGAAGCGCAGATAACTTCCGGGACGTTGGCGTATGTTTTCGGGGCCGGAAAGGCTGTTGTTTCGACGCCCTACTGGCATGCGAAGGAATTGCTCGCAGACGGTCGGGGGGGGCTGGTTCCTTTTAACAATCCCGGGGCCATTGCAGAGGCCGTTTCAAATTTACTCGATGACAAACCGCGTATGGAGCGGATTCAACGGGAAGCCTACGCAATGGGGCGTGAGATGCTTTGGCCGGCAGTCGCCGAACGTTACATGGAATCGTTCCAGCACGCATGCGCCGATCGGCAGGTAACTCCCCGCGCTGCATTTGCAGAATGGACGCTGGAAAGCAGACCCCACTCCCTCCCGCCAAGCAAACTGGATCATGTGGTGCGCATGAGTGATGGCACCGGGATTCTCCAACATGCGATCTTTAATGTGCCGAATTTTCATGAGGGTTACTGCACGGATGACAACGCCCGTGCTTTTATTCTTTGCAATCTCCTCGACGAATTGGGCGATGAACCGCCTTCGGGCAGCCTGAATCGTCTCGCGACCAGCTACTTGGCATTTCTTGCCGCTGCGTTCGATTATGATAGTTGCCGTTTCCGGAACTTTATGAGTCACGGTTGGACCTGGCTGGAGAGTTGCGGCAGCGAAGACAGCCATGGACGGGCTCTCTGGGCGGCGGGTACCGGGGCGGGTCGCTCTCGTGATACAGGACATTGTCGGTTGGCTGCGCAACTGTTTGAGCGTGGCAATTCGATTGTGGCGGAATTCACTTCACCGCGGGCCTGGGCGTTTACACTGCTCGGTATTCACGAATACCTGCGGCGAAATCCAGGCAACGAGAGCCTGTTTTCTTTGCGGGAGGAACTCACTGAAAGATTACTGCAATGCTGGCGTGCGTCCTCGTCCGGGGAGTGGCTCTGGTTTGAAGGCAGCCTTACCTATGACAATGCCCGCCTTTGTCAGGCTATGATTTTGAGTGGCCAATGGATACCTAATTCTGAAGCACTGGCCGTCGGTTTGAAATCCCTGCGATGGCTCGCTTCAATCCAAACTACTCAGTCCGGCTGCTTCCGTCCGATTGGGAGTAATGGCTTCTATGAACGCGACGGACAGCGCGCGGATTTTGATCAGCAACCCGTCGAGGCGCAGGCGATGGTCGCGGCCTGTCATGAAGCCTTCCGCGCAACGCGGGATGAGTCTTGGAATGAAGAAGCGAAGCGAGCCTTCGAGTGGTTTCTGGGGCGAAACGATTTGAATCTGCCGGTCTATGATTTTGCAACAGGTGGCTGCGGAGACGGTCTCCATGCCGATGGTGTCAGTGAGAATCAGGGCGCTGAATCCACGCTTGCCTATCATCTCGCCCTTGCGGAGATGAACGGGGCTCAACAACTGATTACGTTTCCCCTTCCCTCCTACGCCAACGACACAAACCTTTGACTTCCATCCAAATCCATCGCCACGAAGTGACTTTGCTGCCTGAAAGCGCTCGCGTCATTCTGCGTCCTTTTATTCCCGGCGAAAACCGACTAATTCTCACGGTCATTGGCCGCGCTCTCGCTCTCACGGAAGGTGAGGTCGCTTGTGAGTTGGCGTCGGTGCAGCAGGACTTCAAAGACAGACATTATGACATCGAATCAATTCTGTTGGATCATTTTCGAAAAGTCGAACACCAGGTCTTTACCCAGCGTCCCCTTTCGAGAGAACGGAAATTGCTGATCGGAGCTCTTTTCTCCGGAGAATACGCACTGGAGTCGGCCGCGATTTTTAATCCGTCGATGGTGCCCCATCCTGACCAATCCGATCTTCCCGAGGGTGCTCAGCGTTTCATCATGAGTCTTCGTGCCGTGGGTGAAGGGCACATTTCTTCGATCGAGTTTCGCGCAGGTATCATCTCAGAGGATGGCAAAATAATGTTGGATCCCGTCTCCCGCTTCGTTACCGCGCCGGATATTATTCCCGACCCGGTCTATCAACGAAGACGATTTGGAATCAAACTTCACGAAATGGGGTGCGATGGCGATTATGCCACAGAGGTCTTGAGACCACTCGATAAGTGTTTTACCCGAAGCGATCTCAACAAGAGCGTTGGCACCGTTCGTCATGAACACCAGCTAACGACTCACGAATTGACACATACCCTCGAAGCTATCCAATGGCTTGCAGACTCAAACTATGAAGTGCGCTTCTCCGACAAGCTTGCTATCAGTGAGCGAATCATTTTTCCAGTGTCACCGAATGAGACCAATGGCATCGAAGACGCGCGGTTTGTCCGCTTCGTCGATGACGATGGAACTGTAACCTACTATGCAACCTACACGGCCTACAACGGTCACGACATTCTCCCTCAGCTTCTTGAGACAAACGATTTTCTTCACTTCAACATTCTGACTTTGAATGGCGATGCCGTTCAGAACAAAGGGATGGCGCTTTTTCCCCGTCGAATTGCCGGACGATACGCGATGCTGTCCAGGCAGGATAACGAGAACCTTTTCATCATGTTCTCGGACAGCCCGCATCATTGGAGTGATCCACAAATCATCGTTCGACCTTGTGCAATGTGGGAATCCGTCAAGATAGGCAACTGTGGATCGCCGATCGAGACCGAAGATGGATGGCTCGTAATCACCCATGGTGTCGGGCCAATGCGCAAATATTGCATCGGAGCGGTGCTGCTTGATCTTGATGATCCCACAAAAGTGATTGGTCGCCTTCACGAACCTCTACTCAGTCCCGAGGGCAACGAGCGCGAGGGCTACGTTCCCAATGTCGTCTACAGTTGTGGCTCCATGATTCACCGGGAAAAGTTGTTTCTCCCTTTTGCCGTAAGCGATCACTCTTCTTCTGTCGCCAGTCTTCGGCTCGATGACCTCCTTAAAGCGCTCCTTTCAAAAGTGGGTTCCACCGAGTGTGAAATTCAATGAGTCTCTCCATCATGGAACAGTGGCGGGGTAAGAAGATCGCCGTCATTTCACCGATTGCCTGGCGCACTCCACCTGAGAAATATGGCGCCTGGGAAACGGTCGCTTCCAACATTACCGAGGGGCTCGTCGCCAACGGTTGGGACGTCACGCTGTTCGCGACAGCTGATTCAATCACGAAGGCTAAACTCCATGCCGTTGTGTCGAAAGGATACGAAGAAGACCCGGGAGCCGATGCTAAAGTTGCTGAGTATCTGCATCTCTCGGAAGCCTTTGAGCATGCTGCCGAATTTGATTTGATCCACAGCCACTACGATTTCATGGCACTCAGCTACAGCCGGCTCGTAAAGACACCTGTGCTCACTACCATCCATGGGTTTTCTACTCCCAAAATCATGCCGGTTTACCACAAGTATCGCGACGGAAATTTCGTTTCGATTAGCGAATCTGACCGGGCTGAAGGGCTGAACTATCTGGGCACTGTATACAACGGAATTGATCTCTCCCTTTATCCAATGACGAAAACGGGAGGAGAAAATCTCGTCTTTCTCGGGCGAATTCATCCCGATAAAGGCCTTCATCTCGCGATCGAAGTTGCAAAGGCGAGCGGAAAGCAGTTGGTGATTGCCGGGATTATTCAGGATAAAAATTATTTCCGCGAATTCATAGAACCTCATCTTGACGACGATCAGATTCGATTCGTCGGGCCGGTCGACATCGAGGGGAAGAACCGGCTGTTCTCAAGTGCGAGCGCTCTGCTGCATCTCAATACAATTCCTGAACGCTTCGGCCTCGTCCTCGCCGAAGCCAATGCGGCCGGGGTTCCCGTCATCGCCATGGATTTGGGATCCTGCCGAGAAGTTATCGCCGATGGTATCACCGGGTTTCTGGTCAACAGCGTTTCAGAAGCCGTTGATGCCATTGGCAGAATTCCGGAAATAGACCGGAAGGCCTGCCGAAAACGGGTCGAAAGTCACTTCTCGATCGACACCATGGTAGCCGGATACGAGCAGGTCTATGATCGCATTTTCAGTTCCTGTATCGATGCCGGAGCTTCGGATGCGGCAAGACATCGAGCGTGAGCTGGAGGTGCGATGCAATCGAGGGTGAGGCTGCAAGCTTCGCAGTTGAAGACCTCAGTCCGTAAGATAGAACATCACTCTACTCTTTCATCAACCGCTGGGTCAGGGCGCGTTCAAAGCTGACCAGTCGTCGAATCAAGGCGTTGTATTGAGAGTGAGCAGAGTTTCCAAACTCTTCCCCCAGTAGAGCATAGAGATCGTGTTCAGGGAGCTCTGGGAAATTATAGGGAAGTTTAAAGCCCAACTCCTTCAATCTGGGGGAGCCAATCGCAACGAGTAATGCTTCGCCTGATTGGAAAAAGCCTTGAGCCAGGTCGTCCATTCCCTTTGAAATGAGATCAAAGCCAGGTAAGTCACTGTTTTCTTCCAGATTCATCTAGATTCTACCCATTTTTTTACTCTCGCTCTCAAATCGTCAAATTTAATTGAGGGGTAGCGGGAAAATTGGGATTCAGACAATGATTCAAAAAGTTCATTCAGAGTTCCGAAATCAACCAATCCCAAGGCCACCCATCTCTGTGACGTCTTAAATGAATTTTTGACAGAGCTTGCGTGTAGTGCGGAGGATTCGGGGAGATCGATGGATTCTTCGATGATCTCGTCTTCGCCGAAGGCTGGCTCGCCGCCGGTGGTAAAGTGAACGTCGCCTTTTCCGTGTAGTGTTTGATAGCTGTGGCGACGGCCTTTGATCCATCCCGCGATATCTCGACCTTGGTTGGCCGAAGGAATGACACCCGTAAGAGAAACGTTCTACGCTCCGGTTTCGGCAGTGTATTTGGGTGCATTTACTTTTATTCTTCAATGTTTCCTTCAGCTTGAAGGAGGGTGAGGCGAAACAGTTTCTGAATACAAAGGAATCCTCGTTTTCGGGTTTTCCCATCCCGCTTCGATCAAAAGGTCGCCGACTTGCGAGTTTTCAAAGGGGATCAAAATCCGAAATGTCACAGGCGTTTCTTCGCTGTGGAAAGCCTTCCAGTAATCGCTGAACTGATTCGGACCGTAAGAGATCTCGACAGGAAGGTTTTTTTCATCAAGCGAAACGACGAGGTAAATGTTCACGTCCGTTCGATTGGTCAGAGTTGATGTTAGGTAGGCTCCCTCGATATCAATTGCCATTTTGCCATCGGTATCAATCAACCGAATTTTGACCTTCGATTGAGGAATCTCCAACCTGTTCCCGATTGGTTCCTCTTTCTTTGGAAGGTGGAATAGAATCAAGTGGAAAACGAATAAGGGCCAGTAGGCGGGTTCAGAGAGAACCAGACCGATCAGAACGAAGACAGGAAGCACGTTTCGGTAGAAGGGATCAAGAATTCGATCACATTGGTGATTGATATCAAACTTTCCAAAAGGGACGCCGTATTTAACTTTCTTCAGTAACAGAAACAGGAGGTAAAACCCCAACCCAAGAAGCGGAATCCAGGACCAGGTTGTAAACCAGCCGAGTCCAAGGAAGAGGAGAATGACCTCAGCCGGGATGACGACCTGGAAAAGGAAATTGCGCGACCTCTCCGCGCCAAGGCGAATCACGGCAGTGCGGACTCCGGACGCAGCATCGCTCGCGCAGTCCTCCAATTCGTGCCCGATGATTCCCCGCAGTCCTGCGCATGCCTGCCAACCGATCAAGATGCCGGCAAGAACTAGGTTCCCCCCTTCGTGTGAGGGTGCTACCAGTATTGCGATCAAAAAGGGAATGACGTGGGCATAGGCCGAATCCACGAAGATTCCGAGGACCGATTCCTTAAATCGGGTTGGAGGAAAGGAATACGTAATAAACAGGATGCATTCAAATACCGCTAATATAAAGACTGGAAGGTCAGCGCTCGCCCCTGCCAGAAAGAGAAATTGAATCAACGTCAAGAGAGCGAGAAGTCCGACTCGCTTAGTCAGGGACCAGCTCCCGGCCAGGTTTTTTTTCGATGCACGAGCATCAAGATCAGCATCGCCGATGTCGTTGACGATATGGCCGAAGCTTGCGGTAGCTACAAAATAGCCCAACAGGCAAAAGAACGTCGCAACCGCCCTCCCCGTGGGCATGTCACTACCCGACAGGAGCCAATATAAAGGAATTAACAGATAACTGATCTTATATGTCCACCACCCGGTGAAACGGCTCCCCTTTTTCAATTGATCGAGAATTCCTCTCATGGATTCGATTTATCGAACCGTATTGGCAACTGCTCAGGCCCCCGCAATACGAAATAGTTTTGCAGTGGACTCTTCCCTTCTGGCCAGTCTGCCTCAAATTGCGGGAATTGCTCAAGCAAGAGCCGAATCACAACCTTTGCCTCCATGCGGGCAATGTGCATGCCGAGGCATTGGTGAATGCCGTTTCCTAACGACAGATGGCGATTGGGTTTACGATCAGTTCGAAAGGCGTCGCCGTCACTAAAGACAGATTCGTCACGGTTCGCAGATCCCACCAGCAACTGGATCTCTTGTCCCTTCTCGATTTTCTGGCCTTCAAGCTCGATTGTGGCCGCTGCTACTCGATGAACACTTTGAGCAGGACTCTCGAATCGCAAGACCTCCTCAATGAAGCCGGATATTTCTCCGGGGTGCCTTTGTAGCTTTTCCTGCAGATCAGGGCGAGTGGCAAGAATGGTGACAGCATTGGCGATCAGGTTGACGGTAGTAACAAACCCTGCTGTCATCAACAACATGCAGATGTCGACGATTTCCGCCTCAGAAAGACCACCGTCCTGATCAGATTTCAAAAGTAGGCGATAAAGGGGGGAATCTTCGGCTCTTTTTCTGACATCAGAGAGATGCGCTTGAAAGAATTCACGGCATTCCTTCATCAGGGTTTGTTGATGTTCTGGTGCCCAGGATTTTGCAACGAGCAGGGCTTCCGCCCAATTACGAAGTTGTCCATCGTTACTCTCATCAAGGTCCATCAGGTAGGACACGACACGCGCTGGAATAGGAATAGCGACTGCGCTCAAAAATTCACAGGAAGACGATTCCCGGAAACTATCAAAACGTTCCTGAGTCCACTCTTCGAGCAACGCCTCAAGAGCGTTGAGACGCCTGGGGGAAAACAGTTCTCCCACTGCAGCCCGAACGCGATGGTGGGTAGCGCCGTCTGCACCAATGAGTGTCGTCTCAAACGATGTTCCTGCGTTTAAGAAATGCGTCGGGCTTTCAAGAATCTGCCGGCAGTCCTGATAGCGGCTGATGAGCCAGGTTTGGCTGGAAGTATTGTAGACCACCGGGTTCTGTTCACGAAGTCGTTGGTAGAATGGGTATGGATCCCGGCGGAACGCCTCCGACTCAAGGTCGATCTGAACGGTAACGTTAGAGGGAGGATCGTTACCGGAATCAGGCTCCTTCCGTTCACGATTTGAAACTGGTGGTTCAAATCGACAGAGGGCTTCAAGGCAAAGGGCTGTGGTGAGTTCTTCAGAACCCCAGAACTCTTTCGGCCCCCGGTAAAATACCGATCGCGCCCATGAGCCATCTTCCTGTTGGGTTGTACGAAGATGGGCGATAGCTGCTGGAATCCCTTCAAGGTCAGGAGCCAGAATAAGCGATGCTGAAATGATCATGGCCGCATTGAGACTCGATTCGTCCGAGATAGCTTTAATTCGAGCTTCCAGGTCCGGCCTGACACCGCTCAGTTTTTCCACCATATCGGGACCTGACTTTTGGGCCACCTTTGCCAATGCGTAGTAGAAAGAGGCTATGTCAGCATAGAAGTCGCTCGCAAACGATTCGCTCCCGCTCGCAATCAGTTGGGCTAAATAGCTGATTAGCTCGGCTTTCTGCTCTTCACCCTCAAGACACAAGTATACGTTTGCGTTTACTACAGGGTCGTGGCAAACCGGGTTGACTGGATCCCTCGGATTGGCAAAACGGGGGTGTCCTGCGAATTTCGGAGGAATCGCCGGTGAGCGCTCAATTGAAAGCTCTTCCAGGCTCGAGAGGTAGGCTACGAATGAGTCATGCGCGTTGGCGCCCGGTATCAACCAAGTGCGATAAGCGCCATTCTCAGATCGCATTTCATCAAATATCCACTGATTAGAGGGAATACGCCGACCATTCTCTTTTAACACGAATGTCGCGCAGGCAGTATCATCGAGATCAGGTGGGATCCGACTATGTTTAAAATTTCGGCTCGAGTAATAACGCCACACCCCTCCAGCCTCCATCTGACTTTCGAGAAAGCCGAGCGCTCTCTCGATCATTGGTTTTGACTCCGGAAGACACGTGCCGAGTGCATGGGCAATCATCGCGGTCACAAAGGGGGAGCTGTCCCAGCTTCCGTTTTCCAAGGATATTTCGGTGGAAATTAGTGTTTCGAATTCGCCGTCGGGGTGTTGCGCTCCGGAGAGAAAAGCTAACCCTCGTTCGATTGTGGTTGGCTGTCTGCTGGAATCGCTTTGCCTCGCCTGAGCGGGGTTGTCCCCTTTTGACAGGCTTCCGGAAGATTCGGAATCGAAGTCGAGGCGTGAGTCTTTTGTCCCCGGCAGTGGGATTCCCTCGAAAAGCCACTGGCCAAGCTTTGTCCCATAATCCGGGAAAGCAAAATTCTCACTGACAAAAGATCTACCCATCTTTTTGACCTTTTCCCGCTCCGGAACATCCCCAAGGAGATGATCGATCGCTTCAGCCGTCGCCTTTAGATTTTGATAATTCACCACTCGTCCGAACCCTGTCTTTGATATCATTTCGGCACAGCCCTGATCCCGATCGAATCCTATCACGGGCATCCCGGCAACAATTGACTCCAGAACTACACTGGGGAACGGATCGATCCGGGAGCAGAGCAGGAAAACATCGCCTTGTTGCATCGCCGGTCTCACATCCTCCATCGCGTCAAGATGATGAAATCTTCCAATCACTCCTTCACGGCGCATGTCGTGCAACAGGTGCTCGAAAAGGCCCTCGTCATCTATTTTCCCAATCCAGAGGAAGTGAGTGCGCTCGGGGTGTGAAGGGCTCCCGGCATAATAGCGGATAAGTTGGGTGAAAAAATCAAAGCCTTTACGACAATCAATGGTTCCACACGAAATTACCAACCGGTCCCCGGGGCCGAGGAAGTTGTCCCTGCGAAACTTCTCAGTGAAAGTCTCCAGTGTCTCGGGTGCGAGCGGCTCTTTCTCCAATTGATAACATCCCTGCGGAAGGATGGAGAAATTGGGCCCACTTTCTCCCGGGGCACAGATTCCGGTCCCGTTTTTGACGAAGCTTTCATAAACATCCCGACAGGGAAAAACCACCGCCTGGGCATGGTCAAAATGGCGACGAATCCAATCGGGATCAAAAGCGTAGGGATACTCATGAACTAAAGATGTCACTTCGAACCCGGCATTTCGGCAAGCGACAGCAAGCTCTGTCGAGCACAATGAATTGACCAGAACATTTCGAGACGGGATGCGTTCAGCGAGCATCGAAAAAAACTTTTGGGTTTCTTCTGCGGCCGCGGAAAGCCCTTGCCCAAGGTTCTCGGCAACCAAGACTGAAGCCTCTTTAAATTCCTTGTAAAGCGGACCTCGTGGCCCGAGACAGAGCACTAGCACATCTTTGTTGAAGTGCTTCTTAAGGTGCCTGATGATCTCAAGAGCAATCATGGGAGCGCCCGTGCGGGTCATCTCATGGATAGCCACAATGATCATCTGGTCGTTTGGCATATTGATCAGAGAGCGGGCTGCCTGGCGCAGTCTCGCTGCGACCGCAGCATTCGATTCACCTTTTTTGTCGATTTCACGGAGAATTCGATTCACGGGAAGGGGGCGCGGTTCTTTGGGGAAGCAATCGCCGGTCTCGACCACTCTGAATTGAAAGCACAGCCCTTCGTTATCCACATTGAGCCACGATTCGGGAATGGGAAAAGAGAATCCATGCCCATCCGGAATTTCCGGCTTTAGAGTATCCTCATCTGCCAGCTTGGAGAGACAGACACGTCCCTCCCCGTCAACCAACTCAACAGTGAAGTGCTTCGCCGGATCGTCAGGTGAATAGACCCCGCCATAAATAGAAATTCCGGAAGTTCCGAAATAGCGTCCCTTGATGGAGAGTTTGGTTTTTCGTCGCCGAAACAGTCTGAATTTTGATCGGTTCTTTGGCTCCGGAACGCGTTTATCCATAGATTCAGGGTTGGTCCTTTTGTAGACTACCGTAGCAAGTCGGTCAAATTGACCTTCGTATTCTTTTGGATCGATTGTGCAAAACGGGGGGTGGAAGGAAAGATATTCGCGGATCGATTGGTAGTGTCCTGCATCTTGGTTCCCCTTGTATTCTATGGCCAGTTTTTCCCTCGACTTGAGCCGTTCTAAATATTCCTCCTCGGAATTATGCATCAGTGCAACCACCAAGCTGTCGGATGGAAAGTCCTCTGGAGACAAATCGGCGGCACCCACAAATACTGGAACTCCGCAGCGGTAGTCCGCAATTCGCTTTAGTAATTCTCCCCGACCAGCGTAGATGGGATAGTTTTCGAGATCGATAGTGACGCATTCCGGGAAGTTCAGCGCCAAGTGGATCAATAGCGTGCTTTTCCCTGATGCAGGGGGACCGTAGAGGATTGTTATACGGTTCCTCATGCAACTACGAGCCAATCCAATTCCATTGAAATTGTCCGGCAAATGTAACTGTTCGAGCAGATTCTACGGATCGCTACGCCATTGGTTTCAGAAAATCTTTTTCACTGAGAAAATACCCATGCATCTGCAACTTCGCAGACCCATACCCCAGCTCCACCAAGTTCGCGTAATGCACCTTGGCATCGCTTACTTCCAGTGGACCCAATGTTGACTTCACGTCTGCTTTTCCGCCGGTTAGCAAGCTCACAAGCACACAACCAGTGATTTCGTTGGGCTGGCGGTTGGCCAAGAATCTTAGGAAACCATTTTCCAATCCTTTTTCTGATGCCATTTCCTCGGCGTTTTCGGGGAGATAGATGGTTTCTTCGATGATCTCGTCTTCGCCGAGGGCGAGCTCGCCGCCTGTGGTGAAGAGGATGTCTCCTTTTTCGGCATAGCGCTTGATCGCTTCGGCAACCCGGAAGACGGGTGGGAAGCTGTAATCAACGACGACGGTTCCGGGATTCAGGGTGTTGATGTCGAGGATTCCGGGGAGGTTCGTCGAAGCAACGATGAGGCTGGCTTCGTAGACTTCCTTAGGCAGGCCTCCGCCATTGGCGACCACGGCGATTTCGCCGGTGAAACCGGATGCGCGAACTTCATCGCGGATGCGGGCCATTTGCTCGTCGTTCTGATACGGATCGCAAAGAATGAGACGCTTCGGATGCGGCAGGACGTCGAGCGTGAGCTTGAGAGTGCCGAATCCGATCGAACCGAGGCCGACGGCTGCGAGGACTTCGTTGTCGAGGGTGCGGCCTGATTTAGCGAGGGCACCTTCGACGGATTTCACGATGGTAGCAGCTCGAGTGGCATCACCGGTGGTGATGGTTGGTAGATCGGTGCGATCTTTGATCCATCCGGCGATGTCACGGCCATGGTTTGTAGCTGAAGGAATGACGCCTGTCAGGGAAACGTTCTTCGCGCCGGTTTCGGCGGCAAGTTCGAGCGCTTCGATGATTGGTGTTTTAACGCCTTCGGGATCTTTGTAAAAATCGATCTCGAAACATGGGAGCATGACAACGCCAATCGTTCCGCCAGTTCGGTTCTCGCCATCCGGGATGGTGTAAACATTGGTGAGTCTTGGTTTCCCGTTGAACCATTTCTCAACGACGTCTTCACGTGGAACGCCTGCGATGCTGGCGAGGCCTTCTGGAATGTAGGTGAGCGCGACAGCATCAAGCTGAGGAAGGTCACCTCCGGCAAACGCGACTTCAATGTGATCCAGACCATCAATGTCGAGCTGATCGCTTGATTCTTCGGGTCGGGTGCGGAGACCCTCCGTTACTTCAGAACTTTCGAGATACTTCGCGAGCTGTTCAATGCTTGGAAAGCGAAGGAAGGCGTCGACAGGCACTTCACGATTAAAGGCCTCGGAAGTCTCGACCACGATGCGAAGCGCAAGAAGTGAGTCGCCCCCCATTTCGAAGAAGTTATCGGTGATCCCGAAGTCCTCAGTCTCGAACTGATGGTGGAAAATGTCCCACAGCCTCTGTTCGGTCGGGGTGCGCGGATCCACTTTCTCACCACTGGTTCCTCCGCCAATCGCGGGTGCAGGGAGACGTTTTCGGTCGATCTTCTTGTTCGGAGTCAGCGGGAATTCATCGACCCGCATGAAGTGCGCCGGAATGTAGCTGGCCGGAAGTTTTTCGCCGAGGTAGTTCCGAAGATCGGTGATGTCAGGAAGATCACCGGTGTTGGTGATGAGGTAGGCAACTAGGCCTTCGCCAGATGGGAGGTCTTCGCGTTTCGCGACGACCGCCTGACCGATGAGCGGGTGAGCTGCGAGTTGGGCTTCGATGTCCCCAAGTTCAATCCGAACACCGCGCACTTTGACCTGGAAATCAACGCGGCCAAGACATTCGAGAATGCCATCGCGATTGTAACGTGCCAGATCGCCGGTGCGATACAAACGAACAGGGTCTGTTTGGAGACCAGACAGGGTTACTTCGTGGAAAGCTTCGCTGGTGAGTTCCGGCTGTCCGCGATATCCGCGGGCAAGGCCGTCGCCGCCGATCCAGAGTTCGCCAGTGAAACCGTCAGGGACTGGATTGTGATTGGCATCGAGGATGTAAACCTGAGTGTTGTTGATTGGCTTACCAATCGTAACAGTCCCCTCACCTTCGGTGACGCGATCGACGGTTGACCACACAGTGGTCTCAGTCGGACCATAGAGGTTCCAGACTTCCTTCGCGGAATTCACCAGGACATTGGCGAGGTCGCGTTTAAGCGCTTCACCACCGCAGAAGATGCGGAGATCGGATTTCCCTTCCCAACCGGAGTCGAGTAGCATCTGCCACGTTGCAGGAGTCGCCTGCATGACAGTGATGTCTTCTTCGTGGAGAAGGTTCGCCAAACGACGGCCGTCTTTGACGTCTTGTTTGTCGGCAATGATGACTTTCGCACCGCTGATGAGCGGCAGGAACATTTCGAGCAGGGAGATGTCGAATGAAAGGGTCGTGACAGCGAGCAAACGATCATCGGCGGTGAGGCCGGGATTCGATTGCATCGAAGTGAGGAAGTTGACCGCTGCTTTGTGCGGGATTTCCACACCTTTCGGAGTGCCGGTCGAACCGGAAGTGTAAATGATGTAGGCCAGGGAATCGGGAGTGACTCCTGAAATCACTGGTGGATCAACTGTTGGCTCAATGGTTGAGACTTGAAGGGTTTTCCAATCTCCGGACGGAGCAGTTTCGCCACCAGTGAGCAACACTTTTGGTGCCGCGTCTTTGAGCATCATGGTAAGACGCTCCGCAGGGAATTCAGGGTCAAGCGGAACGTAGGTTGCACCTGCCTTGAGAACACCGAGCAATCCTGCGATCATCTCCGGTGAACGATTCACAAGCACACCCACATTTTCTCCTACACCCACACCTTCGGCGATAAGCTTCTTGGCGATGCCGTTGGCATGGCGATTGAGTTGTCCATAGGTGATGCGGTCGTCGCCACAAATGAGGGCGGCAGTTTCATCATTTTTCGCGGCGACCTCAGCGACGAGTTCGTGAAGAAGTTTGTCGCCCGGGTAAGCCGCAGTCGTCTGGTTGCGATCAACAAGCAATGTCTGCGCATCTTTACCTGACAACAGATTGATCTCTGAAATCTTAGCGGACGGATCTGCGACCATGCCGCGGAGGACCTGTTCGTAGAGTGCACTGAGCTCAGCAATTGTCTCTTTATCGAAGAGATCTCGATTGTACTGCCAGCAACCGAAGAGGTTGCCGCCGGCTTCTTCAACCACGAGGGTGATTTCAAACTGGGCCTGACGCGTAGTGAGGTCAATCGTCTCCATCGTCAAATCGCCGACGTGGAATTTGTGACCGCCTTGACCAATAAGGAAAACAGCGATGCCCTGCTCGTCCATGCCCGGGATACGCTCCATCGAGAAACTAACCTGGAACATTGGAGAACGACCCGGATCACGTGGAACCTTGAGTCGGTCGACCATTTTCGCGAGCGGGTATTGTTGATTTTCAATCGCCCCGTTCACTTGATCGCGATTACGCTCAAGATAAGCGGAGACAGTTGGATCGTCATCGACAGTTGAGCGAACTGGAACCGGATTGATGAAGTAACCAACGATACTTTGCAATTCCTGCTGTGAACGTCCGGCAAGTGGAACCCCGACAACGAGGTCGTCCTGCTGGCAGTAACGGTGCATGAGGATTTCAAACGCACTGAGCGTGGTCGTAAACATCGTCGCGCTGTGAGCTTTCGAGAGCTCAGTGATCGCTTCGGTGAGATCTTCGTCGAGGGTGAACCCGTGGGTGTCACCATTGAAGGTCTGGACGGCCGGACGCGGACGATCGGTCGGGAGGTCAAGCGTCATCGGCGCACCGGCGAGGCTTTCCTTCCAATAGTCGAACATTGCTTCACCAGCGGAGCTTTCGAGGTGGGCTTTCTCCCAGTTCACGAAGTCGTAGTAGCTTGCAGGGATCGGCTCGACCTGCGGAGTGCGGCCGGCTTTCATCGAGAAGTAGTATTCGATGAGGTCCTGCATGAGACCTGCAATTGACCACGCATCCGAAATGATGTGGTGCATACTGAGCAGGGCTACATGGGCTTCGTCAGCAGTGCGGAAAAGCTCCAGTCGAACCACAGGCCCGCGCTCGAGATCGAATGGACGATTTGCGTGCTCGCTGATGAGATCTTTGAGCTGGGCGTCATTCAGACTGGTGCAATCGTGCTCCCGGAAGTCGACGGATCGACCGGTCTGCATGATTTGGAAGGGCTCGCCTTTTTCAGTCACAAAGGTGACATCAAGCTCGGGATGACGTTCGAAGAGTAGCGCGAAGGCTTTCTTCATCGCGTCGATATCGAGCAGCGGCGTGAATTTTCCGGAGAAAATCAAATTGTACGCGGATGAATCCGGCGCAAAACGATTGAGGAACCAGAGGGCGCGCTGACCTTCGGAAAGCGGGAATTTCGCAGGCATTTCGCCAGTGACTTCAAACTCGACCAGATCGGTGGACGTAGCTCCTGAGGCTCCATCTTCATCGCCTGCTGATTCAAGGAGTTTCTCCAAAACCGGAATCGAGAGATCGCGAATGTTTGGTCCGTTCAGAACGGATCCCATAGGCATGGACATACCCATCTTATCTTCGATACGGTTGACCAATTCAATGGCCATCAACGAATCGAGTCCAAGGTTTGTAAGCGGTGTGTCTTTATCAATCCGACTGGAATCAGTTCCCAATACTGCACCAACCTGGGCAGCGATCACGTCTTCAACCATCCCCATCCGCTTGTCAGGAGCGGCCTCCATAATGCGTGCGGCCATCGAGTCACCACCGGCTCCACTGCTGCGTGGAACCACATCCTGGAACATATTCGACTGACCCACGGATGGGCTGAGTCGAGCCAGGAGAGTCCAATCGACCCTTGCACAACTCAGTTGTGTCGCAGCGGTCGGTATGCCCTGCGAGAAGAGCTGCAAGGTCTCATCCATGTCTGTGGATCCAAGACCAACAAGCTTGAGGTAATCTTTGGTCTTCTCGTTTCTCTCAACAAAACCAGCCCCGGTTAATGCTCCCCAATTGAATGTCAAAGCGGGGAGTCCCTGAGCCCGGCGATAGTAAGCTATCTGATCGAGGAAACAGTTACCGGCATTGTAGTTGGATTGTTTTACGGCTCCGATAACTGCGGAGAACGAGCTGAATGAAATGAACAGCTCAAGAGGAATCCCCAATGTCGCCTGATGGAGATGCCATGCTCCGAGCATCTTCGGCAAGAGCACGTTATCGAAACGCTTCTCATCAAGTTCCACGATGAATTCGTCGTCCAAAACCATCGCACCATGGATAACGCCAACGAGTTTCGCATCAGTCGCCTGAATCTTAGCGACGATTTTGTCGATATCTTCACGACTTGTCGCATCCCCTCTGGCATCCATTACCGTGCAGCCCATTTTCTGGATCGCTGCAATTTTACCAAGCGCGTCGTCTTTCGGCCCGGAGCGACTCATCAAGGCAAAGTGGCGGGCACCGTTTTTCGCCATCCAACCGGCTAGCTCGAGACCAAAGCCCCCTGCCCCACCGGTGATGAGATAAGTTCCCCCGGAGTTGAATTTGTGCCCATCCTCTGTGGCCGGCCCGACCATGATTTCGGGCACGTCAAAATCCAATACATTTTTACCGACATGTTTACCAGCCGCCATGTAGCGGAACGCTCCGACAACGTCTGTGATCGGAAACGTTTTATTAGGCAGAGGTTTGTAAATGTCGTCGTAAAACATCTTCTCCAAATCGGAGAACATTTCGGCCACGTATTCAGGCCGATCCTGCAAGTGCTGCGCCAAATCAATGATATGCAGCGAGATGTTGTTCCGGAGAGGTTCGAGACCAATCTTTGAGTTCCCGTAAACATCGATCTTCCCAATCTCGAGATAGCGTCCGAATGTCCGTAGCACGCTGAAGTTTTTCGGAATGAAATCACCGGCTAGCGAGTTGAGCACGGCATCGACACCTTCGCCGTTGGTGATCTCCATGATACGATCCGCGAACTCAAGTGACCGCGAATCAAGAATATGATCCACTCCCTGATCAGCCAACAACTGGCGTTTCTCAGGTGAGCCGGCGGTCGAGAAGATTTCGAGACCGAGATGTTTTGCGATTTGAATCGCAGCCTGCCCAACGCCGCCTGTTCCGGCGTGAATGAGAATTCGCTCACCTTTGCGCATACGGGCCAGCTCATTGATCGCATAGTGCGTCGTAAGGAAGACCGTTGGAAGCGTTGCCGCATCAGCATGAGACATCGCCTCGGGCTTACGGAACACCATATTGCGATGAACCGTGACATAGCTACGGAAGCAGTAAGGAGCCATCCCGACGACTGAATCACCGGGCTTGAGGTCCGATACATTCGAACCGACACGAACCACTTCACCCGAGAAGTCATCACCGAACCATTTTACGTCGACTGGATTCCCCGGATACATTCCGAGCGCCTTCATGACGTCGCGGAAGTTAATACCACCTGCCTTGATCTGGATCTCGATCTCGTCCGGATCAGGATCGCGACGTGTCGTGAGATTCAGGCTCAGGTTTGTAAGAATCCCCGGTTTATCAATCTGTAGCCGATAAGGAAGCACTTCCCCGTTTTCCGACATCGCGTTTTTGGTCAACGGCGGCAGATCCTCAGTCTTGATTCGGCTAACGCGACGCGCATAGCGGTGATCTCCACGGAACGCAACTTCAGGCTCGCGGTCTGACATGAGAATCTCATCCGCCAAGTCCTGCAATTCGTGTTCAGAGCCGTTCGGATCGAGATCGATCTGAGTCCACTGGAAATCCTGGAATTCATTGACCGCAACCCGGAGCAATCCGGTCAGCGGCGTTGAAGCAAGGCCGGACAGGTCGTCGTCCGGTAGAACAGGCATCGCCCCCCGCGTCAGGAAAAACAATTTCGGTTTGGAATCCCATTCACGAGCCGTGATCATTTTCACAAGGTTGTGAGCCGAGCGCACACCTGTGTCCTGGGCACGATCCAGCGCCTCGGCATCGAGCTTGTCAGCACGTGGATGATCAAGAGAAAGCGCATGGACAATGACACGAGTGGTGTCGCCATCAGACTCAAGCTCGTTGATCCTCTCTTCAACCTCGGCCGTGTAACCGCCCGTGAGAACAACTTTCACTCCACGCTCTTCGAGGGTGGTTTCCAGTGCTTTGCCAACGCCGGAGTAATCCGACATGACAAGATAAACTTCCAGTTTTGCTGCGTCAGCATCACCAATGATTTCTGAAACCGAAGATTCGACGAGTTGCTCTTCATCGATGGGTGATTCCTCAGGAATCTCAACTGGCTCAGGAGCACGGGCGATCAAACAAGCTTCCTGATCTTCCTCCTGTTTCGGTGAAGAAATAAAGCTCGTGACATCACGGTAACCACACTCCGTGAGGAGTGACTCCCAGCGCGAACGCGAAAGCAAAGCGGAACGCTCACGAAGGTCAGTGTCGGTGAAACGCCACCACCCCGGAAGCAGACCAAATACGTTGTCCAGAGGAGCACGACGCCAGGTCACCTCAACGAACATGAACAAACCATTCGGAGCCAAACAACGCCGGACAACATTCAGAGTTTGCTTCAAATCGGCGGTCGCGTGAATCACATTCGACGCAAGAACGATATCGTAACTGTGAGGATCGATCCCCTGGTCAGCCGGGTCCTTTTCGCAATCAAAGATGCTGTATTCGACAAACGGATATTGCTCACCCAGTTTGTCTTTGGCGGACGCAACAAAGAGCGGCCCCGTATCAGTGAAAAGATATTCAGTTCGATCCGATGGGAATGCCGGCAAAATTCGCTGAGTAAGCGATCCGGTTCCAGCACCGATTTCAAGAACCCGAATCGCCCGACGCTGGGGCAATTCGGCGACAGAACGCTCAAGCGCAGCAAGAACCTGCCCATTCAACACAGGGAAATCAGCTCCCTCGCGATAGAAGCGCTCCATCATCTCTGACGAACCGCCGGGGAAAAGCACTTCGATTGGATCGTACGTGCCGCTAAGCACGCCGGCCAGATTCGGGCCTGCCTGACGCTGAAGCTCAACTTCACTGGCAAACCGCGGAAGGTCTTCTTCCAGCTGATCCAACAAATCCACAGCACATTCCTGCGCCGGAACTTTGATAATCACCCAGGATTCATCCCCGGATTTCTTCAGCCAGCCGCCTTCTTCCAAAGCCGTTAACTGTCCGTAAACCAAACGCTCATGCTGGTCAGCAATATCCAACACACGCATGTGCTCTTGCACTTCAACAACGTCACCCACCTTCGGCTCCCAGCCGAGTTCGTAGTAGGCATTGACGATAAACTGACGCGATGCCTGATCGATCAGCGGCATGAAAGTATCGTAGTGCTCATTAAGCTGACGCTCTTTGTATAGCGCTGGCATGACGGCATTCGCCGCCTCAACAATCTCCTGAGGTGTCGCCAGATTTGCATTCCCTTCAATGCGGGTGCCCTTCAACCGGGCCTTGTCCCAACGCGCCTGATAGGTCGCCTTGTCGAGATCATCATTGTCAGATTGCTCCACGCGATCAGCACGGAAACCGAAAACCTGAGCGACCAGCATCCCTTCTTCGTCATAAATGTCGATGTCCGCCTTGATGTATTCGCGGTCGTGAGATGTGTCCACTTTGGCATGACCAAAGACCCTCAAAGGGGGATTATCCGAATACATCCGGATCGAACCAATTGCGGCAGGCAGGTAAAAATAGTCGGACCCCTTTGCTCCCGGAGGTGTCACCTGGCCACCTTTCACCACATGGAAATACGCATCGAGAACAGCAGGATGCACATGATGGTCAGGAATTGAATCGTGGATTCCTTCCGGTGCAACAATCTCTGCAAACGCTTCATCCGTGGTTCGCCAAACTTCCTGAAGGTGTTTGAACAACGGCTGAAACTGGTAACCGGCGTCTTCGTAGTCTGTGTAATACTCGTCGTGAGTGAAATGGTCTTTGAGCCCTGCTTTGATTTTCTCAAAATCAACAGGCTCAGATTGGATTGGCACAGGCTGCTTGCGCAGGATCCCCTGTGAATTCAGCTCCCAATCTTTGCGAGTGTCGGTCGACGAGAAAATCTGAAACACCCGGGTTTCAGGATCAAAAATCACTTCCACAGTCGGCACCTTTGCTTCAGTCACAAAGAGCGCCTTCTTCATCTCCAGCTCCTCGACAACGTAGTTCTCGCCCGGGAACATCTTGCGTGCTACCGCCAGGCCAATTTCGCCATAACCGGAAGCCGGGAAGACAACCGAATCCCAAAAACGGTGATCTTCGAGCCATGTGAAATAGCGGGGATCACACTCAAAACGCCACGTGGGCTTTGGTGCAGTCTGACGCAGCCCAAGCAAAGGATGCTCAAAGGCAGCACAACGCAGGTATTCCCCTTCGTCGCTTTCCAGCCAGAACTTTTCATGTTGCCACGCGTAATTCGGCAACTTCACGAACTTCCCGGACGACTGATTAACCGTATCCCAATCAATCTTATAACCGTGCTGCTGCATCTTCGAGAGATTGGTCAGCATCTGGATGGATTCATCCGTCTTCCGCATCAGACTGGAAAAATAAACACCTTTCCGTGACTGCTCCGATAGACATTCCATGATCGGATTCTGCAAAGCCGGGTGTGGCCCGAGTTCCAAAAATGAATCCTCTCCAGCTCGAATCAAACCGGAAATGGCCGGGGCAAAAAGCACCGCTTCCCGGACATTCTGCCACCAGTATTCTCCATCGACTTTGGTCCCGTCATACACTCCGCCGGTAACGGTTGAAATGTAGGGAATCTTCGAAGCCATTGGTTTGATGTCCTTCAACACCTCAAGCAATTCGGTCTTGATGGGCTCCATCTGATGGGTGTGGAACGCATAATCAATTCGCAGCCAACGCACAAATTTACCGGCTTCTTCAAGTGGTTCGATCACCTTTTTCAAAGGCTCGGTATCCCCCGCAATGGTCACCATTCCCGGTGAGTTGATCACCGCGACTTGAACCTTGTCAGCATAAGAACCGATCGCCTTTTTCGCTTCAGCAGCCGAAAGCCCTACCGCGACCATCTTACCATTGCCGCCAGTTTGGTCCTGCAAGCGTGAGCGGTGATAAATCACCGACACAGCGTCCTCCATGGTGTAAATTCCTGCAACATAAGCAGCTGCGACCTCTCCAACAGAGTGCCCCACCACTTTCGATGGCTCAATGCCCCAGGATTTCCACAACTCAGCCAATGCGACTTGCAGTCCGAAAATGGCTGGCTGAGCAATATTAGTCCGATTGATTTGCGATGATTCCTCATCCTTCGTCATCTCATCGATCAATGACCATCCAGCGAGCGGTTTCAGGTAGGAATCAATTTCCTCCAGAACTCCACGGAATACCGGCTCCCGCTTGATTAGATCCTGCCCCATTCTCCACCACTGAGCGCCCTGCCCTGTGAAAACGAAGACCAAAGGATGTGCCTCGGCACCTGCTTTACCCGCGATGACCTTTTCATTCGGATTCAACGCAAGCCACTCTGTCAATTCATGACAAATTTCGTCACGGTCAGCGCCCAGCACCATGAGACGTGATTCCATGTGCTCGCGATGATTACCCGCCGCAGCGGCGATGTCACCGAGAGCATCCGTGTCGTTGGCGCGCAGAAAACGGCGATAGCGTGCCGCCATATCCCGCAAACCTTCATCTGTTCTTGCCGAAATCGGCAACATAACAGGGCGGTCTGCCTTCTCTTTCTCCGGAGTTTTTGCTGCGACCGATGCCGAATCCGCTTCGCGCTCAGGTGCGGCTTCAAGAACGATGTGAGCGTTGGTTCCGCCAAATCCAAATGAGTTCACAGCGGTGACAGCCGGATAGTCTTCCAGGTGAGGCAACGGACGGTTTTCCGTCACCACTTCCAACTTAAATTCGTCGAACGGGATGTTCGGATTCGGGTTTTTGAAGTTGAGGTTCTTAGGAACGGTATCGTGATGCAGAACAAGCGCCGCCTTGAGGAGCCCGGCTACGCCAGACCCTGATTCTAAGTGACCTACGTTCGTTTTTACAGATCCGATCAAGCAAGTGTCATCCTCGTCACGGCCCTGAGACAGGACCATTCCGAGAGCCCGCGTTTCGATGGGATCCCCCACAGGCGTTCCTGTTCCGTGAGCTTCCATGTAACGCACACGCTTCGGCTCCATTCCTGCCTGACTGTAGGCAATCCTCAGCATTTCGGCCTGAGTTTCCACTCCCGGGACAGTCATCGAGGATGTGTGTCCATCCTGATTGATCACTGCTGCACGAATTGTGCAATAAACCCGGTCACCATCTGCCTGAGCTTTGGAAAGCGGCTTAATTGCGAACATTCCGGCGCCCTCACCGCGGACGTAACCGTTGGCGCGGTCATCAAACGCAAAACACTGACCGGTTGGTGACAACATCGTCGCTTTCGAAAAGCCGATCGATGCATCAGGTGTCAGAAGCGCATTTACTCCGCCAGCCAATGCCATTTCAGACATGCCCGACCAGATGCTTTCACAGGCCAGGTTAATAGCCACCAACGCAGACGAACAAGCCGTATCAACAGATACCGCAGGTCCCTTCAAATCCATCAAATACGAAATCCGGTTCGACGCGATCGAAAGCGTCGACCCCGAATTCGTGTGAACATCCACATTCTTGGGGTCTGACTGAGCAACATTGGCATAGTCGTTCGATGCAATACCCACAAAAACTCCCACGTCATGCCCTCGAAGTGATGGAGCCGGGATACCTGCATCCTCAAGCGCCTCGTAAGCCGTCTCTAACAGCCAACGCTGCTGTGGATCCATCCGGAGAGCTTCCCGTGGGGAGATTCCGAAAAACTGGGCGTCAAACTGGTCGTGACCGTGAATAAAACCACCCCACTTCGTGATCATCTTACCCGGGATATCCACGTTTTCATGATGCCAACGCTCGCGGTTCCAACGATCTTCAGGCACAGGCACGATACCTGATTTACCTTCCATCAGAAGATTCCAAAATGAATCCGGACCCGAGACACCACCTGGAAGGCGGCATCCGATTCCAATGATAGCGAGCGGCTCGCGAACGGGCGTATCAGCTTTTTGAGACATGATTTGTAATGGAAAAAGTATGAGAGGGCGGAAAAAGCGCGCACAAAAGCGCACCTTTATCCTTTCTTCAACCGTTTTGAAGGTCGACGGTCAGACCGACCGACCCAATAGTTCCTTACACTTTCCCTGACCGAATGTCAGCCCCGAAATCGTCCCTTATTCTTAACGGTTCTGTGAATTTTGGAATCGCTAGAATTTAAAGCATTCCTTAACAAAATTTTAGACAGCTCAGATCGGAATTTTTTTTATGTCCCGCATGCCGAAGATACGACCCGGCATTCAGTGAATTCCTGCATTACTTCCTGGCCCGGCGAGGAGGACCAGTGGCTGATTCATCAGCAACCACCACTTCGAGGTCACTGTTCGCAGCCTTGAGAGCGGCCGCCAGAGGCTCCGCATCCACTCCCCCGCGCCTGACATCGATCAGGACAGCTTCAAGTGACTTACTTTCAGCCAATGCCTTCATATGCTCAGGGGTGAGACTGTGCACATTCTCCAGCCCGATCACGGTTAGTGGCAGCTCAGCCAATTGCTTCATACCATTCGGCGAGATTGCTGTCTCCAAAGTCCTCGGAGCCGCAAAATCCACCTTCAGATCCTCCAGCTTTGGAAAATTTTCAGCCAGATGAGCAATGATCTGATCCGTCGATACCGTCGGTGAGTGGTACAAATTTGCCCGTTTTAGATACGGCAGGTTTTTGAGGGTCAGAACCACATCACGTTGTTTCTCAGGTGACTCCCGGTTCAAATCCCTCAAACCCATACTTCCACCCACGGTTATCCCTTCAATCTTCAAATCAGAGAAACACGCCAGTGAGCTGATGGTCTTGCAGTGCCAAATCGTAAGCTGTTTCAGGTTGGGCAGCTTCTTGAGAAAGCCCCACTCATCATCCCCCGCTTTCGGGGAATTCAGGGCGATCTCCTGCAAGTGACTCAGCTCACCAATTTTCTGCAAATCAGCCACCGACAACTCAGGCTTCCCGTTATGAAAGAGCTTTACCACGTTTCCATCGCTATCCTTCGACAGCCGGGCCCCGGCCTTTTCAAAGAAGGTGGATGCCGAAGCTTCATCTGCTCGCGATGAAACCAGGGAAAGACAGGCAAGGGCAAGGAACAGGGATAGCGTTTTCATATCGCGCACATTTCAGGCAAAAAGAGTGCGTTCAACAAGCCTATAGTGTTCAGACGTAGATTTTGTTCAGCGCAAATCGAGGCACTTCATGCTCGTTTGGCCACGTAGAACCAATCGTCCATTGCTCAATGCAAGTGGTGACCACAGCTTAAAGTCAGGGAGCTTCAAGGTCTTCTTCCCCTCTTGTTGTGCGATTTGCTCATCCACCTCCGCCTTTTTGTCAAAAACGTCGAATTCTGCGACCTGCTTCGGTCCCTTCGGACTTACCTCAAAAACACGCAGGTATCCGGTTTCACCATCCTGAACCAGAATCTTCCCATCAACCAGGAGACTGCCGCCCCGCCCCATGAATGGCTCTGCTCCGGTCTGCCAGACGATCTTTCCATCGAGGTCCATGCAGGCCAATCCTCCGGTTGCCCGGGCATCACCTTTATGGTTTGAGTTTTCATTGGCCAAAAAATACAGGTGATCATCAATCAGAAACGGAGGATGCATCTGAGTGCCTTGAATGATTTCCCAGAGCTTGGTCACCTTCCAGTTACCTCCGTCATGCTCCACCTTCAGCATGCAGGAACCGCAATCATACCCTCCTGTCATGTAGACCCGCTCCTCGTCAATCTTTGTCGCAAACGGGATCGGAATCTTATTAAAATAGGCGTCTGTCTTCCAGAGGGTTTTACCGGATTTTGGATCAACGCTGATCACAACCCCGACATCTCCGTCATGTGCCCGGGAAACAAAGAGAACCTGCTCAACGCCATCAAGAGTCAGAACCGTAGGCGTAGAATGGCTGTGACCGATCTGTTCGGTGGTCCAGACTTCCTCACCTGTCTTCTTGTTTAATCCGACCAACCCAACTTCAGGCCCCATTGCCGCGGCAATCAAAATGTCGCCTACGACGAGCGGCGACTGCGCCCAGCCCCACTTGGGTGAATCCGCGTTGTATTTTTCGGCAATGTTCACCGTCCAGTCTGCTTCATGAGTCTTCCGGTTGATCCGGTGAACATGACTCAGGCCACTGGTGAAATACACCGCGTCACTCTCAACCGTTGGCACGCCGCGACTCCCGGGATGAGGAAGACGTCCTTCGCTGGTGTATTCAAATTTCCACAGCTCACTTCCATCTTTCAGTGAAACGCATCTCAACTGATCGGTTTCCCCAAGGATCCGGTCCAGGAAGAAGACTTCCTCTCCAACAATGGCTGCGCCGCCAAAGCCCTCATTCAAATCCAGGTTCCAAAGCACCGGCGGCCCTTTTTCGCCCCAATTTAAGTTCAGTCCCGTTTCGGAAGATGTCGCGAGTCGTTCGGGGCCGGCAAAATAAGGCCAGTCACTGGAGATCGCGCTGCTAACTGGCAAACAAAGGGCAAGGGCAAGTATGGGGCTGATTCTCATGGCGTGAATGCTCCCTTCAAAATCGATCCCTGTCTATTACGCGATAGTTTCAGATCACAGCTCCACACCGATGACCGGATGAATACCAATTCGCGGCAAAGCTCGATCATTTTTGAGAATATTATTCATTTTTGCTCTCAATACGGATATTTTATGTTGTTTTTATGGAAATTGCGATCCAATATGGAATTAACACAACGCAAGCCTCATTATGACATTCGTAACTCCCCATCCAACAGCCAGGGCATTCTCGCTTCTGGAAGTGGTCGCGGTCACTGCTGTGATCGGCCTCCTGGCCAGCGCCAGTTATTTTGTTTTTTCAAGCGTTCGTGAGAGCGCTTCGGAAAAGAAGCTTCTCTCTGAGGTCGGCACCTTGAACACCGCAGTTGCCAGCTATCTCTCCTTCGGAGGCAGTCTTGACGATGCGGATACCTCGGAAAAAGTGCTCTCCCGTCTCCGTTCGACTGCGAGCTCAGACCTGGCAAAGAGAATTCCCGGTCTATCTTCAGCCATGATTGATCAGCGGATGAAAGCTGAGTATCAAACAAAGGAACAGGCTGGTTCAGACCAGCTCCGTGTCCTGTGGAATCCCACAGCCGGTAAATTTGTGACAGCCACTTCCGGAGACGCGGGGATCTGCGGATTTTATCTGGCTGATGAAAGCGAGATCGCGGCTCCTTCCGCAGACGACAAGCGGGTGATGGCAATGCTTTACGCAAAAGAAGACACATGGGTTTGGGACTATCAGGATGGATCGGCCGCAGTTCCAAACGGCCCGACATCAATCGTCACCGGAAATCCGGTGGACTCAGGCTCAACTCCACCGACAACGCCGACCGGCCCGGGAACACCGGAGACACCTGAAGTCAGAACACTTGCGGCTCCCGAATTTTCGATCGAATCGGGGGAGTTTGAAGTCACTGAATTTGATCTTCCGCTCACTCTGACCAATCCCAACCCCGCCGGGGCTTCGGATATCTTCTACTCGATTGATTTCGGTCCATGGAAACGCTACACGGACGGTTCCACTCTCGAAGTTCAGCCGGATCAGACGATTTCCGCGCAAACCATCGCGAAAACCACAGCCTGGACCGACAGTTCCCGGAAAGACAATCTCTATAACTCCCTCACCAAACAACTGGATCCGCCCACGATTCTGACTTCGTCTTCGAACTTCGGTTCAATCAGCAATCGCCTGGTAGGATTGATTCTGCAAAACCCCAATCCGGAGTCAGAGAGTCAGCTTCAATATCAGATCAACGACGGGCCATGGGTTGACTACGAAAATTACCTCCTCCTTGATCGAGCCGAATTTGCCGGCGGAGCCAACATCTCTGCACGGGTCATTCCCAAAGTGACCTATTATGAGCCGAGCAATTCAACCACCCGAATCATTGCCGCGGATCCGATCTCACTCACTGGAAATTCAAGCGGTGAATTCAACAATGCCACAGGTGAAGCCAATCTCGTGACAAACCTCGTTGGAAATGTCTCCAACAACTATTTCGAGTGGGGAAACATCACCAACCAGTATGGAAACGCCTACAATGGGTTCAGCAAGAGCACGTTGCAATTCAACAACGGAAGCGGCTACTCATCCGGGCTTGGAGAGCGGTTCTATCTTGGAAGTCTCGACTACCATAACGGAACGACATTGCTCGGCACCAACGCAACCAACGTCGATTTTGATCTCGCCCTGAACTTCGCCATCGCTGGAAGTCAGTATGGTACTGGGTTCGACTTCGATTTCGACATCAGGACCACGACCAACACCGACAACGCCTGGGAATCAGCCGACTTCGTGGCCATTGATCGCTCCAACAGCACTTCCTACTTCGAAATTGATGGCTCTTCGTTCGAGCTCACCATGACTTTCGGGGAAACCACATCAGAAGGGTTTTCATCCACAGACTCGTTTCACGTGTTTGAAGACGGCAGCGCGACAGCCAATGTCTATGCCACAGTCTTCGACCGGACCCAAAGTCGCGGAAATGTGAATGCCGACGGCAGCGCACGGAGCGGCGGAATGGCACTTCCCGATCTGGAAGCCACCGCCAATCAAAATGGTGGTTGGTGGGGAAACCTTTGGAGCTGGTTGACGTCCTTCGCCTCGTAAGACCTTTCACCTGAAGTTCCTTAAGGGAAAAAACTTCAATAGCGGACCTCTTTGAAAACGAGGTCCGTTTTTCGCTTCAAGGGCTGCGCCAACAACAGCACCCCCTCTGATACTCAAGCGGTAGGTTCATAGGACAAAAACGGAGGGACCGTTTACCCTGATTATCGATCCAACAGGGTTGCCTCATCGATCAGACCCTGTTCGATCGGAAAGTGCGTTTTTTCCCGGGGAGCTGCTTAAGCTTTCAAAGAGAGATCCCAAATCCCACCCCGGCGTTGAGGCAGAAATATTCGAGGGGAATTTCGGGATGATTCCCGAAAAACGATTCTTGGAGGTTTCCTGCGATAGGAACCACTCAGGAGACGTTTCATCGCAACACCGGAAAACGGCGAACTCTGTTTTCATCTTACATAAGGACTTCCTATTTTGAGGGGTCGTCATGTAACACCACATAAGCCTGTGTAAAATTTTACAGGGTCTTATGTGCTATCACATAGGTGTGACCAAATTTTGCACAGGCTTATGTGATTGCACAAAGGCCAATGTAAAATTTTGAAACCATTTATGTGGTATCCCATCGTGGAATGCATTAATAGGTCGGATTGATGTGGCGGCACATAGGCCTGTGCAAAATTTGGAATGGACAATGTGGTCATTCATCGAGACCTTCCATTGTCCGGAACCATCTTTAACGGCATCAAAACCCGTTACATTCGTCGACCATGATTACGCTTACGTTCTACGCTGACTCCCCTTTTGCGAACCGCCGAATTGGCGACAAGGGATTACTTTCCTACACATCCGATCAGATTGAGCGAATGCAGCAGGAGAATCCGAAAGGCCATCTCCTGGATGAGCGAATCGCTGCGACTACCGAAGTCTTTGAATCATTCAAGCAGTCGGTTTCAGCGAACCTGACAGCCATTGCCTTCCGTAAAGCGGCCAAATTAACGAAACAGAAGTTTCGGAACGGGAAAATGAACGATCAGCTCGAGAGATTTCATTCCTGGGCACTTACCGCAAAAGGGCAAAAGCCTGAGGCGGTTTCCCGGGTCTTTCCAAAAGGGCGTTATGTCATTCAACGAACCGCCGACGACACCGTGATTCCAAATCTGCGCTCAGTCGCGAAAGGGTTGCGCAAACTGGGAAAGAGCATCCCGCCGGATGTGGCAACGGAGGCTGATGCTCTACTGGCTGAGTGGACTGAGATTTACGAAGAGAGTAAGGAAACCGCCGCCGCGGCTCAGAAAGCGCTCGCTGATAAGCGGGAAAGCCGCAAAGCGCTCGCCTGGGAGTTGTATCTCAACATTCTGGAGATCGCCCGCCTTTTCCCCAATGATAAGCGGGCCATCGAGCGATATTCCCAGCAGGCACTTCTGGGATTCACAAAGCCGCGAGGTTGAGACAGGGGCTGTATCGAATTACAAAAAAACGGAGGCCAATGATGACCTCCGTTTTCTGGACAGAGTTTGTCCGAAATAGTTCCCTTCCGGGCTTAGTAATGTCTGTGCTCGTTGCTGTTACCGATCAGGGCACCACCGAGACCACCGACAGCAGCACCGGTCAGGGCACCTCTTCCGGCATTACCACTCTGGCCACCAATCAATGCGCCTGCACCGGCACCAAGACCTGCACCAACAGCAGCACCTCTTTGAGTGGGTGTGCAACTGGTTCCGACAAATGAAAGCGATCCAGCAGCGGCCGCAACGACGAGTAATTTAGCGAGTTTTTTCATGAGATATTTTAGGATTCTGAAAATTCCAGACTTCAGTAACAATGTGAACCAAATTGAACAATCCGCTAGCTGAAATCGTGGAAACTTCCAAGCAATCTGACGCATGAGGACGGGACTTATGTCACTTTTTGCAACATTTCTGAAGCGCTGAGATCAAAGAATAACAGGCCGGTTTTAACGAGAATAGTCAGTCGGCAATTTCCGACTTGATCCAGTTGCGCTTTTATCCCTTTCGTGGAAGTTCGCTGTCCATGAATTTGGATTCAGGTTCAAAAGTTAAAGTCGCAATCATTGGAGCAAGTGGATACACGGGGCAGGAGCTGCTTCGCTTGTTGATCATGCACCCCAATGTTGAATTGGTGGCAATCACCTCGCGACAGGAAGCCGGAAAAGGGGTTGGTGATGTCTTTCCCCGGTTTCGCGGTGCCCGTTCTGTTCAAGACCTGACATTCATGGAGCCGGATATTGATGCGGTCGCTGCGACCGGGGCTCAGGCCGCCTTTTTAGCACTCCCTCATGGTGTGGCTTATGAATTCGCCGGGCCTCTGGTTGATCGCGGGATTCGCGTCATTGATCTCAGCGCCGATTTCCGTCTCAATGATCTCGCTGTTTACGAAGAGTTTTACGGCGAACATCACGCCCCGGAACTGTTGGCGGACTCTATTTATGGTCTGCCCGAAATTCGGCGCGAAAAGATCGAGTCAGCTTCCTTGGTGGCGTCACCGGGATGTTACCCGACCAGCATCCTGCTCCCTTTGATCCCTCTGCTGAAAAAAGGCATCGTCGATCCCGGGTCAATTGTAATTTCAAGCCTGAGCGGAACAAGCGGTGCCGGCAAGTCACTGAACCCAACCCTGCTCTTTGTGGAAGTGAATGAGAGCATTCGTGCTTACGGGGCTCCCAAGCACCGTCACATTGCAGAGATTGAACAAGAGCTTTCAATTGCTCATGGTGATCAGGTTCGAGTGAGTTTTGTCCCCCATTTGATGCCGGTGAACCAGGGAATAGCGACAACCATTTTTGTAAACCTGACAGCTGGAGACACTGACTCTGAATTGATCTCCAACACTTTTGTCGATTTTTATAATGAGGCTCCGTTCGTTCGCCTTCTGGGTGAAGGCAATTTTGCAGACACAAAGAACGTTGCCCGGACAAACTTTGTGGATATCGGCTGGGTCATTGATCGAAGAACCAATCGGTTGATCCTGTCGAGCGCCGAAGACAATCTTGGAAAAGGCGCAGGTGGTCAGGCAATCCAGAGCTTTAACCTGATGTTTGGCCTCGAGGAGATGGCCGGACTGGAGAATTTTTAGATTTTGAGTGAGACATTAATTTTTTCGGAAAACGGCGTATGTTTTCCCAAGGGGTTCCGTTGCGCAGCAATCGGATGCGGCATTAAAAACCCGGATGTGAAACGTCTGGATTTGGCGCTGATTTATTCAAAGTGTCCGACGGTTTCTGCCGCGGCTTTCACCCAGAGCAGTGTGAGAGCTGCCTGTGTGGATTTTTCAGCATCTAACCTTGAGAAGGCAGAGCCGCGGGCCATCATCGCCAATAGCGGAAATGCAAACGCATGCACCGGCCCGGCGGGGATTCGTGACGTGCGAACCACGGCCCGGATTCTGGCAAAGGAGTTGGGAATTTTGCAGCGCGAAATCCAGGTGTGTTCAACCGGGATCATCGGAATGGAAATGCCGATGGACCGGATTGAATCGAACATCCCGGAACTCGTAAAGAAATTGGAGCGATACGACGGCGGTGTGGCCGAGGCGATCATGACCAGCGACACCAAACCGAAGTCGGTCGCTGTTGAATTTGAGATCGATGGAACTCCTGTGAGGATCGGGGCGGTGGCGAAAGGTGCCGGGATGATTAATCCGAACATGGCGACCATGTTATGTTTCGTCACGACTGATGCCGCGATTTCAAAAGCAGAGATTGAAGCCGCCACAGCGATCGCTGTGGAACACAGCTTTAACCGCATCACGATCGACGGCGACACCAGCACGAACGATTCAGTGATCGTAATGTCCAACGGTCGCGCCGGTAACCGCGAGATTCGCAAACGAGGCAAAGGAAGCCTGATCTTTAGAAAAGCGCTGAACGAGGTGATGTTACGGCTGGCGAAGAAAATGGTCGCCGACGGCGAACGGGTCACGAAGCTCGTCGAAGTTCACGTTCGCGGCGCGAAGTCCAGAAAAGACGCCGAGAAAGTTGCCCGGGCGGTTGCGAACTCCAGCCTGGTGAAGTGCTCCTGGAACGGTGAAGATCCGAACTGGGGTCGCGTGATTCATGCGGTTGGATATTCCGGGGCTCACATTTGCAAAGAAGCGATCGATATTTATTTCGGTGGCCTCATTGCCTGCGAAAACGGAATGACGGCCAAGAAGACTCCGCTCGCCGAATTGATCAAAGTTGTGAAGGAAGACGAATTCACAATTGGGATTGATTTGAATATGGGGAATGGCGAGTTCAACATCTACACAGCGGACTTTTCGCCGGAGTATGTGGAGTTCAACCGCGCCGAATACGCTGCGGCCAAGATGGCGAAGTAGAATCCGCTTCGACTTCGACTTATCACGAGCGAAGCGGCTACACCTGAAATAGCGCTCCCAGCTTTTTGCCGAGAATAATTCCCGCGCCGATAATCGTCACACCGAGGAACACCATTGCCCAGACGCCCAGAGCGCTGGCAATGTGATGACCGTTCCCCAACGAAGAGATCAGTGCGTAAATTGCTTTTGTGATCGGGAAATGCTCCTGCTGCTGGGCGAGGATCAATGAGTCCGATACTTCAAGCATCGCGAAGGAAAACGCCAGCAGAGCGCCGGCGATCAAGTTCGCCGCAATGAGCGGGATGGTGATTTTCCGCATCGCTTTCATCGGCGGACAGCCGAGGTTTTGAGCCGCCTCCTCCAGGCTGACGCTGGTCTGCTGAAAGCCAGCCGCAGCGCTTCGAACAACATATGGGAGTCGTCGCACCGCGTAAGCGATCACCAGAATAATGAGAGGGTTTTCTCCCAGCATCAAAAAGTCGAAAGGTTGCCCTTCCCTCGTCATGGCAAGGAAACCGAAAGCTAACACAAGCCCGGGAACAGCAAGCGGCAACATGGCCATTGCATCCAGAAGCTGCCTTCCCGGGAGACGAGTGCGCACCACGACATAAGCGATTCCAATTCCCAACACGATATCGAACAAGGTCGCAAACGACGCGTATTTGAGCGAATTGGCGATTGAGTTGACGGTCAGCGGATGGCCCAGTGCATCTTCGTAATGTTGCGCCGTAAACCCGTCCGGGAGGATGGTTTGATACCAATCTGACGAGACAGACAGCAGAACAACTCCGACATGAGGCAGGATTGCGAGCAACGTCACAAAAACAAAAGAACCGGTGCAAAGTGCTGCCATCCAGGGCTTCGGGGTTTTCAAATGACGACCGGTCGATGCCCGGCCGGAGGATGAAAAGTTGTCACGCCCGAAGAAAATTTTACCCACCAAATACAGGATCAGTGTCGAGACTAGCATCACCACAACCAGCGCGTAGGGAAACGGGTTGCCACTCAGATCTTTAATCCCGTCAAAAATCTGGACCGATGTCACCCGCGCGTAGTCAAACACGAGGGGCACACCCAGTTCTGTAAACGACCAGATGAAAATGATAGTCGCCCCCGCAAACATACCGGGCATGATCAATGGCAGCGTGATTTTCCGCAGCCGCTGGAATCCCGTGCATCCCAAATTCTCAGCGGCCTCCTCCATCGCAGGATCCAGGTTTGCAAGTGCCGCTGAGATATTCAGATAAGCGATCGGATAGAGATGCAGGGCATTCATCACCACAACGCCGAACAGCTGGCCGTCGCCCAGCCAGTCAACTGGAGCACCCGCATCCATTGCGCCGATTTTGATCAGGAAGGCATTCAACACCCCCGCTTGACCGAGAAACTGTTTGATCCCTAACGCACCCACAAACGGCGGCAGAATCATCGGGATGAGGAGCAATGAATTCAGCACTCCTTTCCCCGGAAACCGGTAGCTGTTCGCCATCAATGCCAGAGGCAAAGCAATGATCAGGCTTCCAAGCGTCGAGAAGACGCCCATCTTCAGCGAATTGATCAAACCCTCCAGGTAGATCGGATTTTTGAAAACTTCGCCAACGTAGGCCAGCGTAAAACCACCCTCCGCTGAGCGAAACGCCTCCTGAACGGTGCTCCAGATGGGAAAGACGAAGAACACCGCAAAGAAGGCGGCGGTGACAGCGAAAATCGCAATGGAGATGTTACGGCTCACGGCATGAATTCAACGGAGAGTCCTCAACTTTGTAAACGAAAATGTTCCCGATTCTCAACCGCCCTGACGTAAGAGCACCATAAATTGAAGCGGCTCCATTTCCAATGCGCCGGCAGTCATGATGGCTTTGCCTTCCACAATATCGACAAGAGCTTTCTTCAATCCCAATTTGCGTAACTGCGGAGCCGGAATCGACTGCGGTTTGTCGCTGAAGTTCGCCAGACATAAGATGCTCTGCTCCGAATGGATTCGGAAATAGCTGAAGACGTGATCATTTCCCGCATCGACGACCTCGGTGTCCCCTCGGGCAATGGCAATATTATTGAGCCGCATCTGGGTCAGCTTCAGAATGTTCTGGTAAACCTCTCCCTCGGCCGTTTCTGGATCGGCCCGGTTTTCCGCGCGTCCCCAGTCAAACTTGGGACGATGAAGCCAGCGCGAATCCCCTGCCTTCTCCATGTCTTCTGAATAGCTGTAGTCATTCAGGGTCGCTATTTCATCACCGAGATAGATCAGAGGGATTCCTCCGATTGTAAAAATCACCCCGTCCAGAAGTTTGATTCTCCGAAGAGCGAAATCGACCTCTTCAGGATCGTTGTCCCTCAAAGCGCGTTCCAGACCACAGAACGACGCGGTAGTGCCTGATACCCGGGCATCCCCGCTCTCAGGATCTTCCTGAAACGGTTGACCTTCTGAGAAGCTCGCTTCATGCCGCCCGAAATAGAATTCATTTAGGAACCGGCGGTGATCGTAAGGATTGATCCCCAACTCTTCAGCGTCCCCATTATCGAATCCCCAGCCGATATCATCGTGACTTCGGATGTAGTTGACCCACGCGCAGTCGGGATCGATCGCGAACCGCTTCTCCATGGAATGCCGCAACAACCGGGCATTTCTCGTGGCCAGGCTTTCCCACAAGAGAGCCATCATTAACGGGTTGTATGAGATTTGGCACTGATTCCTGGCGATGTATTTTTTAATCTCGTCAGGGGCAACGATCGCCTCTGATTTGAATATCATTCCGGGAGCAACAATGTTTGCCACGGCGTTGAAGGCTTCAATAATCTTGTGTGCTTCGGGTAGGTTCTCGCAACTGGTCCCCTTTTGTTTCCAGAGAAAAGGGACGGCATCCATTCTCAAAACCTCGACTCCAACATTGGCGAGGAAGAGCATTTCCTCGACCATCGCATTGAAGACTTCCGGATTTCTATAATTCAGATCCCACTGATAGGTGTGAAATGTGGTCCATACCCATTTTCGGATCGTGTTCTCGTAGGTGAAACAGCCGGGATGTTCGTCAGGGAAAATCTCCCTCAAATGTCGCTCGTATTCATCCGGTTCGTTTCGGGAATCGAACATGAGGAAATATTCCTGAAAGGTTTCATCTCCTGTTTTAGCGTTCAACGCCCACTGGTGTTCGTCGCTGGTGTGGTTGAAAACGAAATCAAGACACAAACTGATGCCGTGTTGCCGGAGTTCGGTCGCAAAATCACGGAGTTCCTCCATCGTCCCCAGCGAGGGATCAACCTCTCGATAGTCACTCACGGCGTAGCCTCCATCATCATCGCCCTCGGGGCTCTGATAGAGGGGCATCAGGTGGAGATAGGTGATCCCCATCTCCTGCAGGTAGGGAATTTTCTCGCGAAACCCTTCCAACGTTTCATTGAACAGATCGACGTAGGCCATTGCCCCAATGAGCCGACCGTTTTGAAACCAGGCCGCATCAGCCTCGCGCATTACGTCGACCGATTTTAGTTCCGGAGCGCGGTCCAGCCACATGGTCGCCATGCATTCAAGGAGGCGTTCAAGATGATAATAGAAATCAAAATGGTGCCCATAAAGCTCCATCATCAACGTAAACAAATCCGGGAAATGATGATCAAGCCGCTGCTCCAGGGCTTCCCACTCCGGGGTCTCCGATTGTCCCGGAAATTTAGCGTAAAGAAATCCACGCAGGCGTTTCAGCGCGATTTGGCATTGTTTTTCAGATACGGACATCGAGTCGGAGTATTCGGTAAAAGGAGTCTAAATTTCAATCATGACACTTCGCGAACCAACCCTGTTTACTCGATGAACACACCCTGTTGGATCGTGAATTCAATCTGGTAGAACAATTTGTTCGCTGTGTCTGTATGTGGTTACAGCAATCGCCGCGCCAAAGCCAGCGATCCGACAATTCCGGCCTGCTGTCCCAGTCCCGGCACTTGAATGTATTCATCGATTGGTGGCAGGTCCCAGTAATCTCCGGCCAATTCAGAAAAATAATCGCGGATCTTCAGGATCAAGTTTTCCTGCTGGATGACCCCTCCCCCAATGATAATAATATCAGGAGACCAGGCTGCCGTGAGGTTTACACAACCGTGAGCCAGATACCGGGCTTCAAGATCCCATGCAGGATGATCGTCAGCCAATTCATGTCCGGGAGCTCCCCAACGTTTCTCGATCGCAGGCCCACTGGCAAAGCCTTCAATACAGTGATCGTGAAAAGGGCAAACGCTGCCCGGATTCGGCACCTCGTATTCGGCTTCAAAGCTCGGCATAAGCATGTGACCGATCTCGGCATGCATTCGTCCATGCAGCGGCACGCCGTCATGTAGAAAACCGCCGCCGATGCCGGTTCCTATCGTGATGTAACAAACATTTCGTTTGTGGAGAGCGGCTCCAAACTCCGCTTCCCCCACTGCCGCCGCATTAACATCTGTCTCAAAAGCAATGGGCACGGGGTCCCCCATCCATTCACGGAGAGCTGATACCACATTGTATCCGGCCCACCCGGGTTTAGGTGTCGTTAAGATCCCCCCGTAACCGGGTGATCTTGCATTGATGTCAGCAGGGCCAAACGTTCCAATACCCATCGAACTGATCGGCCCGTACTGTTCGATTGCTTCGCGAAAGAAGTAGACCGCCTGGGCTATCGTTTCTCCCGGTTCGACAGTGGGAAACCTGACTTCAGCGAGAGGTTTATCCGGTTCGTGAGCAACAGCACAAACGTATTTGGTACCGCCGGCCTCGATGCCGGCAAGCAGGGGTTGGTTGGTTGAGTCGTCCATTCAATAGGGGCTGATCAATGATAAAGCAGATTCTATTCCTCTTCTCCGATATGGGCGATTACGTCAGCAGAAAGCACGGCTTCATCTTCCTGAGCCCCGTCCATTTCCAGGCCTCGAGCAGATTCAGGAATCTCGATATCTTCTTCAAAAAAGTGATAAGCTTTCACCCCTTCAAGAAAGCCTGCGAAGTTGGCTCCCTTTGAGCGGTATACTCTGGGAAGGTGCTGCGCCGGTTTGAGCTCACGCGCGTGGTCAGACCCCAACACTCCCAGAAACTGCCCCGATAAAGCTTCATGATCACTACCACGGCGGGCGTAGAACAGCAGTTTTTCGGCAGGAATCCCCCAACGCATCGCGATGTAGCGAATCGCCTGCCCTTTGCCGGAACGAAGTGGAATCACGTCCAACCAGCAATTATCAGAAAGCAGAACCTTTGCCGGAATCTTACGCTCACGGAGCTTCTTTTGAATTTCACGACGTCGAGGAGCAACATTGGGGTCGTAGATATAGGAAATTTTGAAACGGTGCTGACGACCTTCTTCGGGCTGAAGTGTTAAACCGGGGACTTCCTCAAGGATTTCAAGGATGGTGTCAGGTTCCCATCGGTGATTGAGGTGCTTTTCCCAGGAACGATCCTGAACCAACCTTGCACCATAGTGAATCTCGGCTCCCAGTTGGGTGATATAAAAATCAGGCTGTGGCAGTTGGTGTTTTTCGACCAATAACCGTGCCGACTTCAGATCACGACCACTGGCGATGCCAAAGCCAACTTTTGAAACCGCATCGGCAACGTATTTGCGCAACTCAGAGATCGCTTCCACATCTCCTTCAATCAGATCCTGCTCCAGTCCAGTCACGATCAGACGATCCTGAAGCGGCAAGGCAGTCCGGACTTTGTCGATAATCAAATGTGGCTGAGCAACCGCTGACAATAATTCCGATGCCTCTGACAGGTAACGGTTCACATGCCCTTTCCACGTATAATATTCGTTGACGCCATCGATGCCACCCTTCTGCCACCGATCCCATCGTTCATCGTCTGAGAAAGCTGATTCCAGTTTTGCCGTCATCGCTTCTGTATCGAGAGGATCGATCAGCATACCGTTGTGGCAATTTGCCAGGATATCCCTCGGTCCCCCATCATTCGTAGCCAGAACCGGCAACCCGGACCCTGCTGCTTCGATCATGGTCAGACCAAAGGGCTCTGTAAGCGCCGGATTTACAAAGATGCCACGTTTCTCCGCGGCATATCGATAGAAGTGAGGGATTTCCTCAGGCTCATGATGTTTTGGAATCGCTGCGATACCGTAGAGGTCGTAGTCATCGATCAGTTGAAGCAACTCTGTCCACACCTTTCGCGCACCGGCATCCAGCTTCGATATCTTATCGCGATTTCCAGCAACCAGCACCAGATTCACCTGATGCCGCAGTGTTTCACTCTGTCCAAAGGCATGGACCAGCGTCGCAAGATTTTTCTTTTCATCAGCTCTGGCAATGGCCAGAACACAGGGGCGTTCGGGATGATCCAGAAACCTCTCGATTTTCTGCCTGACCGCATCTGGAATATCCCGGACTCCGGGAGGGGCGAACCTTGTCACATCCACCCCCGGGGGAATCACCCGCATGCGTTCAGGGTTGTAGAACTCGTAGACTGAATACTGCTCGTCGACTTCCTGTTGGGTGCTCGTGCAGACCATCGACGCAGCATCCAGACTTAATTCCTCGGCTTCGATTCGCGCATTAAGATTGTAAAGTTGCTCGATCCGCTCCGGATTCGCTCCACCATCAAGAAGACGGTCACGCTTGGTTCGCCCCAGGGAGTGCCCTGTAAAGATGAACGGGCAACCCAGCAGAGTCGCTAATTGACGCCCCACGTAACCGGAATCTCCATAGTGCGCATGAATGACATCTGGAAGGCGCCCCGTCTCACGAAAAAGCGCCAGCGAGTGATCCACAAAGACATCAAGATAACGCCACAGCACTTCCTTTCTTAAATAGCGGCGAGGTCCTGCGGAGATGCGACGAATGAATGCATTGTTGCCCATCGCCTCGAGCGGTTGGGCGTAATCCTTACTTACCTTCGGATCAAACACCTGCCGGGTCAGCAAATCGACACGTCCAACCTGCGGATGTTCAGAGAGGCCTTTAACCACCTCGACGGCATACTTGCACTGCCCGCCGGTATCTGCATCTCGCCCCAATTCGAGATCATTGCCGCGGATCAATCCGTGGATTGAAATATGAACTAAATATAAGTTTTCTGGAATGTCCGTCATTCTGGCGGATTGGACTGCATAATGCACGGTTTATTACGGGAAAACATCATTTCTCAGATTTCTAAGTCCTTCAATAACACCACGAGCACAGGCCTCACTGGCGAAAAACGGGTTGAATTCTTTCACTGCGTTCACCAGGGCCGACTCTGCATTTTTTACTACAATACTTTGAACTCCGGGAACATCATACATCCGCGCATCATTCCCGGAATCACCTGCCACGACCACACTTCCCAGGCTGAGCCCCAGATGCCCCGCCAACCACCGCACTGCATTTCCCTTGTTGGCGCCAACAGGAACAAAATCGAGATCCACGTTCGATGAGTAGATTGCCTGAGCATTCACCCCGTGTTGCGCGATTTCTTCGACCACGGCATTGATCACCAGCGGAGATGCGTTCTCCCAGAACCAACTACACTTGTTTGCGTTCTGACATTCCGGCGGTTGCGGTTTGGCTGCGGTTTGAGTTTCAACAACACCCTTCACGATATCGAAATTCCAGTTCCGCCCAATATCAAGTTGGTAGGGGTGAAGGGTCTCGTTCCGAAGAAAATCATGGATGACAGTCCCAACTCCACAGATCAAAAAGTTCGGCTCAGGCAGGCTGGCTTCCTCAATCAACAATATCGTATCTGCGAGTGATCGTCCTGTGTTGTAGACGAGGAGTCTTTCGCCGAGCCCTCCATGCCAAAAGTCTGAAAACAACGCTGCAGACTCCGGCCCGTCATAAATGGTCCCGTCGATATCAGTGGAAAATAAAAGCATATAGAGATCTCTCGGACGTCGATTGCCCTGAGATTTGACAGATTAGAAGGAAATTCCGATGAGAGCAAATGGCAACCCTATGAATTCGGCACCTCTTCCTCATTAGCGGCCACTTTCACCCCGATTCCGGGATTTCTCTGCCGACGTGGAGCGCTGCGTTCTAACTTTTCACTAAATTCGTGCGCCACGCCCCCTGCGTTTTATCCGTGATAATTAAGCCTTGTTGAAAAACGAATTTGACGGATGGGTGATCGTAAGTCAGCGGTTTGTCGCTCCACGCCTCCTTTTCAGTTATGTCCAAAGCTCTTATTATCGCAGAAAAACCAAGTGTCATGAACGACCTCGCCCGGGTTTTGGGTGGAAAGTCTGGCATGTCGAAGTTTGAGCAGAAAAAGGATTACTACGAAAACGATGAGTATTTGATCTCATCCGCCGTGGGGCACCTCGTTCAGCAGAGACTTCCTGTCACGGCTGATGGCAAGACGCTGCCATGGAACTTTGATGCCCTCCCGGTGATCCCTGAACACTTTGAACTTGAGGCAAGTGAAGGCAATAAAGGAAGACTGAATGTTCTCATCCGACTGATGAAGAGGAAAGATGTTTCCGAAATCATCAATGCCTGTGACGCCGGTCGTGAGGGGGAATTGATTTTTCGCTATATTATACAGTTTGCAGGAATCGATAAACCAACCCGTCGTCTTTGGTTCCAGTCGATGACGAACAACGCTATCTTGTCTGCGTTCGACAACCTGCGAACTGAAGAGGAGATGCGCCCTCTGGCTGATGCCGCGGTTTGCCGATCCGAGAGCGATTGGTTGATCGGTATCAACTCCACCCGGGCGATGACCGCCTACAATTCCCGTTATGGGGGATTCAATAAGACACCTGTTGGCCGGGTGCAAACTCCTACCCTTGCCCTTTTGGCTGAACGGGAATTGGAGATCTCCAATTTTGTCCCTGAAGAGTATTTTGAGGTACATGGCGACTTCAACGTGAGCGCTGGAAACTATCTTGGTCGCTGGTTCGACGAGGCTTTCAAAAAGTCCGAAGACAAACCCCACGGGCGGGCTGAACGGATTTGGGACAGGGAAAAGGCTGAAGCCATTGTGGCACGGTGTGAGGGCAAGACAGCTGCGGTTGAGGACAAGAAAAAGCCTTCAAAGCAAATGCCTCCGGGGTTGTTCGACCTCACCAGCCTGCAGCGGGAAGCGAATGGACGGTTTGGATTCTCCGCCCGCCGTACCTTGCAGATCGCTCAATCTCTATACGAGCGTCACAAAGCACTCACCTACCCGAGGACGGATTCCCGCTACCTTCCTGACGACTATGTCCCGAATACAATCGAGACGATGAAAAAGATCAGCGCTGAAAGTGGTGGCGTTGTGGGAGATATGCCCAAGTTTGCAGAAAAGGTAATCCAAAGCAGCTGGATCAAGGGCGGAGACAAACGAATCTTCAACGGGGCAAAAGTCAGCGATCACTTCGCCATCATTCCGACCGGACAATTTCCCAAGTCACTCGATCAATACGAGAAAAAGCTTTACGATTTGGTCGCGCGCCGCTTTATCGCAACGTTCTATCCGCCAGCCGAATTCGAACTCACCACCCGGATCTCACGAATTGGCGAAGACGCCTTCAAGACGAGCGGTAAAATACTGGTCACAGCGGGTTGGCTCGAAGTCTTCGGGAAAAACACGGCTGATGACTCGAAGCAAGACGATAAAGGCAAGAGTGATGACAAGATCCTGGTTCCAGTTTCGGCTGGCGAAGATGCCAAGGCTGAGAAAATCGAAGCTCTCGAGAAGGTTACCCGGCCACCAGCGCGTTACAACGAAGCAACACTCCTTTCTGCGATGGAAACCGCAGGCAAGCGTGTTGATGACGAGGAGCTGCGGGAAGCTATGAGTGAGCGGGGGCTGGGTACTCCCGCTACGCGGGCTTCGATTATCGAAGGACTTCAAAACGACAAATATCTCAGCCGCGACGGCCGTGAATTGTTTGTAAACAACCGGGGATTACGCCTGATCGAACAGATTCAGGACATGAAAATCAACATTCTTGCCTCTCCCGAGATGACCGGCGAATGGGAGCACAAACTCAAAGAAATGGAGGCCGGAAGGTTCGACCGTCCAAGTTTCATGGACGAAATCCGGGGACTTACCGAAGAGGTTGTCGGAACCGCGAAGACGGCTGCACGGGAGTCACTCAATCGCGAATATCCCCGCGTCCCTATTCCCTGTCCGAGTTGTGGAGCGAAAGACCTCGGCCAGGACGAAGGTCGCTATAAGTGCACCAACACTGAAGAATGTAAATTCGCCCTGCCAAAGGTCCTCGCAACTCGCCCCTTCACCGAAGAGGAAGCGAAAGAACTTCTTACAAAGAAGTCAATCGGTCCTCTTACCGGCTTTATCTCACGCTTCAAGAAACCTTTCGACGCGACTGTCATCCTTGAGCCGGACGGCAAGAAAAAGATGCCGGGGCTGAAGGCTGGATTCGTTTTTGAAAAGACCGAGGCCGAACTGGCTGAGGCTGCAGCTATTCAGGATGAAAATGTTCTCTGTGATTGCCCCGTCTGTGATGATGGCAAAATTTACATCACTCCGACCGCATACGTTTGTAACAACCGTGCCGTAGGAAGTGGCTGCAAGGGCCGTCTCTCTCGCGAGATGTGTAAATACGAGATCCCTGTTGAGCAGGCTAAGAAATTTTTCGAAGACGGCGAAACTGATATCATCGAAGCCTGGATCTCGAAAAAGGGACGCCCCTTTAAGGCTAAGCTGACCTGCAATCCGAAAGGCAGACGTATCCTTGGATGGCAGTTCCCGCCACGGGAAGCCAAGAAAGCAACGACGAAAAAGAAAGCTCCCGCTAAGAAGGCAGCAGCAAAAAAGAAGAGCGCTAAGTAGTTTCCGTCAGTAGCGCCAGAGCTTCCTCCCGGGTAGCTATCCGACCTTCTAACTGCGCATCTTGAATCTCGCGCAGCTTTTCACCCATAGCCGGGCCCGGCTTCCATCCTCGTTGCATCAGGTCATGCCCGCTAACGAACGGCTTCGGAATCAATGGTTCATTGGCAAACTCTTCCTGCCTTGCCTTCAGAAAGTTATAATTCTCCAGAAATCCGTTGCTACTGGAGCAATCGACCCGGTGTAGCTCCATCTCGTCATCAAAATGCGGCCGCGCCATAAACCGCTTCAGTGTTGAGATCCGCATGTTCCGGACGTTCATGAATTGCATGTGGTGAGCCACCCCATCCACGACGGCTTCAATCACTTCATTCGAGTATCGCAACCGCTTCAAAATTCCAACGGTCATTTCAGCACCCAATGTGTCGTGTCCGTTAAATCGAATTCGATCCTCTTCTGGATCGAAAGAAAACGTAGCTGGTTTTCCGATGTCATGAAACAACACTGACAACACAAGCGGCAGGCTTGCATCGGGATCGAGTAAGCCCAACATAATTCTCGTGTGAGTAAAAACATCCCCTTCGGGGTGAAATTGAGGAGGTTGCTCACACCCTTTCAGGTCTAAAATCTCCGGGAAAATGGATTTCATCAAACCGGAACCCACCAACAGATCAAATCCCTTCACTCGATTCGGAGATAGCCAGATCTTGTTCAATTCCCCCTGAATCCTTTCGGGGGATATCTTCGCAATTTGATGAGCATTCTCCTTCAGAGCCGCCCAGGTGGCTTCTTCGATTTCGAAATCATTCAACACCGTAGCAAATCGAACTGCCCTCATCATACGAAGGTAATCTTCCTCAAACCGGTCAGCCGGATCTCCGATCGCCCTCAAAGTCCGACTCTCAAGATCCTCCCTGCCTCCGACGTAATCGATCACTTCACCAGACATAGGGTCCAGAAACATTCCGTTCACAGTGAAATCTCTTCGCCTGGCATCGTTTTCTGCGGTGGTGAACTGGACTGAATCAGGCCGTCTTCCATCTGAGTATTCACCATCCTCACGGAACGTCGCTATTTCAAAGGCAACCCCGTCAACCTTCACCAGAATCACCCCGAAATGTGCACCGATTGTGTCGCCTTTTGGGAAAGCGTTCAGGACCTCCTCCGGTGTCGCATTGGTCGCGATATCGATGTCCTTGGGGATCTTTTGTAAAAGCAGATCACGGACACACCCACCCGCAAACAGGGCCTGGTGTCCCGCCTTGCGTAGCCTTTCGCATATTGATCCCGCAGCTTTTTGCATCCCACGAACCAACCCTATTCGTCCAACGAATCAACCCGGTTCGATCAATCTGATTCTTCCTTTCACAAATAAGAAACAGTTGAAGCCTCACTTTCCCTGACAAATGACTTGAAGCATACGAGCGGCGAGCCAATCTGATCACTGGCGATCTATGGCCATTTCCCTCACCATCCCAGTCATTTCCGAAAAAATTTCCCGCGACGGTAAGCCTGCTGGTTACAAGGTGACACCACTGTTCCATGGGATCGGCCGACACGGCGAAGGCGGGCCGACTTCTTTCAATGAACGTGAGGACCGGGCTTTGAACCAACTCTCGCAAGAGATCAGGAAAACCCTGAACGGTATGGCCGTGGAAATGAATCACAGCCAATTTGCCCGCTGGGGTTTTTCTCCGGATGCAGAAATGAAGCATCTCAAGTTGGAGATCCCGCTTCGAAAACAGACGATTCGCGGAAGCTTTGTAATGGTGGTGATTCCCTCCATGGGAAGGAAAATCGTAGTCCTTCCCAACATCCCCTCCCTCTCCTTTGATTTAGAAAGAGGCGAAACACTCGAGGTGCGGGCGATCGAAATACTCACAGCGTTTTTCAGAAAGCTCGAGAAAGACCGCGGCGAGCCGATCAATGCTGATGATTTCACCAGTGAAGACTTCGCCCGACTGACCCATCTGGAATTCGATATCCGCACACGTCAACGGTATCAGAAGGGTGATGCGAACCGCTTTGCAATGCTCGGAGGGAGCGAGGAAATGTCCGGCACAGCAGAGCTTGAAAGAGTCGGGAGATGTTTGAACCGATTGTTTCCGAACGACCTTAACAGAGCCATCTTGCGGGAAAAGGAAGTTGCGGACCTTAATCAGCATTTCTCCAACGACAAAGCGATCGCCAAACCGCTGGCTCTGGTCGGTCCCGGTCTGGTGGGTAAAACGGCAGTCATTCATGAGTTTTTGTACCGGCGTCTGGATCGTGATGAAAAGCCTTCGAAGCGGGAGGTTTGGTTGCTTTCACCACAACGCCTCATCTCCGGGATGAGCTATGTCGGGCAGTGGGAGGAGCGAGCGCATGCCATCTTCAAGGAAGCCGCAAAACGAAAGCACATCCTCCTCTTCACCGACCTTCCCGGTTTGTTTCAGGCAGGAAAAAGCAGAGACTCGGATCTCACCGTCGGACATCTCCTGAAAGCCTATCTTGAAGAAGACAGCGTGCAGATTATGGCGGAAGTCACTCCTGAAGCCTGGCGAAAGCTAAGGGAGATCGACCGGGGGTTCGCCGAATTCTTCCGTGTTTTGCACGTCAGAGAGCCCAACGAAAACGACACCCTGCGAGTCATGATCAGATCGCTTCAATCGCTCGAAGCGCGAACCAAAGTCCAGTTCGAACCAGAGGTGCTTCCAACCGTTGTCCAACTGCAACGTCGCTTTGTCAGAACGCGGGCATTCCCCGGGAAAGGCGTGGAAATGCTTCAGCAGTTGGCCAATCAGGCCAAAGCACACGGACCCGGAACCAGGGTGGAAAACAGCGATGTCTACCGGTTCTTTCAAAACAAAACCGGAGTCAGCGATGAGTTTTTGTCATGCCAGTCCGCCGCGCTCCCTGCGGTGATCCAGGGGCATTTCGAATCGTGGATCAAAGGGCAGCCGGAAGCAACGCGCGCCATGACCGAGACTGTCCTCACCTGCGCCAAGCAACTGAACGATCCAAACAGGCCGATGGCTTCGCTTCTGTTCCTCGGCCCGACGGGCGTCGGTAAAACCGAGTGCGCCAAATCACTCGCCTCGTATTTCTTCGGCACCGCAGATCGGCTCCTGCGATTCGATATGAACGAGTTCGTCGGGGGCGATGCCGTGGGACGACTGATCGGCACATGGCTGCGACCTCAGGGGCTGCTCACCGGTGGCATTCGAAGGCAGCCCTACTCCGTGCTTCTGCTGGATGAGATTGAGAAAGCACACGCCTCTGTCTTTGATCTGTTGCTACAGCTGCTTGGCGACGGTCGACTAACGGACGCACAGGGACAAACAGCTGACTTTGGCAATTGCATCGTCGTGATGACATCCAACCTCGGAGCCCGGGCCGCCAGGCATCAGCTTGGCTTCGGAGGCGGCACCCGGGACGAATCCGCCGTTTACACAGAAGCCGCTGAGAAATTCTTCCGCCCCGAACTATTCAACCGCCTCGATAGAATCGTCCCGTTTCATGAATTGACCCGTGACCACATCCAAAGCCTTGTCGAAAGCCTGTCGCGAAAAGCTTTGAGCAGACAGGGCATCACCGGTCGGCGATTGAGCCTCACGGTTGATCCCGGAGTTCATAAAAAACTGGCCGACCTCGGCTTCAATCCCGAATACGGTGCACGGGCGCTGCGACGAGCCATCGAACACCATCTCGTTGAGCCCATCGCGCTGAAACTCGCCGACTTCCCTCAAAACGAACCGGCCTCGGTTCACCTTGGCGTCGATGACTCGGGAGAGTTGGCCTTTCTTGCGAATCAATTCGAGCCTGCAATCAGGCGCTGTCACCGGCTCAAGAAAGTCCCCCTGTCCCGGGCGGATGACCTCCTCGATGCCCTCACCGATTTCGTAATCCGAATCGATGGCGAACTGGACAGCTGGTTTGAAAAAGACGACGGCACCTTTGATCCAATGGATCCCAGAAGGGTGAGCTATTACAACCTTCGGGAAGAACTCGATTTCGTGCGCCGCCTGCGGGAAGCATTTGCCGGATTTGTCGAAGTGGAGCGCAAGCTCCCTGCAGGACAACGAAGTCGTGCGGCCCGGTTCGGGAAAATCGCGACCCATCTCGATGTGCCCGAGCTGGATGAAATCGATGTACTGCGGAATTTCTATGCGGCCCCCGATGGCGGGAAGTTCCTCGTTGAGCTGGCTGAACGCTCCGAGATCATTGATCAAGGCACACACCTCGCCGGTGAGCTGATTTATCGGGCCAACCGCATCTCGTTCCTGTGCCGCCCTGAGTTCCAGCTGCCTGAGCGTGTCTTCCTCCGGCTGCGGGATTCCAGCATGAGAAACAATTCCACAGGAAAACCCGAGGACCATCACCTCGAGCACCGCACCTGGGAAATGTATCGCTCCTACCTGCTCAGCTACCTCGATTGGGCCGCCGCCGCCCCCAATCGCGAAGGCTATATCATGCAACGCGACAGCCGCTCCGGTAAACTGAACCGCTACGAGCGCGGCAACAAATATCTCACCGAATACATTCCCTATTTCGACACCGCATTCATTTACAGCGAAGGCCCGGCCCTCTCTCAATGGCTCGAATTCGAGCGCGGCATTCAGCTCTTTGCCGGCACCAGTGGAGCCATCGATTACAGTTCTTTCGATATCTTCCCCATCGCCGAAAACGAGCGCATCGAAGATGCCTACGACCGCGTCATCACCTCACCCGCCGTCGAAGGAGACTCTCAAGTGACCCGGATTCATCACGAAAACGGCTATCTTTTCGACCTTCAGACGGGTCGCATCACCAACGACGCCAAAGTGCCGCTCTGGAGCCTGCAAATGCCGCTGATTGAAGTCGCCGAAGAGTTCCGTGACTTCTTCGAATGATCCCCGGGCTCAGTCCTCGATCGTATCCAGCCGCAGCAAGCAGTATCCCAGATCAAGCACCCGCGTGTCCGTATCCGCGATAAACTCGTGGCGCAGAAAATGCAGTCGTTGTTTGATATCGACCAGCCCCGCCTGACGCAATACAGCAAGGTGTTTTGAAACCAGCCCCGCCGGTTTTCCCACGCGCCCCGCCAGTTCCACAACCATCAGCGGCTTTCCTTCAGCCAGTTCCCGCAACATTGCCCATCGCAAAGGCTCCCCCAGCACCTTGGTTACCTCGGTGAACGGCAACATTGCCTTTGCAGACTCGCTCGTTGGCTCAACAGGTGCATCAGGCAGTGAATCACTCATGAAAGATCAATATACTGGGGCTTTCAGGAAGGCAAGTTCCTCTTTCACGCCCCCTATAGCTCCTTAAAACACCTGAACATCGTCATAGAGGAATGATTATTCCTATTAAAAGCTACACCTCGATTGATTAAGGAATCCAGCTTCCACAAGAAGGCTCCCAGTTGCGTTTAGGAAGGTACTTAGCGCCGCTTCCGGGACTCCCGGTGAGCCCTATAAGAAGCATCCTTCCTGCTCGACCCCTCCCATGACCTCTTACCCCCCTCAAATCGCGTCTTATGGTAGATTTACGCCCCGAACCCACGTTACCACCTTGTTTTACGGCGATATCTCCCCTGTCACGCAGGCCATTCTCCTTGCGCCCATTTCACTCGGGACTCAACTTTTCATCCGGAGCCCCTCAGCTTGTGGCCTGACCGCCCTCCTCAAGCAACCTCGACGTGCATTTTCACACAAAGGGCACATTCAGCGCCACACGCATCAAGTTCGACGCAACGACGTGGCACGGATTTGTAATCCGTGTTCAAAGCCACGCGCAAAACACATGGCCGGAACCTGATGGCTCGGTCCACGGATTACAAATCCGTGCCACAAAAAGCCCTGCCAATGACCTTTTTCGAGTCAATAGGGTCCATTCAACGATCCAACCCTGTTATGAGGCCCGAGAGTCAGGTTTTGATTTAGTGAGTTTGTTTGGTTTTTGTCGGAGCTTGTGATTTTCGGATTTCTACCCATAGCTGACTCGAAGATCTCGTTGGATCGACGGCCTTCCTGTTATCCGCGCGAAGCCCGTCCGCCGCCGCAACCGCCCGAGCCGGACCGACGCGGACGATTGAGGACAATCCGTCCCTACCCATCTTCTCCGAAAGCGTTGTATCGCCGCGAATTCGGCTGTAACGATTCCGTGGCGTGAAAAAAGACAACCCCAACCGCGAGCCGAAGAAACGTTCCTTCCAAAAAGCCCTGTGGAATGGGCTGTTGCTGACCCCGGCCGTGGTCTTCATCGGTCTGTGGGTTTCTTCGGGTTTTGGCGAATCCAATGTTCTGATTCAAGCGAGTTACAGTCCATTCGCTGGATTCTTTGTTGAAGCCGGAACACTCTCAATCGAGTGCATCGGTTGGCGTGTTTATGATTTCCCCTATCAAATATCAGCAGATTTCGAATTATACAGCCCTCGCAACGGTCTCTCGCCGACATTCCGTGAGACTTTCCTGGGGCGATTTATTTTGGGTTCAGGTACCCACTGGTTTATCACCCTGCCATTCTGGCTCTTGACCTTCTTGGCCATCGCAGGCAGGGCCGTCCCATGGCTCGTGGCGCGGAATCGCCGGAAACGACAGGAGGGCTGATCCCCGTTCCCCGGGTAGGGACGTTTGTCCCCAAACGTCCGCGAAGCCCATCCGCCGCCAGAACCGCCCGAGCAGGACCGACGCGGACGATTGGGGAAAATCCGTCCCTACCCATCCCATCCGAAAACGTTGTATCGCCATGAATTCGCGCCGTAACTTCACAAGAAGTTCAAATTCCATCCCAAAGCTGCATTCCGAAGTCCGGCCAGAACGATTGTCCCCATGTAGGTGACAAGTCGCCGGTCCTTCGCCATGCCGCCACGAAAAGTTCGGCGCAGGTAAATTCCAAATGGCGTCGCGTAGCGACTGTTCAATCATAGCCGTGGGTTTTTAACCCACGGGATAGATTCCCCCCTTTGGAATTTCGTCGCGTAGCGACCGATCAAGCTGATTAGGTCCGATCGTAACCTTCCCCGATTGAACGGTCGCTACCCGACGACTTTGTTTGCTGAATGATTCCGTTGACACCCACGGCTACGAATGAGCAGTCACTATGCGACGCCATAACCCGGCACCTGCGGGGCAAAGCGTCTGATCACTCGCCCCACCCTGCCACTCGGTTTCACTACTTTTCCTCCCGACGTCGCTCCTATTACTCAGTTGCGGGGCGCTCAATGTGTGATGCGTTATCAACGGACCATCGATGAATTCAGACGAGCAACTCTCAACCGCGACCAGGCTCAGTGCAGCGATCCTGCGCCGGTGGCCCATCGTCGCGGGCATCGGTTTGCTGGTTGTTCTGCTCATCGCTGCGATTCCCATTGTCCAACAAGCGCGGCTCATCAACCGGATCGAGACGCTCGGTGGATTGGTGAGGACAGAGCCGGGTCGTCTGCTGGAGATGCTGCCCAACGAAAACCCCTTCACAGGAAACCCACGGGAAAAGGAATGGCAGGCTCCGTTCTCAACGATCGTTGGTGTGAAACTCGACGAAACTGAGGCCAACGACCGCGACTTGAGCCATGTGAAACGCTTGACCCACCTCAAATGGTTCTTTC
>JBLWYI010000036.1:0-67305 GCA_048267005.1 Verrucomicrobiales bacterium | reverse complement strand
TCAACAGAAAACTATCCCCCTAAATTAAAACCTAACGGACCAAGAAATCCGTGTCCACTTTATCGGGGGAGTTCCAATTAATGACGAATAATGACATTGGTCACTCAGTTTCTTTGTCTTAGCCTTAAGACGTGAATCTGATCGTCCGTCCACTCGACATTGCCATCATCATTCTCTACCTCGCGGGAATGGCCGGGCTGGGCATGTGGTTTTCAAAACGGAACACTACGACTGAACAATATTTCCTGGGAGACCGCTCATTTCCCGGATGGGCCATTGGTCTCTCGATGCTGGGGACTTCAATCAGTTCAGTCACCTTCCTCGCATTCCCTGCGGCTGCTTATACGCTCGACTGGCGTCAGCTGATTTCCAACCTGACTCTACCTCTGGTCGCAGTTCTGGCCATCGTGGTCTTCATCCCGTTCTTCAGGCGTGGGAAAACGACGTCGGCATTTGAGTATCTGGGTGAACGATTCGGTCCGGGCGCACGCCTCTATGGCACCCTGAGTTTTATTCTACTTCAGTTGATTCGACTGGGTAAGGTCCTGTTTCTGGTTTCAATTCCAGTCAGTCTTCTCACAGGTCTCGACATTTGGATTGTGATCGTTTTTGTCGGGATTTTCATTTCGCTCTACACAATCGCAGGGGGAATTGGTGCCGTCATTTGGACTGATGTGGCACAGGCCATTGTCCTGTGGGTTGGGGGAATCGTTTGCTTTGTGACGGTAGTAACTCAGTTGCCCAATGGCATCAGTCAAATATTCGAGGTAGGCGCTGAGCACTCAAAATTCGACGTGGGCTCACTGGGCTTCAATTTGAATGAGCGAACTTTCTGGACTGTGGCTCTGCTGGGAATCGTGAGTTGGCTAACCATGTATTCAAGTGATCAAACGGTCGTGCAACGCTATCTGGCGGCAAAGAGTTTAAAGGAGGCCCGCAAAGCGACCACGATCTATTCAATTGTCGCGGTTCCAACCTGGGCGTTTTTCTTTTTTCTCGGCACCTGTGTCTTTGTCTTCTACACCGTGTTTCCCAACGACACGGTCGGAGGGCTGGATGCCGACACCGTATTCCCCTATTTCATTCTCACAGAAGTCCCGGTCGGAATTACCGGGCTGGTGATAGCGGGTGTTCTTGCTGCGGCAATGTCGAGTCTGGATTCGTCGATCAACGCTGTCGCGACCATCATAACGGTGGATTTGATGAAGCCCTATCTGGCCAAAGGCCGGGACGATCGATTCTATCTGAGGTTTGCCAAAGTCATTGCCCTGATCACATCCGGACTCATGATTCTGGGAGCAATCCTTTTCAGTTCCATTGAAAAAGAGAGTATGAATGACCTGAGTTGGATCGTGGCCTCGGTATTCGGCGGGTGCCTTCTCGGTCTTTTCATGGCGGGCTTCTTCACCACAAGAATTGACAATCGCGCAGCTCTTATCGGGCTGGCAGTGGCAATCGTCTTGAATGTCTATCTGGGCGTCAATGCTGCGGGATGGCTTCCTGATCAACTTCAGGTTCCGGTTCACTCCTACTGGACCGGGATCCTGGTAAACTTCGCATTCCTGATGATAGCCGGAGTCGCCGCACTCATTCGGGGAAGGAATTCGAAAGACCTTTCGGGGCTCACGGTATGGACGATGAAAGGAGCGAAGAATGAGCAACGCTGATTCAATTCATTTTGACATAGTTGTCATTGGCGGAACTCCGGGAGGAATTGCGACCGCAATCGCTGCCGCGAGACAAGGAAGCAGCGTGCTGCTTGTTGAGAGTAACGACCACATCGGAGGGATGTCGGCCAGCGGTCTCGGCAAAAGCGATGTTGAGAAGCGGCACTTGATCGGGGGAATTTTTCAGGAGTTCACGTCCCGTGTCAGAGCCCACTATCTCGAACAACACGGCGAAGAATCTTTGGATTTTCAACTGTGTCAGGATGGCTACTACTTCGAACCTTCGGTTGCTGAGAGAATTTTCGAAGGGATGCTGCAGGAGTATCCAGCGATTGTTGTTTGGAAAAACCACAGGTTACACGATGCGGAGGTCAGGGAAGGACGATTGCGAGCTGTTGATATCGTAAGCGGGGCTGACGGCGAAATAAAGAAGGTCAACGGAGCCGCCTTTGTCGACGCAACCTACGAAGGCGATCTTCTGGCCGCTGCGGGTGCCGAATTCAGAGTGGGGCGGGAATCAAAGTCTGAATTTGATGAGCCTCACGCAGGTGAAATCTATTTTGACTACCAATCGGCTACGGTTCTTCCGGGAACAACGAACCGTGGCGACGACCGACTTCCCGCCTACACCTACCGACTCTGTCTCTCGACTCGGGAGGACAATTCACAGCCTCTTACCGTGCCTCCCGCTGACTACGACCGTTCGATTTACATCGGTTACTTTGAAGACCTCAGTGCAGGAAGGTTGGCTGGTCCGAAAAACTGGAAGCCGGGCCGAGGCTATGAATCAACCCACTTTGATACACTGGTCAGAGCATTGTCAGTCACCCCTCTCCCTAACGGCAAGACCGACGTCAACATCAACCCGCGTCCACTGAGCTTTCCATTCGCAGAGGAAAACGTTGGCTATCTGGAAGGCGATGAAAGTAAGAGGAGGCAGATCTGCCGGAAGATTCGAAACCTTACACTGGGCTTACTTTACTTCCTCCAGAACGACTTGGAAATTCCCGCAGAACATCGACTCATCGCCAATCAGTATCATTTACCGACTGATGAGTTTGCAGACTCAAACCACTTCCCGTTTCAGATTTACGTGAGGGAAGGACGGCGATTACTCGGTGAGTATACATTGACTGAACGCGACATTACCACGGTGGGAGCTTTAGAAACCAATACCCACTTTGACAGCATCGCCGTCGGGGAATTTCCAATCGACAGCTTCCCGTGCCGCAAACGTCGCAGCGGAGACAATGTGGTTCTTGAAGGTTATTTGGGGATGATGGATTCAATCACCCGGCCCTATGAAATCCCCTACCGGATCATGATTCCTCAATCCATCGACGGATTGATTGTTCCCGTTGCGGCATCGACAACGCATGTGGCCTTTTCCTCGATAAGAATGGAACCGACCTGGATGGCACTGGGGCAGGCGGCCGGAACAGCAGCTCATCTCGCTGTTACTGAAAACACGCCTTTACGAAATGTCCCAATCGATTTGCTCAGACACCGATTGAATGCTGACGGCCAAATCCTCAGTCATTCAGCTTCCAAAATAGAAAATCCCTAACCCACCCCCATATGAAGCCAAACCACATCTGCCTTGCCTCAGCAGCACTGCTTATCTTGAGTCATCACGCGTTCGCTGAACCGAAAAACATCCTGACACTTCCAGGCTCCGGCTCGGATCCTGAAGCAATCGACTTTGATGCCTTGCCTCAATTGCATGGCGAACATGCGGTCATCAACCAGGCTCAGAAATCACCTGATTACAAAGAGGGTGAGAAACTTGAACTAAACCGCCTGCGACTTCAGTTGCACAACTACCTGGCGTATCACGACGGCAAGTTCTGGTGCATCTGGAGTGACGGCCCTAAGATCGAAGATTGGCCCACTCAGGAAATCAAATACGCGACAAGCTCTGATGGGCTGAACTGGAGTGAAGCGAAATCGCTCACCGGAACACCGGCCGAGCCCTACGCTTTCATAGCCAGAGGCCTGTGGATTCGAGACGGGGAGCTGTTGGCATTGGCCGCGCACTACAAAGGACATGGTGCTTTCGGAACAGACAAAGAACTCCAACTACAGGCCTACGCCTGGGACAAATCCAGCGGGAAATGGGTATTCAAATCGAAGGTTTACGACAATGCGATCAACAATTTCCCTCCGCAAAAACTTCCAACCGGTGATTGGATTCTCACCCGACGAGACTCCCGGTTCAATGTAACGATCCTGATCGGCGGAAAGGAAAAGCTGGATGCATGGGACGCCTTTCCTGTCGTGAAGGTGGGAGAGGTAACAGGTTTCCGGCCGGACGAACCCATATTCTGGCTGATGCCTGACCAGTCTCTAAACGCCCTGTTCAGAGACAATGGAGGTTCGCAGCGCCTCTTTCACTCCAATTCAACTGATAATGGAAAGTCATGGACCACACCACAGCTCACAAATTTTCCAAACTCAACGAGTAAGATTTTCTCTCTGGAAACCAGTCGGGGCTATCGAGTCATGATCTCGAATGCCAATCCCAAGCTGGGCCGTAGACAGCTCCATCTCTCGATCAGTGAAGATGGGAAAAACTTCACCCGAATGGCTCAACTCATCGCCCCCACACCACCCGTCGCTGACGGCATCGACAGCCTGTGGAAGAAGTTCACACAGGGAATTGGAAGTCTCCAATACCCTCACGTAATCGAGAAGGACGGGTCACTTTGGATCGCCTTCTCGCGCAACAAACTGCAAACAGAGATCCTCCGGGTGTCACTTGATGATGTTGATACCTTGATCAAGTGACGATACTCACTTCAGAGCCTTCAATTCCGCTAACATCTCCAGTAGATTCTCGACCAAAATTACGGATGAATCCTCCTCAAACCGAGATGTTCCCAGCCACGTCTCGTATCCCCCCAGCTTGTGCTGGTTCGGTGGCGGGAGGTATCCATAACCACCGTTTGCGAGTGAGATCGTAAACGTCTTGGGAAAAGGACTCTTTTCTTTAAGCTCGAGCCCGATCTCAACCAGCACCTCAAAAGGCATGGAGACAATTGCCTGATCACCAATTCGAATGGCCTGAATGATGACTGGCTCGGTTCGCGGCTGTTCGTCAGATGCAAACCTGATAGTCGCATTGGCAACCGAACCTGTCCGACCATTGATCTCCTCCTGTTCCTTGCGAGTCAGTTTCAATAGCTCCAGAGCTTTGGCAACCGCTTCATCTGATGGCTTCCGGTAGTTCAGAGTCACCTCCCGCTGCCGCGTTGCTACGAGTGGATTTTCATCATAAGTTTCGATCTTTTTGACTGCCCGCCATGCAGCATCGGCAGTTTTGTTGGCAACCACCCGGATCTGCTCGAAAGGGGCCCGGGGAGCTCTTTTACTGTGAAAGTCGATATTGTTAATGTCTCCGCTTGTTCCATTGGTCATCATCGCCACGAAATTCTCCGGTGGATTTGAACCTCCCACCCGATACGGCATCACCCTGGAAAATTCCCCGTAGTAGTCAGCTGATGCCATCCCGAATACTTTACCCTTCTCATCGACAACCTTGGGAATTCCACCCACATAGTGCAGCGAATAGTTTGCGATCAGTCCCAGCGCACGCCCCCGTCGCGTCCTGACATCAACCACGAACACTTCAGGGTCGGTCGGACCGGCCGGTTTGAGCAGATTCTGACGGGGTGCATTTGTCCTCACTTGATCCAGCCCTCCCATCGGGTTCCTGTCCATCGTGCCCGGCTTCAGAAAATACCGACGATTGTATACCTCACTGGGTTCCTCATCGGACGCACTGCCCACTTCGGCCGGTTCAAGTGATTTGATCGCTTTGATCAGCGCCTCAGCCAGACCTTCGCGGCGCTTCTTTTCGTAGGCTATTCTTCCCTCTGATGTATCGCCGCCCTTCGGGGCAGTGTGGGTGTGGGTTCCCGATACCAGCATCTCCTCAGGCTTCCACCCGGTTTCTTTCGCGGCAATTGCCTTGGCCTCATCTGTCATTTCGCGACCAACCCCGATCGCATCCATCAATGCGATGACCGCCCTTCCCTCTCCATTCTCAAAAGCGACAGCCCTGACATGCAGTGGGTCATGCACATACTTTGACTGCCCCGAACGAAGTTGCATGGGAAGCACATCAGGCGAAATATCGACAGCAGCAGTTCCTGCGCGCAGCCCGTGGGACTTTTCCTGCCCAACAATAGTAAGGGCAAATAGCGACAACACCCCGGCACACAGAGCAAAAGTAAGTTCAGTCTTTTTCATCATAGAGGTTGAACCAAGTATGATGAAATGCCCATTGCCAGACAATGGCGGAGACGCGCCGAATTTACTCCTTCTCAGCTGTCCTCCGCAAACTGTAGTGCCAAAGAACCCAACCCAACGCAATCAGCCCCACATTGGTTGCAATCTTAACTGGATAATTCACCGGGCCCGTTCCACCGAAACAACCGCAACTGATATCCAAACCGCGTGCCCACGATACAGCCAGCGCGAGAGTAAAAACGACCAGACTCGCATTCAAAACCGAGAGCGCTCCGTGCGCCAGAATCCCGGCCATCAGGACTGCCCCGGCCACAATCTCCACCCACGGAATAAAAAGCGCTGCTGCTGCGGCAAATGGATCTCCGATCAGTTCGAAATTACGAACCGCCTCGGTAAAGGAGATTGGGTCCTTCAATTTAGCAACTCCGCTCCAGATAAATACCGCACCGAAGACCAAACGAAGTATCAGCCACACGAATGGGGGAACTTTTTGCATTAAGACAACGTCCCTCCGGTTCGTCCGAATTTCAAGAACCGGTATGTTATCGAATGTGCCGTTCTGTTTAGAAACCAAATTGGTCTGGAAATTTCCGGCCGAACCCTATCTATTGTATGTTATGAAACCGTCTGCACCAATTTCCCGTCGCTCAGCTCTTTCAATCAGCACCGCAGGTTTGCTATCCGCCACCGGCCTGCCTGTTCTTGCGCAGGACAAACCGGCTGGACGTCGGCCCCTGCCTATGTCGACAATTTTCAAGGGCGAGTCCAAGTTTAACAAGATCGTCAAGAAAGCGCTCGCCGAAAAATGGCAACAGCTTCCTATGGGGGAACGCATCATCAAGTTTGCCCGGGAAATCCACGGGACACCTTACAAAAGCTTCACTCTGGAGATTGATGATAAGATCGAGTCCCCCTCAGTGAACCTCGACGGAGTTGATTGCTGGACGTTCTTTGAGATGTCTCTCGGATTGGCAAGAATGGTTGGCTATGAGAAGTCCAGCTACGCGCCTTCAGATCTCCTTCGCCAGATCGAAGTCACCCGATACCGGTCCGGTAAATGCGGAGGGAATTACCTGGAGCGAATTCACTACCTTGCTGAATGGTTCTTCGAAAACGATGCCCGCGGAACGATTGACCACATCACAGACAGCTTCGGAAATTCAAAGAAATTCTCCGGAAGGAAAATCCAGGAGATGACGGTACTGTGGAAGGGCTATCGCTACCTCCGGGAAAATCCTGAGCTCCGGGCACCGATGAAGAAATGGGAAGACTATGTGGCAGCCATGCCTGCCACTTATGTGCCAAAGGATAAAGTCGCCGGCATTGAATCCAAGCTTCAAAACGGTGACGTCATTGGCATCGCTACCGTGCACGACGGTGGGTTCTGCTCCCATGTGGGTCTTGCCATACGCACCAATGACAAAGTGATGCGTCTCATGCACGCCTCCACGAATTACAAGAAGGTCGTGATCGATAAATCCATCTCAGGCTATTTGAACTCCTTCAAATCCCACGCGGGCATCATCATCGGGCGCCCGCTTGAAGTGAGCGAAACCGTCACTGACGACGCCACTTACAAATCAAACTTGAAGAAGCTGATTGGCTGACCAGAATTCAGATGGCAAACCTTTGCTAGGCCAACACGTCATGGATGACATGGCCATGGACATTGGTAAGCCTTCGCTCCAAGCCATTGTGATAATAACTGAGACGCTCATGATCCAGGCCTAACAGGTGAAGAATCGTGGCGTTAAAGTCGTAGACTGAGGTCGGATTTACGGCGGCTTTAAATCCAAATTCATCACTCTCACCATAGCTGTAGCCAGCCTTTACTCCCGCACCTGCCAGGAAACAGGTGAAGGCACTCGGGTTGTGATCCCGTCCTGTCCCGTTCCCTTGTAGAAACGGCATCCGACCGAATTCCGTGCACCAAACAATGAGCGTGTCTTCCAGCATCCCGCGACGTTTCATGTCGCTGATGAGAGCAGCGGTCGGCTGATCCATGATCTCCGCCTGGTCCGCGTGAGTCTTTGCAATGTTCGAATGGGAATCCCAGTTAGTGACCCCGTTTCCTCCACTGGGATCACTGCCATTGAAGAGTTGAACCACTCTCACACCCTTCTCGAGAAGGCGACGTGCCAGAATACAATTCTTCGCATACTCCCGCTTCAAGTCAGTTCCCTGATCAGTGCCGTACTCCTTATGAATTGATTCAGGCTCTTTGGAGAGATCCATCATTTCCGGAACCGACATCTGCATCTGACCTGCCAGTTCATAGCTGGCTACCCGTGCAGCAAGGTTCGCGTCACCCGGGTATTTCTCCAGGTGCCCTGCATTCAATCGCTTAAGCAGCTCGGTCGTCGATTTGTCATCTGCTGAAGTATACGACTCCGGACGCCCCAGATTCGCGGGTGGATTCTTTGCGTTGAAATCCGTCCCTTGAAACGCGGCCGGGAGGAATCCATTCCCGAAGTTGTTCTTGCCCGAGCGCGCCAGCCCGCGTGGATCGTTAATCGCCACAAAAGCCGGAAGGTTTTCGCACGTGGATCCCAATGCGTAGGTCGCCCAAGCTCCAAACGATGGGAACCCTTCCATCGTAAAGCCCGTGTGCATGAAGTTTTCTCCCTGGGGGTGTGCACTGGTTTGAGTTTGCAGTGAATGAATAAAGCAGAAGTCGTCAGCCAACCCGCCGAGATTCGGCAACAGATCCGATGTCATCTTACCGCTCTTTCCCCGGGGGTTGAAATCCCAGAACGGCTTGGCAATATTGCCACTGGGTCCCTCAAACGTCACCGCCGGCATTCCCGGTGGCTTCTGACCATGGTATTTGGACAAGTCCGGCTTGTAGTCAAAAGTATCTACATGGCTGACAGCTCCCGGACAGAAGATGACCAGGACTTTCTTAGCCGGCATGTCAAAATGACTGTTCCGTGGAAGATACGGATTGTCTGGATCAATCGACGGACGAATCGGAGCTTTGCCACTGAACTCGGTCGGGTTCTCTGCTGCCAATAGATTTGCCAGCCCCAGTCCTCCCAGAGCAAAGCCGCTGTTCCGCATAAAGTTCCGTCGATCAAGCAACCGCTTGCCGTGAAGGGAAAGGTTTTCTGCTTCGTTCATGTTAGTTGGTAAAGTTTGAGTGAACAGGGTTGGTTCATCGACCTAACCCTGTTGGATCGTCGTGCGAGTGCCGCAGGTCAGGGCATAAAAGCGAATTCGTTTGAGTTGATTAGACTGCGACAGACTATTGCGAGACTGCTGTTGGCGGCGACTTCTTTGCAAAGAGCCAACTCTTCAGCTGTCGGTTGCCGGGCCAGTAACAATTGGAAACATCGTTCGATCGGCGCGTCCGGCGATTCGGCCTCAGCGCGTTCCGCGACGAACTTCGATTGCTCCACCACAAAGTCGCTGTTCATCAAATTCAATGCTTGAAGCGGCGTCGTGGAAACCGGGCGCTTCGCTCTCACCTGACCACAGTCCGGAAAGTCGAACGCTGTGAAGATTTTGTCGTCCACTCTGCGCATGCGCTCCTGATAAATCAGCCGCCGCCACGTATCCGGTCCGTGATTATCCACCACCTGCCATTGTGCGTAGGTGGCTTTCACATTGTGAATCCGAAAGCTCCGGCCCCCGATCTCAGGACTGAGTTTGCCGGACGCTTGCAGAATTCCATCTCGAATCACCTCGGCCGCCACCCGCTGTGGCGGAAATCGCCAGAGCATCGCTGCCCCCGCATCAGCTTGCAGCTTTGCTTCCTCCGGCGCACTGGATCGCTGAAAGGCATCAGTCAATACGATCTGACGTATCATCTTCTTCATCGACCACTCATTCTTCACAAAATCAGACGCCAACCATTCCAGCAATTCAGGATGTGTGGGCAAAGCACCCGCTGCCCCGAAATCACTGGGTGTCGGGACAATGCCGGTCCCGAAAATATGATGCCAAATCCGGTTCACCATGACCCGGGCGGTCAGTGGATTCTCAGGACTCACTACCCATTCCGCAAAGGCTGTGCGCCGGTCCGGATCCAACGTTGCAGAATTCAATCCCAAATCCCCATCGATAATCTCGAACCCGGCAGGCATCACCTCGTCCCTCGGATTCTCCGGACTTCCGCGATGCAACACCTTCGTCACGACCGGCTTCTTTGTGAAATTCCCGACAAAGCTGTGGCGGGGCCCCTCCTCACTGATGGCCGCAATATTCTTCTGGAGCCGTCGAAGAGCGCTCGTCATCTCCGGGGATTTACTGATCAATGCTTTTGCCCATCCAGTTTTCCCCACCTCTTTCCACGTCCCGTCATCCTGCAGTGCGGAGATCTTAAAGCCCGGAGCGAAAAACTTGCTCGCCTTATCCAGGTAATCTGTTTCGAAGAAATACTCGCGATTGCTGCTGAGACGAAACTTGTTCACTGTTTTCGGCCCGGCAAACCGAATCTCCACCCATGGGTTCTCAGAGCCCTTAATCGTTCGCCACGCCATCGTTCCGAATTCCCCGTCATTCGCTTTCGTGACTTCATTACCGGGCTTTGTCAGTTTGTCATCGGCAACCAGCTCGGTTCCGGCTGACGCCAGAGCCACATTCTCGCTGTAGTTCCCCGGCCCATATACTTGAAGTTCATCGATACCAATCACCGGCTTCGCAAACTCCACCTTCAATGCTTTGGTCTCCGTCGTTGGAAAATGAAACTCCGCGAACCCTCCCCAGTCTTCCAGCCACTGCCCGACGCCCTCGCGCAACAGGTTGCGTTCTTTCGCCATCTCTTGGCGGATTTCTTTCGCCCGAATCTGGCGCGGGTGATCATCACTGTATTCAGGCCATCGGCCGCCAAATTCCACGCCCTGGAATACAGCGGTCAGCGCGTAGTAATCTTTAATCGAGATAGGATCGAACTTGTGATTGTGACAGCGGGCACAACTCACCGTCATCCCAAGCATGGAAGCTCCCACCGTTTGCATAATTTCATCCATGCGATCCGCCCTCGCTTGTCGAATCGCGCTCGGCTCCCGACCAACTGTGGCCGCCGGAACATGAGGACCGGCGACCAGAAATCCAGTCGCCTCCCCTACCCCGAGCTGATCACCCGCAAGCTGCTCTTTTACAAACTGGTCGTAGGGAATGTCCTCGTTGAAAGCCCGGATCACATAGTCCCGATAAATCCACGCGTTCTTCCGATACAGGTTGGCTTCCGACCCATTCGTCTCCGCCCAGCGAATCACATCGAGCCAGTGCTGCGCCCAGCGTTCACCAAAGTGAGGCGACGCCAACAGCTCATCCACCAGCGCGGTATAAGCCTTTTCCGGATCAGCCGCATGATCCGCCTCAAACTTCTCCACCCGCTCCGGTTTGGGTGGCAATCCTGTCAGCACAATCGAGACACGTCGGATCAGCGAACGGGCATCCGCAGGTCCATTCGGCTCAATTCCTTCGGCCTTCAGCTTTTCCAGGAGAAAGGCATCAATCTCCCCTGCTCCCGGCTCGCCAACTGCCGGCACCTCCGGTTTCTCAACCGGCTGTAGTGACCAATGATTAGAGGTCACTTCCAATCGGTCATCCATCTGCCCCGGCCAGTTCGCCCCTTCCGCAATCCACTTCTCAATCAAAGCAACCTGCTCTTTCGTCAGCGCTTCCCCCTTCGGCGGCATCAACATGTCCGGATCACTTCCATCGATCACTTCGACAAGATAACTCTTCTTCGGGTCGCCCGGAACCAGCGCGGGAATCCCGATATCCCCTCCTTTCAACATCACCGCCCGCATATCCACCCGAAACTCCGACTTCTGCTTGTCCGGTCCGTGACAGTCGATGCAGTTTTCCTCGAGAATGGGCAGGATCTCTTTTTCGAAATCTACAGCCAGGGCGCTCGAACTGGAGCAACCAACAGCGAGTCCGATAAAGAAAAATGTCAGGGAACGGATTGTCATCACCCTAATACTGCCGCCCCTCCGAAAACTAACGGAGAAAACCTCAATTTTTTACGACTTCGCCGGAGAAATCAGCACTGAGACCAACGCTTCCAATCCCATTGGCACATAAATCTAACACCACACCCGCAAAATCAATCGGGAGGGAATTCTGCAAACTGCGGCAAGTCATCCGTGATCTGATGCCAGGAAGCCTTATCAGAGGTAAATACATGAAACTCCGGTCCCTGGTCATACGGCGTATCAAGAGTCCCCAATGCCAAACCGATCGTCTCAGGCGCATCAGTGAAGAAGGTGGCAATGTTTGAACCGCACCGACTGCAAAACGAACGTTGTTCTGAAGGCTTGTGTTCGTATCGGGTCAGCAGCTCCTCCCCGCTCACAAACGAAAACTCGTCCGACCTTACCGTTCCCCGGGTGCGGAACGCCGCACCATGAGATTTACGACAATCCGAGCAGTGACAGTTTAGAACCCCACGAATCTCTCCATAGATCTCGTAGACAATTCCGCCACACAAACAACTGCCCTGATAGTGATTCATTGGTAAGCACTGAATCAACGCGAGACCCGCCTGTCAAATCCACCGTCTACGGGAAGCAAAACCTCTCAGCGGAATTGAAACCGCCCCATCCTTCGAATCAGTGGAGCCATCTTCCAGCTCAAAACCATCCACCCGACCACAGTACCAACCGCCATCCCCAGAACCATTCCGCCGTGCACACCGATTCGCTCGATCACCTTCGGGAACAGCAAAGCCGCGTACATCCCGACGAGCATCAACCCGTGTATCACACACGCCCCGAAATGATGGATCGAAGCTTTCCCCGAACACTCGGGGCACGCATATCGACAGCCCAATCCACACCCAAGCAACATCAGTCCTGTCGAGGCCGACCACAGAGCGTGCCCTCCTTCACATTCACAAACCGCAAAAGTCCCGACTTCGATCCAAAGATCCACGGCGGCCCCCAAAGCCATCCCCGCTCCCCCCAGACCTATGGCAACAGCTGCCATGCGAACACCTCCGCTCTTGATAAAGAGATAACCCGTCGGCACGCAAACCATTGAAACAATGACGACCAGCGACCACCCAATCAGTGCCCCCTGCAATGCGACCGATAGCCCCAGAGCAATTGCCCAGTAGACCTCTCTCTGCGTTAAGCTGACTTTGCCGTTCATGCTCCGACGAATGCTTTTGTCGTTCAGGTGGAAAAACCTGCCTCCCAATTTTCAGAATCAGGAAAGCAAGAGCCGGGCGTTGACCGTTGGGTTTCCACAGGAACTCAGCGGGAAATTGATCTCCCGCCCGTTTCGAAGCAGCAATATTTTAACTGTCACCGGTCCGTCCAAAGCAGAGACATTCACCTCAAAGTCGAAATGAGATATCGCCTTCTTCCGGCAATTCTCGCACTTCACCGGAGTCGTCGACTGGAAGAAAGCCTTCCGGCCGATTTCTTTCCCTTTCACTTCCAACACCACATCAAAGCTCCCCGGAATCTTTAACCGGTCGACATCTTTCACTCGCAGCGAAGCCCGCTTGGTATCATCGATTTCGAACGCCTTGTTCGCCATCATCGCCCCGGCCTTGAGAGGTTGCGCGGTAATCTTATCCATCGCCGCCTTTGGCGTTCCATAAGTGACATCAAAGTTGGCGAGGTTAATCGTGTCAGCGGAAGTCAGGCCGAAGGGAGGCAATTCATTGACCGTTGGATCGTCCAGCCAGTCCGACGGCCCTGCCAGGTGAGTCTTGAACGTGTCGAGCGTAATCGCACCATAGCTTCGCTGCCACTGCCACCAGAGCCGGTCCCAGTTGCAATGGAAAAACCAGAAGATCGGATCAAATGCCGCGATATCCTGACTCTGCATGGTTGGTCCACAGGCATTGTGCCCGTTGTCATGCGCTGATATAATTCCTTTCTGCGTATTGCCGGCGTCCCACCCGTTAAATTGTTCCCAATGACAATTACCAAGCGCACCGTTGATGAGTCCCGTCACATCACGCGATTTTAATTGCGCGAGGATTTCTTTGGGCTTGCGGCGAACCGTTCGATCCCCCTTTTTCACCACCGTATCGCCTTCCAGATTTACCAGATCCCTTGGGAATACATAGCTGTCGAACGGAGCACTGAACAGGAAATCAGGGATCGTGTTGCTCGTGATATCCCAATAGGGCAATGACACATTCTCGCATCCCGGGACTCTCCGCAGCGCATCCTCGAACTTGTTCAGGTAAACCCGGTGCCACGGATTGTAAGCGTTCTCGTGATGCCGGCAATACACATCCGGCGTGGGGAGCCAGTGAACCCCTGCCAAGGCAAAGAAACTGTCCGGATCAGCAGGATCCTTATCGAGCATCCCCTGAAACGCAGTCTTCAGCAGTTCCAACGGTTTCCCTTTCAGCTTCGCAGCATCGTCCCGCTTCGCCGGCGGACGACTGAACCGGGGATCGGTTTTCACCGGAGCGGTCGGACGTTTCGGCACCGCAAACCCCCGCTCATAACCATTCTTCATCCAGTTATAAAAAGTCTCCACCCGTGCGGTCGACCAGGGGGGAGCACCCAGCGGCATTTCGCCATCGCGGACCTTAAAAAAGATCCTGAGCGCATTAAAAACGACCCCGTGATACGTGGCCAGATCGATCCCGAATCCTGCCATGCACTTTTTGTCGCCCGGGGTGAAGAAATGACGGATGTCCGCCATATAGGTTGGATTGGACACTTCCTTATCAGCCATAATCGGTTCCTCCTTTTTAGTTATGTGCTCTCCAACTGATTGTTAAAGAGACGATTCCAAAACCATAGAACCACAAACCGGTTGAAGCTGACAAGAGAAAACGTCCCGCCCCGTGTTGCCTCGTGAAAAATACATCGCGGTGCATGGCAATATCCATGAGCCAACCAGCCCGAACCGAATACCACAAAACGATGCGTTGCCGCTATCGGCGCTACACAGAGAGGATGGCCCGATCGGGTTTTCACGGCGAGTTTTGCGAAAATCCCTCCCCCACAGCCGGGAAGGACTCTTCCATTTGGAAGATGACCATCCGGACGTCCGGAAAGGACTCTTCCGTTTGGAAGATGACCATCCGGACGTCCGGAAAGCACTCTTCCGATTGGAAGATGACCATCCGGCTGCCCGGAAAGCACTCTTCCGGTTGGAAGATGACCATCCGGCTGTCCGGAAAGGACTCTTCCGTTTGGAAGATGACCATCCGGCTGTCCGGAAGGGACTCTTCCGTTTGGAAGATGACCATCCGGACGTCCGGAAAGGACTCTTCCGTTTGGAAGATGGTGATCCGGAATCAACGCTGCCCCGTTCCAGCAAAAAAGAGTCGCTTCGCTCGCTGGACCGATGCACTTTACCGAATGAGCGACGAACCTTCATCACTGGAACTGGAAAAACACGCAATAACGGCAAAGGATGATGAGCACTTGAAGTTACTTTCGGTATTTCACTATGTTCTCGGAGGAATGGCTGCACTGATCGCACTCTTTCCGATCTTCCATCTCGCATTTGGTATCTTCTTTGTGATGGCTCCGCCGGAGGCTTTCGAAGGCAACGGTGGAGACGCGCCGCCCCAGTTTATAGGTTGGATGTTTATCGGAATGGCCGGAGCCATCATGATCACCGGGTTTTTGCTATCCGCCTTCATCATCGCAGCGGGGAAAAACCTCGCGAAGCGCAAGCGTTATAGGTTTTGTCTCATCATGGCCGGGATCGAATGCATGTTCATGCCTTTCGGAACAGCGCTGGGCGTGTTCACCATTATCGTGCTGATGCGGGAATCTGTGCAAGCCCGCTTCCCGAGCAATCAAGATTCGAGCCATACGATCCAATAGGGTTGGTTTGACGAGTGAACCCTGTTGATTCGAGAACTCAAAAAATGTGATGGTCCCTCCTCCATCACGCCCCTCGCATTATTGATGCTCATGGAGAAACTACGATGTGCGATTTCGATTCCAGCTTCTTTGCCTTACCGGTGTGGCCACTTTCTTTTCGGGGATACAGCTTGCTGAAGCTACGGATTTTGAGTCCGATATTCGCCCGATTCTCAACCGCGTCTGCACGGACTGTCACGGACCGGACAAGCAGAAGGCTGATCTGCGGTTTGATCAGTTGAATCCCGATATGCTCACGGGTGGCGACGCGGACACCTGGCATGATGCACTGGATCAAATCAATCTCGGTGAGATGCCGCCTGAAAAGGCAGACAAACAACTGACGGCAGCCGAACGCAAGACACTGACGACCTGGCTGAACGATTCGCTGCTCTCTGTGGCCAGGGCAAAGCACAATGCCGGCGGACGGGTGCAGTCACGACGGCTGACTCGATATGAATATGCCAATACCATGCGTGATCTATTGGGGATCGAATTTGATTTCGCACGGGAGCTGCCTCCCGAACCCACTTCTCCGGACGGGTTCCTGAACAACGGGGCGACTCTGGAGATTTCCCCGACTCAGGTGGAGACCTATCTCTCGGTGGCTCGCAAGGCGCTGGAGATTGCCATCGTTGAGGGAGAGAAACCGCAGGTTTACCAAGTCACGGCCACGAAAACAGATGTGGGTAAATTGCCCCGCAAGAAAGACGGCGGGGCGGTCCCGGTGAACCCGGAGTTTGTTCTCGATATTCCTGAGTTTCCCCGCACGGGAGAGTTTGAGATCGTAGTGGAGGCGGGCGCGGTTGTTCCGGAAGGGCATGATTTTCCGCGTATGCGGGTCGAGCTGGGTTGTGTTCCCGGTATCATCCACGTGCCCCGCAAGCTCGTCGGGGAGGTTGACGTGACCGCTTCTATCGATGCCCCCGAAACCTTTGTCTTTCGTGGACGAATGGAGGATTACCCGCAGGCAGGAAGGCAACGCTTTGGTGCCAACGTGGATTTCAATGGAGTGATCGTGCTAATCGATTTCATGGATGCCGACGGTAAGGAACTCCGGTATCCACACCGCCGGTATTCGGATCCCCCAGCCAAGCCCAAGAAGAAAGGGGCCCCGGTTCCCAAGTTGCCACCACCCCCTGAAGAACCGGTTCCCGACATTGAAATTAGATCAGTGAGGTTCGTAGCGCCGACAATAGCGAGCTGGCCACCAGCCAGTCATGTGAATCTGGTGGGAAGCGGGTCAGGAAACGACGTGGATCGCGCCCGCGTTACTCTGGAAAACTTTCTTCCCCGCGCCTTTCGACGACCGGTATCGATGGAAGAAACCGAGCGGTTCGTCGGGCTGTTTGGAAAGATGCGCCCGCGATCCTCTTCTTATGAATCGGCCCTGCGGGACACCCTTGCCGCTGTGCTGGTGTCGCCTCATTTCCTCAATCTGGTCGATACCAAAGATGACTTCGCTCTGGCCAACCGGCTGTCTTACTTTCTGTGGAACACGATGCCGGATGAACGGCTCACAAAGCTGGCGACTCATGGCGTGTTGCGGAATCCGGAGATTCTCGGCGAAGAGGTGGAACGAATGCTGAGTGATTCCCGCACCATGGAGTTTGCGCGTCGTTTTGCGGACCAGTGGTTTGATCTGGGCGGCCTGGACCGGGTGGCAGTGAATCCCGAGTTCTTTCCGGGGTTCGACAATGGTCTGAAATCGGCCATGGAATCAGAGACGCGGGAGTTTTTCGCTCAGATTGTTCAGGGCGATCTGAGCTGTCTGGAACTTCTGGATTCCAACTGGACCATGGCGAACCGGACGCTGGCGCTTCACTACGGGTTGAAAACGATTCCGCGCTCAGGCGCATTTGAACGGGTTCGATTAACTCCGGAGGACCGTCGCGGCGGTCTGCTGGGTCAGGGGGCTTTTCTCCTGAGCAATTCGAACGGTGAATCGTCGCACCCGATCAAGCGGGCGGTGTGGATTCTTGACCGGCTACTGGATGATCCGCCGGCCCCTCCCCCGCCGGATGTTCCTGAGCTCGACGGGGAAAGCGCTGACCTTGCCGGTCTGACACTTAAGGAACAGCTCGCTGTTCATCGGGAAAAAGAATCATGCAACAGTTGCCATGAGAACATTGACCCCTGGGGTGTTGCGCTGGAAAACTTTGATGCGATCGGATTGTACCGCACGGAAGCCCCGGTTCGTGTGGTGAAGAAAAGCCCTGTAAAGACCGGGCCGAAGCTCGACCCCTCGACGGCATTGCCAAACGGGCATCAGTTGAATGGAGCAGACGACTTAAAGCGTTATTTGCTGGATGAACGGCGTGATCAGTTTGCCCGGGCGGTGACGAAGCGGCTTACCACTTACGCTATTGGCAGATCGCTCGATCTGGGAGATCGGGAAACCGTTGAGCATTTGACCCGGGATTTCCAGGCGAATGACTATCGTCTGCGGGCCTTGATTGTGGATCTTGTCACCAGCGATCTTTTTCTGCAAAGTCCAACCACTGTTTTGAAATGACTCGACGCTCCATCAATCGCCGAACGGTTCTCAAAGGCACAGGTGCCTCACTGGCACTGCCATGGCTGGAAAGCATGGCGGCAACAGGAGGTGGCGGCACCGGGGCCGGTGAACTTCCCCGTCGTATGGCCTGCGTGATGTTTCCCTATGGAGTCGCAGTGCCGGGTGACAAAGATCCGGCCAGGCAATGGGGATGGTTCCCGACCGGAGAGGGTAAAGATTTCCAACTGACCAATGTGCTGAAGCCTCTGGAGCCCCTGATCGATGATGTTTCGATTTTCTCCGGACTTTCGCACCCGCGTTGCCGGTCAATGAACGGCCATGATACCGGCGACACCTTTCTGACAGCGAATAACCTCGCTCCGGGCACTTATAAGAACACAGTGTCTCTGGATCAGTTCGTGGCCAGCCACATCGGTCAAAAGACCCGACTTGGATCACTCACAGTATCCACCGACGGGGGAATCGGCCCGCGGACACGGTCGACCACGCTTTCTTATACAGCAAAGGGCCAGCCGATTCCTGCGCTGGCTGATCCCAAGTTGATCTTTAACCGGCTGTTTGGCCAGGATGATGCCAGCAAGAACGATCGCGCGCGGCTGGAGAACTCCGGTAGCATTCTCGATCTCGTCCTTGAAGATTCGAAGTCACTGAAGCGTTCACTCGGCAAAGCGGATCAACAGAAACTGGATGAATTTGAAACCTCGGTTCGTGATGTGGAGCAGCGGGTGGGCCGCGCCCGCGAATGGCTCGACGTTCCGTTGCCCAATGTCGATCCCACAACCATCGCGCTTGAATCCAACCCGGACGCCCCCGCGGATTACATCGGAGCGATGTTTGATCTGATGTTCCTGGCTTTTCAAACCGACATCACCCGCACGGCGGCGTATCAGGTCGGCAGCTATGGACCGACCCTGGCGCGGACATTTCCAGCCTGCCTCGGGCTTGAAGCCAACTGGCACAGCCTGGCCCACAAGGCCGGGAAAAAGGGCGGGCCGGAAGCGATTGGTAAGTTTGATCAGTTCCTCGCACAGAACCTGGCGCGCTTCCTTCAGCGACTTAAGGACACCCCGGAGGGAGATTCCGGCGAGTCGATGCTTGACCGGACATTGGTTCTCTACGGCTCGAGCAATTCGAAGACTCATGTGAACAAGAACTATCCGTTGCTGCTCGCCGGTGGAAGAAAGCTAGGACTGAAACACAATCACTACCTGAAGTTCAGCGAGCAAACGCCCATGTCGAACGTCTTTGTTTCGATGATTCAAGCGCTGGGAATCGAAGCCGAGTCTTTTGCGGACAGCACGGGACCACTGGCAGGCATTTCGTAACGGGAGAATGCCGACGGCGGCGCAGGTTTAGATTTTATCCCCCCCCTTTTTGCGTGGTTGCACTCTCCTTTCGCCCGTCCGAAGGTTTTCCATGAACAACAGATTGGACAGACGATCCTTCGTGCTCAAATCGGTGGGAGCCTCACTGGCATTGCCGGGCCTACCGTCATTGCTGGCCGGGGCCAAAGGGGCACAGGCAGCAGTTCAAGCAACAAGGGGTGCCGGGATCGGCGCACGTCGCTTTGTGGCTGTAGGCAATCTGTTGGGCTATCAGCAGAAACAGTTCTTCCCCGAAACCACCGGCAAAGGATATGAATTGACCACCCTGCTCAAGCCGCTGGCTGAGAACCGCGACAAGATGACGGTTTACCGGGGGCTGGATCACGGGGTGAAGGGCGGACACTTTGCGGTGCATTCATTTCTCTCGGGAGTGCTGAACTCTGAGGCGCAGAATCGTCCGGATGGGAATGTATCGCTGGACCAATACATGGCCGACGAAGTGGGCATGCATACGCGCTTCCCGTCACTCACGGTTGGGTCCGAGGGCGGAATTCACGGGGGATGTCAAATTGCATGGACCAAGTCAGGCGTGCGGGTGCCACCCGTGACCGGGCCGGCTGACTTGTTCGAGAAATTGTTTGTGAGCGACACCAAAGAACGGCAGGCACGTCGCGTGGAGGAGAATCATTTGCAATCATCAATTCTCGATTCGGTTCTGGAAGATGCGAATCGGCTCTCGAAACGAGTGAACAGTGAAGATAAGGAGAAGCTGGATGAGTATTTCAGCTCAATTCGTGATGTGGAGAAACGGCTCGAACTCCGGAAACGATGGGCGAGCCATCCGAAGCCGGAGGCTCCCTTCGATAAGCCGGCCGATACAAACACGGTCGAGGATTTGCCGATGTTGTATGAGCTGATTGCTTTGGCATTGCAAACAGACTCAACCCGCATCGCGACTCTGGAGATCGGTGGAAGTTTTCTGCCACAGAATCTGGGCATTGATAAGTCATATCACGGGCTTTCCCACCATGGTAATGATGAGGAAGCAATCGGACATTTGATCACACTGGAGACCTATCAAATTGAGCAGTTCAATAAGTTTCTGAACCGGCTCGCAGCTATTCAGGATGGCGACAAGACTCTGCTGGACTCAACTTCTGTCGTCTTCGGCAGTGGTATGGGCAACGGTGCCTCTCACCAGAACAGCGACCTTCCAATCGTCCTCGCAGGTGGCGGCTATCGTCACGGGGAGTTCAAAAAGGTCGAATCGAAAGGTATCAACAAAGTGCCGCTCTGTAACCTGTTCCTCGATATTGCTCAGCGAATGGGCGTAAAGACGGACACGTTCGGTTCGAGCACAGGCACATTCGCCTGAGTGTAATTAAAGCGATGAAATTCGGGATCTTCCGAAGTGCAGCGATTCTCCTTCTCGCTGTCTCGACAGGGCGTAGTGACGAAGCTGCGGCAGAAGGTGTGTTGTTCGAATTCGTGGGAAACTACTGCTTTGAGTGTCACGACTCGAATTCAGAGAAAGGCGACCGGGACTTCGAAAGCTTTGAGTTTCCTCTCAAGACAGAGCAAGACCTGATCACAGCCAAGGAGATCGTAGATCAGATCACCTTGAAGGAAATGCCGCCACCGGAAGCGGACCAGCCAACAGACGAAGAGCGACTGGCTGTCCTGAAAGCGATCCGCGGGAGCATGGAACTGGCACGCGGAAAGATAGAGAGCACCGGGGCACGGACAGTCATGCGCCGTCTATCCAACGAGGAATACGAAAACACTCTGAAGACGTTGTTTGGCCGACGGATCGACACCCTTGGGTTGACAGCCGATTTCCCGAAAGAAAAGACCAGCGGGCACATTGATACCATCGGATCTTCTCTCATCACTTCCGGTTTTTTGCTGGATCAATACTTTCAGGCAGCGAACCGCCTCGTTGACGCCCGCTTGGGACGACCTGAAATAGAGCCGAAATCGTGGCATTTCACAGACAACTTCAAGCAATACGAAGAACTGACCGGTTCACATAAATCAGCCTTCAACTTCGGGTTTCTCTGCCTCTACGAGCAGCCGAATACCGATACGAGACAGGGAGGCTACGGGCATATAGAGGACTTCCTCGAAGGTGTGCCGGTCTCAGGACTGTACGAGATCAAAGTGAAGGCGAAAGCCATGCACCGCTTCACTCACTATGACCCGAAGATCTTCGGTATCGATTTCTCGGAGCCGTTTCGGATTGGTGTGGTGCCGGGCGATGTGACAAAGGGGCACATTCACTATCCCCAATCGGTCGAGCCGCTTTTGGCCGAGTCTCTCGTTCCAGACGAAGCTTTTGAGTGGATTACTTTTAAGGTTTGGCTCGAAGGAGGGCAGACACCACGCTTTATATTTCCCAACGGTCCGTATGAGTCCCGCGCTTCAGTCGTGCAAATCAACAAGCGCTACAAAGATGAGTTTAAAGGTGTCACCTCCAAAAGCGGAGTGGGCCGCGCCCATATCCTGAAGCAGGGTGAACTTCCCCACATCAGGATCGATGAAATCAAGGTGCATGGCCCGCTTGCCGAAAAAGGTGGCGGCATTGAAGAGCACACCGTGTTTGGTGAGAAGGGCTTTCAGCCGGACAAAGCACTGGAACAGCTCTACGCGTTCGGAAAGCGGGCGTTTCGTCGTCCATTGAATGACAATGATCGCACACAAATCGAAAAAACGTTCAAGAAGCGAATCAGCGAGAAAGCCACTCCACGCAAAGCAGCGCTCGATACGCTCAAGATGATCTTGTGTTCCCCGTCGTTCCTCTATTTGGCAGAAATCACCGACGAGAAGGAAAGTAAACTCAGCCCATTCGATCTCGCATCCCGGCTTTCCTATGCTCTATGGGCGGCCCCGCCGGATGATAAGCTATTTGCGTCCGCAGAAGCTGGAAAGCTAAGTGATCCCAAGGTCCTGCAGTTGGAAATCAACCGGATGTTGGACGATCCCCGTTCAGACCAGTTTGTGAACCGGTTTCTGGACAGTTGGCTAAACCTTCGCGATCTCGGACAGCAACCACCACCCAGAGCAGCCGCACGCTCCTACTACGCAGAGGACCTTCCGACTTCTATGAAACAGGAAGCCCGTTTGTTCTTTCGCAACCTTCTGAAAGGGAACGGCCCGGTCTCTGATTTCATTGATGCTGAATACACCTTCGTCGATAAGAAGCTCGCAGAGCTCTACCAGTTGCCCCAGAAAGACGCCCTCAGACTGGCCGATGGCTTTAGACGCGTCAGTCTCCAAAGCCAACCGGACCGCGGTGGTATCCTGGGAATGGCCGGAGTTCTGACGGTCAGCGCAAACGGCGTCGAGACTTCACCTGTAACCCGTGGCGTATGGGTGTCGGAAAATATCCTGGGTGTAACGCCTCCTCCCCCACCAGACGAAGTTCCGGCGATCGATCCAGATACCAGAGGTGCCAAAACGATTCGCCAAAAGCTGGAGAAACATCGGGCGGATAAAACCTGTGCTGAGTGTCATCGAAAGATCGACCCGCTTGGGTTCGGACTGGAAAAATTTGATCCCATTGGTCGGTATCGCTCGAATTATCCAAAGCCGAAAAGCGATGCTCCCACTCAGAAGATCGATCCCTCCGGAGAATTTTCCTCAGGCGAGAAGTATGCTGATTTCGGGGAATTTAAACGCATTCTACTTACCACCCGCAAAGACGCTTTCACCAGTCACCTGATATCAGAGTTCCTCGCCTACGCGACCGGGCGACACATGGAACCGGTTGACCAGTTCGAAATCGAGGACATCCGCAAAGCCGTTGAGAAGGATAAGTACGGACTACGCACCCTGATCATCGAATCGCTGACAAGCGACATCTTTCAATCGCGATAGCAACAGTCACACCCGGACTCAACCTTCGTCGGTCTTGTTTCCCTCACCGCGTTTCATAACTTCGTCCTCCAAACGCTCACTCAACCACTGCTTAATCATGCTCTGGTAGTTCAAATAACGAACCCGGGCGACACGCTTAATCCGGCTCAACATTTGCGGATCGAAACGAAGGGTGATCGTGGTCGACTCCCTCACATTCGGACGGTGAATGGAGGCATTCATCAGGCGTGGATCGATCGAATGATCCAACCAGAATTCAGCCTCCTCTTTTTCATCATCGAACTCAGGGATATCTTTCCAGGAAGAAATATTTTTCACGATCGAACAGGGTTGGTTTGATGAATCAATAGGGTTGGACCGAAGGCCTAAAGCCATTCAGCATTCTTCCGCTCATACAGGCCTTGCTCCTCATCGGTCATGTCGCGAGAAACAATGACACGATAGTTCTTCCCGTCAGTCCAGAATACCGAAAACAGATACCGGTTTGCGACGGTCTTCCCGAGCGCGAAATATCGCACCTCAGCATCATCGCTGTCAGTATCCGGGAGAAGGCGAATAGCAAACGGATCCTCAAACGCTTCCGAGATTTCACGCGGAGTGGTTTTTTTGAGGTCAAAATGGGGATCCAGCCAGTCGAATTCCATAGAAAAACCAAAGGTACGGGCGTTTAGAAACGAAATCAACGCCCTAATTCTTAAGGTCTCTGAAATTTCGTTTCACAAATTCTTATTTCTGAATAGTTTAGGTCCGTGAAAATCAGACCATGCCTCCAGATTCTCATCCTTGGCGTTGGAATCATGTTGATTGCCAATGCGTGCGCGCCAGTGGGCGATCAATTTATCGAACCGCCCAAACCGACCCAAGTGAACACAATCGACATTGAAATGCGTTCGTTCGGTGGTCGCCCTGATGCCACCGCTGTAGTGGAAGGCCTCCTGTCAAACGCAGGCGCTCAGCTGGTTGACTCAAAACAATACCGGAAGGGATACAGGCTATATATTGAAGTGATGGAACAGACTCCTCGCAATGCGGTCTCAGCCCAAACACTTATCCCCTTCAAACAGAAGATTCCAATCGAGACCATTGGTCTCACTCCCGGAGTTTATATCCTGAACGTCAACGGAGTCGAGAAGCGTCTCGAAATTCCGGCTTCATCAGGGCAGTCTAACCGTGGCGAGATGCTATAACTTATCGGCAGCTTCGGAGTCTTCGCCGTAATCATCATCGTAGTCAGGAATTTCACCAATTCCCTCAAGAAGATCAACCACGCGGTTGCCGCGCTCGATTGAGTCATCAATCACAAAGGTCAGGACCGGAGTGTTCCTCAGAACAATTCGTTTCGCCAACTGAGTTTGGATAAGACCGTGCTTGGCATTGAGCTTCTTGATTGCAGCTTCTCGCAATCTTTGCTCCCCAATCACTCCCACATGAACCTTGGCTGTCTTCAGGTTCTGCTCAACCTCAGCAGCGTGAACAGTCACAAGAATGTCGGGGAATTCAAAATTCCGCTCAATAATTGTGCTGATTTCCCGCTTCACGAGTTCATTGACTCGCTGCATCCGATTGCTCATAACCTTTAAAAGATTTACTGAAGATCAAAGAGTCATCTCGAGCTTCTCAAGCTCGTAACATTCAATGATATCATCCGGCTGGTAGTCATTGTAGTTACCCAGTCGGATACCGCATTCAAGACCATTCCGGACTTCTTTCACATCGTCCTTAAATCGGCGCAGTGTCTGCAATCCGCCATCGTATACCGCCTGCCTTCCCCGAAGAACCCGCGCGCGCGCCTTCCGGTCGATGCGACCATTCGTGACCATACAACCAGCCACTTTACCTGAAGAAAGTTTGAACACCTCAAGCACTTTGGCGTGGCCGATAACATTCTCGCGGGTCTCAGGATCAAGCATGCCAAGCATTGCTTCTTTCACCTGATCAATCAGCTCGTAAATAATGGAGTAGAGTTTCACCTGAACCCCTTCACGGCGCGCTATCGGCACAGCCTTGTTTTCGACCTTGGTATTAAACCCGATCAATATCGCGTCCGAAGCACTTGCCAGAACAATATCTGATTCGGTTACAGGACCAGCTCCCTGACGAATGATGCTCAGTGAGATCTTATCCGACTCAATTTCATTCAGAGATTTGGCAACTGCCTCAACAGAGCCCTGCACATCTCCTTTCAAAATCACCTTAAGCACCGTCTTCTGCCCCTCTTCGATGTTGGCAAAAAGCGTTTCCAACGCTGATTTTTCTTCAGGCGGAGCCAACTTGGCCTGCCTCTCGGTGTCGCGACGCTCCGCGGAAAGTTTCTTGGCGTGGCGCTCGCTCTCCATCTGAACAAGCTCATCTCCCACCATTGGCGTGTCATCAAATCCGACCACCTCAACAGGCACACCGGGTCCTGCAGACTTCTGCCGCTTCCCGTCACTGCCAATCATCGCCTTCACCTTACCATGGTGCGTTCCACAGATAAAAGGTGTGCCATTCTTGAGCGTTCCACTTTGAACAATAATCGTTGCCGTCGGACCTTTACCAGGCTCAGAGCTCGCTTCAATTACGGTGCCTCGAGCAGGCCCCTCAGGATTCCCCTTAAGTTCAAGAATCTCTGCCTGCAGTCCGATTAGATCGAACAGCTCATCCATTCCAGTTCCTTCTTTCGCAGAAACTTCAGCACAAATCGTAGTACCCCCCCAATCTTCAGGAGCCAGGTCGTTTTCCTGAAGCTGCCCTTTGACTTTATTCAAGTCAGCACGCGCCAGATCAACCTTGTTGATCGCCACAATAATTGAAACACCAGCAGCACGACAGTGATCGATGGCTTCATACGTGGTCGGCATCAGCCCGTCATCAGCGGCGACAACCAGAACCACGATGTCAGTGACATTCGCACCGCGGGCGCGCATTGCCGAGAAAGCTTCGTGGCCGGGCGTATCAAGAAAAGTAACAGCCTGGCCGTTTCTCTCCACAAGATAGGCACCAACATGCTGAGTAATTCCCCCAGCCTCACCCGCCGCGACCCTCGAGCCGCGAAAGTAATCAAGGAGCGATGTCTTACCATGGTCAACGTGCCCCATGAAAGTGACAACCGGAGGACGAGGCTTCAACTCATCTTCTTCAACCTCTTCAAGGACAGGTGCTTCAGGCTCGGCAATTACTTCCTCTTCTTTGTGAACCCCACCGCCTTTTTCACGCTTCTCCTGCTCGAAAACAAATCCGTGCTTCTCACACACCTGAGCTGCGATATCCGGCTCGATCGATTGATTTTGATTGGCAAACACCTCCAACTCCATCAAATCTTTGATCAGAGCAAACGGCTTAATCTCCATCAACTCCGCCAACTCCTTAACAATAATAGGAGGCTTGATGTGAATGATTTTTGACTCCTCGCCATCCTCAGTCTCTTCCACGATCACTACAGGCTCATCAGCCTCTTCTTCTGTGACCACCTCTTCTTCAACTTCCCTGGCTTTGGGAACCGGATCATCAATAAGAGAAAGAGCCGCCTTTTTGGGAGCAGCTTTCTTCTTCACCACCTTTTTCTTTGCAGAATCCTTCAGGTGACCAAAAACGGACCCCTCATCAACCTCCGCAGCAGGACGCTTTTCCCCGCGACGTGCTTCACGCTTCTCAGTCTCTTCAAAAAGATTGAGTGCTTCGCCCTTCTGTTCATCGACGGACTTGGTCTCCTCTTTAGGAGATTTTGCAGGCGCATCTTTGGCTGATTTGCCTTTGGCTTTTTTTCTGGGAGGCATAAGAGAATTCGTATCGGTTCCGATAAAACGGAGGAAAAAGGGCTAGTTAAGTAAAGTTAAGTTGCTTAAATTCAAATAGAAAACGGCCCGGTTTCGATAAAGGGACCGTTTTGCGAAGGTGTATTTAGGAAGCGGATTCCTCCACTTCTTCAGTCTTCTCCTCAATTTCTTCTTCAGCAGCAGGAGCTTCTTCAGCAGCGGGTGCTTCTTCGGCAACGGGTGCCTCTTCAGCAGCAGGAGCTTCTTCAGCAACGGGTGCTTCTTCAGCAACGGGTGCTTCTTCAGCAGGAGCTTCCTCCTCTTCACCCACACCTGCGGTTTTACGGGCTTTCGCCAAAATGACTTCCCCTTCCTCCTCGGTTACACCGAGAATATCAACCAAATCAATAGCATCCACCCCAGCAGTCAGAACTTCAACGCTGTTGACTCCACCCATAACCAAATTGCGGGCCGTTTCCTCATCAACCCCGCACTGCTCAACGAGCACGTTCGCCGCATCGACGACACGCTTCTCAAGGGCTTCGGCAGCGGACTCATCTTTCTCCACCTGAACATCCCACCCAACCAAACGGGCAGTGAGACGGGCGTTCTGCCCCCGGCGGCCAATCGCTTTTGAAAGCTCTTCCTCATCCACAGTCACCCGAACCTTCTTATCTTCTTCGTTCAGTGTAATGCTGCGAATCAAAGCCGGCTTCAAGGCATCACGCACAAATTCATCCACGTTGTCGCTCCAACGAATAATATCCACCTTCTCATTGTTCAGTTCACGGACGATGTTTTTAACTCTCGCTCCCCGCAACCCAACACAGGCCCCTACCGGATCGACTTTTTCGTCAGCAGACCAAACCGCCACTTTGGTACGGTAGCCGGCCTCACGTGCCAACGCCTTGATTTCAACAGTGCGATCCGCGATCTCAGAAACTTCGCTTTCGAATAGTCGACGAACAAAGTTTGGATGACTCCGCGAAAGGATGATCTCAGGTCCACGGGCCCCGTTCTCAACGGCAACCACATAGGCGCGAATCCGATCACCGATATTATATTCTTCGGTCGAAACCCGCTCACGGGAATTCATCGTCCCCTCGAACTTACCGAGATCGATCATCACATCAGAGCGATCAAACCGGCGGACAGTACCACTGACGATATCACCGGCACGATCCTTAAACTCCTCGTAAATCATTTCCTTCTCCGCCTGACGGAGACGCTGCACCATGGCCTGCTTGGCCGTCTGTGCTGCAATGCGACCGAAATTGGCTGGAGTTACCTCCACATCCATCTCATCTTCCACATTAATTTCGGGCTTGATGCGACGCGCTGTAAAAATATCAATCTCGTCATATGGATTCTCAACCCGATCCACTACGACCAATGTTGCCCAGGCTTTGATGTCGCCTTTTTCCGGATCCACAGTGATTCTCAGCTCACGCGCCGGACCAATGCTTTTCCGGGACGCAGACAACAGCGCACCCTCAAGCGCTTCGACCATCGTAGAGCGGGCGATGCCTTTTTCCTTCTCGTAGTATTCAAATAGGGAGAGAATCTCGTTCATAAAAGTTCCAAATGTCGGGCTGAAAAATTGAGACAAAAAAAAGCGGACTCATGAGCCCACTTTGATCGCCGGGCACCAGAGCACCAGCATCTCAAATCTGCAACGTTGCCAAGATGACACAACCTGTTGGGCAAGCAAGCCTATTTCTTTCCGCGATATGGGCCGAATGTCGGTTCATTCAATCTCATGAAATCACCTCAAGATCTACCAGGACAAGAGGCAGCTTTTAGAGATCCGACCAATCTTCAAATTCACAGCATTTTCGGGTACAAGTTAAATTCCAGTGAACCGTCAGCCGCTCCGATTTCCCCCCACGTTTCCGCCTCAAATGAAATATGCGCGACACAACATGTCGGAAAATGATCAATGGAATCGTTCCACGGCAACAGGCCATCAGCAAGTGAGTGGAATCCCGGATTATGCCCAAAGATCATGGCCGATTCAAACCCCTCATCGATCTGGTTGACCAACGTCATCAAAGCCTGGGTGCTTGCCAGATAGATTTCAGACTTTTCGACTATTTTATCAGGATCGTATCCAATTTGTTCAGCAATAATCCTGGCGGTAGTCAAAGCACGGTTGGCCGTACTGCTTAGAATCACATCCGGAGACACGCCCCTCTCTTTCAAGGCCATTCCAATCTTAGGGGCATCCCTTTCACCGCGTGAATTCAGAGGACGGTCATGATCAGACAATCCGGGGGAAGACCAACTTGATTTGGCGTGTCGAACTATAGTGAGCTCTTTCATAAACAGAGGGGGTTCAACGGACATTAACACAAGGTTGGGAACTGAGAAAGCCCGGCCCCCAAAAGGGAACCGGGCTTTTTGACCACTCAACGATGTCTCAACAACCTCGGGACATGTGTTAGAGACAAATTCTTAAAAGACAAATCATGACGGGTTCGTAACGAGGGTCTAGCGGTTAGCCACCTTATTGTGATACTCGTTATATTTCGTAGTTGGAACGACCAGCTTTTCGCCGGGGCGAATCAAAGTGCTGCTCCCCAATCCGTTCAACTGCTGAAGATGTTTCATGGTTGTGAAAAAGTCGCGAGCAAGAGCATAAAGGTTGTCCCCCTTCTCAACGGTATATTCACCAAAAGTCTCGTTCGAAGGCAGGCTTGACGTTCCTCCAGACTTACCACCACCACTCACAAGCGTCGCCCCTGAATCATTCACTGTTGGTGACGGTGACCCACTATTCTGTGAAGGAATCTTCAAACGTTGTCCCCCTCCGATGATATCACTCTTCAGTCCATTTGCCTGCTTGATCGCGGCTACGGTTACCCCCTGGCTTCGGGCAATTTTGGTTAGATTGTCCCCATACTTCACTGTGTAAATCTTCTGCCCGGAAGGAGCAGGCGTCTTGGGAGTAGTTTCCGTTGTCGGCTTCGGCTTTTCTGAAGGCTTCGGTGTATTATAGGCAAGATTGTTCACCGGTGTTTCAACTTTTTCAGGAGCAGGCTGAACAGGAATCCGAATTTCATCACCGATATAAATTTGCTGGCCTTCGCGCAAATCATTCTCGTCCATCAACGCGGAACGGGGAACATTCATTCGACGAGCGATCTCACTGATCGTGTCCCCCTCCTTAATGATATACGCCTCCGACTTTGCGACGGTAGGAGGCTCCGGCTTGGTCACGCTTACATTCGAAGTGCCGCTGTTTGCAGCCTGGCTCTCCAACACTGCAACCCGCGACTCAAGTGCTGATACACGCTTCTTAAGGAGGCTAAGCCCATTGTCCTGCCCCTGAGCTACTGGGCTTAGGGCAACGATTGAAGCGAGAGAAAAAACTCCGAAAGCAGATGTGATCCGATTCATGGAGATAGTTTATAATTTTTAATGATTTTAACAAGGTTAAATTTTAGAAAAATTAACCAATTCGACAAAGATTGTTCTCAAATCATTGAAATTATAAGAAAACCACCATTTTCCCGCCCTTTCGCCGGACAACGAAACAAGTCCTGACAAGGCCTCCTGCCCGATTCTTGATCAAAAACAAAAAAACGCGAACCTTCCGGCCCGCGTCCTCTGTTTATTTAAAAAAACTTAACCTTAAGGGATCAGTCATTCGACCCGAGCCTCAATTCTCGAACCCAAATGTTCCGGAACCGGGTTGGATTGCCATGGTTTTGAAGTTTGATCGGCCCTTTGCTCACTGGAGCTTTATATTCAGCAACCCTTTTGTGACCGGTGGGCCCAAGGAATTCCTGCCGGTGATGAGTCACCACTCCGTTGTGGATCACCGTAACATAGGCCTTTTTCACAAGTTTCCCGGCGTCATCAAACTTTGGAGCTTCAAAAATAATATCGTAGGTCTGCCACTCACCCGGCTTTCGTGCCGCATTTACCAAAGGTGGTTTGAATCCATAGAGAGCTGACGCCTGTCCGTCTGCATACGATTTGTTCTCAAAGGAATCCAAAACCTGGATCTCATAATTCCCCAGCAGAAATACTCCGCTGTTTCCACGTCCCTGTGAATCCCCTTCCACCTTTGCAGGCGAAGCCCATTCAATATGGAGCTGAACATCACCAAATTCGTCTTTGGTACGGATATAACCTCCAACCGTCTTATCCTTTGGAGGGACTTCCATATACCCATCCTTCACCGTCCAGTCAGCGGGAGCCGACTCTTTATCCATGATCCATTTGTCCAGATTCGAGCCATCAAAAAGCACAACCGCGTCGGACGGGGCGTTCGCTGCGGTTTCTCCCGGAGTCACGACCTCGGGACGGGGGCGGCTGTCATCATGAACCCTCCATTTACCACCGGGCAAAAACGGTGTGTCGGTGTAGCCAGTGGGGTGGACTTTCTTCTGAGGCTCTGCTTTCGCCTTTTTCTGTTTCCCGGCATCCTGAGCCGATGCGCTCAAAACAAATGAAGCAGTAATCGCAAGAGCTACTGTCAGTGGAGTGAAAATTGATTTCATAGACCAAGAGGCTGCCATCGCTTCCGGCCGACGCAAAGGTGGATTTGTGGGAGGATCCGAATCAAACCAATCTCTCCATTTAATGAGTCACTTTGTGAAGGTTCGTTTGGTAATTGAGCTGCAATCGTTCAGACAGTGTTTGATCGGCAAACCAACCCTGTTTGATCGTTTCAGTGAATTTTCCCGATTCACTCTAATTTTCAGCATAACAGGAATGCTGCCTGTGGCCCATTTCCAAAATCGCCTATGGGAAAGGGAACGTTCTGATGGTCGTATCCAAAATTGACTACGAGCAAAAGAACGTCCCGATGGTCGTATCCAAAATCGACTACGACCAAAAGAACGTTCTGATGGTCGTATCCAAAATCGACTACGAGCAAAAGAACGTCCCGATGGTCGTATCCAAAATCGACTACGGGCAAAAGAACGTTCCGATGGTCGTATCCAAAATCGACTACGGGCAAAAGAACGTTCCGATGGTCGTATCCAAAATCGACTACGGCCAAAAGAACCTTCTTTAAAAATGAGACTGAGAACAATATCCCCATCGATCAGTCGCAAAAACAGGGTTTTCGAATTGACGCCTGACGGGAATGTTGTCTGATTCAAACACAATCTGTTTGTTCTGAACCATGACCGAATTCTTTTCCCCTTCCCTTTTAGCGGCCACGACTGAAGCCGCAGATAAAGCAGTGCAGCTCGGAGTCCCGGGCCTCCTCGCTAATCTGATAACTCTGGCGATGCTGATTCTGCTGCAAGCCGTGCTTGGTTTTGATAATCTCCTTTATATATCACTCGAATCGAAACGCGCCCCTGAGGAGAAACGCCAATTCGTAAGGCGTCTCGGTATTGGCCTCGCTGTATTTTTGAGGATTGGTCTGCTGTTCCTGTTGGTAAACCTCGTCGGAAAACTCACCAAGCCGTTCTTCACTTTTGAAACGGAACAGATCTCCGGTTCATTCAATTTTCACAGTCTCATCGTCCTTGGCGGCGGTGCCTTTATCATATACACCGCAATCAAAGAGATCTTCCATATGACTCATATCGAAGAACACAACATCCAGCATGACAATAAGACCAAGACAAAGTCTGCCGGATCAGTGATTGCCTTGATTGTTCTTATGAATCTGGTGTTCTCGTTCGACTCAATCCTTTCGGCCATGGCACTGGCTCAGTACAAAGTGGAAGGGGCTGATGGAACAATCCAGACCGAATATGTTTTGTGGGTCATGGTGATCGCAATCGTTGTCAGCGGCATTCTAATGATCTGGCTGGCTGACAAAGTGTCAGATTTCCTCCAGAAAAACCGAATGTATGAGGTGCTGGGACTCTTTGTTCTTTTCGTGGTGGGAATCATGCTTGTTTCTGAGGGCGGACACCTGGCGCACCTCAAACTGTTTGGGCATGAGGTCATGCCAATGACAAAAGCGACGTTCTATTTCGTCATTTTCGTGCTGGCAGTGACCGATATCGTTCAGGGCCGGTATCAGAAAAAGCTTTTGGCAGAACGCGACCGCCAGGTTGCCAAAACCAACGCAGAGAAGGTGTCTTAGAGACTTTTTCAGCAAGAAATCATTTTTCTGCCGTTTTCTCGTAACCTTCGGGAACGAAACGGTAATCATAAAGTGGGGAAGTAGTGGAGACTACAACGACCACGATGCCTAAAGCGTGGAACCCGCACCGCCGGAGCCGTTCTTTCATTTAAAACTGGGGACGGCTCCGGTTTAGGTTTCCGCGACCGCATCCACGTGATTGAATCGATGAAGAGCGGCAGATAGAGTCGGACAATGATCGCGTTTTCAATCCGGCTTCTGGCAACTTCCCTCTTAATTCTATCGGCAAATTTATGTCGGGCGGAATTCCAGGCCGGCGCCGCAGTGATTGATGTGACCCCGAAGCAGCTCCCCGTTATCGTGAACGGCGGGGTCCTGGGGCGGATGGTCGACACCGTTGATAACCCGATCCACGCACGGGCTATCGTGCTTTCTGACGGCGAAGAGCAAATCGCCATTGTGGTGGTCGACAGCTGTATGATGCCCCGCCCTTTGCTGGATGATGCAAAAAAACTGGCGGCAATGAAAACCCGGATACCGCCGGAGAATATGCTGGTTTCGGCGACGCACACCCATTCCGCTCCCTCCAGCATGGGCTGTCTCGGATCGAACCCCGACCCTAACTATGTGCCCTTCCTGGTGAAGAAAATTGCTGAGGCCATCGCCGCAGCTCAGAAGAATCTCGAACCGGCTCAGGCCGGGTTCGGCAGTGCAGATGCGGCAGAGTTCACAGCCCTGCGACGCTGGATTCATCTGCCTGATTCGATCACTGAAGATCCATTCGGCAACCTCACAGTCCGCGCCAACATGCATACGGGTCGCGACTGGAGCAAAGTCGCAGGAGAATCCGGCCCGGAAGACCCCGAGCTTTCCCTCATATCGATCCAGGCCAAAGACGGTCGCCCCATCGCAGTGATGGCCAATTTTTCCATGCATTACTTTGGGGATAAAGCATTGGGAGCCGATTATTTCGGCCGGTTCGCAGAGGGGCTGAAAGATCGCATCACTCCCGAACCGACTGAAGGAAAGCCACCGTTCGTGGGAATTATGTCACACGGTTGCAGCGGTGATATTTGGCGTCGGGATTACACAAAACCCCAGGAGGAGCGCAACGAGAAGCAGCCGATCGACGAATACACCGATGGTTTGCTCGATATCGCGCTGAAAGCTTATGAAGAGATCGAATACAATGCGGATCGCGACCTTGAGATGGAGGAAGCCCGACTGAATCTGGCGTATCGAACACCGGACAAACAGCGATTGCAGTGGGCACAGCAGATCGTTGACAAAATGGAGGACAAGGAAAATCCGAAAGACCGAACAGAAGTCTACGCCCGGGCAGCGGTTATCCTTCATACCCGCCAGCGGACTGATATCGTGGTGCAGGGGCTGAGGATCGGTGACGACATCGCCATCGCCACTACGCCCAACGAAACCTACGCGATTACCGGATTAAAGATAAAAGCCGCCAGCCCGATCAAAAACACCATGGTCATCGAGCTGGCAAACGGCGGTGACGGATACATCCCTCCGCCGGAGCAACACCTCATCGGAGGCTACAACACCTGGGCTGCCCGTTCGGCGGGCCTGGAAGTAACCGCTGAACCAAAGATCACCGCGACAGCGATTCGATTACTCGAAAATGTCTCCGGAAAGAATCAAGTCACGCACGAAATCAGTAAAGGCCCGGCCACAAAGGCCATCATTGACTTGAAGCCCGTCGCATACTGGAGACTCGATGAATTTGCCGGTCCCACCGCAATCGATTCGTCCGGAAACAACCGGGACGCCGTCTACGAGCCCCAGGTCATGTTCTTCCTCGAAGGCCCGCGCTCCGATTACTTCAGTGAAAACGGCGAGAAAAACCGGTCAGCACATTTCGTCGATGACCGGCTCCGCTCCCGCGTGTCAGCTCTGGGGGATAACTACTCCATCTCGATGTGGTTCTGGAACGGGATGCCGAACGATCGGCGCGACGAAACCGGGTGGCTCTTTTCCCGGGATCACGATCTGGTATTGAGCAACCACGGCGATCATTTGGGGATCAGCGGAAAGGCCTCCCCCCTTCCGGGTCGGCTCACCTTTTTCCATGGTGCGGATCCCACAGTTACGGTACTGGGAAAAGCTGAGCTCGAACGCTGGAAGTGGAATCACATAGTCTTCACACGACAGGAAGAGTTTATCACCGTGCATTTAAACGGCGTGCAGGATCTCGAAACGGAATTCCCGGCAGATTTCCCTGAAAACCTGCAACACCTTTTCTTCGGTGGTCGCAGTGACAATCAGAACAATTTCGAAGGTCGCCTGGATGAAATCGCCGTGTTTGATCGACCTCTCACAGCAAAGGAAATTGAGGCACTGACGGTCCGTTGACCGTTAGGTCTCATACCAGGCAGAAATCGCAGCGATTGCCATGAGTAACTGCATCGTTGCCATGAAAAGACACATCGCCCAGTAACGAAGCGGCTTCTCTGCACGTGGGTAACTTCCCTGCTTGCTCTCAAATTCTCCGGTCACCAGGGAGTCCAACAGCCACCAGAAGTGAACATTCCAGATCACTACACCGCCCACCACTTTCAGGTGTGATGCGGCCAGTGGAAGGGTGGTGATAACCAATACACTCCCGACAGCACAAGGCGCCCAAACAGCAATCCTCGCCCACCGTGGCCAGACAGGGCCGCTCCCCGCCACCACTTTGCGAAGCTCCTTAAGCTCAGCTTTTGACCGGAGCGTTACTTCTGGATGAGCCGTCATAGGTCAAACTCTGCCCCCTCTCCTCCATCCGCATCATTACAATCGGATGAAACATTTATATTTAACAATGCGCCTCCGCCGCCCCAAACTCCGCGTATGAACCACGAACTCAGGGATCGAATTTGCGACTTCAATCTGGACAATCCAGAAGCAGATTTCAGCTTTTCCATGCGCCTTGCCAGGGACAATGGCTGGTCGCGTGACTTCGCTGAACGTGTCATCACAGAATACAAACGTTTCCTCTTCCTCGCCGCAGAAACAGATCACCCCGTAACCCCGTCCGATGAAGTAGATCAGGCCTGGCATCTGCACCTTTGTTACACGCGGTCATACTGGGAAGACCTTTGCGGTGACATCATCGGCAAGCCCATTCACCATGGTCCAACCAAAGGCGGCGAAGCTGAGAAAGAAAAGTTCCGGGACTGGTATGCTGAGACGCTGAAACGCTATGAAGAAGCCTTCGGTGAGAAGCCTCCCGAAGACTGCTGGCCCGAGTCATCAAAGCGATTCTCAACTCTCAAATTCGAACGCGTTGATCGCGCCACTCATTTTGTGATTCCGAAACGGGCGGTGGTTGCGCTGTGCCTGATCTTCTCCTCGTTGATCTTCGCAACCGGCTGCAATGTTCTCGACAAACTTGACTCCCCCTTTGCCCCTTTCATCGGCCTGGGGATCATTCCGCTCCTGCTCGTAATCGTCCTACTGTGCAAATACGGTCGCTGGGGCGGAGGTGGAAGCGGATGCAGCACCGGATGTGGTGGGTGCGGGGGCTGCGGCGGCTGTGGTGGGTGACTCCCCTGTTTTACTTCAGCGTCACCCGGTAATCGAGCGCTGCCACATCACAAGAGGTTCAGGGACGCCGAAGGATCATCAATATTTCGGGAAGATAGCCGGAGTTGGGAAACGGTCTTCGTTGTCGGCTTTGTGATCCAGCAGATATTCCTCCCGCGGCACGTGGAGGTCAGGCCAATTCGCGGGTCGGACGCGGACAATTCTTCCGGGGCGAATGCCCTCGGTGATGAGGTCGGTCTCGAAGCGAATTTGGATTCCGCTGCTTCCCAGTGGAGCTTCTCCTTCAACGTTCGAGACATCAAGGATGGGGCCTTTTGAAGCCATTTGGGCTGTACCTGCCGTCCCGCCGGCCCAATGTTTCAACGTGTTCTCGGACGCCGCCAACAGGGCGCGGCTGCCTTTCTTGAAATCAGCATAGAGCGACGGGTCCATGCCCCCGAACAAGGTTACCGTCACGGTCGCACGACCAAATTTGCCGTACTCGACAGCGTCAATCCAGGCCGGCATCCAACGGCCGCGGATGAAGGCCTTGTGCGTTTCGTTCTGATTGCGGGTCGCGCGCTGCATAGCGGCATCATCCAGCCAGATATCCGAGATGTGGAAGCGGGTGAACACTCCTCCCGGCGTTGGCTTCCAAGTGATCCCGAGCAATACACCTTCATCATTGAGGGACTTCTTCCCGCTGGCGGGCCATATGCCCTCTTTGACCAGGTCTTCAACCTCGAGGATTTCGCGACCGCGCCAGATGCGGGTGGCGGCGTCGAAAGTCATGGATTCCTCCTCGATGTCACTGTTTTCGCCATCCTTCAGTTCGCGACTGGCGACGATCGTTCCCGCGTTATTTTGAAGGTCCACTTCCTTCAACTTCCAAACTTTGCCTTCGCGTAGGCAGTGGCTGGGTTCGTCTTCAAGGAGCAGAACGTGATTCTCGGCAGGGGCCGAACCAGTGCCTTCGTTACCGGATTTCCTGGTTCGATTGTCGACTGGCAAAACAGGCACGGCGGATATTTTCGGATCGGGCGGAAGATAGGCCCGGACGTGCAACATCGTCCCCAGCGGGATGTCGCGGAGATCTGCCGGAGCCCCGTGATAGCGAACGATCCCGTAAGGCAGCATGGCGAAGGGCGACGGGCCGATGAACCGGAATTTCCCCTCCGTCTGGACACGGATACTGCCCCGGCGGTTGGCGTGATCCACGAAAACGAGTTCGCCACGGTAGGAATGGGCTTTTTCCAGGGGAGGGAATTCTCCCGGAGTGGGGCGGAAGGGTTCGTCCGCGGAGATGACACTGGATGCAATAAGGCCAAGGGCGAGACTGAGAGTGACTGTTCTAAAGTTAAGAAATGGGCGATACATCGCGAAAGGGAAACTGGAGTTTGGAACTCTAAATACTAATCATACTCCTAATCTTGACCTCAAACCCTGATCGACCGGCCAGTGCGAGATCAGGATTAAGCGTGCGCTCAATATTAAGATAAGGAATAAGGCGGATAATAGTTCGAGCGCCGGGTCAATATTTAGGGAAGATGTCCGGACTGGGGAACCTTTCTTCAAAACCGGCGCCGTTCAGATATTCCTCGCGCGGCACATTGACCTGAGGCCAACTACCGGGGCGGACACGAACCACTCGTCCGGGACGGATGCCTTCGATGATGAGATCCGTTTCAAACTGGATTTGGATTCCGCTGCTTCCCAATGGGATGTCGCCATCCAATTTGATCACATCAAGCAACGGCCCTTTACAGGCCATGTGCGCGGGCCCGTAAGCACCGTGGGTGTGTTTCAATGTATTCTCGACCGAATTCATCAGGGCGGGGACACCCTTTTTGAAATCTGCGTAAAGAGATTCATCCATACCGCCGAACAAAGTTGCCGTGACAGTTGCTTGACCGAACTTACCATACTCGACAGCATCAACCCACGCAGACATCCAACGACTGCGAATGAAAGCTTTGTGGGTTTCGTTCTGGTTTTGGGCGGCTCGCTCCATCGCGATGTCGTCCAGCCAGATATCGGAGATGTGGAAGCGGGTGAATACTCCCCCGGCGGTCGGCTTCCATGTGATTCCCAACTGAACGGCCTGCCCATCGAGGGATTTCTTTCCGCTGGCGGGCCAGATTTCTTCGGCAACAAGGTCCTCTACTCCGAGCCGTTCGCGCCCACGCCAGATACGAGTGGCAGCATCGAAGGTCATGGTCTCCTCCTCAACCTCACCGGTTTCACCTTCTTTCGATACGCGACTGGCGATGATCGATCCCGCGTTATTTTTGAGGTCCACTTCCTTCAACTTCCAGACTTTGCCCTCACGCACGTTGTAACTGAGTTCGTCTTCAAGGAGAAGGACATGATTCTCGGCAGGCGCGATCCCTTTTCCGCTATAGCCATGGGTTTTGTTTTTGCTATCGATTGCCAATACCGGTACGACTGAAGTCTTCGGGTCAGGCGGAAGGAAACCGCGCACGTGCAGGACCGTCCCGATCGGAAGATCGCGAAGATCTGCCGGAGCGCCGTGATAGCGGACGATCCCGTAAGGCAGCATGGCAAATGGATGCGGAGCATTTCGGAAATACGTGCCCGCCCCCTCCAGACGAATGCTGCCGCGACGATTGGCATGATCCACGAAGACAAGTTCACCCCGGTAGGCGTGCGATTTTTCCAGAGGGGGAAATTTCCCCACTTCGGGACGGAAGGGCTCTTCCGCTTGTTCTTTGTTCTTGGTTTTTGGTTCTTCGTTTGCAGCAATCGGATATGCGAAGACCAAACAAAGTATAACCATCAACCAGGAACCAGGAACAACGCACCGGGAACCAAGAATTCTGAACTGTTTCATTACAACGAAGAACCAGGAACTAAATACTAAGAACTTTGTTACTGTCACCAAAGGCATCGGCTTCCACGCCCATTCTCTGAGCCATCAGAAGCAGCAGATTGCTCATGTGGGCGTTGGAGTTCACCGGGCGGCTACACATTTGATAATGTTTTGAGGTGAGCGCGCCATCCTCATCAACAGCATATCCGTCGAAACTTTCGGCTTCCCTGTTGAAATCGAGGTGGCTGCCGTGTTTCAAGCCGAGATTCGAACCTCCAGCGAGCACCAATGGAAGGTTGGCGTTACCGTGGCTGTGCCCGTAGGTCATACCACTGCCAAAGAGTGCCATGGTCGAGCCGAGAAGCGACTCGCCTCCGAGATCCTTCGTCTTTTCAAGCTGAGAGAGGAAGTAACTGAACTGCTCGATGGCGAAGGTATCGTAGTTGGTAAGCTTCTCCATGTAACCCGGATCGCCGCCGTGGTGACTAAGCTGGTGGCGGGATTCTGTGATGCCGATTTCAGGAATGGCAATGGCCTGGCCTTCGCCACCGAGGCTGAAGGTAGCCACACGGGTCACATCCGTCTGAAAGGCGAGCACCATGAGATCATAAACAGTGCGGAAATAGTCGCCCGCCTGAGTATGAGCGATGTCGCGATTGGTACGCTTGCGGTCGACCTCAGAAATTTCAGGAAGCGGCGTGTCAAGCCAGTCATCGGCCCGCCGTGTGCGGATCTCCGCTTCACGAACGGAGGTGAGGTATTGGTCGAGACGCCCTTTGTCTTCCGCTCCCATTTTCTTCTCCATCCTCCGAACCTCGGCGAGGTTATCATCGAGCACGCTGGCTTTCTCACGCAAGGCCCTCCGCTGAGCATCAATCCCGCCCTTTGGTTCCTCGAACATAGACGCGAAGATCTCACTGCAACGACGCATTGCAGGCAGTCGCACGCCGTCTGCGGTCCAGGCAAGAGAGTCCTGTGTAATGGCGACTTCCAGGGATGGGTAGCGAGTGTGTTGTCCCGTGACCTCAGCCATCTTCTGGTCGACCGAGATGGTGTTGCGATCCGAGGGCCCGAGCTTGCCGCCCGTGAGCCAGATGGAGATACAGTTGTGATGGTGCCCAAGGCCTCCCGGGTGATGCAGTCCGCTGATCGGTGTGATGACATCGCGGTGCTTTTCCAGCGGCTTGAGCGATTTAGAGAACTGGTAGCCTTTTCCCGGAGTGAGGATCTGGTAGTTCAGCGAGTGAACGCCGTTCGCCAGATAGATGAAAGCACTGCGACGGGGCGTGGTGACTTTCTCCGCAGCATTGAGCGGGATCATGCATTCCAGCATGGGCAATGAGATGCAGGAGCCCAGTGCGCGGAGGGCATGACGGCGATCGATCAGCCAGGATTGGGTTTGAATGTTGCTCATAATTTTTCAGTAAACCTTACTCTTAATTCCACTCCTAATCTTGATCCCTTTCACAGATCCGATGCCTGAGATTAAGGTCAGAATTAAGAGAATTGTAAATCGTTATCGTTTTTGAATCAGATCAGAAAGCGCCACGGCCCGGATGATATCCTTGACGGCATAATCGCTCTTCTGCGCTTCCTTTTTAATTAACTTGAGATCATCCTGATCATCCACCGTCAGCACACGGCGCAGGGCGTAGGTGCAAAGGTGTTCGATAAAGGCCTGTGCCACTTTACCACGATCTTCCAGCAGCAGCTCTTTGAACTCGTTGGCACCTGTAAAAGCTTTGCCATCAGGCATCACACCGGAGGCATCAACCACCGGGTCCTCCCCTTTTCCATTGGGGACCTGTTCGCGGTCGCGCCACTGACCGATGGCGTCGTAATTATCCCAGGCAAAGCCCAAAGGGTCTATTCTCGCATGACAGGAGGCACAGTTCACATTAGTCGCGTGCACTTCCAACCTCTTACGGACCGTCACTTTGTCGCCTTCAGGCGGAATGGGTTCGATCGGGTCCACATTTGCCGGCGGCGGCGGCGGTGTCTTGTTGAAGAACGCTTCACTGAGCCAGACACCTCGATGCACCGGGCGGTGGCGCGTTCCGTCCGAAGTCAACCCGAGCACCGCCCCCATCGTCAGCAAGCCCCCGCGGCGATCCTCTGGCTGGAGCGAGACGCGCTGGAACTCGCTGGTCTTCGGCTCCGGCAACCCGTAAAAATCACAGAGCCGGGCGTTAACCATCGTCCAGTCAGAATCGATAAAGCTATCAATGGGCAGATTCTTGACGAGTATTTCGCGGAAGAATTCCACCGGCTCGTTTCGCATACTCGCTTCGAGCCAGTCATCGTAGGTCGAGTAGAGCTTTTTATCCGGTGGAAACATGCCCACGCGGTGCAGTTGCAACCATTGACGCGAAAAGTCATCAATGAAGCGGTTGATCCGGTCGTCTGTCAGCATCCGGTCCACAGTTTTCTCCAGCCCATCGCCGCTCAGGTCGCCCTTTTTGGCTGCAGCAAAGAGATCGTCATCCGGCATCGAACTCCAGAGGAAATACGAGAGTCGCGACGCGAGTTCCGAATCGGTAAGCCGTTCACGAGGCGTGGACTCCCCCTCCACGAGGTAGATAAAATGTCTCGAAGTCAATACCCGCAGCATCGCCCCGCGCCAGGCATCGGTCGCTTCTTTACCCGCCTTGAGATCAGCGTGGTAGGATTTCAAATAACCTTCCAGCTCTGCCAACTCCACCGGTCTCCGCCAGGCGCGCTCGGCGAAACGCTGTAAATGTTCGGCAACCACCTCGGCAGTCGCGTCTTCAGGCGGAAGCACTCCGCTGCGGCGGGACATCTCCGCCTCCGTCACGAGAGGCCCCTCCCATTCCACCCAATCCATGATGACAGTTGAAAAGATACCGTTGCCTTCGCCATCGAACATCTGCGGGGCATTCGGATTCAGGAGCGCGGTTTCGCTGCTGTGAGTGAAAGTATACCCCCTGCTCGCGATTGCATTGCGGAAGGCCGCACCGCCTCTTCTGTCGACACCATCGGTGGCCACCACGCAGAAATAAAGGTCCGTCGGCATCTCAAGAAACACCTCGAATTCATAAACCTGCGGACTGTCTTCCGGCGCGGTGATGTCGAATTCGATAAGACCTTCAACGTTTTCCTCACTGGTCTTTTTGCCGATGCTCAAGTGAGCCGGCTGGCCACCCGGCGGGCGGATTCCGCTGGCCTGGAGCCGCAGTTTATAAAGCCCGCTGTGTTCCGGTCCCGTTTTTCCAAACCAGTTCGGCGAGAGCGCGTGCTGAACCCGCCCGGGAAAGTGGAGGTAGCGCAGCGGCCGCTTAATGCCGAACCTGTCCAGCGCCTCCTGCTCTTTCTCTCCACCCCGATAACGCAACTCCGCCGCAGTCTTGCGGACTTTGCGAGCTTCGCTGGACGTGGTGGGAAACGCGCGGTCCAGCACGATACCCGCCGCACGATAATAGCGGTCCATATGCGACGGCGAAAGCGACAACTGCGAGCCAATGCGCTCGAACCCATGCCACAAAGTGTCCTCATTCAACTGGCCGGGTTCGGTCGGATCATAGCGGACCCCCAAAAGATCGTAGACTGTGTTCTGATATTCCTGGCGACTGAGTCGATAGTGTGACACGGCCGGGCGCGCCGCCATCCGCGCCGCCTTTCCCTCTTTAACTCGAGAGTCGAGCAATGCGATAAACGCCGCAATTTCCTCCTGCGAAGGTTGCGGCTCGTCTTCCGGCGGCATTTCGCCGGAATTGATGTTTTCAATCACTTCAGCCCAGTGGTGCGAGTCCGCACCCAGCTTAAAATCGCGAGAGAGTTGGTCGATCCTTAGATCGCCTTTTTCTTTTTCCGGTCCGTGGCATTGGATGCAATGCTTCTCCAGAAAAGCTTCAAACGGTTCCTTTGCCGAGGCTACGGAAATGGTCACTGCGACGGATGCAAGGATGATAAAAGAGCTTCGGCAAATAAAAGTCATTGAAGGGGCCAGTTTGAAGCCGGTTTCGCTCTTTTCAAGTTCCGGAAAACAGGGATACCTGATCGTGGCAAAAAAGTTGCTTTTTCAGGAGGAAGGCACATTCAGGCAAACCTATGCGATTGGCAAAAGTGAGCAAAAAGGTCCCTACCGGAACTCGCAGATAGCAAAAGGTTTCCCTTTTACCACCTGCAGATGTTGGCGCGGACCAAAAGGCTATCAATTTGGTCACTGCAAAAATTTGCAACAGCAAAAGGCTTTCCTTTTGGTCACTGCAAGAGTTTGCAGTAGGCAAAAGGCTGTCCTTTTGGCCACTGCAAGAGTTTGCAACAGGCAAAAGGCTGTCCTTTTGGTCACTGCAAGAGTTTGTAACGACCTTCTGGAAACCCATCCGGAAATTCCGCGCACAGAAACGCCAAAAGGACACCAATCGATCTCCTTTCTCATTTAAATCAAGAGACTTACAAAAACCCAAGTTTATCATTCAGTTAGAGTTTTCGGCGCCATCTTTCATTTTCGCGTCTAACCACTGAAATTTCCGGAATGCAATCAGCCTGTTTTTGCGCTGATTTGACGGCAAAAGTGATCGAACGGGAATTTCATTGAACGGGGCAGACATCTCCGGGGATGGCTGTCGGGAAATATTGATTGAAGGGGGCAAGCGAGATAATAAACGTAAATTAGAGGATCATTTCAGACTCAGTGAATTGACGTTGCCTGTTCGCACAGATGAGCGGTAGACTTCGGGGACGAGCAGGTCGCTCGCGGGGCGACATGGGCAGATTGATGATCTCAACTTTCTGCTTACACCCCCTCGCGCGGGATCGAAGTTATATCGATCAAACAGGGTTGGTTCGCCAAACAGACAGTGTCGGATCGTAGAAAGATCAGATTCGCATGCCCCCCCATTCGCCACTGTTTCCACAACGCATATTACATTTGATAATTATTAAAGATTTGATTAATTGTAACAAATGCGAAAGAAACGAGGTGGAATACGCAATCTGTTGCAATCGATCGGGAACCGTCGGATTCGCCCCCGTCGTCAGCGAATCGAAATGCATCAATTGGATGTAAAGGTGAATTCAAGGAAGGCCCGCAGGAAACGGACTTCGCGGCGCTGGGCGTGGTTGATTAAGATCACCGCCGTTACCGCTATGCTTTGCACGGTCGGGGTGGGTCTGAAATGGGTCTACCAGCAGATCTTTTTTGAAAACTCCGAATTTAAACTGAACCGGCTTGCGGTCGAGACCGGTGGGGCTCTCACAGAATCGGATATTGTGGCAGCTGCGAGGATTCAGCTCGGTATGAATTTGATGGAGATCGATTTGGTCGATGTCCAAAACCGGATAACGGATCTTCCTCTGGTGACCAAAGCGACGGTGAATCGCGAGTTACCGGATCGACTTGAAATTATTGTCGAGGAACGCAAGCCCATTGCCTGGCTGGCGAGCCCGCTCCACAAGATCCCACCCCGCAATGCGGCAGAGGGGTTTCTACTGGATGAAGAGGGACGGGTTTTCCGCTGCCAACATTTGCTGAAGCGGTTCATGAGCCTCCCGGTGATCGGCACGAATGATATTCCGAAGCCCGCCGAAAACTCTGTGATCGAATCACGTGAAGTCACGGCTGCCATCGAACTGATCAGTAAGAGCGCCATCCTGTTTGAAGGACAGGGGCTGGAAATTCATGTGGTGAAGCTTTCAAATCCCTGGTCTCTCGCCGTTGATTACAACAATGGCATGGAGGTAACCTTCGGAATGCGGGAGATTGATCGGGGACTTGCGGACCTCCAGCATATTGTGACACATTCTCAAACTGTCGGTCGGGAACTGGCTACGGTGAATGTTCTCGTGGCACGAAATATCCCGGTCACGTTTTTTAATCCACCGGATTTGGAGATGTTGCGACAGATGAACCAGGGCGGGGCGTCACAACAAAGTGACGGGGAGCAATTGAGAGCAACCCCCATTACACCCGAGGAACAACTGCGCCAGAACAGGCTCAAATCCATTTTAAACGGTGGTTGACAAGTTTAGTTGTGTTAGGTCAAACTTCCTAAAATTTACAGAAACACATACCTTTCTTCCTGAATCTGAGTTAAAATAGTAAAATCCCCCGTTCGTTATTCCCAATTAATGGCTCGTTCTTCAATTTATGTAGGTCTCGAGATAGGCACGTCAAAAATCTGCGTGGTTGTCGGAGAAGTGCGCAGTGACGGGGCGATCAAGATTCTCGGTGTGGGTCATCACCCTTCTGCCGGCGTCCGAAAAGGCGAAATTGTGGATGCTGAAACGGCCCAGACCTGCTTGCACGACGCGCTTGTAAAAGCGGAAGATCGCAGTGATGTGATGGTTAAGAATGTGTTTCTCGCGGTTACAGGATCCCATGTTCAGGGATTGAACAACCGTGGCACGATCCGGGTGGCGGATGACCAGACTGAAATTTCGGACGAAGATCTTGAAGAGGTCAAAGAGATTGCCCGTGACGTTTCCCTTCCAAAAGAGAATGCGTATATCCATTCGATCATTCAGCATTATTATGTGGATGGTCAGGAAAAAGTTCTCAATCCTGTTGGAATGCTGGGTCAAACTTTGGAGGCGGACTATCACATCATCCACGGGGTGAAGACGCGGATTCAGAACGCCATTCGTTGTGTTCGTGAGGTCCCTCTGGAAGTGGAAGACATCGTTTTCAGCCCGATCGCGGCGTCTCAGGTGGTTCTCAATCGCGAGGCGAAACAACAAGGTGCTGTTTTGATCGATATTGGCGGTGGGACCACTGATTACGTCTGTTACGTCGAAGGCGCGGTAGTCGCTTCCGGTTGTATCGGCGTAGGTGGAGATCATATCACCAATGATCTTTCAATGGTCTTGAAGGTGCCGCTTGCCAGAGCTGAGCGGCTGAAAGTCGAACATGGAAGTGCCAATGTAGAGCATGCGGCTGAAGGCGAGATTCTCGACTTGGAGGCGGACTCCCATTTTGCAGGGTCGAAGATCGAGAAGCGACTGGTGAACGAGATTATGGCTGCGCGTCTGGAGGAGTTGTTTCTCCACATTCGGGGCAACCTGGATGCCGACGGACTTCTGGAACGGCTCGGTAAGGGAATCTACTTAACAGGTGGAACCAGCTTGATGCGCGGCATTGATGATCTGGCACAGGAAGTCTTTGAAGTTCCGGTGCAAAGAAATGAGTCGGCATCGATGTCCGGCCCGGCCGCTCTTTTTGAGAACCCCCAGTATGCGACGCCGGTGGGGTTGATTCGATACGCACAACTTCTTGAAGAACAAAGACCGAAGAGCGGAGGCATCGGTGGTTTATTCGGCAAGATATTTGGCGGGAAATAACATTTTTAACATGCGTAAAGTTAAGTTTTTGCTTCAACCCTGACAGATTGACAACGAATTACTAACGTCGATAGTGACGACCACTTTTTTTTAAAATCCCATGATTGAGTACAACACAGAGGACCAGGCGGAAATGTCTGAAGGAAACGGATTTTCCGTTAAGGTCATTGGTGTCGGAGGTTCAGGAGCAAACGTTCTCGACCGTATGGCACTCGAAGGAAGCGAGGAAGCGGAACTGCTGACCTTGAATACCGATGTCCGCGCCCTTTCGACGTCGGTGTCCAGCAATAAGATCCAGCTTGGAGCGACATTGCTCAAAGGAATGGGAGCCGGTGGTGATCCTGAGCTGGGTAAGCAAGCAGCTCTGGAAGCCGTTGATGAAATCCGGAACGCGGTGCGCGGCTATGACATGGTTTTTGTATGCGCCGGTCTCGGTGGCGGAACGGGCTCAGGTGCTGCACCTGAAGTCTGCCGAATCGCTAAAGAAGAAGGTGTCTTCCTTGTTGTTTTTAACACGCTCCCCTTCACCTTCGAAGGAAAGCGCCGCATGGATCAAGCCCTCGAAGCGCTTGATACAATTTCAGGTTATGCCAATGCGGTGATCACTTTTGACAACGACCGGATGGGTGAACTGATTGTTCCCAAGGATGGCGTGACTGAAGCTTTTGCAGCGGCCGACAAGATCATCAGCCAAAGTGTGCGGGCCACTATGAATATCGTGGCTGACCCGGGGATTATCCGGATCGGGATGGACGATTTGCTTTCAGCCCTCGACGCGAAAGATTCCCGCTGCCTCTTCGGATACGGTGTGGCGAAAGGCGACAGTCGTGCTCATGAAGCCATTGAACAGGCGCTGAAGTGCCCGCTTCTCGACAAAGGAAAACTTCTCAACAACGCTCGAAACATCCTGGTTCAAGTGTCCGGTGGGGATTCAATGACCCTGTTTGAGGTTGAACTGGTGATGCAGGAAGTCACCAAACACATCGGTGAGTCCACCCAGATTCTTTTCGGAACAGGAACTGACAAACGACTGGGAAGTGCTCTTTCTGTAACGGTTATTTCATCGCTGGAGGGCCCAAGAAGAGGCGGCTCAGGAGGGGACGACGGAGGGTCCGCGCCGCGAATAGGGTCAACGCCCACCGCACCCGCAGCTGCTGCCCCGATAAGCTCCCCTTTAGCTGATGCCGTATCGGCGGCAGAAAACACACCCGATAGCACAACCGAATCAGCAGAGACAGCAGCAGCACCACCGCTGCCTGAAGAAGCTGAGCCTGAGCCCAAGCAGGAGACACCTGAGTACCAGCAGCCGGAGGAAGTTCACGAAGCCGAAGCGGCCCCGCAGCCTTACTCAGAACCTGAACCGGTAGTCGAGGAACAACCGGAACCTGAGCCTGTTCCTGAATTGGAAGAGGAGGAAGAAGTTCAACAACCTGAAGCCCACTCACCTCCTGCGCTGGAATCGGAACCGACACCTGTACCGCCTTCTATCGAAGATGAACCAGCCCCACCCGAGGATACACCAGAGCTTGAGGAGGAAATTTTTGAGGAAGAGGAATATGAGGAGGAGGAAGAATACATAGAAGCGGAAGCAGAGGAGGAGGAATCCCCCGCAGAAGCACCTCAGATTCAGCCGCAATCACGCACAGTGGTTGAACCCGAAATTGCTTCACGCCCTGTCGTGCAACCTCCTATGCAGCCGGTAACCAATCCAATCGCAGAAGCGATCAGTGCAGCAGAGGCCCCTGCCCCCAAGAAAAAGCAGGTTGTTCCTCCACCACGACGTGAACCACGCCCCCTCAGTCCTTTCTCGAATCAGGATGATGAGGAGATTGAAATCGCCCGTACCGATACGGACTCGGTTGAAGCCAACCTTGATAACTCACAAAAGATCCGGCTGACACGCATCGTCCCCGGCGAAACGGGTTCTCAACGTCAATCAGCCGATAATATCGAAGGTCCAATCACCAAGAAGAAGCGGATCGTCCGGAAAAAAGTGGCTACCATTGCACCTGACAACAGGCAACCACGACCTCCTGCTGTTGAATCTGCAGATGACGAAACGCAGGAAATGCTTCCCCTTGATCCTGTTGCCAAGGGACGGTTTGCCAAGACTGATCCAACGATTGTCGATGGTGAGGACCTGGACGTCCCTACATTCCTTCGCAAGCGGAAAAAGTGAGAGCAAGGTCAGATCATCAGTGATCTGAATCGGCAAACTTTACCGAAAGAACATTGGCAGCAACGCGATTGGGATTATCTGCGTTGCGCTTGGTTTGAAACGTCTTCGTTCCTCGCCTCTCACGAAGCATTACACGGATCTCTCCCAGCAACGCAGGGAAATCAAAGGGCTTCGTCATGAAAATATCCGCCCCCGCTTCCATGGCGTTTTCCTCCATCTCATCGGAAGGATTGCCTGAAGCGACAATGATTGGCAGAGGATCGGTTTCCAGTTCGGTAGAGCGGAAAAGGGAGACTGTTTCAATTCCGCTGATTCCCGGCATTTCGACATCAAAGATGACGAGGTCCGGCTGGCATCGCTCAATCTGCGCCAAGGCCGCCTCACCATCCTCTGCCTCTATCACTTGATATCCTACCCTTGTGAGCAGGCGATTCAGCAAGAGTCGGTTTGTTGCAATATCGTCGACTACCAGGATCGTGAACGCATTAGTCATCAAACTCTGTGCATTCACAGGAAGTTCGTGATGTCGTTGATGTTTCATTACGTGGAGGGGTCACTGAGTTCATAATTGGTTTCTTCGCAGAAACAAGTATTTAATGTGTTTGTAATTCTTAGACGTATGAATGTTCAAATTTATTTGGAGAAACTGCAATAAATCGGAATTACCACAATTCAGCCATTCAGCCCTCTTTGCGACAAGGCCCTGAGAATCAGCTCTCTGCACGCACAATCAGATCGAGCTCCCGACCCAGGCCCAAGTGGACTTCCCAAACTGTTCCCGCGCTTTTTCCACCAGTTCAACTCCGGCATCGCTGCGATTGAGAACGGCAATCATCGTTGAACCGGAGCCACTCATTAGGGCGCTATGGACCACGGATTGCTCCATCAGCCAGAACTTCATCCTCGCCAACACGAGAAATTTTTGGAACACAGGTCTCTCCAAATTGTTGACCATCGTTCCCCACGGACAGATTTGGGGCATATAGGAAATGCCGGGTAATTCGAAGGACTTTTGAAAGTTCTGATAAGCCCAGCCCGCAGCGACCTCAAACTGCGGCTTAAGTAGAACCAGCGACAGTTTTGGGTTAAATCCGGTCAGTGGAGTAACAATTTCCCCCCGGCCAGTACAATCACAAGACGAATCATAGACGAAGAAAGGCACATCAGATCCTATTTCGGCAGCGACGTCAGCGAGCTCGTCATTGGAAAGGCTTAAGTCAGCCATCTGGTTAATCGCTCGCAAGACAGCCGCAGCATCACTGCTCCCTCCTCCCAAGCCAGCTCCTGAAGGGATTTCTTTCTCGATATGTATATTGAGAGAAAAAGTCTTTCCTGTTCGTTTTTCCAAAGCCCGAACGGCCATCGTAGCCAGATTCCCCTCGCCTGTTGGCAACGTGGGATCAGAACAAGTCAATTCGACCTTGTTCTTTGTTGTCCACTTCAAATCAACTCGATCTGCCAGAGAAAGGCGAATCATCCGGGTCGCAATTTCATGGAAGCCATCATCCCGCTTTCCGAGAACACGAAGTGACAGGTTGGTTTTGGCCGGTGCGGCAATGGAAAAAAGTTCTCCCATGGTTAATTCCTATTCTTCAAAGCCCAATATCGCCAACATGCGACCAGTCTTTCCCATTTCCACACGATAGCTGTAGTACTTGCTCAAATCGCTGCCCGTACAAATTTCACTATCGAAGAACTGTTGAACTCCAACTTCTTCACAAGCTTCTCGAATGAGCGAAACGAAATCAGTTTCATAAATAGGGGGACGAATACAAGGAGACACCTGAACAATCAGATCTTCCGGGTTCGACCCGAAACGCTCTTTCATTGCCTCAATTGCTTTTCCGGCAATCCCCGCCTCGGATCCCTTCTTTCCTGAATGAACCAATCCACATGCCCGCTTCACGGGATCCACGATAAAAACAGCCGCGCAATCCGCCACATAAATGCCCAAAAACGTTCCGGGACTTCCCGTCACAAAGCCATCCGTATTCGACACGGTCCTTGAAGGCCCTCCATCACAGACAAAAATTCCATCTCCGTGGACCTGATCCCCCGTCCAAAAACGGTCTGACTTGATCCCTAATTCGGCTAATATCGAATCGTGACAGGGCTTCAGCCGGATCAAAGCCTCCTCCCGTTCAACGTTCACGTCGATCACTGGATTTCGAAGAAAAAATCCGTGTATTAATCCCGGCACAGCCGAAAGCGATTCAAATGTCTCAACTGAACGTTCCAGTGGCGATGTTGAGTCGTTCATATCCGGGCTTCATTCACTAAAATGAAAAAGCCCGCCTGAATGGGCGAGCTTTGTCAAAAGGTCGTTGTCGAAGCAACTGGTGGAATTACCAGTTCCGGCCCCGTGTGTAATTGAGAGTCGAAAGTCCGCCAATCTGAGGTGGAAATTCTTCATAACCATGGATCGGATCGTAATTGATACTCGTGTAAGGAGGACGGTAGGAGTCTTTGTAAAGTGGCTTGCGCCAGTTTACAACTTCGTAAACTCCATAAGAAAGTCGTTGCCCGGTCCTTTCGAGACCACGAATAATGCCACCGAACCAAACTTCACCAATAGGATCTCCCATATCAGCAGAACGTGCTATCGATGTCGGAAGCTCAGTCCACCCGTAGAGAATATTAGAAAGCCCGCGAGCCAACTTATGTGTCGAAGTTTGTTTCGACTTAGGTGGTGCCTGAATGTCTGCCACAGCAGTGGAAACAAAGGTGACGAAAAGGAGTGCAACGACGAGTTTTTTCATGTTGAGATGCAGATTAGACAGGGGAAAGACACTTTGGCAACTCAAAAAAGGGAATTTTCTTGGCCTCTGGAACCGTTATTATGCATTTTTCTTACCAAAAGTGAATTTTTCCTTCGAAAAGTGTCCCAGATTCGCTCTATGTTAGAAACGAATGCATTCTGACCTCGAAAAATTAGTCGCTAGAGATAAAATTGATTCGGAGACGGCGGAGAAAATTGATCTCCTCCCTCCGGGAACGTTCTGTCATCATAAAAGCTGGGGTGCCGGCAAAATTAAAGATTGGGACCGCCTTAATTGCAAGGTGATCATTGATTTCGAAGACAAGCCTGCCCATGAGATGGGTATGAAGTTTGTCGGCACTTCCGTTACACCAGTGGAAGATGATCACTTTTACGCCATGCGTCACTCTAAACTCGAGGAATTGCAGACCATGGCCAAGGATGACCCGGTAGCTCTGGCGAAGCTGGCAATTTCCAGCGTGGGAGATTCCGTTTCTCTCGACAACTTCGAGGATATGCTGAAAGGCCGTATCATTGCCGATGGCAAATATAAGAGCTGGTGGGAAAGCACAAAGAAGAAGCTCCGCAGTGACCGTCTCTTTGTGGTCCCAACGAAGCGAACCGAGCCGCTGGAACTTCGCGATGAAAACCTTGATCCTTCCGAAGCTCTGATTCAGGACTTTGAAAGTGCACGTGATCTCAAGAGCAAGGCAAAGGCAGTTGAAGTCATGGTCAATGATCTGACTGCTTTTGATGATCCTGCGAAACAACTTGAGACGGTCGCTGAGGGGCTCAACGATGCCGCGTCAAAAGGACTGCGTTTGCACTTCCCTGCTGCGGTCGAACTCGTCCTGACTCGCGACGACATGGAATCCAAGGTTAAAGGACTCCAGATCCCTGAAGGGGGGCCCACTGTCGCCGGAATCATTCGCGATCACTTTGATAAGATTCCAGAATTGCTGCAGGATATTTCTTTGACCCGACTCCGCGGAGTTTTGCGTGCCTTTCCAGAAGCTTACGAAGATGACTGGATTGAAAAGATTCTTGAGCTGATCCCCGAAAGTAATTTGCGGTCAATTGGAGAGATTGCCACAATCGTATCTGACAATGGCGGGGCAGATCGCGTTCTCGACTACTTCGAGACTGGTCTCCAACAACGGTCACTTTCGTCAGATGCTCTGGCCTGGATCTGTCGTGAACGAAAAGGACTCACTGAAGTCCTTTTCGACCCGGCTTTAAGCCTTGCTGTGATGAGTTCGCTTGAGACGGATCAACTTCAGGAAGAAACTGCCGCTCGGGCCGCCAACCGTCTTCGCGACATGGTTGCCGATGACCCGAATCTAATTCCTGATCTTATTGAGCACGCAGATATCAACACCATCCGCAACTTTGCCAGTCGACTGATCTCATCTGCGTCATTCGACGAGTTAACTCGCAAATCACTGATGGCACGCGTCATCAAATTGCATCCAGAGGTTCAGGATCTTGTTCGCGGTAGCGATAAGATTGAAGATGAAGTTATCTTTGTCTCTGAGGAGAGTTTGGAGCGGCGTAAATCTGATTTTGACAAACTTGTGAAAGAGGAAATCCCTCAGAACCGCGAAGACATCAAGATCGCCCGCTCCTACGGAGATTTGCGCGAAAACTTCGAATACAAGTCTGCTAAGGAATATCAGCGTGTTCTGATGAAACGAAAAGCTGACTGGGAACGTGAGCTTAAGGTTGCGAACCCTTACGACTTTAGTGATCCGGATATTTCGCAGGTTTCGATTGGAACACGAGTGAAGCTTAAGAGCACTGACGGCGGAGAAGACCTCACCTACTCAATTATGGGAGCGTGGGACTATGACGCAGACAAAGGAGTGATTGCCTACCTTTCCGAGCGTGGACAACTCCTGCTTGAGAAAAATGTCGGCGATCAAGTGAAACTCCCATCGGGTTCCAGCGACAAAATGGAAACCTTTGAAGTGGTTTCAATAGAGAAAGCCTGACAGCCCTCCTCTTCGTTCAATTTTCGAAAAACCTCCTTCGCGTAAAGTGAAGGAGGTTTTTTGTTTTCTGCTCTTCCTTGTGTGCCTATGTTCAACGACTTGGCGATTGACAACTCGCCGACAGGTTGATTTTATACACTTTAAGGAAAATGAGGAGATGATCTTAAGGGAACCCACTGTCGAAGACCAAACAGCAACTCGAAAAATTGTTGCGGTCTTGACTGCGGTCATCACTACCGCCCTCGTTGCTCTGGTGATGGTGTTTGTTTCCATCAAAATTAATCAGAAACCGGAGCCTGAATTGATTGCAAAGGTCATTCCGAAGACCGTTGACGAGAAACCAAAAATGAAAAAGGTCAGTGTCAGCAAAATGGCAAAACTGGCTTCTTCTGCCGCCGCAGCAGGAATGAGCTCAAAGATGATTCGGGCTGAAACCACTGCTGTCATTTCCGCCCCAAAAATCAGTCAAGTCAACACCGGGCCGCTTGGCCTCGGAGATGGAGATTTCGGAGATGGTTTTGGAAACGGCTCGGGCAATGGTATGGGTTCAGGGGGCCTGGGCAGTATGAAGGGCATTGGCAAACGAGTCGCGGGAATGACGATTGAAGCAGAAACTCTTGGTGTGATTCTCGATGTTTCAGGAAGCATGACAGACCATTTAGAGAAGCTGCGCAAAGAGATCAAAAAAGAGTTCAAAGAAGCTGTCTTTCTTGAGGTCACCGGCTGCCGCCTCGATGCATCTGGCGGTTCTTTCGATATTGAGGAGGCTCTCACAGATCTGACAGATCCAAAAAGGCCGTCAGTGATAGTCGCGATGCGTGAACTCTCAGAAATTCACAAAGTCGATGCTATATTCTGGTTCTCTGATCTGAACGATGGTGAAACTGAAGCGGGGCTTGCTGAACTGGAATCTTCACTCTGGCGGGGGAATGCTCCTGTCAGAAAAACAAAAGAGAAATCAGAATTTTCAGGACTTGATGCTCTAAAGAAGATGCAAAGCGACTCCGAGATGGAAGCTGTAAAGAAGGAGAACCAGCCTTGCAGGCTCTACATCCGCAGTGTTGGAAACAGAGCCGAAAAACCACTTCGTGACATTGTTCGTGACAGTGGCGGCTCAGCAAAACGCGCCTAGGACCGCTCTTTCAGCATCGCCATCTCAAGTCGGAAGCAGATGATTGTTGAGGAAGCAACCCACTAATAGAAGCCTCCAAACAATCCGCCGAAACACGTGGATACGTGCTACCCAAGTCGCCTTTGTTTAGGCTTCAATCCTCAGACCAATGAGAGCTTTCCTCCCCCCCTTGATCTGTGCGATGTTGATGTCAGTTACTCAGGGAGTGGCCGCCGAAAAAGGACCACGCACTGAGTTTACCCGGATGGTTGCTCACTGGTCAAAGTACTCAGGGCCCGAATATTGGGAATTCATCGATGCTGCCAATCCCGAACTTGTCCAATTCGGGTTTCACGGCGGACATTTCTACAGTCTGTCCCACACTGAGAAATTTGGCGGCTACCCGGCTCATTTTCCACTACAAGGTCTGGACGAAAACCACAAGTGGCTCAAAGCACAGGGCAAAGAGTTTAAGGAACGAAAGATCGTTTGGATCGGACATCTGAATGTCGAGTTTCTGGTCGGTGATCCTGACGGTCCCGAAGGGCCGCGAGGCTTTTTTAAATGGTATCGCGATTTGTGGGACGAAAAGATGCTCGGACCTAAGCCACCTGTGGACGACCCTGTTGATTTTCTCGAAAAAAACAAAGACGGCACGCCAATTGAAAAGAGCAGCTATAACATCGGCGGGATGAAAGAATATTTTGCCTGTCTGCGAAACCCGCATTGGCAAACTGTTCTCAAAGCCTGGGTCAGTGCAGGTATCGACCGTGGTGTTGATGGATTTATCGCAAATTATTTCTACCGCCACGATTGCCATTGCCAACACTGCCAGAGTGGTTTTCGGGACTACCTGAAGAGTCGCCACAGTCCGGAGGAACTTAAAGTGGCCTTTCAGATTGCTGACCTCGACAAACACGTCTTTGAGGAAATTGTCTGTTGGCACAAACCTGAAGAATCCACCCCGCTACGACGGGAGATGCTGCGTTGGTCTCAGATATCCAACAAACAGGTGTTTGATGAGGTTTTTCACAAGCACGGCAGGAAACTCAAGCCCGACCTGATTACAGCGCAATGGAATCACCTTAGTAATTTCAGCGCGATCAAAGGAGATGAACGCACCCTTCTTCCAGCAGATATTTGGGGAAAAGACGAGAGCTACACGTGGTATTCCATGGGCGCGAGCGGCGTCCACACCGACATCAAAAATGGAATTCTTGCTGACGGAACCCTTCAAGCCCGTTATATCCGCGGCGCGTTCGATGACAAACCTTTCGTACTCGGAAAATACGAAAATGTTCGCACCCGGGTCGCCATCGCTGAGTTGGCCGCAAACGGCGGAGCTCCCATGGGGTTTTACGCACGGGTCGACAGCGAGCCGGCACGCGAGGTTTTTAAGACCTATTACGGCTTCCTCGAACGGTATCGCGATTTGTATCATGCGAACCGCTCATACGCTGATCTCGCAATTCAGTTCCCTCGAAAAGAAATTCACGAAGGAGACCTCGCTCCGCTTGAAGCGTTTAAGGCTCTGGGAAAAGAGTTACTAAGGAAACACGAACTCTTCGATGTGATTCCCAACGATTTACCTGACCTTGAAGAGCACGAGTCACGGTATAAGTCTGTTGTTCCGCCACAAACATCCTCTCCACCTCTCGGAGTCAATCGACACACCATCACCGCGCCGGAAACCGTATATGTCTCAGCCTCAGTCCCGGCTAAGGGCGGTGAGATCGATCTTCACTTCGTAAATTACAACCGCGAAGAGTTCCCTCCAAACCCGAAGAATGGTCGCCCCACCCCCGGCAAAGGAACCCAGGACGAAAACCCGATCCCGGTCAGTGGAATTCAAGTGGCTTTCATGCCTCCCGAAGGCCGGGAAATCACTTCAATCGAGTTTATCTCTCCTGAAAATCCTGAGCCGCAGAAACTGATTTTCGTCGTCAATGAGATGCGTTTGAATTTTACCGTGCCTGAATTCCTCGTCTATGGCGTCGTTCGCATGAAGACGGAACCAGTGGGCAGAGAGGACGCACCCAAAATTGGAGGGGTCACCACCGTCTACCACCACAACTCCCATGCCGATGTTCTATTGAGTCGCATGGTTCAAGGCAAAGCACTCGACAACGATGGCCCGATGCCAAACATGAATCTCGAAGCGGTCTACATTGATCAGTTCCCCGACCGGGACATCAGTCGAGAGCTGGAGAAAACCGGCCACTTTAAGATCACCAAAACAGTCGAGGATGCCCTCACTCTCGGCACCGGGAAACTGGCGGTCGACGGAGTCATGCTCGTCGCAGAACACGGCGATTACGAACGTTCCGACACCACCCAAATCGTCTATCCCAAGCGACGTCTCTTCACTGAAATTCTCGATGTCTTCGATAAATCCGGCAAAGTTGTGCCAGTTTTCAACGACAAGCATCTTGCAGACAACTGGGATGACGCCAAATGGTTCTACGACGAGGCAAAGAAACGCAACATCCCTCTCATGGCTGGCTCATCTCTGCCCGGACTCTGGCGGTTCCCGCCAACCGATGTGCCACGGGACGCCAAACTAAAAGAGATCGTCGCCTTGTCCTACCACACCCTCGATGCCTACGGATTCCACGCCATGGAAGTGGTGCAATGCCTCGCCGAACGACGCCTCGGAGGTGAAACCGGCATCAAACGAATTCAGACCGTTGTAGGAGACGACGTCTGGACCTCAGACCTCTACAACCGTGAATTGTTTGAGGCAGCTTTGAACCGCCAGACCAATCAGAAACGCCTCCGCCGCAAACCCCTCCCGGAAATTGTAAAAGAACCTGTCCTCTTTGTAATGGAATACAACGGAGGACTCCGCGTCTCCGTCCTGACTTTGAACGGAGCAGTGGGAGAATGGACTGCCGCGTGGAGCCTCGAAGATGGCACGACGGACTCCACCCTCTTCTGGACTCAGGAAGCTCGTCCCTTCTTCCACTTTTCACTGCTGAGTGACGGAATCGAAAAGATGATGCACACAGGAAAGCCCACCTGGCCGGTCGAGCGAACACTCATGACCAGTGGGGCGCTTGACGCCCTTCTTATTGCCAAACGGGATGCGGTGAAGGGATGGATGGATACGCCTCACCTCAGCAAAGTGAATTACAAAAGTGAGTGGAACTGGAAACAACCCGGCCCACCGCCCCACCCCAGACCCGTTCACGGCCAGTGAAAAAGACGATGCTTTTCCGAGATCCAAATGTACCGAGCCGATTTCGCGATCCAACAGGGTCCGGTCATCGATCATACCCTGTTGGATCGTTTACCCTTTTTACGAAGGTTTTGTTATTCGGCCTCTGGTCAACATATTCTCACGGTCAAACTCCGGAACCGTACCAGTGCCTTCAGGCGGAGACGGCACCGCGTCTCGACGGTAAGGACGATGACGAGGCCTGGAAACACGCTGTTGAAATTCCAGATTTCATTCTTCCCTGGGAAAAGCCCCCCCGGGACGCAACCACTGAAACCCGCGCTAAGCTGCTCTGGGATGCAAAATACCTCTATTACTACGCCGAAATGGAGGACGCTGACTTGCAGGCGACCCACAAAGAACGGGACAGTGAATTGTGGCTCGACGATGTTTTCGAGCTCTTCTTTAAACCAGCCGCAACCAATCCCGGCTATTACGAATTTCAGGCAAATCCCCTGGGCGCCATGTTGGATATTTACTATCCGGAGCGAGCCCCGAAAGGCTACTTCGATCAGAAGAACAAAGGACGTTTCGGTCACGCTGTAAAAGTCATTGTCAACGGAACCCTCAACTCCCCCGACGATCAGGACAATGGTTGGCAAGTTGAAGGCCGGATACCCTGGACTGATTTCAAACCAACCGGAGGCGGCCCCAAACTCGGCGATCAGTGGCAGTTCACACTGTGTCGATACGACTACGACAAGCGCTTCGAGAACAAACAGAAGAACGAGCTTTCCGTTTCCGCTGCGTCGATGATCCGCGACTTCCACGCCCATGAACACTACGCCCCCATCGTGTTTGCTCCCCCTTTTGATCCAAAGTCCTCTCTTCCGCCACACTTGCAGAAAACGGGTGGCATCAAAACCCGGATTGAAGGTTCCCCTGATCCCCCCTCCCCTTACCGACCTGAACCCGCTCTTACCGAGCCCATCTCCAGACTGATCGACTTTAAGTTTGAGCCTGACACCAAACGAATGCTCTACATTGATCAGCCTCCCGGTTCCAAAGGTTCGCGTCTCATGAGATTGCTGAACAGAGAGACCGGCGAATCGGAAGTTCTGATCAATGCACCGGACAACACATTCTACAGCCTGGAATTTCATCCTGTTTTTGCCGAAAACGGCCACTTCTATCTCTCCTTCTTTGGTCCGGCATCTGCCGCCAGGGATGACCGGTCGGTCCGCGTAAAGCAATACACCATGACACGTGACAGGGCGGCCACTGTGTTTCCTGCGGCCGGCAAAACGATCATTGAATGGGAGACCTGGGGACACACTGGAGGGGCTATGGCTTTCGATGATGATGGTCTTTTCTATGTAACGACCGGCGACGGCACCGGCGACTCAGATACCAGAATGACCGGCCAGGACTTGTCTGTTCTTCATGCGAAACTGCTTCGTCTGGATATCGATCGACCGGATGAAGGAAGGAATTACTCCATCCCGAAGGACAATCCGTTTGTGGGTGAAGACGGCGTGCGCCCCGAAACTTTTGCCTACGGTCTGCGAAACCCGTGGCGCATGGCATGGGACAAAAAGCTGAAACGCATGTGGATCGGAAACAATGGTCAGGACCGGTTCGAACAGGTTTACCTGGCAGAACGCGGAGCGAACTATGGCTGGAGCGTGATGGAAGGCAGTGCAGAATTCTACGCTGAAAGGAAACGCGGACCGCATCCCATCTCGCCCCCGACTTTGGAGCATGATCATGGAGAATCGCGCTCTTTAACTGGCGGTATGATCTACGAAGGCGATGCCTTGCCGGAGTTAAAAGGTGCCTACATCTATGGAGACCATTCCACAGGCAAAATCTGGGCCGCCAGGCACGATGGCAAACAGGTCACCTGGCACAAAGAAATCGCAGACACCACCTTTGGCGTCACCCAATTCGGCACGGATCCAGTAACTGGCGATCTTCTCGTGTCCAACCACGGGAACACCCGCGATGGCGGCGGGCTTTACAAACTTGTTCCCAATCCACCGGATTCAGAGGCCGCCCCGTTTCCGATGAAGTTGAGCGAGACCGGGCTGTTCCTTGACACAAAAGAACACACGACTCGCGAAGAGCTGCTTCCTTACGACGTCATCATTCCGCAATGGGCAGACGGTGCAACCTTTGAGCGCTACATCGCGCTGGCTCAAGACGAACCCCGCATCGGTTTCGGTGGCAGACGCGGCTGGAACATGCCTGATGGAACGGTCGTCTTCCAAACAGTGACTCTTGGCGAGCGGCGGCTTGAAACCCGGGTCATGACTAAACAGGAAAAGGACTGGTTTACCTACACCTATGCCTGGAATGAAGACCAAACCGACGCCACTCTCGTTCCCGCAGAGGGAGGTGAGATCAAGCTCGCAGATGGTACTGAATGGAAAATTCCAAGTCGGGTGGATTGCATGAACTGTCACAGCCGGGCCGCCAACTTTCTGCTCGGGTTGCAAACCGCACAGATCAACCGGGACTATGATTACGGACACGGTTTTGAAAAAAATCAGCTCGCAGTGATGGATGACCTCGGCCTCTTTCTCCGCGCCGGCTCAGCGAAAAGAACCTCTCTCATGCGAGGCACGCCTGACGAAAACGACCGACTGGTCGATCCCTTCGATGAATCAAACCCGGATCTCAACGCTCGAGCCCGTTCATTTCTCCATGCCCGGTGCAGCCAGTGCCACGTCGAGGCCGGCGGCGGAAACTCAAAGATGGCTATGCAATTCTACCAGACCGATCCGGAAAAATTTGGATTGATCGGATACGCCCCCAGCCATGGAAGCCAGGGGCTCGAAGGTGACGATGTGAAAATCGTTGCCCCGGGCAATCCCGGGAAATCGGTCCTCTTCAATCGAATTGCCAAGTCCGGCCCCGGTCAAATGCCACCCGTCGGAGCGGTTACCCCCGATCCTCATGGGGTCGGATTACTACTGCGCTGGATTCTGGAAGTGAACGAGGACGACACCAGTGCACCCTGATATCTCCGGCCACCTGAAAATCCGCGAAGGGTTCTGCCACCCTGACTGGGAGGGCATCGGAAAAGTCATCGAAGAATCTGTGGCCAAGCCCGGCTGGAATGCCGCGTGGGTCGGGGCGGCCCGACTATGGCTCGAACAAATCTGTGCAGAACTGAATGGTGGCTATCAGGTTCATGAGACCGCTAACTTTCTCATACTCAGCAACGCCTCAAAGCGGGTGGCAAAGGATGTTTGTAAAGTCTGTGAATCGACCCTGGCCCGGATATTAAAAGTCCTTTCCGGAATCGCGAGCGACGACGGCTTCGGAAAACATGTCGTGCTCATGTTCGATTCCCATGAAACCTACTACGGCTACATCACCTACTTCCACGACGAAGGAGAACACCCGCAATCAGGAGGGATGTGCATCAGCCGGGACGGTTATGTCCATTTTGTGTTCCCATCGATCGATGCAAACGGCTACGGCCCGATTCTTGCCCATGAGATGACTCACGCTTGCCTGACACATCTTCCAATTCCCCTCTGGATCAACGAAGCGCTTGCAATGAGAATCGAAGAACTTGTCACCCGGCAACAACATTTCGAGTTGGATCGGGAACTCTACAACCGGCATCGCAGCTACTGGAACAAGAATACCATTCAGCAATTCTGGTCAGGCGAGTCCTGGAACATAGCCGGAGACAGCTTTGAGCTGAGCTACCATCTCGCGACCGTTCTTTGGAAAAAGATCGAGATCGATTGTGAGGCAACCATCGAGGAAATCAGAGAGTTCGCCAACCGCTCCCACTACGAAGACGCAGGAGAGGCTGCTTTTATCGATATTTTCGAGGCCAGCCTCGGCGATCTGGTGACCGATTTTCTGGGTGAAGGAGACTGGTCACCCACGCCGTCACAATGGCTGAAGCCTCCTGACCACTCTACTTGATGAGAAGCACCCACCTCTCACTTGCCCGCTGAGACCGGATTTCACGGGTTCGAATGCCCCAACTGACAACCAGTTGACCCTTCAGAAGAAAGCACCAAACCCTGACGTCCCGTCAGAGCATCCCCACCTGCAATCGAGGCGCTTTCGCATTGAATATTCAGGAAATACACACTCGCCTCATATTATGGAAATTATTACCCTATGTTAGAATTATGTTGATGAGCACCTTATTCACCCCTATTTTTCTATTAATTATGGATGTTATCAAATAATCCGTAAGATCTTCGACCCGATCGAAGGCCGATGCCGAGGCTGAACGCTCCGCATACACAACTTTCTTCCCCCCTGAATAAATCAAACGACTCCGCTCAGATCTCTCTTTGTTTCTGACCAGTTTCGCCCCCATAAATGAGTTTTCCGAAAGCCAGAAACGAAGCTGACTTTACAACCAATCCCTACAACCGACTCCTTATCGTCGCGTTGGTCGGTGATCTCTTGGTGGTGGCCAGCTCCTTGATTCTCGCTTTTCTGCTGCGCTTCAATACCCCGTTTTCAAAACTCGGTGTCGTCACTCACGAAGCCATTCAGATTCAGGATTACCTCGCCCACTACATCATCGGGGCCGTCCTCATGATGCTGGCCCTCGCCTACTTTCGGTTCTACGAACGGAAAAACCTTCTCGCCCTCACCCGCACCATGCGCATCGCGGTGAAAGCGACCCTCATCTGGACCGTCGCCTGCGTGGCCCTCGCACTCATCCTCAAGTTCAGCCGCCTCTACTGCGTGATCAGCATTTCCACCCTGCTCATCCTGCTTACGATGTGGCGTGCTCTCTTCTGGAGTTTGCTGAAAACCACTCCCCTCGCAGCAAGCCTTCGCCAACACTTACTCATCGTTGGTTGGACGAATGAGTCCGCCAAAGCCATGGAACAGTTCGGCGAAGACCACAACCACCACTTTGACATTGTTGGCGTCGTTCCTCCACCTGATGGCGATTTCAAAGCACCTGTCCCCGATCACATGCCGATGATGGGCCATTACGAAAGCCTTCCCATGCTTCTTAAAATGCGGGTTTGTCAGGCCGTAGTCGTGGTCGACGACACCTTGCGAAACACCAAATTCAACAACCTCGCCTCCCTTTGCGAAAAGGAGATGATCGAGTTCAAACTCAGCATTCCCGTCCCGGGTTATTCCAACAGGGTTCGTTCATCAAACCAACCCTGTTGACTCGTTCCCGCCGGTTTCCAACTACCAGACACATTTCTCCAATGCACGACTACAACACCAGAGACGACGCAGCGATCGACCCCGCTCCGGGACCGATGTTCCGCTGGATCCGATGGTGTTTTCTCGTGTTCATGTTTTCCTTCGTCTTTGACTACAAATCCCCCGGCACCGGATTGGGTGCAGAAAGCACCGGCAGTTCTCTGTTTCAGTATACCTTCCTCGGACTGGCCCTCGCCAGCGGTTGTATAAGCACCCTGCTGGGCTTGCGTTACCTCATCATTCGTCCCGGGGTATTCCTCGTTCTGCTTTGGTGGGGCTACATCGCTTTCATGTTTGTAGTGGCCATCCTTCAAGGCAATGAGATGAGCCGGATTATTCAAATGGCCATCACTCCGGTTCTCATCGGACTCGCCATCAATGTCACCATGATCACCGTCTGCGCCGGCATGCGGCCGGCCACCGCTATCAAATGGTTTCTCATTGTCGGCTGCCTCAACGTCGCCTGGAAACTCTTCTTCGGATTCGTCGGCTACGGCGTGTCTATTTCCGAAGTAAGGATGGAGATTCTCAGCCCGGCGATGCCTTTCCTCTTCGCCTGGGTCGCATGCGCTCTGCTTCTGCGGAGAAAATTCACCTGGTGGACATTGGTGATTCTGGGGTTGCCAATGGCCACTGCTGTTCTTTCCATTACGCGCAGCGTAGCCATTCCCCTCATCGCTTCAGCTATCGGCGCCACGATCTGCCTGATCCTCGCAGTGATGTGGCGGATGTATGACAAGCGACACGTCATCAGAAAACCCGCCAGCATTACCGCCGTCGGAGCCGCTGCCGTCGGCCTCGTGTTGATGTTCGCAGTAATCCAGCCACAAGTCATCGAACGGTGGACCGAACACCTCTTTGACAACGCAGGCGAAGGAGCCACCACCGAAGATTCGTCCACCCTCATGCGCAAATCCGAAGGCAAAGCCATGTGGGAAGCCCTCGAAAACAATCCTGAAACCTTCGTCTATGGGAAAGGGATCGGCGCAGGATACCATGGAGAGAAATCAGTCTTCCCCGAGCTACATCAGTTTTCTGAAGGCGATCGGCATTCCACGAGCGAGACAATCTACACCGCAGGGCATTCTTTCTGGACCTACACCCTTTTCTCCTCCGGCTGGATTGGAATCGCCTTCACCATCGGCGCATTCCTCTACACCATGTGGTTCAGTCTTCGCGCCGCCAAACTCAATTCACTCACCGTGATGGGCAAACGCGCGCCTGACACCTACCTCATCTTTCTGCCCCTTGTGGCCACGTTAGCCACACTTTCCGAATCCATCACCCGAAACCCCTTCGACGAACGATTCACTGGAGTCCTGATCGGGTTCATGTTTGTCTTCCCTCAGGTTTTCTACAACCGGGCGTTTTACCTGATGCATCGCGAAGAGGTCAGCAACACCGCACCTCAGATCATCCTGGGCGAAGACGATTTGCCGGACGACTGGAACGGAGCATTCCCACAACCCGAGAAGCCATTGATGGGGCTCCGGTAAGCCGTAAGCCACGTAGTGGCGAAACGACCGCTGTTCCTTCTTGGGCCACCGAAGGCCCAGCGAGACGCTTCACCGGGCAGATCCCTCCTGCTTCGCCGACAACTGGCGGAAGTCCTGTCATCCTGACGAAGGAAGGACCTGACCCGAAGCCTTGTGATGCCAAAAGTCGAACCACTTCGATTGACCATCTATGGCTTCGCACGGCGAAAGCGTGAGATTCCGCCCACCCCCTTCCCTTCATTCCAAACTTAAGAGCCCGGGGCAGGTCCCTCCTGCGTCGGGATGACAAGCAGGGGAAGTTCTGTCATCTTGACGAAGGAAGGACCTGACACGAAACCTTGAGACACCAAAAAGCCGTAACTACACTTCAATTGATCATCGATGGCTTCGCAGGGCGAAAGCGTGAGATTCCGTCCAACCCCTTCCCTTCATTCCAAACTTAAGAGCCAGGATCAGGTCCCTCCTGCGTCGGGATGACAAGCAGGCGAAAGTCCTGTCACTTCGTGACCAAACTCGCAGAAGAAGATGGGCGGGAGCCTCGCTGCGATGGCTCTGTGGCCTCACTCGCTCACGCTCGCCGCCCCATCAGCCTCCACGCCCTCAGGCACCGGAACTGCTTCCACTCCCCGATCCACTGCCGACGCTTGAGCTGCTACCGGCGCTGGATGACCCCATACTTGAGAGACTGCCTGCCGAACTGCCCATTGAGCTTCCCACACTCCCGGTGCTACCGATCGATGAACCACTGGTCGATCCTGTCGAGCCAACCGATCCGGTGGAACCGGTGCTTCCTGCTGGTGTTACCGGATCACTGGTTCCCAAACGGGCGAAGCCGGTAGGCTCTGGGATTCCCAACAAGGTCTGGTTGCAATACAGCCGCATCTTGTCGGGATCGCGCGGGAACAAATCTGCAATCGCCATAATGTTCCGATACAATTCCCAGGACAAGGCATCTCGCGCCTCCCACTTGGTTTGCACTGTGGCAATTTTCACACCGGTTGACTCTTCACTGGCCTGATAAATCACATCCCAGTCATCACGAAGTGCGGTCGCTTTCACAGTCAACGCCGCTCCCAGCGTCGCCTCCAAAGCTTCCACCCCACTGACCAGTGTCTGCAAATGATCCTGAAGACGGTCATCTCGCGAACGGCTGAAGACAGTACGCCCCTGTGGAATTACAGAAAGGACTTCCGGAGATTCGGAGCCGAACTCTGCAACCACAGCAGCGACAACTTTTTCCGCCTCCCGTGTCAGGTCCAGACGGAAATTGTTCTTCACCAATTTCGCGCCCTTCCGAATCCCGAGCCGACTCAGATCCGAGTCCAGGGTGTCATGAAATGCATCAAGTGCGGCAGCGGTGGCCGCAATCCGCGCAGTGAGATCAGTGCCATTGGGATTGTTTGCGCTCATGCGCTGGTTGTGATCCGATCCGTAAGCCGCCATACCATCAAGCGAAATAGTAGAATCATCGAGGGGTGAGTGAGAGTATCTGAATAGAGCAATCATAATTAGGTGACCCCACTTCAATCCACACCCAAGCGATTGTCAATTTATTATTTACTCACTCAATTTTAAAACTATACCGATCATACGTGCAAATCCCTACAAATCAATCGACCACACCAACAAACTTTCGGCAAAATTAATTTCGCACTGGCTTGCAGTAAAAGCCACTCCCATCCAGCCCCAAGATAAAAAACCTCAAACTTACCCGCCCCAAACCAATTTCCCTAACACGCTTTTCTTCACCCACTTACACTGCCAACCCACCCCGATCAACCAGGGGGGAACCCAAGGCGAAACCTTATGCGGAAATTCCCCAACTTCTTCAAGCGCAGGTCCCTCAATCTACAAACGATCAGACGGAAAAACTTTAATGATCCATATAAACAGTTTAATAATTACAATAGGCACCCGCAGAACTCAGGGTGACTTCTGTAACTTTACAATAGACACTCGAAAAACTCAGGGTGACTTCTGTAACTTTACAATAGACACTCGAAAAACTCAGGGTGACTTCTGTAACTTTACAATAAGCACTCGCAAAACTCAGGGCGACTTCTGTAACTTTACAATAGGCACTCGCAAAACTCAGGGCGACTTCTGTAACTTTACAATGGTCGTACCGAGAAGTCTCGACGACCACCGAGCTCTTACAATGGTCGTACCGAGAAGTCTCGACAACCGCCGAGCTCTTACAATGGCCGTACGGAGAAATCTCGACGACCACCGAGCTCTTACAATGGCCGTACCGAGAAATCTCGACAACCGCCGAGCTCTTACAAGGGTCGTACGGAAAAGTCTCGATGACCGCAGAACTCTTACAAGGGTCGTACGGAGAAGTCTCGATGACCGCAGAGCCATTACAAGGGGCATACGGAGAAGTCTCGACGACCGCCCAGCACTTCTGACGCCCTCTCCCGTTTCAACGGCTGGCTATGTCAGCAAAATTGTGTAAACGGTGTTTTGCTTTTTTAGAGTTGGTTAGCATTTGCGCCTTCCAACAGGAT
>JBLWYI010000035.1:0-71063 GCA_048267005.1 Verrucomicrobiales bacterium | reverse complement strand
CCACTCCAAACCAAACGACAATACTGGACCCAAAATTGAAATTTTGATATTATCTCTTGAATGCCTTCTCATGGAAGACGCGGATGGCCAATCCACTACCGCCTTTCGTCGGAAGCCACATTCACAAATTCAACCTTAAACCTCGAAACGATTGCGCTCTCCCGGTAGTGGATGGCATCGCTTCGACGTTCGCTGAAGAAATATGCCGCTGCTTACTCCATTCGAACTGCGCAAGGCTGAGGATGCTAGCGACGCTAAACTCCTTGGCGATGTTGAGCGAGACGGATGGCACGTAGTGCAGATTTACGAGGAACCCGGCTCTCCTCAATTCGCTTTCACAGTCGGACTCTACTACCAGTTCCTACAGCCTGAGATTCTGATCATGGGTATAGATCTAGCGATGTCGGCGCACATCCTGAATGACATCGGCGAGGCGATGCGTTCCGGACGGAAGATCGTTCCGGGCCGATACGATGACTTCGTCGAGGGGTTCCCGGTAGAGTTGGCACCGATCGACCTTTCGTTCTACGAGGAGTATCTCGGATACGCGACATGGTTCTACCGATCTCTGCCGCAACCCTATCCTGTGATGCAATGCCTTTGGCCCGACGAGGCGGGAGTGTTCCCAGGGGAGCCAGGATACGACACGCGCTTTTCCCAGCTTCAACCCGTCCTAACAAACAACAGCGAATAAAACTGTTCGCCTAAGAAAAACACCATGGGAGTAGAAACTGATTTCGTTCTCGCAACGCCTGATCAAGCAGATGCGGTTCTGGCATCGCATAATCCTTCCCAGGAGTTCGACGGCGTTTACGCGAAGGGCACCGATCCGATCAGCCTGAGTTCTTTGCTCGGCGTGCTAACCGGCGATGGTGGTTCCGATGACTTCCTTGAGGATTATCGAGAGATCGCAACCGAGCCTTCCGGAGAGAAGTCCGTTACAGCTGTCCCCGCAACCCTGCGAGATTCCATAGCGAGCCTCCCTGATGCGGAGGTCGTCAGCGTTGTAACGAGATGGATGGAGACCGACGAGTTTATGCTGACTGGATGGGACGAGCAGATCGCGACAGAATTCATTCGGGATCTTAAGGCGCTCTTGGACAGAGACGGCGCTGCTGACAAGGAGCTTTGGATGGCCATATCCGTCTAATCGCAAACGAGGCGAACAAACACCTGAGGCCAAAGGGCAAGTAAAGTAGGGAAAGTTATTCACGTTTTTTTGCTCATTGGAGAGTAGTTCGTTGATGGCAGGGACTAGGCCGGAGCGATGCCGCTGAACTTCTGGATGTCGGAGGCTTTCGTGAACCGGCTTTGATCGGTTCCGAACAACACTGCGAGACGTGAACCAAGGTTGGATTCCGAGGCGGGCAACGAGTGGTAGACGGTGTAATCTTCGTGCCCTTGGGAATAGTGCATCGATTTCTTTATCGTAGGAATCAATGCTTTTGCGCAGCGCATTGAAACCTCTCGACAAGTGGCGGAGACTGATCCAGCACAAGAATTGAACAAAACGGAGTAAGGTAATCGCGCACCTGCCGCGGTCTTATACGATGCTAACGGATCCGAAGCATAAAAAGGGGCGGGAACGAGTCAACAGGGTTGGTTTGTCGATCAGACCCTGTTGGATCGTGAATCACGCTATTGCAATCTGACGGCTTTTTCGTGACGCTGGGAAATGCGTAAAATGTTCGCCCTCCTTGGAATCGTGGCCTTGATCCCCGGTATGAATGCTGCCGACTGGCCCATGTGGCGGCATGACCCCGGTCGAACGGCGACTACGGAGCAGAATATCCCGGAGGACCTCAAGTTGAAGTGGGTTCATCATCTGAATCCTCAGAAGCCGGCCTGGAATGACAATCGTTTACAATTCGATAAAGGGCATGAGCCCATCCAGTTGGGGAAACGATTGTTCCTCAGCTCGTCGTGGGATGACAGTGTAACGGCTTTTGATACGGAGTCGGGCGAGCAGATCTGGAAGTTTTTCGCTGACGGTCCGGTCCGGTTTGCTCCGGTGGGAGGTGAAGGGCGGATTATGTTTGGATCGGATGACGGCTATTTTTATTGTGTGAAAGCTTCGGATGGATCGCTGGTGTGGAAAATGAAACCGGTGCCGAGCGAACGGAAAGTGATCGGGAATGGCCGTCTTATTTCCGTGTGGCCGGTCCGGGGCGGCCCGGTTCTCAAGGGGGATCGGGTCTATTTCGCAGCAGGTGTCTGGCCGCTGGAAGGCGTCTTTGTTTACTGCCTCGATGTGAAGACTGGTGAGGTGATCTGGCGGAATGACAGTTGCAGTTACAAATACGGAATTGCTCCTCACAACACGGAAGCGTTCGGGGGCCTGGCCCCTCAAGGGTATCTATTGATTGAAGACGGTGACCTGATTGTCCCCAGCAGCAATGCTTATCCGGCGCGGTTGGACCTGGCCACGGGAAAACTGAAGGAGTTTGATTTGCCGGCTCCGGGCAGGTTGACGGGTGGGTGGTTTGCCTCGACGCCTTCGGCAAAAGAGGAACAGAAGTTGCGTCGCCGCGGACTACTTTTCGATAATGAAGTGAACGCGAAGCGTCACGAAGACAAGCCACGGGCAGAAGGTTTACCGGGGATTCGGACAACGATTCGAACAGCCAACCGGGAACTGGGATTCGGTGACGAGCTGCCCGGTGTCGAAGGTGAGGTTTATTCGATCATTGCCGGAGACGGAAAGGTCTTTGCCTCAACTGTGGAGGGGGCGATCTACTGTTTTTCTGAGGAAGGTGAGGCAAAGGATGTCACTTCCAAGTGGGCGATTGAGAAGGTGAATGAATCGGAATCGATGGAGATTTTGCGCGAATCCGGGAAGAAGCATGGTTTTGGTGTTGTTCTCGGGTTGGAGAAAGTGAGCGTCGATTTCTGCAGATCGTTGATTGCGAATTCTGAAATGAATTTTGTGATCGTGGGGAAAGACGGGGCGAAAATTAATGCATTGCGGCAGGAATTATCACAAGCGATTCCCGCAGAGCGTTTGAACTTCCAGATTGCCGACCCTGCAACGGTTGAATTGCCCAAGTGGTTTGCTGATCTGGTGGTGATCAATGACGCTTCTGCGAATTCCGATGAGGCGTTTGCGGCTGTGCGTCCGTTCGGAGGGAAACTGATCGAGGGGGGAAAGGTTAAGGCCAGGAATGGTGCGCTGGAAGGGACATCCAACTACACCGGAGGGTGGACGGAAAGCGCCGACGAGCTGGTCCGGTCACCGGTCGGGCTGCAATGGTATGGCGACAGCACTCAGCACTTCAAACGTTCGCCTCAGCCGCTCTTCGTGGATGGGGTCATGATTTCACAGTCGAAAGACTGGCTCGATGCCTCGACCCGGAAAGGCGGTGTCGATTATCGCCTGCTTGAGCCGATGTTCACCGATGCCTACACGGGAAGAACTTTTGCGGCTGAAGAAGTGCCTGTCTTGCGGCAGAGCTTCTCCGATACGGATCGCGAAACGATTCAACCGAGTCAATACCGGCCGCCGAAGCAGAAGAATGCCATGAAACCGGATCCGCCAAAAGCGGGAATGCGAATCAACCCGTTGACGGGTGAAAAGGAAGAGCGGGCATTTCCTAAGAGCTACGGGTGCGACGGCGGCTTCGATTACGGAAACATTTATTCAATGCGGTCGGGAACGGCTGCGTTTTACGACAAGCGGACAGAGAGTGGCACCATCAATATCGCCGGACCACGCAGCGGATGCACCAACAGCGTAATTCCTGCGAACGGCTTGTTGAACCTGCCGTATTTCTATGAGGGGTGTACTTGCAGTTATCCGCTCCCGAGTGGGTTGGCCCTGGTTTCAATGCCGGAAACTTTCGAGCAGTGGACATCGTGGGGGGAGATGCCGGCCGATAAACTTGCCGGGAAGATAGAGCGGGTCGGGATCAATTTCGGTGCACCCGGTGATCGCAAGACGGAAGGAGGGACTCTATGGCTCGATATGCCGAACATCGGCGGACCATCTCCTGCCGTGGCGGTTTCAACCGTGCCGGAGAAGCCGGAGTACTTCTACCAGCACTCCTTGTTTCTGAAAGATAATAACCCCGAGACTGACGGCTGGCCCTGGGTCGCAGCTTCCGGTGCAAAGCAACTGACAGCGGTCACGGTTGGTGGATTGAAAGACGGAATCTATCGGACGCGGCTGGTTTTTCCAAAAGGGGAAATGGAAGAGCGAAAGCTGACGGTCACCGGAGGGACGGCGAGGGTCGAGTTCGCCCGGCCGACAGATGTCAGCGGAATCGAGATCATTCCAGCGAAGTGAAGCAGTTGTCTATTTTCCTGAGACGGCCATGACCCGGCCGTCTTTGGTTGAGATCAACAGCTTGCCGTCAGCGGCTGACATTCCATCCCAGATGGGAAGGGCGGGAAGCTTGATTTCCGAGAGAGTTTCCCCGGAGCCCGCGGAGAATGCCCGGAGCAACGCGCCCTGTGCCCCATCCATCGCTGCGTCCTGTTCAGCCAGAATTTTCTGAACGGATTCGTCATCGGCTGCGAGCTGCTTGAAGGTCTCGACTTCGTTAAAGAGATCGGAAGGACCGGCCACGAACAGAGTCTTGTCCGCCAATACCATGGCCCGCGCCAGGAGGGGAATGTCCTGAGTCCAATAGGGTTCAACGAGGGAGCCACCCGATTTACCTCCGCCATAGGATGCGGATTTGCCGGTGAACTCGAGTGCGCCACCGCTCTTTCCAACGGCCACCTTTTTCACTCCGACGAGTTCGCCACTGTTAGAGTTCCCTGAGAAGTCTGCCGCGTCGCCTTTGTCGAAATCGGTGAACAACACGATGCTTGCGTTCTCCGGTTGGCCGGTTGCACCGGGGTTCCTGAACCGGTCTGCCACTTCTTCAGCGGAAAGGGTTCCATGAAAGACAGATACTTCATCAATCAGACCGCTGAAGGGCAGGGGGGAATTATAAAGGCCAACGGCTGATCCCAGATCACTGGCGACCTGGAGTCCCTGGACGGGTTCCTGCTGAATAAAGCTGTCGGCTTTTCCGGTCCCGGCCAGCACGCCATTCACATAAAGTTCCAGCTTTTTGTCTGCCGTGATTTGACCGACCAAATGTGTCCATTCCCCGTTGGGAATCGCTTTTTTGGCAACAGCGCCCGGAAGCTTTTCCGGGTCACTCCGGTAGATGAATCGGGGAACGCCTTTACGAATGGTGAGCGCATAACCCACTGTGGGACCGCCGTGAGCAGCCACAGTGCCTTCCTTGTTGTCAGGATTGACCCAGGCTTCAATTCCGAGAGGATTCCCAACAGGGCTGAGGGTTTTGGTGGAGCCGAAGTCAATATAAGACCCGCTTTGTGGCCCCTGTTTGCCTTTGGCTTTTCCCTTGCCTTTCGACTTTCCTTTGGGAGGGGCCGCTTTTCCGCGCCGGACATCGGGATCATCAACCGCAGTGAGGGCGCCTTCGGGTGCGTTCCGGCTTGCGGAGAACAGCTGGTGCTCAAGTGTGGTTGTCCATTTCAGATACTCCGGCTTCCGCCCGAATCCGAAGACGTCTTTATCGTTAAACACCAGGATGCGACCTGACGGTGTGTTTTTGCCGGCCTGATAGTATCCGTTGTGTCCGCCGGCAAAGCTTTTGCCGAAAACCCAGTAAGAGCGATGGAACCAGGTGTCATCGAGAAAGCTCATCGGCGCGAAAAGGTGTTCTCCTTCGCGTTGGACAGCTCCCTGGGTGGCTGCGTCGCCGGAGTGCGGGCCGATTTCGAGACGTTCCCCTGAGAGATCCATCTTCTGCGAACGCATGTAGATGTAGCCGCCTGAAGCACTGAGAATATCAGGCAATCCTGCGGGCATCTGGAGCGTTTGTATCTTCTCCTGAATGTTGTTCCCGGTTTCGGGATTGATCTCGTCGATCACTTTCTCGCTGACCACATTTCCGGTGGCAACATCGAGCCCATAAAACCGGAGTCCGCCATCGAGGAAGTTGGAGCGACCTGCGACAAAGTAGGCCTGATCGTTCTTCACAAGAACTGAGCCGTGAACCGGCCAGACTGATTCCAATTGTTCGAAAGCCATATGACGCTCCCGTGAAGGCGCGGCGTGAAATTTCCAGACCAGCTCGCCATCGTTGGCACGGAGGCAATAGACGTTCCCGTCGGCGCAGCCGAAAATTGCCATGCCCTTGTGGATTGTCGGCGGGGAATCAACCCTTCCGCCGGCGATGAATGACCAGGCTTTCTCTCCGCTTTTAATTTCCAGAGCGTGGACGGTGTGTTGGTCAATCTGGGAAACAAAGAGCTTTCCGTTTGCCGCAACGATGGCGCTGAGCCTTCCCCCGAGGTCAACTTCCCAGTCTGTCGAAAGATCCTTGCCTGAGATGGACTGTGCGGTGAACCCGCTTCGTTCTTCATCGGCGCGGAAGGTGGGCCAGTCTGTTGCGGCGGGTTCTGCCGGTTCGACTTTTCCAAAGGCAGGCCCTTTCTGTAATCGGTCAGCCAGCCTGGTGTCTTTGTCAGGGCGGGGGCCGGTTGCTGACAGGGCATTGAAACCATAGAGCTTGGTTTCCGGATAACACGCGCAGTTATGAGGCGGGGCATAGGTCAATCCGTTCGCCGGCATGACTCCATACAGACAACCGCCGCGCACCCAGTGATTGATATCCCAGTTCTCAGTCGCGGGATCAACAAACTCGATTCCGGTTCGTGAGGGCATGAGAAAGTTCTCCGTTGCCTTGGCGATGTAGCACCGGTGGTGAAACCAATAGGTGTCTACATTCGGAGAGAATTCCTTTTCGATTTCGCCCGTGAGAAGGTTTCTTCCGGTATAGGTGCCGGAGTCTTTTCCACTGGTGAGCGGAGCTGACCACACGGTGTTTTTCAAGACAAGCAGATCCTCCGGCGACTGATACCCGCCCCGCGCATGGGGAGCGTTCCAGATTTCTTCACCGGTCTTTGCATTGTAGGTGTGCATCTTCCGGTCTCCTCCGGCAAACAGCACCTTGTCACCGACGACCACAAGTTTGGGGCCAAAGTTGAAGGTGACTTTATCACGTCGATCAGTCTTCTCTCCGGTCCACATTTCCGTGCCGTCAGTTCCACTGAGTGCGACTACTTTGTCGCCATCATGGAAAAAGAAATCTCCTTCGGAAGCAGAGATGGTCAGGGGGGACACTCTGCTGACTCGATCCCACAGCTTTTCGCCTGACCTGGTGTCGAAGGCCATGATTTTCCGGGGGAGCTCGTTCCATTGCCATCGTTTCGCAACGATTCCCTGATCGCCTGCCGCTCCGATTTCGGGCAGGTAATCCGCCAGCTCGTGTTTGCCGTCCATTGCGATGACATAGAGAGTGTCGCCATCAACGATCAGTTCCTCGGTGCCGTCACTCCCTTTGAATTCCCGGGTCGTTATGCCGGTAGCCGCATCGATCATCGACACTGGAGCGGTGATGCCGAGGGTTGCGTAGACATGATCGCCGGTGGCTACGAGTCGTCTAGCCAGTTGAGTCGGGCCGGACTTCAGCGGCCACAAGTGAGTGTGCCATTCGGGAATGTCCCGTCGCCACAGAATGACACCATTGAAGGCATCCCGACCCACCAGTTCCCATTTTGAAGGGAGCTGAATAGAAATGCGTGAGCCTTCATCCATGATGTAGAAAAGGCGGCCTTCATTGGAAACCAGAGCGCTCATGCTCGCCATGCGGTCGTGGTGGCGTGACCACTTGGGGGAGCCGACCCACTTCATGTGTCGTGGTGGTCCGACCTCAGAGTCTTTGGCCACCGCGTTTCCGCCGGCATTGTGGAAGTAGTGAGTCCAGTTGTCGATCGTGTCCGGCCAGGGCTTCACCGTCTTTTTCCAGCTTTCCCCGTCTTTCGTTAATGCGACTCCGCCGGGGCGGAGGATCCGCATCACTTCTTCATCGGCAACGTCACCGGCGCTCTCGACAACAACGAGATTTACGATTCCCTGAAGGTAAGGGAGGTCCTTTCCCGAGAACTGTTCAATCGAGACCGGTCCGTAGTTGCCCGATTGATAGATTGCTTTCCGCGAAGCGGCAACCTTGGCTGGATCTGATTCAAGGCCGTGAACGAAGATGGAATCCCGCCCACCTCGCAGGGCTTCGGTGAGCTTACCATCACCGGAGCCCAAATGAACGATGAGCCCGCCGGTGACATCGGATGTTTCCAATATTTCCGCCGCAATTTCCTCCGGGGGCGCTGAGAACCCGGGCGTTGAAAACAGAAGCAATAAGAAACAGAGAACAGCACGAATACTCATTCCGCGATATTAGCGAAATCGATTCGGGAGGGAAGCACACGATTGTGGCGGTGCAGTTCTTCCGCTGTCAGGAATTCTTCGGCTCAATCGTCGGTAACTTAAAGACATCCGTGAGCTGAATGTTCGCGTTGTAGGCATCGTAGAGGGTTTTTGCCTTGGTGAACTGCTTCTCATAGTCCGGGCTGGAAGGATCGAGTCCATCGATCGTTGCCTTCAAAGCCTCGGCCTTTTTCCGGTAGGTGAGGTCATTGTATAGGCTCATCGCTGACTGCATGGCTTTAACGACATCGCCACCGGCATTCTTGGATCCGTAGAACTGGTCCAGCACCGCTGCCTGGGCGATATGCGGTTTAAAATTGTGAAGCTCGGTGTCGCGATTGCGACCATCCAGGTTGGCGATGATGTAGGGAGCATCTCCTTCGTAGCGGTCGCCTGACTGTGAATCAACCAACGCCATCATAGGGCTGCCGCCGGATTGGATCACCTTGATTTCGTATTTGCTGAGCTCCTCCTGATCACGATCATTGTAGAAAACCAGATGGCTCGCCATGGCGACCGGAAGACCGGGGGTGTCAAAGCGGAGGTCGATATCAGCGCTGAGGTAAGGGCCTTTTTCGAGAAGTGCTTTCCCCAGGCTCTCTGCAATCTTGGTGATAAACGATCCCGCCAGCAAATACGCGCTGGCAGGGGCGAAAACCGGGAGGCCGGCGGCTTGCTTGAACATCCCCGCGACTTCCTCAAAAATCGCTTCATTGAATTGATCAAACACCATCTCAACCGAGGTGAAGAGCGATGCATTGATCAAAGACGGAGTGTAGTAAATGATGGTTGAGCCTTCAGCGAAGGCGCTTCCCTGTAGATAGGTTTTGGGACCAATGTCGTCCCGCATCTGGTTGATGGCCCGGGGGGCCGCGGCGAAGGTTTCAGGCCCTTTCACTCCGGAGACAACCAGAAGGTCTTTCTTCTTATTTCCAAAGAGACCACCCACCGGTGCATCTCCGGTATATACAGTGAGAATCTCGATTCCCAATGGTTTGCCGATGCCGACGGGTTCGTAGGCCGCCGCAGAACCGGTCGGAAGCTGAGGCGCTTCCTTAAGGCTGGCGGCACTGACGGTGCCTGATGATACTTTCACCATCGCTGATGGATCAGTCTGAACTTTGTCGAGCATTCCGAGAGAATGCTTTTCGACGAGTTCATCGGGGTGAACGAGTTTATTGCCTAAGACGAGAGATGAGCCCATGAGATTTTTTTAAGTGGAGTAGTTACAAGTTGAGTAAAGCGGTCTGAATTTCGCGACTATTTGCCTGAAAACGGGAGCGGGTTTCCGAAGGCCGCTTGAGCTGCTTCCGAGGTGGAGTCACCGGCGTAGCCATCGTCTCCAATTTGTATGCCAGGGAGATCATTCAGCATCGTTTGCAGGCGAAGGGCATATTGGGAATAGTGATGGGGATCAAAAGGGATCAGAGCGGTTGCACTGCCGCCACCTGATCGGGAGTCCCCGGGGAGATAGCTGCCAAACACCGTGTGAACCGCATCTGAAAGGTGTTGTCCGGCAAACCCGTCGGCTTCAACGTCCACTCCATCGAAGGTGCTCAACCACGTCTGGAAGAGACGGGTGTAGTCAGTCTTGTTATGGGGATCGTAAACCACGAATGGCCCGGGGGTGAGGGCTTCATTGCCGTCGGGAGCCCCTTTTAAAGTGATGCCTGCAAATTGCGCGAGGCGGGCGGAGGTGTTCGCATCCGGAATGCCGGATTCATCGAGAGACTCTCCCGGGAATTGATTGAGAAAAGTTTGCAGTGACTTTGCCTCGTCACTCGAGGCATCACTGAATACAATCAGAGGCTCTTTTGGCGGGGGAGGTGGGCCGGGATCAAATGACGGCGTGGTTTGTAGGCCGTCGATCATACTCTGGCTCACCGTCTTTTTATACAGGGCATCTGCTGATTCATTGATGTCTGCCGAGGACCTGGGCCACGCAGGCGAGGCGGCCGAGCCATTGTAGATGAGATACCCGAAGTGGTTTTCCTGATCACCTCCCACGCGTGCGCTGGGATTGACGCCCAGGGCCTTCGCCACAGCGATGGATGCTTCGCCGAATTTCGACTTCGGACCGATGTCACCCACGATGGCATGAACATAAGCACCGTCCTTCAACCGGATGACTGTTGCCAAATCTCCCAGTTCCCATCCCACAGAATCATGGCTGTGGGGAATAACGATGTAGGGAACTGTTTCGGAATCCAGATATCGCTTGGTGGAGTCTGTCGGTTGCGAAGTATCCTCCAGAGAAGTGGTGGAAATGTAGTAGCCCGGTGCGGGGTCATCCGGTCCCTGAATGACAGGGTTACCGTGGCTGTCTGTCGCTACGCCGACCCATTCGCTGCCATCCTTCGCGTCAATGTTGACGTCGAGACCTTGATTATTGGGTTCATAGGCATGGGGCGAGCCGTCAGCGTCGATATCCATCTTCGCTTTCACGGCGATCACATCGGTGTTGTTTACTTTATAGATGGGCCATTCTCCGGCCGAGTCGATCTGCGTCAGGTCGTTGTCAGTTGAGAAATCATCCAGAGTCAGATCACCGGTGGCGGTCTCCTCTTCTTTCGGAGGCGTCGGTTTGGTGGGAGCTGGAGGGGGCGCGGATGCTCCGCCTGTCCAGAGCTTTCTCAGGGCCGCTTCGTCTCCATTGAACTTGTCCCGATCAATCTCTCCGGAAACGCCATCTACGGTGTGAGGCTCGGGGCCAATGCCGTCGCCTGTGTATTGCCACATGGTCCAATCTTTCCAATTGGGGATGATCTTGGCTTCCGGTCCATATTCCGCCCACCAAAGCCAGCATTTCGCGAGCGTTTCATTGGTGTTATTGCCCAGCTGCTCACGAATCAATGATCCTGAGTAAAATCCCGGATAGCGCCCCGTTGCCTGGTAAACAGTCTCGACAAAGTCCACCGCCTTATCGAGCGTCATTGCCTCATGCCCGTCTTCCTGCTCATAGTCCAGGGCCAGAAGATCATCGGGCCCCGGGTTTACGACTGAGAGAAAGTAGTCCGCCTGTTCTTTGCCTGACTCGCTATTGGTCCCGAAATGGTAAGCGCCCCACAGCAGTCCGGCTTTCAAGGCCTCCGGTTTTCGGGCCGCATACTCAGGGTCGGTGTAGCCTACTCCCTGGGTGGCTTTGTGAATGATTCCCAGGATTCCTGCTGATTTGACGGTCTCAAAACTGGAGACGTCATCTCCATGATAAATATCGATTACTCCATTAATGCTTATATGAGAAGGCATATTGAAAAGCCTTCTCAAAGTCAAGCTATCGAGTAGTGACTTCTTTGAAACCTATACATCCCGGCAGGACCGGAACGCATAGATTCGCGATGGAAAAGTTCGTCGGAACAGAGCCCTACTTTTTCATGGGCCCGATCAGTTCAATGAAGTTGCCGTCGGGATCCTGAACGGTGGTCAGATAGTTGTCGCCGCCGAGGCTGGCAGGCGTTTTACCCATCAGTTTTACACCCGCTTTCTTCAGCTTTTCGATCGCTTTATCCATATCAGTCACACGAAGTGTCAGATAGCTCACTCCCAGCGTGGAATGAATAAACTTCTGGTCAGGTTTAGCCGGCTTGGCGTCCGGAAAGGACATGATCTTAAGCTTGGTGGCACCCGGGCCTTCGCCGAGGACGAACACGCGGATCACTGCTTCACGGTTGTCGGTCAGGCCAAATGCGGTGGCCTTCTCGGCGCTGGCGGTGAAGCCTTTTACTTCAGTTACGCCCAGAGCTTCGGTGTAGAACTTGACAGAAGCGTCCATGTCTCCGACAACGATTCCGAGATCGACCGTTGCCGACGAAAAGACTGGCTTCTCATCCTGTGCGGGAAGAGAGGAAGTGTTCAGGAGAATCAATGCTGCGATTGAGAGTAGGGAGGTTGTTTTCATAAAATGTTAGGGTTGGCTGAAGAAGATTTTCAGGTTCTTGGTTTGCCGGGCTGCAGCGACTATGTCGGCTTTGCCATCGCCATTGAGATCAGCGGCTTTGATGTCTTCGACCGCCACTTCGTCCCCTGATACTTTGGTCTCGCGCCATGTTTTGCCGTCGTCGTCCATCGGGGTAAAGAGCTTGATGCCGGGAGTGCCCTTGGGATGCATCGCCCGCCAACCAACGACGACCTGATCAGAACCCACTCCGAGAAAATCCGCAACAGCCACCGCGTGGCCATCGATCAAGGCGTCATCCAATACCGTCAGGTGGGGCCAAAGTCCGTCGCCGTTTTCAGGTTCTGTGTAAACCGCCGAGGAGGTTCCGTGCATGGGCTCGACCGTGGCAAAGAACCGTTTGCCGTTGGGGAGCTTGCCGTCGCGGATTTCACCCGAGAAGTTCTCCGTCAGTTGTTTCGAAGTCCACTCACCATCCTTGCGGTCGAAGTGCCAAACACCCTGCTTCGCTGCGATGATCAATTCCTCCTCCGGATCATCGTCCCAGTTTACGGGGTGAAAATTGTGGGAAAGATTGAGGAAGTCACTGACCACCCGGGTCTTCCATTCAGTGGTCGGATCAGCTGGCTTGAAATATTCCAGCATCTTGAAGCCCGGTCCCACACCGTCAACCTCTCCGCGTCCCCGAAGCGGTTTCACGATCAACGTGTATTCATCACCAGCACCTCGCAGCCAGTGCATGCGATGGGTGTTCGGCTCGTTGTAGAGCTTGATCGCTTTCCACGCTTTGGTGCGGTCGTCGCCTGCCTGAAGGTAAAAGACGGCCCCATCCTTCTGGGTCTCTTTGAAATTCCATTGGCCGCCCACCGCGATTTCGCATTTGCCGTCGCCATCGATGTCACGAGCCGTGACACAGACATTGTCCCGGAGCGTCAGGTTTTGGGCGATCACATTTTTCTCCCAAGTGGGGTTTTGATACCACTGGATCGTCTTCTGATCCGCCAGAACGATATCAGTCTTCCCGTCCCCATCGACATCAGTCAGTTGGAGACCGTAACCGATGCTGATGTCATCAATCTTCTGTTCTTTCCATTGAAACTCAGGCGGCGCAGCCAAAAGGAAGCTGGACAGACAGGTCGATACTAAAAGGAATACAGGAAGGGGTTTCATAGTCAGGCTCGTCATTTCTTAAAGTCACTTGGCCATCAATTCGAGCATTGATTCACCCATTTTGTGGCCGATCCGCGTGTACCAGATCGCACTGCCCAGGTAGTGGTAGGGGCGGTCAGAGCCCACCAGTTTCCATTCCTCAAAATTATCTTTCCAGGTCGGGTAAAGATCCTCCGCAGCTTTGTCGACAAGTTCATCGGTCCGGAAGGCGATCAAATTTCCCTTAAACTCAGGGACCTTATTCATGGAAAGCTGGGCATTCTGAACCGTGAGCATTCCCTTTTGAGCCGGTTTTGACCCGTTGTTGCCAATAGCAGCAATCACAAATGGTAAATCCGGTTGCTTCAAATCTTTGCGCACGTCTTTCACGAACTGCTTCATGTTTTCCGCATACTCGTCCGGGGCATAGTCGCCGAACATATCATTGTAGCCTTGAAACCAAACAAACCCGGCCATCTCGAGTTTCTTTCCTTTGAGTTGAGGGAAAAGCGTGCCGTAATTTGCAAAGGTGTCTTCAACCTCGGCCATCATGTTCCTGTATGATGAGCCATAGGGGGCCTTGATATCTTCCATCGTCGGCAGCGGATCGGTCTTGTTCCGTTTCTCGTTTTCCCTGGTGACGCGTTCCTGCGCTTTCTTGAGTTCAGCTTCCAGTTGCTCATCGGAAGGCAGGCCGCGTCCGGGCGGTCGGAACTTCTGAAACAGCGAATGACCACCCCACGCGGCTTTGATCAGCAGCACCGGTTCTTCGAAATGCTCTCCCATCAAATGACCAAACTCCAGTTCAGCACCGGTTTTGTCGGGTGACCCGTAACCAATCGTGAGTCCACCATGGCGATTGAGAAACTTGATAAACACATCGTCGCGAACCGTCCATTCATTCCCGGTCCGCAGATGTTTGAAGAGATCAGCCGTTTTTGGATCTGTAGCCTGATGGGTGATCAGTTCGTTCTTCGCTTTTCCCTCCATATTCGACTGCCCGGCCATCAGGAAAACCTTCACCGTATCTTCGGCGTGTAGGGAACCCGTGATCAAAGCCACGGCCGTGCAAAGTGAGGCCACAGAGGAAGTGAAATGTTTCATGGCAACAGACTTGAGGTTTTTGACCGGACAGGCGATCCCAAAAACCGCGTATTCATGGGATGCCAAACCGCTTTGAGGCAGGCTCACCATTCAACCGTTTCCGAGCGTAAACCTTGCAGATTGAAGGCCGGCGAGAGTCATTGCTTCAACCGGGTGAATGTCTGAACTCAGTCCAACTGCAGCGAATGCCGCCTGGTAGTGGCTTGCGAGTTTGGAGTCGCCGATGATTCCGACCTTCGACGCGGTTTTCCAAAAGTGAGCGGCCCCGGCAATTTCCTGTCCGATGAGAAAGCCGGAGAGCCGGGCGTGACCTGCAGCGGGGGATAAACCGTTGAGCAGTCCCTCGGCCCGAATGTTAAAGAAACTGGAACCTGCGCCGTGGGGCGACTCAATTGCGCTGACAACCGTCTTCACAAATTCACCCTCATCCCACGCCTTCACGTCGATCGAATGCCGAAGCACCGACTGTTCTGCGAGCAATGCAAAAAGCTCTCCCGTCATGAAGGTCTGAAAGCCGGAAATTGAACCACCTTCAACGGAGACCCACTTGCTGTGGGTTCCCGGCAAACAGAGGATGCCATCAAATCCGGGATTTCGGGCGACGAAGCCCGCCACCTGGGTTTCCTCTCCACGCATCACGTCCGCTGGTGAATCCTGTTTGATGCCTCCGCAAATGTGGACTTCGATCCGTCTATCCAAAGTGCGGATTTTTGCAGGAGTTGTGATTGGTTTGCAGGGAGTTGTGGTATACGGAACTTCCTGCCATCCCTGCTTGGCGCCGACCATACCGCATCCGACGACTGGAACGGAGATCCCTTCAGTGAGCCACGGGGATATCAATTCAATCAGCGCCCCTTCAAACCCGGATGGTGAAAGGGAAGCCATTCCCCGCTCACTTTTCGCAGAATGGATGATTGTGCCGTCGGCTGACAACCTCCACGCACGAAGATGCGTCGTTCCCCAATCGAGGGCGATCCATTCGGAGGCTGTTGTCATCATTCCACGAATCAACAGGGTTTGATCGATGAATCAATACTGTCTGATCGAAATGCTGCTATTTTCCCCCGCACGGGCTGTGCACATCATTCCTGAACGGGGAACGGGCAAAAAACTGTTATCCGGTGCATTCCTAAACGGGGAACGGGCAAAAAACTGTTATCCGGTGCATTCCTAAACGGGGAACGGGCAAAAAACCGTTATCTGGTGCATTCCTAAACGGGGAACGGGCAAATAATCGTTATCTGGTGCATTCCTAAACGGGGAACGGGCAAATAATCGTTATCTGGTGCATTCCTGAACGGGGAATGAGCAAATAATCGATTTTTGGGTCATTCCCCGTTCAGGAATCCGACATGGGCTTAACAGGCGTCATTCCGTCACGCTTTTTGTTGCCAAGGGCGGGTGAATTATTCAAGGTCTCGGCCATGAGTTACAACGTTGGTGTGATCGGATACGGCTGGGCTGCACAGGCCCATATTGATGCCATTAATGGAACTGAACAGGGAAATGTCGTGGCGGTTTATTCGTCCCGTCCGCTGGACAATGCGGAGCTTTCCAGGACCCATGGCGGTGAGGTGAGGGGATATTCGAGTGTTGATGAAATGCTGGCCTGTGATGATATCGATACGGTTTCGATCACGAGCTATCCCAATCAACACCGTGCTCAGGCGGTGGCAGCGGCAAACGCAGGCAAGCATATCATTCTGGAAAAGCCGATGGCTCTGACCTGGGAAGATTGTTCCGCCATCTACAAGGCGGTGCAGGAAAACGGGGTGAAAGCCACGGTTTGCTTCGAGATTCGCCACATCTCCCAGTTTCTCACCACCACGTCGCTGATCGATGAGGGAATGATCGGTGATATTCACTATGGAGAAATCGATTATTATCACGGCATCGGGCCCTGGTATGGTCAGTATCGATGGAACACGACGCGCGAAAACGGTGGGTCCAGCTTGCTCTCCGCCGGCTGTCATGCGCTGGACGCTCTGATGCTGTGCATGGGGAATGATGTGGAGGAGGTGACATGCTATGCCACGACATCGAAGAACGAGATTTTCCAGAAGTATGAATACCCGACAACGACGGCTTCCATCCTGAAGTTCGCCAATGGATCCGTGGGAAAAGTCGCGTCGGTCATTGACTGTATGCAGCCTTACTACTTTCACACCCACCTTGTCGGGAGCGAAGGTTCCATTCTGGATAACAAGATCTATTCAACCAAATTTCATCTGCGGGACAAACAATGGACAGAGCTTCCGGTCGCGCTGGCCGATTCCGGAGATGTGCATGATCATCCGTATCAGGATCAGTTTCAGGCCTTTTTCGATGCTTTGGATAAAGGAGAAGACACGAAACGCACCAGCATTCACGACGCGATTAAGACTTTCAAAGTCCTCTTCGCCTGTGACAAGTCAGCCGAAGAAGGGCGCTCGGTGAAGTTGAGTGAAATCGAATGACGGGATGGGGCCTCGAAGGGAGGTTTCCTACCCGCCGGATCTCGAGCGGCCCGCTTGCTTCATAGCGAAATAGTGAGTCCGCTTTTTGAGCATAATTTTTCAAAAGTTTAGATGGGCCTGCGAGTGGATTGGCTTAAATACTGCGGCTTTTCCCTCGTCAGGGCGGGTGAGCCGGCTCTTTGATTTAGAATTGTTAAGTTTCACGTTGCTTTTCAAAGCGTGATCTGGGATAAACCGAAAAACCTATGAAGAAAGTCACCGCTTGTTTTCTCGTGCTTGTTTTTGCATTCGTTGCAATTGTCGGCTCAACCCCGGCATTTAGTCAGGATGCCGCTGATACTGTAGCGGTTACTCCGCCCGCTGATGAAACGATTGATGAAGCAATTAACCGGGTCGTTTCACCCTGGACGACCCGGGTTTTCGATATCATTTTCTGGAAAATTCCGTTCCTGAAAATTAACGGAAAAGAGATTCCGTTCATTCTCGTCTGGTTGGCCGGGGCAGGGCTGTTCCTCACGTTCTATTTCAAATTTATCAACCTCCGGTCATGGCGGCTGGGCTGGCGAACCATCCGCGGAAAGTATTCAAAGACGTCTGATCCAGGGGAAATTTCCCACTTCCGGGCATTGGCAACGGCCTTATCCGCCACGGTTGGTCTGGGGAATATTTCAGGGGTGGCCATAGCGATTGCCACAGGTGGCCCGGGCGCAACGGTGTGGATGATGTTGGTTGGGTTGTTGGGAATGACCACGAAATTTGCTGAGTGTACTCTGGGTGTGAAATATCGGAAGATCGGGAAAGACGGCAAAGTTTCCGGCGGACCCATGAGGTATCTGGCAATTGGATTGAAGGAGAAAGGGATGGGGCCTCTCGGTTCGACTTTAGCTTATATTTTCGCCTTTCTCTGCATCGGCGCTGCCTTTGGCGGAGGAAACATGTTTCAGGTCAATCAGGCTACGGAGCAGTTTGTGAATGTCACCGGGCTGCTTACTGATCAAAAGTGGGTCTTCGGCCTCATTGTGGCCATCATCGTTGCGGTGGTGATTATCGGTGGTGTTGTGCGAATTGCAGCGGTGACCTCGAAGCTGGTTCCGCTGATGTGTGGCGTATATGTCCTGGCGGCATTGGTCATTCTGTTTGCCAATTTCTCAGCAATCCCTGAAGCGTTCGGATTGATCTTTTCGTCGGCTTTCAGTCCGAAAGCAGTCGAGGGCGGGCTCATTGGTGTCCTCTTGATTGGGATCCAGCGGGCGGTTTTCTCAAACGAAGCCGGTATCGGATCAGCTCCCATCGCTCATGCCGCCGTGAAGACGAAGAACCCTGCCAGTGAAGGGATCGTCGCGCTATTCGAGCCTTTTGTGGATACGGTCATTGTCTGCACAATGACTGCGCTGGTGATTGTCATCACCGGCACTTACACCAATCCAGACGGCTTGAATGGAATTGAGCTGACTTCGACTGCGTTCAACAGTGTGTTGCCGGGCTTCCAATACATCCTGTCAGCTGCGGTGATCCTGTTCGCGTTTTCCACCCTGATATCGTGGTCTTATTACGGACAGCAGGCCTTCTGCTTCCTGTTCGGGGACAGCAAGGCATCGGACTTGACGTTCAAGTTCATCTTTTGCGTGTTCATCGTCATTGGTTCTTCGCTTTCCCTCAGCGCCGTCACCGACTTTTCCGATGGCATGCTTCTGAGCATGTGTTTCCCGAACTTGATCGGTGTATTCATATTGCTTCCCGTTGTGAAACGTGAACTCGCCTCCTACCTGGAGAAAACCAAAGCTGCTGACGAAGCCGGAACTGGAATCGATGAGTAATTCAAACGCGATTCAAGTCGGCATCATCACCGTCTCCGACCGCGCCGCTGCCGGTGAATACGAAGACGAAGGCGGACCTGCGGTCAGAGCAGCCTGCGAAGAACGCGGCTGGGAAGTGATTGCAGAAACCGTCGTTCCAGATGATCTGGAGCGAATCCAGACATCGATCCGGGCCTTCGCAGGGCAGGGGGCTGGACTGGTTTTAACGACCGGCGGCACCGGTGTTGATATCCGCGACGTCACCCCCGAAGCCATTCGCGGCATCATGCGGGTCGAGATCCCCGGCTTCGGCGAAACAATGCGGATGCGTTCTCTCGCCATCACGCCCAATGCGATTTTGTCACGGAGTCTTGCTGCGATCGTTGACACTGCACTGGTAATAGCGCTTCCGGGAAAGCCTTCAGGCGCCGTGGAGTGTCTCGAATTTGTCGAAGGAGCCATCCCGCATTCGGTAAAGCTGGCCCTTCGGGTGCCAACGTCCTGCTGATTCCGGATGAAAGCTCTCTGTTTGGTGACGCTCGCCGCTTTCAGCTGGCAGAGCGTCGTTCTGGCGCAGCAGAAACTTCCCGATATCCGCGCCATCGATGCTGACCTGATCGTTCCGCAGATTACCGAAGGAAAACCTGCTCCCGGAAAGCGGGTCTTTGTGATCGATGAAACCTCGGGAGTGCCCTTCGTCCTGTATCTTCCCGACGATTGGCAGCCCGGGGAGAAATACCCGGTGATACTGGAATTGCCGGGAAACGGCGGCTTCAAAAACAATCTGGGTGATGAGTGCACCGGCCGCCCCGAAGGCTGCAGTCTCGGATATGGCATCAGTGGCGGAACAGGTGTGATTTGGGCTGCCTTGCCGTTTTTGGATGAATCGGGAAAACAGATCGCGATCACCTGGTGGGGCTCCAAGCCGAATCACAAACCTGATACCACCGTGGCGATGGTGAAACGAGTCGCTGCTCAGGTTTGCAGCGAGTTCGGCGGAGACAAGGACTCCGTATTCCTGGCTGGTTTTTCAAGGGGCGCGCTCGCCTGCAACGCCATCGGTCTTCATGACGAAGAAATCGCAAAGCTGTGGCGCGGGATGATCTGCTACAGCCATTACGACGGCGTTCGCGGACCCTGGGCCTATGCAAATTCGGGTCGCACCTCTGCCTTGGAGCGCCTCAAACGGCTCGGCCGGATTCCCCAATTCATCTGTCAGGAAGGCAATTCAAATTCCCAAACCTCCCTGAATGCCACGAAGCGCTATCTTGAGGAGACCGGGATCGAAGGCGCCTTTACGTTCTGCCCGACCGGCTTTCGAAACCACAATGACGCCTGGGTATTGCGGCCCTCACCGGCGCGTGCGAAGTTGCGAGAGTGGTTTCTGAGCCAATGTAGGTAGGGGGATCCCGATACGATCCGACTCACTTTATCGTGTGGAGATCACGACTGGGAGAATTTACTCCGAATTTGAAACATCATTCCAATTCACCGCTCACATTGAGTGCAGGCGTCCCTGAGCCGTAACTTTCCACTAAACCATTTCGCAATTTCACATAGTGCCCGCCCTGCATTGGTCCTAAGGGCGATCTGTAAGGTAACAGATAATTAAGAATTTCCACATTTCCGCCAGAAGTCTTTGTGGAAGCTGGTTGGCCAAGGGACGCTATGGCTTGCTCCTTCGTCATACCCACGCTTAAGCGATCCAACTGTTTTGATCCGGTAACGGCACAGCCCGCAAGAAAGAAAACTGTGAATAGAGCGAAAAATGGTAAGTGTTTGTTTTTCATGTTGTCATGCGCCGCACTAACGTCCGCATCCAGGCGCGCGGGCGCAAGATCTAATTTTCATCAACGGCGTTTCCCAGTCGCACAATCCCATGCCGGAAAGGCGGGGGTGGATGCTGGTGCTGTGACTCCCTGAGCAGTTCGCTGCTGCGCATGGTCAGGCACTGCATTATTCACCTTTGGATTCTATCAAAGTCACCTTCAAGAAATGGAATAAAGCTCTTTTCGATCTTCGCTACCCAGGGATCATATTTCTTGTTCCTGGCGTGCGGGTAGGTAATGCGGAATGCGGTCCAGTTTCCTTCCTTGGTGTAGAGCTTGTGGTAATACTCCGTTCCATCCTTGGTGACGCCCGAGATGACATACCACGTGGCAGCCTTCTTCTTATAGGTGACGGTGTCGCCGAGAGACTTCAATTCATCTTTCCAGCGCTTCTCAAGCGAGTCACCGTCGTCAGCCATGAGAAAGTGGCCGAGAGCGGTGACGCTAAACTCCTTGTCTGCCGTGTGAAACTCTCGTCCGCCTCCATTGTCAGGTTCACGGCTGGCCAAAAGAGTCCCCGGGTAACGCAACAGAAAGCCGAAGCGCTTGTTGGTGTATTCCTTCCATGCGTCTTCGCTGTGAGCGGTGAGGGTGCTCAGCAAAATGCAAAACAGTGAAATGAGAAGTTTTTGCATGCCTTGTAGTGTTGCCTGACAGATTCGGTGCGATACGCCATCTTAACAAAAATGATTAAGCGCGGAAGTGTCTTCTCACTTCCCGCTCTCTGAGTCCTTTGCTTTGGTACTGATTTTGACCACGTCTTTCAAGTCCCAAACGGCAGGTTTGTCTTTTCGCTGCGCGGCCAGCCAGTTGAGGGCGGCTTCGTGGATGATCTCATGTCCGCCGTCGAAGATTGTGATACGTGTGTTGTCGTGGGTCTTTCGCAGTAACGGCTGCCGCTTCCCATAGATCGCATCCGGGGAAGCTTTCTGGTCTGCGGGCACGGTTTGATCCGCATAGAGTCCGATAATGAATTCGGCCGATAGCTGTTCGCCTTCGGGAACCACTTCATTCCAGGCGTACAACGAATGGGTGAATGGAACGCTGCCGTCCCGTCCGTCGTTGATTCCGTGGTTGATGTCAAAATTCACTTTCCGAGTCGTTTCGTTCAGCCAGGACAGCGGGGATCGGGATTTGGCTGACTTTTCGCGGTCGGTCGAGGAGGCGGGTGCCCCGCCCAGTGCTTGCTCGATGTGTTTTGCGTATCCATTGAACCGCTCGTTTTCGCTGCACTGTTGGTGCCACGCTGCGATGTCGGATATACCGCACCAGGCGGAAACTCCGGCCCAGACGTCGGGTGCTCGAGCTGCCATCATCAGTGACATATGACCGCCGCCGGAGACGCCGATGCAATAGATCCGGTTGGGATCGATCTTGGCCTTGGTCTTTGAAAAATCAATGGCGCTGAGGACGTCCTGCACTGCGAGATCTGATCCCAATGCTTCCTGGGTGTTGTTCTTTCCCCGGAAATTCGGATGCACAAAGGCCCATCCCATCTGCTGGCACCACTTGGCGTAAACAGCTTCGCCACCGGCCTGACGGTAGTCGCCAGACCAGGTGTGCAGAGCTACCAGCAGGGGAATGGCTTCATCATTTGCCTCCGGCTTCCAAAAGAGGGCGGGCTGCATCGATTGATCAGCATTCGACTGGTAGGTGACTGCTTCCACTCCTTCCGGGTAGCCTTTGACCTGTGCAAATGAGGCGATGGAAAACGACATAACAATGAAGAAAAGGCAGATTCGCATTCCACGAATCAACCCTATTGAATCATCAAATCAACCCTGCCGGATCGTGGCAGCTTGCATCGTCAGCCCTGCTTTATGCAATGAGGATTTTTCAAAGACGGGATGTTGGGTGTGATGTTGAGGGGTTCAGGTGGTTGGTAATGAATGAGTTGTGATTTGTCTGGTGTGCGCGGCGTGATACTTGCAACTGGGAGAGGTAATCAGATTCAATCCAATGAAAACCATTATCCCAACATTAATAAAGATCTCTGCCGTGGTCGGAATGGGCATCGCTCCTTTCACCATCATTCAGGGGCAAGTCATCGAAACAGCCAAAGACATTCCGCCGGCTTTGGCCGCGAACACTCGAGCTGCTGCTGCCGCAGAGAAGCCCGGTAAAGCCGAAAAAGGCGAGAAGAAACGGGTCGAAAAAGAAGCTGTGAAGGAGAAACCGAAACACACGCCGCAAGAGCAACCCGGGGCTTCGCAAAAGCCGGCTGAGAAGAAGCAGGCAAAGGTCAGCCCTCCAAAGAAAGGCGAAAATAACCCTCGTCCGCCTTCCAAACGACCCAAAGATTCAATTGAAGACATCGCGAGGAAGGCCGCTGAGAAATCGGTGAAGGCACCGAAGGAGACTCCCATTCCCGTGAAGCCTGAACCAGTCAAAGAGGCGCCTCGAACGGCTCCGGAAATTGCCAAAAAAGCTGCGGAGAAAGCGACTGAAAAGCCGGCGAAGGAGGAAAAGATCGTCAGGAAACCAGCGCCTTCTCAGGAACAACCCAACAAGGCGGAGCCCCGAATGAGGATCGAGCGTGAAACTCCGGAAGCCAGGTTGGAGCGTGAACGCCGAATGGCAGCACAGGAAAAAGGGAAAAGCAAAGGGCAGAGGAAACCTGTCGCAAGGGGAAGTGATCCCGATGAACCGTCGACCAGACCTCCGGCGCAGGCCAAAGACGAAAAGGCTGTGGCCAAGTCTGACCCAATCCCGGTCGCACCGGTCGAAGAAAAGAAGGTCGTGGAATCCACCCGGAAAGTTGAGCAGGAGGTGAACCGGAAGAAGATGGCGATCGAAACTCCCGCTGAGGCTCAGGACATTATCCGTAAAGTGATTGGTTCAGACAGCGAGCTCGCCCGATCTGAAAAGGATCGTGATCAGAAGGCGAGACGTTTTGATGAGTCCCGCGAAAGGGAGCGGGGGGAGACTCGTAGTCGGGATGATTCCACCCGGGAAGCGGTGGTGTCTTATCTGCTGCGCAGGTTTCAGGGCAAAGCTGATCTGAACGATGCTCCGCCTTCGTTCCGCCATGGAGATCGCTCGGAGGATTTCCGCCGGTTTGATGACGATCGTCGCCGGGGAGATTCTCATCGAGACCGTGATGGCCGACACGACCGCGATCACGATCGCAGGTTTGATGATGACCATCATCATCACCACCCTATCCACAACGGGCGGCGTCATGTGCAGTTCAGAAATCGCCAGGATATCCCCGCGATCCTGCTTGCAGTGTCTGCTCTAAACCGGGTCAACGTTCAAAACTATCGTGAAGTGGATTATTTGCCACCTCGCCAGGCTGAATATCCCCAGATGCCCCGCGAATATAGGGAGCCGGAATCTCTTGTGGTCTCTTACGAGGTCGATCCGAACTCGATGGTGAGTCGGGATGACATTCTGTTTCAGCAGGGTTCAACGGCTTTTGCAGACGAATATTCCTATGAGATTGTCCAGGAACTCGCCGAAGCCATGCGGGATCCATCGTTGGCGAACGCCAGATTTGTCATCGAAGGACATGCATCGGCTGAAGGTGGTTACGAATATAACCAGATGCTCTCACAGCGACGTGCCGAGCGAATTGTCCGTGACATCGTTCGACAGGGCGTTTCGCCTGACCGGCTTGTGCCGGTTGGATACGGGGAGAGCGAGTCCAGCTATCCTGCGAACGCGGATGAGAGGGACCGTCGTTTCGACCGGAAAGTCGTCGTTTTCCGCATGAATCAATAAATTTGACTCCCAAGACCAAACGTTGAAGCGGTCGCTCGAAAGAGCGGCCGCTTTCTGTTTTAAGGGACGGGTGTCTTAAACCCGGCGCAACACCATACCTCCCAGCAGACAGGCAATAGCTGCAAACACGAACCAGTGGATAACGGCGCGTTGACGGGAGATGGGTTCGATGTTTGCGCGGATTTGAGATGCCGTGAACGAAGCCATGGTTGCGAACTCAGAGGGCAATACGCTCCCGAGCCGATATTCAGCAGGGTATTCGGCGGTAAACTGGTGGGTCTTCTGTTTGTCGAAATCAGTGTCGCGTACGATCAGGGTTAAATCATCTTTCCCTCCCACTGGAACTTCCGCCCGGTAACGCCCCAGTCCGGTTTCCTTGACTGGAAACACGACGGTTTGGCCATTGGTATCGAGAAACGTGGCGTTCCAATTGATCTGCGAGACAGGCATCCGGTTTTGATCCTGCCGTGTGATGTCGATCACCCATTTGTCGCCTTCTTTCCGTGGGGTGCTGGTCATTCCGGCTGCATCTGATTTGCGAACAATCCCGCGAAACGCCTGAGCCCAGAATTTTCCGCACTCGTCCCATGCCAACCATTCACCGCCCCATTTTTCGGTGAGATCAGAGGTCCACGCCATGCCCATCCCCAGACCAAACCGCGACACCGCCAGCAACGGATCACCGGTCTCGGCGACCAGCAGCACCTGGGCTGTCGGCTTGGCTTCGGTCATGACGTAGCCAAGGGAAAACGGCAGGTCGGCGTCGTTGTAGCCGGCCAGAATGGGGTGGTCACCCGTCTGGGCAATTCCGAACAGGTCCTCTTTGATTGCGGACTTGGACGCCTGCATGGTTTCTTTGGTAAAGATCTGCGGCACGTTGGCGGCGTCCATCGTCTCATAGTAACGGCCTTTGCCGACTTCGGCGATTGATGCCATCAAATCCCGTGCGCCGTTCTGCCCGAGTGAAACTGTTGAGACTGTCACGCCGTTGTCTGCCATTGCCTGAGTGAGGCCCAGATGGTCTGCCTGTTGTGTTTGGCCGTCGGACAGAATAATCATGTGTTTCACCTTTGTCGCGACGTTGTCGAGCATGTCTTTGCCTGCAACCATGGCTGGATAAACATAGGTTCCGCCTCCGGCAGCGAGGGAGTCAATGGCTGCCATCACCGAGTCCTTTTCCGACGCCGATCTCATCTCCGAAACGATTTGCGGCTGTCCATCAAAGCCAATCACAGCGACTTGATCACGCACGCCCAATAACTCGACTGCTGCTTTTGCGGCCTGTCTTGCCATCTCGATTGGCGCTCCCTGCATCGAACCTGATTTGTCGACCACAAGCACCATCGCCAGAGATGGCTTCTCCTTTTCTTTTTCAAAGCGCGAGATAAGAGGCAACACTTCTTCCACTGGAGTTTTGTAATAGCCGCCCAGTCCGAATGAATTGTCAGAACCGAACATGGCAAGGCCACCGCCGAAATCGGCGACATACTTTTGTAACATGGCCATCTGGCGCACGCTCATGTCAGTCGCAGGAACATCCGCGATAACGACAGCGTCGAAGGCCAGCAACTCTTCCATGGATTCAGGCAGGCCGAATTTGCCGCGGACATCGACTTCAAAATCCTGCTCTTTCAAGGCCCGGGCGAAAGGGCGCATATCGACTGGTTCCTGATGCAGAATCAGGATTCGGGGCTTGCCCTTAACTTGCACGGTTGTCGCGAGCTGGTTGTTGATAGGGAAATAGTCTTCTTCAGGAATGAGTTCGGCGGTCCAGACACTCGGCCCGGGAGTATTCATCTCGACGTCTACGTAAAAAATATTGTCACCCTGAGCCTTGAGGTCCATGGCAACGTCTTTGACGGCCACTCCTTTGTGCAAAATCCGCAGCTGAGCTTTCATCTCTTTGTTGGAAGCCACAGTTGTCTTAATCCGGACCATTTCCCCCTGATAGGCAAATGAGCTGTTAGGCAGGACTGAAACAATGGACGCCTCAGGCTTTTGAAGCCCCTCGATCTTTCCAAATTGGATCGCGACTCCCTCCTTCTCCAGTGTTGTGATGGGGGCTGAAAGTCCTCCTGATTGTGTTTCCTGGCCGTCGGAGAACAGAGCGATGCGCTTTGCCTTCCCAGCTGGAAACGCCAGCCGGGTATTGAGCAAGGCGTCAGCGAGCCGCGAGCCGGAACGGAATTCATCGTCTTTGATGCCCGTTTTCCAGTCTTCCAGAAGTTTCTTCAGGGCGCCGGTCGTTTCGTATTTCTTCACTCCATTCGCTACAGCGAACAGTGACCACGTGTCGTCCGGGCTCAGTGCCTTGATGGCTTCATCAATGTCAGCGAGAGAGTCGATCGCTGAATCCAGCGCTACCGACTCCGAGACATCGACGAGGAATACCACATGGACATCTTCGGACTCGTCATTCCAGAAGGGACGGCAAAGCGCGAGGATTAGAAAGATGATACCAAGCACTCGCAGAAGAAAGGATCCCAGCTTCAAACCTTTGGGGCGATCCACCAATGTGAACCAATAGCCGGCGATCAACACGAGGATGATCAACAGCCAGAGGAGAGGTTTGAGTGTGGTGAATTCCATGCCGGTATTGGTGATGCTTCAAGAACGAGTTCGGATCATCAGCCTACTTTCCTGCGGTGATATAAGATTGATTCGGCGGCCAGAACGAGTAGAGCCACGACGATCAGCCAGTAGGCCGGGGACTGACCACGTGAGACTGGCTTTGCGGTTTCTGTGATCGCCGCGTTGTCGAGCAGGGACTCGGCAGGCGTCATAAGAGAAATCCCGACGGGCCACGAGTCGCCTCCGGATTCAATTTCGTAAAAACCAAGCTGCGTTAGCGGACCGGCGCGTCCGGTTGAGATTTCGGCGGGTTCAGTCTCTGCCGTCGCATTGGGTGTGATCAAAGTCGAGACCGAGCCTTCCTTAAAACCCGGAACCGGAGCTGTGTCACCCGGTCGGTAGACCGGAGCAAGTTCCTCTTCACGACCTGCGAGGTGAGTCGCTGCACCATGTACCAATACCGGAAACCATGCTGAGAAATAGAATTCAGATGCCACCGGGTCAAGGTTCACCACCAGAGCCGTCTTACCGTCACGGCTGGCCCGATAGATTAAGGGGTTGCCGCTTTCCGACTCGACCAGAATCAGCGAGCCATCAGCCGGTTCGATCTTTTTGGCACCGATAAACACAAGGCCGGACAAATCGAGATTCCTCAATACAGGATGATCTTCGACCAGGATCCGCGGAGCTACAGAATCCTCGATATCGCCAACGCTTTTCCACCAGGGGGACTCTCCGGACGGAGCAAATACCACGCTGAGCTCAGGGCTGCCTGAAGCCACTCCCTGCTCGATCACAATCTCAGGGTTCTCTGTCACCAGTCGCAACAGCCCGGAGCCACGTTCAAAGGACAGGACTGACGTTTCATAGAAATAGCGATCCTTTGCATCAACGCGGACACCAACAGGACGGCGTGGCGGCACCGCCAGGTAGGCAAAGTTGTCTTTCGCGAGAGAGTCTTCCAGCTCGATCTCCGCAGTCCATTTGCCGGCAGGCGCATCTGCTTCGAGGTTAAAGATCTCCGACTTGTTTTCGCCGGGCTCAATATCGAGTGGAATCAGCTTCCAGATTCGTTCGCTCTCTGAATTCCTGAGTGTTAAGTCAGCTTTTACGTTTTCTTTAAAGCTGGACGCCACGCGGAAATAAAACCCAAGCGTGCCGTCGGGAAGGCGCTGGAGATCGGCGGCAACGATGCCCACATTCTCTGCAGGCTCGCCGATCTTGATGAGTTCGACGTTGGCGGGCAGTTCATCCGCATTTTCAAAATTGCCGTCCGACAACAGGATGATTCTGTGATCCTCAGACCAATGGGCGTCGGCACCCAGTGATTTGAGTGATGAAATGTCGAAAGGAAAGTCGCTTGTCTCAATCTGGTCGACCGCTTCGATCAATTCTCGTGGCGAGACTGAAAGGTGGGATCTGAACTCGATGTCTCCGGCAACTGTTGCCACTGCCGCCCGCTGATTCCCGTTCAATGCGATGGCAATATCCCGTGCTGCATCTCTCGCCCGGTCGAGACGGGATACGCCGCCGTCTTTAGCGGACATCGAGGCCGAATGATCCACAATAATGAGCAGGTCTTTGCGTTCATCTCCTTTGAATTCCGGTTTTGCCAATGCGAGAACCACGGCACTAAAGGCCAGTAACATCAGCAGAAGCGAAAGCAGATCCCGCAGCTTGTTGAAGAGCGACGTGGCACGCTTTTCCGAGAAGATCTTCTCCCACAGGAAGTAGGCCGTGGTGGACTTTTTCCGCGGGCGCACTTTAAGAAAGTAGATCGCCGCCAGGGGGATCAGACTTAGAAATGCCCAGAGGAAAGCTGGAGAGAGAAACGACATTCGGATTAGTAAAAATTCTTAACCATGGATTTCATGGATGACTTGGATTTTTCCGGGGTTGGGGAAGCGGGCTTGGTGATGTTTGATTGCTGGGATTCAGGGCTTGTGCTCTTCCAACCATGGATTTCATGGATGACTTGGATTTTTCCGGGGTTGGGGAAGCGGGCTTGGTGATGTTTGATTGCTGGGATTCCTGGTTAGAAGCGTTCGACTCTTTTGTGCTGGAATGTTGAGTATTTGAAGTTCAGGAGCAGAGCCACATCGAGTTGGGTGATGTTTAAGTAGCCTAACATCTGGGCTAGGTGGCTGTCATTGAATGCGGAGACGACTTTTGGGTCCGCGATCACTTTGTCTTCAACAATTAAATCCGGGATGAGTTCGCCAATGAACTGATCGTCATAGTGAACCGGGAATCGCTGTTGCTGCGAGACCTGGAGGCCTCCTTTCTGCAACTCGATGACCAATGCATTCTCATAAAGCTTTTCATCCAAGCCGGGGCGCAAGGTGTTCAAGACTCGCATCGAGGCACCGATAATCTCCCCTGTAATCTCCCTGTGGCGAAGCTCCCCCATCAACGCATCTCCTTTCCAGTCCAAAAACCTCGTTTCTCCCAAGACCGCCGCCCCGTTCCATTCCGAAATCCCCGCAATCCAAATATCATCAAGTCCGCCTTCCCAACCCCGGAAAAATCCAAGTCATCCATGAAATCCATGGTTAAAAATACAAAGCCACCAATCATCCCACGAGTCCTCCTCTTCGCAGTATTTCCTGAATCACCACATCGAATCGAATATCCGGGGTCGTCGAGGCGAGCCCAATGGCCCGGCGAGCGCATGTTTTTCTCAGATCATCGTTCCAGGCAGCCACAGCAGCTTCATACTGTTTGGCTTCGGTTGGAGAGATCGTCACCCGTTGGCTCTGGCCCGTCTCCAGACAATGTAGATTCAAGTCGCCTTTCCAGTCACACTTCGTATCGCGATCATCCTGCGTTTGAATGCAGAACAAATCATGGCGGTGGTATTGGAGAAATTTCAGGCCGTCATCAAACCCTGACGGAAACAGAAAGTCGGACACTGTTATGACGATGCCTTTGCGTTTGTGGCGCACCTGAAACTCCCTGGCACACGCAGTGAAATCCGTGTCACCTCCAAACGTTTCAGCTTCTTCCAGGGCAGTGAGAAAGGGCAGGGCTTTTCCCCGGCCGCGGCTCGGAGTGAGCAGAGGCACCAGTTTGTCAGCCATCCCGTAGACGCAAAGCCGGTCCAGCGTGTTCAGCCCGATGTAGCCGAGCGCCGCAGCCAACTGGCGGGCGTAGAGAAACTTTGTCTCCATCGAGTGACTGCAATCAAGCAGGATGTAAATCGTCACGTCCTCTTCGATCTCAAACAGCTTGATGATGAGAGACTCAAACTTCGCGTAGATTCGCCAGTCGATCGACCGGTAGTCGTCGCCGAGGTTGTACTCCGCGTAGTCGGCAAAAGTAATGCCGGCACCTTTCTTCGTCGATTTCCGGTCCGCCTGTAACGAACCGCCAAGCACCTTCCGCGCGAGCAGATAGAGAGATTCCAGCCGCTTGATGAATGCGGGGGAGGTCAAGGTGCCTTTGTCTTTGGAAGTCGCAGTTGCCACAAGTCAGATTGGTTGGATCGAAGGGGCTTTTCGAATCAACAGGGTTGGTTCATCGATCAAACCCTGTTGGATCGTAATGGAGTCAGCTGACGGCTTTGATCACTTCGGCGATGACTTCGTCAGGTTTCTTGCCTTCGGCCTCGCCCTCGAAACTCAGGATGATCCGGTGCCGCAATGCCGGGATGGCACAGGCATCGATGTCCTCGCGGGCCACATGATAGCGGCCATCGAGTAACGCCCGGACGCGACTGGCGGCGAGAATGGACTGCGCGCCCCGCGGTGAACTTCCGTTTCGCACATACTTCTTTACTACTTCAGGCGCGTGTTCATTCTCAGGGTGAGTAGCCAGTACCACTTTCACCAAATACTGCTGAACATCGTCATCGATCGGAACCTCTTTGCGAAGCTCGCCCATGCTGATGATATCATCGGCACTGGCCACGGCAGAAATCTCCGGCATGGTTTTGCCGCCGGTGCGATTGAGAATCTCTGAGAAGTCCGCATGGCTGGGAACCTCTACATAGAGCTTGAAGAAAAAGCGGTCGAGCTGGGCCTCGGGGAGGGGATAGGTGCCGTCCTGTTCAATCGGGTTCTGGGTGGCCAACACGAAGAAAGGAAGATCCAGGGAATGTGTGTTTCCCGCCACCGTGACCCGCTTTTCCTGCATGGTCTCAAGCAGAGCCGACTGCGTTTTGGGAGTGGCGCGGTTGATTTCGTCAGCCAGCAGAATGTTCGTAAAGACGGGGCCGCCCTGGAATTCAAAAACCTTTTCGCCACCGCGTTCGACCAGAATCTGGGTTCCGGTGATGTCTGCCGGTAGCAAATCCGGAGTGAACTGAACCCGGCGGAACTTCAAGTGAAGGGCCTGGGCGATCGTATTCACTAGAGCGGTCTTACCAAGACCGGGAACACCTTCCAGCAGCACATGACCTCCACAAATGATCGCGATGAGAACATCATTGATGATGTAATCCTGACCGACGATGAACTTGGAGATCTCTGTTTTTAAAGTTTCGAAGGTCTTTCTAAATTCTTCGACTTTTTTCTCGGTATCAGCGGCGGCCATAGTGTGAATGTCAGGGTTCGAATAGGTAAGTGCGTGGAGGGTAAACAGAATTCCCGACACTTGACCAGCATTGAGTTTGGAATGACAAAAATTTTACAACTGCCTGTTGGAGGCTTGCAGATAGAAATCAATCCAGTTCCAGCTTCCTAAGCGTTTGAACGGATTCCAGTGCTTCTTCAGCAAAGCTGCGGAATTGATCTGAAATTTGGGAGTCCGAAACCACCCTCTCCCAGAAAGTCACGGCCCACCCGGCAGCCGCGCCCCAATACAAACGAGAATTCGGGAGTGGTGGGGCAGGCGTGAAGGTGCGTTCGACGATTTCGCCCTGAGCTCCGGGAGCCCAAATCATGGGGAGCATGTCATAGGTCGGGGCGATTTCGAATGGCACGGAATTGGTCAGCCAAAAGGCAAGGTTACCGGCATGTTTGTCTGTATTACCAATGAGATCACCGAAGGCGCTGAGCTTATGGATCGTTTCGAAAGTGTGGTCGCTGATTAATTTGCGATTGAGGAGGTCTCTTGCAGCGGAAGTCCACGCTGATATCTGATTGATGCCAAAAGATTCGGGATGCAATGCCCCGAGTGACACCACTCCACGTCTCCCTTGCGCTGACCTGTCGAACCTCGGGACTTCGAGAAATCGCCGGTTTCCTGCATCGAGTATCCGCGCGCCTCCGCTCGCGAGCCCTTGTTCACTCAAGGTATCGAGGGCAATCTTCTCGCATATCAATAGATCCGCCCAGCGTTGTCCGGTAGGTTGATCCAGGGGAGGGGAAAATTTCACCAAAACAGGACGTTGCGAATCATCTGTGGCTATAGTGGTCAGGAATTTGGGTTGTTCACCTCCTGCAGATGATCCCGGAACGGAATTCATCGCTGCCAGAGCAATGTTTGGAAATTGCCGGGGCCGCTCCGATTCCGCGACGATATTTTTCACCCCATTCGAAGTCGTTGCTGTTTGAGCGCGGCGCAGACAAGCGTCTCCCAGCACCATTGCCCCGGGCACATCCTCTCCGGCGGCTTGCAGGAATTGGACGGTGTGATCATCGCTCCACTGGCGGACGTTTTCAGGCAGGCCCAAAAGCGGGGCCAGGTTTTGGGCGATAGCCCGTCCCAGAAATCCCTGAGGTTTTACGTCCCCAAGGAAAAATGGGAATCCTTCCCAAATTCCATATTGATCGGAGAATTCACGGGCCCAATCCGGCGGCGTGCCCACCCATTCGATTCGCCATTTCTGGTCGTACAATGCTTCGAGGGTAGCCCAGTGTGAGGCGCGCCCTTTTTCGTCCAACAGGTAAACCGGCCAGGAATTTCCGCAGGTCAGAACCTGCCTTTTCAGGGCGTATCGAGTGCTGCGGGTGTTACCCAGCGTGACGAGTTTTTCCCCGATGTCATCCAGCGCTCTGACGACGGTAGTCCGATTCACCCGTAATTGAGAGGCAATTTCGGACGCTGACACCGGGCTCCGCGCAAAGATAATTCGCTCAAGGTCATTCCGGTCAATTTTAGGGGGACGGGGCATGTATGCTGGAGTTTTGCATCGTAAAATACTCGTAAGTAATATTTGTAACAATATAAAAATAAATAAGTTTTAACGCTGTGTGTGTTGGTTGTGCATCAAATAACTGATTGAATTTGAGCAAACGGTGCGCCTATCAGGAAGCCGCTTCATGGATGCTGCTTGTTTTCGTGTGGATGAATCCTGATGCCTCCCTTCAACTCGTTGGATCTAAGCAGGGAAGGAATGAGGGGATGCTGTGAGGGTATCGAAAATGGTCGCGTGGAGTACGAAGTGGGGTGCGTTTGGAATTAATAGGGGCTGTTCGAAAACCCCGGGGTCTCACCCAATTACGGATTGCAAGGAAGGTGGTTCCTTTGCTAGTGTTCCCGACTCTATAATTATGCAGAATTCAACACGTCGAAAATTCGTCAAATCAACGGCCATTGCTGCCGGGGCTTTGAATTTCCAGGTGGTTCCGAGCAAAGTATTCGGTGCCAACTCTAAAATCACCCTCGGGGGAATCGGGACTGCCGGTAAAGGTGCCAGCGATATCAAGGGATCGGCCGGTGCCGGTTTCGAAATCGTGAGCCTTTGCGACGTGGTGAACGTCGAGAAATACCCCAATGTTCAGGGCCGCTCCGCCGCTGCTATGGGAACACGCCGCGCTTTCCCGAATGCCAGCTTCTACGAGGACTGGCGTGAGATGCTGGAGAAGGAAGCTGACAAAGTTGACTGTGTCACGGTTTCAACTCCGGACCACGTCCACGCACATGCAGCAATCGCGGCAATGAAGGCGGGTAAAAATGTCTATTGTCAGAAGCCGCTCACTCACGGGATTTGGGAAGCACGGATGATGGCCAAGGTTGCGACCGAGACCGGTGTTGTCACTCAAATGGGAAACCAGGCGCACGCAGAAGATCACATGCGTCGCTGTGTGGAACTGATTCGTGCCGGTATCATCGGTGATGTGAAGGAAGTTCACTGCTGGACGAACCGTCCGATCTGGCCACAGGCGATTCCAAAGTGGCCTGAAGCTCAGGAAGCTCCCAAGCACGTGAATTGGGACCTCTGGCTTGGGCCTGCACCGTATGTTGACTACAGCGACAAGATTTCCCCCTTCAATTGGCGCGGATACTGGAACTTCGGAACCGGTGCGCTCGGTGACATGGCTTGTCACATCATGGACATGGCTTATTGGGCTGCTGATTTGGGATCTCCCACCAGCGTGAGTGCGGTAAGCGCAGATGGTCGCGGTGCGATGTCTGACATTTCCCCTCCAACCTGGGCGACGATCGAATATCAGTTTCCAAAGCGTGGTGAGAAGCCGCCTGTGAAGTTCATGTGGTACGATGGCTACAAAGATGCGGTCTTCAACCCCGACAAGTGGGCGCTGGAGAGCAAAATCGACGGTGGAAAGATCCGCGAACGGAATTTGCCACCAGAAGATGTGCTTGAAGGTCTCGGTTCTGACGAAGGCAAAGGCTACGGCACTGTCATCATCGGTTCTGAAGGCAAAATGTGGTTCAACCGCAGCAAGGACAACTGGATCATCAAGCCGGGTAACCGCATGGATGGATTCGACTATCCTGAGCAGACCATCCCACGTGCCCGTGGCGAGAATCCGCACAACGAATTCTACGATGCTGTAGCTGCCAACGATCCGAAAGCAGCGCTTTCAGGTGTTTGGCACAGTGGTTCCTTCACTGAAGTGGTTCTTCTCGGAAATCTGGCCGTTCGTCTCGGCAAGAAAGTCGAGTGGGACTCAGAAAACCTTAAGTCACCCAACTGCCCTGAGGCAGACAAGCTCATCAAGCGCGAATACCGCGAAGGATGGGACCTGGTGGTGTAATCATACCCATTTATCCTGGTATTGTTTTGAAAACGGGAGTCCGGAAGGGCTCCCGTTTTTTTGTGATGAGGCATCAGAGGGAAGGGGCCACGTCATTTCTTGAGTCGAAAGTCGTCCGCGAGAGAAAGGTGACCATTGCGTCGGGTCGAAGGTCGTCTGCGAGTGAAAGACGACTATTGCGTCGAGTCGAAGGTCGTCCGTGAGAGAATGACGACCATTGCGTCGAGTCGAAGGTCGTCCGTGAGAGAACGATGACCTTTGCGTCGAGTCAATGGTCGTCCGAGAGAGAAAGATGGTCTGGTCCTGTCGCGAGGAACCTCGTCAGCGAGAGAATGACGACCCTGCTGCCGCGAGGAACTTTGTCAGCGAGAAAATGATGACCTTCCTGCCACGAGGAACCTAGTCAGCGAGAGAATGGTGACCTTCCTGTCGCGAGGAACCTAGTCAGCGAGAGAATGATGACCTTCCTGTCGCGAGGAACCCCGTCCGCGAGAGAATGACGACCTTCCTGCCGCGAGGAACCTCGTCAGCGAGAGGAAGACGACCTTCCTGCCGTCACCGCAGTCATAGAGCAAAACTGCTATGATGGTTTTCGGCGTGATTCGATCAAGATGATTGCACAAATCAGGGGTTTTTGTTTTGATTGGCGGAACCTTCAATCTGGAGGCGATGATTCTTTCGCAAAAGAGAGAAATCAACGCATCATGTTTTACCGATTTTTTCCGAGAAATATCTAATTATCCTAAAGTGACTGCGTTTTAATGATGAATTTCCAACGAAATGTCGTCACTTGTTCAATTTAACATGGAGGAGATATCCCCCCGCCAATTGGTAGAGGAAGCCCAGCGTGATTACGAAGGGCCCTTGACCGGATACGCCGCCAGCTTGCTGGGTGGTGACTGGGAGCGCGCCCGTGACGTCGTTCAGGACACGTTTATCAAACTGTATCGGCAGGACGCCGGTCAGATTCACGGCCGGGTAAAGAGTTGGCTTTATACCGTGTGCCGCAACCGGGCGATCGATGTGCTCCGGAAAGAGAACCCCATGATGACGTCCGGCGGGGAAGCATTCGCCACCATGAATGATGAGGGGCCTGATCCTTCAGCGCATGCCGTCCAGAAAGAGCGCCATGAAGAGGTGCTCCGTTTTGTTGAGCGTCTTCCTGAGAATCAGCGTGAGGTGATTCGATTGAAGTTTCAGTCAGACCTCAGCTACAAAGAGATTTCCGAAATCACAGATCTGTCCGTCTCCAATGTCGGATTTTTGATCCATACCGGCATCAAACGCCTCCGTATGTTGATGGGCGTGAACGATTAATTGCCCGTCCCCCTGCCACTTTAACACACCGACCACACACCACTTGCCACTAAATGAAGAACGAACCGATCGAAACTCATGATCCTCAGCTCACCGCTTTTGCGCTCGGTGAAATGACGCCGTCTGCTCAGTTGCAGTTCGAGCGACAGTTGAAGGAATCTCCTGCTGCCACAGCAGAGTTGGCTGAAATTGAGGAAACGATTGGCTGGTTGCGTGATGGCTTTGCCAGTGAGCTTTGTTCCCCCCGGCCTATGGCGGCCCCGCTCGCTAAGTTGGGCTCCACTTCTGATGAGAAGGTTGTTGAAGGGAATTTCAAGCGGCCCGGGATGCGGATGATGTTGACTGGTCTTGCTGCTGTCTTGACCGGGATGCTGGTGGTCGGCTCCCTGCTTTCAGACAATGGTGTCTCCGGTGACGAAGTGGTTGAGGTGGCGAAGATTACTCCGGACAAGGTGATTGTTGAATCTGCGCCGGTTATTTCGGATAACGTGGTTCATGGAGCCGCTGCATCGGAAAGTCCTGCTCCGGTAGGTGATGTGGTGTTGGCCAGTTACCTCAAAGATGGCGACGATCATTTCAATGGCGTCCGGATTCCCACACTGTCACTTGATCAGGCGCCTGTTCCGACGCCGGTCGTTGCCAGTCAAATGCCTGCCAATCCGTCTAGCTACCTCGATTACGAGAACATGAGCGCGACTCCGATTTTGCAGATCGATCCTTCTAAGTTGACGGGAGGAATGGGAGCTCTTCCCGGCCTGTCTGCTCTCAACAGTGGCAAGCCGAGCTTTGGTAAGTATCGTTTTAAGAACGAAGGATCAGAGGCGTTGCCTGATGATGAGTTTGGTCACGGAAATCTCTCTTTCGAGATCCGCACCAGTATTGTTAACGGCCAGGTGGTTGAGAAGATCCGTCTCACTGACACCCGGGTGAATCCTGATGGCTCGACTCACTCTTCCGTGAAAGAGTTTATTCGTGAGGGAAGCGAAGTCGGTAAGCCGATCGAATCATTGCTCAATCGCGAGATGGGCGCAAAAGGAGGGGCGATGAAGCCCGCTGCTGCAACGGCAAATCCTGACGCCGCTTCACTGATTGTTGAGTTCTCAAAGATCAACGCAGAGCTGGAAGCTGTTCGTGATGAAATCGCTAAGGGGCCAACCGGTGTGAAGCTGGTGGAGCTTGAGCTGAAGCTGACGGCTTTGATTAAGCGCCAGGGAGCTTTGGGTAAGTTGATGGAGAATCAATTCAGCACATCGAAGTAACAAAGTCGGTTCATGCGCGGGGCATAGTTTGTGCTATGGTCCCCGCATCTTCATGAATACTGACCGTCGCCAGTTTATAAGGCAATCGTTCACTGTCGGAGCGGCAGTGGCAGGAGGAGGGGCATCGTTGACAACATCAACGGTGGCTCAGGATAAGAGTAAGAAGCCTGAAGCTGACGACAAATTTGACTGGCACGATGTCAGCGAATGGGGTGTCGAAGGGCAGGGGTGGTCCGGATCCGATTTGGCCCGCACCTATGATCGACTGCCGTCCAAGGCCGAGAAAATTGTTCGTCCGCCGGTTTGGAATCTGAGTCGCCACAGTGCAGGAATGCTGACACGGTTTCAGACCGATGCGCCTGAAATCCAAGTGCGATATGAGCTTTTGAGCAAAAGCCTCGGTATGGCTCACATGCCGGCGACCGGAGTCAGCGGGGTGGATCTCTATGCCCTCGATACAGAGAGCAAGTGGCGCTGGGCCGGTGTCGCCAAGCCGAGCACCTCTCCAGTCGTGAATGCTCAGTTGATCTCCGGCATGGAAAAGATTCTTCATGCCTTCACGGCCTATTTTCCTCTCTACAATGGAGTGAACAAAATGGAGATCGGCGTTCCCAAAGGTGCGAAGTTTGAGCCGCTTCAGCCGCGGAAAGAAAAGCCAATCCTCTTTTATGGCACGTCCATCACTCATGGGGCCTGTGCGTCACGTCCCGGGATGTGTCACCCGGCGATTCTCGGTCGTCGACTGGATCGCCCTGTCATTAACCTCGGTTTTTCCGGTAACGGTAAGATGGAGCCGGAAGTCGGGGCTTTGCTTTGCGAACTCGATCCATCTGTCTACGTGATTGATTGCCTGCCGAATATGGTCGAATCAGAAGTGGCGAGTCGGACGGTCCCGCTTGTCGAACAGATACGCAGAGCCCGTCCCGGGACTCCGATCATGATGGTCGAGGACCGAACCTATGAATACGCGTGGATTAAGAAGTCCGCACAGGAAAGGCATCGTACCAGCCGTGCTGCTTTTGTCCGTGCCTTCGATACGCTCACTTCCTCCGGGGTGAAGAATCTACACTACCTTCCCGGAGCAGATTTGCTGGGGCAGGACGGCGACGGAACTACCGATGGATCACACCCGAACGATCTGGGGTTCGTCCGTCAGGCCGACTCATTCGAGCCGGTTTTGAGAAAATGCCTGAACATCAAGGCATAGGCCGGCAATCGGCAGAAGCCGGATGACAAAAAGGTGTTGTTCCGCCAGAAAGGGCTGTGCTTTTCAAGGGAAAGTTTGTAGAAAGGGGTTGGAGTTAGACTGAATCATTAATGTCGTCGTAAGCTGTGGCATTGAATCGAATCTCGATATTGAAACCTGATTAAGATTTAGCCCCTGGAAACTGGAATTTAATACTATGGAAAAACTACTCATTGGCGGCGGAATTATCGTTGTCGCAATCATCCTGTTGTTGATCATTGCGAAATTCTTCGGGATCTGGATTAGAGCGCGCGTGGCGAATGCACCGGTCTCAATGCCCAACCTGATTGCGATGTGGCTTCGGAAGGTTCCACCGGCATTGATTGTCGACAGCCGGATTACCGCATCGAAGGCGGGGCTGGAATTCACGACGGATCAGCTGGAAGCTCACTACATGGCCGGCGGTAGCGTCGAGCATACCGTGCTGGCTCTCATCGCGGCAGACAAAGCGGCTATTCCACTTCCGTTTGATCGCGCCTGTGCCATTGACCTCGCGGTTAAGGGGACCACCAAAACGGTGTTGGAAGCGGTCCGGACATCCATCAACCCGGCAGTGATCGATTGCCCCGGTGGTGGTGGAAAAATCGATGCGGTCGCTCGTGACGGGATTCAAATCCGCGCCAGAGCCCGTGTAACCGTTCGTTCCAATCTGGATCGTTTCGTCGGTGGGGCGACGGAGGAGACTATCATCGCCCGGGTGAACGAAGGAATCGTGACTTCAATCGGTTCCGCAGCGAGCCACAAAGATGTGCTGGAGAATCCTGACAATATCTCAAAGCGGGTTCTGGAAAAGGGTCTTGATGCCAACACCGCGTTTGAAATTCTTTCCATCGACATTGCGGATGTCGACGTGGGTGAGAACATCGGAGCCAACCTCCAGCGTTCCCAGGCACAGGCGGACAAAGATGTCGCCCAGGCCAAAGCTGAGGTTCGTCGCGCAGCCGCTGTCGCAACTGAGCAGGAAATGTCCGCCCGCACCCAGGAAATGCGCGCCAAGCTGGTTGAAGCTGAGGCCCAGGTCCCGCTGGCAATCGCCGAAGCTTTTCGTGCCGGTAACCTCGGGGTGATGGACTATGTGAAGTATCGAAACGTCACGGCCGACACCGAGATGCGTGAAAGCATCGCCGGGGACGTTCATGACGACGATGACGACGAAGAAAACGGAATTTAACACCTTCAAAACGATCAGACAGGGTTGAGTCATCGAATCAACCCTGTTGGATCGTAACAACCATAATTCCTCCCGCTTATGCCTGATATTCCCTGGCACATTGTAGCAATCGTTTTTATCGCGTTTGTATCGTGGGTCTATAATAAGTTCCAGGAAGTCGCTGCGGAGCGAAAACGCCAACGCTTCAATGCGGTCAAGCGTTCCTATGACAAGAGGGAGCGTCAGGGGCAGGATGCGCGTCAAACGCCACCACCGCCAAAGCCGAAGTCAGCCGTTGAAAGTATCCTTGAAGGGTTGGGGGTTCCCCTTGAGGAGCTGCGTGAATCAGAACAGGAGCAAAAGCCGCCACCGCCTTTGCCGAAAAAGGAGCCGAAACTGGTTGCGCCGTCTTCGGACAGCCGAAAGCCAATCACGCCTGAGCCGAAGGTTGTGGTCAAGAAGCCATCCGCCCTCAAGTTACGTCGGAAGCGGCGGGTTGCCGGTATCCGCAAACTGTTGCGGGGCCGGGATTCACTCAGGCAGGCGCTGATCGCGTCAGAGGTATTGCAAAAGCCCAAGGGACTTCAGGATTGAGGTTTATTTAAGCTCAATCGTCGCGTTGCCGAAGATCCCAATCACTTCGGTATGAGCAAGGTGCGAATTTTGTTGCTTGTGCTGATGACCGTGGAGGAAGAGATAGGGGCGACTGATCTCGATCAGGGTATTGAATGCCCGAAACCCCTGATGCGTTTCGCCATCCCGCTCATGTATACCTGAGGGAGAGTTGTGAGCGAGGAAAACGTCAACGTTGGGAAAACCTTCGAGATCCAGTTCCACTTCTTCCTGGTCGAACAGGTGATGGCCTTTTGGTTTGTATTTCCAGGAGCCGCCATAACCGCCGAAGGTCCACTTATCAAAGCGGACCGCTCTGCGATGAAGGTTGATGATTGGTTCCGGAAAATCCGCAGCGGAATCGTGGTTGCCTTTCAGAGCAAAGATTTTGGAAGTCCCCAATCGTTTTGCCGCTTCGAGGATAGTCTTATCCCAAAGATCGCCGAGAGAGATCAGGAGATCGGCTTCTTCGGGAAGTCCTTCGAGTGCTTTCACATCATCGTCGGCAATGACCACAATTCGCATAAAGTCGGAGATGCTATGCGGAAGGAGGCCCGGCTGTCACGTATAAAAGCGACAGGATTAACCAATCGGATTGGATAATGATCGCTGTCGCATTAAGGGAGTTCTGCGATATGATTTGAAGGCCAATGATTCGCTTCTTTCTTTTCACGCTCTGCTTCGCCCTTTCGGGAGCCCTGTTCTCTCAGGAAGCTCAGTCTGTCGCGGATATTCAATCCAAGTTAGATTTGTTGGAGGACGGGTCTGAATTGAAACCGGTATTGGAGTCGGCGCTTGTTTCGGCCAAGTCCAAAGTGGCCTCCGAGGCCAGTGCTGCTGAATACAAGGTACGAACTGAGAAGGCGGAAGCAGAGCTGAAGTCGCTCCGAAGCGACCTGGAAAAGCCGTTCGCTGATCTGTCTGAATTGCAGGTGCCGGTTGAGTTTTCGGAGTTGGAAAAGAAAACGGAAGCGGTTCTCGCCGAAAAAACAGCGATTTATCAAGCCGAGGCTGAACTGGCTGAAGAAGTGGTTCAGCGCAAGGCAGCGCTTGATGATTTGCCTGAAGAGATTGCTGAGATCGAACAAACGCTTTCGATTTCTGTTTTACCTCCGGAACCGAAGCCGAGTGGCGAAATCGATGCCGAGTATGCGGCATGGTTGGCCGAATCTGAGGCCCGGGCTTCACTCGAGGCCAAACTGAAGGCGAAGAAGAGTGAACTGTCTTTCTTACATGGCTCGGAGGAATGGATCAGTGCACGGAGGGATTTTCTGGTCAGGGAAACTGCGCGACTGAGCCGAAATGCGGAGTTTTACTCAGAGAAACTGGCTGCAGCTCGCGAAATGCGGGCAACCAAGGCCGTCCAAATAGCCGAGGAGGCAGCTGAGTCAGTGAAGACGGCCGGGGATTCGAAACTGACGGCGATCGCCCAGGAAAACTTGCGGCTTTCGAACCTTCGAACCGGGCCGGACGGGCTGCTGGCCCGATCGGCTGGTATTTCAGCGACCTTATCTCAAATCGAGGGGCAGCTTCAACAGATCGGAGACCAGTATTCCTCTGCCCGACGTCGTCTGGATCTGTTGGATTCCGCCGGGCTGACGATTGATGAGGAAACTGGAGAAACTTTACGCCAGCAGCGTGGGTTGTTGCCATTGGCGGCTGATTTGAAAAGGCGTCTCGGCATCGGTGTTCGTGAAGCTGCTACCAACCAGCTTGAATTGATTAAACTTGAGGAACTTCGACGCCAGTTGTTGCTGGATTTTAACAAGCGAATCGACGCAGATGGAGCCGAACGTGCGGCCGAACTGTTGGCCGCACAGCGAGATACGCTGGGAGTTCTTATTCGGGATACCCAAACTCTACAGTCGAGCCTTGAGGCCCGAAACCGAGCTCTCAAGAGGCTATTGGATCTCACAAATGAATTTCGCAATTATCTGAACGAGAAGTTGGTATGGATACGATCCGCTCCGGTTTTGTCGTGGCGGGATATCACCACTGATCTGAGCGCATGTATTGAGTTTGTGACTTCCCATTCGGTTCGTGATTGGCTGGATGCTGTCGTTTTGGATTTTCTGACATTCCCTGTTTTGTGGATACTGATGGCCCTGACGGTTGGCTATTTGGTCTACAAGCGAGGTCATTTGAAGACATTGATTGAGCGAGACGGCAGGGCAGCGGTGATGCGGAGTTGTCGATCGATGAACCCAACCTTTCGCTCTCTGGTGTTCAGTCTTTTGCGTGTTGCGACGGTCCTAATTCCGCTGTGGTTTTTGATCTGGCGAACCTATCGGACATCGTCGGCGATTGCCCTGGGTCTGATCTCAGTGGCGATCGTTCTCACCGTTTTGCTGATAGTTTTGGAGTTGAACCGCTGTCCCCACGGATTGATCGTTGCGCACTTCGGTCGGAATCCGGAATTGGCAGAAGATGTGAGGCGAAACTTCACCTGGATGGCGTATTTGCTTCCGCTTCCTCTGTTCTTTGCCGGGGTGTTGCTGGCCGTTCACCAGACTGGCGGCCGGGGGCGATTGTTTTTTATTGTTGCCCTCATCATTGTTCTGGTGGTCGTCTACCGCCTCCTGGTCCCATCGAAAGGACTGTTGGAGGCGGTCGGGATTCGTTCTCCATACGGCCGGATCGTATACATTTTGGGGCACATGGCTCCCATCGCACTCATTGTAGGTGCTGCCCTGGGATATTTCACTTCGATGCGAAACCTCAGCACTCAGATGCTGGTGACCGTTATCATCATTTTCGCCACGGTATTCGTTGCCGCTTATTTCCATCGTTGGGTGTTGGTATCCCGGAGAAAAGTCGCCGCCCGTCAGGCCGCAGCGAAACGCAAGGCTGAGGCGGACCTTGAATCGGCAAAGGTTTCCGATGTTAAGTCTGAGCAAAAGCCCCAGCAATCCCTTCAGGAAATAGAAAATCAGGCCGCGTCTCTTGCCCGGGTGCAGGATGACACCCGGAAACTGATCAGGGTGATGGCCATGACGCTGGCCCTGCTTGGAATGTGGGCTGTTTGGTCGCCGTCTTTGCCTGCCTTGTCAGCCTTTGACCGGGTGTCGATGTGGGCTGTCGATAGCAGCACTCCAGCGCCTGACCCATCCGCGGACGGGGCCGGAGACACAGCCAAATCAGACCTTGCGATCCCCGGGATGTCGGAGTCGTCCTCGGATCAACCAAAGACGATCGTGGGGAACGACAAAGACTTTGTGAGCTTACAAGATGTGATCGTGGCTGTGTTTTTGCTGGTGATCTTCTTTTTTCTCGCCCGCCAATTGCCTTCAATTTTTGAACTCCTGGTTTTTCAGCGACTCAATCTCGAGCCGGGTGGGGCTTTTGCCTTTTCAACGATATTGCGATACCTGCTGATTGGCATTGGTGTCTTTATGGTTTGTTCCCGACTACAAATCGAATGGTCAAAGGTTCAGTGGATTGCTGCAGCGATCACTTTCGGGATCGGCTTTGGATTGCAGGAGATATTCGCGAACTTTGTGGCAGGTATCATTATCCTTTTCGAACGACCACTTCGTCTGGGAGACTTCGTGACACTAGAGGACGTGAGCGGGCACGTGACTAAAATCAGAATTCGGGCGACAACCATACGGGACTTCAGCAATAAAGAGTTGGTAGTCCCCAACCGCGAATTCATCACGGGGAAGCTGGTGAACTGGACGCTGACAGATCCAGTCATTCGGGTCGAGATCCTGGTCGGGATTGCCTATGGTTCCGACACGCGATTGGCAGAGAAAATTCTGCTAAAAACAGCGCATGAAAATCCTATCGTTATTGATCAGCCCGCACCGAGCGTGGCCTTTAGAAATTTTGGTGAGAGCTCGCTCGATTTCGAACTGCGTGTGAATATTAAAGATTCAAATATGCTGGTTCCCGTACAGAGCCAGCTTCGCTTCGAGATTGATCGGGCGTTCCGCGAAGCGAACATCGAGATTGCGTTCCCACAGCGGGACTTGCATATTCGATCGGTAGACAGGGAAGTGGGAGCCGCTCTGCGATTGCCGCCCTCAGATTCAACCAATTGAATCTGAGGATTGTTAAAAAGCCCTGATCTTTTCTAACCCGGCAGTCTCGTGATCGTTGTAGAGGCTACGAAATCTGTATCATATGAAATCGGTAACCAAAATCGTGATTATCCTTGTCGCCCTTGCAATCCTTGCCGGGATCCTCATTCATCGGGTGGCACGCGGAAGGGAGTTTGCCATTCAAACTCTTAAGGAAAAATACGGGGCGGAGATTGATGATCAACTGAACGATTTCTACGTCACGATTTCCGGTGGGGATGTTGTCGATGATAAGGGGCAAATTGTGCCCAATCCCCATGACGCAACGCTCTCAACAAAAGATCTCAGTGAAATCGGGCGACTTCTCGATAAAGCCGGTCCGGTCGATGGGCTTTCGTTGTTAAATTTTCCGGCACTGACTTCGCTGAAAGGGGTGGAGGTCGTAGGCTCGCTGAAGAATCTGGTCGTAATTGATTGCCCTGAATTGGTGGACAGCAAAGGGATCGGGCAACTTTCCAAGGTGAAAGAGTTGGTGATCGTTGATTGCGGGAAATTTAACAATCTTGATGAGCTATCCGGGATTGAGGCGTTGAAGACTCTGGATCTGAGCGGAAGTGAATCTTTGAAACAATTGCCGGACCTGTCCGGTTTAAAACAGCTCGAGTTTATTCTACTGAGCACTTGTTTCTCGCTGGAATCCCTTGATCTGACATCCAACCCGGACGTGACCCAAATACAGCTCGACGGTTGCCGTTCGTTAAAGTCGTTGGGCGGTCTTGGAAACTTGACCAAGCTTACCGATCTTAGTTTGAGTTCCTGTCATGCGCTCGAGTCGTTGGAGGGTTTGGAAAATCTTCAGTCGCTCGTAATGTTCGATGCCCGAAACATCGATGTTATTGATTTCACGGCAGTTGGAAAGCTTTCTAACCTGACCATGTTGCGTCTGGCTGGCCAGGAGGGGCTCACCAGTCTTGCGCCTTTCTCTAATTTGGCTGCGCTTCGGGAAATCCATTTGGAAGCAATGCCTGATCTGGCCTCGCTCGAAGGAATGCCTTCAGGTGTCAATCAGTTTGCCGGATTTCCCCACTGCAAGAAGCTGACAACTCTCGAGGGAATTCAAGCTGCCGGCGAATTGGGCAGCATCGATGTGAGCGGGTGCAGTGAGTTGAGAGATATTTCAGCAATTTCGGCGTGCAGGGAGATCGTGCAGGCTAACTTTATGAATTGCCGGGCCTTAAGTGATATTTCGCCACTGGGAGAACTCAAGGAATTGGGGTTTGTCCTTCTGGGGGGGACCAGTGTCGCTGAAGCCACCATGGGAGAACTTCAAAAGCAGCTTCCTGAAGCCAGGTTTGATTTTTCAGGAGGCGAATAGGACCCATCGGTCAGGATTTCAGGAGACCTGCGAGAACCGCAAGACAGATATATCAGTTGCTTGAGATACCCATGAGTGATAATTTTCATAAATATCAGACATTTATGATATGTTATTTGCTTCATTTTACCGCATTATCGGATGCACTCTCTTGCTGACACTCCTGCCTTTGCACAACGCTGAGGCCAGGAATCGTCACAGTCTTCTGGGGAAATTGAAGCAGGCATTTTCGTCAAACGGGAAGTCTGAGCCACGGAGGGCGGAAAATCATGGACCGACTCCGAGCGCCAATGTCGCCGTTGCTCCGCCTACCAACCCGGACAGTGTGCCGTCAGGAGTTGATCCACTTGTTTTCGAGTTGAGGCGGCGGGCTGATCAGCTCGCGCAAAAGGGATTACGCTACCGATTTGGCGGTTCCAGTCCCCGCGAGGGGGGGATGGACTGTTCAGGAACCATGATGTATCTCCTGCAGAGCCTTGGCTTTCAAAATGTTCCGCGTACCAGTTATGCCCAGTATCAGTGGTTGAAAGAAAACAACCGGATTCGTCGCCGTCCCTGGGGAAATGATGCCAGTGCTTATGAGAATTTGCGTCCCGGAGATTTAGTGTTCTGGGGCGGCACATACAATTCGGGTCACAAAGTTTCCCATGTGATGATGTATCTTGGAAAAACCCACGACGGTCGGCATTACATGTTTGGCGCCCGGGGGAAAAAGAACCGCGGTTTGCATGGATCCGGCGTGGACGTTTTCGAACTGAAACCGGGGCAACTGGGGAATCTGGTTGGATATGGCAGCGTTCCGGGGACGAGGGGATGAATTTCGATCGAACAGGGTTGATTCAGCGAACATACCCTGTTGATTCGAATTGCCCTTTGTCATGCGCGATTTGTTTGTTGATTACCTCACGATTACGCAGTCTTTCGAACTCAACGCGAAAGGTGATGCCCAATTGTCAGGAGAAGTTCTGTTTTTCCCTGAGTTCAGGACCTTTGGAAACCAGTCAAAAGATATTACCAGAACTCAGGAGGGCATTGTTCAGGCTATTCTGGAAAACGCAGAGCCGGATGAGTTTCAGCGGCGGATGCTTCCGCAGACTGAGATCAAGACGGACAGGATCACCATTGAGTTGGAGCCAACCGAGCGACACCCGACCTGGCGAAAGCCGTTAGAGTTGGAGTTCAGCTATCTGTTTTGGGAGCACGAAGCTGACGCCAAAATTGCGTATGTGCCGGGTCTGGCAGTCGAAGTGGTCGCTTCATCAATAAAGCGTTTCGATGAGATGCTGAAAGATCATATTCTGTTTGCTTTGAATCGGGCCGGAGTCAGAAATTCACTCTTTGATTTAGCTCTGTTGCAGCGTGGCGATGGTAAAATTGCCGTGTCACAGGTGAAATGGAATGCTTATCCCATGACACCCCGGGAACGTTTTGAACGTTCCGAGAACAGTGACGAACAAAGCAAGAAAGTCCTCAGTGAAGTCGCCAGTCAACTCGACACCAGGCGGCTGCCGCTTTCGTTCGAACGAGATGAAATGGCGAAACAACTTGGGTGGATGCTTGGGGGGCGGCGTTCCACCAGCGTGTTGATGGTGGGGGAATCCGGTGTTGGAAAGACCGCGTTGATTCATCATTTGGTTCAGAAGGCAGGGGAATATAAACTTGGTGGAAAGCCGGTTTATCAGACCAGTGGCAGCAAGATTGTCGCCGGCATGACCGGATTTGGTCAGTGGCAGGAGCGGTGTCGTCGCATGGTGGAGGAAGCTAAAGAAAAGGATGCCCTGATCTTTTTCGGGAATCTCTTCGAACTGCTTCAAGTCGGGCAAAGCTCGGCAAGCTCTGAGAGTCTCGGGTCGTTCTTCAGGCCCTATCTGATCCGGGGCGAGTTCATTGCGATTGCCGAGTGTACCCCTCAACAGCTAGCATTGATCGAACAGATTGATCCCCGGATACTGGATGCGTTTCGTCAGCTAAAACTTGAGCCGGCTGATGAAGAACAAACCCTGAAGATTCTCAAAAAACGAAACGCAGCGGCCTCACATCGTGTGAAAGCGAAATTCGGGAAGGGGGCTCTCGAGCGACTTCTGGGATTGCAAAAACGTTACTCAGGATACTCGGCATTTCCGGGGAAAGCGGTGCGGTTTCTCGAGCGGGTGAGTGAAATCGCCAGGCAGAACACCTCCGCCGAAAGTCTACCCCTTATCACTCCCGAGTTGATCGACAAAACGTTTGCGGCCGAAACCGGGATGCCTGATTTCCTTATCGATGAAAGTATCAGCATTGACCTTGATGCGGTGAGGCACTGGTTCGGGGAGCGCCTGAAAGGTCAGGAAGATGCGGTTAACCTCACGATTGACACCATTGCCGCCATTAAAGCGCGGCTCACCCGACCGGGAAAGCCGCTGGCCTCTTTTCTGTTCATTGGCCCTACCGGAGTCGGAAAAACGGAACTGGCCAAGACCCTTGCTGAATTCTTCTACGGTTCACAGGATCGCCTCATCCGGCTTGATATGAGCGAATATGCCGCGCCTGGCAGTGCCGGCCGACTGGCTGCGGGTGGACGGAATGAAGACGAAGGTATCCTGACTGCTCAGATGCGGGACCAACCGTTTTCCGTCCTCTTGCTTGATGAATTTGAGAAAGCCGATGCGTCCGTCTATGACTTGTTTTTGCAGGTTCTTGGTGAAGCCCGGCTTACCGATGCTGCGGGGAGGACAGCCGATTTCTCCAACGCGATTATTATCCTGACATCGAATCTGGGTGCGAGGGAATTTCGATTGAGTCGGCCGGGCTTTCACGATCCGAAGACCAACCTTGCGACCATTGCCACGGATCATTTCACGGAGCAGGTGAAGAAGAATTTCCGCCCTGAGTTCTTCAATCGGATTGACCGCATTGTTCCTTTCCTGTCACTCAGTCGCGATGCCGTGAAAGCCGTGGTCGCCCGTGAAATTCAGCTGGCTGAACACAGGGATGGGCTCAAAAATCGCAATATATCCCTCATCGTTCCGGGCTTCGCGGTCGAACACCTTGCTGAAATTGGATATGATCCACGATACGGGGCACGCCCGGTGAAACGGGCCATCGAGCAATGGCTGCTCCAGCCAATCAGCGAATTCTTCTGCAGCGATGACGATGAAGAGGAGGTCTTCGAAAACGGATTTTTGGAAATTGTCTCACTCACTGAGGACAAGCAGCCGGTATTTGAATTCAAGAAAGCATCGGATCATACCCGGGAAGATCTTCGCGAACACCAGAACTGGTTTGCCATCATTCCCGCAATCCGCCGGGATTACCAACGGCTCATGACCAGTGGGATCATGGGCGAACTTCAGAGTGAACGAAACCGTCTGAGAACTCAGCTATTCAATAAAAATGCCGGTCAAAGTGAACCGGGAGATCACCAGCGATTGTCAGATTTGAACGAGCTGATTGGAAATATAGAAACCGAGCAGGCCCGCATTCTAGAGGCGGAAGAACAATTGTTGCTGGCGCGTTTTCACGAAGAGCCCGCATCAGTCTACGAGGCCGCAGCTTCAAATGCCCCGGGGGCAGAAGATTTTGCAAACTCCCTGTTATCAGCCCTGGGAAAGGCGCAACAGGCTCCCGCTACGGTGGTTCTTGTTATGAAAACTGATTCGTGGAGCGGTCTCGCCACACTTGCGCGGGCTTATGTGGAAATTGCGGAGTCTCTCGGTTATTCTGTTAGACTGGCCTATTGGAAGAAACATCCCGATGAAGAACATCTTCACCCGGATGATATCAGCACGCCTAACGCTCCACCCATTGATAATCCCCGTTCAATTCCGGTAATGCCGGAGAACAGGATTGAGTCTGATAACCTCCTTGTGACACCTCCGGATGATTTTGCCAATCTCGCCATCGAGATTTCAGGCGCGCACGCAGCGCTGTATTTCTCCAGGGAAGTGGGGGTGCAGACTTTTACGGGAGACGGGAGTGAGAAAGCACGGGTTGCTGTTGGCTTTTTCGACGAAGGGGAAAAACTCGAAGCCGCCTGGCTTCCTGAGTCGATGATGCTCGACTACGATTTCGCGAGACTGGTTCAGCGTCGCACCTGGGATCAACCGGCGAGGAGAATGCGGGACAGCCGACTGGGCAGTTCCCCCGGAACTGAAGACTTGCGGATTCCCTGGGAGTTCTCCACAGAAAATCTCGGGAATTTGATTAGAGCCGCCCTGATTGACGATGCCAAACGGTTCCTGTGAGCGAAGGACCGGTTCACGCTGAATGGCTTGACGGCAGGCTGCACGAAATCCTACCGTCATTTCATGAAAAAGAATTCACTCGTATTTGTCGTTATCATTGGCGTTGCTGTCGCAGTGCTTTTTTTGGGTTCAACGTTTGCTGAATACGAAAACCCGAACCAGAAGGGAGTCGAACAGGTTTCCGGCGAAGCGCCGACACGCTCGGTGCGGGCGAATATCACCCCGTTGATCTGGAAAGCGCAGATCGATAACAGCATCATCTCGGTCCCGCTCCGGTCTGTGGAATATTACGGTGTCCAAATCTACGACACCGATTCCCAGACACGCGTCCACGAGCTCACCATTTGCACGGAGTCGCAGAGCCTGGTCCGGATTTATCACATTCTGCCTCTCGGGACGACCAACCAGCGTGTTGCCGAGAAAGTGGATCGGCTTCGTGAAATCTCACAGGGCGCGACGCGTCATGAATGGGTTTTCCCGATCAAACAATATCCCGCGACGACTCACAAACACATGGTGGAATACCGAGTCCCCGAAAAAGAAAACGTAACGAGTCTGTTCGAGAGTCTTGAAGCCACCATGATTGAATACCATGCCCGTGACCTCGTTCCTGAGCAGCGAAGCTCAATCGTCCGGACAATCAAGATTGAGGGAGGCAGCTCTCAGTAAAAAGTTGAGTGAAAACACGCCGGTTGATTCCATAGCGATTTCGACCACACTCACGGTCCAACAGGGTTGATTCATCAAGCAGACCCTGTCGGATCGCAAACTTTCCTAATATGCCGGAATCCTCATCTGACTCCCAGAAAAACGTCGATAATGAATTTTTCGACGCGGAATTCCTTGATCGGTTACGGGCTTTGTTCCTGCGCTTGAGAAAGCGGCGTCAGTTGAAGAAAAAGGGGATGCAGTCAACTCCGGCGACCGGTTACACCCGGGAGTTTAAGGATTTCCGTCATTACACCAAGAACGATGACTACCGCGCCATCGACTGGCGGTTGTATGCGCGGTTGGACAGGCTCTTTGTCCGCCTCTACGAGGAGATTCAGGAATATCATGTGCATGTGCTGGTTGATACCAGTGCTTCGATGGAAAGGCCTTTTGCGGAGAAGAAAACCGCTGCCTTGAAGCTGGCTGTTGCCTTGTCGTATCTCGGCTTGGTCGGGCAGCATCGGGTAAGTCTCTATCAGATGTCAGACACCGTTGGGGACCCGCTGCCACCGATGAAAGGGCAGGGGAACATCAAGCGTGTTATTGATTTTGCCAAGCGACTGGAGTTTGGCGGACAGACCGATTTGAAGCGCTGTTTTAAGGATTTCCAGCCTTCGAGACAACGTTACGGGATTGTCTTCTGTATTTCAGATTTGTATGGTCAGGACGTCGACGAAGCCAAAGAGGCCGTTCGGCATGCCACCAACTGGCCGGGAGAGGTTCATTTCATTCAGGTATTCCACCCGTGGGAGGAAAAGCCCGACATTGATGGCGAGATCGAACTGATCGATGTGGAAACCGACGAGCACCGCCGGTTGTGGTTTACCCCCAAAGATTTGAAAAAGTACGAAGCGCGGTATCAACAGTTCCTCAACGAGATTGATCACGCCTGTAAATCACGACAGATCGATTACCAGCGATGGAGAACCGATTTGCCTTTTGAAGAGTTGTTTCTTGATCTCCTGTCGCGGGGATCCGCCCTGGCCACAGGATCGTGACCGTGGAGATTGCCAAAAACTGAACCCTCCCCGAAGTGTCTTTTCTCAATCCTGCCTATTTACCGCTCCTCGGACTCGCTCTGATTCCTCTTGTGCTGTATCTCTTCCGCCGGAAATCAAAGCGGTTCAGCGTATCCACATTGGTCTTCTTTAAGACGCTGGCGAGGGAGCATCAGGAGTCGGCCTGGCTGCGCCGGATGAAAAAGTTTCTGTCGTTCCTGATGACGATGATCATCCTGTGTGGAGCGATCTTCGCTTTGTCGCGGCTCATCCGGTCGTCAGGGGAAACGGATGATGTTCAGACCGTCGTTGTGCTGCTCGATCGATCTGCATCGATGGCTGTGAAAGACGAAAAAGGGAAATCACGGCTTGAAGTGGCGGTGAAACAAATTGAGGAACAATTGCTTCGAGTTCCTGAAAACGTAGGTGTTGCATTAATTGCTTATGATGTGAGGCCGGACATTCTCCAGCCACGCACATTCAAACGCCGGGAACTGATCTCCCGACTGGCTGAAGTGGAAGTAAGACCCATATCAGGAGACACTGATGCCGCCCTTGAGTCCGCAGAGATTCTCGCAAAGCTGGAAACCCCCGCCGTGATCTGGCATGTGAGCGACAATACTGTCGCCACGAAGGTCTCTGACGAACCTGAAGACGCCGTGGATCCCGAACCTGAAATAAGCGGGGAAGACAGCCCGGCAACTGAAACCGCCGGCGTTGGAATCATCAACATGCCTGTGGCGGTTCCTGAACCGGTGAATGTGGGAATCACAGCTTTCAATGTCCGTCCTGTGCCCCTTGAGCACGGACAATTCGATGTCTACGTTCAAATCGCCTTGAACGAAGATGCGCCAGCCGATCAGACCGTGACCACCAAGCTGGAAGTGAATGTGGGCGGGATTCCCGCTCAGATTCGGGAGTTGGATTTGCTGCCGGGAGAACGCGAGGGATTGGTTTTAAAGCTCGGCGGTGCAGAGAATCAAATGTTACGGCTCCAGCTTAAGACACCGAACGATGTGCTGACTTTGGATGATGTGGTCCTCGCTCCGCTGCCTTCGACACGACCGGTCGTCGCGGCCTGGGTTCGGCCGGATCCCAAAGAGGCAGCCGTTGATCCTTATCTCCAGCTTGCCTTGAATTCGATTCACGAAGAAGGCGAGCTCGAGTTTTATGCGGCAACTCCGGCAGATTGGCCGATTGAGGGGATCGATGTTGCCATCTTCGATCGGTGGTTGCCGGAAGAGTGGCCGGAAAATCTGCCAGTTATCGTTTTGAATCCAGAAGGAAACTCGGGGCCGATCCGCTCCAGAACCCTTCAAAGCGGCATTCCGCATGATTCAGTCCGGGTAGGAAATGAAGAGCATCCGCTGTTGTTTCGGGTTTCCAGCAGTCGTATTGCGTTGACTCAAACTTCGATTTTTGAAGTCGCAGGTTCCATGGAGCCGCTCTGGATAGCCGGACAGGAACCGGTTTTGGCGGCGGGTGAGGTGAAAGGGCAGCGAATTGTGGTGATGGGATTCACCCCCGGGCAATCCGAACGACTGCCTTTGCTGGCTTCGTTCCCAATTTTGATGGGCAATGCGATTCTCTGGTCGGTGGAGACTGCTCCCGGTTTGCAGCGTCAGTTTCGCGAGTTCAACACGGGTGACCTTGCAGAAGTCGATGCGGATTCCATCGTTTGGTCGCGCTGGGAGGATGGACGAATCAAGAAAACCCGCGCCACGGTGGAAAGTGGGCTGATGGAGCTCGATCAGGTTGGGGTCTTCGAAACAGAGGCAAAGGAGAATGGCGGTTCCCGGCAGATGGGATCCGCATTCCTCTTGTCAGCGAGGGAGTCGAACATCCGTGGAGCAGTTGTCGCGAATGAGGGGCAGGAAACGACGGAAGCAGGGGCGAGCGTCGAAAAAAATACGGTATCAAATCGCTCCGGATGGATGCGAGGTGATCTGACCTGGCTGTTTCTTTCCGTGATTCTGATCTTCCTGGTGGTGGAGAGCTGGCTGTTTCACCGCCACGCAGTTTATTGATCAGGCGTCAGTTATGAGCATTCCCGGTTTTGGGGGATGCGGAATGCCAGTCGTCGAGACTTCTCTGTACGACCGTCGAGTCGTTACAAGGGTCGTCGAGACTTCTCTGTACGACTGTCGAGTCGTTACAAGGGTCGTCGAGACTTCTCTGTACGACCGTCGAGTCGTTACAAGGGTCGTCGAGACTTCTCTGTACGACCGTCGAGTCGTTACAAGGGGCGTCGAGACTTCTCTGTACGACCGTCGAGCCGTTACAAAGGGCGTTGAGACTTCTCTGTACTGCCGTCGAGTCGTTACAAGGGGCGTCGAGACTTCTCTGTACTGCCGTCGAGCCGTTACAAGGGTCGTCGAGACTTCTCTGTACTGCCGTCGAGCCGTTACAAGAGTCGTCGAGACTTCTCTGTACTGCCGTCGAGTGGTTACTGCGGCCACACCGACTTCTGTGATTTACCTCGAAATGAGGTAAATTTGATCACGGTCGACTGGTAATCAGCCTATTGCGTCTGAATGAGCGCTTTGGGTGTTGTCTGGCTCAGGCCAAATTCAACACGTCCTGCATGTCATAAAGCCCGCTCGTCTTTCCTTCGCTGGCGAGCCACTTGGCGGCCCGGATGGCTCCGTTGGCAAAAGTATTCCGGCTGGAAGCTTTGTGAGTGAGTTCCACTCGCTCACCGTCGGTTGCGTAGATCACCGTGTGATCTCCCACGACATCTCCGCCGCGAATGGCGTGAACCCCGATTTCGGCGTCGGTCCGTGCTCCGACATCGCCGAATCTCCCGTGACGCATGTCTTTGTCGTAGGACAGCTCGCGCACTTCGGCAAGGATTTCGGCCAATCGTCGCGCCGTGCCGCTTGGAGAGTCGACTTTTTTGCGGTGATGCATTTCCACGACTTCGAGGTCGAAGTTGGTTCCCAAAATCTCGGTAGCCTTCTGGGTGAGCCAAAACAGGGTGTTCACACCGACTGAAAAGTTTGGCGCATGAACGATCGGAATGGTCTCGGAAGCGAGTCGGATTTTCCCGAGCAATTCATCATCGTGACCGGTGGTGCCCATCACGAGGAGCTTCTTTTGATCCACACAGGCATCAATCAAATCTGAAGTGAAGCCGGGAAGGGTGAAATCGATCACCGCATCACACTTCGCCAGGGCATCGGGCAGCGAGTCACCGAGGTCGATGCCGGCACCGACTTCGACTGCGGGATCTTCTGCGGCGCATTGGCTGACAGCCTGGCCCATACGGCCTTTGCTTCCGGTGACGAGTAGTTTGAGTGTGTCGCTCATAAATCTTTATTTGGCCGCAACCCTAGAGGGGAAAAGTCCAAGGTCAAATCGCCGAATGGCAAGTTTGTCAGTTGATTACGCCAAACGTCGGATTGTCAGTTATTTGAGTTAGAGTCATTTGGTTTCGGCGCAGGTGTGGTCGGCTGCGGTGACGGTGCTGTGTTCGTTGGCTCGGGAGGTGGAAGAGTGTTTCCCGGAGGAATGTAACTAGATTGAGCATCGCCGATAGGTGGACGTCCCCGGTTAACGTTGATTATCTTAGGGGTGTTTGTGTTTTTGTTATTGTCGCTCATATTGGCTTCTTTTATTGTTGTTCTGGAATTGTTTGAAAGGCTATTGAGGTTGAATATCGAAAATAGGCAAAGTCCGACAATACCAAAAATGAGGGTTCCTAATCCGAAGCGGTTACAGGCGGATATTTTTGATTTTAAATTCTCTAGTTTCTTTTCGAAGCTTTCTCCGCTCGCTTCATCAGGTTGGGCAATGAATTTCGCTGCGCTTTCGCCTTTAGTGACAGCATCTTCTTTTGCGCATCTGGCGAGGTACGTATGATAGCTTTCAACTTCTATCTCCAGCGAAAAAGTTGTCGCCTTCTGAGACCAGTCGAGAGTAACGAGTTCAACAAGAAGAGTAGTAACCAAACAAAGCCAAGCTACTCCTAAGAGTATTAAGGTCCAAGGTTCTGGTTTGCTGGCTATTTTCTCAACAAAGGTAATGGATAGACCTAGGCTGCCGCCAGCAATTGTCAGTATTGCTTTCTCATAGCGAGCACTTAATTGAAATCTCAATGAATCCCATCCTGCCTTCTCTCGAACGTAGGATTCATATCGAATTCTACGATATTCATCATTTGCCACATTTTTAGATACCAATGAAATTACGGATTATCAAAATAAATCATCCGAACTTCGTCACGGAGGGAAATTCCAATTAATACATTGGACTTCGATGATTCTGAGAAATTCAGAAATTTCGCAAACCAGTCGCAAAATGGTCTCAGATTCCTCACAAAACCCCGGCGCCTTCGAGAATGGCTTTCAGTTCAGCAACCTTCTCCTCGGACATTTCAACGAGTGGCAGGCGGACGCGTGGTCCGCAAACTCCGGCGAGGTTGAGCGCGGCCTTGATCGGAACCGGGTTTACATCCAGTCCGAGCATCCCGGTGAAGAGAGCTTCATTCTTCTCGTGGATGGCTTCGGCATCTGCGACGCGGCCTTCGGCCATCGCGGTGACGAGGTCGGACATAGTCTTTGGAACCAGGTTCGATGCCACTGAGACAACGCCCACGGCGCCTTCTTTCATGAAGGGAACGGTGAGTCCGTCGTCGCCCGAGAGAATTTCGAAAGATTCCGGCAGCTTTGCCCGAAGAGCTGTGACGCGATCCACGCTGCCACCGGCTTCTTTGATGGCCATGATGTTGGGACACTCTTTGGCGAGGCGAACAACCGTGTCGATCGCAATATCAATCACGCATCGACCCGGGATTGAGTAGAGCATGATGGGGAGATTGGTTGACTCAGCGATCGCGCGGAAATGCTGGAACAAGCCTTCCTGGCTGGGCTTGTTGTAGTAAGGGGCGACCAAAAGAGCGGCATCGGCCCCGACTTCTTCAGCGGCCTGCGTCATCGCGATGGCTTCGCGGGTGGAGTTTGATCCGGTACCTGCGATGACAAGTCCGCGCTTTCCGGTTTGTTTTACCGCGAGTTGCACAACGAGATTGTGCTCTTCGTGAGAGAGGGTGGGGGACTCCCCGGTTGTGCCGCAGGGAACGACCCCTGCGATTCCGTTCTCAAACTGTTTATCCAAAACAGCGCGGAAAGCATCGGTATCGATGGTGCCGTTTTTGGAAAACGGAGTGACAAGGGCTGTATGGACGCCTGCGAACATGATTGAGTGGGGGGAACTGCGGTTAGAAAAAGATTAAAAATTAAGGTCGAGCTGGCCTTCGAAGGTAAAATCGGCAGGCCCGAGGAGGGTGACGTTTTCGTATTGGTCGTCACCGAGGTGATCGAAACCAATCTCCAGAACGTCTCCGCCGGCCACGGTCACTTTCACGGGTGAAGCCACGCCGGTCAATTGATGATGGATAATTGCGCAGGCGGCCATTCCGGTGCCGCAGGCGAGTGTTTCGTTTTCCACTCCGCGCTCGTAGGTGCGGATGGTGAGATCGCCGGGGGCATTGACTTGCACAAAATTGGCATTGGTGCCGGCCGGAGCAAAGTGCTCGTGGAATCGGGTGGCTGCACCGTATTTCACAATATCGAGGCCGGGCAGATCATCGACAAAAACCACGGCATGAGGAACCCCGGTGTTTACTGAGTGCACGACATGCTGATCCGATCCCAGTGTGAGTTCGGTGTTGAGCTTGAGATCGAAAGGAGGGCTCAGTTGCACCCGCACATTGTCACCGATGAATTCAGCCGAGATAACACCGGCGATGGTTTCGAAAGTGGTTTTATCGAGCGAATTATCGTGAAGGAAGTTCACAAACCTCCCGAAACAACGGGCGCCATTGCCGCACATCTCGGCTTCGCCGCCATCGGCATTGTAATAACGCATCCGGAAGTCGGCACCGTTTTGAGCCGGTTCCACAGCCAGAAGGCCGTCTGCGCCCACGCCGCGCTGGCGATTGCAGAGGCGCTCGATTTGCGCGTTTGAAAGAGAATTGGAACCATCACGATTGTCCAAAACGACAAAATCGTTTCCGGCTCCGTTCATTTTCCAGAATTTAAGCATTATTCTACAAAGTTGGCAGTTCCCACGATCAGACCCTGTTGAGTCAGCGATCCGACAGTATTGGATCGTTGCGGGTCCGAATTTAAACAGACTTCGCGGCGTCTACAAGCGGTTTGACGAATGCTTCAATGCGATCAGCGAGATCGGAATCGTTGCCATGCGCTTCCACTTGTTTGACGATAGCACTTCCGACGACAACGCCGTCAGCAGCTTTCGCCACTTCGGCACTTTGTTCGGGAGTGGAGATACCAAATCCCACAGCGACAGGAAGATCGGTGTGCTTTTTAATCTCCGCGACATTCGCCGCAATGTTATCGGAAAGCGCTTCCTGGGCACCGGTGACTCCGGCACGCGAAACGTAGTAGATAAAGCCTTCGCTCGATTTTGTGAGTTCGGGCAGGCGTTCTTTCGGCGTGGTGGGAGCGATGAGCCGGATATGAAGCAGGCCTTCTTTGGCTGCCATTTCGGCGTTTTTCTCGGCCTCATCGGGCGGGAGATCGAGAAGAAGCACTCCATCTGCCCCGGCTGCGGCTGCGTCTTCATGGAATTTTTGAAATCCGTAGGTATAAACGGGATTCAGGTAAGTGAAGAGCACGATGGGGGTCTCGGATTCCTTTCGGAAGTCGCGGATGAGGTCCAGGACCTTGGCCGTGGTGGCGCCGGACTCAAGCGCACGATGTGCAGCCATTTGATTGACGATGCCGTCGGCCATCGGGTCGGAAAAAGGGACGCCCAGCTCAATGATGTCGGCTCCGGCACGTTCGAGAGCACGGATCACCTCAAGTGAACGCGGGATATCAGGATCTCCGGCAGACACATAGGCAATGAATCCGGCCTTGGATTCTGATTTAAGACGGGCAAAAGTGGAGTCAATTCTGTTCATGAACCGCGAACAGGATTAACGGAAATTTGCTAAATGACAGGAATTTTATGCACAAAAAACGCGAGGATGGTGGCCTCGCGTTTCAGGATTGGGGCGGAGAGTTGCTGTAAATTCACTTGATGACGACTTTGGTTCCAACGGCGAGGCGCTTTCCAAGGTCGAGCGCATCCCAGTTCGCCAGTCTGACACAACCGGCGCTGGCGTTGCGGCCAATGTCATCCGGGTTGCTGGTGCCGTGAAGGCCGATGCCGTCCGCAGAGAGTCCAATCCAGACAATTCCCACCGGGTTGTTGGGGCCCGGAGGAAGCATGTGGGCGTTGTCGGAGCGTTTTCCTTCTTTCAGCATCTGTTCGTCATAGCGAAACTCTGGCATCCAGGCGATGACATCGACCTCCCAGTCACCCTCGGGAGCGGGAGTGGAATCCGACCCCGGAGTGATCGGAAATGAGCAAACCAGTTTACCGTCTTCTTCGAGCTCGAGGATGTTTGTCTGGCGGTTCACCGTTACGACCTGATTTTTGCCTGCGGAGTTGGTTTCCCTGCCGGCATCTTTGATTGCCTGAGGCGCGGAGAGATCGAATGGCTTCTTAACGTTCGGGACTTTGAAGGTGGTTCCGGCTCCCGGGTTGGAGGCGACATCGGGGTTCAATGCTTTGATGTAATCGGCTGCCGCATGATATTTCTCGGCAACAAGTTCGGTAGCGCTTTCGTAAGGCAGGGCTTCCTTCGTCGCCTTGTCTGCGGGTTCGGCGGGGAGTTCGCCAATCATTTTGAGGTCTTCCTGAGTGAGTGTGTAATCGGTCAACAGCGGCTGATTACCCCAGAGCTTCTTTCCGATATCCGCCTTGGCGTTGCCGGTCTCATCAAGTGTGATGGGATTGTCAGGATTGACTTCGTTCCACCGTTTGGCGGCTTTGGAAGTGAACTGTCCCCACATCGCGTCGATTCTCCCGGGACCAAAACTGTGGGCATCGAGGAATAGCTGGATAGCGAGATGGTTGTCACTGCGCTGAGGGGACTGTTGCTGAGAGTTTTCATCCTTTGCCTGACCGAAAGCGGATGAGACGGCAGTTAGTAAGAAGAGAGTGAGGAGGGATTGAAATTTCATTGCCTGCATGTCAGTGCAGGAGTTATTCCAAACCCGGAATTTCAAGCGGAATCCCGTGCTGTAAGGGTTGCAGCTCAACGGGTGGTGAAAAAGGGAAGGGGGGAAGTGGGATTCTGCAATCGCCGGCCGTGCGCATTGCATCATTGTTACGTTCCGGTAAAAGTGACGTCGTATTTCATTCACTTGAAAATGATGTCTTCTTTTAAGATTCGATTAACCACTTTGCTTGTCCTGTTTTCATCAAGCGCTTTTGCCCGGGATCTCACCTTTCACGGCCCCATTATCCAGTGGCATCGTGATCCATTGACCGAGGCGACGATCACCTGGGTGGAAGAGACATCAGAGGCGGATGTGGCCAGTCCGGTTTGGCGCGAGGGCAAAGCGGGGTTCGGTTATGGAGATGGTGATGACGAAACTTTGCTGGAGATCAAAGGGGAAAGCCCGCGGCTCTATATCTCGAAGACATTTCACCTCGACTCCATCCCGGAGGAGGGAACGGAGCTTAAACTGGTCATCAAATATGATGATGCTTTTGTGGCGTGGCTCAACGGGACCGAGATCGCGCGGTCACCGAATATTAAGAGGCATCATCTTGAAGCAAAAGTGAGGGGCGGGCATGAAGCGACTGAATTCGAAACCTTCGTCGTGGGCGATCTGGAGATGCTGTTTAAAGAAGGGACGAATTTGCTATCCATTGAAGGTCACAATGTTCGAAAAAGTAGCAGCGATTTTTCGCTCGATCCTTCATTTGTGGTGGGTGACCGCACGGTGATCCCACCGGGTTCCACGTGGCGATATGTAGCCGGTGTTGATCCGCCGAGGAGGTGGTTTTTGACGCACCCTGCTCTGGAGCCGGAAGAGCCACTCCCCAAAGCAGAGAAGAGTGAATGGACCCTGGGATACCGGCGCCGTTTTTCCCGTCAGCGCTACACGCTGGCATCCATTGATGAGCGGGAGTTGGCTGATACAGGCAATCCGGTTTTTGAAGCCAGGATCGACAAACTGCGTCCCGGGACCGCGTATGAATACCTCCTCGCGGCAGAGGGCCGGGAGGTTTTTGAAGGGTGGTTTCGAACCGCTCCGGCCTTCCTTTCCAAGCCAATGAATTTTGTGGTTGGCGGAGATATGGGAACAACAACGGCGGTCCCTGTTTGCCGTCTGGCGGGGGAACTGGATGCTGAATTTGGTTTGCTGGGGGGAGACCTTGCCTACGCCAACGGTCGGGATGACTTCAAGTGGTATGACTGGCTCGACAACTGGCGTGACCTGGTCGTTGGCAAGGATGGTCGCAGCATTCCCATGATCGCTATCATCGGGAATCATGAAATGAAAGGGCTCGCTATCCGTCGCTCGGGGGCTCCTTTTTACTTCTCATTGTTTGATCTGCCGACTAACGGGACCAATTTCACGGTCGATTTCGGGAAATACATGAGCATCGTTTGTCTGGACTCGAATCACGCCCAGCCGGTGAGACGGCAGACGTTGTGGTTGAACGGACAGCTGGACGGGCGGAAAGAGATCCCGAATCTGTTTGCGATTTACCACCGGCCGGCCTGGGGAACGGGAGTGAAGCGAAACATTGGTGGCATTCAGAAAGCCTGGACACCGCTCTTTGAGAAGTATGGCGTGGACTGTGTCTTTGAAAATGATCACCACACCTACAAACGATCGAAGAAGATTCTGGGCGGCGTTCCCAATGAAGAGCAGGGGGTGCTCCACATCGGTGATGGTGCGTGGGGTGCCCGGATTCGACCGATTGTGGACAGCAATTTGAATCGGGTGGGCGCGCGTTCCTATCTGGAAAAATGGGAAGCCCGTCATCATCTCGTGCAGGTTACGATTTCTCCGAACGGAATGAAGCAATACGAAGCGATTGCGCCGGGACAGGTGGTCTTTGATGAAGTGAGCGATCGTGGGACTCCGCCCCAAAGCAATGGGCGATGACCCGGTCCCTGAAAGAAGTGAAGCTCCGGTGGGAGAACACCGGAGCTTCGAGTACAATTGGCGCCCCTCACAAAAGCAAGGTCGCCTACTGCGGTTTGGCACTGACGAATCGATCCGAAGACCGGTGAAGTCAAGAAAAGTCGAAAACCACCGCTGGACGTTCACTGGAATCTCTCTATCATCCGAAACGTATTCATTATGAATGTCTTCCGTTTCATTGTCATTTTTACGATTTGTTTGGCGTTCAGTTTTCCAGCTGTAGCGGGTACCAAGAAAGCCCCGGACCGTTACACGGTAGATCAGTTGCGAAGCCGGGAAACAACTGCTGTGCTGTTGGATGAAGCCCGCTCGATGATTGAGGAATTGAATTACGCTTTGATTGAAGCCAGGGAGAAGGGGGACAAAGGGGAAGAAGATGACGTTGAGGATGTTCTTGAAATCGTTGAATACACCGAGGCCTGGCTGGCCAGAGCATTGCGGGGATCGTCGGATAAAGAGATCTTCTCGGCGAACGGCTATGGCGATCGAATCCTGCAAACCGTCTTAACTCCGGTTGAAGGGGAGGTTCTACCCCCCATCATGGAGGCCATACAAAACGTGGTGATTTACGGAATGTTCGGACAGCCGATGCAGTTTCTGCCTCCCCGGAAATGGGAGAAACCCATGGGGAAAAGAGCCGCAGAAAAAGAATCTGCCAATCTGTGGAGTTCCGGGCGGAGTTCATTTTACAGCTCATCCGAGCTGGCGGAACTCACCCCGCTTGAATCGTCCCGGCTGGATGTCGATCCGGCCAATGCCACCTGGTATGACCGGGACACCTTCAATAAACTCAAAGCAAACAGGATCGCAGGGTTTGAGAACTATATCGTTGAGGGAATGACAGACGCTCTACAGGAAGATGACGATTTAGAAAAGGATAGAACTTATCCGATTCATCAGGCGAGGAAGGTTTTGTTTATGGAGGAGGTTTATCTTTCGGCTACTTCCGCAAAGTGTGTGACTGAAGATGCGTTTGGAGTGGAGTGGAAGTTGAAGTGGGGAGACGAAGTTGCCGTCGAACCGATTTCGAGCCGGCTTTATCTACTGGCCGGGGCAAAGATGACTGACCTTTCCTTTGCGAGTGGCTTTGGCCCGGATGCGCTGGTTCTTGTGCTGATGGATGAGGAAGACGCCGCAGATAAAAAATTCAAAGAGGATGAGCGCTATCCCGCAACGGTGGAGGAACTCAAGGCTCATCTTCAGGAGTTCTATGAGTTTGATCTTGAGCCTTACGTTCACAGTCAGGGAACGATTACTGAGGCGAATGTTGATTCGGTCCTGAAGAATTTGCCATCCGGCGGCAAAAAGAAATACAAGAAATCCAAGGTGATCGGGCGGAAATGGGTGGCGTTCCGGGAATCCAGTGTCGAGTTGAAAACCAAGGGATTTGTAAGGCGTCACGATGGTTCCAAGCTTTCAGATGTGATGGCAAACAATGATCGGGCGGTTCGAGGGGCTTACCTTTTTGATATGTGGATCGGGAATCGCGATGTGAAGGACGACAACAACAAAACGTTCTTCATCAAATCACGACAAGCGGATGGCGACATGGAGATCACCGATTATCGCGAAGGCCATCATGATTTGGGGCTGTCACTGGGGTCGTTGTGGTCCTCCGGTGAGGTCAACAAAATGAAAACCGGGAAAGCATTCGCAAAGAAAGGATTGTTCGGGAACAAGCTGCGTTTTAAGCAAGCCATAGTCTTCCGTCCCAAGGCGTGGGATCTCGCCACCTGGTCTGATTCCAGGTGGATGGCAGATCATTTGACTGGTATTTCAAACGGCCAGATCTGCGAGGCCGTCTCGTCTTCCGATTGGCCGGATTTCATGCAGGAAGCGCTTGCGTGGAGGTTGATCAATCGCAGGGATCGAATTGGTGAGTTGTTTGGTATTCAAGCCGCGGAAATTTCCAGTGCGCCGTCGATGACGGTTCAGTTGGAAACGCCCGAGCAGGTTCGTGCGGCGGAGAGACGATACGGTTTGCCAGCGGGGTCACTCGCCGCAGAAGCGCAGGGATCTGAAATGGTATTGAAAGACGGGGTAATTGCCAACTGCAAGGAATCCGCAATCATCCGCCTGTTGGTGAAGCATCGTTACCCCTCCGGACTGAATACTCGATATGAGCGTCAGGCGAGTAAGCAGCCCCGGTGTATCGAGTGATTTCAGAGTGGCTCGCACACGCTGGAAGTAATTGGAGAGACTTCACTTCACCTTTTTCACTTTGCCATACGCCACATCAGCAAAGCCCTGTGCTCCGCCGGTTGCCTTTGGATCGGGAGTGAATTCGTAAACGGTTTCCCAACTTTGGCCGGCGTCTTCACTTCGTAGAATGGCAAAGCGTTTCCGGTTTACGTTGATCAGGGTTCCGTTCTCTGACTCTGCAAATCGTCCCGCCGGCAGATCTTCCGGGAGATCGCGCCAGGTGATGCCGTCTTTACTGGCCCTTGAAGTCTCGCCGGTGATCCAGAACTCATCGCCAACAATCGACATGCCAAAGGAACGGCTGATGGGGCGGGTGACTCCAAGCGGGTGAGCGGTCCAGGTCATGCCCCCGTCCACAGAGCGCAACACGGTGGAGCCGTCTCCCTTTACGATCAGGAAAATGTTCCCCTTTGCGATGATTCCTTTGGCGCCTTTGCCTTCCCAGGGCTCTGCTTTCACATTCATTGGGACCCAGGTCTTGCCGAGGTCGTCGCTGTAAACTCCCGGGCCATTGTCACCAATCACAATGATGCGCTTCCCGCCGTCGTGATCTCCACAGGCGAGGGAAGGATGCCCCAGATCAACTTTGACCCGTTCTCCACTGGCATCTTTGAAGTCATACGGGGATTTCTGATGCCACGTCTTGCCGAAATCCGGCGTCGCTTCCAGAGGCATGACGAAATGACCATCCACGCCAATGAATTCCATCGTCGTTTTCATATCGTAGGGAAGGGTGCCCTTTCTGGCGGGCTCCCGGTTTCCGTCCGTCAAATGCCGCCAGTTCTGTCCATCATCCGAGGCGATGATGGTTCCCGGTGCTCCCCATCCCGATGCGATAGCGAATACACCCCGGGTGTAGGCAACTGAATTCCACACCGCCCAGCGACCGTGATCCCCGCATGGTGCCCCGTAGAAAACCGGCTTCCAGGTCCTGCCGTCATCCCGGGAAACGACAACGTTCATGCCGTGCCCCGCAACGACGAAAATGCCCTCCTCAGGTTTCGGATCAAAGTCCCCGCCTAACGGTATTTCTGCGCGGATCTTTTCCTGAGCGGCGGCTTCTTCCGGCGCCTCCTTCGCCTGAAGTGTTAACGAAACTGTCGACAGAATCGCAACTGACAGGTAAAGGTTTTTAGGGATTGAGTTCATAGTGCTGTCTTGTCGGATAAATGAGCTTCAGCCCGTTATCTCAATGGTGCTGATTGTTTCTCCTTTTCCAGGATAAGTTGAAAGGGGATTTCAAAATTCTCACCGTCCCGAGATACCGTCACCGTCGCGTTCACTTCTTCCGAATCGTTCTCACCCATCAAGGCTTTTGCGGCGATCTTTTCAGCCACGATCTTGTGACCGCTGAAAAACAAGTGCTCCCTGTTTTCCATGGAGGCAGTCACCACCACCTCTTTTGATTCATCAATACCGAGCTTCGGAATGGCAACGTGGGTCACTGTGATTTCGGTCCCGCTCTCAGGGGAACGCAGCGACAATCGGAAATCATAAAATTCATCCGCACCATGGGGTTTCAGAAAAAGGCTCACCACAGAGTCACCGACGCGATAGGGGGTCAAAGCCTCGTCGTTGAAGTCATAGGACTTCATAAATCCCTCCAAATCAGGATTCCTGGAAACGATCCTCTCGAATTGATTGCAGCCGGTGTGCAGCGCAAGGATCGCCGCAACCATTCCCAAGATTCCGAGGTTCTTGAAGTTCATCATTCACACTCTACTCGAAAGCCTTCATAAGTTCGCGGGCCTCAATCTTCGGGGCGCTTTCCAGTCGCTTGATCGCCGTGGCCCGGTCCACCGCAATGACTGCGGATTTAATCTTCGCGTCATGTTCTTTCACCCGCGAAATCAAAGCCTTCTGAGCATCGGTGCTTGCTTTTGAGGCGAGTGTTTCTGACAACACTTCGATTTGCTGGCTCTGCTCATTGATGACCTTCTTTTGCATCTCCAGTTTCCATCCGGACGCACCGACCTCAACAGCCAGCGTTGACCAGAACGGCGTGGTCATCAGGATGAAGCCGATCAGGATAATCGTGACGCCGAATACCTGGCCGCTTTTCATCTTTCCCATCACAAAACTGATGGTGGGGGCAAGGAGCAGAATTGCTCCGACGGCAACGGCATAGGGGTAGAAATCGCTCAGGTCCATGTGAATGATTATTCACATTTGCCGGGCCGGTGCAATTCAATTGAAACTCACTGGCGACAGCCTTCGAGCAGGTCGAAAAGGAAATCCGTGATCCCGAACAATGCCTCGGTATAATCGTTCTTCTCCAGAACGATCAGATTTTCCCGTGCATCCCGAACCAGATCCTGACCGGTCTCGATCGCCGCTTCAATTGAGCCCACGTAATCCGCGATATTCGCCAGCGTGGAAACATCGATCGGCTCCTTCTGAATCAAGAGCTTGTTCAACTTCTCGCGTTGACGCTCGGTTGAGCTCTCCAGCAGATTCAGAATCGGCAGCGTGAGCTTGCCTTTGTTCAAGTCTGTCCGCAGCGTTTTGCCGAACTCCTCCTCATCACCCACCAGATCGATGCAGTCATCATAGATCTGATACGCTGTCCCGATATTCAATCCATACTGATACATCGCTTCCTGAACCGCTTCGCTCTGCCCGTTCAGGCGGGAGCCCAGCTCCGTGGCCGCTGCAAAGAGTGCCGCCGTCTTCTTCTCGATGATATCGAAATAGTCTTCCCGGCTCAGTTTCAAATCAAACCGGCGTTGGGTTTGTTTGATTTCACCCGTAGCAACGAGATTGGCAGAGATCGCCACCTTCCGGCCGATCACTGCGTCTTCGAATTCAGTCGAAAGCATCAGCGCGTGGGCAAACAGACAGTCGCCCAGAAGGACCGACAGCGCATTGCCCCACTTGGCGTTTGCGGTGGGGGCCTGACGCCGGATTTCGGCTCCGTCGATGATGTCATCGTGAACCAGAGTCGCGATGTGAATCAGCTCCAGGATGACCGCCAGCTTGTGGTGATCCTCTGTGACTTCGCCCGTGGCTCCGGCGGCGAGAAAAGTCAGGGCCGGGCGGATATGTTTGCCACTATTGTTGCAGATGTATTCCACGTATGGCTTCACCGCCGGATCAAAACACTCAGCCTGAGCGGAAATAGCAGAGTCAACGAGTTCGAGTTCAGGACGCAGAAGTTCGAAAGGAAACTCCCGGGCGGATGAGTCCATTTTCTGATTGTCGCCGACCACGTCTTTCATTATTTTTTAAAGGCGCTAACAGAAATGGGGATTTCCATTATGTCAACGCCACAGGTCAATACGATACAGCTATTCAATCGGGTGCGTTTATTACTGACTGAACAGGAGGTGCCGGAGAGCGTTTTCTCCCTTTCCTGAGAGACGCGCCGAGTTACCGAATTCATAAACCACGGCTTCGAATTTTGGCCTGCTACTGCCCTGCAAAAGCTCAACCCATGCCAGGTCTCGCCGGTTCGTAGAGGAAATTCTTGTCCGGTAGAATGGTGGGCACATCCTCCCATGAAGTCGGATTGATCGCGATTTCAGTGGGATCATTCAGAGCCTCGTCCCATGTGATTTCCTTTCCTGTATAAGCGGCCATGCGTCCCATCATCGCAAACAGCGTCGAGTAGGCACTGCGCTCAGCTTCATTGTAAGGCGTGTCGTTCCGGATCGCTTCAAACAAGTGATCGTGCTCCAGCTGGTAGCTGTTCTTCTTGTCCGTTTCCCGGTAGAAAGGGGATTCCTGCCCGGCGACATTGATCAGGCCCGAGCGTTTTGTGGCCAGCTCGGCCGTGCCCTTGGAGCCGGTGATTTTCTCCCCGAACCAGGTCCAGCATTTCGGAATGTGGCGATGAGTCGTAATGACCTGACTGCCATCGGCGTAGCGATATTCGGTATTGAAGTGATCATAGATGTGCCCGTTCTCCGGCCCGGTGCGCACCAGTCTTCCGCCCTGGCCCAGACAGCTCACCGGATCTGCTTCATTTTTGAGCCACCGCACCACATCGAATTCATGGACGCTTTGCTCCACGATGAAATCCCCGCTCAACCACGTGAAGTAATACCAGTTTCGTACCTGAAACTCGAGTTCCGTCCACTCCGGCTGGCGATTGCGACGTTTGTTCACATCCGAGCGGCAATTATAAATTTGAATCAACGGCAGTTCCCCGATCACCCCGTCGTGCAGATGCTGGACCAAATCGCGGTGGACCGGGCTGTGGCGGCGGTTGAATCCTACGCCGACCTTGAGGTTTTTTGCCTTTGCCTCCTCCGCATTCTTCAAGACTCTGCGGATTCCCGGGGCATCGACCGCCACCGGTTTCTCCATAAAAACATGTTTCCCTGCCTGGACTGCTGCCTCAAAATGAAACGGCCGGAAACCCGGTGGAGTCGTCAGAATGACGACATCCACGTCGTCCATCGCCATCACCTTATGGACCGCATCCAGGCCGACAAACTGACGGTCGGGCGGCACATCCACCGAGCCGGGTTTTGCGTTCTTCTCCAGAACTTCTTTAGACGTCGCCAGTTGTTTTTGGTCGATGTCGGCCATTGCCCACATCTTGTTTTGATCTCCCGCCGCCAGCGCCTGGGCGGCCGCACCCGTCCCCCGACCGCCACAGCCGATCAGAGCGATCTTTAGTTCATCAGCACCTTCCTTTTGAGCATGAACACCGGAGGGAAATGCAGTTGCAGCAACGGCCGTGACCGCTGCACTGTTTTGGAGAAACCTTCGACGAGGCCAGTCAGATTCAGTCGTCATGGCGACAGCTTGAGGAATCCCCTGAATTGAGGCGAGGACTTTTTCTCCGGAAAGGAGGGACCTAAGGACACGTTATTTTGTTAGCATTTGATGGAGATTGGCTTCAGAGTCCTCCCATGAAAATAGCAACCACATCATTTCTCGCCGCCGTTCTTTTCATTGCACCACTTTTTTCGAGTGCTCAGGATGCCAAGCCTGACGAAGCAACACGCGCCGCAGCCAAAGCCCTGCTTGACGCCGCCGACACTGAAAAGGTCATGAACGAATCCATGGAGCAGGCTATGGAAGGACAAATGGGGCCGCTCAAGCAATTGGGCATCAGCCCCGAAGGTTTGAAGAAGTTGAAGGCGGAGATGCTGGCATTCGTGAAAGAAGTTATGAATTACGAAGAGATCGAGCCCGCCCTGATCGATCTTTACGCTACGAAGTTCACCAAAGCAGAGTTGGATGAAATCACTGCGTTCTACAAAACCCCGGCCGGGAAGAAGTCAATCACCCTGGCCCCGACTCTCATGGCAGAGGGGATGGCTTTGGGTGAGGCGAAAGTTCAAGCCCGCTCGGCTGAACTTCAGGCCCGGATCATGCCAATCATCCAGTCAGAGCTGGGACAGTAATCTACCCCCCAAAACGAACCTTTACACACGGGGAGGGCGCTTAGCGGCGTGCCTCCCTTTTTGTGTTAAGGCTGAACCGATGCCCGGTTCATTCTTGGCAGGATTGGCGGGTGCACTCCACAAATTTTGCATCAGGAGCTTCCCCCGGAGAGTGGTCGAATTGATAAGCACTCATAACGAAGTGCTTGCTCGCGCAGGTCGTTTTTCGAATTGCGGGACATTCGCCTGGCAATTCTGACGACATTTTGGTCATTCAGCAGTGGGGAACGCCTTAACTGACGACATTTTGGTCGTTCAGCAGTGGGGAATGCCTTAACTGACGACATTTTGGTCGTTCAGTAGTGGGGAATGCCTTAACTGACGACATTTTGGTCATTCAGCAGTGGGGAACGCCTTAACTGACGACATTTTGGTCGTTCAGCGGTGGGGAACGCTTTAACTGACGACATTTTGGTCGTTCAGCAGTGGGGAACGCCTTAACTGACGACATTTTGGTCGTTCAGCGGTGGGGAACGCCTTAACCGACGACATTTTGGTCGTTCAAGAACGGAGGGCCCGATCCGGGATTTGGATACGCTGGGCAATTTTCCGCGATCCAAAGCGGATAGATTGGGCCGGCACTTCAGGCCATGAAAGCGGAGGCCGTCATTGCCCTGCACGGTCACCGCCGGATTGAGTGCCATTGAGCGAGCAACCGACCAGGGCGAAAACTGCCCAGACGGTGAGATGAACGGCTCCCGGGAGGTTTACCGTGTAGTCAGAGGGCCAGAATAACGGAGTGGTTCCGCCTCCGCTGGCGTCCCGGGAAATATGACTGATCAGGGCCACTCCAACCGCTCCGAACGCGAGCCGGCTTCGCATCGCCAATCCGATCAGGACTGCTGCGGCCCCGCAGAAAAGCAGACTGTGAGCCATGGGGCGTGCCGGCAGGCTGATGGCATCGCTAAGAGACAGCGAACCGGCGGCGATGAAATGGTCCAGATCGATGAGGATAGCGGAGGCCACCCCTGCGATGAAGTATTTCGGGGGAGCGTTCAGCGCCGAAGCCCACGGCAGCAAAACCATGATTGCGAGACTGACATGAGCCAAAGGATCCAGCAGAGCTGTCAGCTCAGGTTTTCCAAGCACATTCGTCCTCAATCCCCGGTCAACGGCGACCTGAACGAGGAAGCAAACCCCGACAATCAGCAGCAGCGTCGAACTTTTCCAGCGGGAGGGGAGGATCATTGAATCGCGGATCATACCATGCTGATCCCTTTTCCTCTCAGCATTTTCGATCGAATAGGGTCTGAACGGAAATCAGACCCTGTTGGATCGTTGAGACAACCGCCTGTCATCCTGACGAAGGAAGGATCTGGCCCGAAGCCAAAACGTGCCAAAGTTGGTGTTGTTTCAACTGAGCGTCACGCTTCGCAGGGCGTATGCGTGAGATGTCGTTCGGTCCTTCCGTTCTTTTTCTGTTGAAGAGCCGGGGTCAGGTCCTTCCTTCGTCAGGATGACACAGGAGGGACCTGCCCCTGGCTCCCCAATTGGAAATAAAGGGGAAGGGATGAACGACATCTCACGCTCCCGCCCTGCGAAGCCGGTGATGCTCAGTAGAAGTGATTGCTGCCTTTTTCACTTTATGGCTTCGGGTCAGGTCCTTCCTTCGTCAGGATGACAGGTGGGGAAGGCTTCACGGAGGGAGGGGATGCTTTTTCCGGTAGAAATCTCAAAAGGGAAAGAGATCACCCGCCCTCTGTCATCCCGACGCAGGAGGGACCTGGTGCGCCCGGCATGGGTGATAGCTAATTATATGAAAGGAGATAATCGGAAATAGTGACAAACAACCGTAGTGAAGCGCAAGTTATTGGGGGCGACCTCAATGGTGAAGGAAGCG
>JBLWYI010000034.1:0-74437 GCA_048267005.1 Verrucomicrobiales bacterium | reverse complement strand
TTCAACAGAAAACTATCCCCCTAAATTAAAACCTAACGGACCAAGAAATCCGTGTCCACTTTATCGGGGGAGTTCCAAGGGCAAAAAAGCGAAAAGAGCAGGATTAGCTATCAGTCTTTTTGTGCTGGTAGTGGTTTTTGATTTTGACTAAAATCACGGAGATGAGCACTCCATTTTTTCCCAATTCCAATATGAGTCGGCGGGCTTTCGTTCGAACGTCAGCTGCAGCCGGATTGGCATTACCGCTGCAACAAGGGTTTACAGATGAGAAATCGGATCAGCCAAAATCGGAAACTCTGGTGAAGACCCTTTATGATTCAATGACTGAAGCGCAGCGTGAGAGGATTGTTATTCCCTTCGACGACCCTCTTCGGAATAAAATCGAGAATAACTGGCACATTTTAAGACAGCGTGTCGGAGCATTTTTCGACAAAGACCAGCAAGCTATGATTCGGGAAATTTTTCTAAATGTTCACAGCAATGAATTTAGAGACAAAGCCTGGGAGCAATTTATAGGAGATAACCGGCAAAAAGGGCACAATACCCCCGAAGAAACATTTGGCACCGCCTCCGTTGCGATTTTTGGTGAGCCGGGCGCCGACAAATTCGAATTTGTCTTTACGGGACGTCATTGCACGCGTCGTTGCGATGGGAATTCAGTTGAAGGTGCATCTTTTGGTGGGCCGATTTTTTACGGTCATGCCGCCCAGGGATTTAATGAGAAACCTGACCACCCTGGAAATGTTTACTGGTTTCAAGCGCTTCGAGCGAATGCGGTTTATCAAATTCTGGATTCTAAACAACAAGCCCAAGCACTGAGAGGCGAAAGTCGTGGGGAACGCGGCCGGAAGACTGTGGAACTGAAGGGACATGCAGAAGGAATCGAAGGAACAAGGGTTGGTGACATGTCTTCAGATCAGAAAAGTGAGGTCGAAAAAGTTTTAGCTGACCTGCTTCTTCCTTTTCGCAAGGTTGACCGCGTAGAAGCGATGAAACAGGTGAAAGCACAATTCGATGACCTTCACCTCGCTTTTTACAAAAACGAAGATGTTGGTAATGACGGAGTATGGGACACCTTTCAATTGGAAGGGCCTTCAATGGTTTGGTATTTTCGAGGTGATCCTCATGTTCATACGTGGGTGAATATTGAGGCACCTAAAGGAGATCCATTCAACGCCGAAGACAACAAAGAGGCTTAGTCGCGAATTGAATTGTTACACGCGTTGTGCCTTTTTTTGGGAGATGCACAGTCGCCTTTGTAATGAAATTACCAGGTCATTTGGATCATATTCAGCCATGCCCTTATTTGCCTCCAGTTCAAGAACCGGTTCGGGCGGCAGAAATGAAGCGTTTCGGCAAATGCGATCGGGGGCTTGAGTTTTATAGGCAGGCGCTGAAATGTGCCCAGTCCCTATGGCTCCAGGGATATCCTGCCCAGGCGATACTTCAAATGAATCGGGCTCTTGGTGCTGAATTGAAGGGAATGGAAACAGAGTTTCCTCTTCCTTATGCTGCATTGGGCTGGGTCTTAAGACATCGGACTGAAGACCAATTCGTCGGAAATCCCCGACGACATTTTCAGCATTACGCCACAAGAATGAACGAACCGCGACGCGAGTTGCGTAAGTGGAGGGCCTGGGGATGTTGGTGGATCGCTTGCCAACTTTTGGACGAAGTAGATTTTCCTCCCGATCACATTCAGATTGAGAGGGAGGGGGTCATCGAACCCGGGGCAGATCGAATCTATTCGAAATTAAAAGCTTGTGGGCTGCCAAACGAAGCTGAATTATGGGAATCTATGGTTGTTGAAGCTGGCGAGGGAGCGCAAGCACAGGAACGAACTCCAATAGGCAAGGTTCACTTCTGAGGCAGTGGAATCCCTTCTACTCAGCGTGATGGCATAGCCCATATGGGAGAGCTTTCGAGGCACTTTCCGTTTTCCTTGATAGCTATCTATTGATACGTTCCCCGCAGTGAACGTTTATCGAAAATACATTCTACAATCGCACCTCCTTCTCGGTGGAGTTCTTGTTATTTTCGGAGTTGGGATGGCTCAGGAAAAAAAGGAGATTTCCACAACTTTAACAGAAGTTCCTGCAAAATTCGAAGACTGGCAGGACAGTAAAGGGTTCGGGTGGCAACTTCTGAAAAGCGGGGCGGTTTCCTCAGGGGCGACTCCGTATTTTCAAAGCGCTTTGGAATTGAGTGTTAACGGCAAGAGGTTTGACGCGGAAATTGCGAAACGCTTCGATGGGGGGACGGCAACTGAATCGGGTGCCATCGTTGAACTACGGCAAACAAAAAACGAAGACATGGAAATTTCGAGGCACGTTTGGTTTGATGCTGAGCGTTCTGCGATTCGGTTTATTGATTCGATCACAAATATTGGAAAGTCGTTGAAATCTACCAAGGTCGTATTGAAATCATCATTTCAGTATCCCTGGCAGGATTTGCATGGTTCTGAGGGGCAATTGTTGGGTGCTGAATTGGATGCGGGCTTAAATCCCAACAATTTTGGTGTAGTGGTAAAGTTTTCGCAGGCTGAAGGCCGTCATGATACTCTTTTCGTGACGTCTGGAGAGGAAGGGGCAATTAAGCCAACTTTGGCGTTTTCTTCAAACAGTCGAGAGTTGACATTCGCCTACGATCTTGAACTTAAGGAAGGAGAAACGGCCTCTCTGTTGACATGGGTGGCTCAAAGAAATCTTAAGTCGGCCGAAGATGCTGAACTGTCGTTAATGCCCCTATACCACAGGCGGAGGCTCCTCCAACCTGATGTGCCAATTGAACTTGCAGATACGATTGTAAACTTTGATTCAAAGAGTTTACCCAATAAAATGGTTGAGCCATTTGACCTCAACGCCCTTGTAGCTCTCAATCAATTTGCAAAACGAAAGCACTTCCGGCGAGGTAATGAGGATGCACTCTTGATTTCGGACGGAAATCAGATTGCCGGCACTATCAATGAAGAAGCTCAATTTACGATAGAGGATTCCTTTGGGAGCCGTACAACTAAGGTTTCATCGGTAGCTGCCATTGCTGGAGGCGGTGTGGGCCAGTCACGGGTTTTTCTCAGGAATGGTGACGTCTGGTCTGGACTTTTAAAAACGACGAATTACACGATGACGATCGATGATAAAGGTCGAAGCGATGAAATTGAACTGAACGAATCGTCCACCATTTTTTGTAGAATTGGAAAGGAAGACGGGAGGGTGGCGGAAGGTTTTTTTATAGAAACTCGCGATGGAAATGTCGTAAGTCTAGAGAAGAAGTGGAGTGAAAGCCTGGATTTAAAAGTCGTGACTCCTTGGGGCGCTGACGCGGTTTCCTTTGGAGAAATCGTGCGACTGTTATTCACAAAAAATGATAATCCGCAATTTCGATTGGAAAAGTCAGATGGTTCACGGTTGACCGTGTTTCTGCCAAAAGAACAGATCGAAATTGGCTCAGGCAAAAATATTCATTCGCAAGATGTAATACGAATTTGGAAGGCGGGTGACTCTTTATCCGGAATTGAAAGAGAATCGCTAAGTTGGCTTGAGTTCAGCGATATTGATGCGCTGTCGGATCTGCCTTCGCCAGCTTGCCTATTGGCTGGAAATAACTTGGTTGCGGCCGAATTGAAAAATAAACAAATTAATATTGTCACCGACAATGCTGTCACGCTTGTTAATCTTCGGGATGTGATTGAAATCCGAAGAACTTTGGATTCGAGGTCCGACGGTATACCGATACTTGAAATTGAATTTAAAAACGGTGACCTGTTGTCCGGGGCTGTGAGGGAGAGGATGCTGGCAATCGAAAGTAAAGGCAGGGAATGGGCGGTGCCAGTTGAGTATTTTCTCGGATACCGCCAAATTGAGAGTGAGGGGGATGCGCCATGAGATTGAGATCAGTATTAACAAGGGCAGTCTTTTTTGTTATTTTTTCGCTGAGGGCTGTCACTGGGGAGGCGCAAGTTCACAGTCAGTTTTCGGAGAGTAGTGAAAAATTGGTTCCTGCTGCGATGGGGATACGAATTGATCAGCAGGGAAACAGTTGGAATTTAGAACAAAACGGGACTCTTGGGCGCGTTGGAAGCACCATGATAAACAGTGGGCTGAGCTTGTTGATAAATAATCAACAATTTTATACTTATCAGCCGATGATGACACAAGACGGCTCCGAATTTATCCTGCAGGGAAGAAAAGCATCAGACCTCTCAGGTATTCAAGTATTCCGGCGCATAAAGTTGTTGGAGGAAAAGGGGGCGATCCGATATTTGGAAGTCATTGCCAATTCATCTTCGAATCCGGCAAACCTCACGATCGCTCTAAAATCCAGTTTCTCGGGTAATTTCAAATCATACCTAACCGACATGGGGAATTCTGGTTCTGTGATGTTAGGTGAGCGCGAGAGTGCTGTTTTAGTAACTCCAGGAACAACTCAATCAAACAAGGCGTTTCTTTTCACTCTAACTTCTCCGAAAAGTGACTTGAAACCGACGATCACAAGCCAGAACCGCTATGGATTGACTTTTCAATACAACGTTTCGATACCATCAGGGCAAACAATAGTGTTGGGGCATGTTGTGGCTCAAGTTTCGACCCCTCAAACCTTTGAACGGAAGGCTCTTGCTAGAGTTTTTCAACCTTTGGGGATTGAGAGCGTTCTTCCAACAATCCCGAAATCATTGCAAAATAATCTGGTGAATTACCATTTTGATTCCGGTGCCGAAGTCTCCGGAGCCGAGTTGCTTAAAAGATCAGATGTCGAATCACTCGGTGTAAAACGCGGAAGTCGCGACGTTTTGGCAATTGGCGGAGAAACCAGACTGGTGGGAACAGCCAGTTGCCCCGATTTGACATTGCGATCTTCGATTGGCGAGGCTGTTATTCCATTTGAAGATGTCATTGCGATTGTTGGCAAAAATAGTGGTCGCCGTGAAAATGCACGAATTTATTTGAAGGATGGGCAGGTGTTATCGAGTGGGGGGGATGACATTGATATTCATTTTGCTATGGCCAGTGGTGGCGAAATGAATTTGAACCTACAGAACCTTGATCGTCTGGTAAGGGCCGTTGGAGATAGTCCCACCTGGGGAGAGGGGATTTCTGCAATGATTGAAACTTATCGGGGGGAACGTCTAGCAGTCAAAGAGACCGATGCCGTAAACATCAAAGCTTCGACTTCGTGGGGGGAATTGGAATTTTCAGTGAAAGAGTTGAGTTGGCTGGCATCGCTGGATGAGTCTCTTGGGAAATATATCGAGTTGAAGAATGGGACTCGATGTGTTGTTTTTTTGACAGGAGCCCCAGTCTTGTTGACCTCTACTCCTTTCGGAGAGCATCAGGTTCCTTTGTCAGACATTCGAGCAATTGTCAGTCGTGCTCATTCAGGAGACATAGCGGATGCTGTATCTGAACGGAGTAGCGAGGCCGGGATTTTGGCTCCTGAACTTACAATAGTCGGAAACCAGAAATTGGTTGGTCCGATTCTGAGTTCGGAAATTTCGATTTTGACCGGAACACAAACGGTTACAGTTGAACCCAAAGATATTCGGAAGCTTACCAACGTTGGGCTTAATGAAGGAGCGGATTCCCCGACGTTCCAAATAGAGTTGTGGGGTGGCGGCCAAATGGTTGGGAATTTTGGCGATGACTATTTAGAGGTCGGGGTTCTTGGAGGAGAATGGCGAATACCTGTCACAGATCTTGTGAAATTGATAACTCCAGTTCCTCCGATTGAGGAAGCGGCTGCAAAGAACGTGACCACCTCCATCCGTGACCTGGGTTCCGATAACTGGCAGACTCGTGAGGATGCCACGGAAAAATTGAGACGTTTGGGGCGGTTGGCAAAGTCACTACTGGAAATGGAACTGCAATCAAACGGGGACGCAGAAGTGAGGCGGAGAATTGAGCGCTTGCTGGAAGAGATTGAGTGAAACCTCAACGTGATTAGGTTGGACAATGTTATTTTCCGAAGTTTTTGTCATGAAATTGCATCAGCTTCAGACCATCGTTCTCGTAAATCTTAGTTGCGCTGTGCGGAGCATCTTTGCTGATGAGCTTCTCATACGGGACGCCCAATTGGTCCAGGTATTCCATGAACTTTAGATTGAATTCATAGTTGAACCCTTTGGTTCCGACCCAAATCATAGGATTCAGAGGAGGGGCGTCTTTGCGAGCTGCATAGGCTTTAGCGAGGTCCCAGGCGTTGTAACCCGGGGCAAACCTCACCTTATCGGACTCAGCCCCATCGTTTTCCTGGATACGTTTTTCGGGTTCGTAACCGGAGCCCCCGGGAGCAGTGGAACCAAACAGCTCAGGATATTTGAAGATAATCCGAGTGGTCCCGCGCCCTCCTTGTGAAAACCCCTGGAGTCCCCGTTTACTGCGATTGCCAAATGTCCGGTAAGCCTTGTCGATATGAGGAATCGTTTCATTTACGAAAACATCTTCACCAAGGGCTAACTCAATTTGCGGGTAGTTGTACCAGCTCATGGGGCCTCCGTTTGGCCACACGTAAATTGTTGGCTGTATTTGTCCGGTCTCTGTCGCCTCGTGAATGAATTTTGCTAAAGTGACACTTTTGTATTCTCCGCCGGGTCGTCCACCATGCAGGTGAAAGACCACAGGATAGCGCTTCTCTGCATTGGCTGGATCATCATATCCGGAAGGAAGGTAAATGTAATATCCAACATCAATCCCCATTGATTCACTCTTGAACGTGCCGTGCCGAAGATTCCCGGGCAGTCCTTTTGCCCGGGATTCGGGGAGGGGGGATACCCAGCTAAATGCTTGAGCTGTCGGTGCCGTTTTTTTCTTTTTTGGCGCGTCTTTGTTTTGAGCATTGCCAACAGGCCCAAGAGAAGCAGATAAAGAAAGAGCAATGGCAAAAATGGTCCGAATCATGGCCTGATGTTACCAAATTCATTGTCTTAAACCATCGCCTTTTTGTGGTTCTGAAGTGTGTATTCATAAATCGCGATTGGACCGCTCCATTCCCCGAGCTAGATTTGTCCCGATGCCGCCCGAATTTGAATCACTTACTGGCACAGTTCAGTCTGTCGTTTTTCACAATGAAGAAAACGGCTTCACGATCATGCAGGTGAAGCTGGATGACAAAAAAGTTCGAGACCCGATCACAATGCTTGGGACCCTTCCTGCTGTTGTTGATGGTGAGAGCATCACAGCGAATGGAACTTGGAATGATGACAAACGCTTTGGTCGGCAATTCAAAGCGACTTCCATTCAGGCGATTGCACCAAAGAGTAAAGCTGGAATTGAGCGCTTTCTTGCAAGCGGACTGATAGAGGGAGTAGGTCCAGCCTACGCAAAACGGATTGTTGCAAAGTTCGGAGAGAAAACCTTTGAGGTTATTGAAGAATCATCCCAAAAACTCGAAAGTGTTCAGGGGATTGGAAAAGGGCGCCGGCAGAAGATCAAGGAGTCCTGGAAAAAGCAGAAGTCTGTTCGAGATATCATGATTTTCCTCCATGAAAACGGAATCAGCACTTCGCGGGCATTACGAATTCATAAGCAATATGGCGAGAACGCGGTCAATCAGCTTCGACAGGATCCATACCGGTTGGCGAAAGATCTCCGTGGAGTTGGATTCAAAACCGCCGATGCGATCGCCCTGAAGATGGGGGTGGCAACGGATGCTCCCCAGCGAATCGCAGCTGGCCTCGATTTTGTTCTACAGAGAGCCGCAGAAAAAGGCCATTGCGGACTTCCCCCGGGAGACCTAACCGGGGAAGCATCAGAAGCTCTCGGTGCCCCGATAGAATTGGTCACGGAAATTCTCAGTGCGAAGGTTGAGAGTGGTGCTTTCATCGCTGAACCGGATCTTGTATTTCTACCGGACCTTCACGAAGCCGAAACTGTTGTCGCTCAGTTGGTCAAGGAAATCGCAGCGAAACCAGCTGAATACCCTGACATTGAAATAGATAAAGCCCTCGCATGGTTTGCTGAGAATACTGGATTCAAACTGGGGGATGAACAATCATCAGCTGTCTCGCGCGCTGTAGCAGAGCGGTTTTTTGTCATCACGGGAGGGCCCGGAGTCGGTAAGACGACTATCATGAACGCGGTCTTGAAGATCTTGACCACCAAGAAGGTTTTGCCCGTTCTATGCGCTCCGACAGGGCGCGCTGCTAAACGCCTGTCTGAAAGCACGGGGCGGGAGGCTCAGACTATTCATCGACTTTTGGAGTTTCAACCGGAGGCTGGATTTACCAGAAATGAGGAAAAGCCCCTTGAAGGGGATGTTTTTGTTATTGATGAGGCTTCAATGATCGACATCAGGCTTCTGGCCTGCCTTTTAAGGGCAATCCCGCCGGAAGGGCATATCATTATGGTTGGTGATGTCGATCAATTGCCTTCTGTTGGACCGGGCACTGTCCTTCGCGATATTATCGACAGTGGGGTTGTGCCGGTCGCGCGTCTCACTGAAATCTTCAGACAAGCTGCCGCGAGCGAAATTGTTAAAGCTGCTCACGCCGTGAATGAAGGTAAATTTCCGCCAACGAACTCAGAGCGGGGAGCCGACAGCGACTTTTTCTTTATCGAAAGAGGAGATCCCGGGGCAACCTTGGATACGATAAAGCAGCTCATCACTGAGCGGATACCAAAAAAATTCAAATTCGATCCCGTTGAGCAGATCCAGGTCCTGGCTCCGATGAATGTCAATTCACTCGGTACTAAGAATCTCAACATACAGCTTCAAGAAGCACTCAATCCGCCAGCGGAGTTCAAATTCGAGATCGAACGGTTCGGCGTAACTTTTCGCAGAGGGGACAAAGTCATTCAGACCCGCAACAACTACGACCACGACATCTTTAATGGCGACATCGGCGTCATCAGGGATATCACGACTGACCCCGTTCGGGTCTTTGTTCGTTACGAAGGAAACCGTGAAATCGAATATGAGCCCGGTGAGCTCGACGAGCTTCAGTTGGCCTATGCAATTACCATTCATAAAAGCCAGGGCAGTGAATTCCCAGTCGTTGTGATTCCAGTCAGCACGCAACAATATGTGCTCCTGCAGAAAAACCTGATCTACACGGGACTGACCCGGGGAAAGAAACTCGTCATCATTGTTGGAGAGAAGCGGGCGCTGTCGATGGCGGTAAATAATGTCGAAAGCGCCTCCCGATGGTCCGGTCTGCGCAAACGACTGGAGTCCTGAATGTCAGAGGTGTTCATCGAACCATGACGCGAAGTGATGGATGTCGAGCACCATTCGTAACCAGCCGTGGCCTTTTCCGGGACGGACTACAATCTCGACCGGCTCAGCGCCTGCTCTATCCGCAGCTTCCTTGAACCGTGTCGATTGATCAATCGGAACGAGCGTGTCTGCATCCCCGTGATAAATCAAAGTGGGAGGGAGTTCCCGGGTGACGTGAAAGATCGGTGAGATACTTCGTCCGATTTCCTGCCATTTTTTGAGATCCCTTGCTTCGGGGCCAAAGCCTTTCACATAACTCTTCGGTGGCCCGCCGTCATGAAGGTTTTCAGTAGAATCCCCGAGATTGATCAAGTCCGTTACCGGAAAGAAAACAGCGACCGCCTGCACCTCGCTACTTTCGCGTTCGATCGGATCGGACGCTTCGGGAGCACCGGGGCCTCCAAGCGTTGCCATACAGAGACTGAGATGGCCACCGGAACTGCCGCCAGTGATACCGAAAGAATCAGGATCCACACCATAATCATCGGCGTGATGACGAATGAATCGAATTCCCCGCTCAATGTCATCCACGATCTCCATTATCGTCACTTTAGGCTGAGAGATGTGTGAAATGCCGAAGATCGTATAGCCGGCCCTCAACAAAGGGGCTGCTGCCCAGGTGCGAAACTCCTTGTCGTTTGATTTCCAACTCCCGCTGTTCATGACCAGCACAGCTTTGCCGTTCGACTTCTCTGGTTGAATGAGAAAAAACGTCAGGTCAGTGCCATCTCGATTGCCGTATACGATCTTCTCCTGTCGGGCCAATGGCGGATGATGATACCAATAGACTGCGCCTGCCCCGATAGTCACCAGTGCGATCAGAGTTAAAAAGGTGAGAACTAACCGCCTGAGAAGGGTTCTTACACGCGAATCTTTCTGGATGAACGGGGATTTCATTGGCGAAAACATGGCACGGTTTCGATGAGCCTGACTGATTTTCTTTGCCTCACGCGAGAGATTGCGTTCTTGTCCGGCGAACCAAGGATGAAAACCCGCCTCTTGAAATTTACCGTATTGTTCGTGCTGATTCTCGGCGCGTTTGAGGTGTTTGTGCGGGCAAACGGCCCTTACTTCTATGCTCTGTCCGATAAACTGCTATTGAAGGCGGCCATCCTTGAACGTTCACCCGACACCAATGTCCTGTTTCTTGGGACTTCCCGGTTCGTCGATGCCATCGAGCAAATGCGATTCGCTGAAGAGCTGGAATCGATCACCGGAAAGAAAACCAAAGCCCTAAATGGAGCAACAACAGGATCACAGGGAGAGCGTTCCGCCTACTTTGCGAAATTGGCGGTGAAACATGAAGGTCTTACCCATGTGATCCTGGAGGCTACCCCGCCGGCCCTTAAAAACGGGGACCTCGGATTCACTGATGAAAGCGGATTGGCTCCCGCGGTCGCCGGGGCAGGTGATGACGATGAACGGTTCGCGACCCGGTTTGAAAACCGGCTTCAGGACAGCGTCACATCCAACGTAGCGTTGGTAAAGTATCGGAAAGCCATGCGGCCCAAGACTTTGCTGAAACTTCCCGTCCTTTATATGGCCGACTCAGTCGATCCGAACACCTGGTCGAGAAAAGGATTGTTGAGAAGCATGTTCACCTCTCCGGATGTTGAGATAACCGAGGAGTTGGCCGCAAAATTCAAACCGGAGATCATCACTGCTGATGATCTTCCAGATGATGCGAAGCCCCATCCGTCTACAGAGTTATACGACAACCTGATTCGGCTCTCAGACATCTTTGCAGAAAGCGGGATCCAAGTCATTTGGGTGGCACCACCTGTTTCAGAGGAAAAACTCCGCAGCAACTACGGTCGGAAATACACACGGATGTACCAGGCGATCGCCGCCAAATATGACACCGTTTTCTACGACTATGCAGGAACTCCGATGGACGCGGAATACCTGCGCGATCCAACTCACATGAACGCAAATGGACGCCGACTCTTCTCCACCGTCCTGGCGAGAGAATTGGCGGAACGGTTTGAAGAAACGGAGACGAAACCATAAGCGATGCTTTTCAATTCGATTACGTTTATCCTGTTTCACGCGTTGTTCGTCGCGCTCTATTGGGCGTCACCGTCGCAGAAAATCAGGCAGGTGGCACTCCTCCTCAGTTCCGTCATCTTCTATGGATGGTACTACTGGCCTGCGCTGATTCTCCTCGGCATCTCGATGGTCGTAAACTACGGCTTCTCAAGATGGATCGAGTCTTCATCTGCTGAAAAACGGGGCAGGGTATTGGCCGTCGCGGTCGTCACCAATCTTTGCAGCCTCGGGTGGTTCAAATATTCCAAGTTCATCGCAGACAACGTCGTTGCTCTGCTTTCCAACTTCGGGATCAGTCTCGAAAGCCCCGCGATGAGCGCCTGGTTGCCATTGGGGATCTCGTTTTATACCTTCCAGATCATCGGTTACCTCGTGGATGTGAAGCGCGGCCATGTCCCGGCTGAGAAGAACTTCCTCGTCTTCGGCGTCTTCAAATGTTTCTACGCACAGCTCGTTGCGGGCCCCATCGTTCGGGCGAATGAGTTGATTCCTCAGCTGAAAACCCGGCAGGTATTCAGCAGCCGGGACTTTCATCTAGGCATCTACTTTTTGCTGGCTGGACTGGCGATCAAGATCTGCATTGCAGATACCCTGGCCCAGTTCGTGGACCACGGATTCGGAACGCCTGAAGAACTGGGAATCGCTACCGCCTGGCTTACCTTGTATGGCTTTGCCTTCCAGATTCTGTCTGATTTCTGGGGATACTCGACTGTCGCGATCGGTCTCGGCCTGATGTATGGGATCAAGCTGCCGCTCAACTTCAACCTGCCCTACATTGCTTCGTCGATTCAGGAGTTCTGGCATCGCTGGCATATCACCTTGTCAGAATGGCTACGCGATTACCTCTACATCCCGCTCGGAGGGAACCGCAGATTTCAGAACCGGAATCTGTTTCTGACCATGCTGTTGGGCGGCTTGTGGCATGGTGCCTCCTGGAATTTTATCTTCTGGGGAGCCGGGCACGGGCTCTGGCTTGTGCTGGAGCGAATCACCCCGCGAATCTTCCCACAAAACCGGTTCTTCAAATGGCTGAAAATTGCCCTCGTCTTCCACGGCGTCTGCTTGCTGTGGATATTTTTCAGGGCACCGGATTTCGCGACCACCACCGGCTATTTTGAAGCCCTGTTCGCCCCGCCGTTTTCTCAGTCAGAATCCCCACCTGAAACCCTTCTCTTTATTCTCGGCGGGTTCGTAGCTTTCATGGTCATGCTCGGTAAATCGCTCACCGATCGGCGATTTCTCGAATGGGGGTTGGTCCGACAACTCGCCGTTTGCCTTGTGCTGCTTTTCCTGATCACAGCCTATGCCGATGCCCGGCTCGACTTTATTTATTTCGTGTTCTGATTCTGCCGGACACCTATGAAATCCTCATTCAGCAACCTGATTCCTGTCAGTTGGCAACAACCGCTGAAATGATCAGTAATTGCGTCAGAGGCCCTCTCTGAAACCGGTTTTTGCCACCTTTCAGGAGAAATGTTGGCAAAAACTCATTACATGATTCGTCGTTAGAAAAGAAACGGGTTTTGAAAGATGTTTTTGCCCCTTGTCGTGGCAAATATTGCTTTTGTAACGTGTTTTTGCCCATCCTCCTGACGATTATTGGCGATGTAATCAGTTCCTGCCAGCCGTGGAGATGCCTGATGGCCCTGTAAATGTTTATTCACCTCTATCCGGGCAGAGGATTCATCCGAAACTGTACCACCCCTGCATGTAGGAAAAGACAGCCAGATTGAACAAGGCATGGGCCAGAATTCCCGGCCAGAGTGAGTTGGTTCGTTGAAACAGCCAGCAGAACAACAGCCCAGTGAGGAAAACACTGACCCACCCGATTGCTGAATACCAATGAACAGTCGCGAAAACCGTGCTGCTCAAAATGGCGGCTAATAGAGGTGTCATTCTTGTGCGAAAAGCGCCATACACAAATCCCCGAAAGGCCCACTCTTCACAAAACGGGGCGACAATAACCGCCAGGAAGATTCCAACATATCGACGCAACGGTGAATCAATCCAAAGCACTTGCAGCCAGTCCTCGGGATGTCGATAAACCGCATCGGGCGAAATAATGTCGTAAATTAGGAAATCCACAGCCAGCAAGACTCCAGCTGCGCCAAAGCCCAGCACCATCAACCAGGCGAATGGATAGGACGCTTGTTTTCGCCCCATCCCAAAGAGCCGGGTAGCTGCACCCAGCCCGGGTGAAAACCTCAGTGAGAACCAGATCGGCGGAATCAGAGCAAAGACAAACGAGCTCAAAAATGCGCCAACCCAATAACCTCCTGCATATGCGAACCCATAGCTGATCGCCAATGCGGCGAGGTTTGAAACTAACAAGGAGAGAAACAAAGCCTGAACGATTGCGGGAAGGCTCCACTCCGAAGGCAATCGATAGCGGGTGAGGGGAAGCGGTGTATTCTTTCGGACGATGATCCAACCGCAGGCGCAGATGACTCCCACCGCTGTCAGCCCATATAGAATCAGCATGCCAACCGTTCCGCGCCGACCCATTTCGAAAGTAAGTCGGCGAAGGTCCCAGGCCGTTTCTTCATCGGGCGCCCCACCTGAGTCCAGGATATGCAGAACCGGCCAGCTCGCTTCGTCATAATAGACCTGGGTTTCGGCCCAGTTCAGATTCTCTGCAGAGATTTTCTGTCCTGAAATGTAGTCCCGCACCATGGATGTTTCGCCGATCTCGGGAAACTCAGTCACAGCGGCAATCAATTCCCCGGCCCGCCTCTCGTTTCCCGCCAGATAATGAGCCAGCGCCCAGTCATCATAGGCTTGTTGAGGGAAGTCGCCGTCGTTCACGGCGACTTCGCAATAACGGTCCATCTCCGCGAGCCATTCAATCTGCGGAATTACCTTCAGCAGCCGCTCCGAAGTTCCCGCAGAGGAATGCAAAGAACAGACCGCGATCAGCCTCTGAAAAGCTGCCGTCCGGTTAAACTCCAGCGTATCCCTGAAGACAACCGTTTCTCCGACGTGATAGCCCGTCCAGAGAAGAAACGCGACAACCGCACCGGCCCACCCCGTCTGCTTTCGAGCCGCAGTTGCGGGGAATCCAAGGGCCATCGATTTGGACTGAGTAGATTACTTCACAAAAGCATCGCTCAGTGCAGCGACTTCGTCCGCCGTGTATTCCCCTTTGCGAATCACCAAACGATAGTTCACTTCGAGAGGTTTCTCCGGGGTCAGGTCTTTCGCAAAATAGGAACCGAAACGTCCGTAGTCACGTTCTGAGAAACGAGCCGGCTTGGGATTGGATGGTGAATCAAGGTAAGCAATCGAATAGCGTTGGTCACCGATCACAACGCTCATAGCTTTCCACGGGAGGTCACGAGTGGCTTCAGTGTCGGTCTTTGCGCTCCAGTTGATCGTTTTTCCGGGTTCATCCTTTCCGGTCTTGGGGCGGATGTAATAAGTCTGCTTCTTTGTTTTGTCGTTCACCTCATTCGACGCACGGAAGTGAAATCCGGCATGCTGGGGATCACCATCAACTCTCATTTTTGGCACCGTAGGAGTCACTGTAGACTTGAAGTCGACCACCAGATCGTCTCCTGCAAACGAGAACGTGAGGCTGCGGGTTTCTTTGGCAAAGACCGAACCATCATCCGCGTGCCAATCGATTTCGACAGTCTGGGTCGCTGAATCCGCGTCCGCCGTTTGTTCAATAAACTTCTCATGAGTCTGGTGAGCTTTGCGGCAATGCCACGTGTCCTGGCCCTTAAACTCTTTACCCTCAGCATCAGTGAAGCTGCATTTGGAAAAGCCGAAGTAGATACCGCGGTGGTGAGTGAATTGCCCGCCATGTCCTTTGGTGATGAGCCCTTTGCCATCCCAATCGTAGACGTGGTGATAAGGTTTGTAGGTTTCCTCACGGCGCTCGTCGTTGATTCGCTCGTATTGATAGCGGGCCACATTCCGTCCGTTGAAAGTCAGGTCACGATGTTTCCCTTCTGTGTCTTTCCATTCAAAACCATCAGCCGCAAAAGCGGGTAAAGAGGAGAGAATCAGCAGGGATAAAACAGGACGAAGTAGCTTCATGGATAATAAGATTAGAAAATGGGTTTTTCGATCCAACAGGGTTGGTTCATCGATCAGATACTGTTGGATCGTGGAAGCGAATTGTAGAGCACCGGCACCGCTTGCCAACGAAAATATGAGGCGGGGCCACGCCAGATTCAGTCAGGAGATCGGACTGGGGGAACGTGTTTGCTCTCCGGTTTTTAACTCAGCCCCTCTAACCGCGTTTCCGCGTCGCCGAATTCCTCTTCAGTTACGCCCATACGATCAAGAAGGGAAAGGTGGAGGCGGCAGAGACGGCGATTCTCTTTCTCTGTAAAATCCAGAACTTGACCACCTTTCAGCGATCCTCCGCCACGTCCGGCGAGAACAACCGGTAGCTGTGTCGCGTCGTGTGAGTTTCCGTCCATCAGGCTGGACAGAAGGACGATCATGCTGTTGTCGAGTAAACTGCGGCCGCCCTCGTCTGTCTCGTCCATCTTCTTCAACGCATCAGCCCATAGCCCGACGTTGAATTCATTCATCTTTTGATACATGGCCATATTTTCCGGGTTCCGGCCATGATGTGAAAGTCCGTGGGAATGCCCGCGCACACCGTCAAGGAAACCATAGTCCACGTTGGAAAGGTCGTTGTTCATCATGTAAGTGGCGATGCGTGTCTTGTTCATCTGGTAGGCCAGGACCATGACATCGAACATCAAGCGCATGTGCTCCTCGACCGATTTTGGTAACACGGCATCAGGACGCGGAATGTTTGGCTCCGTAACGGTGGCTTCCCAGCCGTGACCATTGGTTTCCGTCTTGCTGAGTTGCTCCGCTTTCTCCATCCGCTGTTCCAGTTCACGCACGCTGGTCAGGTATTCGTCGAGCTTGCGCTGATCGTGAACGCTGAGATCTTTCTGAAGCGATTTCGCTTCAGCGAGGACTGAATCGAGAATGCCACGGTTACGTTGACGGTGTTCGCCGCTGTTGAACAACCGGTCGAAAGCGAGCCTCGGGTAGATTTCCTTCGGCACGGGCGTAGTCGGCGAACTCCACGAAATGTGCCCGGCGTAGAGCGTCGCGTAACCCGCTTCAGTTCCGCCACCACCGCCCTGCGTCCCGAGAACGAGGCTGCCGATTTCGGTTTCGTGTCCAATAGCCTGAGCAGCGAGCTGATCGACTGAAGTCCCCAGCTCGATATCCGTGGTCGTGCGTTTCACGGGTAAACCGGACAGCACGTTCATCTTTCCATAGTGACCTTCGGGCGTTTTGAAAGCACTCTGGTTTCCCAATCCCTGAATGATTGTGAGGCGATCCTTGATCGACTCAAGCGGACGTAGCGAATTTTTCAGCTTCAAGCCATCAGCCCCCTGCGTCGCTCCCCAATGTTCGACATTTACCCCGTTACCCATAAACACAAACCCGAGACGGCGGGGTGCTTCCGAGCCGGGCGCGGTGGCGGCGAACGTTTTGACGGACTCCATCCACGGTAGCGCCATAGTGACGCCGAGTCCGCGGAGAAAAGTGCGACGGGATCTGAGATCGGATTTCATGAGTTGGTTAATGATTGCGGCGATTCAGAAATTGTCGACTTTCTACGATGGCTCTTACCGCGCCTGAAAATCTGAAGTCCGACTTGGCCAGATCACTCTCCATCTTCTCCAGTAGCGGCCGGTCGGTGATGATGACTTCGCGGCCAAGCGCGTAGCCGAGCAGTTTTGTGCAGAATTGGCGAAGAAAATCAGATTGCTGGCCCGCGAGATGTTCCTTCAAACCTGCCGGGCCGATAAAAGACTGTCCATTGACGAGCGTAGCTGTTGCGTTGATGGGCTTTCCTTCAGAATCCACTTCACTCCAGCGACCGATCGCATCGAAGTTCTGCAGCGCAAACCCCGGTGGATCGATCCGTGAATGGCAACCTTTGCAGCTGGCCGAATCGCGATGTTTTTCCAATCTCTCGCGAAGTGGAAGCTTGCCAACGAGCCCGTCGTTTTCCAACTCAGGCACATCGGCGGGAACAGGCGGCAATTCGTAACCGAGCACAGTCGTCAGAATCCAGTCACCGCGACGCACCGGACTGGCGCGATCCGGAAATGCAGTGCCGGCCAATATCGCGCCCATCCCAAGAATCCCGCCGCGAGGTTCATCAATTTGCCAGCGAGTGAATGTGTCTTCGGTGTTCGGCTTGAAATTTGTGATCTGGTAATGATCAGCCAACCTCTGATCAAGATAGGTATAGTTCGCATGCAGGATGTCGGTCACCGGTCGATCCTGCGCGATGAGTTCGGCGAAGAATCGGGTGACTTCGCCTTGCATTGATTTCCGCAAAGATTCGGTAAACTCAGGGAATAGCTCAGGATCAATATTGGTTTCTTCGCTGAAATCGCGGAACCCGAGCCACTGACCGCCAAACTCCGTTGCCAGCGTTTGCGATTTCGAATCGGCCAGCATGCGCTGTATTTGCGATGCAAGCACACCTGCTTGAAGAAGTGATCCGTCCTGCGCTGCTTGACGAAGTTCCTTATCGGGCATTGACGCCCACAAGAAATAGCTGAGCCGCGATGCCAGAGCCCATGGATCGAGGGCTGATTCCAGCTTGTCGCTTTCCGGTGGTTCCGTTTTGAATAAGAAGGGGGAGGACACCAGGAGCCGCACGATCACTTCACGGGCTGCTTCTTCCCGGTTTTCGATTCCGGGATAGGCCTTGTCGTAGTAGGCACCGATCGCATCGCGTTCCAGCTCTGTCAGTGGACGGCGGTAGACCCGTTCCGCGAATGCAGTGAGGTGGTTTTTGAGAGCGTTGTCCCAGCGCTCAACCTCCTTTTCTCTGATCATATTTCTGGAAGCCAGGTAAAGGAGGCGTTGGTCGAGAGCGAATTGACCCGGCAAATCACGTTCATGTTCAGGAAGGCGCTCTCCCAGTTGTTGGGCATTCAGATAGTAGACCCCATCAGGAGTGTAGTTCCTACGCATGTAGTGGCCGGTGAGTTCCATTCGTCCTGCCCGGCTTCCGGGAAACTTATGGCTCATGCTTTTGTGAGCGCGCAGAAAATCGCCGCTTACCTTGCTTTTGCTCGCGAATTTGAATCGGACTCCGGGGATCAACCCGGGAATTTCGGGGATCTTCTCACCGCCCGTGATTATTTGAGTCTGAACAGACGCAAATTCAGAATCGGAGTGCGCTTCCCACAGATTCGCACTGCCGCGCAGCTTCCGAACTTCCGCAGGCAGCCAGATTGCAATCTGTGACGGCGCTCTCACCGCAAATCCGTCTTCAGGATGCTCTCCGCCATCAGGATGAGTTCCCCTCAAGGCTAAAGTAGCGCGGAGCCGGTCGAGCTCTGTTTTGTCTGCCTCAACTTTTCCGTTTTCGCGAATCGAGATCTGTTCCACGAGGTAATCGAAAAGCGGCGCCCTCTTGTCCCGGCCGATCACCACTTCAAGTTTCGACCACTGAACGAAATCGCCTTTCGCTCCGTCGCCCATGTCGGACACGCACAGGTGAAACCATTCCCCGCCATCAGCCCGCTCCGCTTCACCCGCATGATCATTCCGGCTCATCCAGATCGACAAGTCCTTCTCAATGGCGGCAATCCCTTGCTTCACGCTCGTTTCATTTCCCGGCTTAGGAAGGGCGTGCCAGGGGGCACGAATTGTGTTGAAAACAGGGTTCGAGGTTTCTTTCGTGAGAAATCTCCACCAATTTTCCAGGAAGACCGGGTCGAGCTGCTCCACCTTTGCAAGTTTGGAGAGCTCTCCCTTTCCGTGATGATGAGACCAGCAGGCGAACAGATAATCACTCACCCGCAATTCTTCGAAAGCTTGCGGGAGGAAGGGGCCCAGCCGGTCAAAATACCAGGAACGTAACTTAGAATCGATTTCCACGGTCATGGTCGATACACCGCGGAGATTGACTGGCTCTTCACGAAAATCGATCCCTGTCCCGGGAAAAATAGACGCGCGGCTCGCCACCTCACGAGCTGCGTCGAGATATTTCTCGAGTTGTTCCGGGCTGACAAAGAGCACGTCTCCAGTATTGGTGAATCCTTCGCCCCCTCCTGCGTCTCTCGCAAAATTTTGCGAAAGCCCGAGGTCAATCCCCGTTAAATCGCGGAGTGTGTTGTCATATTCAGTGTTTGTCAGGCGGCGCATCGTGATATGCCCCGGGTCACCCGCGTTCCTCCTGGCCACCCGATCGAGCGCACCATCGATCCAGCCCAGCAGCACCTCCCGTTCCTCCTCAGAGGGTTGTGTCTTCTCATCAGCCGGCGGCATTTCGCTGTTTTCAACCAGGCGAACGACTTTTTCCCATAAGTGGTGCGAAGCCATCGCTTCCGCCTCGCCGTCGAAAGAATACAGATCAACCTCGCCCTCTTGAACCGCGTCGTCGTGGCATTCCCAACAGACGCGTTCCAGCACGGGCACAACCTGCTCCCACGTTGGCTGACCGAAGGCGGAAGCCGTGAAGAAGGCGCTGACAGTGAGCAGGCAGGACACCTTCATTTCTGATCAATGAGCATTGGGAATAGAGTCAGGCAACCTCGCGAGATCTCAAGGAAGGCGTCTGATTAATTCCTTCACAGATATCGAGTTGTTGCCGCGATCAGCTGTTTTTTTGGTGAAACCACTCTTCGTGTTGTGATTAAACCGTGTTTGCGGATTGATCAGGAATCGCTGGTGTCGGCGCTCCGGAGAAAACTTCCAGAACATCTGGAACGACGTTTATCCGAACAACGCTTCGATGGGGGCTCCCCGGTCGGTGATGGGGACAGGGCGATCACCATCGTAAAGGCTTTTGGTGTAATCGACTCCGACGCTGGCGCAGAGCGTGGCGAAGAAGTCGGGAACGCTGACTGGATTTTCGACGATCTTTTTGCCGAGTTCGTCGGTCTGCCCCCAGGCACCCTGATGATTTAGACCGCCTCCTGCGAGGATGCAGGAAAAGCCAGTGCCTTGATGGCCCCGTCCGCCGCCGCCGTCAAATTCAGGAGGGCGTCCAAATTCGGTGGTGATGACGATAAGGGTCTTATCGAGAAGTTTCTTCGCTTCCAAATCGGTGATTAGGGCGGCTACGGCACTGTCGAGTTCGCGGATCAGCTCGTGCTGATTGATGATGCCTTCGTTGTGGGTGTCCCATCCGGTGCCGTTGAGAAAATTGAGATTGTGGGAGACTTCGATAAAACGCACCCCGCGTTCGACGAGTCGACGGCTGAGAAGGCAGCGCTGGCCGAATTCCCCGCCATACTGGTTGCGCAGGTCGGCGGGTTCTTTGTCGATCTGGAAGACCTCGTTGAATTCCGGTCCGCTCAGTTTGAGACTTTGCTCGATGGCCGCATCGTAGCTTTGAACCTGACGATCCGCGCTTGGATCCTTGGATGCCTGGAGAGCAGCAAGAAATTGTTCCCGCCGGGTTTGACGGGCGGCGGTGATTCCTTTGGGCCGGGACAGACCTGCCGGACCGCGACTGGTATCAGTCAGGTAGAGGTAGCCGGACTGTGCACCGAGGAAACCCGGGCCGCGGGTGACATTGGGGTAACCGATAACGACGTAGGGCGGCGCACCATCAGCAGCGGCTCCGCGCTCGTGAGTGATCAGCGAGCCGATCGAAGGATAAGTGATCGAACCGGTGATAGGACGACCGGTGTGCATGCGGTTGGTTGCGGCGGCGTGCTCGTCGATGACGTTGTGATTGACGGTTCGCACAGCGGTCACTCGTTCCATGAGCGGGGCCATCTTCGCCAGGTGCTCACAGACTCGAACCCCGGGGACGGCGGTTTCGATGGAGTCATAGTAGGAGCCGGGCTTTTTCGTTTTGGGATCTCCTTTTAGTTTCGGGTCGAACGTGTCCGTCTGCGCCATACCGCCGCCGAGCCAGATAGAGATGACATGTTCCGCTTTCCCCTGAATGAGCGGAGAGGCGGTGTTGTTGCCCAGAAGTGAATGCGGCAACGCAATTCCTCCGGCCAGCGATGCGCCTGCACCGAGAAAGTGTCTTCGATCCATAGATGTGGAATGTTTCATGAGAAATTGATCAGGGGATCCAGATAAAGTCGCGGTCGTTGATAAGACTCCAGATGACGTCTTCGTAAACTTCCCGCCATTCAGTTTGGAGGCGGGGATCGGGATTAGGGCCTCGCTGGACTCGCTTTTCCACCTCAAGCTGAATGTTGTTGGCCTCGGCAGTGACGTGGTTCAGCCAGGTCGCAAGGGGCAGGGGATCTGGCTCAGGTGGTGTTTCCTGTCGGGCTGCCGGGACGAGTCGCTCGTTGAATCCGTCACGCAAGGCGGGGAGAAAGGCTTCGCGCTCGGTGGACTTGGGAGGGCGACTCAGGAACCTGAGGAACAGGTTATCTAAAAGCGCGTCAGGTGACTCGGCATTTACTGCAAGCTCTGCGAGTTCGCTGTTTTCTGAGGCGCGGGATAGATTCTGAACCAGGAGGCCGTTGGCAAGTATGCCGGGTTGCAGAACATCGGGATCGACGGAGCGCTCAAGAATGGGTTTCTGCCGTGAACCGGTCCAGCCGAATGCCTTCAGCACATCGACGCTGGTTTGGGCATGAGGCAGAGCGAGACTGGGGCGGTCGCGTTCGTTGTTGAGGCTGGCGAACATCCAGGCGCGGTTTGGCACCCCGAGATCCTGCCGTCGACCGAGGGGGTGACGGCCGTCGTGAACAAAGGTAATTCGTTCTGAATCGATCGGCTGTGATGTGGAGGCGTGCAGTGAATCGACGATTTGTTCGGCGGTAAGCCGACGTCGTTCGGGGGCGCTGAAGAAGCGTTCCTCTGCGGAGGCTGAGGCGAGTTTTTCGGTGCCTGCTTCCCGCTGGTAGGCGTCGGAGGTGGTGATGAGGCGAGTGAGGTGCTTCAGGCTGTAGTCGTTGGAAATAAACTCGGCAGCCAGCCAATCGAGCAGTTCGGGATGGCTGATGTCACGGCCCTCCCAGTCGTGGGCGGGTTCGACGAATCCAGCACCCATGAGCTGTTTCCACACCCGGTTAACAACGACATGGGAAAAGCGGCGGTTATCCGGTGCGGTGACCAACGCGGCAAATCGCTCGCGTGAGTCTTTCGGATTATCGACGAAACGATCAATCATTTCTCCGTCTACAATGCCGGTGGCGGCAGCGAATGGCCACTCCGGCTTGACCGGTTCGTCCGGTTTGAGAGTGACTTGAATTAGAGACTCGCGCCCCTTTTTCTCGAAAAATCCTGCTGGAACCCGGCTCGTTTTAGGAACCGTCACGGTCTTGCGCTCGAGCATCGCGGCGAGCGAGTAGAGGTCTTGCTGAGTGGTGCTGTGATAGGGGGAATCGTGGCAGCGGGCGCATTGCAGCTCGATACCGAGAAAAGCGGAGGCAACGATGTGGCCCTTGGCAGCAAAAGGAGCGTCATTTTCAGCGGCGAGAGCAAACCCCGCACTGCCTCCGTAAGCGGCGTCGCCACGCATCATGAGCAGTTCGGTAACGATACGGTCCAGGGCTTTGTCGTCACGAAAGGCGTCGTGGAGAAACCAGCGGAAGGGCCCGGTGCTGTTGAGCGAGGGATTGATGAGTGTCGGGTTTTCTGCAAGGAGATCGAGCCAGGGGCCCATCTGATGGTCTGCCCAGCGTTCATCCGCGAGCAACCGGTCGATGAGTTGTGTGCGTTTGTCAGGGGCAGAATCGTTGAGGAATGCACGGGCTTCTTCCGGAGTAGGCGGCAGACCGATGGTATCGAGATAGATGCGGCGAAGGAAGGCAGTGTCGCTGGTTCTGGGTGTTTTGGTGACTTTCGCAGGATCCACGGGAGGCTCCGGCCACAGGGCGCCATCGCGAATCCAGGTTTCGAGGGCTACGATCTGAGCTTCGGGCAGAGGATCGCCGGTCGGCGGCATGATGAGGTCTTCGTCGTCGGAGCGAAGGCGCAGGATGAGTTCGCTGGAATCGGGATTCCCGGGAACGATGGCCGGAATCTCGGAATCGCCGCCATGCAGCGCTGCATGACGAGAATCAAGTTTCAGACCACCTTTGTCTTTATCACCGTGACAGCGGAAACATTCCTCGCGCAAAACAGAGAGAACGTTTTTCTCAAAACCTTTGCTTTCAGTGGGGGAGGACGAGCCTTTGGCCAGAGCGGAGTCGATTTTAGCGTCGATGAATGCGTCGATGGGGTGTCCAGCTTTGGGGGGAGTGACTGGTGAATTCTGCTTCACCCAGGTTTTGGCGATGTCATGTCGTTTCTTCCAGAATTCGTCGCGTGAGGCGGCAGCGGCGAGGCGGTGCTGGTCATCGCGTGCGGCCAAAATCGATTCCATACGGGAAAGGAGGGGAGCGACGTTTGCATCGGTGAGGGGAAGTTCGGGCTTCCCGACAGCGCGGAGAATTGAGAAAGATTGGCCGTCTTCTGTCTCAATGGCTACGGTGACTTCGCCCGTATCTGTCCGCTGACTTTTACCGCCGGCGATCAGCTCGAGAATCACGCGTGATGGACTGGTTTTCTTTGGAAGGTCAATCGAGGCAATGACCTCCTGTTGTTTGTAGCCTTTGACTCGAAGGCCGGGGTGAGGCGGTTCTGCGAGGGGAGTTACATGGTCGTGTCCGTTGGGACTGGCTGCATCAGCAGGTTTGGTTTCTGTAACCAGTTTTCCATCAATCCAGAGGCGGGCGAGGGCGCGGGTCCGAATGAGAAAACGTTGCTTCCCGTGAGGAAGCTGGACATCAGCAGCGAGGCGTACAAGCACCGGCGGTTTCCAGGCTGCTCGAATTCCCCAGTCATCGTAGCGCTGTGGGAGTCGGGAAAGAAGAAAGGCATCGCTCATCCAGCGGTCTGTCTCTTGCGGGCTTTCATCAAGATAGGGCCAGCGACGAAAATCGGGGAGGCCTTCACTGAGTTGAACGAGTACCTCGCCGGTCGGGATATTGCCCAGCTCGGGCATTGATTTCACTTCGACCAGGACTCCTTGCGAGCCTCCTTTTCGCTGGAAACGCTTCGCCATCGTGGCGTCGCTGAGGGCGATGCGGTGCACGGCTACACCGTCGAGCATTCCACTAAAACTGTTGGTAGAACTCCCTCCCATAGAGGAACCGATCCAAACGTCATCATTGTCCATCACAGGAGCTTCCTTTGTGGGGCCATCAACATCCCACGTACCTTCGGTGGCCTGCCCATCGATCCAGCCACGGATACTCTCCGGTTTGCCGAACTCGTAGGAAATGGCGACGTGATGCCAGCCCGTCGCTACTTTAAATGCGGCGTCAGAATTCCAACGATGCCAATGCTTTTCACCCCCGGCGGTGATGCTGGTAAAAAGAAAACCGACTCGTGCGAGGTTGCCCTTGTCACCAACGACACGCAGGGACCAGTTCTGGTTGTCGTGCGAGAAATTCGGGGAGTGAGTTCGGCCCTTACTCACCACATACATGGGCTGGCCGGAACGGATCGAATCGAGTTTCACCCAGGCTTCCATTGTGATGGTATCTCCGTTGGTGAAGTCGTAGAAGCTCTTTTCACCCGGGTCACTGATTTCGACACGAGCACCTTTTCCCTGGAGGCGAATTGCGGTGTTGTCAGGCGCGAAGTCAGGAAATTCAGGCGGGCGGGGACCGGCCTGATCACGAACCACATCGCCGTGAATAGTGCTGGGACTTGATTCTTCAGTGCCGAAATTCCATTTAACGACCTTGGGATGATCATCCGCCCGCGCTTCTGTGAGAAGGAGAAGCAGTCCCACAAGGCAGAGAATTAGATAAGGTGTCTTTCGCCCCGGGCATTGGAGGACGGAATGTTTCATTGGTTTCGGAGCCGGTTCCATAAGGAGGTTCGAGGACTATGCTGAATCAGGCTCAGGGCGTCAACAGCGCGAGTTCGCCAGAAATGCCTGAGCCTCTCTCTCCACAGCAATTTTTTACTGTGCTGAATATCCGCCATCCACCATCCAAACTGCACCATTCACAAACGATGCTTCTTCCGAGGCGAGAAAGGCAATCACGTTAGCGATCTCATCAGCCGTTCCCATTCGCCCGGCGGGGTGAAGAGAGTTGAGCGTGTTCAGGTTCTCAGCGTTCTGAGTGACGTTGGCAGTGAGTGATGTGTGAACAAAGCCGGGGGCAACCGCATTGACTCGAATTCCCTCTGCAGCAAAGCGAACGCCCATGTCCCTGGTCAATTGGCTGACGGCTCCCTTGCTGCTAGGGTAGGGGTTAAAGCCGTCTGAAAATCCAAGTGCCGTTGGATAGCCCGTGAACCCCATCACCGAGCTCACGTTGATGATTGCGCCGCCGCGACCTGACTTTCTCATCGCCGCCACGGCTGAATGCGCCATGAGCATGGAGCCTTTTACATTCACTTCCATGACCTTGTCCCACCGTTCTTCCAGACTTGCGTGTTCGCCTACATTGCGAGCTGTGATCCCCGCGGAGTTGACCAGAACATCCAGCTGCGACCATTCTTTTGTGGCAGCTTCGACAATGGCGTTGACCTCTTTCCCCTGACTTACATCTCCAGGCATCGTTTCAATTGAAGGGAATTCTCCGGCAAGGTCTTTCAATGCCGCGGCGTTGATATCCGTAGCAAAGATATTGGCTCCCTCGGCCAGAAATTTACGAACGGTCGCGTTTCCTATACCTGATCCGGCACCGGTAATAATGGCTGTCTTGCCTTGTAGTCGCATATCATTATCGCTACCGGCTTGTTTCTCCCGTCGCAAGACACGTAAAAATGCGCAGCATCAGTAGATTGACGGAACCGACTTTCGCATTCGGTTCTTTGGGAACTCTGAACCGCATAATGGTTCAGGAAAATAACAGTCCACCGTTGGTGTCAAGATTTACGCCAGTTAAGAAGGAAGCCTCTTCCGATGATAGAAACGAAACAATTCCGGCGACTTCTGACGCTATTCCTTCGCGCCCCAGAGGAGTTCCGGCAGCCACGTTTTCACGAACATTTGCCTTGGTGAATTTATCGTGAAAAGTGGTGCTGATCATTCCGGGGCAAAGAGCATTGACGCGGATTCCTTGAGGCCCCAATTCCTTCGCCATGGCGCGAGTGAAGGTCATGACAGCTCCTTTTGAAGTCGCATAAGCAGCCGCTCCCGGTCCGCCTCCGTCACGTCCAGCCTGTGACGCAATGTTCACGATAGAACCACCGTTGCTCATCTTTTCGACCACCGCTTTTGTTAACAGGAACGTGCTGGTTACATTGAGTTGGAGGACGTGGTTGAAGAATGCTTCGTCCATCTCATCCAGCGTCTTCCGGGCAACGATGCCGCCCGCATTGTTGACTAGAATATCAATCCGTTCGCCAAAATGACGGGTCGTTTCCTCGACGAGAACGCCGGCGTCCCGGGCTTTGGTCAGGTCTCCTTTCACAGCGATGGCTTGTCCTCCGGCAGTTGTGATCTCCGACACGGTTTCTTCAGCTTTATCAGCGCTGCCGAAGTAGTTGATAGCGACTTTGGCTCCCTGCCTCGCCAATTCGATTGAAATTGCGCGTCCGATGTCTCGTGCGCCGCCTGATACGATGGCGATCTTGTTTTGTAATTTCATATAGTTTTTGAGAATGTTCCCCGTCAAAGTCAGGATACAAGCCCGGGCTGGAAGAAAGGGGGTTACTTGCCAGCTGCCCGCACACTGGGACCGTCCACCCATTGCGGTGGCGTCATGATCTGCCGCGGTACCTCAGGAACTCCATGCTCGTGTTGCGAAAGCTGAGAAACCAGTAGGTCGACAGCGGCGGCTGCGAGGTGATCACGACGCTGGTAGATGCCTGCCAACCCGCTCATTTCAGGAGTCCAATCGTGAGCGACAAAACCGATATCATCAGGAATCCGGAGACCAAGCTTCTTCAGCCATCCGGGCACATAGGTGTCGAAGGTGATCAGCGCATCCGGTTGGTGATCTCTCAGCCATTCACTAAAAGAATCAAATCCCAGGCTGATGTCGTTGTCAGGGAAAAGAAGGAGAGGGACGCGGTTTTCAGGTGGCAGGCCAAGCTGCCAGTGAAACAGTCCTCCGGTATAACCAAACTGCGAGCGGTTCACGATCCACTGAGTCACAGCGACACCAATGCGACGATAGCCCCGTGCGCTGAGCTGTTCCGCGGCCATTTGAATTCCCAGAGTCATGTTTCCTGCACACATATGGAGGGCGGGCTCCTGCATCGCGTTCCCGAACTTTACAGCTGCGAAGGGAGCATAATCGATTTTAGCGCACGGGAGTTGCATGCTCTGGGGGGATACGATGACGGCTTCGATACCCCGGGCGTTAAGTATTTGCTGCAGGCGTTTTGGGGTAAGTCCATCTCTGCCAAGAAAAAACTCTTCCACAGCATAGCCGTGTCCATGTGCCCGGCTGCGAATGTCTTCGATCGGCACATACTGATAAGATGGGCCGAGTAGTCCGTCTGTTGGGACGTGCTCTCGAATAACCGCAATGACAGCGCGCAGTCCAATTTTCTTGCGGCTGCGCACCCGGTGCATGAGTCGTGCGAGGTGGGGATCAGGTTCGTAGCCAAGTTTTCCGGCCGCATCGAGCACCCGCTGCCGCGTGGTTGGGGCGACTTTGGGCGCACCCCGCAGGACTCGGGAAACAGTCATGGTAGAAACTCCGGCCGAGCGGGCAATGTCCTGAAGCGAAATAGATTTGGGTGGCACGATGTTATCATAACACCCGATGGGCGGTTGTCATCGTTCACGATCTCCAGTCCACTCCACCTGTATGAAAAAGAATCTTTTCACAGGAATACTGGCTTTTTTGACCTGCTTTTCCTTTGCCTCCCATTCCCGGGCGCAATCGAACACAGAAGAGTCACTGATCCCACCGGGGTGGAATGCCGTGCTGGCTGGCGATGAAGTGATGCGTGGGATTATTAATGTTTCCTCATCCCGGGTCAAAGGAGCGCACGATGCGGAGTTCGTCTGCGTCGGTGATCGTGCTTATGTTGTCGCCGAGGCGAACGATGAAAAGTCAGGCGAGAGTGCGGGGTGGCCTTTTATCTACGCGACCATGTCGATCGTGAACCTGGAAACTCTCGCAGTCGAAAAGATCATCGATTTCGCCAGGAGCGAGCAGGTCTTTGAAAATGAAACTTTGCCGGTCGGTGCTTGTTTTGTACCCCGCATCATTCAAAAGGATGACAAATCTCTGCGCTGCTATTTTACGAGTGAGGATCCCGGGAAAAGACAATCCCAGCTCTGGTTTCGTGATTTTGATCTGAAGTCAGGCGAGTTCTTTCCGACGATACATCGTGCGAAATTGAAGACCGCAGCGGGCACGTTCGATTTCCAACCGAAACACTTTCATGCCGACGCAGTCGCGCACGGATTTACGAAAAAGGCATCAGACGCATCCTTCTTCCTGTTCGATTCCTTCAAACAGCACGATGGGCAAACCTATGTCGCGCTCAACAACTTCTCGAGTAAGCAGAATGCGATGGCTCTGGTCCATGACGATTTAGCGACGTTCGAAGTGATGGGGCACTACAACGAGCCGCAGACCGAAAATCTGAGTGAGTCTGCGGTGAACTGGCTGCCTGATGGGACGTGGATGGCGATCTGCCGGAACGACAAAGGAAATTATCATTTCACAACCAGCAAGGACGGCCGGAAATGGACTGAAGGGAAGGAGCTCCCATTTGTTCCCAACGGGGCGAACTCGAAACCGACTTTCGACAAGTTCGGCGATGTCTATTATCTCGGTTGGCAGGAGGCGACAAAAGTCCAGGGGGTGAACCGCAGTGTCTTTAACATCGATATTTCCCGCGACGGAAAGACCTGGGAACGGAAATACCGGTTTGAGACACCGAAGTCATTTCAGTACCCGACGTTTCACGAGCATGAAGGGACGATTTGGCTGAATGCGACTCAGGGTGACACGTCGTCGAGTCGCAAAGAGCGAATCATGTTCGGGAAACTCGAGGAGGTGGGGCAGTTTGCTTCGCAGACTGGAAAAACTCGTATTGCCTGGCCGAAACCCAAGGTCGCTCCCGCGCTGATGAAACGTGGAGTGAAACTCTTCACCGACAGGGAATATCGCATCGACGAGATGCCGGAAGCTGTGAAGGATTTGCCTTTCCTTCGCACCAGCATTGAGAAAACCGATGTCATCATCAACAAGCCGGGCACGCTATTCGCCCTCACCCCGACGGTTCGGCCAAAGGCGGCGAGTCAGGAAAAGGCCCTGAAAGATGCCGGCTTTGCCAAGGTTGATGTTCCTGAAGTGCAGCTCTTTCCCGGCGAGATCAATCGTGTGAGTCTTTATCGGAAGGAAGTGAAAAAGGGTGAGCGGTTAAAGTTTAGAAAGTTGGTTCTGCTGATTCAGGGTGAGGGAGTTGAGGTTCTTAATTATGATCCGCTCGCAGAAGTTGACGCCCGCACCGAACCTCCCGTTATCATCACCGACCCGGGCGCTGAATTTCAGGATGAAGCCCGTCCCGGAGCGATGATCATCGGGATGGATCACACTCCGAAAGGACGGATCTGGGGGTGCTGGACAGGAACAGGTGACAAACGGGACGGCTATTTTATTCTCGCAACGAGTGACGACGGCGGGGAGTCATGGTCAAAACCCCGGCTCGTTGTCGGTGCCGCGGACCCTTCGGGAAAACGCACCCGTGCTGCTCTCGTTGGCAATCTGTGGACTGACCCTCTCGGCCGTATGTGGCTCTTCTTTGACCAGACGGTGGTCGGTGCTTCCTCCCCGACCGGTAACTGGTATATCCGTTGCGACCATCCTGATGCTGAGACTCCCGAGTGGACGGAGCCGGAGTACATTGCCCCGGGGCGCACTCTCAATAAACCGACGGTTCTGAAAAACGGTGACTGGCTGCTTCCCGTTTCGCATTGGGCGGAAAAAACGGCATGGCTGTATGCGTCAACCGATCAGGGTAAGACATGGAAGCCGCGGGGGAATGTGAAATTTCCCGGATGGCAATACGACGAGCACATGGTGATCGAGCTGCGCGACGGACGACTCTGGATGCTTGCGCGCACCAGCGGTCAGCCACACGAATGTTTCTCTACCGATCAGGGGGTAACCTGGAGTGAACCGGAACCCGCGGCGACGATCCAAAACGTCAGTTCACGTTTCTTCCTCCGCCGGTTGGCTTCGGGGCGCATCCTGTTGGTGAAAAACGGTCCGACAACCGAGCGATTGAAAGCCCGCTCACATATGTCGGCATTTCTATCCGATGACGAAGGGAAAACGTGGAAGGGCGGGCTGTTGTTGGATGAGAGATCAGCTGTGTCCTATCCCGACGGTTTTGAAGGGCCTGATGGGCTCATTCATATGCTCTATGACTGGAACCGCCACACCGACGCGGAGATTCTCATGGCGAAATTTCGCGAAGAAGACATCCTTGCCGGCAAGCTTGTTTCTGATGATGCCCAACTGCGGATGCTGGCCAACAAAGCAACGGGGCCAAAGCCAATTCTCTACAACGGCATCGAACTTCCCCTCGAATGGCCACCGCGCAGGCTCGATCCGAATTCGGCAGAGCCGATGCCTGTTCCTTATTTGAGAAAACCTCCAGGGACCGTGCCGATCGATGTGGGCAGGCAGTTGTTGGTGGATGATTTCCTGATTCAGCAAACATCACTGAAGCGGACGTTTCATCAGGCAAAGAAATACGAAGGAAATCCGGTATTTAAAGCGGAGACAAAACGTGAGCTCGGGGGATCGACCGAAGGTGAACCGGGTGAGGAGGCAACTGTCTTCACAGGTCAGGGAGGCGTTTTCTGGGATCCTGCGGAAAAGCTGTTCAAGATGTTTCACGTCGCCGGATGGCGCGGCCCACTGTCAATGGCGACAAGCACGGACATGGTGAACTGGACACGGCCGGACCTTGGTCTTGCGGGAGGAAACGCCTTGTTGCCGCAAGGGCTGAAGTGGACAGGGCCCGAACTGAAAAGTGGTGGCTCTGACAATTGCGTCTGGCTGGATCTCAACGCGACGGATCCAGCGGAGCGTCTGAAGTTTCTCACTTGCTGGCTGCATGTTCCAAAGAGTGATCGGCCGAAAGGTTTCCATCATTCACTCCACGTTTCTGACGGAACCAAGTGGTCCGATGCCGTCCCAACGACCAAGGTGTCGGGTGATTATTCTTCGTTCTTTTACAACCCGTTCCGCGATAAGTGGTGCTTCAGTATTAAAGAAGGCACGTCTCGAGGCCGCAGCCGATATTACCTGGAGAGTGATGAATTCCTCGAAGGAGCCGACTGGGAGAAGGCGGTGTTCTGGACTTCCTCCGACAAGCTCGACCAACCGGAGCCGGAGGAGCAATACCCGGGCGCGAGTCAGCCCGCCCAGCTCTACAGTCTCAATGCGGTGGCTTACGAAAGTCTCATGGTCGGCATGCATTACATTCACCGGGGACCCAACAACCGGGTGTGCAACGAAGGTAAATATCCCAAACTTGTCGACCTGGAACTCGGGTTCAGCCGTGATGGCTTTCACTGGGACCGCCCCGACCGACGCGGGTTTATCAGAGGTTCGCGCACCGAGGGGGCATGGGATCGCGCTTACCTCCACAGCACCTCGGGCGTTTTCGTCGTGCTGGACGACAAACTCGTTTTTCCTTACATGGGCACATCCGGCATCGCACCCAGTGGGCATCGGGGAATGTACACCGGAGGGAGTATCGGCCTCGCGACTCTGCGACGTGACGGCTTTGCTTCGATGGATGGAACCGGTGAGTTGACCACCCGGCCCGTTCGTTTTTCTGGAAAGCACCTATTCGTCAATGCGGTCGGAGAGGTTCAGGTCGAGGTGCTCGACAGCAGAAATGATAACGTGTTAGTCACTTCAAAGTCCACGTCAGGCGACAGCACTAAACAACGAATAGAGTGGGATGGCTCCGAAGACTTGAGCTCATTCTCCGGAAAGCGGGTCAGATTCCGCTTTCATCTCAAAGACGGTGCCCTCTATGCTTTCTGGGTCACTCCGGACAAAGACGGAGCCAGCAACGGCTATGTCGGAGCCGGCGGACCTGCGTTTGACGGCGTTCGTGACTCAATTCCAACCCCCTGATTCCTGATGCAACGTTGCCTGAACTGGTTCACAACACTCTATCCGGTCTGGCTCGTGGGCCTTGCTGTCGTCGCGTTCTTTTTTCCGCAGTCGATGCTGTGGTTCGACAAGGACTGGATCTTCTGGTCGCTCGCGGCCTCCATGCTCGCGATGGGCCTCACCATTGATCTGGATGATTTCAAGCGGATTGGAAAGATGCCGGGCAGTGTCGCGCTCGGCTTTGTGTGCCAATACACTGTCATGCCGCTCATCGGGTGGCTCATCTCAATCCTGCTCCGCCTCGACACGGGAATGACGGTTGGGCTCATCCTCGTCGCAAGTTGCCCCGGCGGTATGGCATCCAATGTGATCGCCTATCTCGCCCGTGCCAACGTTGCCCTGTCGGTCGCTCTTACCCTCGTGTCGACCATGGTCGCCTTTTTCTTCACCCCGATGTGGACGAGTGTTTTGGCCGGGCAGAAAGTGCCGGTCGATGCCTTGGGAATGTGTATCTCCGCCCTGAAACTCACGGTCGCGCCCGTCCTTCTGGGTGTGCTTATTCGATGGAAGCTACCGAAAACGGCCGACCGGATTGGCACCTTCGGCCCGACCGTTGCTGTGCTGGCATTTACTCTCGTCTCCGGTGGAATTGTGGCCGCCAGTGCCGACCAGATTGCCTCCAACTTCGGAGTCCTGGCCCTGGCCGCGATCCTCCTGCATGTCGCCGGTTTCGTCGTTGGCTACTTTATAACCAAGGCGCTGCGTTATCCCGATTCCGTTGCCCGCACTGTGAGCATTGAGGTCGGGATGCAAAATGGCGGACTGGCGGCAGCCCTGGCCCGCCAACACTTTGTCACGATGCCACTCGCTGCCGCGGCCGCTGTCTTCAGCGGGATTATGCAAAACATCATTGGCGCCATCATCGCCGCCTGGTGGAAAAGGAAACCGCCCGCCGAATGAGCCGGAAGGATATTTATTATTGGAAATGCGATCGCCCGGCGGCTTTCCACGGGACCGATGCGAATCAGGCAGATGCGTCAGAAGTTGAAGCTCAACTGTCCGAGACCTTGCGGCATCATTTCAACGTTCGGGATGAAGTGATCTTGAGTCCGGGAATCGGGCAGGGGAATCATCGGACCTGGCAGACAGAGATCGACGGTGTCGCCATGTTTCTCCGGGTTGAAAACGGCCCTGAGCAAGATCAGCATCTCGCTGTGGAATCCGCTATCCTCGACCGTGTTCGCGAAAGCGGTATCCGCACTCCGCTGGTTCACGGCTGCGACGCATCGCGGGAGCAGGTTCCGTTTGCCTGGCAGGCGTTGGAGCTCATTGCTGATCCCGATTTGAATCACTGGCAGAAGAAAGCTCGACTCAACTCCCATGAAATTGCCTTTCAAATCGGTGCTGCCGTGGCAGGCTGGCAGCAGATTCAGCTACCCGGTTTCGGGGTTCCGGATGAAAATCTGAACGGTTATCACTCCACTTATGCCGGTTACTTCCATTCAAACCTCGACAGACACCTCGCTTTTCTCGTTGAGAAACAGTTCCTCACATGTGATGAGCAACAGGAGATCCTGACGGCCATCACGGAGCATGGGCGACTGCTCGACCTTGAAAATGGGTGCCTTGTCCACAAAGACCTCGCGCTCTGGAATATTCTGGGAACTCCCGGGGAAATCACCGCCTTCATCGATTTTGACGACGCCATCAGCGGCGACCTCATGGATGACCTTTCACTGCTCGGATGTTTTCACGATGCCGCATTCGTCACCCGGGCATTCGAAGGCTATCAGACCGTGCGGTCTTTCCCTGTTGATTACCGCCGGCGTTTCTGGTTACACCTGTTGCGGAACATGATCGTTAAAGCGGTGATTCGCGTGGGTGCGGGATACTTCGACCGGGACGACCAGTTCTTTTTAATTGGCAGTGGCGGCACCGGGGCGGACCTGAAAACGGCCACCCGCGATAAAATTACTATCGCTCTCAGGGGATTACGAGAGAACTACGAAATTACACAGTTATCAAAATGAAACTCGGCACCTGGCTTTCCATCGGATCACCCGTCATTGCAGAACTCGCTGCCCAATCCGGTTTTGACTGGCTTCTGCTCGATCTCGAACATGGTTGCAGCACCGAAGCTGCTGTTTTTCCGCAGCTTCAGGCAATTCGCGGCACCGAAGCCAAAGGTATCGTCCGGGTCGGGGCACCTTATCCTGACTTGATCGCCCGCGTCCTCGATTGGGGCGCTCACGGAATCATGGTACCGCATGTCAATTCAGCTGACGAAGCAAAGCACATCGTCGAGGCAACCCGCTATTCCCCTCAGGGCAGTCGCGGCTTTTCCCGAACTGTCCGTGCCAACGATTACGGGTTGAGGCCCATTACCAACGTGGCACCGCCGTTGGTGATTGCTCAAATCGAGACCATCGAAGGCATCAACCACGCAGCGGAAATCGCCCGGGTCGAGGGGATCGACGTATTGTTTATCGGCCCATCCGACCTGCAGCACGATCTCGACCAACGACCCGAACTCGCACCGGGTGACTTTGATCATTGCGTCAACCTGGTCATAGAAGCATCCAAATCAGCCGGTAAAGAGACCGGTATTCTCGTGCGTGACGCTGATCAGGTGGCAATATACCAGGCTTTGGGATTCAAATATGTCGCCATCGACTCCGACCTCGCGATCCTCCGAAAGAGCTATCAAAGCGCGACCGGGAAAATGGGGCAGTGATATCGTTTCCGGGGTGCTTATCTCCCGATCGTAGCGGAATTTGGGAAAAATCCGCCAGGAGTTTTCAGAGAACACTTTAAATTCCCGCTCAATCCGGAAATTCTTATTCTGATAGGGGACTCAAGCGTTACAATGCTCGTGTCCATTTCGTGAACCTAGTTGTGAAACGTTTCATAAGGCACTTCAAGTCGGTGCAATGGGCATCGCGTCAGCACGGAGACCGTTACCCGTTTCTGCCATGGCTCATGTATCATTACATAAGCCCTTTCGCGTTTATGAAGCGACCTCTGTAATCGCCCGGATTTAGATTTGTGGAAGAAAAACGGCCGAATCCCATTACAGCGGTCATATCACAAACGTGAAACGACCTTCGATGCGTGAAACGGGATCGTTTCGGTTTCTTAATCTCTTCCCGACACGAATCGCGGGTAGTAAATCACTGTTGGACCTTTCCCCGAAGCCGCAACCGAATAGGGGCCACCGCGAATTAAACGATTCGCTATATTACGTAGGCCGTTTCCGGAATGGGTAACGGCCTTCGCGCTTAGACCATGCTGAAAGCCCGTGTTGGTGACGTTCAATTGCGCCAGCAACTTTTGGGAAACAAAAGACTCCCACCCCCTGTCATCCCGACTCAGGAGGGACCTACCCCTCGCTCTTAGAAAGGAATGAAGGGCAGGGGATGAGCGACATCTCACGCTCCCGCCCCGCGAAGCCGACGGTGGTAGGTCGGAAAAGGCTTCGGGCCAGATCCTTCCTTCGTCAGGATGACAGGCAACGGTGCCTCACTTTGATGGCACGATTGACAGTGCGTCATGCAAAAAATCGATCCAACAGGGTCTATTCGTTGAAGCAACCCTGTTGGATCGTTCAACTGCATTCAGCCCTTCGTGACCTTGCTGTCCCACCGGGGCGGATTTGATTGAATCACGACATTGCAACCACTGTTGAATAGCCAACGGCGAGATCAAAAACACCTGAAGGCCCACAGGGCGAAGGAGATCAGCAGAACTACCGCCACACACCACCAAAACCACTCCATTTTGGTCTTCCTGGGTGGACCGCCGAATTCATTGGCGATGAATTCGTCATAATCAAAGAGATCATCCTCAGGAAGATCGAGATCAATGCCGTCTCCGTCGAAATCAAGGTCCTGTCCAGCGAGGCATTTTGGGCATCCTGCGGAACCCACTTCGACCTCTGTCCCACAATCGGGACAGACATAATAATCTGGTGCCATGTCGGAGGGTAGCTCAAGCGGGTGGGCATTCACCGGAAAAATCAAAACCAATGGGCAGCTTTTCGTCCCGGAATTTCGTCTTCAGCCGTCGAAAAAGAGGCCTCAATGGCGCTGTCTGATGACGAAACTTACTGGTTTTAGGGAAAGTTCAGCAACTCTGCTCCTGTTCAGTGATGCATTAAAATTATATTTATAATCTTCCTATCCGGGTGGCGTAAATTCTAAAATCACTTTCTGGCTCTCCATTTTTGCGATTTGAGAAGGGTTCCATGGCTCTGCAGTCCTGACTGACGACTCGACTTCAAACAGAACTAGCAATATCCATAATTTTCATTTGAGTGAAATGTTCGTATTTCTGAACAAAAGAGGGGTTTGGAGACGGTTATCGAGGGCTTCAGACCCGTGGGTTTCGCCTTTGACTATTGAAGATTCGCAACGAGATTGCGCGCTTCCATTTTTCCCCCTTCATGACCGTTCCAACGGAGTTTCAGCCTCATATTGATAAAGCAGCCGTACTGCTGGAAGCGCTTCCCTACCTGCAGGAGTTTCGCGGGAAAACGTTTCTTATCAAAGTGGGCGGATCGGCAATGGATGATCCAGAGAAGGTAAAGCATTTGCTGCGGGACGTCGTCTTCCTGGAGGTGGCCGGTATAAACCCGGTGCTGGTTCACGGGGGAGGAAAAGCGATTTCAGCGGCGATGGCTGAAGCAGGGCTTGAGCCCAAATTTGTGAACGGATTGAGGGTTACCACGGATGAAGCGATCGCCATTGTTGAAAAGACTTTGAGCGGAAAGATCAATCCGGGACTGGTGAATGCGATCGAGACTTATGGAGGTCGGGCGCTCGGCGTGGCCGGAAATGAAGTGTTCGTGGGTGAACGGCTTCCAAATTTGGGACGGGTCGGGAAGGTGGTTGATTTTGATCTGAGCAAAGTCCAGGCAGCGATTTCATCGGAAATTATTCCGGTCGTTTCCCCGGTTGCTTCGGAACGTGAAACGCGATTGCCTTTGAACGTGAACGCCGATCTCGCCGCCAGTGCGCTGGCGGCAAAGCTTAAGGCAGCAAAGCTTATCTACTTGAGTGATGTCATCGGACTCTGTGAGGACAAGGATGATCCGGAAACGCTGATCTCCTCTCTTCAATCAGACAGCGTTGAATCATTGATCGAACAGGGAACGATCGCCGGGGGCATGATTCCCAAAGTGAGGTCCTCGGTTGAAGCGTTGGAAGCCGGAGTGGGCAAGGTTCATATGGTGGATGGGCGTATCCCTCATTCTCTGTTGCTGGAGATTTTTACGACATCCGGAGTTGGAACTGAAATTTTTAAGAACACATGATTTCCTCTCACACAGCAGAGCTTTCGAAGCGGTTCGTGATGGGAAATTACGGACGTTTCCCCATAGCCTTCAGTCACGGAAAAGGTTCTCGGATCTGGGATGAGACAGGCCGTGAATACCTCGATTTCGGGATGGGGATTGCTGTTTGCACCCTTGGACACGCTCACCCGGCGATGCAGAAGGCGCTGGCCGAACAGGCAGGGAAACTGGTGCATTGCTCAAACTTGTATCATATCCGCGAGCAGGCGGAGTTGGCGGAGTTTATCGTCGAGAAAATTGTGCGGTTGCCCGGGAAGACTTTTTTCTGCAACAGCGGAGCTGAGGCGAATGATTCCCTGATAAAGTTGGCCCGGAAGTTTGGAAATGATGCCGGGGAGGGGCGGTTTGAAGTCATCACCTGTAGCAATTCATTCCACGGGCGAACCCTGGGTGGGATTGCGGCGACCGGTCAGGATAAAGTCAAAACCGGTTTTGAACCGCTGTTGGAGGGATTTCATCATGTGCCGTTTAATGATTGTGATGCACTGAAAGCTGCGGTCGGACCAAAGACCGCAGCGATCTTGTTTGAACCGGTTCAAGGGGAGGGCGGAATCAACGTGGCGACACCTGAGTTTTTCGAGACTGCGATCGAATTGAGGAATGATCACGGCGTCCTGTTGATGATGGATGAAGTGCAGTGCGGCATTGGACGGACCGGGGATTGGAATGGATACGAGACGGCCCTCCGCAGTTCAGGGATTGATTTTCAGCCTGATGCAATCAGCTGGGCGAAAGGAATTGCCGGGGGATTTCCGATGGGGGCGATTTGGGTAGGGGAAGGATGTGAAAATGTGCTTGGGCCGGGGACGCATGGCTCAACCTTTGGCGGAACGCCGCTGGGATCCGTTGTGGCCAGAACAGTGCTGGAGGTGATTGAGTCCGAAAACCTGGCCGCCAATGCCGAAAGGCAATGCGAACGGATTCACGAGGCTGTTGCGGGATGGAATTCACCATGGGTCAGCGAATTGCGCGGTCTGGGGTTGATGCTTGGATTTGTCCTCAACAGTGATGCTATTTCTGAAACGGCCGCCTTCCATGAGTCGGACCGTGCTGTGGCGAGTCTCTTTATGGTGGATCGGCTCTGTGAGGCCGGTTTGCTGACGGTGCCTGCCGGAGCGAATGTTGTGCGCTGGTTGCCGGCGATGAATGCGACAGATGCCGAGGTTGATGAGGCGCTGAGTATTTTCGAGAGCACGTTGAGTGGTCTCAGCTAATTTTTTTTGTCTATGAAACACTTGCTCTCTATTGAATCGCTGACTGGAACAGAGATTGAAGCACTCGTTGATCACGCTTCCGACTTGAAAGCTACACGAGGGAAACTCGACGAGCTGCCATTGGATGGTCAAACCTGGGCGATGATTTTTACGAAGTCATCAACGCGGACACGGGTGAGTTTTGAGGTCGGTGTGAGAGAACTTGGCGGTTCAGTTATGTTTTTGAACGGAAACGACATGCAACTGGGACGCGGCGAGCCGATCAAAGACACGGCCCGTGTTTTGGGGCGCATGATTCACGGGGCTATTATCCGGACTTTTGATCAGCAGGACGTGGTGGATTTTTCCAAATACGGTAAGGTCCCGACGATCAATGCTCTGACGGATGAAGAGCACCCCTGTCAGATATTGGCGGACCTTCTCACAATCAAGGAACTGCTGGGTGACTGGCGCGGAAAGAAAGTGGTGTTTTACGGTGATGGGGATTGCAACATGGGGCGTTCCTGGGCATGGGCGGCAGTTCGGCTCGGATTCGAACTGGTGATTGCTGCCCCGCCGGAGTTTCAGCCGCAGGCCGACTTTATGGAGCGACTGCCAGAAGATGCTCCTGTCTCGGTGACTGATGATGCTCTCGAGGCCTCGAAAGGCGCGGACGTACTTTATACTGACACATGGGTTAGCATGGGCAAGGAAAGCGAGGCGGCTGACCGCTTGCGGGTTCTGGCGCCGTTTCAGATCAATGATGAACTGTTGGCTGTGGCCAATGAGGGAGCCATCGTCCAGCATTGTCTCCCGGCCTACCGGGAGAAAGAGATCACTGAATCAGTCTTTGAAGCACGAGCTGATGAAATCTTCCAACAGGCAGAAAACCGCCTTCACGCGCAAAAGGCGGTGCTGGCGGCGATTTCGCTGTGAGCGGCTTTCTCTCTTCTGCTAGATCATTTCGGCAAACTCCTCAACACGGCTGAGGACTTCTGCTTTGCCGATCAATACCATCGCCGGAACTAAATCCGGTCCGGTTGTGGAACCCATCGTCGCAACACGGCAGGGTAACATGAAGGCCCCCATCTTGAGACCGCGGCCATCAGCTGCTTCTTTGATTGATTCCTTAATTCCTTCGATCGTCCAATCCTCAGTACCTTGCAGGGCAGTGAAAAGAGCTGCCATGACATCGTCGATGCCGGCCATGCCTTGAACTTTCTCGGTGGAAGCTTCATCCCATTCCAGTTCGGTCGTGAAAATCGATTCGATCACTTTCGGGATATCAGACAGGATTTCGGCACGATCGCGCGCCAGTTCCAGCGCATCCACAATGCGGTCATCGTCGGGATAGATGCCGGCATTTTCCAAAAATGGAGTCGCCGCAGTTTTGAGAGCCAAAACAGGAAGACGCTTCAGGTGTTCGGCGTTAACCCAGACACACTTGGTGTAATCAAACTTTGAATTGCCGTTGTTGATGCCGTCCAGATCGAATCGCTCCAACAATTCTGAAGCCGTGAAGATTTCAGTGTCATCCTTCGGCGACCATCCCAGAAGAGCCATATAGTTGTTTACTCCATCCGGGAGGAAGCCTGCTTCCATGTATTCGTGGATAAGTGCCCCTTTGTCACGCTTGCTCATCTTTGAGCCATTCTGATTTAGATTCAGCGGGATATGGGCGAACACCGGTGGCTCGACTCCAAAAGCTTCGAAGAGCGCCAAGTGGAGAGGGGTGTTTGAAAGATGGTCTTCCCCACGAATCACATGGGTGATTTTCATCTCAATATCATCAACGACGTTAACAAAGTGGAAAATGTAACCACCGTTGGGGCGTCGAATTACCAGGTCAGGATTCTTTTCGACTTCCTTCTTTGCTTCGGGATCAAACCCTTTGGAGCGGGTCTGTTTAAGATTTGTTGTCACGTCGCCACAAATCATGTCATGCACCGTGATGTCTTTGTCCGGCACTCGAAACCGGATGGCTCCGTCTTCTTCATAGACCAGATCTGCAGATTTCAGTTTCTCCAGATACGTATCGTAAATTGCGGTTCGTTGGCTCTGATAATACGGACCGTAGTCACCATTCACTCCCGGGCCTTCGTCCCAATCCAGACCAAGCCATCGCAAGCCATCAAGAATAACATCAAGAGATTCTGCCGTGCTACGTTCAGTATCCGTGTCTTCAGCGCGGAGGATGAATTGACCGCCGTTCTTGCGGGCAAACAACCAATTATAAAGAGCAGTCCGGGCTCCTCCGATGTGAAGGAAGCCGGTCGGCGAAGGGGCAAAGCGGGTGCGGATAGTCATACTGAAGGCGGTGAATCGATCAGACCGTGTCAGATCGACTGGGCACCCCTGTCTGATCGGTAAGCAATGGCTCCAAAAACGGGTCAGCAGGGATTGGTGCTACGAATCACCTCAGTTGACTGGAAATGCAAGTGTCGAGCTATTGACGTTTTTCTAACATCGCATCCAGGCGGGTCTTCAATTTTTCGGCGAGTTCGGGGTTTGACTTCGCAAGATTCATCGTCTCGGCATTAGCTCCTGATCGATGGTCGTAGAGTTCCAATACGCCCTGTTTATGCCGAATCAGACGATGAGTGTCGTTTCGAAGGGTCTCGACTCCCGACTTGTAGGATAAGGCTTCGCCATCGCTGTTTCCTGAGGGATCATCCAAGAGCGGTAGCAATGAGTTGCCGTCGAGGTAGGGAGGTTTCTCATTTGAAGTGAGGTCACAAAGCGTAGGGAACAGATCGACAGTTTCAACAATCGCATTGGCCGTTTTGCCTGCATTAGGGATTTCAGGGTAGCTAATAATAAGCGGGGAGCGAAGGGACTCCTCAAAAAGTGCGTGTTTTCCCCAGATGCCATGCTCTCCGAGATGCCAACCATGGTCGCCCCAAAGTACAATGATGGTATTTTCGCGGAGGCCGAGGTTTTCAAGTTCATTCAAGATCCGTCCCACCTGAGCATCGGCATAGGTAACGCATGCTGCATAATGTTTGCGGACTTCGGTCGCAAAATCCGGATCGTTGTTCGGGTTTCTGCCCCAACGATTGTATTTCATGAATTCGCCTGAGCCATGCCAGGTCGTTTTTCCTGTAGGTTTGTTCGGATGCGGAATGGCTGGAAGCGACACATCTTTGTAGGGTTGGAGATATTCTGCCGGAGCGCCGAAAGGTAAGTGGGGACGAATGATTCCAACTGCCAGGAAAAAGGGCTTTCCCTTGTTCTTTCCTCTGGAAACGTTTTGGAGCTGTTCGATTCCCACCTCAGTAATGTGGCCATCTGGATAGGCTGTATCAGGGCCCGCAAATGCCTGAAAGACATCCATATCTTTTGCGTTCTTACGAATTTCGCCGTTGGCAAGGCCGTGCATTACCCCACGAGGATGTTTCCATAACTCATCTCCACCGCAGAGGCTGATGTCCCAGGAATTTGGCATTTCAAGTTCATCTCGCTTATTCCAATCTGCCCCGCCGAATCCTCCAGGGTGGTGGGAAACCTTTCCAACGGATGCCGTTACATAACCTCGCTCCTTAAAATAGGCAGGAAGGCTCGGGGTTCTGATTTCAGATTTGGCGCGCTTGAAAAGAGCAGAGTTGTCTGCAGGGCCGTAGGTGCCGGTCAATAGTGTGTAACGTGAGGCTCCGCATGTCGGAGCCTGAACATAGTGGCGGCCAAAAATCCGTCCCGATGCAGCAAGTCTGTCGATACTAGGTGACTGGATATAGTCGACGCCGTAACAGCCAAGTTCGGGACGCAGATCATCGATACAAAGGAGCAGGATATTGGGCTTATCTCCGGAATGAGCTGCGGTTGAAATAATAAAACAGAAAACGGCAGCGAAGGCTCTTATTGGATTCATGGATTGATAGAATTTGCCGGATCAAACGCCAATCAATCGATGCTCGATGCGGGATAGGTTGTGGTTAACCCGGAAAACAGTGATCAACATGGCCAGACCTGAGGCAATTACGAATCCACATCCGTGCCATTTCTCAAAATAGCTGAGGGTTGTTAAGAGCAAAGCCGTGTGCAAGAACGCGAAAGTAACCGAGGTCAATGCGGCGCCTTTAAAGTCACCCAGATAAAACAAGACAGATATGAGCGATAAGAAGACGACGGCAAGAAAGGTGCCGACCAACGCAACTTGGAAGGTGCTTACCTGGGCTGGCGAAAATTGAAAGAGCGATCCGATATTTGTGGCATAGAAAGCTGTGGCTGATGTGACAATCAGTTGAATGATGACCAGTTGGCTAAAGCCTGAATTGAAGGCCCGGACGACTCCGGTTTTCGACAACCTGATAACATCAAGCGTGGCTCCGGAACGAACTGACTTGTTGAAGATCTCCAATGCGGGGGAAAAATCAGTTCGCAGATGAAGGGAGAAGGCAAAAATTCCCGGTGCGGCGAACAGCAACGCAAAGCTGGTGACATGCCAGTCCAAATTGTTTGATAGCGGGATCATTTTATCAATCCAAAGCCCAAGTGGCAGAGCGAGGCCACACAGAGCTGGGTACTTGAATCGCTTCATGGAAGCGGGAATTATCCACGTCGCCAGCGAGCCATCTCCGGGGCCGAACTCAACTCGAATCACGCGAAGGAGAAGAACAAGCAACACCACCTGACCAATGGTGAACCCTGCAAGTAAGCCCGTGTTGTGTAATAACCGAAAGCCGCAACAGGCAGCAAAGATTGAGAGGCAGTAGCAACCGAACATCATCACTGTAATCAATCGAATTCTCCGGAAAACGGCAGGAAAGCTCAGCGCGACGAAATTCATGGCCACATAAACCTGCGCTAAAACAGCCACCCCTTTGAGAAGCGAGGTTCCTGAAGGGACTATAAAGAAGAATACCAGCCCGCCCAATGCACTCAGTATACCAGTCAGCAAAAGAACTCCTACGGCTGCGGGGAAAATCTTTTGCTGATTTCCTAATGCCACTTGTTCTTCTGCAAATTTTTTCGAAACAAACGCTATTGGGCTCGATACGATCAGCGCCAGAGCAAAAACCTGCAGCAGGGGCGTGACCGTCAATTGCGTGAATATTTTGAGGATCAACAAAGTGGAGAACCCGACCAGAGAGGGAAGGATGCATAACGGGGCTGATCGAACCGCCACAGCATCTGTGTCGAATTGAGGATTGGTGCGAAGCTGAATTCCTATGTCGGCCATCGTTTTGTCGGGAGCAATGTGGTTCAGCGAATCGAAAGCGGTGACTGGTTTTTGGAATCCTCTTCAATGCGACCAATAATACGACCGGCAAACCCGTCGTATATATCGCGATAAGCTTGAACCATTTCTGAATCCGAGAACCCTGCTTCTGCCCGACTCCTGGCGGTGGTTCCAAACCGATTTCTTTTAACCGGATCAGCCAGAAGTTCTATCAGCGCATCTGCAAATCGGCGAGCGTCTCCTATACCCACGAGGCGCCCCGAGGGTTTTCCGTCTGAGCCCAGGACAAGCTTTCTGCAATCTCCAACGTCAGTTGCTACAACTGGAATTTGGGTGGCTTGAGCTTCGAGAATGGAAAGCGGTTGGCCATCAGCAATACTGCTACAAGCTAGAATGTCGAAATCAGGAAGAGCTTTGTCCGGAGATAAATGGCCGGGAAACTCAACGTGTTTTTCGAGCCCCAGATCATTGACCATTTGCTGGCATTCGTGGAAATAATCTAATTCATCGATTTTCGATCCGGCTAGAATGAATTTTGCGTCGGGGAATTCATCAACAGTCAAGCGGGCTGCCTGGATCAAAGTTTTCAGATCCTTCTGTCGGGAAATTCTACCCAGAAAGCCTATGTTCTTCCGGTTGGGATTGACTCGAAGCCGCTCGATGCGTTCCCTTCTGACTGACTCAAACCTGGAAAGCTCAATGCCGTTTCTGATGACTGAAACCTTGTCAGGCTGAGCTCCGAATTCCACTTGATGGTCCACGTTTTTCTGAAAAGGAGTCGTAATTCGATCCGCGTTCTCATAGCTGATTTGTGCAGACATCATGAAGAAATCGATCCAAAGATGTCGCAATATGGAATGCTTCTGTCGAACGGTGTCCGTCCATTGAGCGCGCAATTGCTCGCCGATTCGTTCCCGAACGGAAATGCTTTGTTCGCTAATCAACAAGGGTTTCTTCAGAGTCAGCTTTGCGAACACCCCCATCAATCCGGCATAACCTGTGCCGATGCAGTGGTAGCTATTCGCAGCCGGGAGTTGTGAGAAGTCGTGCGCCAGTTTCCAGACCGGACTGAGAATCTCACTGAAGTTGATTGCGAAATCAGCATAAGGCTCCCCTGCAAAATTGCGCTCGTAGAGCTTAACGATCGCGTCCTGGACTGTGGAATTCTTGAGGAATGTCTCCAGGTCAGTTTTCTGTGAAAGTTTAGTGATTGATTCCAGGATGCTGTTGAAATCATTTTTTAAAATCGCATCAGTGAGAGTATGAAGAGAACGCCTGTCCGGACGTGCATTTCTGAAGGCTGGACTGTTCGACTCTTCGAAGATGAACGAGTTCGCGACCGTGGTGACGTTTCTCGGCAGCTTGTATTTTAATCCCCGTTTTCGTCGTGGATAGCGGTTGGTTCCAATATGAACAATGGCAAATTTCACTCTTGGCATTGCTGATACCAAATAGTGAACCCAACTTGCTTCGCCGCCCTGTCGATAGGGATATCCATCCTCAAGGATGAGGCAGATATCTGCGGATTGTTTTTTGAGGGGGGAGAGCATTTTGGAAATTGAAATTCAAATATGCCTGTCGTGGTTAACGCGCTACATCCAGAACCGTCGGGACTTGTTTGGCAGGTTTTCCATCTTTCGGGCCACGCCTTTGACTCGTTCCCAGTTGCCGCTTGCGGCAAAGAGTTCGGCTTCGAGTCGAGGGGCGTGCCTGTCGGGATCAAGGGCAGCCGGAATCGCAAGGAGTCGACCATAGCAAGCAGGAACATCATCCAGGTGGTTCTGGCGAATCAGGGCCATGCCTTTTCCATAGACGGCACTCGGTAACATTGGGTTCAGTTTGGCTGCCTTGGAAAAGTGCCGTTCTGCGTCCCTGTAGAGTGAATTGTCCTGCAAATCCCCGAAAACTCCGGATTCAGCAGAGGAGAAAAGAAATTCAGCAAGATGCAGGTGATGCTCAGGTTCTCCGGGCGCGGATTCAATACGGCGCCGAAGGTGGTGAACTACCTTTTCACGATTTTCGATGGATGAAGTAAGGGCGCTTCGGGCTAACAACCGGGTTCTTCCGTCTCCAACGGTGCGCAGCTTTTCGAGCAGGATGACGGCTTTACGATCAAGCCGGTGCCTGAGCATCGGAACCGCCATCTGACTGGATTCGTTGGTGGGAGCATGAACAAAAGCGTAAATCAGCGGTTCATTAATATCAGGGTCGATCTTTTGTGCCTTACGCTGCCTTCCTGATTGAAGTGGATTGCCGACGACAAAGTCAACAGGGGGCTTTGGAGTTACCACCTCACCCGTGTAACAATGCAACAGGGCCGCCACTACCAGAAACCCGAGAATGGGAGTTGTCAGACACAGGAGCCCTGCGAAGAGAGCCACTGTGCGACGCCCCCGCTGATCTTGTTCCGTGAATGCCTTCACGGTGGCGTATCCCAAACCAACCAGCCCCAGGTGAGCCAGAACTGCCACCGCAGAATGCGGAACTGCGAGAGCCGTTGCGCCAATATCGAATACGGCGAGAACCACGAAGATCATGCTGGCGACATAGAACTTCATAGGTCAGTCAGGCTGAAATTTTGTCGGGTTTTGATTGTTCGAGTGCTTTTCCCGTTTCCGGCGGTTCCTTCGAGCCCGCTGACTTTGCAATCGGATTGAGGTCGCGCTCTTCGGCTTCTTTGAGAGTTGCTTCGAGGACCGGGTCAAACAAATCGTAGACCTGGAAATCAATGCCATCGACTCCAGTCAATTCCCGCAACCGGGAAGCGTAGAGTTCCGCCGCCTTGTCAGTGCCCAGCTGGGTCAAAAGGCCAATTGCATAGTCTTCCCGAAGGGAAACCATTCCACCAAGACTGTCCGACGTACGAATGGACTCGAATAATTCCTCAATGAAGCGGGTTTGTTCTGCTGGATCCAGTTTGTCCGATGATGGAGAAAAGATGATGAGGCGTGAGGCGAGATTGAGAGATTTCGCTGCGACTTTTGCGACCTGAATTCGTCTGCGAAACAAAGGAGGATCGAGGATCCTGTTTGCGGCATCCGGCTCAGAATCCTGGGTGAATTCCATTTGGATGGAACGTCGTGCCATGGCCCAGTCAAAGACCGCTTCAATTCGGCTCAACGTTTCCCAGTGAATCCGGTCAAAGGTCATGCGGTAGATCATGCACAGCGAATCGGTCTCTCCTGCACGTTCTCCCCAGGGAATAACAGCGAGAATTGGTTCAGAGCGCCCGGCTTCAGGATCATCAAGCATTTGAGAAGCGGCCACAATTTTTCCGCTGAGGAGAGCAGCGGAAACCATCCGCGATTCGCCGGGATCCAGAATCCCATCCTCTTCCCCCGGAGTCGAAGCTGCTCCCCGGGATGTTGAGCGGGTGAAAGTGTTTCCTTTTTCAGATTTTGAATAGATGGCCGAAGCTGTTACGCCAAGGTGCTGATGTAGCAGGGTAAGTAGACCCGATTCAAAATCATTTTCACAGGTTGTAAAAAGCTGGGAAAGTTCCTCAGTTAAAGCGGTATACTCTGCTCCGTGCATCAACAGCGATTCCTTGAGTGCCGCTTCATTTTCACTGAGGAGGGCCACTTCCTCGGCCAATCTCAGGTTATCTCGACTGGCCGCAGCGGCGTAACTTTGAACTCTGCTAAGATGGCCTGACACCAACTTGTGGGCCGTTCCGGATATTAAGCCCGCCGCAAAAAGGCCGCTGAAAAGCGCGGGAGAGGAAACAAGCGCGTCAATGGGCGCCATACCTCTCATTTGAAAGATCAGTCCCAGGATTGAAACGACTGCGGCAATCGATCCGGTGATGCCTCCGGTCAATCCATGCCGGGCGCCGAGATAAATGGGAATGATCAGCCATGGGCTTGGATTAACTCCCAACCATCCGGGATCCGTTTTCCCTCCGAAGTAGTTGGCGGTCCCTAAAAGAATCACCAGTATGGTGACATCAATCGCAACCATGCGGAATGAAGTCGGCGAAGCACGCAACTCTTTCACCGCAACTTGATCAGAGGGCTCGAAAGTCGCTTTGCCGGGGGGCTGTGCGTGGGACGACATCACTGGATCAGACTAGCGAATTCACAGAAAGATTCAAAGACTTTGATTGTAAGGCACACTTAAAGAAAGTGGACAACGATCGCGGCCCCGAATTCGCTTTCAAAATGGGCCGAATTCCGAAAGAGTTCGGTCCTGTTCCATGAATAAACTATTTCTTTTCGCCCTTACTCTTTTCTCTGCATCTTCGATCGCGTTCAGCCAGGATCAATCCAAGCCGGTGCACCTCTTTATCCTCTCAGGACAGTCCAACATGGCAGGCCTGAAGCCCGAGGTTGGTTTCCTTCCTGAACTGAAGAAGCTGCTGCCGGATGCCGAGATTGTTCATATGAAAGTAGCGAAGGGCGGTCAGCCCATCCGGCTTTGGGTCAAGGAATGGAATGACATTGCCGGAAAGAACGAAATCAAAGTGAAGTCGGAGAAGACTCCCTACTACGACCAAATTTTGGAGCAGTTTAAGGCGCTGAAAGAGAAACATCCCAAAGGATTTTCTTCGATCAGCTTCAGTTGGATGCAAGGGGAGCGGGATGCTAAAGAGATGTTGTCAGCTGCCTATGAAGAAAGTTTAAAAACATTGATATCTAATTTACGGAGAGACCTTGAAGCGCCTGAGATGAATGTTGTCATTGGTCGCCTCAGTGACTTTGGTGATGGGAGGAACCCTGAGTGGGAAAAGGTTCGCGAGATTCTTGTTAAAGTGGCTTCTGATGATCCTCACGGAGCGTGGGTTGATACGGATGACCTGAACAACAAAGTGAAAAACGAAAAACCGGTGAATGACCTCCACTACACGAAAGAGGGCTACGAATTGTTTGGGCAGCGTCTCGCGCAGCAGAGCGTGAAGCTTCTCAAAGGTGAAAAGCCAAGTGAAACCGGAAAGTAAGAGTTCGTTCTCTTACATTTCGCGTTCGATTGCGACGAACGCCTCAAGCAAAGCTGACCAGTCGTCGACCGTGGTATCAGGGCCGCTACTGATTCTGATCACCCGACTCATCTCATCGTAGTCGAGTCCCATCGCTTCCATCACGTAGGAGGGGTTTCCCTTTCCTGCGCTACAAGCGGAGCCCGTTGAAACCGAAAACCCTGCGCGGCTCAACCGGACAAGCCATTTGAGATTCGATTCCCGGGGAACCACGAACATGGAAGTGTTCCACAGTCGGTGACCAGACTGCCCGATGATTCTGATGTCGGGAATTGCCGCGGCGAGTTGTGATTCGAACTGATCTCTGAGCTCTTCATTGCCGGGACCATTGGCTGCGCGAAGAGCGGCCATCATCGCTGCAATCGCCGGCAAATCTTCAGTGCCGGCGCGCCTGTTGTTTTCCTGAGGGCCTCCGACAGCCGTGGAAAAGACTGGATCAAAGTTTTCAGGGACGGTGAGGAATCCCACACCTTTCGGACCGCCAAATTTATGGGCTGATCCGGTGATGAAGTCGCAGACAGCTCCCAGAAACTCAAGACCACCCATCTTTCCAAACCATTGTGCTGCGTCACAGTGAAAGAGGACGCCATTGGCTCGACATGTTTCACCGATCTGCTGCCAGGGCTGGATGGCTCCTGTCTCATTGTTGGCGGCCATCACAGAAACCAGGTTCGGTCTGGAATCGTGAAAAAGCGAAGTAACTCCCTCTACTGGAATCGCCCCTGTCTTTTTGCAGGGTTGTATAATGTGAGGGGTATTGGTTGCTTCTCTGACGGAAGGGTGCTCAATCGCCGATATCGCGACTTTCTCAAAATGTCGAAGAACTGCGTTGTTTGCCTCGGTCGCCCCTGAGGTGAAGACCACACGTTCCGGGTCATCAATTCCCAGTTCATCAGCCAGCTCCTCCCTTAGATCTTCCAACAACCGTTTAGCCATACCTGCTTCGCGATAAAGACTGGAAGGATTGTGCCAGTGACGCTCTGAAGTCTCGAGCCAGGCTTCTTTCGCCTCCCTACAAAGTGGCGTAGTGGCATTGTGATCAAAATATCCGTTCACAGGCATTGGGGCGGAAGATGTAAAGCTGCGCTATGGCTCCTGAATTTGAAGCGATTGATTGTGATTTGCTGACTGCGGAAAGTTATTTGAAGTGAAACGAATCGATAGGGTCTGATCGGCGAATCAACCCTGTTTGATCGAAAACCGGTTCCAAAGCCGTGTTTCACGGTTCAGGGGAGCTTTGCATGATTTCATAGAGGCTTCGCAGGATAAACCATCACAAATAAATCGTTCGGAACGGCATGGAGGAATCTAAAGGTGCCTTTGTAACGTTCCAGAGGGACTTTGCCAAATCCAAACTGGCTATGGAAGATTACATGAGCGTGTCGCAGGAGCCCGACGACGTTTGTAACGTTACAAAGCCCATTGTTCTCATTCGACCTCGTCTTGTAAGGTTACAAAGAGGCTATTCGTGGACCGGGGTCGTTTTGTAACGTTACAATGAGACTCGACGTCACGGAGAGTGGCTTCGTAACATTACATGAGCCGTAGCCGGAATTCTGATTGGCTTTGAACTGTTTCAAGGTTCGGAGGCGAGCCGCTGTCTCAATTTTCTTGTGAAAAATTTCACGATTGCCCATAATCGGGAATGGCTCAGGCAATCATGGATCCGGATGAAGTGCGTCGATTCGCAGAGGAATTGAAGCGGTTCAACAACGACTTGCAAAACAATATGGCTTCGCTGCAGGCCCGGTTTGCTGCTCTCGGCGATACCTGGCAGGATCACGAGCATCAAAAATTTGGTGAGGATTTTAGGGAGACCATGAAGGTTCTTCGTAAATTTATTGAGGCATCCAATGCTCAAGGTCCGTTTTTGATGCGGAAGGCTCAGCGCATCGAAGATTATTTAGCCCAGCGGTAGATACCTCTCATGTCACAAAAAGCTCATGTCACATCGATTGAAACGCTCGACCAGATTCGGGTCGCGTTGTTGATCTTCATGGAGAAAGCCATGCTGGTGCTCGATGAGGTGAGTGAAGAGGTGAAGCGCACCCGTATCTGGCTTCAATCTGAACAGGGGCCGCTGATCGATCGAACGCGAAAGCGCAGGCTTAAGGAGTTGGAAATGCTACAGCAGGAGCTTTACACCGCGAGGATGTCCTCGATGCACCGTACGAAAACAGGGTATCAACAGCGGGTGAATAAGAAGCGGAAAGAAATCAGGGATCTTGAAGACACGATGCGGAGGTTGAAAGGGTGGATCCGAAATTTCGATTCACGCGTCGAGCCGGTCGCCAAGAAGGTCGATAAACTCCGTTCCATCATTGATCACGATCTCGCCAGAGGAGTTAACTTTCTGGCGCAGTCAGTGAAAAACCTTGAAGCCTATGCCGAGGTAAAAGCTCCGCGACAGTCGCCACCCGTGCCCGATACGGAAGAGGAGTGACCGAGGCTTGCTTACGTTTAGACAAAATTCCGCTTAAATTCTGTAGTCATTTCATTTCCAACATGTCACTCCATCATTCAAAATCCCGGCTGGCAGGCGTTTCGAAAGAGTTTCGTCGGCATTGGCTGGACCTGAAAGACGAGTGGAGGGATGGAAAGTGCCGTGAGTTTGAAGAGAGTTACCTTGTCGAACTCTTTGATTCAGTAGATAACGCTGTCGCGGCTATGGACGACTTGGATAAGATTTTACAAAAATTACGCGAAGACTGCGATGTTGAAACTACCGGGGGTTAACGAAATTCTAGAGTTGACGGGGAACCTGACTGCGAAAGTGAAGCAATTCACTGAGCGGGAGGCTGCTTTGAATTACTCGCTAAAACTCAAATCCTCGAATCTTCGGCAAAGCCTTCGCGATGAAATAGATTTGATCGAAGCCAAAACGCGGGAGGAGATCGCGGTGGTTGCAGAAGAGGCTGACGCGGAACGCGCTCGAATCGAAGAGAGGCTGGACGCCCGGAAGTCAAAGCTTGGAAAAGCTCAAATCACAGCGAGAAAAGCTCTGTTGGAGCGTATTCAAACCGAGGAGGGGTATCGGAAATACGAGATTCAGAAGCACGTCATCGAAAGTGGTCGTGAACGGGACCTGGATCTCAAGAGTATCGAATTCAGTTTTCAAAACAATTCCGACCGATTGGGTGGATTGCAGAAGAAATTTGGAATTCTGGAAGCGGCGACCGTGAAGGGGCTGCGTGGTTTCGCCGGATTGGCTAAATCGCTGAAATCGGAACTCGCAACGGCTTCGAAAAATGAAGAAGAGGTGTCGCTCGAAAAATTTCAGCGACTTGACGATATTTTTGAAAGTTCTGCGCCGGTTGTAAAACGATTGAGGAAGAGCTTTTTGGCCCAGCTGTTCGGCGGGATCCCGATTTCTCTTGCTGTGGTTCTGTTGGTGGTTGTGGGCGGCGGACTGATGCCCATTCTAGACCTAATGAAGGTGGAGGTGCCGTTTGACTTCAAGATGGTGGCTCTGGTTTGTGGTGGGCTGATGGTTGGGTTGCTCATTTTGTTCTTCGCGGGTCGAGCATCGGCATCGAGATTGGCAGAGCCATTGATTGAGGGCCTGGGCGAGGCCCGATCTCTCCGCAGGAATCTGGGAAAGCACATCCAAACGACTTACGAACATGATACTGAAGCCGCGACGCGTCGTTTCAATCAGGCACGGGCTGACTTTGAGGCTGATCTGAAAGAGACCTCTGCGGAGGCGGGGGCTTTGCGGGCAAGTCGACCGGAGGAAATCGAGGAAAAAGCCATTCGTATTGCCGAAAGAATTGAATCAGCCAAGGCAACGGCATTGGCAGCTATAGATGAAAGACTCTCGGTAAGGATGCAGGAAATCCGTTCTCGATCTGAGGCTGAAATCAATTTGCTCACGGGAGATACGGATTCCACGGGGACAAAGTTTACCGAAGAGCACGCCAGGCAATGGGATTCTCTGGAGCGGGAGTGGAAAGAGTCGATCCCCGAGTTGATCGAGATGGCAAAACGGGCTGAATCAGTTGCTGAACGCGAATTTCTTCCCTGGTCTGAAGATTTTGTTCAGACATGGCGAACCCCTGCTGAGTTTCGGCACACTGCAAAGTTTGGCTCAATCGCTTTTGATTTGATGGAGGCTGTTGAAGGAGAAGTGCCCTCCGACCCGCGGCTGGTGCTGCCGCCGGAGACAAGCTTTAACCTTCCGCTTTCGTTGTCATTCCCGGAAAGCGGTTCGATTTTGTTTGAGACGAAGAACTCAGGAAATGAGCAAGCCATTGATTCACTCAATAACTTGATCCTTCGTATTTTCACAGGAGCTCCGGCCGGCCGGGTGCAGTTTACGATCATTGACCCCGTGGGGCTGGGGCAACATTTTGCAGGGATCATGCATTTGGCTGATCATGAGGATTTTCTCATCAGCTCCAGGATTTGGACTCAGCCCAACCAGATTGAAGAGCAGCTTTCCCATCTCAACGATCATATGGAGAAGGTGATCCAGATGTATCTGCGCAACGAATATGCAACGATCACCGAATACAATGAGAAGGCGGGGAACATTGCTGAAAAATACCATTTCATTGTCGTTGCTGATTTCCCGCACAGTTTTACCGAACAATCGGCGCAGCGACTTCTCAGTATTGCCAGCACCGGGGCGCGCTGTGGAGTTTACTCGCTGATTCATTGGGACTCCCGGGCTCAAATGCCGTTGGGTTTCTCCGCAGATGATCTCAGAAACTCGAGTGTGACCCTGAAGGCAAATCTGGACGGATTTTTTATTCCGGGGAACCCGGTCTCGTCCTCGAAGCTTTCCCTGGATGAGCCTCCGCGTGAGCAACTTGCCATTGACCTGGTTAATCGAATCGGACAGGCCAATAAGGATTCGAACAGGATTCAGGTGCCTTTTTCACATATTGCCCCGTCGAAAGATGAATTCTGGAGTCATGACACCACTGAGGAACTGCGTGTGCCCGTGGGGCGAACAGGTGCGACAAAATTGCAATATCTCGCAATCGGTAAGGGAACCTGTCAGCACGCCTTGATCGCCGGCAAAACAGGGTCAGGTAAATCGACGCTTTTCCATGTGATGATCACCAATCTGGCGTTGTGGTGTGATCCTGATCATGTGGAGTTTTACTTGATCGATTTTAAGAAAGGGGTGGAATTCAAATGCTATGCCGATGCTAATCTGCCTCACGCACGGGTGATAGCGATTGAATCAGATCGGGAGTTTGGCCTGAGTGTATTGCAGCGTCTCGATGAGGAATTGAAGCGCCGTGGCGAAATGTTCAGGAAAGCAGGAGTGCAGGACGTTGCCGGCTACAAGCGATCGGGAGGGAAAGAGCCGATCCCGCGGACGCTGTTGTTGATCGACGAGTTTCAGGAATTCTTTGTGGAAGACGACCAGATTTCACAAAATGCTGCGCTTCTGTTGGATCGAATCGTTCGTCAGGGCCGGGCTTTTGGCATTCATGCCATATTAGGGTCTCAAACGCTGGGCGGGGCTTTCACTTTGGCCAGGGCTACTCTCGGGCAGATGGTGATTCGGATCGCGCTGCAATGTAATGAGGCGGATGCTTATTTGATCATGGATGATTCCAATCCCGCTCCCCGAATGCTGACCCGGCCGGGGGAGGGGATTTATAATGACAGTGCAGGTGCGATTGAAGGGAACAGTCCGTTTCAAGTCGTATGGCTTGGAGATGAAGAACGGGATGAATGGCTTGAGAAGGCGACTGCTGGAGCTGCTAACTTTGAAAACAGACATCCTGCTCCTGTTGTCTTTGAGGGAAATGCGCCGGCGAATGTTCAGGAGAATGCGGTTTTGAAGCAACTGAGGTCTTCGACTCCCCGGGCGCGACCAGCTGCTGCACAGTTGTTTCTTGGTTCTCCCAATTCGATTAAAGGTCCGACTGAGATTCTGTTGCAGCGTCAGAGTGGAAACAATGTTCTGATCGTGGGACAGCGGGACGAAGCGGTGTTGTCGATTATGACCATTGGTTTACTTGGGCTGTATCACCAGTATCCGGTCGGAGAAGCCCGTTTCGTGATGATTGACGGGAGTCCGGCAGGAGCGATGGAGGCTGAATATCTGGACAGAGTGCTGCCTATGATCTCCCACGTGATCGAACGCCCTGAACCAGCGGAGATTGGAAACGCAATCAATTCGCTGGCGGCTGAGATGAATCGGAGACTGGAAGATTCCGATGCAACAGTATCGGCGCCTCCGGTTTTTATTTTTATCAACGGCTTACAGAAATTCAAAAAGCTTCGATATGAAGAAGATTTCAGTTTTTCGATGAGCGATGAGGAGGTCGAAGCGAAACCGGGAACCTCGCTCAATGATTTGATAACAGAAGCTGCCAGTGTCGGGATTCACCTCATTGTATCGATCGATACTTTCAATAATGTGAACCGGGCCATGAGCAGGAAGGCATTATCTGAATTTGAAATGCGGGTGCTGTTTCAAATGAGCGCAAACGATTCGGCAAGCTTGATTGATTCAGTGAAGGCCAGCGGACTCGGAATGAACCGGGCGCTGTTCTACAACGAACAAGCCGGCTATTTGGAAACGTTCAGGCCGTACTCTCTGCCGCCTGAATCCTGGTTCGCGAACCAGGAGCATAGCCGGGAAAACAGAGAGGTCGCCCGGATAGACTAATGGAATTTGTGTGGCCCTAATTAGAACGGGAGTTTTCCGCCGGGAAATCCACCTCCGCCGCCACCGCCCATTTGTTTCATCATTTGGCGCATCTTGCCCTTGTTTTTCATCATCTTCCGCATTTGCCCAAACTGCTTGAGAAGAGAATTGACCTGAGCCATTGAAGTCCCGCTTCCTGCAGCGATGCGTTTACGACGTGACCCTTTAATTATCTCCGGACGCGTTCTTTCTGTAGGGGTCATTGAAAGAATGATGGCTTCGGTGTGCTTCAGGCGTTTTTCATCGACATCCATATTGGTCGGCATTTTACCGGCGAGACCGGGGATCATTCCGATGATGTCAGTGAGCCCTCCCATCTTCTTCATCATTTTCATTTGATCGAGAAAATCGGTGAAATCGAAGGAGTTCTTTTTCAGCTTCTCCGCCATTCGGAGAGCATCCTGTTCGTCAATGGCTTCTGAAGCACGTTCCACCAGACCGACGATGTCACCCATTCCGAGAATCCGGTTGGCGATACGATCTGGATCGAACGCTTCCAGTTGGGACATCTTTTCTCCCACACCGGCAAACTTGATCGGCTTCCGGGTGACAGAACGCATCGAGAGCGCTGCACCGCCTCGTGCATCGCCATCCAGTTTTGTGAGAACCAGGCCGGTCACTCCAATCGCATCATCAAAGTGCTGTGCGACACTCACTGCCTGCTGACCGGTAGCCGAGTCTGCGACAAGAAGTGTTTCGCGAGGATCCAGGAAATCGCGCAACTTTTTGAGTTCAGCGATCAACTCGTCGTCTATTTCCTGCCGACCTGCTGTGTCGAATATGGTGACCGTTCCATTCTGGTCCTGGGCCCACTTGAGGGCGTCTTTCGCAACTTTAACGACGTCCTTCTCGTCAGGGCTCGGGGTGTAAACAGGTACGTCAATTTGCTTACCCAGCGTTGCCAACTGGTCGATAGCGGCTGGACGCATTAAATCACAAGCGATGAGTATGGGGCGACGCCCTTCCTTTCTGAGGTGGAGCGCAAGCTTTGCGGATGTTGTGGTTTTACCAGCACCGTTGAGACCCACCATCAGAATGCGTGCGGGAGGATTCAAGTCGAGGCCTTCAGCATCTCCTCCTAGGAGGTTAGCCAGTTCATCGTGGAAAATTTTAACGATTTGTTGCCCCGGAGTTACGCTCTTCAGTACGGCTTCCCCGAGAGCTGCCTCCTTAACGTCGGCAATGAATTTCTTTGCGACACTGAACTCCACATCGGCTTCAAGGAGGGCCATTCGCACCTCCCGCATGGCATCGGAAACATTCTTTTCCGATAGTTTACCGTGGCCGCGTAGCTTTTTAAAAGTACCCTGTAAATTGTCTGATAGGCTCGAAAACATGACTGACGGATGGTAGTCGTAAATGAATGATTCGATAACAAAAATGGCACATCGTCGGAAAAAACTGATTTTCCCTTGCTTAATAATTGTTAAGAAAATTCAAATTTCAGCAAATCAGGCTTGACCAAAGTCTCAAATACGCCACATCATCCGATGACTTTTCTGTAAAAAAGGCTTTTCCACCTGACTGAGATTGTGTTATTCCCTCTCTTTCAGTTGGAGAACTGATAATGATTTGATCCAAAGACAACGATGATTGGGAAAAAATTCGCCACAACCTGTGCCGCTTCGGTGCTTTTAATAGCGCCGCTTGCAACTTATGCGCAGCAAACGATTACTGACCAAAACGGGACGGAGATTCTAATCGACGTGTTGCCAACTGATGTTCAGGCTCAGGTAATCGAGACCCAAGGGGTGATGAATGCCGGGGGTGGAGAGGGACCGTTGCGAGTGGATGAACTTGGTCGATTTTACTTGGATCCAGATGGACGGCAGGGCCGGGTGAGCGAACAGCTTCTTGTTGATCAGATGCTGGGAGTGGTATTGGTGCCGCGCCCTGGTGATGTGAAAGCTGATGGTTGGCCGGGAGTTGAGGGGATTTGGCATGATTTGGATAGCCTTCCCACCAAGGTCGGTGAAACTCTTCAATCGTATCTTTATCAACCGGTTTCACTTGCATCTCTGGATGAGATGGTCCGGAATGTGATCATAGCGTATCGAGATTCAGGCCGTCCAGTGGTTGACGTTTTACTTCCTGAGCAGGACATCACTTCAGGTGTGGTCCAGTTGGTGGTCATTGAATCTGAGTTGGGAAGCATTCGTTTTGAAGGTGTGGATTCTGATACTGAAGAATACCTCCTTAACCAGCTTCAGATTAAGAAAGGGGAGGTGATTCGCAGTGATGAAGTCCTTCAGGACCTTACCTGGCTGAACCGCAGTCCATACCGCAAAGTCGATCTTATCTATTCTCCCGGCTATGAATTCGGAACGTCTGATATCATTTTGAACGTCTCGGAATCGAAAAAATCATGGTTCTACACTGGATACGAAAATTCAGGAACAGAGTTGCTTGGCGAAGATCGTTACCTCTTTGGATTCAACTGGGGTGATGCGTTTGGACCTGATAAATCTTTGTCTTACCAATTCACCACTGATTCTGAATTCGATCGTGTGCAGGCTCACTCGGTTGTCTACACCATGGGGCTCCCCAACCGTCACTTTTTGACGCTGTTGGGATCATATGTTTCAATTGATGCTGATATCCCAGTGGGTGATGGAACATTCCTGACAACAAGCGGTGAGAACACTCAATTTAGCGGACGTTACAGCATTCCGCTCAAGGGTAAGGCAAATCGACGTCGCGAGTTTGATATCGGATTTGATCAAAAATCGAACAATAACAACCTTGAATTCGGAGGCACTGATGTTTTTGACACAACGGTTGAAATCTATCAGTTAACGGCTGGATACAAGGTGACTGCTCAGGGAAGACGTGGGGTCACTCAACTTGATGCTCGCGGATTCCTTTCACCCGGAGATATTACAAATTTCAATAGTGATGAGGCCTTTGAAGCGTCCCGTGTAGGTTCCTCAGCGGATTACCTCTATGCGACTCTCGGGATTGAGCACCAACGTCGTCTTCCGGAGGATTGGTCGTTGCGTTTGAAGGGGCAGGGCCAAGTTGCTTCCGGTAACCTTCAGGCATCGGAACAACTGGGTGCGGGTGGTTACGATACAGTTCGCGGGTTTGAGCAGCGGGTTGCTCGCGGTGATGAAGGTTTCTGGGGAACAGTTGAACTTTACACTCCTGAAATTTCTTTTGGTCGAATCTTTGATTGGGAGAATGAGACCGATTCACTTCGGCTTCTTGCCTTCTTTGATAGCGCAACATTGACTAATGTGGATCGTTTACCTGATGAGCCGAATCAGATTGAAATGCAATCTGTAGGTACCGGTTTTCGTTGGAGCTACAGTGATTGGTTCCGCCTGCGTTTTGACTACGGATATCCTGTAACGACGCAAAACATAGAGGTCGATCAAAGTGGTAGATTCCACATTGGCGCGACTGCGAATTTCTGATCGAAATTTACTGAGAACCTTTGTTTAAACGGGCTTCGGATGAATTCGAAGCCCGTTTTTTGTTGAGTCATGAAAGAAGAAATTGGATGCCCTCAGATTCACTGGGTTGTTGCGTTCAAGAAAGAGGCCGCTTCGATTATCGAACTCTTCTCACTGAGACAGGAAAGTAACAACGGATCGGGGTTTCCAGTTTGGAGGTCGCGGAGAAACACTGACGGAATTATCCATTGGCTCGTCATATCCGGGCTTGGAAAGGTCAACGCTGCGGCAGCAACAGCTTGGCTTCAGAAAGAGGCCGGCGAACCTCAATGCGCAGCCTGGGTTAATTTTGGGATCGCAGGCCACAAAGACCTGGCACTTGGAAGAGTGGTGTGGGTTTCGAAAGTGACAGATGATTCTTCGAAGAAATCCTGGTATCCCGCCTCGACCTGGAAACGAGGAATAAAACTGCAGCGTATGCCGCTGAGAACTTTAGATCATCCGTCGTCGGATTACCCCGAGGATGGGTCGATGGTAGATATGGAGTCCTCTGGTTTTTTTGCGACAGCCACCCGTTTTTGTACCAGTGAACTGGTTCAATCAATCAAGGTGGTTTCCGACAACGCCGCCAGCGATTTCCAAAAAATTAAGATGCATGATGTTCAGGAGAATTGCCGTTCTGCAATCGGCAAGCTTACCCCCTGGATTGAAGAATTGAGCCGACTCATCGACATTGAACGAAGGCGAACCAAAGTGCCAAACGAATATGCTGAGTTGGTGAAACGATTCAACTTTACTCAAACCCAGCTCTTTCAACTTAAACGAATTCTGTCCCGACGTAAGGCATTAGCCAAACGGCTACGTTACCGGGAACTTGTGAAATTCACATCCAGTCGCCAGGTGATTTCGGCTCTTCGAGAGACTATCGACTAATCCTTTGCGGTACAATTCCCATGAGTTGTCCCAAAATTTCAGGATCGCTCGCTGCAACCTGAGCAACTATTTTCAGAACAAGAGCCTGTGATTGAGGGGATTGGAGTTGCCACTGTCTCATTTGATTGATTTCAAGAATCGTAAACCGATTCATTAGAAATATAAACCAGTCGCGCTTTAACTGTGTCCGCTTTTCGATGGATATGTCCTTCAATGTTGCGGCAAGGTCAATCGCGGCGCGTTCCGCAGAGAATGGGCTCGCTGCAATTAGTGAAAGCAAGAGTTGATCTTCTTGATAGGCGTTAAGTAATAAAGCAAGCGCAACGGCTTTATTCTTATCTGCTGCAGAATTATTCACCGCAGGCAAAGACCTTTCCTGCTGTTGCCCGTTTGAGAAGCTCGCGCCTGCCGTCATTGCAATGACAACGACACAAGTGAGCCAAATATGCCTGAAGGGGATCATCTGGCATGGTTACCGAAATTGTTTGTTTCGTCGAGGGAATTGAGTCAGTAGCAGTGTGAATCAAACGAAACAACGACACATCAGGATCCTTTACTTCGAAGTGTTCGGAACATAAGGTTTGATGTTGTGAACTCGAACTTTCAAACCAGCCTGTGCATTGCTGCTGGAATAGCTTGTTTTGGATTGAGTGCGGCAGCCCAATTGAAATATCAATTTCCTGATGAAGCGCTCACTGACCGAGATTTTTGGAATGAGCCGGTTTTCGTGAGCGAGTTTCACCCGCAGAATGCCGCCACGAAAGTAGCTTTAAAGTCATGGGTTGAGCGCCCTGATGTCTTCGGTGTAAAAACGCATGGAATCTGGGCACGTTTTTCCGGAAGCCACATAAAGTCGGTCACCGTGTTGTTTCTCGATTCAGGAACTCACTTTGGGTACGGAGCAAAGTCCGGAGATATTGAGGAGGAAATGGAGATGCGCCAAAGCTTTCGGAGCCGCTTCAAAGATACGCAATTGAAAGTCGAGTCGGGACTACAAAAGATTTCGGGAGCCCCCCCAATAACCGCTTCGATTGGCAAATCGCCAATGTTAAGTCAAAATGTCAGAGTCTACAAAACAGGTGATTTGTTTGCTCGTTTTCACTGTGTCGATTCTCAACTCTTGAAAGTGACATGGTTTCCAACTTTGGAAGATTCAAAATCATGGAATATCCCAGATTCACAGCAGACATTCTCGCATCATGTAGAAAGAGGTAATTCTGGGGATGTTCTTGTCAAAAATGTTCCGATATTGCCTCAAGGGAATCGAGCCTACTGTGGTGTGTCGGCTCTTGCGATGGTTATGTCGTATCTTGGATTGAATGCCGAAACCGAGGACTTTGCGGCGGCGGCAGGAATCAGCTTTGGATCCACCAGAGGGTCATTTATCAAAGAGGTTTACGATGGAGCAAGTGATGAGGCGGGATTTCGCTTGATCAGTGCAAAGAATTTAGATTTCACCCAATTGCAAACTTCAATAAATGAAGGCATTCCAGTGGTTGTCTGGCGGCGTTGGAATCAACAGAGGGACTTCTTGCATTCTGTCTTTCTAAAAAAATACCGCAAAGATCCACTGGCGACACTTCCGGCACCGACCCGCGAAGATCGAGCAACATGGCCAGGGGACGGAGACTTCAATCATGCATCTGTTGTCACAGGTTTCAATGCAACGAGGGGAGAAGTTATTTTCAGTGAGAGTTGGAGCGACGCGTTTCGCAATCGCCGAATGCGATTTGAAGAACTGGCAGGAACTTCATATTACATTTTCTACTTCGCTCCTGCTCATGGGAATTGAGAGGCGCTGCCCAAGTTGAATACCTGTAGTGAAAAATTTTAAAATCATATGTTTTCATTGCATTCAGTAATGCGCAGATGAGTCAACTGGCACGGGAGTGGTGATAACTATCCTGATTGTAAACTTTGTTAAAATTTCTTTTCACAAAGGGCGACGGGCTTTAAAAAAATAAACAAAATTTTGTGAATAACTAAGGGCAAAAGTTCTTATGACGGATTTCTACAAAGCCGTGACCTACTGCTGGGGGCATGAAGTTGCGAAGCTTGCCATCTCGTGAATAAAATATTTTAAAAGAAGCATGGTGCTTATATCCCTCCTGTTAGGGACTTAGATCGAATCCAATCAATTGCGGGTTGTTGTTTCTCTTCTTAAGTTTCCAGTCTGTTTGGAAAGGGGCGATTTCGTCACAGACGGATTTTCTCAATTCAAAAACGGAAATATATTGTGAATAACTTGCTGAAAAGTATTCACAGCGCATGTTGCGGACGCAAAAACTGACACACGGCTAGCATGTTTGTTGATCATATTAAAATTCACGCAAAAGCCGGTAACGGCGGAGATGGTTGCTCAAGCTTCCGTCGTGAGAAATTCGTTCCAAAAGGTGGACCTGATGGAGGTGATGGGGGTGATGGAGGTGATGTCATTCTCGTCGTCGACCACCACACAGACAATCTCAAGGCACTGTTCTATCAACACCACTATAAAGCGGAGCGAGGGGCAAATGGTAAGGGACAGAAGATGACCGGCAAGTCAGGGCAGGATCTGATAATCAAAGTTCCGCCAGGCACAATCGTCTACGAAAGGGAAAACCCAAATTTTGGGAACATCGACGAAGATGATGACCTGAACGCAACCTATTCTGATGAAGAATGGGGAGGGAAGTGGGATGACGAGACTGGAGAGCGTATTTTTGAAGTCGACCAGGATGTGCAGGGCAATGAGCTTGATGAAGACGACGGAGAAGTTGAACTGGACGAGAGCGAAGACGCTGAGGCTATTGAAGATCCTGCGGATGAATCCGATGACAGTCCGAAACTGATTGCCGATTTAACAGAGATTGGCCAAAAATTTGTGCTTTGCAAAGGAGGTGTTGGAGGGAAAGGGAACTGGCGATTCCGTTCGGATACCAATCAGGCGCCTATTGAGACTGGGCCTGCTACAAAAGGGGAGGAGGGATGGTTTGAACTCGAACTTCGGAAGATTGCAGATGTGGGGCTTGTGGGATTTCCTAATGCTGGAAAATCAACACTCTTATGTGCACTCTCAAATGCGTCTCCAAAAGTCGCGGCTTATCCTTTTACAACTCTCAAACCAATGGTCGGGGTTGTGGATTTTCCGGGATTTATGCGGACAACGATCGCTGATATTCCCGGATTGATCGAAGGAGCTCACGCGAACGTTGGTTTGGGGCATGAATTCCTCCGCCATATCACTCGCTGTCGGTTGTTAATGTTCGTTGTCGACACTGCTGCAGTTGATCAACGAGATCCAATTTCAGATATCGAAAAGCTTCGGACTGAGATCAAACTCTACGATGAAGAGTTGTCGACTCGCCCCTGGTTTATCGTCGCCAATAAAGTCGATCTGGAGGAATCAGAGGTGTTTCTTACCGCGTTACAGAATCGCTTTCCAAAGCAGGAGATCATCCCGATATCGGCGGCCGAAGGCGAAGGGTTGGATGTGCTTAAGAAACGCTTGAAAGAAATGGTAGGGAGACGGCCTGAATAATTTGTAAAAAAGACATCGACGTCAACCTGTTAGACAGCTTATTAAAGCAAATCATCAACATTGATCTCATGAAAAACATTTTGAAACGCTCACTTTTTGCTTTCGCAGCCATCGTCGCTTCGGGACTTCTAAATGTCAGTTGTGAATCTATCGACTCAGACAGTCGTTCACGGGGAATTATGGCTCCTCAGGGACAATCCAGGGAGCAGATTTACGATATGCAAGATCGGGCAGTGCGGCAGTTGGCTTATTAAGGTGCTTACTTCCCGAACTTATTGGTATGCGGCTTGATCAACTGCTAGTCGCGCGGGGGCTTTGTGACTCTCGCGAGCAGGCGAAACGCCTGATCCTTGCTGGAGAGGTCGTGATTTCCGGGCAACAGCAATCACCAAAACCGGGCTCTAATGTGTCCGATGACGTCGAACTTACTCTAAAGTCCAAGCCGAAATACGTAAGTCGGGGAGGGCTGAAGTTAGAGCGGGCATTGGAGGAATTTGAGATCAGCCCCGCAGATAAGGTCGCTTTTGATATTGGGGCATCCACCGGCGGCTTCACAGACTGTCTGCTACAGCAAGGGGCACGCCACGTCTATGCTTTTGATGTCGGGACAAATCAACTTGCCTGGAAATTAAGAAATGACGATCGGGTTACCAGTCGTGAAGGGATCAACGTGAGGCATCTCACTGAGGATGATCTTCCTGAAAAGGTCGATTTGGTCGTTATTGATGTTTCATTCATCTCTTTGACCTTGATCCTTCCCCCTGCATTTTCAGTAATGCAAAGCAACGCGGATCTTATTTGTCTTATCAAACCTCAGTTTGAACTAAAAAGGGAGCAAATAGGAAAAGGAGGAATAGTTCGCGCCCCTGAATTGCATGTCGAGGCGGTGGAGAAGATCAAAAAATTCGCACAGGGCCACGAATCCATGTGTTGGCAGGGCATTACCACTTCCCCGATAACCGGAACCGATGGCAACGTTGAATTCCTTGCATGGTTGAAACCGGAATCAAAGAGTTGATTCGTAGCAGTCTCGCGTTGAACTTTTCCCGATGCCAAAGCCCCAACCGACCATCGGACTGATCTCGAACCCTACCAAAAAAGGGGGAGACAATTTACTCGAGCGGTTGGTCCGGTCATTACAGGCATCCGGAATCACCCCGGTTCTGGATAAAGCGACCGCAAAACAGCTGGGTGATGACGATTTCTCCGGTCTGAAGGTTCGTGAACTTGCCGATGCCGTAGATCTCGTCATTGTTCTCGGGGGAGATGGCACCCTTCTTTGGGTTTTGCGTAAGATGGAGGCGCGTGTTAAGCCGCTTGCAGCAATCAACACCGGCACCCTCGGGTTTCTTACCTGTGCGACTTCAAAAGAGTCCGAGAAGTTGGTGCAGGCGCTTCTCTCGGGGGCATTTGACATTAGTTCCCGTTCAATTATCAAGGCAACTCTCAGGCTGGGTGGTGCTGAACCCGAGGAGTTTTATGCGCTAAACGAAGTGAATCTGGGGCGTGGAAGCAATTCAAGAGTGGTTCATATTGACACGTCCATTGATGATAAGCCTCTCAACAGCTACACGGGAGACGGTCTCATTGTCGCCACGCCTACGGGTTCCACTGCCTACTCGTTGTCTGCCGGCGGCCCTATCGTTGAACCGAGCGCTGAAGTCTTCGCGATAACCCCTATCTGTCCACACGCTTTGGCGAACCGGCCCATTGTGGTCAGCGACCGCGGCCTGATTAAATTAAGCGTTCCGGAGCAGAGGGATGATCTCCTGATGATGGTGGACGGGCAATTGGTCGCGGAAATCGATTGTCATGCCGAAGTGGAAATCTGCAGGGCGGATTTTGATCTACCGCTCATTCAACTTCCGGGGCAATCATTTTACGAAGTGCTTCATCGCAAGCTCGGATGGACGGGGAGCGCCGTGAAGCCTTCGAAGGGAAATAATCTCATTTAAGATAGCGCGCCATTCAATTTTGCGACGTTTCGCTTGAATGAAAATTATGAATTTTGCTAGTTCTGTTTGAGCGACTCCCGTGGGTCATCAGACCGGAAGAATAGAAGTGCTGTCAGCGTGCAAATAATTGCGCTGTATTTCGATTTTATAATTCTCCGGCGCTTGCCTGTTTTTCTTAAAAAGTTTCCCCGGACCCAACCGGGCCGAGGACAAGTTCAGGCAGTCAACGCGAGCACACATCCATCAGATGCCGATAGACTTCCGTCGCCTGGATCTTCGCCTTGTTACGCGGCAGGTTTGGAAGTTCACCGATTAGCACTGGCCAATCCTCGACGCTCGCTGGAATAGCCCCATGTGACCCTTTCACCAAATCAGCGTCGAGTGGTATCAGGTTCATCAGGGTGCGAAATCCCAGCTTTTTCCGGAATAATTTCATTGCCGCCTTAAGCTTCGGATAGCGGAACTTGGGATTAACAAACAGCTCCACGGGGTCGTAGCCAGGCTTGCGGTGAATATCCACAGTCTTAGCATAATCAGGAGCTTTGCGCTCCTTTTCCCACCAATAGTAGGTGAACCAACTCTGTTCATCTGAAATTGCGACCAGATCTCCTGCCCGCGGATGTTCCATCCCGTAATAGTTCCGCATCGATCCATCCATCACTTGGGCGACTCCATCGAGTTCAGCTACGGTGTCGCGAACTTCGCCGAGGATTGATTTGTCGTTCACGTAGATATGAGCAACCTGGTGATCCGCGATCGCAAAGGCCTTGCAACTGCCGGGGTCGAGCTGCTCTCTGCGCACTTCATCCCTCCAAACCAACCATCCTTTATCGCGAAATACCCGGTTGATGTGAATAGCACGGTCCACCTGTGTGATTCCATATTCGCTCAATAAGACCACTTTCACGTCCCGATCTTCATAGAATCGAATGAGATCCCCAACCACCGCGTCGATCTGACCTAGATCCATCGATATATGCGGATCCTCCGGCCCGATCCTCTGTAAATTGTAATCAAGATGGGGGAGGTAAACCAAATTGAGGTTTGGTGAGTATTGCTCCTCAAACCATTTGGCCGAGCGTGCGATCCAGTGACTTGAATCAATCCCGGCCATGGGGCCCCAAAACGTCTGAAAGGGAAACTTTCCGATCTTCCGTTTCAACTTCTTTGCCAGATCCATTGGAGCAGTTTGCACATCAAAGATCTTCTTCCCGTCCGCACAATAGATCGGCCGCGGAGTGATCGAGTAATCGGCCGACGAATACATGTTGAACCACCAGAAAACTTTGGCGCAGGTGTACTCCGGGTCGCTTTCCCGCAAATGCTCCCACAGCTTCCGCCCCTTCATCAGATGCTCGGACTGCTTCCAGCCACGGTGCTCATCATATTCCCGGTCATACCAATAGTTCCCTACCACGCCATGTTCTGCTGGAGTCTTTCCGGTAAGGTAAGTCGCTTGCATCGAGCAAGTCACGGCTGGAACCAGGGGCTCGACATGAGCAATCTTATTTTCCGTGCGGTCCAGAAAATCTGAAATATACGGCGTATCTGGTCCGATATGACGCGGGGATAATCCGACGACATTGATGATGGCTGTGCGTTTCAAAATAGGGAAGAGGAGTTCAATATGAACGGAAATCGAAGGGGCGGCAAAACTAGCCCTCTTTGATCTTCGAACAAACCGGTTTGGTCGAAAAATTCTCGCGGGTAAAAATTCCGCGTTTCGGTTTTGGGTAGCAGGAATCAGTCCTTCCCGAGCTCAACAGATCGATCAAACGCTGCTTTTACTGCTTCCCTTACGATTCGATCAAAATCCGCGGCCCGGAAAGATTCGAGGGCTGCAAAGGTCGTTCCGTTGGGGCTGGTTACGTTTTCCCGAAGCTGGGTTGGGCTTTCGCCGGTTTGAAGCAAAAGCTCCGCTGCACCCGCCATTGTGTGGATTGCGAGGTCGCGTGCGATTTGAGGATCCAGCCCGCGGTCAATCCCGCCCGCAATTAAAGACTCCACCATCTGAAAGAAATACGCCGGCCCACTGCCGCTCACGGCGGTCACGCCGTCAATGTCGGACTCTTCAACCTGCGCCACATATCCCACAGAAGAAAAAAGCTTTTTGGTAAGCGCGGCATCCCCGTCGGTCGCGGATTCCCCCGGTGCAAAAGCCGATGCGCCACGCCCCACAAGGGCAGGGGTGTTCGGCATCACCCTGATGATTCGATGCCTGTCTCCGGTCCCACTTTTGATCGTCGAAATCTTCACACCCGCAGCAATTGAAATAAGGAGACGGTCTCGGGCGGCCTCGCCGATTTCACTCATCATATCGGCAAATGTTTGCGGTTTTACGCAAAGCAGCACCGTTTCAGCCTGATCGACGACCGCTGCATTGGAACCGGCCGCTTTCACTCCATAATCACTCACAAAGCTGTCTACAGAAGGGCCGTAGGCGTCGTGCACATACACGTTTTCGGGAGCATACAGCCCCGATTTCAAAATCCCGCCCAGCAGGGCGCCACCCATCTTTCCGCAACCGATAATTCCTAAAGTCATGATGCCAAATCTCTAGCTCAAGGCGATCCGAACTCCAATCGGTTTTTAGAAAGCCTCAGCCTCCTCAAAGACTGTGCCCCAGCTTGTCCCGCTTTGTGGAGAGATATTTCTCATTGTGCGGATTGGCTTCCGCCCGAATCGGCACCTGCTCTACGATCTCGAGGTTGTGGCCATCGAGCCCCACCACTTTACGCGGGTTATTCGTCATGAGCCGGATCTTTCGAACTCCCACATCCCGCAACATCTGAGCTCCCATGCCGTAATCACGAAGATCGGAGGCAAACCCGAGCCTCTCGTTGGCTTCTACCGTGTCGAGTCCCTCTTCCTGCAACTTGTAGGCATGGATCTTGTTCACCAGGCCGATTCCCCGGCCTTCCTGCCGCATGTAGATCAGGACTCCGCAGCCCTCTTCGTCGATTTTACGAAGGGCTGCATGAAGTTGGCTGCCGCAATCACAGCGACGGGAACCAAACACATCTCCTGTCAGACATTCGCTATGAACCCGCACCAAAACCGGCTTTTCCGGATCGATCGTGCCTTTCACAAGAGCAAGGTGATGCTCTCCTTCATTGAATTTGGAGACATACATGTTCAAATCGAACGTGCCGAACTCAGTCGGCATTGCGATCTGTTGCACTCTTTCAATCAACTGTTCACGGGAATTCCGGTATTCAATGAGCGATTCGATGGTGCCGATCTTCAGCTCATGCTTTTCGGCAAACTTGGTGAGCGTCGGGATTCTGGCCGCTTCACCTTCATCATCCAGAATTTCACAAATCACTCCGGCAGGCTCGAGGCCGGCCATCTGGGCCAGATCTACCGCCGCCTCAGTATGTCCGGCACGACGCAAAACCCCACCGGGCTTCGCCTGAAGTGGGAACACGTGACCGGGGCGGGCCAGGTCCGCCGGTTCAGAATGGGGATTGGCCAGGATCTGGACTGCGCGCGAGCGGTCCTTGGCGCTGATCCCCGTTGTCACCCCGTGTGCCGCATCAACCGCAACTGTGTAATCTGTTCGATACGTCTCCGTGTTCCTACTCACCATTGGGGGCAAATTGAGCCGTTGCGCGGCCGCCCGGGTGATCGGAGCGCAGATCAGCCCCCGCCCGTTCGTTATCATGAAGTTAATCACTTCAGGGGTGGCTTTCTCAGCTGCGCAGATGAGATCCCCTTCATTTTCACGATCTTCATCGTCGACGATTATGACCATTTTACCGGCCCGGATATCAGCAACCAGTTCTTCGACCGGGCTGAATGGAGGTTCAATTTTTGAAGGCATCTATACTATCGACTTTATTTTCGGCAAAACCTAACACGCTTCGTAAAAAGGGGAAACGGCACGTTTGTTCTACAATTCCGGTGATGATTTATAATATTCGCGGGGGCATTCGCTGTTATGATGCGAGCATGGAAACCGAAGTTCCCTCTTCCTCACCACCGCCGCAGCCGCCCTCAGGCACCCCTCAACCTCCTGTATCTCCCGAGAAAAGGGAGCGGGACTGGACACTCTACACCCACCTGGCCGGGTTGTGCTGTTTGGTGGGAATACCCTCATTTGTCGGGCCACTCGTGATGTGGCTGATCAAGAAAGATGAAATGCCGCGAGTGAACGCGGCTGGTAAAGATGCGCTGAACTTCCATCTCACCATGACCCTGATTGCTCTGGTGTCGATTCCACTGGCATTCGTCATCATAGGGGTGTTTACCGCAATTGCCGCTCAGGTTCTGGCGATCATCTTTTCGATCGTCGCAGGACTGGAAGCCAACAAAGGCGTAAACTACCGCTACCCGCTCACCATCCAGTTTGTGAAATAGGCCCCCGCTATTCGACTGCAAACTCCACTACAATCTGCTCAGTGCTCTCTTTGAAGTCGGGGTGCTTCTCGACATCCAGATTGAATGGGCGGGCCACACTGTTGCCGGCCAGATCTTCCAGCTTCGGGTCGATGATCAATTGATACTTTCCAGCGGGGAACGGGGCTTCGCCGGGTAACTTCAGAGTGAACTGATCGGGCATTATCACAAACGCGGGTGTGATCACCTCGTCGTCAGGCAGTTTGATCGTGACCCGCTTCCGAAGCGAAAACGGATCAAAGGCATCAATCATCTCCGGTTTGCGGCTCCAAAAAGGCCTCACCGTTAACTGACGGCGACTTGCTTGAACCTCCCAGTTCTGAGGTCTTGGTTGCGCTTCGTCCTTTTCGCCCACCTCAAACCAATGCCGCGATGCCTTTCCCAGCGCCTTGCCTTTTTCGGTTGGCCACTCCCCGGAGATTTCGAGACAGCAACTGCGGCCTTCGGTTAAGATGGGACCAAACTCCACATTCAGATTCACCCCCGTTTTTTGGCGACCGGGGTGCAGCCACAGAGTCATTCGAGTCCCGGTCTCGTCCCATAGCTCCACTTCACGGAATGGTTCCAGAACGGCTTTCTCTTCCCCGTTGCCGCCTTCCTTTTGATAGAGCGCGAGGTGTTCAAAGGCTGCCCCACGTTCCATCGGTTCCGGAAACATCAGATAAAATTTCAGGAAGTTGGCGGGAATTTTCCGGACTGCCGGAAGCACCTTGACCAAAGGCCGGCTTGTTGATCCCTCGTTTTCAGAGGGATTCACGGTGGAGCTCTCCTCCTGAGCTGCGGTCGATACGCAATTCATCACCCAAACGATCAGACAGGGTATGATCGGTGAACAGACCCTGTTGGATCGTGGGGAGATGATCATTGGCTTCATCAAAATACAATGGCGATAACAATCGCTGATACCCAGAAAAGCAGGCCCACAATGGTGGCGACATCATCACTGATCTCGCGGCGGTGCTTCTTTTTGCGGGACGGTTTGCGTCGTGAACCCATTTCCCTGACGCCAAATTGCCCGAAGGTGAACACTGCGATCAGGACCACTCCGGTCATGTAACAGATAAAGCGGAGGATTCCCTCCCAGATCACCCGGAGGAACAATTCACCAACCGCTTCTCCGATAGGCATTTCAGGGGTGGGGCAGTATGAAACGGATCAACCTACTTGAGGTTGACCAGCTCCAGGTCATGAGGGCCGTTTTCCTTCTGTTCACGAAGGACCACCACTTCGGTGTTCTCTAACTGGCTGACCAGCACCGCTCCAAAAAGCTGCTCGACGACTTCCATACCGTTGGCCTCCGGTCCCTCGGTCTTGTCAGGATTCCGGCGAGCGGCATTCTCATTAATCTCCTCCGGATCTGTTGCCGAGAGATGAGACATCTTCACTTTCGCAGCCCAGTATTTACTTGGCCCGTAGAGGTTCTTTTTAAAACGCTGGGTATTGGTCACCAGCCATTCCTCCCCGTCCTTTTTGTAGGTGAACATATCGCGAGGACGGTTCCCTGAACCAAGCTCCACAACGCTGGTTCCTTTCACTTGAGCTCCGGTTTCAATGTCATCGAGGGGGAACTTGGCGATCGGGGTGCAGGCAAAAGCGCCGACGATATAGTTTTTGCCGTCCTCTTCATAAGGGATAAAGGACTGGATAGGAGCTTTGGTTTCCCATTTCCGATGTGCCACATGATAAGTTTCTGCGGAGAAAAACTGGGCGTTCACCCCGTGTTCGAGCGGGATCGGGATTTGATAGATCTTGTTGGAGAACTCTTCGCTGGACTGCCCCGCGACGATCACAGAAAACTCTCCCCACGCCAGATCAGTCACGTTTCGCAGTTTCGAATTCTCAGCAGTCGGTAGAGTCATTCTCACGTATGGCATCGATTTCAAGTCAGGCTCGGAGACATCGCCCTTGGAATCGATCACCACCACCTTGGGCTGATTGCCGGGGTTTTGATTCACCGTGAACCAGATCTTACCGCTGGCGGGATTCACCGCCATATCGACAATCTTCAAATTCGCGGTTTCAATCTTCAATGCATTGGCCAGGCGGGAATCGACATCTTTCACCGCGCCGGCCAACTTCTTCACCGGGCCGGTATCAGCCGTGTCGATCGCCACAATCGATGCACTGACCGGATCAGACACCAGCATCAGACCGTTCGGACCGAAGCTGACCCGTCCCACCGATTTCAATTCAAGCCCGTTGGCTTGAGGTTTCTTTAGAAAGTCCGATGCGGATTCTTTCTTGTCCTGGGCAAAGCCAAAACTGGCTGCGACGAGCCCCAACGCGAGACAAATGGTTTTCGTTCTCATCCCATCACTCTGAAGGGATCAGATGCGATGCGGAAGCCAAATCGTCCGCCTGATTGCGCCACCTGTCTAGTTCCCCATCCGCCTGAAAGCGCTGTCCTGAGCTTCGTAGACCGCGCCTTTCTTGATCGATGAGCCCGGGCCGGAATACGTTGAGCATCCGCCGATCGTTGCCAGGCTGACAGCGAAAAGTGAAGTAAGAACGATGCGACGGAGAATGGTCATATCTCGTGAATAGACGAAAGAGGGCAGGGGATCAAGCACGGGAAACGAGCCGATTGATGATCTCGCCGGCCTGCGAGCCGTATCCACCTCCGAAAAGATTGTAGTGATTCAGTACGTGATACAGGTTGTAGAGCGGCTTGCGGCGGGCTGCCCCGGCATCGAGTGGGAACGCAGCCTCATACGCCCGGTAAAAGTCCGCGCTGAATCCGCCAAACATCGCGGTGAAAGCGATATCAGTCTCGCGATCCCCGTAGTAGGTGGCCGGATCATAAATGACGGGCGCTCCCAGTTCATCAAAGCTGGCGTTTCCTCCCCACAGATCGCCGTGCAGCAGGCGGGGACGCGGCTCTCTCCCATCAAGGAATTTCGGTATCAGGTCGATGAGCCGGTTCCCGTTTTCATAAAAGGTTCCGTATCGGCTTTCGGCCAGCTCGAGTTGATACCGCAACCGGTGTTCGCCAAAAAAACCGGCCCACGACTCCGTCCATGGATTCCTCTGCGGCGTTTCCCCGATCACGTTCTCGCGATGCCAGCCGAATTGACCGTTGGAGGACTCATGGCGATGCAGTGCAGCCAGCTGTTCCCCCATTGCCGCTTGATGGCCCGGGGCCATACTGGACGACAGCGTAAGGGCTTCCATCGCAATGAAGGAGCCCGCTTCGTCAATTCCCACCGCATAGGGGCGGGGAATACGGAGCGTGTTGGTCGCCGCCAGTTCCTCCAGAGCGAGAAACTCAGCCTCAAACATCCCATGCTTCTCCCGGGAATTGACCTTCACAAACACCTGCTGGCCAGAGGCCGAAGTCAGGAGATAGCTTGAATTGATGTCGCCGCCGTGAACCGACTTCGGTGTCGCGCCGGCGAGATCGATCCCTGTTTCGGTCTTGACCGTTTCAGCCACGGCCCGCCAAATCGAACCCATCAGTCCTGAAGCAGAGTTCCGTCTTTGATTTGCCGGGCGATGACCGAGCAGCCGTCTTCCAGCAAATCCATCACCGTCTCAAAGCCATCCGTCCCGCCGTAATAGGGGTCAGGGACTTCAGAAAAATCCGGGTGTTCTTCACAGAATTCGCAAAACATGGCGACCCGCGCCTTCGCTCCATCCGGCTTTGCCCACGAATCGAGATCACTCCGGTTATCATTATCCATGGCAAGGATCAGGTCGAACTCAGCAAAATCAGCCGGTCGAACCTGCCTCGCCCGGCCCCGCATCGTGATCCCGCGTCGTTGAGCCGCCGCCGTCATCCGGGCATCCGGAGGATTCCCCGTATGCATGCTGATCGTTCCCGCCGAATCAAGTTCGAGTTGATCCGCGACGCCTTCACGCTCCGCCACCGCCCGCATGACATTTTCAGCAGAGGGAGAGCGGCAGATATTGCCCATGCAAACAAAAAGGATACGCATAAGGCCGCCAATCAATCGCTCTGCTGGGAATACTCAAGTTGAAAGGAGTGACCTTTCAGTCCAGCCAGCTTCGAATGGCTTTCAAATCCTTCTCCCGTGCGGAGAGATGAGATCGCTGCACTGAGCCAGGTCGCGGTTGAGGGTTGCTCGTCTGAATTCATCGATGGTCCGTTGATAACGCATCACACATTGAGCGCCACGCAACCCGGATCAGTGTTGAATATGGCATCCAGGCAAGGGGCTCTGCAAACGTTTGACTTCGGCATCAGTCACCTGCGTGTTGGCGAGATTCAACCAATCGAGCTGGGGCAGGCCTTTCAAATGGATCAATCCGCCATCAGTCACCTGCGTGTTGGCGAGAGACAGCGTTTCGAGCTGGGTCAGGCCTTGCAAATGAATCAATCCGGCATCCGTCACCTTCGTGTTGTATAGCCACAACGTTTCAAGCTGCGTCAGGCCTTTCAAATGGCTCAATCCGGCATCGGTCACCTGGGTGCTGGCGAGAGACAACGTTTCGAGCTGAGGCAGGCCTTTCAAATGGATCAATCCGGCATCGGTCACCTGCGTGTTTTCGAGATACAACCTATTGAGCTGAGTCAGGCCTTGCAGATGGATCAATCCGGCATCGGTCACCTGGGTGCTGGCGAGAGACAACGTTTCGAGCTGAGGCAGGCCTTTCAAATGGATCAAT
>JBLWYI010000033.1:0-75322 GCA_048267005.1 Verrucomicrobiales bacterium | reverse complement strand
GTAGCGCCGATGGTAGTGTGGCGATAGGCCATGTGAGAGTAGGTCGCCGCCAGGTTCTTATTCTCAATAAAGGGTCCATCCCTGCTTCGGCAAGGATGGACCTTTTTTGTGCCCTCTTGAAAAATGAGGAGAAGGGGGCCCTTGAGATGCGATGCGTTAAGGGCGCTCAATAACACACTCTCAGGCTTATTCGATTTCGGGAATAAGACATCCAATCGCTTTTGTTTTAGCATCCTCTACTGGTTTACCAGATAGCGCTGAATCAATCGCAAATCGTAGATTGTGTTCGGTCACTGTATTTCGGCGGTCTCCCAGCCCCGAATAGCGGTTATCGATGCGACCAAGATAAATCCGCTTTCCCGAAGAATCATAGACGGCGGCTTCTGGTGTAATCGTTGCTTCAACCTTTGAAACCAGTTCGTGAGTTGGATCAAGAATGATAGGTGGCGTTAGAGAGTAGTCTTTTGCATGTTCTACAGCCGATCTATGGCTCAGGTCGGGATCAACATGAACCAGGGTAATCTGAACTCCCTTTCTGGAATATTTGCTGTGGATTCGATTGATTTCGGGCGCATAGCCGTTCGCTATAGGACAATCAGTCGTGATGAAAATAACTACGGTTGGCTTTTCGTTTGCAGACTGCAACGGTAGGATATTCTCTCCGGTGAGAGTGTTGTAACGAAGTGGAGCGTTCTTTTCTTCGCTTGTCACCGAGGTACAAAGGATTAGCAGTAGCAACGCAGCATAGGATATCTTATTGATGTGCCTACTCCGTTTTCCTAACTCTAGCGGCCGATTTGATGAATTCATTTTTGCTGGTGTTCTTTGTCAACATTTTGTGGCGAGCTTGAAAGGCGGGGAAATATCGATCATGGCGAAACTGATTTTCATTCTGATCCAATTTCGTAAATTCGGCGTTGATTCGTTCTTCAAATTTGGGTGTTAGAATCTCACTACGCCCCAACAAAACACGTTCGATTTGAGACGGAGTTGGCTCAATCTCGATAGGTAACGTCTCGTCTGTGAATCTTCTGGGGACGATCCAAAACGCGCGCAATCCGGGTTTCCCGAAGTAGCTGTGCCACCAGGTCCGAAGCATCGCTGATGCTTCGTCTTCATAGAGCCCGGCTTCAACCAATGCTGTTTTGAGTTCCCCATAGATTTCACTTCGAAAATTTGAAGCTTCGAGTCCTTCTAGAGAAACCGTTTCGGTTTCCTCCGGGTTACCTTTCCAGAGCAAGGTGCCATAATCCGGAGCCTGAACGTCGACAACCATCAAATAGGGAACGTCTTTTGTGGCAGTAATGTGTAGTTTTTCATCAGTAACCCGATAGCTGATCGGTTGTTCAAAATTTCCCAGCCCTCGATAAAACAGGTAAGTTTCAGCTTCCCCGCTCTCGGTTCGAAGGACGTTCGATTTTGGCCCACGGGGATGTATCCAGTTCGGCAGTTCTCCCGGCTTCATTACTTCAAAATCTGTGTCAAGCGTACGAGGTTCAACTCTGAATTTCCAATTGATCGCTCCACGGTATGGTGCCGCGAAATCGATCGCATTCACTACCTTGTTTCCTTGGTCGTCTTTCGAAAAACGTTCAGGCATCGATTCGCCACCACTTCGAGCGGGGTACCATTGGCTGATGGAGCCTCCGTTGAAGCCAACCGAGACGCGGGCGTCCAAACTTACCGGACTATAGAAATACAAAACTGGAGTCTCCAACTTGACTGTAACGTTGGAGACAGGGCGCCGGAACCCTTTGGTCATAACAGTGATTTTAGGGTCCTGAGTATTTCTTCGCTCGATAGCGTCAAGTTGAGTCATTCCAGGCGCCAGATCATGAGCATAGACAAATTGAGGGAGCGCTTCTTCGTCCAGATGAATTCCGGGAAGCAATGTGCCATCCGAACCGTAGATCGAAGTAAACGTTCCCCATTCATGAACAATGAACTCCTTTTCGGTAACAGTCGGACTTGCGTTATTACTTTGGACGAAAGAGACGAATAGCGAGATCACCATCACAATTCCAAGAATCAAAGCGAATTTCATTTTCATGATGAAAATTCTACGATGGTCTCGCTAGAAGTTGTCAGTGAGATGTAAAAAATGGGAAAGATTTTTGTTTTGGCTTTTTGGAGGGGGGGGCGCTCGCTCAAATCTCTTCCTGCGGCTTTTTCATCGATCGCAGCCATTGTCGAAGCGTTTCTATTTCCTCTGAATCCAGGGCATCGTTTCCATCTTCATCAAGTTTGTCGATTAGTGGCTTCCGCATTCTCGCAGGCAATTCACCGCTTTGTAAAAGTCCGTCGGTATTCTTGTCGAGGTTCTCTACAATTTGCGGTAGCCGATCCAGTACCCGGGAATTTCTCAGTTTCTGCCCCACTTGTGCAAGGATTTTTACCTGATTCAGCTTGTTGGCAGTGGAAAGTCGACGTGACTTTTCCGAGTTATCCGGCACGACCATCAACGTTACACTTCCCATTTCATCAGTTGATTCACGGCCCCATTTAATTCGTTGTGGAGGACTGAAGGGATTGTCTGGATTGCCTGCCGAATTGTCGTAGATGATCGTTGTTTTTAAAACAGTCCCGGCGGAAAGCAAAATTGGTTCAGCAAAGATATAGTTATCCTGCCAGTCGAGATCCCAGTCATCAATATGCAGAAGGATCAGTTCCCGACCATCAGGAAGCGTCGCAACCATCTTCATGTCCTGTGCGATGTAATGCGCGTGACCACTGACTTGGATAGCTTTCACATCAACCGGAATTCTGAATGTGTCCTCGACTTTGTAATTCGACTCTCCAGCAGGAATATCGATCTTCATTCCCCGGCCAAATCCCGGGGGAACCTGCACCGTTTCCAGCTTTACCGAGGGTGGTTTGTCTGCAAAGAAGAAGCCCACTTTCGTTTGTTCCATCTCTGCCTTCCCTGATGGATGAAAGTGCGTCGCAAGAACCAGGTCTGCTCCCTTCGGCAAGGGGAGGGCGAGATCTCCCGGGAATTTCTTCGGTGTGCTGCCCGGAACATATCCTCCGAGCGACCCTGATTTTTGAAACCCCATCCCGTTGAAGCCGGGCTTACCGTCTTTGCCATCCATCTTTCGGGCCGATCCAGTTGAATCCAAAAAGAACAACGAGTGATGAACTACCGACCGGGCACTGGGCCGTAACTCGACAGCTTTGACCCATTTGTCTTCCGGCAAATCGAGCGGAAGCACAAAGTTTCGATAAATGTCACGGCCGTCGGCCGGCACCGGATAGGCCTTTGCCATCGTCACCACCAAATCCGGTTCACCCAGCTGCCATCCCTTGGGAAATGATGGCGGAACCGGAGCCTTATCAGGATCTCCTTCGGGTTTTCCTGCCTCGAGCCACGCTGCAAACAACTCAATTTGTTCATCGGACAACCTTCGGGAGTTCGAATATTCCGCAGTACCGTGGACAGGGTGCCATGGTGGCATGTAACGATCACTAATCACCTGATCCAGCATCCGGGCGCGCTTGAAAATGTCTTTGTAAGTGATCAGTGAAAATGGACCGGCCTCGCCGGGGCGATGACATTCGGTGCAGTTCTCGTGAATCAACGGTGCGATATGCTCGTTGAAATTGGGGTCGTCGACAGCCTCGGAATCGATTGGGAGAAGAAAACTAAAGAAAAGGAGAAATCGTTTCATAACAGCAAATCTAACAAATCAAGACGAACGAAGTTGTTAGCCGGTTACAGTTCGCTTCTATCCCTGCGTTTTCCCTTTGAAAACGAAAGGCCTCAATGATCGAGGTTTGAAACTGCCTCGTGAGCTTTCTCTCTTAGAAATGTTGCGTAATCACTCTCAATTCGTTTTGGCGAATAGGTGTTATTGAGCACGCTTTCGCCAAACAATGTCTCAAACCATACACAGCCCAGCAAATACTCGCCCGTGCTGTTTGCGTGGTGGCCGTCGATCTTCAATTTCGACACTCCTTTGTCATCCTTCCGCCAGGCCCATCCAACATGAAGAGAATGGGTTTGATCAGGAAGGGCAGGGGGCTTGGCATTTTTGAAATCAAAAGTCGCATCAGGCCTGTAACCCATCGACTTACTTGTATCAGCGAGAAACATTGCGTCGCCACTTGGTATGATTCCCAGTTCAAACTCCTTTGCGATCGAATGGTAAGCCTTACGGACCTGTTCATACATTTCCTGATGGGTATGAGGCTCTTTGCCCTCGTTTTTTGGAACGAAACGGGGATCATCCACCCGGTAGGCCCAGATCTGATGAACGAGTATCTTTGACTTCGGGGCTCGCTCTCTAATATATTCAATCAGTTTCGGCGCAAATGGATAGTAGGTCGTGAGGTCATGGCTGCGAAAGCTCACTTGTTGAATGGTTATAAAGTCCCAATCGCGCTTCTTGAGCATCGCGTCCAGCGACTGCTTTTTACCCTTTCCATACGGAGCCCCTTCCTTTCCTTCAGGATTCTTTTCGAATTGCTCAACATGTTTCCAGTGTCGCTCCAGGGTGCATCCACCCAAATTGGCCCGGCCGACAATCAATGTATGCCCTCCAGCTTCTGCCAGTTGTGGGAGATGTCTTAAAGCGTTCTCGGCGAAGCTGTTTCCAATTGTCAGAACACTGACAGTCTTTGGCTCAGCAAAAGCGACAAGCGATAGTGACAGCAAGAGAATTGCCCCAAGTTTGTATCGTCCAATATTCATATCGGATTCTGACAGGTATCTGCGGATCAACAAGGCCCCACCGGAGAACGGAATCGTGCGGTCAGGGAAGAATCATGATGCAGGCTGGCTTCGGGATGTCGGTCAGTTCACCGGTTGCTGTTAGAGAACCGGATTTTGAGTCAATATTAAACACGACGAGGTTGTCCCCCGGCATATTGGCGCAAATGAGGTGTTTGCCATTCGGAGTGATCGCGAGGTTTTGCGGACCTTTTCCCTGGCTGGGAATAATGGAGATCAAAATGAGCTTGCCCTCCTCACTTATTGAGAAACATGCGATGGAGTCATGTCCCCGATTGGTGCCGTAGAGAAAATGTCCGTCAGGGGTAATCTTTAAATCAGCGGTGAAAGTTTTTCCTTCAAAGTCGTCAGGGATTGTCGAAATGATTTGCAGATCAGAGAGTGCTCCTTTCCCCTGATCGTAGGAAAAGGCTGAAACCGTGTTTCCTTTTTCATTGATCGCGTAAAGAAACTTTCCGTTCGGATGGAATCTCACATGACGGGGGCCTGAGCCTTTCGGTAATTCAATGAACGGAGGATCATTCGGCGTCATTTCAGACGTGTTTGCATCGACCCGGTAGCTGAGGATCTTGTCGATCCCTAAATCTGCTGCAAACGCAAACCGGTCATCAGGACTGAACTCGATACTGTGAGCGTTGGTGACTTCACCTTCGTGCTTGAAATAGGAAACAGACTCGCTGAGTCCACCATTGTCTTGAACAGGAAATGACGCCACATCGCCGCTTGAATAATTTGCAACGGCCACCGTTTTTCCTTTTGAATCGATATCGAGATAACAGGAGGCAATCCCCCGGGATGATTGCCGATTGATAAGCGAAAGTTTACCACTGCGGCCTTCAATTTTGTAGGCAGCAACCTCCTTGTCCTCTTTCCCTCCGAAAGAAGGGGCGTGTATCGAATAGAGATATTTACCATTTGCAGATAAGGCCATAAAAAAAGGATTTTCAACGTCAGTAGTCCGGTTTAGAAGAGTGAGCTTCCCTGTTTCGCCATCGAAACGATAAGAATGAATCGCCCCTTCTTCTCCCGGGCGGAAAGCAGAAACAAATAGGATTGGGTCTTCTCCGTGTGATGAAGGAGTCGCTGCAATCGACATGGCTATAATAGTGAAAATCAGGCTGAATATCTTCATGGAATTTGAAGCATTTCATCACTTTCACTTCTCGAAGTCGAGCGATTGAATATCGGCTTCGCGCCATTTTCCGGGATTGCTCCATGAAGCTCGAAATCCTATTTTCCGGTTATGAAACGACGCTCTTTTTTCCAAACTGCCGCTGGAACTCTCGCTTTTGCCGCCGCTCCAGAATTCCATGCCGCCGAAAGCTCCGGTATGAATCTGGGGCTTGTTACCTACAACTGGGGCAAAAACTGGGATCTCCCGGAGCTTCTCAAGCAATGTGAAGCCGCAAATTTTTCGGGCATCGAGCTACGTTCCACCCACGCGCATAAGGTGGAGCCTTCTCTCTCAGCGAATGAACGAAAGGAAGTTGCCAAAATGTTTGCCGATTCACCGGTGAAGTGTGTGGGGCCGGGCACAGCTTGCGAATACCATTCAGCGGATCCGGCTGTGCTGAAGAAGAACATTGAGGAAACCAAAGCATTCATCATGCTGTGTAGAGATATCGGGGGAACAGGAATCAAGGTGCGCCCCAATGGATTGCCAAAGGAGGTTCCTGTTGAAAAAACACTCGAACAAATTGGGAAGTCACTGGATGAGGTGGCTGCCTACGGAGCTGATCATGGAATCGAGATTCGCACGGAAGTGCACGGACGGGGAACTCAGGAAATTCCTCACATGATCAATATCATGAAGCATTCTACTCATCCAAATTCAAAACTTTGTTGGAACTGCAACCCTGCTGACTTGGATGGTGATGGCTTGCGGGCAAATTATCTTGCCCTGAAGGATCGGGTTTCCACCATTCACATTCACGACCTGCGGCATGAAAAAAGTTATCCCTGGGCAGAATTCTTCGCGCTTCTGAAAGAAACCAAATTCAAGGGGTGGACGCTGCTGGAAGATGGGAAAGTTCCCGAGGATATTCCCGGGGCGATGGTTGAAGTTCGGTCGGCCTGGGAGAAACTTGTAAAGTGAGGCTTTGTCGTGAACTGCAGTGAATAATCCAGCTGCCGATTCCGCCAACTAGGCAGCACCAAACGCTAAGCAAAACAAGCCGGGTATTTCGGCATCAACACAAATCTGATTGCGGAAAAATCCTCCGATCGAAGCAAACTGAGTCACGCTGCCTTGTTCCGTTTCTGCCAGAAAGGCTGGTCCCGCCATCGTTCTTCAAGGGAGTAGTAGGTTCTGCGGAGCTGAAGATATTCTTCGTAGCTTTGTTTTAAAATGGCTTCGTATTTGGCGAGCCCCTCAGGTTTGTGACGCCAATAATCGAGAATGGCGTAGGAAGCGAAAATGCCGGACTGCATGGCTTTTGAGATACCCTGCCCCGTTATGGGATCAAAAGTGCAGGCGGCGTCTCCAGTTGCGAGCCAGTTCGAGCCGGTCATCTTATCCAGGCAACCGGATGCCGCCGAACGAATAAATCCCGCTGAAGATTCACCGACAGCCATATGCTGAATGTTGGGAGCGCGTGATAGGTATTGGTCCCAGTTCTTATCAACTGATCTGGCCATTTCAGCGTCGCAGAAACAGGCAACTGCCAACCGGCCATCAGGGAGGGACGCGGCATACCACCATCCGTGTTCATAGGCTTCGATTACCGTTGAGGTATTTGATGGCGCTTCGTTGTAGAAGCGATAGTGCCCCACTAATTGGTCAGCTGTCTGCCGGTTCGCGCCCATCTCGTGCGCGAACGCAGCTTTTCTCCCGGTGGCATCGACAATGAAGTCTGCGTCACGACAGTCTCCAGTGATCCATGAAATTCCCCTCGAGCGTGCGATGTCTGCAAGCCATGCATCAAAGGCGGGACGTGTGATGTGCCATCCTGTTTTGATCAGTGTCTGATCCACAAGTATTTCATCTCCCCAGGCTGAAGAGATTCCCGGTGCTGATCGAAAGCGCGGTTCGGTCACGAATGCCTCCCATAATTTAAGCGTCTCAAAAATGCTGCGGCAGCTTGGTGATAGAGTTTCTCCCGGTCGTAACGAGTTGTATGGGTTGGGTTCGACGATACCAATCGATGCGTCTGGTTGATGCTGTTTCAGGGAAAGTGCCGTTGCGAGACCTGCCGGTCCTCCGCCCAGGATCAAAGCATCGTATTGCGAACGGGATGTCATCAATGTCTTACAGTTGATCGTCGTTGCGCTCTACTTCCTTGAATTGGCCGTCAACATTCTTAATAAACGCCAGGGCCTGCCAGGCTGTGACCATTTTGAGATCACCTTCGTTACTTGCCGGAATGCCGCGACTCCAATAGACGGGACGTCCTGCTTCGGAGGCCACAAACCAGGGGCGATGCGCGGGCCACCAATGAGTGGTCTGAATGATTTGTTGCACAGGATCACCCACACTGTCCGGGCTGATGCTGTTCCAGTCCTCGTAAGTAATATTGATATCCTGTGTGGAACATTCATTGAAGTCGGCCTGCCATGGTAGGGCAGAGTACTTGGTGAGATCCCCAGCTTCCAAACCTTCCTTAAGATTTCCCTCGAGACTCAGTGTGCCGGATTGATCTTCCGACGGCAGGTGTTTGATTCGATACGGCTTATCATAAATCGCAGGGTTTCGGATAATCCAGCCGATCTCACCTCCGGGACAGAAAGCCCCGCCCAGCCCGGCTGTCAGCACTCCCCGGTCAATCGCTGTGCCGGGATCTTCGGGCTGAGGCTTCAAGCCTTCGGTCTTCTCATTGATGAATTTCCCCTCAGCCCACTGTTTCAATATGAACAACTGGGTCTCGGTCAATTTGAGGAACTTGGATGCTGCCGTGTTGGAAATAGGATTGTCGCCCGCAAGATCCGGCATAAGGCGTTTCACGATTGGCGGGCCTGATGATGGATAGTCCCTCTCAAAGTCATTTTCCTCGCCGTCCTTCCGCAGCACCCCGTAGACAAATCTGCGGAACTTCTCACGGCGCTTCCGGTCCTCTTCCGGTTCATCATGATACGGCGCAACCGACAGTTCACTGGGGTCAAAGTTCCCTCCCGCTCCCGGTGTATCATTGTGAGGATCAGAGCCCGTGAATCCATCAAAGCTGATAAGATACTGGAATGGATTCGGGCGCTGAAGGATGGGCCAAATATCCCGATAGAAATGAGGGTAGTATTCCTCGTTCCACCGGCTTAACCGTCTCCACTGATCCAAATCATCAGGCGGAGCCGGTGAGTCGAATGGCGGCTCGCCATACATCTCAGTTGAGGAGCCAAGTTTCCGAATCGAAACATCCGCCACCACGTCATCCATTGTGATCATGTCGATGATCTCCGGAACGTAGGAAGGATAGCCAACAATCACCCAGGCAGGATCCTGAACGTCGACATTCCCCAACACCTTCTTCGTAATAACCTCGCTCGTAGGATCGCTGGGGTCTTTCAGCGTCTGAACATCATAGCTGTAAATCACTTTCGCTGTGACAGGGCCATCTGACACGTCATCAAACCACCCATCGTTGTTCGCGTAATGGGAAATGTAAGGCTGCCCAAAATCAGTCAGGCTGGTTCCGGCATTTCCGTAACCGCCGAGAACAATGAGGCGGCTGTGGTTATTCTGATGATTCGTTATGACTTCCCCTAAGGTATCGATCGACCGCGGCTTCAATTCTGGCGGGAAGACCTGAGCATAAGAAGGATTACTACCTTTCTTAAACTCTGCCTTCCGCTTCGACTCGTCGGTAAATCGAACCGACTGCGGCCCGGGATCAATGATCAGCTTCTGGCGGGCCTCAGGTTTCGTGATCGCCGCATTTCTCAGCGGGTGGTCGGAAGAATAGCCATATTCGCCGTCGAGCTGTTGAAACTCATACCAGGCCGCTTTTTTGTTCGCCAGATGAACCGTCCATTCGATGTCCGTTACTGTCGCATCAATAAGCTGGCCGGATTTGGGCGCGATCGCTTTGAACGTGCTCCCGATTTTCAATTCATTTCCCTGCTCGTTACCATCATCATACTGGAAGATGCGGAACCGGGCTGCCTGACGTTTCAGATACGAAATTCCAGTCGCCTTGTCTTTGTGCTTAAAATTCTTTACCGGTTTCTCCTTAGCTCCTTTGGTTTTTCCCTCAGCATCACATTCAATGGGAAGCCCGCCGGGTGTTTCAGGTGCCAGGTAAAATTCGTCGGGACTGTTTCCCACCCGCGCGATGCCGATAGCGGGATGAATTTTAAACGTAGGTGAGTCACTCTCTGAGAGCTTTCCTTTCTCTTCTTCCATAATCGTAATCCTTTCTTAAACGTGAGATCAGTCTTGAAACACCAGGCTGATGGCGTCGAGATAAAGTGCGTCTTCGATCAGCTTTCCGTCCATGCCGACAACAACAATCGAGACTGTGAAATCAGTGGCACCCGCTTTGCAAAGTTTCTGCACACAAGAGGTGACATCCAGGTTGTAATTGCCCGGTGTCTTCCGGTGCCTTGGGCGGGCGTCAAATTCGCGGCCCGACCCAAACGGAAGACTGCAATGTCCCGGCCCGCCGACACACGACGCGCCAAACGTATGAATCGCTCCAGCAAAATTAGGGTTGTCTTCCACCGGGGTATTGACCGTAGCCTTTGGTTCATTCAAAAAGACGCGGATCGTTGCCCCCAGCGGAACAAATTGAACGCCCCGCAGGCGAACTTCGGCACTGCGGTGGCACTTCACGACGTTTTTCGGAACTCCCGCTTTCTCTGATCGGAATTGCATGAGCGCCACATTTGGATTCACCGGCGCGACGTGAGCCGATTTTACATACTCATAGCCAAAGTCACTCACATGTTCCGCATCACCCACAATTTGAGTGAAAGGCGGCATCGGGGCAGACATGTTTTGCGGATGCCCATTCGGATGACTTTCCTGCCAGAGGGCCCAGAGACGATCCACGTTCGCGTGGTGCCCCCAGAATATTGGATCAAACGCTGTCACCCGGGCGTCGACCATATCCCCGAACTGAGGTTCCCTGTTTTGGTCGCCGTCTTTGGTGTAGTTGGGGTTCAATCCCCCTGAGAAATTGTGCATGAAATTATGCACGCTCTCCAGAGAGCCGAAATAATGATTGCTGGGTGGACCACTGCCAAACTTCCAGAAGTTATCCTGTTCCAGGATACGGTTGATCTCTTCCGGTTGAGGATAATGGGGGATCAGACTGAGATTAATTGTCGGATAGCGCTTGCGATAGAACAACGGGTTGATGACCTCCAACTCAGTGAGGATTTTTCCCACATCACTGTCAGCCGCCGCATTGTACTTGATCCCCGCCGCAGTGAGAAGTCTTGCTCCTGAGTTAAAAGTCTGACCTACGATTTTGGTGAGCTTGTCCTTGTTGGCCTTGGAAATATCCAACTTGTCGATTGCTTCCTTCGTCACAAACCCGCGATAAGCTTCGGGAATCACCCCGTTATCGATTTTGTTCCCGCCGGTTGCAGTGGTCGGCTGGTCATCGGCATAGCTCGACCATTCCCAATACGGAAGAGTCACCAGAGGATCAATATCCTGAAGCTGTTGTTCGAGGTACGCGAGATAAACCCGGTGCCACGGTAGAAACTGTTCCCAGCCATGCTGGCAGGCATTGGCGTGAATTCGTGCCCAGTAGGTCCAACTGCGCTCATCATCCTGATATTCCCACGCCCGCATCTGCCCAACAGCCGCCCTGAGCCGTTTCAGCTCATCCGGAGTCAGCGCTTCAATGTTTTTACGCGCTTTGGTCCCGCCTCGCTCGGCGTTCAAGACGGGTGCCTGGGAAAAAGTATGCCGGGTTGTTCCTTTCGCGAGAGACAGTGCCGCAGGGGACGGGCCATCACCGCCGCAACAGCTGGATGTCTCAGGTTTGGGAGCATCCTCTTCAGGGCAACCGTCATCGATCCATTGTGAAATAAAGTCGATGTCTTCCTCTGCCAGCGGTTCTGTTACTCCCCAAAGAAGGCGGGGGAACTGATTGCCGTCAAAAGGGGGCTCCCCTCGAAGTCCCCGAATCAGACCGGACTCACTTCCCGAGTCTCCAATCATTTTGACACCGTAGAGTTCCACCTGGAGGAGTTCTTCCAGCGGCAGTTCCCAGAATTTGCCGTAGCCCTGATACTCGTTGGTGCTGCCTTTGCTGGCCTTGTTCAGGATCTCGCGAACTTGTGAATAACGTGAAGTCTCTTTTTTCATTTTGATTCGGGTTCTCTCACCGGAAAACTGATAGGCGGGGGCTGAAGTAAGCCACCGATCTGAAGGGTTACTTTGTCAGGCGATTCGCCGCGCGAGATTCGCAACCTGTCCGATCCAGAATTTGCCAACTATCCGGGCAGGCTGAATTGCGGAAGAAATACCGGGATACGTGAGCGATTGCTCCAACGATCCCCCACTATCGGAAGTGTGTTTATGCTCCATGGTCCGTCCCCAGATAATTAAAAATCCAGATGGCAGTCAATCACTAAACAAACAAATGTTCCATTTCCGGTAACGAGCTTGTCCTCACCATGCTTAAACAAGGTCGTGATGAGGGATGACGGGATCCGAATTCGATCTTGAACCACGGAGATTGCTGACGTTAGGATCAGCTCGTATGAAGATTACTGCGTGTGTTGTGACTGCTTTCCTGATCCTGTCGTCGCCCGGGTCATTTGCCCGTCCGTTCAAAGATATGAAGAACCGGGTGATTGAGGCCGAGATCAAAGCCGTTTCAGGCGACAACGTCACTATCATTCGTAACTCCGACAAACGGGAGTTTACCATCCCGGTTGTCAGTCTGAGCCTGCCCGATCAGGAGTTTATCAAAACCTGGGTGACTGAGCAAAAGGCCACTCCCGGAGCGGCGATGCCGGAAGGCGAAAAGCCGGATGAATCGATCACACCCGGGGCGAAGTTCAAAATTGATTTTCCTGACTTGAAGCCTGATCGGCGAGGCGAACCAGCGCAGGTTGGTGTTTCCATTCCATCCAGTTACGATCCAGCCAAACCGACCCCGATCTTCATTTGGATGGGAGGGGGAGACGGCGGAAACGGTGCTACCGATTCCGGTGTGGTCGACAGCAGCAAGTTCATCCTCGTGGGGCTGCCGTTCCCTAAAGGAGCGAACAATCCCGGCCAGTCAAATATGGTGGGTGATTTCGATACCATCTGGGATGACTACCACAAGCCAATGCTCACCGAAGTCTTCAGGCGCATTCCTAACATCGATAAAAAGCTCAGTATCGTCGGCGGGTTCAGCAATGGAGCACACTGTATCGCCGGGGTTATGCAGGACGCCAAAGACGGAGGGTATCCCGAGTTTTGTAATGTGTTCATCCTCGTCGACGGCGGAAATGGCGATAAACGGCTGAAAGGAGGGAAGGGGAATTTTATGTTCGCAACCTGGGGCGAGAAGAGCCCCAATGCATCACGCACCGAAGAGGCCGGTAAGCGGGCCAGTGGTATGGAAGTGGAACTCTTTGAGATGAAGGACATTGGCCATCAATTCGCACAGATCGGCAAAGACAAAGCCAAAGAATGGCTGGAAAGCGTGGTCTTTCCGGCTGCGAAAGGAAATGGCGAATGAACCAAATGTGATTCAGAATCTGCGATCGAGGGTATCTGTCGGCGCAGGACTCACCAACATGTAGTAGGCACCCAGTTCGGTGGTGGCTTTCCCCTTTCCGGTCGCGACATTGAAAAATGGCGAAAACCGATGAGAGCCCTTCGCCAGTTCGTGAGTAAATCTAATGACCACATCGTCCTCTGCGACCGGCCTGGTTTCCAAATCCTCACCATCGATTCGAAGCGTTGCTGAGACAATTGGAACCGCCCGGCCTGCGGGAGCTGAATAGCTCGGGGCAGTTCCGGGTTCGGAGGGATGGGGCGGAGTTCCTTCCCGGATTTTCAAACCCGACTCTTTTGGCCAACGACGGACCTCAAAAACATAGTTACCGGGCTTCACCACTTTGACAGCCCAATGTCCGGTGAACTTTTTCCCTGCCTTTTTGCCGTGCGGTGCCTGTCGAACAATCCCCTGATTCCACGGAGGGCCCGCATCAATCCATTGCAGGGCAGTTAAGTTTACCAAGGGTGCTTCTTCCGACCCGACATAGATTTCAGAAGTGCGTTCAAAACCCGGCTCGAGATCGTCCCACCATTTTTCATACCATGCACGCATCGCAGCGAGACGTTCCGGTTGTTCATCCGCCAGATTCTTCGTCTGCCCCGGGTCGTTGTCTATGCGATAGAGTTCGGTGCCCTTCACTAAGCGCCATTTCCCCTGCATCACAGCAGAGTCTTTCCACTTCTTTGGAGTCTGTATACGTTGAGAATCTGAGACCACAGTTCGCTCTCCCCAGTCAAAACTCTCGTCACCTTCTCCTTCAAGCAGATTAACAAAAGAGCGACCGTCGAGAGATTCCCCGGCTTCTGGGAGGTCGCACAACTCCAAAAGCGTTGGCAATACATCGACCATGTGAGTCAACTCCTTGACAGAAGTGTGTTTGGCAAAACCTCCTGCGGGCCAGTGCAGTGCAAAAGGCACCCGGTGTCCACCCTCGTAAGGACTTATTTTTCCGCCTCTCATTCCAGCGTTATATTTCTTTGGCCCCGCAGAACCATTGTCTGTCGTGAATATGAAAATGGTATTTTCCGCGACTTCGAGTTCCTCCAGCAGTGCTCTCAACTTCCCGATGTTTTCATCGATGTTGGTAATCATCCCGTAGAATGCCGCTGCGGTTTTCGGTTCGTTGGGATAAAGGCCCGAATACTTCGGAGGACAAATCCATGGTTTGTGAGGAGCGTTCGTCGAAATGTAGGCAAAAAACGGCTTCTTGGCTGCCACCTGCTCACGAATGAACCGAATGCTTTCGTCAAAGAAGACATCGGTACAATAACCTTTCGCCTGAACCAGTTTCTCGTTGTGATAGTAATGATCGTCGAAGTAGTCGTTGTTCCAATAGTCGGCCGTCACTCCAATAGCGCCGCCCTTCAGGCAATAGACTTCGTTAAAGCCCCGATCCTGGGGCCGGTAGGGAAAGTGATCACCTAGATGCCATTTTCCAAACATGCCGGTGGCGTATCCGGAAGCCTGAAAGTGGTCAGCGACCGTCACTTCATCCTCATACATCATGGCCCGGGCAAAAAATGTGTGCCAGACACCGGTTCGATTCGTCCAGCGGCCGGTCAAAAGCGAGGAACGAGTTGGCGAGCACGAAGGTGCAACGTGATAGTCTTCCAACCAAACCGATTCCTTTGCCAGTTGGTCCATGTGAGGCGTCTGAATGATTGGATTTCCGGTAAAACCAAGGTCGCCATAGCCTTGATCGTCAGTGATGACAAAGACCACATTAGGCCGAACGTCAGCCTGAAGCGATCCGATCCATACGAACAAGTGAATAGAGAATATTATTGCGATATGTTTCACCATTGTTCTGAGTAGAATTTTGCATGCTCTCCCCGGTTTCGGGACCGGCCTGTCCTGATGCTCTCTAGCTGAACCCCACCTCGCTCAAAACCCGCTCACTGTTGGCGAACTGCTCTTGCTCAACTCCGACGTGCCGGAGCATGGAAAGCCAGAGATTGGCCGTCGGTGTTGAGTTGGCTTCGTAAACAATGTTCTGCCCCTGCTTGAGTCCTCCACCACCGTGCCCGGCCAAAAGCAGCGGTCCATTTGCCATGTTATGTCCCTGACGCAGGTTCGAGCCATAGGCCACCAGGGAATGATCCAGGAGTGAGCTTCCGTCGAGTTCTTTGGTCGCTTTGAGCTTCCGGAGAAATCCCGCCACGAGTTCTGAGAAAATCCGGTCCCGCTGTTGATGCTCGGATTCCGGATCGAGGGGACCGCTGGCCCGGTGGCTCATCTTGTGGGGATTCAATCGACTCCCCAGGTCCTTGAGAATACCGGCTGTCGGTAACATGTAAGTCATCACCCGGGTGGAGTCCGACTGCATGGCCAGATGCATCATATCAAAAGCCAGTTCGATCTCTTTCTGCCCGCGAACATTATCCTTAGGTTGGGGAAACGGCGCTTTCGGATACGGTTTGTCCACCCAGGCCTGAGCTTTGGTCAGACGGTTTTCGATATTGCGGATACTGGTGAAATACTCGTCCACCCGGTCCCGGTCAGCGGAACTGATCCGGTGATTGAGCCGCCTGGCATCGTTCATGAGAACATCGAGGCTGCTCTTTTTCATTGCCAACTGAGCTTCGATGGCTGCTTTGTTTCCCCCGGTCCCGAACAGCGCTGCATAGAGATCGGTCATCTCGCGGTAAATGCCGACGGGTTTTCCGTTGTGAGCCCAGGAAGCGAAGCCGTATTGCCCCCCATGGCCGTCAGCTCCTCCGGATGGAGAACCGATCGCCAGGGAATCATGACGGGTGTCCTTCCCCAAATGGTCCGCTGCGATCTGGTCGCAGGAAACCCCGTTGGTGAAGATGCCCGGCACGGCTTTCATGTCGGCACAGGTGAGAAAGTTGGTCGTCCCCGCATGAGGATTGATCCGGTGACGATTGGTCAGGTTTTGGAGAATGGAGAAATCCGCCTTCAGGTCCGAGAAGGGTTCCAGCAATGGGGGGAGGTCATATTCCGTCCCGGGTTGGTCCTTGGACGGGAACCAGTTTTGAGCGTTTACGCCATAGCCCATCGGCAGGAACACCAGACGTTTAGGAAGCTTGGCGGTGGATGCGCCGAAAGCCGGGAGGAGATTCGACTCCAGGAGAGGCAGGAGCACCGCGGTCGATCCCGACCGTAGCAGGGTTCTTCGTGAGATTTTTTTCATTGGGGCTTGGTTTTGTAACGCGAATGGATGTCAGGAATGAGCGCGGATTTCGCGAGTCTTGATGAAACTGTCTTACTGGGTTTTAAACGCTTTTGATTCGACTACAGCTTTTAGAATAGCCCGTGCCGGGAAACTGTCTCGCGAGGTCCGGTTGATAATATCTTCAACCGTTGCCTCGTCTGCCAGCCCCACCTTTCTTCCGTTCGCGAAGGTGAGCAAAGCTTCCGTGTAGGTCTCTGCAAGGCGGCGCTGATTCTTCATTAATTCCTTCTTCAGCCCCTCCACTCCTTTGAATTTCGGGCCATTGAACACTTGTCCTTCGGTTTCCAGTTTCACCTCGAAGATCACGTTTTTCGCCCTCCTGCGTTCTCTACGGGACATCGTTTCATACTCAGGATTCAGTCGCTTATCCACGGTTCGAAAAAGGCCGACGGCGTCGAACTCCTCCAGCCCCATGCCGAGGGGATCGATTTTGTTGTGACACGATGCGCATTGAGCCGCCTCGCGGTGCCGGCTGACCAACTCGGCGGCACTCATCCGTTTGAAGTCGACCCCGTCCGTCGGTAGATCATCCACCAGCGGAGGCGGAGGAGGGGGTTCCGCGTTCAGCAGCTTCCTTGCGACAAACACTCCGCGTTCGACAATTGAGGTTCGTTCGCCGGTTCCGGTCTGCATCAGAATTCCCGCCTGACCAAGGAGCCCGCCCCGCCGTGAATCTTCCGGCAGGGCAATCTTCTGAAAACCTTCTCCTTTCGCTTTAGACAAGCCATAGTGTCTGGCCATGATGTCGTCTACAACCACGAAATCGGAGTCGATCAGGTTGCTGAGCGGAAGGTTTTCCCGAATCACATGCGACATGAAATGGTAGGTCTCCTCCTTCATCGAGTCGTGGATGGCATCGTTGAAGTCTTGAAAAAGATGTCTCTGAACCGCAATTAAGTCCTGCCGATCCAACTCGAGCCATTGAATGGTGAAATCCCTGAGGAACCGGTCAAACTTTTCATCGTTCATCATCCTTTCGATCTGCTGGTTCCTGATCTCCGGTTCGTAAATATCCCCGGCCTGAGCCAGCTTGAATAATTCGGTGTCGGGAGCGGAACGCCACAGGAAATAAGAGAGCCGGTTTGCCAGCTCAATCGCCGAGATGTAACGGGTATTCCTTTCCGGGTCGCGATTTTCAAAATGAAACATCGACTCCAGTGAACACATCGACAATGCCATCGGCTCCACAATAGCTTCCCAGAAGGGCTGGCCTTGTTCCCGCCCAAGAAGAAATATAGAATGGAGCCCCGGGATCGTCTTCCCATCGACCTCCCTGCCTCGATTCATCAGTTTGGCGAAATGACCAATAATGTGTGGAGCCGCTGAATCCGGCACATCATCCCCGTATTGCGCGAGAAGCGGCGCGAAGAATTCATACGGTTGCGGATTGACCACATTCACGACTTGCAATTCTCCCAGGGAGACATTGCCGCGGTTCCAACCCTCGGCCACAGACTCGGTGAATTTTCGTTCGATAAATTTTGGCGCATCCCTGGTCCCCCCGGTCTGATAAAGTGCCTCTCCTCCGGGGCCAAAATAAGCCGGCCTTGATTTCGGGTCAGTCAGCCAAAATGAGAGTCGAATGATCTGATGGCCGGCAGGAGGCACGTCCCGGGCTCTGATGGAAAATTTACCCTTATTTATTCCCGGTGGTGGCAATGCCTTCAGCTGTCTCACTCCGGGTTTTTCGCTGCGGCTGGCGATGAATCGTCGCACCGCATTGCGGGACACGGCGAGCGCGGTTTCGAAATGCATGTCGGTGGTATAGAGTGATGCCGCTTCCGTATCGAATTTCCCGATCGCTCCGTCCTCCGGAAGTGAGCGGGGGGTGACATGAACGCCCAGCAAATCGTATATCGTATTGATATATTCCGTCCTCGAAAACCGCCGCACCGGCTTACCGCCTCCGGAGCTGTGTTTTTCCCTGGCTTTCTTGAGGTGTTCCGTCAGCACCGGAACAATGGTCGCGAGAGATTCTTTATCCGGACGAGGTTCATCCTCCGGTGGCATCGAATCGATCGTGATCTCGTCGAGGATGTTCTGGAAGTGTTCAATGCTCTCGAAATCATCCAAACTAGCCGAGAGCTTATCGATTCGGAGGTCACCTTTTTCTTTCTCAGGTCCATGACACTTGATGCAGTGCTCCTTGAAAAACGGTTGCAGCGTTTGCACAAATTCCCGGTCGTCCGCCTGGATGCGAGGGAGTAAAAGCAGCAGAAGAACAGGCAGAAAAGCGATCCCTGCTTTCGAAGTAAACGCGATTGCCATCTCAATGGTTTTTCTTCAAGTTCTTCATCAATTCGTCAAAGATACGCTCCACAACAACAACGCATTTGCCGTTATTTTTTCCTTTTCTTCAACACTGTCGAATTCACCGCTCAGTGTAAAGTTGCGAAATGAGCTCCGGAGAGTCGGATCAGGAAGCTCGACTCGTGGGGGCGTGCGCTAAAAAGCAGACTGAAGCTGTCAGAAACTGAGGTTTCTGACGGCCCGGAGACGATGGTGGTAGATTTGGGACACCTGATTTCTATATCGAAACGGCAATGTGTTTTTCCATCGACCGCCTCATTGCTGATTCCGGCATGAGCTTGATGAGAGTTTCCCTGAGACCCACCGCGAGCGGATTCGACCAGCCGCCCACCCAACCGAATCGGCGCGATTCCTTCACGATCGCCTCGCACCGGGCTTTGCGCCGTTGCTCGTATTCAGCGAATGAAGTCGCCGTGGCTGACTTGGCCAGCAATTGGCCCAATACAAACGCATCTTCGATCGCCATGCAGGCGCCTTGACCCAGATTAGGCGTGGTGGGATGCGCCGCATCTCCAAGCAGCGTGACATGACCCTTCGACCAGGAGGTAAGCGGCGGTCGGTCATATAGATCGTTTCGCAAGATTGCCCCGGCCCCGGTCGCTTCGATCGCCTCCGGGACATGAAATGCCCAGTCAGCAAATGCCTTCAACAGGTGCTCTCTTTCCCCGACGGGAGACCGTTTCCCGCCCGGCGGCACGTTCTCGGTGGCCCACCAGTAGACTCGGTTGTCATCCAGCGGGATTACGGCAGCTCGCAGCCCTGCGCCCTGGATCTCGCGCAGCACATGGCGATCTTTGATCGTGAGTTCGGCAATGCCCCGGTAACAGGTTTGTCCCGCATAGAGAGGCGGTTCATCGCCAAAAAGTTCCGCTCGAACCCGTGACTTCAACCCGTCTGCACCAACGGCGAGATCCGCTTGTTCTTCCGTGCCGTCTGCGAATCGCAAAACGACTCCATCGTCGCTTTGCGACAAACCGGTAAGCTGCTTGCTGAGCGAAATCGAATCACGTTCGACCCGTTTAGCGAGAGCGGTATGGAGATCGGCACGATGAACCACATATGAGCCGGCTCCGACCTTTTCCGCGATGGGACGCACAGCACATCGAGAAAGCACTTTACCTGCGGGGGTGCCCACTTCCGCGATGTGAACTTCACACCCGAAGCGAGACCAGAATTCACTATCGATCCCAACCGATTCCAGGCAACGCGTCGCGTTCGACCAGAGGCCTAATCCCGCTCCCACTTCGCCGAGCGATTCGGCTTGCTCATAAACGCGGAATGACAATCCCGCACGTTGTAAAGCCGCCGCCAGGCTGAGTCCGCCGATTCCTGCACCGAGGATTGCAATGGAGGTTTCCATGCAGGAAATGTGTCCTCATTTACCGCGATGTCGAGGCTCAGTGAGATCGCAATGCCGAGTCTCCGGGATAAACGTTATTATCTACTGAATTGGTCCTGTTTTTCTTGGGCTGTTGATATCACGGTTTTGCTATCGCGTTGTTATAGGGTAGTGGGGCGTCGTATTCAGCCGGTAAGACTATTGAAGCCCGGAAAGTGTTCGTCGCATCCCGGGCCTTAGGTTGAAAAATATATATCAGATCGCTCAACGATCCAACAGGGTTGGTTCGTCGAATAGACCCTGTTGGATCGAAATCAGCCCGGGACCGTCGGATGCTTTCGCTTCTTCAGGTCCGGGCTGTTCTCGCTCCGGCTGGAACCGGAATCTATTGAGGGGATTAAGCTGAACTTGAGCTTCCAGTGCTGCTTGTCGAGCCGGTTGATGATCCGCTCATGCTGGTGGCGCTGCTGGATGAGGTCATCGAGCTGCTCATGCTGGTTGATCCGCTGGAGATACTGGACCCAACACTTGAGCTTCCGGCGGAGGAGGTCGCAGTTGAGGTTGAGCCGGAAGTGGAGCCATCCACCGAAGCGGGAGGGGTGTTATGAGGTGCGGAAACAGGACCGCTGGCCGGGCCACCGAGCAGATACTGTTGCATGTACAATCCCAACTGATTTGGCTGGTGCTTGTTCATGCTGCTGACCATCAGCAGATTTTCAAACAGCTCGTCGGCCAGATCGGCACGGGCGTTGCGGCGAATGGCCTCAGTGAGGGCTTTCTGTCCGGTCGACTCCTCGCTGGCTTCGTGAATTCCCACCCATTCATCCCGCAGGAGGGTGACTTCTTCGAGCAGACTTGCTCCCAGGTGTTCCTGATGAGCGGTCACCTGATCCACAAGGTTGTTCAAGTGGAGTTTCAGCGCGTCGTCTGCTGCGTGGTGGTAGATGCTGCGCCCATGCGGGAAAAACTCCTTCAGGGGATCTGACTTTGCTCCATAAACGGCGATCAGTTTTCCGAAGATCGTTTCAACGACGGTTGAAAGCGTTTCCCGGAACTGGTTTTTAGCTGATTTCCGTGCTTTGCGAATACCCAGCTTCCCGATATCAACGGTGTAGGCTTCCTCGAGCACCTCAAGGGCGGATTCCGTCGCTGCGATTCGGGCATCGAATTGACCCTCGCCATTTCGGGCTTTGAACCGTTCAAGCAGGTCGGTGGTGAAGCGAATCATGCCGATGAGGCTGATACTCTTCGATTTGAATGGATTAATTATATAGTATAATAATCTTCTCATTTTTCTTTTGGTGTTAGGTTTGTTTTTGTTTGTTTGTTAACCCCTGTTTTTTCAGGGTGGAATATATTCATACTGAAACTCAGGTCTGTAAAATATGAAATGCGACACGTACAACCCAGTCCCCAATCCCACTAGGGCAAGAAACTGTCATTTTTCCGAAAAATCGCCTCAATTGGGACATTTTGTCACAGCATTCGGAGGGCAATCCGGGCCGGATTTGCTGAAATTTATCGATAGAAGGGAAGGGGATGTTTGAGTCGTTCCTGAACGGGGAATGACCCGGTAAACGATTTTTGGTGCGTTCCTGAACGGGGAATGACCCGGTAAACGATTTTTGGGTCGTTCCTGAACGGGGAATGACCCGGTAAACGATTTTTGGGTCGTTCCTGAACGGGGAATGACCCGGTAAACGATTTTTGAGCCGTTCCTGAACGAGGAATGACCGGGTAAACGATTTTTGGGTCGTTCCTGAACCAGATATTTGGCCCTGAATCCCTTCTCTTTTAAAAATCCCGTTGAAAAAAGGAAATGTTCCCTGAGTATCATGGTATTGCGACCCGGTCTCAACAAGTAACCCCATGAAACGAATCCTTTTTTCCCTTCTCCTGTCGGTCTGTTCCTGTTCTGTGCTCAAAGCGGGCGATATCACTTTGTATTCCCACCGTCACTATGAGTCGGACGACGCGCTCTACGCGAAGTTCACGGAGAAGACGGGTATCAAGGTGAATGTTGTCAAAGCTGGTGCGGATGAACTCATCGAGCGTCTCAAGTCTGAAGGGGAAAACACTCCGGCGGATATTTTCATGACCGCTGATGCGGCCCGGCTTCATCTGGCCAAGGAGGCAGGGGTGTTGACCAAGGTTGATTCGAAAGTGCTGAACGAGCGAATCCCCGAAAATTTGCGTGATTCTGACGGACAATGGTTTGGATTCACCCAGCGGGCACGGATCATCGCCTACTCAAAGGATCGTGTGAAGCCTGAAGAGCTTTCGACTTATGAAGCGCTGTCCGGTGATGCGTGGAAAGCCCGGGTGCTGGCGCGTTCTTCATCGAATGTTTATAACCAGTCTCTCATGGCTTCTGTCATCGCTGCCAATGGGGAAAGTGATGCCGGGGAATGGGCCAAAAAAGTCCGTGGAAATATGGCACGCCCTCCGCAGGGGAGTGACCGTGATCAGATGCGCGCTGTCGTGGCCGGTCTTGGTGATGTCGCCATTGTGAACACCTATTACGTAGGTCTCCTTGCCAATTCCGAGGACAAGAAGGACAAGGAAGTGGCTGACTCGATTGGGATCTTTTTCCCCAACCAGGATGGCCGTGGGGCGCATGTGAATGTCAGCGGTGGCGGATTGATCAAGAACTCAGATAACAAGGAAGATGCGGTGAAGTTCCTTGAATTCCTCGCGTCTGACGAAGCGCAGGCGACATTCCCAAGTACCACCTATGAATATCCGGTGGTGGAAGGCGTCGAGTGGTCAGACCTCATGAAGAGCTGGGGGGAGTTCAAAGCTGATAAACTCAGCCTGACCAAGTTGGGCGAACTGAACGGTAAAGCTGTTGAAACCTTCAACGAAGCAGGGTGGGAATAGAATCCCGGCGGCTTTGTCATCCCGACTCATGAGCGTGTTGCTTCGGGATGGCACAGTCAGACTGCTTCCATAAATTTTGAAAGGTTCTGTTCTACCTGTCGAATCCCCCCGGGTCTCGTATCCGTTTCGCCGGTTTCTGGACGGCTGGGTGATTTCGACGTTGTTGATCGGCGGTGTGATTCTCACTCCGCTGATTACTGTGTTATGGGGGATCTTTCAGGCCGGTCCGAAATGGGCTCATGTTTCCGAAACGGTTCTGGGAAGTTACCTTGGAAACACCGCGGTGCTGGTCGTTGCGGTTTCTCTCTTATCGATCCTGTTTGCAATTTTGCCGGCATGGCTGGTATCGACCTGTGATTTCCCGGGGAGACGGGTCTTTGAGTGGGCGCTTGTGTTGCCGCTGGCGATCCCCACTTATGTGGCAGCGTTTGTTTATTTTCCTATGCTGACCCCGCTGCAGGCTTGGATCCGGTTGAATTACGGAGTGGAGGTTTTTTTGTGGGCGGAGAAAATTCTGCGCTACGGGCTGCTCTCGATTTTGATGGCGGCGGTGCTTTCGCCGTATCTCTACATCAGTGTAAGGGCGTCGTTTTCCCGACAGCGGCGGGCTGCGATAGAAGCCTCGCGAATGTTGGGGAAATCAACCACTTACACGTTTTTTAAAATTGCGCTGCCGCTTTCCCGACCGGCCATTGTGGCTGGCTTGAGTCTGATTCTGATGGAAGTGATCAATGACTACGGAGCGGTTAATTTCTTCGGTGTTCCAACGCTGACCGAGGGGATTTTTCGAACGTGGTTCAGTCTGGGTGATCGTTCCTCGGCCATTCGGCTTGCCGGGCTGGCGATGATGTTCGTACTGTTCGTTCTGTTGATAGAATACAGTCAGCGAGGCAGTGCGCGGTTTTCTGACAGTGCGCGGGAATGTGCCCCGCTGGCCCGTCGTCGATTGAAACCGGTTCCAGCTTTGGGTGCGGTTTTGATTTGTCTGATCCCCCTGGCGATTGGGCTGGGGTATCCGCTTTATACGCTGACGTCGTGGACAGTGATGACGTTTTCGAAAGTGATGAAGCCGGACTTTCTCGCCCAGTTGGGGCGCACTTTCACTTTGTCGCTCGGCACGGCGGCGGTTCTCACTCTGGTAGCGATTGTTTTGGGGTATACGGTGAAGCTTCATCCTTTCCGTTGGATACGGAGTGCCAACCGTTTTTTTAATCTGGGATATGCCACACCGGGTGCGGTGATCGCGATCGGGATCATGGTGATTTTTGGCGGGGTGGACCGCATGGCAGGGAGTGCCTTTCTCAGCGGAACGGTGTTCGCGATTGGCTTCGGGTATTTGGTCCGGTTTCTGGCAGTGGCCTATCAGCCTATCCGCGCAGGGCTCACACAGGTCTGTGGCAGTTTGGATGAAAGTTCGCGTGTGTTGGGGAAATCGCCGGGGGTGACTTTGTTTCGAGTGAATCTTCCGATCATCAAGGGGACATTGCTTGCTGCCACCATGCTGGTTTTCGTGGATATTTTAAAGGAGTTACCCCTGACTATGATCCTGCGTCCGGCCAACTTTGATACCCTTGCCACGACCGCATTCGGGCTGGCCAAAGAGGGGCGGATTCACGAATGCGCGGTTCCTTCGCTGATCATCATTGCCGCCAGTGCCTGCGGGCTGATCGTCCTGAATCGCTTTATGCGGGAGGAATGAAGGGTGGTAATTCACCGGAGTTCGATTTGAGTTTCGACGCTACCGGTTTTATACGAAGCCAGTCACTGTCTCCCCCGGCCCCTGACCTGATTTTTTGAATGCTTGAACTCACCTCTGTCACTCGACAATACCGAGGCGCTGATGCGCCGGCGGTTGAATCGGTGTCGCTTTCTGTAAAAGAAGGGGAAGTGGTGGCCCTGGTGGGGGAAAGTGGATCGGGCAAGACGACATTGTTGCGTCTCATTGCAGGATTGGAGATTCCGGACGGAGGGGAAATCTCCATCGACGGATCGCTGGTCGCGAATGCCGGCGGACATGCCTGGGTACCGCCTGAAAAACGCCGGGTGGGGTTCGTGTTCCAGGAGGGGGCATTGTTTCCTCATCTGACTGTAGCCGACAACGTCGCATACGGCTTGCCGCGCCGGGATCGTGCAGGTCTCCGGGAGGCCATTGATCATATGTTGGGACTGGTGGGGCTGAACGGGTTTGAGAAGCGGTATCCACATGAACTTTCAGGTGGGGAACGTCAACGGCTGGCTGTGGCCCGCGCCCTTGCCCCTCGACCCAAGGTCATTCTTCTGGACGAGCCGTTTTCGAATCTGGATCCAGCTCTCCGTCATTCCCTGAGAGAGGAAATCCAGAATATTCTGACTCAGGTTAATGCCACGGCTATCATGGTCACTCATGATACGGAGGATGCGCTGGCTGTCGGAGATCAGGTCGCCATTTTTCGCTCGGCCCGGATCGAGCAAAGCGGAACGCCCTCGGAACTCTATAACCATCCAAAGAACGGATATTGCGCCAGACTGTTTGGTCCGGCCAATCATGTGGCGCTTGAGGACGGGGCGGTAAAATGGATTCGGCCCGATGATATGCACCTGGTGGACAACGCGGATTCCGCTCTGGCGATTCCGGTTCAGGTGAGATCGATTCGGGACGCTTGCAGGCGAATCGAAGCTGTGGTCGAAGCGATTGATCCTGCGGTCTCGAATGATGAGAGGTGGACCGTCTGTGTCGACAGTGATTTGAAGATCAAAGAAGGAGAGAAGGCGTGGGTCACTTGCGACGCCAGATCTTGATGTCGTCGATCCAGGCTGCGCCGGGCACCAGAAGTCGCAGCAGTCGCTTGGTCGGGTGAGCGATGCCTTCGGACTGAAAACTGCCGACTTCCCTGCCATTGATTTCGGCGGAAATCCTGTCGCCCCTTACCGTGACGAGTAGATGATGCCACTCACCCGGGGCGAGCTTTGTATCGAGGGGGAAGCTGGCGAATTTTGTGCGGTTGATTTCTTTAAGCCTCTCCGCAGCAATCGTTCCGTCCTTTCTCGCATTGCGGATTTCGAGATTCATGTAACCGGTCTTCTTGTCTTCGAACGACACCTTATCGTGCCGGATGACCGCGTCGAAGAGGTGCCCGGCGTGCACGGATTTTAATCCAAGGTCAGCGAAGTTGAGGCGCAGCTCATCTTTCTCACTGTCGAGGCGGAAGCGCATTCCGATCGAGCCGTCAGTGAAGGAAATTTCATGCCGGGTCGAAACGGCATGGTTCGCTCCTTCGGCGGTGTGCATGTGCATGGCGCCGTCGCGAAGGTCGACCTGCTTGCGTCCGCCGGCGGTTTTGTCGCTGCTGGTGGTCCAGTCATTGCCGGGTTCATCCTTTTCCTCCTGGGATTCTGATCGCTCAAAATCGTCAGAAAAGATGAGTTTGCCGAGAGCTTCAGCGGCAGAAAGAGGATCGGAAACCATCGGGGAAACGAGGAGTCCCACTAAGAGAGGCAAGAGTCGAAAAACCATCATTCTGACTGCTAAATGGTGATTCCCTGAATCGCAAAGCGAAAGCAATACCGGTAACACTGGCGGATTTTTAGAAACTTCATGAGCGATGCGCCTCTTCATTCTGAATTCGAAGAATTGTAAAATCGTTTCCAGCGCTGTAGGGTCGATCAGTTATGGGTAAACCGATTGTGATCCCTGCAGGGACTCGAAAACAAATCTACAGCAGGAGCTTCAGCAGCGTTCCCATGGATTATACGTTCTCGGTAAGCCGTTCGTCCGGGGAGGGGCAGCAGGTCGCGGGAAGGGTCGAAGTGAAGGGATCTAACTGGATCTTTTCAAAGGAAATTCAGTCGTTCCCCCTTGATGAGAAAATCACCGTGCATGCCGGTTACTGGGACACCTTTTTTAAAGTATGGGTCATTCCGGAGCACGATGTCGAAGTCACAATGGACAGGCGGGGCGGAAGCGCAATTTTTTGGCTGCTGCTGATCGCTCTTGTCGTGGTGATACTGGCTGCCGTGCTTGCGATGGCATTGATCAGTTAACCGTGATAGCTCTGTCCAGATTCCGTGAAATGAATTTGAATCGTATCTCAGACCATATGACGCCCGATGGAGTTCCAGTCCATGTCAGGGCCACATTTATCAGCATTAAATGGATGCCTTCCCCCTTCACTGTGGGGCACAACAACCTGAATCCTGAGTTGAAGTTCTACGATGATCATTTCGAGATCAAATCGGTCAAACGCTATTCCATCAGCTACGATGACATTACAGAAATCAGCACATTGAAAACTCTGGGCACCCGCAATGTTCGTTTTAAGATTAAGAAAGGAATGTTGAGTCACACCGCGAATGTGATGGATGATCAATCGTTCGCGGAAGTGTTGTCTTTTCTGGCCGGGAAGGGGTTGACAATGAGTTCTGGAGCGAAGAAGCAGTTGGATAAATGCAAGGCTGCGTGAGCCCCGATTGCGGGGCGTTTTTGAACCTATGATATCGCAATCCTCATTTGATTTTTCAAAGCTCTCCTACATAGGGTCCTGCGAATATTATGGCAGATCAATTTGAGACCATCGAAGTCCGGACTTCTCCCAGGAAAGGTTACGTGAAGACGATTGAAGGCGATGAGCGGAAGATCCCCGAGGGCTGGTCATTGCTGGCTCCGGGAGATGCGGCTCTGTCGCGGCGGATTAAAAAGGATGGCCCGACGTGGACCGTGAAAGAGAAAAAAGGCAGGCGTGTTTTCTCAAAGGGAATATGGGCACCGGCTGATCGGATCGAGGTGCTGAAGTCTGAACTGGAAGCAGAAAGGAAAGATCCGGCTTACCAAAAGAAACTCGATGCGGGTCGGAAACGCCGGGCGAAGGAACAGGTTGCTTATGCTGAGGATTTTGAGAAGTCGGTTCGGGAGTTTCTGGATTTCGATGTGAGACACAAGGACCTGGAGTCGGAAATGGCCCGGCTGATAGCGAGTCACGCGACTCCTGTGGGAAGTGGAACGGTGGCTCGCACCAAACGGATCCCGATCGAAAGACGGGCGGAGGCGGCAACGATCGCATGGATGCGGCATCAAACGACTGCCTATGATGACATGACGATTCCACGGGTGAAAGGGAAGCGGCGCGAAGTTCGGCAGATGTTGGCAAAGCGCTCTAAACAGCTACTGAACGAATATCGAAATGGATTAGCACAACGCGGGAATTGTCCGCTGGCGAAGGCGCTGGAAACTGGTGGCGCTGCAACGTGACGAGTTTCATGCAGATTGAAGAGATCGTTCGGGGTAATTTGGAAAAGTGGCAGTCGCAGTTGAGCAAGTCAGGTATTGTGATGCCGGAATTTACATTGATTCTGCGCAATTGATTCGATACAAACAGAAGATGAAGATTCTTCACTGGCCCCTCTCGGGGTGGATCCTTTCGGTTGTTTCGACGTTGTCGCTGACGCCTGCGTTGCCTGCTGGCGAACCGGATCCATTCGCTGCGTTTGTGGAGATCGTTCAGCTGCGGGAAAGCGGAAAGCAGACGGAACTGATTGAGGCCTGCGAGAAATTTGCAGAAACGTTCACCGATGAAACGCCGGCCGATGCCCAGGTTGCTTATATCCATGGGAAGGCGGCACATGCGCTGAAAAAGTTTGATGTGGTGATTGCAGTGACGTCAAAGGGAATCGAAAAAGCCAAGTCGTCGCCCCTGTTGACGAAGACACAGATGTTGCGGGGCGAGGCCTATCGCATGACTGAGAAATGGGTGGAAGCGATCCCTGATTTCAAGGCCGCCTATGAAGGGTTCCGGGCGGAGAAAGATGCGGAAGCGCCCCATGCTCTTTATCACCTGATTCAAGGACAACAAATAACAGGAGACAAAGCTGGGGCTGAAGAAAACTATCTGACGATGCAGAAGGAGTATGCGGGGAACAAGTATGTTGCGAACGCGGCGAAGGTGGTCGGCAAAACCCCTGCTCCTGTCGCCAAACTGAAGACAGCGATTTCGAAAGGGGATCAGGCCCCGGATTTTTCGTTTGTTCAATTGGAGGATCAGGCTGAGAAAAAACTGTCGGACTTAAAAGGAAAAGTGGTCGTGATCGATTTCTGGGCGTCGTGGTGCGGCCCTTGTCAGGCTCCGATGGCAAAGATGCAAACCTATGGAGAAGAGCATCCTGAATGGAAGAATAAGGTCACGTTTATGGCGTTGAGTATCGACAGCGAGATTGATGCAGCAGTCAAGCATCTGGCGATCAAGGGATGGGGCAAAACCTACAATACCTGGGCCGGTGAGGGCGGGTTCAAAGCCGCAGCCCCTGTTGCCTACAAGGTAAACGGGATACCCACCGCCTGTATTATCGATCAGGAGGGAAAAGTGGCGGCCTATGGCCATCCCGCATCAATGGACATTCCCGCGATTGTCGCAGAGTTGGTTAAGTAATTGGACTCAGGGGATTTGAGTTCCAGTGTTTTCCGGTCTTCCTCCGAGCCTGTTTTCAATTCGACGAGGCATTTTCCGGCTGGAAGATAGAGGGCTGAATGCAGGCGACAATGGGTTAGGTCTGCGAGTTCCGACCGCTTTTGATCTCAAAATTCGTCGTTCAGACTGCCAGTGAATCTGCCATCCGGGATGACAAATCTTCGTCATCCGCACGCGATCGCTAATTGTCGACACGCTGCCGTTGTTCGTGCAATCCGGCGCTAATTTTTGGAACGGAAGCGCAAACCCTTTCGCTTTCTCAAACCCGAAAACATGGTCCAATTCAAAACTTAGTAATGAGAACGGATCTCAACAACTGATCAATGACTTCACAGGAACAACCTCGACGAAAATCCAAAAAGGGATACAACCGCACGCTTAAGCTCGTGCGCCGGATTCACATGTATACCGGGCTGTTGCTTCTCCCCTGGGTGATCTTTTTTGGATTCAGTGGAATGCTCTTTAATCACCCTGAGTGGTTTGGCCCGGTGGAAGTGGTTTCAAACTACAGTGCAAAAGAGGCTCAGGCGCTGGGTGTTGAGATGCCGAACGCGGAGGCCATCGCGGATTCCGTGATGCAACAGATCAATGGCAGCGCGGATTTGTCCGGGAGCAAGTGGGTGCGAGACAGCGGAGCGATCATTGAAGGGGCACTTGGGTATTCAGGAACATCGGACAAGGGGCGGACGATGGTCCAGATCAGTCCAAACCATGGCTCGGCCAATGTTCGTTACTTCATCAATCCGCCAAAGCAGGACCAGCCTGACTTTCACGGGAAAAAGTTGGCCACTCCTGCTTATGACGCAGAGAAGACGCTTAAGTTGGCTTCAGACCTGGTGGATGATTCAGGGCTTGAACTGAAAGGGCCGCTGGAGGCATCGACCCGGGGTGGGGCTGAGGTGCGGTTCCAGGCAAGGTCGGCCGAAGATGACCGGTTATGGAATGTGAGCTATTCGTTGGTGAGTAACACTTTGAGTGCTCGCGCGGCCGATGCTTCCAGCGGGCTGAACTTTTACTCGGTGGTTACAAAACTTCACAAAACCCACCACTACCCGGACCGCAGAGGAGCGCGCTGGCTGTGGAACGCCATCGCTGACGCCACGGGGATTACGATGGTTTTCTGGGGGCTGTCAGGGGCAATTATGTGGTGGCAGATCAAGCCCACCCGGCTGCTGGGAATCGGTGGACTCGGCATCGCCGTGGTGATGGCTGTTCTGATTTTCACCGGCACCTTTAAGACGCTCACATTCGGCCCCACTCAGTCGAAAGGCGGACCAGCCAAAGGAGCGCCGGCATCGGACAAAGGCCGGCCGTCAGAGAAGGGGCGCCCACCTGTGCTTCAAGTCCCTTCGAAGCCGGTTTCTGAAGGAAGCATCAAGACCGGTCCCGTTGAGACGGCAGCAACCAAAGAACTTTGAGAATTTTTTTGACCAACTAAACTATGAACTACAAAACAACCAAACCAGTGGGCACCCACCACATGTCGAACCTCTCAGGTCGGGCACGTGACGGACTTGCTCTAACAACGGTTTTGTGGGCAGCTGGCAGTGTCAGTGCTCAGGAACCAGTCGTTATCGATGACGCAAACGAAACTGTTCAGGACGGTTCGCTTCCGGAATATGTCGTCGATTCAAACACCAGCGATTCCCTTTATAAGACGGAATTGCTTTCTTCCCCGAAGTTTACACAGCCACTCCGCGACGTGCCGCAGACTATCACAGTGATACCGGAAACACTGATCAAAGACCAGGGGGCGACGTCGCTGCAGCAGGCGCTCCGCAATGTATCGGGCATCAGTCTTCAGGCAGGTGAAGGTGGGGCTCCTCCGGGAGACAATCTTTCTATTCGCGGCTTCAGTGCGCGGACCGATTTCTATATTGACGGGATTCGCGATTTCGGTTCCTACGGTCGGGATCCGTTTAATTTTGAGCAGATCGAGGTCGTTAAAGGCCCGTCTTCGACCAACGCGGGGCGTGGTTCGACTGGTGGGTCTGTGAATCTGGTGACCAAGACCGCAAAGCTGGACGATTTTGTTCGTGCTGACGTATCAGTAGGAACGGACGAGCTGATGCGGGGAACGCTTGATATCAACCAGATGATTCCGGGGATCGAAGGCAGTGCCTTGCGTATCAATACCATGTATCACGATGCAATGGTTCCGGGGCGCGGAATTGCTGAAAACAAACGCATGGGGGTCGCTGGATCGCTCGCCTTTGGATTGGGCGAATCAGTTCCGGATGGTTCCGGGAAAGGTATGATTTTCACTGAGCCGTCTGATACCCGTCTTTTCCTGAATTTCTTCCACATGAAAGAGGAAAACCGCCCGGACTATGGAATTCCCTGGGTTTCGTCTTCAGTGACGGATCCCCGCTTGACCTCGTTCATCGATCAACCGGCTCCGGTACCTTATGATCGCTACTATGGAATCGTAAGTGACTTTGAAGACGTCACCACAACAATGGGAACGGTTCGGTTCGAGCATGATGTAAATGATTCATTTACGATCCGGGATCAATTCCGAGTCGGCCAGACAGATCGCTTGTCAATCGTCCGGGCCCCCCGGTTCACGGGAGTGGGGGCAGAGATCAATCGCGGTTCCAAAGATAGAGACGAAACCAATACGATTCTTGCAAATCAAACTGATTTCATTTTCGACTTTGCAACAGGCAATGTGGGTCATGAAGCGGTCTTTGGCTTTGAATTCATCCAGGAGACAAACGAGCGATTCCGCCGCACTACACCTGGCACCGCGACTACCGATCTCTTTAATCCGAATTCAAATTCTCCCGCTGATGGGCCTTTCGAACGGACCGGTGCTTTTACGGATGCTGATGCGTTCTCTTCAGCGGCCTATTTATTCGATACCGTATCGGTAACCGAGTGGCTTGAAGTGAACGGTGGATTGCGTTGGGACAGCTATCAGCTTGATTACACGAATGTCGCAATCGATGGCAGCTCCGAACGGCTCAGCCGGACTGATGAGATGACAAGCGGTCGTGCTGGTGTTGTTCTGAAACCCGCGGAAAACGGAAGCGTATACTTCGGATATGGAACCTCATTCAACCCGGCAGGGGAAGGACTTTCGCTTAGCTCAAGCGATACCAGCACATCGAATTTCGAAGTCGATCCTGAAAAATCAGAGACTTACGAGATCGGAACCAAGTGGGACCTGCTCGATGAGCGTCTCAGCTTGACAGCGGCTCTGTTCCGCACCGACAAGACGAACGCCAGGACTTCTGATCCAGCTGATCCAGACCGCGTCGTCGTCCTTGAAGGAGAACAGCGGGTTCAAGGTTTTGAACTTGGCGCGTCCGGGAACATCACTCCGGACTGGCAGGTTTTCGCGGGATATGTTCACCTTGAAAGCGAAGTGCTCAGTTCGCTGAACGCTGCTGAAGTCGGGCAGGAACTGTCCAATACTCCCGAGCATTCCTTCAATCTCTGGACACAGGTGGATCTTCCCGGAGGTTTCTTCATCGGTGGTGGACCACAGTTTGTTGACAGTCGCTTCAGCAACACCACGAATAATCGTGAGGCCCCCGCTTATTGGATCTGGGATGCTGTTGCCGGATACCGGGTCAATGAGAACATGACTCTGCGCCTCAATGTTAACAACATCGGCGACGAAGAATACATCGGTCGTGTGGGAGGTGGACACGTTATCCCGGGTGAAGGCCGCTCGGTGATGTTCACTGCGTCACTCGAATTTTAATTCAACCCGGTCTTGATTCTATGTTGATCACAGTTCCAGACGTGCTGAATCCTGACGAAGTGGCGAAAGCCAAAGCGTTGCTGGAGTCTGCAGAGTGGGTTGATGGCAAGGTTACGGCTGGTCACCAGTCGAGCAAAGCCAAAGACAACCAGCAGATTCCCGAAGGCCACCCTGAGGCCAAAGAAGTCGGCGATATGATCCTGAAAGCGTTGGCTCAAAATGCGCTGTTTATGACAGCTGCGCTGCCACACAAGATCTTCCCGCCGCTCTTCAACCGGTATACCGGAGGCCAGGCATTCGGCACGCATGTGGACAATGCCATCCGTCAGTTTCCCGGCTCTCCCACAAGAATTCGGACCGATCTCTCTGCGACCTTGTTCTTTGAAGATCCGGAGAATTACGAGGGCGGGGAGCTGTGCGTCGAAGATACCTACGGAGTGCATCAGGTGAAACTGCCGGCGGGTTCGATGGTTCTCTATCCATCGACCAGTCTGCACCACGTCACACCGGTGACGCGGGGTTCCCGACTCTGTTCTTTCTTCTGGCTTCAAAGCATGATCCGGGATGATGGGCAGCGGTCACTCCTGCTGGATCTGGATTTAGCGATCCAACGTATCAACAACGACTTGTCTGAACACGAGACGGCCCGGCAATCGTCGGTTCAACTGACCGGCGTCTATCACAATCTTCTGAGGCAGTGGGCGGAGATGTAAGTTATCCCGTCGACTGAGTCAGTCTTAAACAGAGTAGTAGGATAAACCAAACGCAAGAGGCTCCGACACCTGAATCCCGGGTGTCGGAGTTTTCTCTTTCAAAAATGACCATCGAAGCAAATCAGGCCGGGTTTTCGCCGGATGCAGTTTCCGCATTCTTGTCCGAAGTCGAAGCGAAGCTGGTGCAAGGGGATGTGCCGAGCCTTTTGGCTTCCCTGGACGAAGTCAGAGCAATTGAGAGCGATTTGCTTTCTCATACCCGTGCAGTCGAAGCCGTCTGGCTGTCGATGATCGTGGCAACTCTCACTGCGCGCGGTCATATCGAACGTGCTTTAGGGGAATATGAACCCGCCGAAAATTCCTATGGGCGTGCGCTTCAATTTCTCGAGGATACAAGGCTCGATCCGGCCGTCAAAAGCCGCAGAGCCGCCAACTTGTGGATCTATCGCGGATTGGCCGCACTCTCTGCGCGGAACCATCTGGCAGTCGAATGTTTCGACCGGGCTATCGCACTCCGCCGTCAACTTACAGATAGCAATAATGATCTTCAGGCTAATCACTGGGGTTTGTCTGCGGCATGGCTGAATCGGGGCGACGCCCTTCAACTGCAAAGTGACAGCGGGAACGGGAGGGATGCCATCCAGTCGTTTGAAAACGCTATCGAATTACTCAAAGGTTTCGACCTCACTGAAAACCCCGCTTTCCGAACCCGCATGGCGCTGGCCTGGATGAAGAAGGGAGCTGCTCTGGCGACTCTGAATGAACAGGGGAGCCGGGATCGTACTGTCGAATGTCTTCAGTCCTACGCGGAAGCCGTCAATGTCTTGCGACCGGGAGCAGATGAGGGGATCGAAGAGTCAGTGAGAATGCTGGCGGTCGTCCTTTCCAACCAAAGCCGGGCACGCCTGCAATTGACACGGGAGTACAGCGTCGCAGGCGAAACCGAAGCCCGGGAGGCATTGGAATTGATCCGGGAGATCGAATCAACTGAGATTGAGTTCGTGGAACTCGGTATGTCAACACGGGTCACCCTTTGTAAGACGATCGAGCTGAACACCGCGGGCGCTACCGATGAACGAAACGGTGAGATCACAGATCTGGCGGAAGACGGACTTGGAATTGCCAAAACATTCTTCAAGTCAGTCGCTATCCCGCCTCATTTCTTTCCCATCATCGGACAGCTCTTCCGATGTGGTGCTGAAGCCTATTTCAGGTATCAGCCTCAATTCCTTGCGGAGTATTTACTCGATCATCTTGACCTTGAAAAAGACCCGTTGGCTTTTGCATCGGTTCCGCACTGTCATGAGGCTGCTGTGGAGATAATCTGGCGGGGAATTGGAACCTTCCAGAAAGAAGGGTTCACTGATCTGGGAACGGAAAAGTTCTCCCGCAGTCTCGACCAGCAGACTCAATGGCAACAGTGCCGCGAAAGACTTGCCGGGATCCGGGAGCGTTATCTTCCTACAGAGGATTAAAATTTCTCCGGCACCATCATTTCATCAGGGACTTCCCACCGCTCATAGTCTTCGTGATGTTCACGCTCGGGAAGATTGACCGGTTCGTGGGGAACTGACTCGTAAGGGATTTGATCCAGAAAGTGGGTGATACAGTTGAGCCGCGCTTTCTTTTTGTTGTCAGCAGGAACCACGTGCCAGGGGGATTCCGGAATGTGGGTGCGCTTCAACATCACTTCCTTTGCCTTGGTGTAGGCTTCCCAGCGGCGGCGGGATTCCAGATCCATCGGGCTCAGCTTCCAGCGTTTCAACGGGTCATGTATCCGGCCCTGAAAACGGAAGATCTGTTCGTCGTCCTGAATGGAGAACCAGTATTTGAATAGCCGAATGCCGGAGCGCACCAGCATCCGCTCAAACTCGGGGACGCTGCGGAAGAACTCCTCATAAGCTTCGTCATCGCAGAAGCCCATCACTTTTTCAACTCCGGCACGATTATACCAACTGCGATCAAATAAAACGATTTCGCCGCCGGCAGGGAGGTGTGAAATGTAGCGCTGAAAATACCACTGGGTTTTTTCCCGGTCGTTGGGTGCCGGTAGCGCAGCGACCCGACAGACCCGCGGATTCAACCTTTGCATAAACCGGGTGATGACTCCGCCTTTTCCCGCGGAGTCACGGCCTTCGAACAGTATGACTATCTTCTCTCCGTTTGCGACGACCCAGTCCTGCAACTTAACCAGTTCAATTTGCAGACGGTGAAGCTCGGCGAAGTATTGGCGACGAAAAGCTGCGACGTCATTGGAGTGGCGACTGTCGGATGCCGATTCTTCCGCGAAATCATGGAGTTCCATCTCCATTTCCTCGTCAAAGTGATCAATGTATTCCTCCCGCACCCGGGCAAACAGATCTGCAATCGACTCAGAGGACGTCGTCATTGCAGGAGCAGTTGGGTTTTCAGACATGGTTAATAATGGCCCCCGATTCGCTCATTTCTCGACGTGATCTCAGTGGCGATTTTGTGACATAACCGCAACCTTTGAGAATGATCCAACAGGGTTGAGTTGATGAACAACCCCTGTTTGATCGAATGATCAGACCATACCCCAGCGTCGGCGGAGAAACCATTCCGTCCCCAGCAGGCCGAACAACAGGTAGAAGACCCAGGCGTTGTCCCACGCGCTTTTCCGTTTGATGATCGGTGGTGCATTCGATTCCAGAACGGCAGCTTGAGAAAGCTGCGTGACGGTTTCCTTCAAGGTCGATTCATCCAGCAACTGACCGCCGCTGGATTCGGCCAACATCCGCAGGTAGACAAAATCCGGTGTGGTCTCGGTGGTCTCCCGCTTCTCTTCATAAACGACAAAGCGGCAGTCGACGGCTTCATTGCCGACTTGTGCCTGTCCCCTGAAGCGTCCGGTCTTCTCCATCACTAGTGAACCTTTCCATGGGCTGTCGGGTGTTTCCTGATTGAGCGGCAGGATTGAGGTTTCCTCTCCGTCCAGTAGGATCGAAAGCCGCGGCATCTCTGTGATCGGGCGGTCAGGGTGGGCGTGGAGTGCGAAATGAATCCGCTCGCCCCGTTTGATGTTTGCCGATGATACGGACAACTGAACGCGATCAGATGGCTTGGCGTTTGAGCGGGCGATGAGGTTGAGGAGCAATTGGTTCCAGAATTTGTCGTAGACGTTGTTGGAGGCTTCGCTCTTTGCATTCAGGCTCCAGCGCCACAGCCCTCCCACAGAGACGGCCATCACTTGACCCGCTCCCTGTCGGCGGTGAACAAAGGCAGGGCTTTGGCTCTGCAACGCGGTGTCTTCGGCCATCGCTTCGACGGCTGCGAGCGTTTTGGTTTCTCCAAGTTGCGCGGCGATTGGGAGATTGGGGAGAGCTTCGGCTCCACCCGGTGCCGAATCGAGCACTTCCAGCGGCACTACTGTGGTGTTAGACTTTCCGCTCACCAATCTGACGGGACCGGCGGCATTGTCGAGCCAGAGGGCAGGGGAGAGATCATCAAAAACCACGTTCATTCCCGGCTTCCCCCGTGCGAAAACAATCGTGGCCCCGCCGTCAGTTACGGCTTTCTCCATGGCTTCAATCGCATCAGGTTCCAGCACCCGGTCGACGTCCCGACCGAGGATGATGAGCGGATACTTTCGGAAATCCGCTTCACTCGATGGAACGGTAAGCGGTCCCGGATTCTCTGCGTCTGCCGGGGCTGTGGTTGAAAGGAGTGGCTTACCTTTTCCTAGAGAAATCACTGAAGTTAACTCAATTCGACTGTTCCCACCCAGAGTGCGTCGCATGAAAGTCGTATCCCAGTGCGGAGCGCCTTCGATCAGCAGAACCTGGATCTTTGCGTCCGTCACATTGAGAAAGGTAAAGGCGCTGTTGTTGCCCAGCTCGCGTTCACCGGTCAGTGGAGTGGCACGGATCTCGTATTCGTACTGGCCTGATTGATCTTCGCTTACCTCAAAAGCGACCGTGGTGTCAGTCCCGCTGAATGGTGTGACTTTGCGCTCCCTGATAACCTCGCCTTCCCGAAGAAGCTCGACGCGAATCGGATTGGGATCTGCACTGCCGGTAAGGCGAACACTGGCCTGAACTGTGGCGGTTTGGCGGACGAATGTATAAGGTGAGAACGAAGCAATATTCACGGTGATATCCGGGATGGTTTGCTGTTTCCCGATTGGGATCGTGAAAAACGGGGCCTGCCTGGCGCGTGCCAGCTGGCTGGTTCGGCCGGGAGCAACGTTTTCGAAATCATGTCCGTCACTGAACACAAAGGTTCCCACGCAATACTCGGAGGTTTTGAGGGTATTCAGGACCGAGGTCATACTGGAGTGAAAACGGGTGGTTCCCCCAGTCGCACCGAGGTTAATCAGATTGTTCCCCGCAAAGGTTCTGGCGTCTTCATCAAATGAGAAGAACCGGACTTCACCGATTTCATTCTCTGACTCGCCGCTACCGAGAAGGCCTGATTCGCTCAGCAGGCGTTTCGCGGTGTCGATGCGCGAGGCCTGGTTGATCCCGTCCTTTTCCTCCATGGAGAGCGAGGAGTCCACTGCGACCAGTGCCACCCGTTTCGGGTGGCGTCGGGGAATTGATTCCTCTGTCATCGGTTGAAATAGGAATATACAAACCAGAGCGATCGCGATCAGCCTGAGCAGCAGCAGGAAACTCCTCCGTCCCAGCGGAATGCGGGAGGTGGTTCCGCGTAGGTAAGTGAACACTGCAAGCAGCCCGAGGATTCCACCCATAAGAAAGATGAAGAACGGCGCAATGGCAGGTTCCCAAACAAGGGTAGCGGATACAGGTGCTGGTAGAGAAAGCGGCACGTCGGGATGTTAGCACATCATTATATGACTATGCAGGGGATTCTGTCGACCAGTCGCGTTGTCTGGCCAACTGAATGATTAGGAATTTACAGCGATGCTGTCAGGTCGCAATTGCGTGTGTCGAAAGCGGAGATTAATCGTCGCAATTGGAAACACTCACTGCCGACTGCGTCCTCCCAGCCCGGAGTCGATGGCGACTAAATGATGATCATAAATCCATGGCAACGAATTGACAGTGTCTGATCGATGATCATACCCTGTTGCCTCGTAAATTCGAAAGTCTCATGCCCGCCATCAGCTTTTCTAAAAATATCCGCAGCCATGTCGACATCGATCGACTTGAAGTTTCCGGTGGAACGGTCGGGAATGTATTGGAATCAGTCTTTGCGGTTCACCCCAAACTGCGAAGCTATTTGCTGGATGATCGTGGGGCGACCCGCAAACATGTGGCGATTTTCATCGATGGGGAGTCCATCGAAGACAGGGACACGCTGACAGATCCGGTTGCCGAAACTGACGAAATTTTTGTCATGCAGGCCTTGTCGGGGGGCTGATTTTTGATCAAGATTCCTCCCATCATGAGTGACCGATTTTTCGCAGGCACCCGAAAGGGCTTCTTCCGTTTTGAACGTCAGGGAGACGGAAGATGGAAACAGGTTTCTGATTCATTCATGGGGATTCAAGTCCCGTCGATCCTGCCGGATGCCCGTGACGACACACTTTATGCGGCGATTGAGCACGGGCATTTCGGAATCAAGGTTCACCGATCTTCTAATTGGGGGGATTCGTGGGAGGAACTCGATCCACCGAAGTTTCCTGAGAAGCCGGAAGATGCGCCGGTCGTGAAGGATGCGTTCCGTCAGGTTGAAGTGCCATGGAACCTTGAGAAACTTTGGATCATGGAGTCTGGCGGAGATGACAAGCCGGGGCTGTTGTGGGCCGGCAGTGTCCCGGGAGGTTTGTTCAAATCAGAAGACCGTGGAGATACCTGGGAATTGAATCGCCCCTTGTGGGATATGCCCGAACGCGCCAAGTGGGCCGGGGGCGGCTACGATTTTGCGGGGATTCACTCCATCTGCGTGGATCCGCGCGACTCGAATTATGTATCGGTCGGCATTTCCTGCGGCGGCGTCTGGAATACCTGCGACGGAGGGGAAACCTGGACGCAGGGAGCTCACGGGATGCGTTACGATTTTCTCCCACCCGAGCAGGGCGGGGCTGATCCTGACGGACAGGACCCTCATCGCATGGTGCAATGCGCCGGAGCACCGGATGAGTTCTGGGTGCAGCATCACTGCTACATTTACCGGTCCAGCGACGGGGCGAAGTCATGGCGTGAGTTTGAGAAGGTGGAGCCGGCTCCGTTCGGTTTTGCCGTGGCGGTTCACCCCAAAGATCCGGAAACGGCCTGGTTTGTTCCGGCAAAGAAGGATGAGCTTCGGTTTCCGGTCGATGGAAAATTCGTGGTCAATCGGACGCGCGACGGAGGCAAAACGTTCGAATCGTTATCAGCGGGCCTCCCCGATGCCCCGGCGTATGATCTAGTCTATCGTCACGCTCTGGAAGTGGATTCCACCGGTGACCGACTGGTCATGGGCAGCACGACAGGCGGGCTATGGATATCCGAAGATCAGGGCGACACGTGGGATCTGATATCCGCCCATCTGCCACCGGTTTACTGCGTGCGTTTCGGTTGAACCCGCTCTCAATCAAGTAGGTCTGGACGATTTTCCGCTGTACGTTGCCTCGCCATTTCCTCCCGCCATTCCTCGATCTTCGCGTGGTGACCACTGAGCAGGACATCTGGCACGACCATGCCTTCGAAGTCAGCCGGGCGGGTGTAGTGCGGGGCTTCGATCAGTTTCCCGTCGCCGGAAAAGCTCTCTTCTTCCGGTGACCGGTCGTCACCCAGCACGCCGGGGATAAGCCTCACTATCGAATCCACCACCACAGCCGCAGCGATAGTCCCGTTGGTGAGAACATAGTCACCGATGGAGATTTCTTCATCGACAAGTCCTTCCACCACCCGGTGGTCGACTCCCTCGTAGTGCCCGCAGAGGATGATCAGGTGTTCAGAAGTCGAGAACCGAACCGCATCCGATTGTTCGAAGCGTTTTCCCTGGGGAGTCATCAAAAGGACTTTCGAGTTTTCCGTCTGAACGGAGCGCACGGCTGCGAAGAAAGGTTCCGGCTTCAAAACCATACCCGGTCCGCCGCCGTAGGGGATGTCATCGACGTTGCGATGTTTGTTGGTCGAGAAGTCACGCAGGTCATGGGTCGCAATCTCCACAGCACCCGCCGCCTGAGCGCGTTTCATGATGCTCTCATTGAGCGGTCCTTCGCAGATTTCGGGAAAGATGGTGATGATATCGATCTTCATCGTTTCTAGAAGTCTCCGATTAGGTAGTTGGCGATAGACACGACGCGCTCGGACCAATTGAGGTTGGCAGGGCGGAGGCTGTCGATCTTCGGTGCGGCGACAACCATGAAATGCCTTCCTCCGACCCATTTTCCTTCCATCTCGTTTCCCTTCAGAGCGGAAAAGGCCTGACCGTGGGGTTCGTGGAATACAAAGACTTCAGTCTGGTGGCCCCCGTTGGGATCGATGACTCCCAGTCGAAATCCCCGGGCGGTTTCCGGTAACGTATCCGGGACTTCGTGAACCAGAATATAATGATTTTGGGCGACCTGCCACTCCCTCTGGTCTGGTTTGTTCAGTTTCTCGCGTGCGACAAAAGAGCGCAGATTCAGGATCGGCGGAACGCCGCTGCGGATCGAATTCCGTATTTCCCGATGGATGCGCCGGGTGAACTCAGGGTCGGACTCGTCTGAATCCTTCCGCGTCAACCACATGCCGTTCATGCGGGAGCGATCGCCGCCGCTTTCCTCCAGCCAATCCTGTGCGGCAGCGGTCATGTCTTTGGTAAATACCCCGTGTGCCCCCCAGCGAAAAATTTTGGGGGATATCTCGGAGCGCTTGTTGATGAAGAAGCGGTCCACGATGTAGTTCAGTCGCTTCGCGGAATCGGATCCGAGAAGCTTCGCGTAGCCCGCCTGCATCTCCGGAGTTCCGTTCTGGAATTGCATCAGCAGACTGGTCGGGCCGCAGGCATTGACTGACTTCGTGTAGGTGAGCTGATTGACCTTCTCAATGATTGGGAGCTTCAGCGTCTTTTCCTCATCCTCGACTTGAGCCATCGCTCCCACCGAAGGGAAAGCGTGGGCCAGCACAAGCGCCACCCATTGGAGTCGCCCCCACGGCATCCACGGTCGAACCCTGTTGGTTCGATGATCAGACCCTGTTGGATCGTGCTTACAAGTCGTCGCCGCCATCGGCACCTCCTACCTGACCGCGAAGCTTGGCCTCCATGAAATCGTTCAGGTCTCCATCCATCACGGCGGAGATGTTTCCGGTTTCATGGCCGGTGCGGTGATCTTTAACCATCTGGTAGGGCTGGAAAACGTAGGATCGAATCTGGCTGCCGAAGCCGATCTCGCCTTTCTCTCCATACTCGCGTTCCATCTCGGCCCGTTTCTTATCTTCGGCGATCTGGAAGAGCTTGGTCTTGAGGAGTTTGAAAGCGAGTTCGCGGTTCTTCAGCTGGCTCCGTTGGGCCGTGCATCGAATCTGAATACCGGACGGCTTGTGCTTGAGCAATACACCGGTTTCGACCTTGTTCACATTCTGGCCGCCTTTACCTCCCGAGCGCATCGTAGTGATATCACAGTCGTTTTCATCGACTTCGATGTCGGGCGCCTTCTCCATGTCCGGAGTGACATCAATGCTGGCAAATGAAGTGTGACGTCGGCTCTGCGAGTCGAACGGGGAAATACGGACCAGTCGGTGAACACCACGTTCGCACGCCAGGTAGCCGTAGGCATTTTCCCCCGTAAACCGGATGGTGGCGCCCCGAATGCCGGCTTCTTCAGCCTGCTGCACGTCGATCACTTCAGTCTTGAATTCGTTTTGTTCGCCCCATCGCTGGAACATCCGGAACAACATATCAGCCCAGTCGCAGGCTTCGGTCCCGCCCGCTCCTGCATTGATAGAGAGGAAGGCATCGTCGCTGTCGTTCGGACCGCTGAGAAGGGTCTGCAGCTCGAGCTTATCGAGGGCGTTGTTGATCGATTTGACTTCAGCGAGAACTTCCCTGGCGCTGTCATCATCGCCTTCCTCCTGCGCCATCTCGACAAGGACCTCAACATCATCAATCCGGGAACCGAGTTCGATCACAGGAGTGATCTTTTTCTTGAGGCCGGAGACCTGCGTGACTTGCGCCTGCGCTTTTTCCTGATTGTCCCAGAATCCGGGTGCTGACATTTCGTCTTCGATGTCAGCCAGTTTTTGTTTCAGGCCATCGAAGTCAAAGATACCGCCGCAACTCAGTGAGCCGGGCTTTTAAAGCTTCAGTGTCGATAGAGGATAGATCGTCCATTTTTTAAGTGCGAAAGTTGTGCCACAGAATGGAGGGACTTCAAGCAGGGAATCCCCGGTGAAGTCAAACTCGGGGCTGACGGGGAAGGGGAATTGGCATAATCTTGAGTCGAGTCATCATTCCAATGCCAGAATTACCAAAGATAGCTGTGACGATGGGGGATCCCGCTGGAGTGGGACCGGAGGTGTGCCTGCAGATGCTGGCAAACGAGTCGATCCGCGAGGTGTGCGAGCCGATTGTATTCGGGGATCAGGCTGTGCTTGATGCGGCGGCAGATGCAGCCGGACTGCAGAAAGCGGAGCAGGGCTCAGTTCGGTCGCTCGATGGCATCAAGCTGGCAGACTTTGAGCCGGGAATCGTCAGCGCTGCGACCGGGAAAGCCGCCTACACCTATGTTGACACCGCCATCACCGCTGCGTTGGCCGGAGAGGTGGCGGGAGTGGTCACCGCGCCCCTGAACAAGCTGGCGCTGCACGAAGCGGGGATCGATTTCCCGGGTCACACAGAGATCTTTGCTCTGAAAGCAGGCGCGCCGCGCTTTGCCATGTTGCAGTATTCTCAGGAGATCAGTTGTTCGTTTGTGACGGTCCACTGCGGGTATTTCGAAGTGCCGAAGCTGATGACGACGAAACGAATTGTTGATGTGATAGAGTTGACTCACGGGGCGTTTCAAAAGATCCGTGGCAGAGACCCGAAGATTGTGGTGCTGGGATTGAATCCACATGCCGGGGAAAACGGGCTCTTCGGCCGACGGGAAGAGGAGGAGGTTATCACACCGGCCATGGACATCTGTCGGGAGCGGGGCATCACCAATCTGGAAGGCCCCATCCCGCCTGACACAGCTTTCCTGGAATGGAAGCGGGCTGAGACCGATGCTTTCATCTGCATGTATCACGATCAGGGGCATATTCCGGTGAAGGCGCTGGCCTTTGATAAGGCGGTGAACACCACCCTGGGCCTGCCGTTTCCACGAACGTCTGTGGATCATGGAACTGCGCTGGACATCGCATGGCAGGGTAGAGCAAATCCATCGAGCATGTTTGAAGCGGTGAAGTTGAACGCCAAACTGGCGGTGGGTTGACCGGTTGCAATGAAGTCAGTTATCCGCCAGCCGTTCGTCATCGCAGGATTGATCGTTGCCGGGTGTATTCTTCCGGCAACGGTCGGGGAAGCATGGATCAACTATGGCAGAGGAGGCGGGAAGGTCCTTTCCGCCTCAGTGCAGCACGGGGCTTTGTTTTTCAGCAGAGAGACCGTGGTCGAGAGCGGCCTCTTTCCGACGAGTGGAGTCTCCCTCATGAAAGGAGAGTGGGATATTGGATCGGGATACACCGGTAACCGCGACTCTTCCCCGCAAAATCGTTGGTCGCTCCCCAAAGTCGAGAGCGGGATGAGTGACAGTGTGGGAAAGGCGAGCTATACGCGCTTTTCAATCCCGCTCTGGTTTCTGAGTCTTTTCCTGATTGGAATCGGAGTCGGTTTTCGCCTTGTTCGTGAACGATCTGCTACGTGACTTGAAAAGGAAGTAGCGGCAGAGTGATTTATCGGCAAGAATCTGTGCCGTCCCCTTTATGAAGTTTGAACCGCGCCGATTATGGACTCTTGCCCGAACCCGGTTCGGAGTGGGGGGGCTGATATTGATAGGCGGATTGCTCATTGCCGAGGGAATCACCACAGCCACGATTCTGTCCGGTGAATCCCCGATCGAACGGGGGATTTTTGATAAACTGGGGGCGAATGAGCGGCTTAGTATTCACGAGAATATCCTCTACGGAACCTGGGTCGCCAAGCTGTCTATCGCGATCCTCTGTGCCATTCTGTTAGGGTTTTCATGGTGGTGGGCCAGAGATGTCCCGTCAGGTCACATCGCCAAGCTGAATCCGAAACGATTCGGGTGGGGGTTATGGGTGCCGTTGCTGTTGGCTGTGGTGTTGGCCGGAGCCTGGCGGGTTCCCCGACTCGATCACAGTCTGTGGAATGACGAAGAACTGGCTGTGCGGAAGTACATCGTCGGGGGCCATTCGGTGAACCTCGAGACGGGCGAGCTGAAGTTTAATGAGTTGCCTTGGGAACGAACGTTATTCTACAGCCTGAACGGGCAAAACCACACTGTACAGTCGATTGCCAGTCGGATCGGCTATGAGATCTGGAAAAAATACACCAATGCCGGGCCGGGAGAGTTCAGTGAGGTCGCTATTCGGATCGGATCTCTCCTTGCCGGTTTGGCGACGGTTGCTTTGATAGGATTTTGGCTGGCCCAGGAGGGACACCCCCGGGCCGGAGTGACGGCCGCATTTGTCCTGGCGCTGAACCCGTGGCACATCCGCTATTCAGTGGAAGCTCGTGGTTACTCGTTCCTGCTCATGTTTCTGGTCATCATGTTCATTTGTGTGAGGCCGGCATTGCAGACGAAGAAGTGGCGGTATTGGATTGGCTATGGTGCGGGACAGGCTCTTGCGATACTAAGCTTCGCGGCCTCCGTGTTTATCGTTCTGCCGTTGAACCTTGTGATTGGGGGGATCCTCATTTCCAAGCGGGATTCGTTCAGTGGCTGGCGTTGGATCTTTGTGTCGGTCTGCGGGGCGGCTCTGGTCGATTTCTTCATGTTGCCCACCGTGATCGGTTTCATGGGGTGGCTGGATTCATTGAATGAAACCGTGATGCCATATGACATGGCGTATTTCCGCGAGTTCTGGGGGCACCTGATGCTGGGGGTTCCGTGGAGGGCGGCGGTGCCGGAATTTGAGGCCGGAATCGGAGTGCGAAATGTCTTTGCCGAAAACTGGCTTAAGGAAGTCATCATCATTTACCTCCTGCCTCTCCTTGTCCTTGCGGGAACGGTTTTCGCTGTGTTAAGGAGCACCTCAGCGCGTCTCTTCTGCGGAACGATGGGGGTTACGATATTGACGGTGATGCTTTACTGTAAGTTCAGTGACACCCCGTTTCATGGCTGGTATGCCATTTATGTGCTGCTTTGGTTTGTTGTCGCGTTAGGCTTCGTTGGCGGGGCCGCCCGGGTGCTTCAGGTCAGAAAGAGCAGCCATGCGATACTTTCCTGGCTCCCGGTGATCGTGGTGGTTTTGGGATACGCCTGGATCACGGTCACACCCCGGCGCATGGTGGCTGCCCACGATCGGCATCCCATGCGGCAGACGATCGAAATGGTTCGGGGCGAGGCTCCCGCAATCGGGCACTCCGGTAACATCCAGACGGTCGCTTTCGGGGCAGGGGCCAAGCAATTCCGTTCGTATGACCCGAGGATTCAAGCGCCGTCCAGCATCGACGAATTCAAATCAATCTGGAGCGCCGCCACAGCAAAGGGGGATCAGGTTTATGTGCTTCTCACCGGGCCCAACCTGATTCGGAATGGATATCCGGAGCTCTACGAGATTCTGGAAGACAGGGATGACTTTACCAATCGGGGCATCGTCCAGGCGATCGAATACTTCTGGAGCATCCAGGTCTTCGAATCAAAGTGACGCTTTGGGCTCTGATGGTCCGGCCCTCATACCGTCAGGGGGCATCGGCTTGATCGTTTGATGGCAGGCGACGGTGAATTCCTGCTGAAATGTTGATATCGCTTTGATGCATTCAACTACAACCCGGCAGGGTGGGTTGGATCGCTTCTGTGTCGTTATCAATAATGATAATAATTTAAATTATGAGTTTTATTATTGAAAACATTTTAATGCGGGGGATTGTTGGGATTTTATTGAAAGTCTAAAAAACACTGAAACCGCAAAAACAATGTTTGATATGAGGAACTCATTTGCCAATATCCTATTGGCAGCCGCAACCGTCTGTATGGGGTTACCCACGCAGGGAAATGCCCAAGGGCGATCGACGAGCCGTTGGTCGTTCGGGAAATTGGATTATTCCCGGTATATCCCTTCGCGTACCAAGGTTAACCGGACCTGGTTTTCGGTGAGTCATTCCAGCCGGAACTCCTTCTCAAGTTACTATTTCCACACCAATTCGTATCAGGGTGGTGGGAATTCGGCCAATTCTCTCCCGCGGAATTTCCCGCATGAGCATCGGGCGATCGATGGCAAGGGGAATAACCCGGGTGATCCCGAGAGAGGTGCTGCGGAGACTCCGATGCTGAGACTGTTCGTCAGCGACTACGCTGACGGGGAAAGTGTGCCGTCCGGTTTTGGTCGTCCCAGCGCTCGATTGATCAGTTCCACCGTTTGTGATCAGGAGGTTTCGATCGTGAACTCGGCACGGGCTTCTGATTTCCTCTGGCAGTGGGGACAATTCCTCGATCACGATATTGATGAAACTCCCGGAGCGGATCCACAGGAGGCTTTCGATATCGAAGTCCCTCAGGGAGATCCCTTTTTCGACCCGTTCAATTCCGGTACTCAGGTGATTCCGTTGAACCGGTCCGGATTTATTATCGATTCGAACAATGTGCGCCAGCAGGTCAATGCCATCACTTCTGTGATCGACGCCTCAAACGTCTACGGCTCTGACGAAGAGCGCGCGCATGCGCTTCGTGCACTGGATGGCTCGGGTAAACTGAAAACAACCGGTCCTGCCGATGCACCCATGCTTCCCTACAATGAAGAAGGTTTTCCCAATGCAGGAGGCCCGGGTGCGGAGCTCTTCCTCGCAGGAGATGTTCGGGCGAATGAACAAATCGCGCTTACGACGATGCACATTCTCTTTGTCAGGGAGCACAACTACTGGGCTGAGAAGATCGCAAAACAACACCGTCATCTGGACGGGGATGCGATCTATGAAAAGGCCCGCACCATTGTCGCTGCCGAAATGCAGTCGATCACCTTCAACGAATTCCTTCCCCTGCTTCTCGGGAAGAATGCGATCCGCCGCTACCGGGGTTATGACTCCGCAGTTGATCCATCGATTTCAAACCTGTTCGCCACAGCTGCCTATCGGGTCGGGCATACCATGTTGTCTCCTGAGATTCAGCGGCTGAAAGAAGACGGGCAGCCCATCGCTGAAGGGCCCATTCCATTACAGAATGCATTCTTCCGGCCGGATGCCATTGCCAGTGGCGGGGGAATTGATCCGTTGCTGAGAGGTTTGGCCTCCCAGCCGGCTCAGCAGATCGATACCCAAATCATCGATGCGGTTCGCAACTTCCTGTTCGGCCCTCCCGGAGCGGGTGGTTTTGATCTCGCCTCATTGAATATCCAGCGCGGGCGTGATCATGGGCTTCCGGGATACAATGAAGTGCGTCGTCACTTTGGTCTCAGTGCGTTGGACAGTTTTGCGCAGTATCACGAAGTTGAGCCGGGGCTCGCTGCCAAATTGGAACTGCTTTATGGAACACCGGAAAACATGGATGCCTGGGTTGGGTTGCTGGGAGAAGGTCACGTTCACGGAGCCCTGGTAGGGGAGACCCTCCGCGCTGTATTGGCTGATCAATTCACCCGCCTTCGGGATGGTGACCGGTTCTGGTATCAGAACTACCTGGATCGCGATTTCCAGAAGTTCGTGGAGCGTCAAACCCTCGCGACAATTATCCGTCGGAATACCGGTATCAAAAATATTCAGAATGACGTATTTCGTCTCCGGGGACGTGGCAACCACAGCCGTCCGGTTCGGATGAAGCCATGGGATTTCAAGGATCGTCACAACCGCCACTACTTCGGGCCGGACGCGACTTCACGCCGGTGGAAAAACTACGGGTTTGGCAAAGCGATCCATGAGTTCTCTGCCATCCTCAAGCAGGTGTCACCCATCGTGAACGGAGCGTTCTCGGTCGAGGTCAACTCAAAGAACGCAGTGAAAAAGTCCGACTTCGAGATCTCCAACGGGTATGTGAGCGGAGTTTCGAGCGTTGGGAATGGACGTTATTTCGCGTCGATCAATTCGAACGGGAACGGACCGGTTTCCGTCAGCTTGGGCGGGAAGAAACTTCAATCCAGCGGAGTGGATGGATCGCACGGCACATCAGGAATCAACAACCTGCCGGAGGCGAGGCCTGAGACCGTGACTCTCGATCTGAGCACTGGCTACCCGGGTGAAGTGTCATTTGCCTCAACCTTTCGGAATCCTGTGGTGTTTGTGATGATCGAGAAGTCCGACAAAAAGTTACCCGGCCTGGTCACCCGGATCGATGATCTCACCGGAGTGGGTGCGAAGGTTCATTTGGAAGTGGCCGGGACCGGTCACAAAGGAGCCGTCTCGGCAAAAGTGCGGGTTCTCGTACTGGAAGCCGGCACCTATTCAATGGGAGCATCCGGCATCCAGATGACGGTGGGCACTACAATTACTAGCGACCGAACCAATGTGGCTTTGGAGCATTCTTACGGAAAACAACCGGTGGTGCTCAGTCAGGTGCAAAGCTCCAATTCAGATGGACCAACCGCTTCCTGGGCAAAGCTCAACGGAAAGCAGCTGAAACTTGAAGTGCAGGGACATGGGCCGTTGGAGTATGAAACGATCGGCTACGCCGTCATCGAACCACGACAGGGAAGCTTCCGGGGAATGCCTTATCATGCAGGAATTCAAAAAGTCGGCAAAAACGGTTCGGCGATCATCAATTCCGCTCTGGGGATCAAAGAAAACACCGCAGTGTTGATTTTCCCCGGCGACGACGATTGCAAGCCGGCGATCCGGGTTCGGTCCAACACCAGGGTCGAAGCGTATTCGCAGGGAAGCAAGATGACTCCTAAGTCTCCCGTTGGATATTTCATCATCGGTGACTGAACCGGCGCTTCGAGCGATTCGATTTAATACCCCTCAACAGAAACGATATGGCACCTCTTCCTTCGGGGGGAGGTGTTTTGTTGTTTCCATCTGTGACACGTTCAGAGTTTCATCCGCCCCATCCCAAAAGGGAGTCAATCGGTGCCGGAAACGCGTCTTTTCATCAAACCGGTCAAAAAGCGATGCCTCACTTGAGGTATGACCAAAAAAACGTCTTAAACCCCGTGTCGGAAATCAGGCATGACCAAATAAACGTTAAGAAGGTCATGACAGAAACCGGGCATCAACCACTTAACGGTTATTTGCTCGTACCCAAATTGGGGCATGAGCAGAAAAACGTTTATTTGCCCCTGCCTCAAGTGAGGCATCAATGATTTAACGTTTGGTTGGTCCTGCCCCGGTTGAGGCTTCAATCTCTTAACGGTTATTTGGTCACTCCCGGGATGAGGCATCGCCGAAAAAACGTTTATTTGGTCATGCCTCAAATTCGACAGGGCAGGCCGGGTAACGATTTGGGGAATTCCTGGGGATGCTACTCCTTTTCAGAGCTTGGGTGGGTTTTCACGGTTTTAGCCCTTCAAAACATGACCTTATCGCAGAAATCAGCAGAATCGCACTCCGATGGAATGCCGAATATAGAGTCGACCTTTCTATCGGGTTACACCGGATCGGGCAGGGCAGGTGCCCCATGAGTTCCGGCCGGACCGATCATGAGATTGGTTCCCCATTCCGAATTACGATCCAACAGGGTTGGTTTAGCGAACCAACAGGGTCTGATCGAAAGGCGGGCTCAGAGGTGGTTTTGCACGTGGTAAAGACAGCCATGAGCACCCTCAACACCTCACAATTGTCGATTTGTCAGGAAAAACCGGTTGAAAAGTGAATAATTCGTAACTTTAAAGGCAAAAGCGTCTTGATCCTTTTGGACTGTGGAACATATTCCTCTTTCTTTTCTAAAATACCCCCAACTAATGAGCTCAACAGCCACTCCGGCTCCCTCTGAAACAGCCGATGCTTCCGCATCGTCCTCTGACAAATCCCAGGATATTCAGAATGCGGTCATCCGCTTCGCTGGAAACTCTCAGGATGGTATTCAATCGATCGGTGCATTTTTAGCGAAACTCGCCGGCCGCAGTGCCCGGGAAGTCATGACTTACATGACGATTCCTTCAACGATTTCGGGTGGTCCATCGATTTTCCAGGTTCATCTCGGTTCCGGTGAAGTTCTTTCACCCGGTGATGAAGCAGATTTCCTTTTCGCTTTTTATCAGCACAGTTACGACAACCACCTCGAATCGCTCAAGGATGGTGGAATTTGTATTTACGACAGCGACCACGTCGAAGAGGTGAAGAAAGACGAGCGCGGGATCCTTCACGTGGGACTTCCGATCACCAGTGCTACCGTTGAAGCAATTGGTGGTAGCGCGCGGGACCGTGGTAAGAATATTTTTGTATTGGGGCTGGTAGCTCAGATTTTCCAACTGGATCGTGAGAAGCTCACCACTTTGATTGAGAAGCAGTTTGGCCGGAAAGGTGAGGGTGTCTTCCGCAATGCGATGCTCGCTTTCGATTCCGGTTACGCTTATGCAATCGGTGACTTGCTCGGTGGGGAATTCAACCTCAGAGAAGGTTCCGGTTCAAAAGACGGTAAGGTAACCACTGACGGTAACACGGCCCTTACTTATGGCCTCCTGGCTGGCGGCGTTCGTTACGGTTCGGGTTATCCCATCACTCCGTGGTCAACGATCATGGAAACCTTGCGGGTTGAGCTGCCTAAGTATGGTGGACTGTTTGTGCAGGCTGAAGATGAGCTTGCTGCGGTTTCGATCGCGATGGGAATGTCTTTTGCGGGTCATCTCGCGGTAACGGGGAGTTCCGGTCCCGGTTTGTCGCTTAAGATGGAAGCGCTTTCCTATGCATCGATGGCTGAGCTGCCATTGGTCATTGTGAATGTGCAGCGCGGTGGTCCTTCCACAGGTTTGCCGACCAGTGTTGAACAGTCAGATTTGATGCAGGCGATCTATGGAAGTCATGGTGACAGTCCGCGCATCGTGATTGCACCAAAGAACGTTGAGGATTGCTTTTATGTAGCTGTTGAAGCGTGTGAGTTGGCGCAGAAATACAGCGTGCCGGTCATTATTTTGACTGACCAGGCGCTCGCCACCCGTATTGAGGCATTTGCCGAGCCGGATCTCGATTCGATTTGTGTGGAGCGTGCTCCTGACCTTTCTGAGCGTCCTGCGGATTGGGCTCCTTATCCTCTGGATGGTGAAACCCGTCATGCTCCTCCGGGATCTCCGATGGCCGGTGGTAAATTCCCTGTGGTAACCGGATTGGAACACGATGAGTGGGGACACCCGAGTGCGAGTCCTGAGATTCACTCGAAGATGAACGCGCGTCGTCGTGAAAAGATTAAGAAAGCCGCCAATGATTTGCCTCTGCCGACAATTTGCGGTGAAGACAGCGGAGATACTTTGATCGTGGGCTGGGGATCATCCTGGGGCCCGATTCGTGAAGCCACTCTTCGTGCGCAGGCGGAAGGTAAGAAAGTATCTTCTATCCACATTCGCCACATTCACCCGTTGGCAAATGGACTGGAAAAGATCTTTGATAACTTCAAAGACATCGTTGTCGTGGAGATGAATGATGAAGGTCTCTACGGCTTTGGACAGCTTGCAACGATGCTTCGCGCTCGTTATTGCAATCCAAACATCCGTTCAGTCTGCAAGACGGACGGTCTCAATTTCAAGATCAAGGAAATCCTGGTGGGAATCGAAGGTGGCGATGTTTCAGACGTCACACCACTTGTCGATGTCGATCAGGCGCCGAATCAATCAACCCTCGGAAACCTTGTGAAATAAGGCGCTCCCTCAGGCAATCTTAACATTTTTCTCGAAACTGCCATGTCAGCAACCATCGAAGCCCCCGAACCCAAGAAACTCACTAAAAAGGATCTCTCAGCCGACCACCCAACCTGGTGTCCCGGATGTGGGGATTTCGCCGTGTTGGCGGCCTTTTTCAAGGTGCTTGAGAAACTCCAGGTGCCCCACGAAAAAATCTGCACGATCGCCGGTATCGGTTGTTCGTCGCGTTTTCCATACTTTGTGAACGGCCACGGCATTCACTACATCCATGGACGTGCTCTGCCACTGGCCACAGGTGTCAGCCTGTCGCGTCCGGATCTTCACGTTTTTGCCTTCGGCGGAGACGGAGACGGCTACTCAATCGGTGGAAACCACCTCGACCATGCCGCACGGAAGAATGTGAACCTCACTTATGTGGTGATGGATAACTTTGTCTACGGTCTCACCAAGAAGCAGACTTCTCCAACGAGCCCTATCGGTTACAAGTCGAAGACTGACCCGACCGGTGCAATCGATCAGCCGATCAATCCGATGCGTAAGCTGGTGAACGGCGGTGCCACCTTTGTGGCGCGGACACACGCGGCGCAGGTGAAGCACATGATGGAAGTTTTTGAGCGTGCGATTCTTCACCCCGGTTTCAGCGTGGTGGAAGTGCTCTCTGAGTGTGTGATTTTCTACCCCGGTGCCTTCGATGAAGGGAACCCGCGTAAGGGTGGTGAGTTCGCGCTCATCGAAGAGAAGAAGTGGGACGACACACCGGAGGACGACGATCGTCACGACGTCACCAACGAGGCTGATGCCTACAAGATTGCCTGCGAAGATTTCCCCGGCCGTTTTGGTGTGTATCTCGAAACCGATCGCCCAACCAAGAATCAGTTGGAGCAGCGGTGGATTGATTCCAGCCGCGAGAAGGTGGGAGATGCGACGGCGAAAGACCTGATTGGTCAGCGCTTCGCGAGTATGAAATAAGGTTACAATTGTAACCTCAAAGCTTTCGAAATCGTTGTTACCCTCTCGGGTGGCAACGATTTTTGATGTACGGAAAAAGTACACCCTTCGGCAGCGATTCGAGGGCTGGTATTTTTCGCATCAGGAGCTGTGCGCCGTTGCCATCGGGGTGCTGGTTCTTGCCGCTGTCTACTTTTCCTTATTGTTTGTGGTCGAGGTCTCCGGTCCGGATTACGAATCGTGGGTTGAAGCTGAAGGAACCGTCATTGTTGTTTCCCGGGAGTTTGTTCGAAGAGGGCAGGGCCTGAACGGTGCCGTCTACACCCGCTACAATGTGGACATCGAGTATGATGTGTCCCGAAGAGTGGTCGAGGCAAGCCGGACTCTGGTGACCCGCATGCCAAAAAGCGCCCTGAAAGAAGGGAATGTAGTGAAGCTGCGCTACCATCCCGGGACCCCGACGGATTTCCGGTTTGAGTTTGAAATCAGACCGAAAAAGGCCGGCTCCCTTCGCAGAGAGCCGGCCGGCTGAGGTTAAGTGTTTGCGTTTACGCAGCCTTTTCCGCGTAGTGATCGAATTCCATTGTGAAACTCGCTCTACCGGACGAAAGCGAACGCAAGTCATTGATGTAACCAAACAGCGCCGCGAGCGGAACTGCTGATTCGATGACGGTGGCGTTGCCGCGTTCTTCCTGAGTTTCTATCATCCCGCGTCTCCGGTTAAGGTCGCCAATCACGTCTCCGATGTGGTCGATCGGAGTTGTGACATGCACCTTCATGAGAGGTTCCAGAATGACCGGCGAAGCTTCCGCCATGGCTTCACGAAATGCCTGAGCACTCGCGATTTCAAAGGCAAGAATCGACGAATCATTCGGATGAGTGGCTCCGTCCAGCAATGTCGCTTTGACATCGACGACCGGATGTCCGTCGAGAATGCCATTCTGCATCGCTTTCTGAATCCCTTTTTCAACTCCGGTGATGAACTCCGCCGGAATCGCTCCGCCAGTGATCTCTGAGGCAAACTCGAAACCCGCACCTCGCGGCATTGGCTCGAGACGAATCTCAACATCAGCAAACTGTCCCGGGCCACCACCTTGTTTTCGATGGCGCACCAGAACCTGTTTGGAAGATCGAATGGTCTCGCGATAGGCAACCTGAGGTCTCCCGAACGCGATCTGGATTCCCAAATCGTTTTCGAGTTTCTCTTTCGCCATCTCAAGATGCAATTCTCCCATACCCGCCAGGACGGATTGGCCCGTCTCCGGATCAATCTGAATATGCAGGGTGGGATCTTCACTGATCAGACGGTTGAGTCCGAGTCCGAGCTTATCCCGCTCATCACGATTGGCCGCTTCCACGGAAACACGCGTGACCGGCTCAGGAATCACGAGACGTTCCAGGACAATGTGGTCATGCGACGGATCGCACAACGTATCACCTGTGAAAGTCTCTTTCATCCCGAGCACCGCAACGATGTCGCCACGGCTTGCCGATTGAATCTCTTCTTCCCGATTGGAATTCATCCGCACGAGTCGACTGAGCCGCTCGGCTTTCTGACGCGAGGTATTCATCACCCGGTCTCCCGTTGTGATGTTGCCTGAATAGATGCGGAGCCAGGTCTGCGCACCAAAACCACCTTTGTTGACGGTTTTGAATGCGTAGGCAACCAGTCCGCTATCCTCCGTTACGCCCCCGGGAAGAGGGCGGTCCAGTGGACTCGGCAACAGGTCAACGACCGCATCGAGCAGTGGCTGCAGACCACGGTTTTTCAGGGCAGTGCCACACAACAGTGGAACAAACGCGGCTGAAAGCACACCGGTCCTAAGGCACTTGAGCAGTTCCGATTCGGACGGCTCACTTCCATCGGCCAGATAGGCGTCCAGAAGTGAATCATCCTGTTCGATTGCTGTTTCAAGTAGCTTCCGTCTTGCGGTATTGGCAGACTGAAGTTGGTCATCCGGTATATCGGTGTAACTCATTTCAAGACCGTCTTTGTCCATCCATCGAATCATCCGCATCCGGATCAAATCGATCAGGCCAAGGAACGAACCATCATCCTTCACCACGGGAAGTTGAATCGGAAGGGGGACAATGCCCAATCGATCCTGCATCATATTCGCGACGTGATGAAAATCCGCTACCGGGCGATCCATCTTATTGATGAACGCGATCCGGGCGACTCCGAATTCATCGGCCATCCGCCAGTTGGTTTCTGTCTGAGGCTCAACCCCGGCAACCGCATCGAAAACCACGACTGCGCCATCGAGAACACGAAGCGAACGTTTCACTTCGATCCCGAAATCGACGTGTCCCGGAGTGTCGATCAGATTGATCTGGTGTTCACGCCATTGAACGGTGGTGGCCGCTGAATTGATGGTGATGCCGTGGATCTTCTCCCGGTCATCCCAATCCATTGTTGCGCCCCCTTCATGGACTTCGACCGTATTGTGAATCCGGCCGGTGTAGTAGAGGATCCGCTCTGAGACGGTGGTTTTTCCAGCGTCTACATGAGCGATGATTCCAATGTTACGTTTCAGTTGATGTAGTTTTGTATTTTGTTTTTTCATTGTGTGAACTCCTTTCCGGGGTTCGTGGTTTTTGGTTTGAAAACCGGACTTCACACAGACAGAAAACTACACCATGGGCATGACAGCGCGGATGCAGCAACGGTGTGCGATCAGCCCGGTAGATTTGACCGGTGATGGTTCCGTTGAGACAAATTCAGATGCCGACGCTCACGTTTCCGAACTGGAGACGCGCCGTGGCAAGATCTAGCTGAATTTAAGAACCATCATCATGGTTTGGAAGAGTAGTCTCTGTTGGCATACTGTCAAATCTCCGTATGAAAACACGCCGCGACTTCCTCAATACAACTTCCGGAGCCGCCGTCATCGCTGCAACAACAGGCGTCGCAGAATCAACCACCGGCACATCGATCGACGCGCATGTTCACGTGTGGACTCCGGATACGAAACAATATCCGCTCGCCGAAGGGATCTCAAAAGACCGGATGAAGCCGGCAAGCTTCACCCCGGAGGAGCTCTTCGCGGTGTGCCGGCCATCCGGAGTGTCACGGGTTGTGCTGATTCAAATGAGCTTCTACAAAACGGACAACAGCTACATGCTCGACATGATGGCCCGGTATCCCGGCGCTTTCAGCGGGGTCGCGATTATCGATGAAACCGGGCCGAACGTTAGATCCACGATGAAAGACCTGGCAGGGCAGGGGGTGCGGGGCTTTCGCCTTTACGCAAACAAAGAGAACGTCGCGAAGTGGCAGGACACACCCGGAATGCTTGAGATGTGGGGAGCTGCCGCTGATATGAATCTATCGATGTGCCTGTTGGCCAACGCCGATGCCCTTCCCGGTGCCCTGGATATGTGCAAACGATTCCCGAAGACTCCGGTCGTGATCGATCACTTCGCGAGAATCGGCGTCTCAGGAGAAATCAATGCCGCCGAGCTTGATCACCTTTTGCAGTTCGCGAAATTTGAAAATGTTTATGTGAAGACGTCTGCCTTTTACGCGCTCGGGAAGAAGGTCGCCCCTTACACAGACCTCGGTCCGATGATTAAGAAGCTGCGGGATGAATTCGGAGCGAATCGATTGATGTGGGCTTCGGATTGTCCGTATCAGATTCAGAAGGAGCATACCTACGATGCTTCTATTGGATTGATTCGGGATCGACTCGACTTTCTCAGCGATGCAGACAAAACATGGATGCTGCAAAAAACGGCTCAGAAAGTGTTCTTTGATTGATGGCCCCTGCGAATCAACAGGGTTTGTTTATCGAACAGACCCTGTCGGATCGTGAAGTCTCCTAAGGGAGAAAGACCTTTTCCCCGGGGAATTCAGCAGCCCGGTTGTAGCGGTTCGGGCCGGTTTTGAGAGTGGCATCGGAATCCCATTCAACTGACAACACTTCACCGGACGCATCCCAGCTGGCGTTGATATGAAAGCCATCCCGGAGAAATGAATTCTGTGACCATTGCGGTGGTGGTTGATCAACAAAGGCAAAACGGCCGGGGTGACGGAATTCCTGCACGAGGAAAGCGTTTGATAAGGCGGAGAACGGAGGTGGTCGATATCCGGGACCGAAGTGGTCAGGTTGAAGCGTGTATTCGAACTGAACTTCCAGGCGCCCCCTGGTCTGATGCACTTCACGCATCAATTGATCCCGGGTTCTGCGCGTTAACTCTGAAAGTTGGGTAAACGTTTGTAATGTATTGATGTTGAATAGCTGGAAGGGGATTCCGATCCGTCCATCATCGGTCGAGTAGCGATAGGTTTCCTGTGCCGGATGCGGATTCTTCACATCACCCCGGGAATTGATCACAAACCGGTTGTAGAGCCAGACTTCAGACCTGCCAAAGACGGGTGCGAGAGGAGTTTCTTTCGGCGGATCACACAACTCAGCCTCAACTGATATGGTGAGGTGGCATCCGAGGTTCAGCGGCTGGTTGCTGAACTGAGCGAAGTCATTGTCATCGAACAAAAACCAGACACTGCCCCAGAGGAAATCAAAAGGAGTGGTGGATGAGTTGAGATAGTAGGGGCGGGAATTCAACCACTCGACACTTGCCATCTTGCTTCAATTGGCTGCAACGGTTTCTTTGGTCGTGGAGTCGGGTTGTTTTGCCGTGGCATCCAACTGGTCATACGCTCCGAAGTCATTGAAGAGAATCCGTTTGGCAATTCGGTAGACGGGGTTGCGTTCCGGAATTTCGCTACCGTCCGGAAGCCATTGACTGTTGCGGGGAGTCATGGACTCGATCTCAGCCATGGCTTGTTGCCGCAATGTCGTATCCGTCGCATTGTGTTTTACCGCTAGAGCTTTCACCAAATCGGGACGCTCAAGGACCATGCAGCCCCGGGTGTGCTTCGCCGCAGTCTGCCGGAAGTCCCGCATGAACTCGGAGCCGGTGAGGGCCTCAAAGATGGAGTCTGTCTCGTTCACATTCTCCTTGGCAAATTGAATGATAGGGCAGGGCTCAATTGCCCCGGTGGGGGAGATGTGGTGGGAGATGCCAGTTGCCATGGGGCAGAGAGCTTTCCCTTCGCCATCGTAGTAGGCATCGATGATACCAAGCGGGAGTTTCATCCGCATATCGACAACAAACTGCCGGACCTTGCGAGCTTGCTCGGGAGTGAGGGCCAGTTCTTCATGAATCTGAGGGCCCACGGGACGGTAGGTGTGATACCAGGCATAGTGGACCCCGCGATCAATCAGTGTGCGCAGCCACTTTTCAGTCAGGAGATCGTCGATATTGGTTTGGCAAAGGCTTGTCGCCACGCCGGTGAGAATCTTGTTGTCGAGACAGTTGTCCAATCCACGCAGGGTTCGGTTCAGAACGTCCTTTCCCCCGCGCCGCTCGTTGGCGACGACTTCGGTGCCCTCGATAGAGATCAGCGGAGTGACATTCCCCAGCTGCCGCAATTGCTTTGCCTTCTTGGCTGTGATCATTTGACCGTTGGTAAACAACTGGAAGAAGCAATCAGGATGCTGAGCAAAGAAGTCAAACAGCTCAGGGTGCATCATGGGTTCGCCGCCAAGTATCCCGAAGAAAGAATTCCCGTGGGACTTGGCGTCGTTCACGATCGAGTTCAGGTTCTCCAGGTCGATCTTCACCTGCGGCTTGTCGACATCGACCCAGCATCCCTGGCAGCGCAGGTTGCAGCTGTTGAGAACTGAAATGTAGATAAAAGGGGGGAAATACACGCCGTCCTTCATCCGCTTTTTGAAAAGCTGCACCGAGCGCACGCCTTTCACCCCAAAATTCCACATAAACTTCGCCAAATGGCGTTTGTCAGCCGTGCGAAGAATGCGGGAGGCGTATTGGAGACTCGGAACGATCATGTCCAGACTCTACCAACGCTTTTTAACCGGACAAGCGAAAGCGGGGTGCTGAATGTGCGAGGAAATGAGCCTAAAGATTTGTAAGCATTGCCATCACTGCTGATCGAGCAGCGGGAACTTGAAATCGGGGGAGGGAACATGCTCTCGCTTCATGATGGCTGCAGCCTGCTTCACGACGTCCGGATGATCAGCCGCGACATCTTTCGATTCGGCGATGTCATTCTCCAGGTCGTATAGCTCGATGGTGAGATCCTGATTTCCCTTCCCACCCTTGCGCGGCATGATGTTCTGGCGAACGGCTTTCCATTTGTTCCCCAGCCACAGGGCCTGCTGCCCGCCATAGGCAGGGAACTCGCGGTAGAGAAATTCCCGGGGAGCCTGAGTTTCGCCGAGAAGAGTCGGGGCGATGCTGATGCCATCGATACCGTCCGGCACCGGGGTTTTTGCTCCGCTCAGATCCAGCAGGGTGGGCAACCAGTCTTCAAATCCAGTCACAACGTCCGTTTCTGTGCCCGGCTTGATTTTACCCGGCCATTTCACAACCTGAGGAACACGGATGCCGCCTTCATAGAGTGAGCCTTTCAGCCCCCGAAGCGGTCCGACGCTTTTGAAAAATTCGTAGTCGACATCCGGAAGATAGGTCGCGCCGTTGTCGGAGGTAAACACAACGATCGTATTCTCTTCCAGGCCGAGTTCTTTCAGCAGATCCAGAACCTTGCCGACGTATTTATCCATTCTAGTGATAAATGCGGCGTAGCCGGCCCTGGGAGTTTGATGTGGAGTGTAGCCTCCACCTTTGCCCCTTTTGGTGAAAGGGGTTTCCTCCCAGCCCATCGCAAGGTAAGGCTCGAGATCTTCGTCCGGCACATGAAGCGCGAGGTGAGGGATAATGGTCGGGTAGTAGCAGAAAAAGGGCTCATCTTTGTTGGCCCGAATGAAATCCAGAGCCGCTTTGTTGATGTGATCGGGAGCATAATCCTGCCCTTTAAACTGGTCGTAGCTGCGCGGGTCGTTCTCATCAAGCCCTGCGGGGAGCACGGAATGTCCGGAAATAGGTGGATCATTCTTCAAGGGATACAGCTCATTGTCGCTCCAGAGAGTGGCAGGGTAATAACTGTGGGCGTGGCTTTGGCAATTGTAGCCGAAGAAGCGATTGAAGCCCTTCTTCAGCGGGTTCCCGGCAGACTGCGTATTTCCCAGCCCCCACTTTCCAAACGCCCCGCTCTTGTAACCCTCCTTTGCCAATAAGCTGGCGATGGTTGCTTCATCGGCAGTAAGCGGGAATTGCCCCTCAGGTTCTCCCAGGGCCCGCATTGCTTTGTTATTCCTAACGATGGCGTGCCCCGGATGTTTTCCGGTCAATAGAACGCAGCGGGAGGGGGCACAAACGGCATTTCCGGAATAAGCACGGGTAAACTTCATGCCATCAGCCGCAATGGAGTCAATCCGGGGTGTTTTGATCTTTTCCTGACCATAACAGCCGAGTTCCGCCCACCCCAGATCGTCTGCGAGGATGAAAACAATGTTGGGCTTATCAGCTGCACGAAGGGTGCCATTGAGAGACAGCAGCGTGACCAGCAAGAGCGAAAGATATCGGATCATGATCGAGGTTTATCATTTCGCGTGATCCGAGGCAATGCTGATGCGTGGCATAATGGCGGAGTGGGGGATCAGTGGCAGCAGGGAACGGTTCATTACCGAATGCCTAACAATTTAGATGAATGAAAATTATGGAGATTGCTGGTTCTGTTCGAGCCGCTTCCGAGAGATATCACTGCAGAGTTATGACTGCGCGATCCACGTGAAGATATGAGGCTCAGAATGGAATTTTAGAATCCTGCACCCAGCGTTGAAATGTTTTTAATTTATAAATTTAAGAATTGTTTGGCGCGGGCGGGATTGTTGGATTCTTACTAAAAATTATTAATAATAAAATATTATCTGGGCCAGGGCTGTTCAAGTTGCAGGCTCGCCCCGCATGCTCCAGTGCAGGAGTTACCTTGCGCTGCAAAACTCGCTCACTGTCTCAAACAGTGTCTCGATTCCCCAGAGAAATCCCTCCAATGGGATGCGCTCATCGTCTCCATGAAACATGGCTGCAAAGTCGAGATCGGGGGAGAGTTTCAAGGGATAGAACCCGTAACAGGTCGCTCCGAGTCGGGCGTAATTATGGCTGTCAGTGAATCCGGGGACCATTGATGGTACGACAATCCCTTCGGGGGCTCTTCCTGACACGACGGCGACGATTTTCTCAAACAGTGGTGATTCGGAATCGAACTGAACGGCGGGAAACTCCTGCAGGATTTCAAACGTGAAGCGACCTTTACCCACGACAGCTTCCAGCTCGTTGATAAGATCGGTGGCTGTTTGTCCGGGAGCGAGGCGACCATCGAGATCAAGAGTGGCGATTGCCGGGGACACATTGATCTTCGAACCGGCGTTAAAGATGGTTGGAGTCGCTGTGTTTCGCAGGATAGCTTCGAAGGTGGGGCGGCGTGATTTCGGCACAGCCACTTTCATCAGGAATGGTCCAATCACAGGGTTGAGTAACAGGGACTGGCAAAATGCCTTAGCCCCCGGTCCGGCATGGGCTGCGATTCCGGTGATGAAATTCCGTGCCGGCTCGCTGACATGCCACGGGAGACTTGCGCGTGCGATTTTCGCGGCGGCTTCGCCAAGTTGGGCGATTGCATTGGCGGCTTGAGGAAGAGAGCTATGGCCTGGACTTCCCTGAACGGTCATCCGCAGCCAGGCAACGCCTTTTTCGGCAACTTGAACCGGGTAAAACCGCTTCCCGTGTTGATGAACTGTGAAGCCTCCCACCTCATTGATCACATATTCCGGATCATTGCCCAGCAAGTCGGGCCGGTTTTCCACAAGCCAGCGGGATCCCTTCGTCGTGCCGGCCTCTTCGTCAGCGACTGCGACGAATATGATATCGCGGTCAATCGGTACCGATTCTGATTTCAATCGCAGGATGGCCATCAGTGCCATCACTGCAAACCCCTTCATGTCGATCGCACCTCGCCCCCAGAGACAGCCGTCCGCTTCGACTCCTTCAAAAGGCGGGTGAGTCCATCGTGCCGGATCAGCGGGGACGACATCGAGATGACAACTCAATACCAGAGGGCGGTGGCGAATCTTGTCAGGTTCGGCAGTGAGCCGGGCAACAAGATTGGGGCGATCAGGATCAGGCCCGACAAGTTCCGGGGTAAATCCCGCCTCGCGCAGGATTTGGGCGAGAAACTCTGCGGCTGGGCGCTCGTTCCCGGGCGGATTGGTCGTGTCGAAGCGTATGAGGCTTCGCAAGGTTTCGACAGGATCAATCGTCATCTGAGCGGTGAGTTCAGCCTGTCGAAACAAGGCTCAGATTATCTCCCGAAGGACTTACGGACGCAGCTCTTTGCGATCGAACAACTTGTCTGGAAATTTCTCCAGCTTCACGCTTGAGAATTTGAGGTCAACGGTGCGCCCGCCGTCCTTGATGATCATTCTCGAAAGAAAAGGGCTCCCGTTGACTGAGTTGTTATATTCCATGGTAGATGACCGGACCATCGTGCCGGATTTGGCAAAGAACTCGGCCTTTTTCCCAAGATTCCCCTTCTTAGTGACCCAATATTTGATGGTCTTGTAGGTGTCACCCAATCCCTTTGCTTTCATCGTGTAGACCGTAGCGGCTTCGCCATCTACTGTGCCGTCCTCAGAACCCTCTACCTTATAGCCTTCAACAAAACTGGTCGAGGCAATGTCTCCTATGGCCGCATCACCAGAGAGCCGTTGGCGTTTTGATACGGAGACCGCGCTGTTCAAACCCGGTTTCCAAAACCACATCTTTCCATCAGCTTCGGCAATGTAACGTCGCCCCGCGGCGTCAGCAGGTTCGAGGATTTCTGCAAAGATCTTTCCTCCCTGTGAGGCTGACCGGAACTTGGCCGATTTGCCATTGGAGCTGGTGACGTTCACTGTCCAGCCCACGCCGCTGTTTCCTGTGAGAATTCCCCGGGCCTTTTCGGCTGCTAAAAGAGCGGCATCCTGCCCGTCGCAAAAAGCTGGTATCAAAAGTGCGGGTAAGAGGAAAAAAGAGGCAATACGATTCTTCATGATCTTAAACGACGTTACTCGCGGTGTGTTCATGAATCAACAGGGTTGGTTCAACGAATCAACAGGGTTCGTTCATTGAATTCATCGAGGTGGGGAGGCGCAGCTTTAATGCGACGTAAAAAATTCAGCAGGCATTGGATTTGCCATTAAATTCACAACGAGACTATGAAATTCGGTGACCTACGTGGCATTCTCCAATATGTACCTCAATTCAGAGGGCGAACATTCGTGATCGCGCTCGATGGAGCGGTTGTGGCGTCGCGTGCGTTCTCCGATATTCTTCTGGACCTGGCTGTTTTGCGTTCGCTGAACATTCGTGTTGTCCTGGTCCACGGGGCTGGAATCCAGATCAAGGAATTGGCTGAAAAACGGGGGATCCATTTGACCAATTCAGATGGAACCGGCCCCACGGATGACGCTTCGATGGAAGTGAGCCTGGATGCGGTCACTCGACTGAGTAGCGACATTATGCAAAAACTGGCTGCTGTGAAGATCAGGGCCGCCAGCGCAAATGCGGTCAATGCCCACCCGGCCGGGATTCGCGGTGGAATTGATTACGGGCATACCGGAGAACTCGAGCGGGTGGATTCTGAAGCGATCGACGGTTTTCTGGACCAGGATATCATGCCTTTGATTTCACCCGTGGGCTATCACTCAGTAGCAGGAACGCTGCGATTGAATTCCGATGAGGTTGCCATGGAGACGGCCACTGCGATTGAGGCCGACAAGGTGATATTTATGGTAAAGGATTCCCTGAGCCCGTTGATCACGAAGCTCGGTGGTCGACAAGCTTCCACAGAAGACTCGATTGCTGTGCTCAAAGAGTCGAGTGTGGATGAAGACTGGTTCCGGTCAAAGCTGAAACATGCCACAACGGCATGTGAGAACGGGGTTCCGCGCACCCATATCATCAGTCTTGAACATGAAGATGCTTTGTTGGCTGAGCTGTTCAGCAATGCGGGTGTTGGAGTGATGATCTCCAATGAGTCCTACCGTAAGTTTCGGGATTCCGTTCCCGAGGATATTGATGAGCTGATGTTCATCATGCGTCGCGCGGTGGACTCTGAAAAGTTGATACGCCGGACGCGGGAAGATCTTCAGGCGATCCTCTCAGATTTCGTCCTCCTTGAGATCGACGGGCATGTTGTCGGATGTGTCGCCGTTCATTATTGGGAGTCGGAAAAGCTGGCTGAGATGGCGTGCCTTTACGTGAAACGAAGTCATGACGGCCAGGGGTATGGAAAGATGTTGCTGAACGAAGCGGTGCGTAAAGCCGAGGAGATGGGGGCAAAAAGGGTCTTTGCGCTTTCAACCCAGGCAATTGGCTTTTTTGAAGGGGCCGGGTTTTCGCGATGCGATAATCCTGAGGTGATGCCGGAAGAGAGACGGCTGAAATGGGCCACCAACGGCCGGAATGCCGCGGTCCTCGTCAGGGATCTTGTGAAGTGATTGATCAATCAATCTGGAAGCGCTGTCGCTTCGGGCGGGAGGCCGGGCTGAGCCGGGAAAAGGGCTGAAGATATTCCCGCTTCCTCGGGATCACCCGGCAGATCTTTCTCTCCGATAAACTCAGTTGTGCCCATCATCTTGACCGTTCCTGAGGTGTAAACCGAGGCGAACTTTGTCTTTGGACGTGAGGCATAGCCCAGTTGAAAAGAGAGCCAATCAATGTTGGACTGAATCCGGTCGATCTGAGATTTCATTGCCGTTGCGAATTCCACGGGACGTTTTTCAACGACTTCAGTGATGAGGGCCTTGGCTTCATTCATCGTTTTGTAGGCTTCGCCAAAGTCCTCAACCTGAAAGCGCAGGTTTTCACCTTTTTCGATCATCTCAATCGTATCACCATACAACATGGAGATTTCGTGATCGGATGCGTCGAGTTTGCTTTTCGTTTCGTTAATCATCTCCTTCAGCTTCTCAATGCGGTAAGCTAAAATCTCCGGTTCATATTTCGGATATTTCTCCACGACTGCCGTGAATTGTTTCAACGATTCGGAGTAGCTCGACATCGCCAACGGCCACTGTTCCAGCTGAGCCAGATTCTTACCCGTTTGCAGCCAGGCAAATGCGCTCGCCCACATATCCGAGGCCATATTTTCCTCAGTTGGCGTCATCTCTTGTGCCTGCACGGGAGTGCAGGGCAAAAGCATGGCAACGAATGCCATAAGGACTGCCTTGGATAATTTCATTAAATGGAGGGCTTCAACTTATAGCGGATCATTAGACGCCGCAAACCCTTCGCAATTACGCATTTGGCGCAGGGCGCCTCGCCGAATAGATCGCAGAAATGCCTCCCATCTGCGGCTCGAAAGTTGGCTCGTGATCTTCGGCGGCTCCAAAGTTTTCGGAGATCAAATCCTGCATGGCGCGACCTTTGGGGAATCGTTCGATGGAGTCCCCGAGGTAGGCATAAGCTTCCCGGTTCCCGGTCAACAGTCCCGCAATGATTGGCAGGACATCGTGCAGGTAAACTCGATACAAGGTCCTGAACAGACTGTTTGCGGGAAGAGAAAAATCAAGGATCACAAGGCGCCCGCCCGGTTTCACGACTCTGCGGAACTCTCGCAATGCTGCCGCCCAGTTGGCCATGTTACGCAACCCATACCCAATCGTGAGGGCATCAAAAGTATTGTCTTCAAAAGGCAAGTCGAGCCCGTCTGCGACGATCAGTTCTTTTAGCCCCCGTTTTCTGGCATTTTCCAACATCTCAGGGCAGAAATCCGAACCGATCACTTTCGCTTCCGGGCAGGATTTTTGAACTTCAAAGGCAAGGTCACCACTGCCGGTCGCTACATCCAGAATGTCTAAGGGGGAGTCTGCGGCAACAATTTCCGCCACCCGTTTTCGCCAGATGATATCGATGCCAAGACTGAGGACATGATTGGTCAACACATAGCGCTTCGCGATCGAAGCGAATGCTTTTTTCACAAAAACCGGATCTTGGTCGGACATCGCGGGAGATTACGCATTGAATTGGATATTTGCCGCGAAAATTTCATGTGATCTTATCGATGGCTAATTTCATCGGACCCGAAGGAGCTATGGCTCAATGATTTGTGATGATTGCATATGAATCATTGTAATCCATGAATCATTCCAACCACTTTCTTCCATTCGTGCTGGTTCTGGTGGCGCTGACTGTATTTGGTAAAACCGCAGGCGGGCAAACCGGGATTGACTTGATCTCAACATTCGACCAAAGCTCTGCTCCCATCGCCGGCGATTGGAGGAAAGACGAGTCTGGACTTGTTGTTCAACCTTCGAAAGCCGCCCGGGTCGTATTGGCTGACAATCTACCCGATCAATATAAGGTGTTGGTTGAATTTACCCGGTCAGCCGGTGATGACTCGATCGGCCTTATCCTCCCCGTCGGTCAAAAATCCCCGGTTTTAGAGATTAGCGGTTGGAAGGGGGAAGCACACGGCTTGTCCCGGGTTGACGGCCTGCCTGCGAAGCACGCAAACAACCCAACGGCGGTCAGACCGGGCAGGATAGAAAACGGTAAACGGCAAACAGTAACTGTAGAGGTTGAAACGGCGGGGGATTCGACACAGATCGAAGCCACATTAAATGATTCACCTCTGTTTTCTTGGAAGGGAAAGACCGGGCGTCTTGATTCGAATCTTGTGCTAACCCTTCCTCAACGGGGAACATTCGGGCTCGCAGCGACCGATATTAATGTGGTCTTTCACCGTGTGACTCTTGTGCGCGACCCGACATCCGCCCCGGTTCCAGACGGGTCACCAAAACCTGAAACCACCGCCCCGGGGGGAATCGATCTAACTGCGCTGGTAAAACCGGATTCTCCGGGATGGGAGCCATTTAACTCCGCTCAGTTTAACCTCGAGAACGCCGGAGAGAAAATCGGGGTCAAATCCAATCCGGCTGCTGGAGCTAAGGATCGTGGTGCTTTTCTGATTGGTTCCAGGTTTTCCGAAGGAACAATCGAGGTGGATCTAAAAGGGGCTGCTCAACCCGGAGGAAGTTTCGTGGGAGTCGTCTTTCACGGGATCGATGGTTCGACTTACGATTCAGTCTATTTTCGCCCCTTCAATTTCGGGCATGCTGACCCCGTCAGGCGGGGGCACGCGGTCCAATACATGTCGCATCCTAAATTCCCCTGGGATCAATTGAGGGCCGATCAACCTGAGCAATTCGAAAACCCGGCGAATCCAGAGCCGGGTTCAAATGAATGGTTTCGCGCTAAGATCGAGGTCAAAGGAGGCAGGGTGAAAGTGTTTGTTGATGGGGCCGACGCCCCCTGTCTCGACGTCAGGAAATTGGGGGATTTCAAGGAAGGAAAAGTGGGATTGTGGTTCAATGGAATTGCCAGTTTTGCAAACCTTAAGGTGACGAACGGGTAAAGGCGCTTGAGGAAATCTGGCGGCGGGGGAAAAACGACCGGAAAAATCGGGATTTCAGATGAATATGATTGGATTGGAAAGCGATTCCTGATAAACCAAGTGCATGGTTGCCTCTCTTCGCTGTTTGATTTGTTGTGTTGGTAGTCTCCTGATAATGAGTGTGTCAGGGGTAACACAGGATAATAAGCCGGAAACCAAAGAAAAGCCGAAACCTGCGAAGAAAAAGCTGCTGCCGAAGATGCCTAAACCAACGGCGGGCAATGTGAAATACGGCGATCACAATTCGAATGTATTGGATTTTTGGAAGGCGGAAGGTGAGGGGCCGCGCCCGATATTGGTCTACATCCACGGTGGCGGGTGGATCGGGGGGGACAAAGGAAGCGGCACTCCCAACGTTGATTGGTATTTAAAAAAGGGAATTTCCGTAGCCGCTATCAACTATCGCCTGACAGGAATCGCGCCGCTTCCCGCCCCTGTGCATGATGCCACCCGGGGGATTCAATTTCTCAAGTCGAAAGCGGAGGAATGGAATATTGATAAAGATCGAATCGTCCTGACGGGAGGTAGCGCCGGAGCCTGCACCTCGATGTGGATCTTGACCCATGATGATATCGCCAGGCCGGACTCAAAGGATCCCGTTGAACGTGAGTCGTCGCGGGTTGCGGGAGCGGCAGTCTCAGGCGGGCAAACATCCATCGATCCCAGGCAGATCGAGCCGTGGCTTGGACCTATGGTGCTTCAGCACCGGATGATTAATATGGCTGTGGGTGAGAAGACAATCGCCGGCGCTTTGGAGAACTATGAGCAACACAAAGAACTCTACAAAGAATTCTCAGCATACAACCATGTGTCGAAGGATGATCCGCCATTGTTCATGACCTATGGCAGCGACATGACTTTGCCTTCAAAAAACGCAGGCCACGGCATCCACCACCCCGTTTACGGGGTCAAGATGAAGGAGAAATGCGATGAAGTCGGTATGGAGTGCCACCTGTTAATTTCCGGAGTTTCGAAGAGCCCGAAATACAAGAACAAGGAAGAGTTCATCCTTGATTTGCTGACCAAATAAAGGGTTCAGATTGCTGAGGAACTCAGCCTTTACAGTATCTGCCCGGAATCCTTCCACTTGTCGTGGAACTCGGCATATACCTTGGGTGAGATCTCGGATGGCTTGATCTCACTGCGCCCGCCCCAGAATACGTTGGTGTATTCAACCGGGATACCCTTCTCAGCCAGGTGAGTATCGATGGCTGCTTTGTGCTCGTGGACACGCTCTTTGTCGGTGCCGTGGATCACTCCCATGATGTTGACGCCGCCAAAAGTCGGGCCGCCCTCGCGCCAATAGGCGTGAGTCATGATGTCGTGCCGTCCCACTTCACTGCCGGCTTCCTGTTGACGCCCTTCCGGCACTTTCCAGTGAAAAAGCGCATTGAAACGGGTTACTTTCTGCCCGGTTGCACTGGGTTTTACGTGTTCAAGGAAGGTTGAGAAACGACCGGTAACCTTTTTCTCATCAAGGGCTTCTGCAACTTTGAAGAATGTGTCCAGATCGACTCCGGCTTTTTCTGCCCGGGCGTCCCACACATTGGCGACGATTTCCTCAGGAGTGAGTTCCTCTTTCATTGCGAGCAGCACATCCCACTCCTGTTGGGACAATTCAACGGTGGCCGTGGTATTCATCACAGCAGGTTCGTCGGACTTGGCCCCTGGTTCCATCGACTTACGCCGCACATGACCGACACCAAGGGCGAAGATCCCTTTGGCCGGCATCAGAATAAACTCATGGGCACCAGTCAATCGCTTAAGAACCTCTGCATGCTCCTCGAGTGACTCGCCTTGCGGCACTTTGAGAGTGGTCCACAATTTGTAGTCACTGCCGGAGATCTCACGGTCGGTAGAACGTGTGACCACGTGCCCGGAGAAAGGATCCTCCTTAAACATCCAGTCAAAAGTCGCATCCAGTTTGTCTGAATCGACCTTCCACGCACACAACGCACCGTGGGCGAGCTTTGTCGCCAGCATCGTCTGGCGAACGCGGCGAATGACGCCCGCTTCCAGCATCGCCCGGATCCTTTCAAGCACGACGGGGAGCTCAACACCGCTTTTTTCAGCAATATGTTGAAATGGCTCACGCTGAAAACCGGATACAAGGTCTTCGGAGACAGCGAGAATTTGCGAATTAATCGGGTCGGTGTGTTCGACTGGGATGCTCATAAAAAGGGTGACGATAGTAGACGCGTGATAGAATCGTGCAAGTGCGCGGATGGGTGGTGGGAGGTTTGCAAAAGATGTTCGCCCGATCCGGCATAGTGGATACGCCTGGATTGAGCAAATCGACCTAAATATTGTGGAGCGGTATCGATCACCACGCTTTCGCCAGCTCTTCTCCGAGAATGCGGAAGCCCTCCCGCAACGTTTCCTCACCCTGGGTAAAACTCACCCGAATACATTCGTCGCGGTGCTTCCAGTTGTCGTCGGACTCTTCGAGGCCGTAGAAAAAATAGCTTCCGGGAATCACCACCACGTTCCGGTCTTTCAAGCGCTGATACAGCTCTTTCGACGTGATTTTCATGCCGTCGAACCAAAACCAGATGAAAAAGGCGCCCTCACTGTGATGCATCTTCCACGGCAGATCGGCAGGGAGCAATTCGTGGGCAAGAGCCTGGGCCATCTCAGAGCGGCGTTTGTAGAAAGGCCGAATCATCTCGTGCGATATCGTCAGCACCTCGCCCGATTCAATCAGGCCCCGTACCAGAGCCTGACCGACATTGTTGTTCGCCAGCCCCATGATTGCTGTCATTGAGCTGAGTTCTTCGATCACATCTTCCCGCGCCACCACAATACCTGTTCGCGTGCCCGGCAGGCCGAGTTTGCTCAGGCTCATGGTCAGAATGATGTGCTCGTCCCAGACCGGCTTCACCTCTTCAAAAATCACTCCCGGAAATGGCTGACCGTAGGCGTTGTCGATAATCAGGGGGACGCCAAGTCGCTTTGCTTCATCGGAGAGCTTTGCGATCTCATTGTCAGTCAGCACATTACTGCTGGGGTTGGTCGGGCGGGAAACGCAAATCGCTCCGGTTGATTCAGGTGCAGCATTCAGGTTCTCAAAGTCGACCCGGTATTTGAAAAGCCGGTCGCCCATCTCTTCAATGCGGGGCTTCCGGGCAGTGAAAAGCCCTTCACGACCCACTCCCTGGTCACCGTATCCGATGTACTCGGGAACCAGTGGCAGCAGGACCTTGCGATGAGAGCCGTCTGTCATTCGTCCCGCGAACCGGTTCAGCAACATGAAGAAAGCGGTTTGGCCACCATTGGTGATGCCGATGTTTTTTGCCGTGACCGGCCAACCGAACTCCCGGTTTAGAAAATCTGCCATCACCTCACGGAAATGGGGGCTTCCCGCAGGCTGATCATAGTTCGCCAGCATGGCGTCATAGATTTCCGGGGCGTCAGAAACCATTGCCGCCATTCGCTCCCGCCAAATTTCCTGGACCTCAGGGATATGAGCGGGAGTACCTCCGCCCAGCATATGGATCTTTCCCGCTCCGAGCGCCAGAGCCTCACCCAGATCATTCATGAGATCGGTTGTGCCGCTGGGGCGGGTCAAGTTGTCGCCGAAGATGGATTTGGGAAAAGCTTTCACGATCTGATTTTAGCGTGAGAAACCGATTCGTCGAGTCGCAGGAAGTGTCATAGGCCATTTCAATGGATTTACGCCAGGCGACTAAGTTTACGTCGAGCGGTCATTTGCCTGTGTGATTGATGAAATGCTCATCCCATCCCAATGGGTCCCGGGGTTTTAAGGGCCTTCCGGTCATCAGTTTGCCCGTTTCCGAATGCTGAATGGCCTTCCGGTCGTCAGTTTGCCCGTTCCCGAACGCTGAACGGCCTTCCAGTCGTCAGTTTGCCCGTTCCCGAACGCTGAACGGCTTTCCGGTCGCCAGATTGCCCGTTCCCGAATGCTGAACGGCCTTCCGGTCGTCAGTTTGCCCGTTCCCGAATGCTGAGCGGCCTTCCGGTCGTCAGTTTGCCCGTTCCCGAACGCTGAATGGCCTTCCTGTCGTCAGTTTGCCCGTTGCCTACAGGGATATGAGCTAACTGGCGTCAGTTAGCCCATTCCCCTGGGCTAAAACGGGAAATGTTAACAGTTTAGCTCATAGCGGGGCGAGACCTCTCTTCGAGCCGCAGCACGCTTGCAACGAAAAGCGGTCGCGCAGAGACGCAGAGCACACAGAGACTTGAAGCTGATGACTACGCATGCCGACCGGCGCGAACCGAAAGCTTTACCCCGGCATCTCGGCCCGCCTCTTTGCCCAATTTTCTTGACCGGTTTCCAGCGCTCACATTAGAATTTCCCCTGCAACGGGAGTAGAAAGAGGGATGAACAGAAATTGAGTTAGGGACTCAGCTCGTCATCCAATACGGTTAGCGAAATCGGAAATCCTAAAATGAGTATCCTGTCAAAAATATCGAAATGGTTGGTTAAAGTATTCTGGCCTTGGTTTACCAAACACGCTTGGCCCTTCATCAAAGAGCATGTTTCGGAACTGATCGACTTGCTACTAGGTACGCTGAAAGATCAGGTAAAGGATTATGCAGCCAAACGCTCAGAGAGGCGAGAGTCAGAAGCTGCTGAGCGAGCAAGAGACGCCGAAAAGCGTGCGGAGTCGGCGGATTCACATCCAGAAAAGGAAAAGTGGGAGGCTGTCGCAGGGGTTTGGCGCGAGGTTGCGAATACATTTCGGGATGAAAATGACGCCCTTAAAAACCGGCTGGAAGAGGTGATAGCGGAGACGAAAGCCAACGCCAAAGAGGCTGTCGACAGTATTGCTCTCGCAGCAGACTTCTCTGGTGACCACGCATTACTGACCGTAGGTGATCAGGTGCATAAGTTACCAAGCCTAAAATCTGATATTGAAGAGGACGAAAACTAAAACGCTAACAAGTGCATGGAAAGCAATGGCTGAGTCGCTCGGAGTTCGAATGATCATCCGAAATTCCAAACACAGTCCTAAATAGAGCGAGTGCTCCCTGTCAGCCACGCCTCGTGCTCGGACGTAATCCAAAAAAAATGAGCACCCAGTTCGAGACCGATTGGAGCTTCTCCCTCAGCGCGGTATCGAAGAACCTGGTTAGGTCCAGACATTCCGCTTAGCTACACATCTGGTTACCACCTCGACGTGTCTGCCGACACTGCCCTGAAAAAAATGGGTGAGCGTTCGTTGACGATTCCCAAACCAGCTCGGCGGCTCGTCCTCATCCAATGCTGATGGGTGAATCCTCCGGGGCGAAAATTATTTCCAGAAAAACTCCCAAAATATCTTTTACGGGGATTCTCGATACGTTAGCATCGCGAACGAACTCCGCCGCGAAGTTCACCCCTTTGATGTCGCTTTTGTCCTTTGGGATACCGCCGTCGCCTCCCAAAGGACAAAAGCGACGGCGGGAGAATAAAACTGTTATGTTGAAAATGGAGCATACGAGGCGAGCTTCAGATGAGGGTTGGAGGATGCTTGCCAAAGTGGCCCTAGTTGGTTCGGCGCTGCTCTTTGGTTCGTTGATCTTCGACATGGGCATTGTCTGGAGGCTGATCTGGACTTTGGTCATCCTATCCGTTCTCGCTATTGCGGTTGCCTATGCTGTCACCAACATTCGTAACGATGGCACGTTTTCCTGTCTGCTGACTGATCAGGAGTTTTCGCAGTCCATTCCAGTTTCATCCTGTGGAGATAGTTTTCAGATCAGGCTTTCGGAGATCACCCAGATCGAGATTCACGATGGCGGAGGAGAGGGGCCAAGTGATGAGTGGTATATTCACACGGAAGATAACCGGTATCGAATCACAACCAATTACGGAAATCCTGATCGTAAGTTTGGAGAGGCTATTCAGAGAGCCCTCCCTCACGTCGAAACAATCGAAACATAATCGGGTAGGAACGGGGATTGAACCCGCTCCCCCCACACCACCCGGCGTGCGGGTCCGCACCGGGCGGTTCCCATCAGTCATGGATTCTCCCTCTGACCCTTCGGGGCTCGCCGGATCTGAGGCGCAGCCATATTGTCTAGCCCAAGAGAAATGCACATGCGATACATCGTCATTCTGATCGCGCTCTTGATCGCGCTCTTGATCGCTGCGTGCGCGCCAGACGAGAATGAAGAAGCTCACGGCAACAACGACTCAACACCTATGGAATTCATCGACCCCGAACTGCTTGGAGACGTCACCCTATGGCTTTCGAAGTCCGGCGAACTATATCGCGAGGACGAACTGAAGGCGCTTTCGAATACAATCACGGCAGATCAAGCCGTTGAGCTATACGCCTACCTCCGTGACAACGGTGAGCGCTGGGAGTCAGAGTGGAGAGAGTCCTTCATAGCACTGTTTCCGCAATCGGAATCGAAGCTGCCCGAGATCGCCGAAGCAGATCGTTGGCAGACAAAGATTTTCCAAGTCATTGATGCCGGCGACCTCCAGGGCGTGAAAGACTTCATCCAGGAGACGGGAATCATGGAGAACACCAAGTTTGATCCAGCGAAGACCTACGAGGAAGGACAGTCAATGGGCTTCACTGATAAGGTGGAGTATATCCCATTCGACTTTTTCCCCGTTGAAGTGGAGAACGAAGATGGCGATTATCCGGTTTCCTACGCCAGCGAGAAGGGGAAGACTGAGATTGCGGATTATCTCCAGTCTGTGATCGACGAGCTCGCTCAACGATACCGAGACGCCTTCGAAGCCGGACGCGAATCCAAGGGCTAATCGGGTAGGAAAGGGGATTGAACCCGCTCCCCACAAAGTCTAATTCAACAAGTTGATGCAGATACCTGCTTCGCATCCCGGCATGCGGGTTTGACGGCGGCCGTTCCTCCCTTGCCGCTGCGCGGTAGCCTGCGGCTATCTATGTCGCTTCGCTCCATTGCACCGGGCGGTTCCCATCAGTCATGGATTCTCCTTCAGCGCGGTATCGAGGAACGTGGTTAGGTCCAGAAATTCCGCTTAGCTACACATCTGGCTACCACCTCGACGTGTCTGCCGACACAGCCCTGAAAAAGATGGGTGAGCGTTCGTTGACGATTCCCAAACCAGCTCGGCGGCTCGTCCTCATCCAATGCTGATAGGTGAATCCTCCGGGGCGAAAATTATTTCCCGAAAAACTCCCAAAATATCTTTTACGGGGATTCCCGATACGTTAGCATCGCGAACGAACTCCGCCGCGAAGCTCACCCCTTTGATGTCGCTTTTGTCCTTTGGGATACCGCCGTCGCCTCCCAAAGGACAAAAGCGACGGCGGGAGAATAAAA